>CALRIT020000040.1:0-4690 GCA_943361925.1 Vulcanococcus limneticus LL | reverse complement strand
ATTCTTGTATCATCTAATACTTTTACCAATGAAGTAGCAACATAACCTTTAATCAAACCATTAATTTTAATATCCTTAGTTCTAAACATCGCACCATTGTACATACCTAATTCTGCACCACCATTAATTACTGTTTCATCATCAACTCTAATATATGAATAGTTTTTAATAATGTTATTGTTATGTAGTTTTTTCTTAGTCCACAATTTACAGTTATTGATAAATAAACCTGTTCCGTTTACTTTGAAATCATCATCAGTAACAATTGAGCCATTATTTGTTAAGGTTGTATTGCCATTCACATTCATGCTTTGACCAACATTAATAGTTCCATTATTGGTTTGAACAGATTGAGTATTTAAGTTATAATCACCACCAGTATTAATAGTACCATGATTTACAATGCTTCCACCCGGAGAAAATGAACTACTCATGCTAACTGTTCCCCAGTTTTGGAATACAGTAGTCGCGCCATTCATATTTAAATTATTGAAAGAAGCAGATCCAGTTGAAGTAACAATTAAAGTCGAGCTATTATTTAAGTTAGCATTTTGAACTGTAACATTAGAACCACAAATTCTGATTGTTCCTCCATTGGCATTAAATCCAATAGAGATATTATTACCTGTTACACAAATTACATCTCCGTTGTTTACATTCAAGTTTTGGTTACTTGTAGTGATTGTTTGAGTACAACCTGTGTTACAATCAGGACTAGCTGATTTACCTAATGAAAATGTTTTCTTTAATACAGGTTTGATATTTAACAAAACTGAATTGCTTCCTGAGATTGTTACTTTTTCAATCATTTTTGAATTATCAGGAGCTGTTCTTACTACAAATAATTCTTTTGTTGCTGATGGAACTGAAATTGTTGATTCAAATTCTTGAGCCAAAGATAAAGCACCTTCTGCCAATGAAATTCCTTTGTTTGAAGGATCTTCTAAATAAATCTGAATTTTATGTTTTAATGCACCGAATGAATTGTCTTCTAAATTAACTTTTACTGAAACTGTTTTTGTTAATTCCCATTTGAAGTTTGCAGGAACTTTAATTTCCGACATTTTGCTAACTTCAGTAGCTATTGTTGTGTTCTGACCTTCTTCAAATTTCTTTTCAAGGTCTTTTTTACAAGATGCTAAGCTTAGGATACCTGCAACTAAAATTAATGATATTCTTTTCATGGTTTTTATAACTATTACTTAATAGCTAAGAAAATGCCAAAGAAATCAAACTACTATAAACCAACACTTTGATAAAATTTCAGGCAATTAAATTTATCCCAAAACAGGAAAAAAAAATACTGTTTTATCATTTCAGGAATAATGAAACTACAATCTAAATCACAAAAAAGCTGCTCCAAATAGGATGAAGCGGCTTTTAAATCCTTGAAATAAACCTAAGGCTTATTGTAAATTTTAGTATTATCTCTATAACCTGAATTTGCTTTATACCAATCAGGAAATAAAGTTCCATTGCTTTGTGCCCATGATGCAAATTTTAAATGCGCATTTACTATATCAACTCTTTCAATTGGGTAATCAAATCTCTCAGGAGTTAAAATTGCCCAAGGTAAATTGTGTTCGCTTAAATAGTATTTATTATTTGCTCTGCTTGTTCTATCATTACCTGTTCCAAATAATGAATCTGCAGCTAAACTAGTAGGAGTTTTTCCAGGTAAATGAATTTCTTTACTTCTGTCTTTGCCATTGTCATTTCCCCAAATAAAAGGATTGTATTCATTCAGTCCAAATGTTGAAATAGCAATCGGATTAATCAAACTAAAACTCAATGAATAGTTCAAAGTATCTGAAATAGGATCTGCAGGAATTGTATTCCATCTGCTTTGTAAACTTCTGATATTGGTAATAATTTTAGCAACTGCATTGGTTTGACCGGCTTCTAAAACTGCTCCGCTAAAATTTTGAACATTGCTTCTTAAAGTCGGAAATTCAACTGCAAAGCTATTGTCGATCTGACCTCCACTAGCTCTCAAAGTATAATTTCCCTGAACATCTTTTACTGCGTTTGAAGCATTGGTTACAATTTTATACCTGAAATCAACCATTACATCATTCATGTCATAATCGCCATAATACGGCCACAAATCTTCAAATGAAACCGAGGCTGATGTATTGACTGAAGGATAATAATTGTTAAAAGCACGTGCTGCATCTGTTGGATATTCATCATCAACATCTTTTACGCCATCACCATCAGTATCATCAGCCGGTGGCAAAACCGCAATATCATCATCTGAAATTGCATCCAATGGATTTGATGTTGTATAAAACAAAACATCATTGAAATCATGGTCGCAACCACTAGCAGTTCTTATGATATCTTCAAATCCCATAATATAACGCTGACCCACATTATCAAACAACATAACCATATGTTGTCTGATTGATGGATTTGGTTCAGGATTGAAATTTTTGTTTCCATATAAAAACCAGTTACCGGCTCCAATTGTACCTGAATTGATATCATATCCATGAGAAATGATACCGTATTCAATAACAGTATCAGCACCAAAAGTTCCTATATAAACTTTATCACCTGTAAGCAATCCACCATTCGAATTCTTAAGTGATGCATTTGGGAAAATCAAAAACAATGTATCAATTGCAGCTGCATTTGCAGGTGGATTATTTTTATTGTAACGATAGTAAAATAAGGTATTTCTAAATCCGGCTCCTTCAGTTATAAAGGTTACAAACACATCTGCACGTTTGGTTAAAACAATGGTTCTTTTTGTAATACTATCATCTAATAATTCAGGATGTGTAGTTGGAACTGCAACTCTTGAAGGTAACATCGACCAAATATCATTTACTAATTGATTCGGTACTACATCTCTAGGTGATAACAAATTATTGGGAACACCATCTGCATTCCAAGTAGGAACTATTTTATTCGATATTTTCGATAAATTCTTTTGTAATCGAACACCTGAAAAATTAAATATTGGATTCTTTGTTTCTAGTTTAAGAGGAGCACTTCCGCCTAAAACTAAATTGATATTGTTGTTATTTAGGTTGATGATTAAATTTTCAGGAATTCCTAAAAATGAAGTATTCAACACTAAACTTGAATATTTTGAAGCAATTTTTAGAGGAAAAGAGATATTTCCATCCAATCCTGATAAACCTTTAAACAAACGTTTCCCGCCATTTTCAGGCAAATCTGTCCAAAGTTCTACACTCTGTCTTCCGGCAGATTGGTCTTTGGCATTTAGAATTTTAAATTGAAAAGAATAATCCTTCGAACTTTCATAACGAAAACCATCAGGCACTTTCATTTCAAAAATGGAACTGACAGTAATAATACTATTGTTGTCTTCTGTTTTTGGCATTTCTCTCTTACAAGAAAAAAACAAAACAGGAATTGCTAGAAATAATAGCTTTTTCATAATCGTAAATTGAAAACATCAACAGAAAGAATTAATTCTATCAATCAATGAGTAAAAGTTTAAACAAATATACGATTTATTTAAAAACCATTTTAATCTAAAAACAATCTGTTTACTTGATAAAAATCAATAATAGATTAACAAGATGAACACAAATCATCAAACAAAAAAATGGGACATCTTTTTCAAGACATCCCATTTAATTAAAACAAAATCAAATCACAATTAATAAATATTTGCTGCATTTCTGTAACCTGAGGTATTTGTGTACCAGTTACTAAATGAACTTCCTCCACTTGAAACCCAAGTTGCAAACTTTGTATAAGCAGAATTAATATCAGCTTTTTCTTTTGGATAATCGAAACTTGCAGGGATATTGATTGCCCAAGGGAATCTGCCATTATTTGATACATAAGTATCACCTGTGCTGATGTTTGAACCATCTCTACCAGTTGTAAACAATGAACCATTAGCTAAATCAGTTGGAAGTTTTCCAGGTAAATGAATTTCATATCCTCTGCCAAAACCTGCTGTGCCATTCCAGATAAACGGATTGTAAGCTCCTAATCCGAATGCTGCTAAACTTGGACCATCTGTTATATTAAACGATACTGTAAATGTTGTTGCTGGTGTTGTGCTTGCTGATGGAACAGTATTCCATGCACTTGCAGTTTGACGCATATCATTAAAGATTACCAATACTGCTTTTGTTTGTCCGGCTTCTAATGTTGCACCTGTTACACCACTTACTTTATTTCTATCTACTGGGAATTGAACTGCAAAACCATTTTTGAATGAACCACCTGTTGCTCTTAAAACATAAGTTGCTTCAACTCTTACTACATTGTTTGCTGCATTTGTAACTACATTATAGTTATAAGTTACAACCACATCATTCATATCATAATCACCTGTAAATGGCCATTGGTCTTCGAATGCTAATGTTCCTGTTGGTACTGCATTACAAAATGCTTTGTTTGGATCTGAAGGGTAACAATCGCTGGCATCAATTACACCATCACCATCTGTATCAGGGTTAGGATTTGGAGCTGTTCCGTTTCCTTCAGGATTACATGCTGTTGTAGCAACATATAAACCACAAGCTTGAGTTGCACCATTTCCAATTGTACCGTTATTGGTTTCAATTCCGTCTAAATCGCAATATTGAATTAAGTGAGTAACAGCACCACCACCGTTGATTCTTGTATCATCTAATACTTTTACCAATGAAGTAGCAACATAACCTTTAATCAAACCATTAATTTTAATATCCTTAGT
>CALRIT020000039.1:0-4691 GCA_943361925.1 Vulcanococcus limneticus LL | reverse complement strand
TAAATGTTAATCTAAAAACAAAAATACCATTTGAAAAAGAACCTAAAATTGAGATTTTAAAATTGAATGATTCCATTATTGTGAAATCTACTTTTTATATGGACAATGTAAGTTATTACGCTTTACCTCAATCCGTATTGTTTCATTTTTCTTTGTTTAAACAAGGAAATTGTATTGAAAAGTATCATTCATTTTACTTTGCGCCTGAAAATTATAAGCCTATCGGAATTGATGAGTTAAAATATAAAAGAGAAACATTTTTGTATCCAAATCCTACAACTAGCTTATTAAACCTTGATTTGGAGCATTATTTCTTCGACCTGTCTCAAATTTCGATTTTTAATGTTTCTGGTTTTCAAATGAAGTTTCAACTCAAAAATGGTCAATTGGATATTTCTGATTTTCCAACCGGAGTTTATTTTGTGCTTATGAAACACGAGGATTCTTATTATAATCAAAAAATTATTAAGCAGTAATCAAACTAGAATTTTCAAACAAAGAATTTTAGCAGAAAGTAATTATTTACAACAATGAATTCATCATATTTTTCATAGAAAACCTTAACTTTAAATTGGTTTAATATTAATCTACTTAATTCCAATATTTTTAATGCAAGAATTAAAGTTGAAGTTCTATATGGAATTTTAAATTGAAAATTATAATGAAGCTCCTTATTTATTTTCTATAATAAATTTACCAGTCTTAATTTCTCAATTAAAAAAATGATAGTATGAATAAAGGAATCCTATTTCTGTTTTGCAATATCCTGTTCACGATTTATACGAGTATTGCACAAGATACACTCAAAATATATGGAAGCTATGTAAATATAAATAGTCCTAGAAATACAAATAATTCAAGTTTAGATGTTTTTGTTTATGTTAGTACCGAATCTACTTTACCTGATTCAATATCAGTTTTAGGTAAGGGAATTGCTGTAAAATCTGACTATGAGATGTTATGTAATGGTTTATCAAAACATAGGTATCATTTGGATTTTTATAATTCCAATCCTAATGGAATTGAAGTAACAGCAAAATTTAATAATGTTCCAACTGTTTTCATTGGAACAAATGATACTATTAAAAAAGAATTTTTGGGGTTTTCAGGATACAATAACGAAAGACTTCTAACCAAGACAATTACATTTAAAGATTATCCCATTATTACGGTAGAAAAAGGGAAAACAGCAATCTTGAACTTAACAAAAGAATTTAAAATTTGGACGATGAATTTTCCAAAGTTTTCTATAAGTAAAGTTGGTACATTTAAAGAATCAATGGGGATTGTTCTTAACGGAAATACTGGTGATATTATTATTGATGGAAATAAATTAGATACTGGACTATATACTTTCAAATTAACTGCGTCTGAGTATAGTGATGCTAATACATTTTATTATTTTTCAGTTCGCATAACGAATAAACAATTGCCATATTTTCAAATTCCGGAAAATCAACAAAGAGATATTATTGGAATTCCTACTTTTATTGCAACTAAAAAAGATTCAATTTTTAGCTATTTAGTTAAGTATATTAAACCAGGAGGACTTGGTCAATTTACTGTTCATTGGGAAAGTCCGGAAAAACATAAGAATCCTCCCCAATTGAAAACAATAAAAACCAATGATAGTACATTAGATATCGAATTAAGGATCCCTTTTGATTCTATTGGTTTTATTAATAGTCTTACTATTAGTACAATTTATGTTTTTGGAAGCGAGAAAAACTTAATTAATAGTGAAAAAATTCCTGAAACTTATTCTATCATAATTAATACAATAGATAGTCAAGGACAATGTAATATGGATATGACATCATTGTACATATCTAGAGACATGTTTAAATTTACAGGTATTAATGAATTGAAGAATTATCAAAAAATAAAAATTTATCCAAACCCCAATAATGGAAAATTCATAATAGAGTGTGATGAAGCTATTGAAATTCAAATATTTGATTTATTGGGAAAAGAGATTTTGACTCAAAATGTATCAAATAAAACCAATATCGATTTAAGCGGTCAACCAAAAGGTATTTATTTTGTTAAGGTAATTGGAAAAGAAAACTATAACTTTAAATTACTAATTGAATAAAATGTTCAATAAAATAAAATTTATAATAGTACTAATAACTCTTGAGCTTTGTGCCTTATCATTTTATGGTAAGGCACAATCCTTTGAGTGGGAATCAAAACAAGAAGAAGGGTTAAACAATTCACCTGTTTCTCAAATTATTGAAACAAATGAAGGTGACTTAATGATGGTTGGTTCAAAAAACGAAAATAGTCGAATTTATAAATTTAACAATTATGGTATTCTAATTTGGGAAGTAAGTCCTAATATTCGAGGGGGAGATTTCATTGATAATATTTTCAGTTTCGATGATTTTAATACCTTTTTTATGATTGGGCCTGGACTTCCATTTCCACAAAGAAATAATTTGTATCAAATAAGTGCAGATGGAAAATTTAAATTAGAAAAGGTTATTTATACCAACACTTATCTCACACAGAATATGTGTAACAAGTTATTGAACGGGAAAATGGTAACCGGTGGGTATAGATTTTTTTATCATCCACAGGGAACTCAAATGAATCCGGTAGTTGAATATCGTTCAATGAATGGTGATACCTTAGGTAAGTTTGAGTTTAATTATGGCTGGAATAGCCAGGTGAGAAAAACGTTCTTGAACCAAAATAATTCAGAGATTTTGGCATTCTGTTCACAACATGGGCTTGGATATTTAACAAGCTTAAGAATTGACACGCTTGGAAACATCATTAATGCTAATTTTTGGGGTAGGAAAAATGGAAAACGATTATATGATTGTAAATACCATGATATGGTTGAAAAGAATAATTCTTATTACATGTTAATTAGACTAACAGATTCAGATGAAATTGAAAGAGGCACCTATATTTATAAATTCAATGAATATGGTGATTCAGTTAGTCTTAAAAAAATAGAAGGCTTTTTTACTACAATTTCAACCACACCCGATAATGGCTTTATTCTTGCGGATAATACATTATTAAAGTTAGATAGCAATTTGCAAGTAGAGTGGGAAAAACCGTTTAAAGAAGGGGTGCAAATTCAGAGCATTGGTGCCTCTAAATTTGGAGGCTATTATGGTTCCGGAAGAAGAGTTGAATGGAATGAAAAGAATGAAAGGAAATACAGAACCTATGTTTTTAGAACAAATTTAAATGGAGATATTGAAACTCAAACGAATTATCCAGAATTAGAAATTTACCCCAATCCTTTTACCGATAAAATAAGTATTGAAATTCCAATTGGCAAAAAATATTATGCTAGTGTTTATAATCTACAAGGTAAAAAATGCATAGACTACGAGTTTACAGGCAGTGCTCACTTAAGTGTAAATAACTTGTCTCAAGGACTTTACTTTCTGCATTTATTAGATGATAATAAAAACCTCATTCTTACTAAAAAGATGTTGAAGGTAGATTGAAAGAGTTCGAAAATTAGATTTAGTTTTTTGGTGATAACAATATAATTGTCTAAAAAATGAGTTCAATAAGCGTTATTTTTTGTATCAAAGCGATAGTTTACTGATTTTGTAAGATGAAATAAAAACCTTCAACAAAGATTTATAAATGCTAAAGTCATTTAGTGATTCAAATTGTAATTTTTTTTCCGTTTTGTATTTAATTAATACAGAAACAGTATTTTTATTGTTATGGGAAAAATTAGTAAAACTATAATAAAATATAATAAACTATTTTTGTTATATTTATTATGCTTAACAAGTTTTAATAGTTTAGCTTTTACTCCACGTGGAGGTTATATCAATCATGAAAAATTAACCAACTCTATTTGTCCAGGAGGTTTAACTTTAACTGATTATCAGCTTGATGCTGTTATCTTTTTTGAAGATAATAATATCCCCGATTCAGTTCTTTTTAAATTTGGGGATTCAAGATCCGCGTACGTTAAACTAGGCAATGCAGAATTATTATGCGATGGTTTATGGAAGTGCAAATATGAAACAATCTACCAGTATTTTTTTTGTAGTACTTTCCTAGTTGAAGTTAAGATAGATTCCAATACTTTTTATTCCGGGAAAAATTTAAATATTAGTTATCCATTTGTATTATCGACCGTTATTAAATTATCACCTTTATCAAACTTAGATGTTTCATACAAATTGTTTCCAAGTGGCTTGATTGATTTTTATCCTGGAATAAGATTTTCATTACCCATTGAAACAGAAATTATGGATAGTTTGCACTATTCAATCAACTCAAATTTTGCAAGCATTCCTCCTAACAGTATATCAATTAATGCCGAAACCGGTGATGTTTTAATCAAACAGCTCCCTGACACTGGTTTGTTTCTTTTTGTAATAGAAGCAAGAGAGTTTCATGAGTCTGGCCTTTTACACAATATTCATGCTATCTTTTTAAGTGTTCGTAACAGAAATACTCTCAATATCCTGAGTTTTCAGGATCCTTTAAAAATGGATGGTGCTGGAATATTTAATAGCAGACTTAAACCAGGAGATACACTTCAATACGAAATGTATTTTGATGCCAAAAACATTGATTTGTTAAATGTTAATCTAAAAACAAAAATACCATTTGAAAAAGAACCTAAAATTGAGATTTTAAAATTGAATGATTCCATTATTGTGAAATCTACTTTTTATATGGACAATGTAAGTTATTAC
>CALRIT020000038.1:0-9527 GCA_943361925.1 Vulcanococcus limneticus LL | reverse complement strand
AGTAAAAAAAATACTTAAGCCATTTAAAAACGACTTGATATGAAGGCTTTTAAGGTAAACCTGAACCAGTATTAGTGATAAAATTACTGCCGAAAAACCTACAATATAAATTGGAGAATAATTTGTATTAAATCCTGCGAGGATGCCTGAAATCAGCGGAATGAGGAAGCGAAAAAACGGAATTCGGTGCCAGAAATAACCAAACATATGTATTGACTTAAAAAATTACTTGACTGAAGTTACATATATGTTAGTTTTGAAAAAAAAAATCAACATATGTATTCAATACTTTTAAGTTCTCACAATTTGCTGAGATGGGCTTTTTTAGCAGTAGCACTAATTGCCATTTTTAAAGCAATAAATGGATTAAGAGGAAACAATCCATTTACACCGGGTGATAAAAAATTAGGTGGCATTTTGGTTGGATTGGCTCATACTCAATTATTAATCGGAATTATTTTATGGATGATTAGTCCTACAGTACAAGCAGCACTTGCCGACATGGGAGTTGCAATGAAAGATAAAATTGCTCGTTTACAATTATTAGAGCATCCATTAACCATGATAATTGCGGTTGCTTTGATTCAAATTGGCAGAATTAAATCGAAGAAAGCTTATGCTGATGTTGACAAACACAAAAGAAGTTTGATTTATTACGGAATTGCATTGGTTTTAATTTTATCAAGAATTCCTTGGGCTAATTCACCAATGTTCAGATTTGAATTTTAAAATAATTAGAAAGAAGTTTTAAAATGGACTTCAAAAATTTTCAATAAAAAAAGGCGATTCGAAATTCGAGTCGCCTTTTTTATGGCCCTAAAGCCAATTTATTTTGAAGGATTAAGCTAAATCACCAGCGATATTAAATCTTACCAAATTTTGGAAAGCTCTGATACGTGCATCTAATTCATCTTTGCTTAAATCGATAATTCTTTCTGTACCAAATCTTTCTACACAGAAAGAAGCCATAGCAGAACCATAAATGATTGCATTTTTCATATTATCGAAGCTGATATCACCTGTTTTAGCAAGGTAACCAATGAAACCACCTGCGAAAGTATCACCAGCACCTGTTGGATCAAATACTTCTTCTAAAGGAAGAGCCGGAGCAAAGAAAATTTCTTTTCCATGGAATAATAAAGCACCGTTTTCGCCTTTTTTAATGATTAAATATTTAGGACCCATTTCCTGAATTTTAGCAGCAGCTTTCACTAAAGAATATTCACCTGAAAGTTGACGAGCTTCTTCATCGTTGATTGTCAATACATCCACCATTTTAAGTGTTTGTTTTAAATCATCAAGAGCGATTTCCATCCAGAAATTCATTGTATCCATTACAATTAATTTCGGACGCTTTGTTAAACGCTCAATAACAGTTTGTTGTACCTTAGGAGTAAGATTTCCTAACATCAGGTACTCACAATTTTGGTAAGAATCAGGAACGATTGGATCGAAATTACCCAATACATTTAATTCAGTAACCAAGGTATCTCTGCTATTCATATCGGTATGATATTTTCCGCTCCAGAAGAAAGATTTTTCACCTTCTTTAACTTGCAGACCTTCAGTATTAACACCATGATTATTTAGGTGATCAATAAAGTTTTGGGGGAAATCTTCACCAACAACAGCAACAAGATTTGTGCTTTGCGTAAAATAAGAAGCAGCTAAAGAAATGTAAGAAGCAGCGCCTCCAACGATCTTATCTGTCTTTCCGAAAGGGGTTTCAATGGCATCAAAAGCAACTGAGCCAACAACTAATAAACTCATAATTAATTTTTTAAAAAAATTTTCACTGCAAATATTGCATAATTAAAAATCAATTCCTATCATTGCATCCCCGAAAGGGAAATAAATTCCTTCTTAGCTCAGCTGGTTAGAGTCCCGTACATACGGGATTAATCATAGGGTTAAAAAGAAAATTTAGTTGAAAGATATTCCTTCTTAGCTCAGCTGGTTAGAGTCCCGTACATACGGGATTAATCATGGGGTTAAAAAGAAAATTTAGTTGAAAGATATTCCTTCTTAGCTCAGCTGGTTAGAGTCCCGTATATACGGGATTAATCATAGGGTTAAAAAGAAAAATTTAGTTGAAAAATATTCCTTCTTAGCTCAGCTGGTTAGAGTCCCGTACATATGGGATTAATCATAGGGTTAAAAAGAAAAATTTAGTTGAAAAATATTCCTTCTTAGCTCAGCTGGTTAGAGCACATGACTGTTAATCATGGGGTCCCTGGTTCGAGCCCAGGAGAGGGAGCAAAAGGCCGCAGTCGCGGCCTTTTTTTTATGTTTATTTTCTATGTATTACTTGTACATATTATATTCTGAATCTGCAGACAAATATTATGTGGGGCATTCTGCAAACCCTTGGCAAAGGTTAGAACAACATTTATCAAACTCTGGAGATAAGTACACCGGTAGTTATAAAGATTGGAAATTAGCTGCAGTTTTTGAAGTTTCCCAATTTAAAGGCGATGCTGATAAAATTGAAAAATTCATCAAAAAACAAAAAAGCAGAAGACTAATTGAAATTATTTTAAAGAACAATTTTATTGGAACAGGAATATTAGCTCAGCTGGTTAGAGTCCCGCACCTGCGGGATTAATCATGGGGTCTATTAATTTTCGAGCCCAGGAGAGGGAGCAAAAGGCCGCAGTCGCGGCCTTTTTTTATGTTTAATTTTCTATGTATTATTTGTACATATTATGGACCAAGCACAAAAGTTGTGGAGCAGAAAATAAAAGTGGATTTATACCCTTTATCCTCCCTACCTGATTTATAACTCATTGATATTGGGAAATTACGATGCTTTTCAGAAACATAAGTCGCCAATACTGCATAAAAAAGCGAGTTTTGGCGAAGTATAGATTTTAATAAACAAACAAAACATCCATACCAAGGCTACTTTGAAGCAATTCATTACTGTACTCATTTTCCTTAATACCATAAGTTGTTAGCATGGTAATAAAAATATTTTTCCTCGTTTTGGTTGCTTTCTGCAATTCAGAAATTTTATTCTTTAAGTTGAAATAATACTTTTTATCAATAACAAATGGAGAATTATGGAACTTCATTTCACAAACATTCATCACATTATCTGCCCTATCTATTAATAAGTCGATTTGAGCATTTTCATTGAACCAACAAGTTTCATGAGTATAAATAATATCAATCCTAAGTGCTTTTTTTATTTGTGAGATATGTTTAAGGCACAAGGTTTCAAAAACAAAACCCGACCATGATTGATAAGACTGAGATATGCTTAACTTTTGCCAGGTTCCTTCGCCACCATTCTTATTGAAATCTATGAACTTTAGATAGAACTTGGAATATTCATCTGATAAACGATAAAGTGTTAACTGCTTCTTATTTTGATAAAATGGATAATCTGTCACAAAGCCAGATTCTACCAACTCTTCGAGCTTCAATGAAAAATCTCCCCCAGATGGTAATTTACTTTTAACAATCAATTCATTTCTTGTTAAACCTTTATTTGAAGATGCTAAAGTTTTTATAATTTTAATATGTCGTTCAGAGTTTTCAAACAACGAAATAAACAATTGGTTAAACTCATCATTTAATAAGCCATCCTTGCTAAAACACAATTTATCTATATTCTGAGATACACTTAAACCTTTGCTAAGTTTCTCCAAATAATGCGGCACTCCTCCTAAAGCCATGTAGATTTGAATGACATCATAACGAGTGAATTTTAAACCTTTTTTGACTAGAAACTGCTCTGTTTCTGAAAGATTAAATGGCAGTAGTCTTAGTTTACGTGAAATTCTATTATGAAGACCTCCTTTGTTCTTAATGATTTTCTGAACCATATAAGAAGCTGCAGAACCGCAAATAACAACAATCAGGTCGTCTCTTTTTGTGCAGTATGTATTCCAAAAGTTTTCAAAGGCCATCAAAAACTTCGATTTTGCTGTAGCCATCCAAGGAAACTCATCAATAAAAATAACCTTCTTCTTTCCTTTGGGTAAAGTATCCAAATACATCTCAAATATTGAAAAGACCTCAAGCCAATTTTTGGGCAAATCACGAAGAGTTCGCCTTGACCTTTTTCTAATTTCTTTAGTAAAATTGCCGATTTGATCTTGAAGAGAAGCTCCAAATAAACCGGTAACTTCAAAAACAATGCTCTGTTTATAAAATTCACGAACCAAATAAGTTTTCCCAATTCTTCTGCGTCCATAAATTGCAATTAGTTCAGATTTCTTATTCTCAAAGACTTCTTTAAGTATAGCCTGTTCCCTTAATCTTCCAACAATTTTCGACATGTTAAATATTTTATAATTCGCCAAAATTACATTTTTTTATGAGTTTTGGCGAATTATAGTTTTTTAAAAAAAATTGATGAATAATTTATTTCCTCTTGATATTTAAGCTTTCACATAGAAATTAATCAATCTTTTAAAATAAAAATTTGCTTATCCATATGATAGCATAGCCTTTTTAAAAGCAGAAAATTTAACAAGTATATGAAGCAATTTCCTTTAAGAAATCTATACAATAATTAAGCCCTAACAATATTAAATCTGAATTCTCAAATTTACCTGAAATCAATTTTCAGGACCTCAAATAAAATCTTACTCGAAAAATTGATGGAACTGATTTAAAATTGTTTTGTGTTAAAAGTCATTCATCCAAATTCTGAAATTCTTAAAAACTATATTGAATACTTTTATGTATTTGAGGGTAATTGGCCGCAAAAGTTGAGTTATTTAGCTTTCCCTCATTATTTAACCTGTATTTCTTTTTTAAAAGATGTAGAAATAAAAAGAAGTGATTTTCAAGTTGAGTTCTCTGAATCAGGAAAACCAAATATTCATATTGAAATCCTGTGAAAATACCTAAGTCCGGTTAGAATAAATTACCAAGGCAGAATAAAAGAGGTTTCAATCATTTTTAAACCACTGGGAATTAATCGCTTTTTGAAAAAATACTACTCGCTAGAAGCTCCTAAGTTTTCTCAATCGTTTAACAATAAAGATTGGCAGAACTTTGGAGAAACATTTTTATCCAATCAAATCAATTTAAATATCCTTGAGGAGTTTTTACTTTCTGAATTAAACGAAACCAATGAAATCTCCGAATTTGAAAAGTGTTTAAGTTATTTCCATCAGGCTGATCAGGACTTTTTGATTTTAGAAATTGCTGATAATTTGGGAATCAATCTAAAAACCTTTCAAAGGCATTTTACAAATCATATTGGATGTTCCCCTGTGGAATATAGAAGAATATGCCGTTTTCGGAATTCAATTGATTCTAAAATAAGTTCAAATGAATTAAAATCATTAACTGATATTACATTTGAAAACAATTATTTCGACCAATCTTACTTCATCAAAGAATTCAAAAAATTAACGCAACACAATCCAAAAGACTTTTTTAAAGTAACCCATCAAATTGATGGAAAAAACATCATTTGGGAAATTTTATAGTGTCTTAAAAATACAATTCGGAGTAATGGAGACTAGCGAATTTTGGAGTAATCTAAAATACATCAAAATGAAAACTCCGATTAACAAATTTCTTTACATTGGGTTTCTCTTCTTAGGGATTTACCAAGCCGTATTTAACCAAGACTACATGCAAGCCGCAGCATCACATGGTATAGCATTAGCATTTGACCCATTTAATCCTGAACAAAAATGGAATGACAGACCGTTTTGGCAAAAGGCTGTTTTAATTATTCACTTAGCGGTGGTCGCAGCAATGTTTGGATTAGGAATTGGGCTAAATGACAAATAAAACCTTAAGATGAGACTTAACTTGTATCTGATATTCTTATTCTTTAAGATTTTATTTATTAATTCAACTCAAGCACAATCCGAAATATACCAATATCAAAGTAAGAGTAAAAAATTTGAACAAATTGGGAAATGCGATAGCAATTTTATTTTAATCATCAAAAAGAACAATTCTGAAATTGTGGGGAAGTTTACCGATAGCTTAATCTATGAAAAGCTTCCAAGTAAAAACAAATGGAAAGTTATTGGAATGTTTAAAGACAGCTGTATTTACAAAAATTATCCGTTGAGAAAAAGATGGGCTTGTATCGGGAAATACAAAGAAGGATACATCTATAAAAAAGCGCGGAAAAAAGAAAGTTGGATATTAGTTGGTAAATATTCGAATTGTGCCGCATGAGCAGCATATCTATTGTTTTTTTATAGTAATGAATCGGATTCAGGTTCCTCAGTAATATTATTTTAATTATTATTATGTGTTACCCAAATTCTCAATTCATCCCAGAATTGGCTTGAGAACAAACCATTTTGGCAAGCAAAAGCCGTAATTGCGGCCTTTTTAATGAATAATTTTCTATATTTCACTTTTGCACTTTACATTCAAATCAATATAAGACGACAAATTTCATGTAGGGCATTTTATCAATATTCCAACATTTTTCTATTCAGAAAATGCAAAAGAAATCCCACTCAATAGATTTTAATCTATTGAAATAGGATTTCATAAAATTTAAAAAAGGAGATTAGTCTCTTTTTACTTGAGTGGCTGTCGGGCCTTTTTTACCTTGACCAATTTCAAATGTAACCTTGTCATCTTGCTGAATATTGTCTACAAGGCCGGATACATGAACAAAGATTTCCTCCCCGCTTCCATCAACCTTAATAAAACCAAAACCTTTTGATTCATTGAAAAACTTTACTGTACCAGTAGCCATAATTTGTTGTTTTATCAATTACTGAAATGTAATTGAACATGCAAAGGTCAGAGAGTCCTTTGAATTTTGGTAATTTATTAGAAAAAAGAATGAAAAATTTAATAAAATAGTTCCAATTAAAAAAAAATAAAGAGCATATAAAGCTTCTAAAAATAGAAATTTCCAAGCGACTTAAACTACCAAAACATCTAGAAATCTATTACTTATAGAGGAATCTGAATTCTAGACTTAAAATTAACTCCTTCAATTTTTCTTAATTTTAAAAATACTGTCAAAAATTATTAAAATAGTCCATTTATTGTATTTTATTGCATTTTATAGGGAAATACTGTGAAAATATTTCCTAATCAAAAAATGTATTTATGAATAGACTTTTACTTTTTATCTTTTTGATTTTGGGATTTTCAAAATCAAATGCACAATCAGTTACTATTACTCAACCCAATGGTTCAGAAATTTTATATGGATGTCAGAATTACCAAGTAAAATGGACAGCCACCGGTGTTTCAAACAATTGGAATATTGATTATTCTTTAAACAATGGAGCAATCTGGACATCAGTTTCAAGCAATTTAAGCATTACTCCTGTTGCAGGGGTTTATACTTTTAACTGGACTGTACCTATGGTTGGTTCCAATATCGTTTTAATCAGAGCAAGGGATTATAGTGATACAACCAAACAGGATATTAGTAATGCTGGATTTACAATTCAATTACCAATTAATATTACTTCTCCCAATGGTGGTGAAACCTGGCAGGGACTTTCAACCAAACTAATTACATGGACACCTGCAGGAACATCAGGTGTATTTAATTTATCTTATTCGGTTGATAATGGCACAAATTTCACTTCTATAACCAGTAATGTATCTGCAAATAATTTCACATGGACTGTGCCAAATAACCCTTCAACACAGGCTTTAATAAGGGTTAATGATGCCAGTACTTCTTGTCAGCTTGATTTATCAAATGCTGTTTTCACCATTTCTCCTGCTCAACCAATTTTGATAGCACCCAACGGTGGTGAAACATGGACAATCAATTCTGTTAGAAACATTACCTGGAATACTGCTACTTTCCATTCTACAGTTAAATTGGAATATTCAACAGACAATGGAGTCAATTATAATCTCATAAGTTCATCAGTTCCTAATAACGGAACTTATGCTTGGACAATTCCCAATACCCCCGGAAATCAAATAAAAGTAAGGGCAAGTAATTCATCAGGCTCAACGGTATTTGATGAAAGTAATGCTTCGTTTACTATTGCAAACCCCAGTAATTTTTTAATGAGTCCAAATGGTGGAGAAGTCTTTAGAAGTTTAAACAACCAATTAATAACTTGGGATAATACAGTTTTCAATTCAACATTAAAAATTGAATATTCTGCAAATGCAGGAAGCACTTGGAACTTAATAACCTCCTCTGCCAGTAATACAGGTTCATACACTTGGAATCTCCCATCAATGCTTTCTACAAACCAAGCTTTAATAAGATTGACTAATAATACACTTAATACTATTATAGATACTTCTGATGCCTATTTTACCATCAAAGCTCCGGTTACTATTGATTATCCTAATTTAGTTTCTGATACTTTAACAGGTTGTTCAACCATCAACATCAGTTTTAGTAAATCTACTTCTTTAGAAAATTATACTTCCGGTTCTTTCTGTTACTCACCTTCTATTTATGGAGCCTCTTATGGTGCTAGTTACGAATTATTTTATTCTACCGATGGTGGCTCATGGAATTATATTGGTGCCACTAATTTATCTTGTTCTGTGAATTCGGGTGTATATAGTTGGACTGTGCCCGATGTTGCTACCGGTACCGTTAAACTAAGAATCAACGCTCGTTACAATACCCAACAATATGGCTCTAATCCTCCTACCTTCTGGATTGATTCTTCTGATTTTGAAATCCCTGTGAAAAATCCTTCAGGTACTATTGTTGTTACTGCTCCTAATGGTAGTGTAAACTTAAATGCTTTAACCAATTACAATACTACATGGACAGCTAATGGTACTTCTGGTTTCTTTGATGTATTGTATTCAAGCACAGGTTTAAATGGTTCTTATTCTACAATTGCTTCTAATATTACTGCAAACTCATTTACATGGAACGTTAACAATACGCCATCAACTGCAGTATATCTTAGAGTTCAGGATAAAAACAATACTTGTAGAAAAGATTTTAGCAATGCTCCAAATACAATCATTGCAGCAACGCCTGTTTTAACTGCTCCAAATGGTGGGGAAACATGGAATGTAAATGCTGTGAAACAAATCACTTGGAATGTAAATTCGCTTTATTCTTCTGTTTTGATTGAATATTCTACCGATAACGGTTCTAACTGGAATATCATTAGTTCTTCTGCTCCGAATACCGGTACGTTTAACTGGACAGTGCCAAATACAGTTAGCTCACAGGTTTTTGTAAGAATTAGTAATGTTGGAAATACAAGTTTGGTTGATGTAAGTAATGCTGCATTTAGTATTCTACTTCCTACTCCAATTTTAACTTCTCCAAACGGTGGAGAAACATGGAGAGCAGGAAATACTCAATCTATTACATGGAATGCTACTACTGTTGCAAGCTCTGTAAACATTGAATATTCTTTAAACAATGGGAGTACTTGGAATACCATTGTGAATGGCGCTTCCAATACAGGTTCTTACTCCTGGTCTGTGCCTCAAATGTTTTCTACTTCACAAGCTTTAATCAGAATTACCAATAGCTCATTCCCTACTGCTATTGATACTTCAAATTCCGTATTTACTATTAAAGCGCCGGTTACTATTGATTACCCTAATTTAGTTTCTGATACTTT
>CALRIT020000037.1:0-11118 GCA_943361925.1 Vulcanococcus limneticus LL | reverse complement strand
TTTCATGGTATTGATAAAAAGCTGCAGGTTGATTTCTAAATGTTCTACCCGGATATCCAAGTATAAAAACGAAATCGTTTTCCTTCACACCTTTAGGATTTACCTTTAAATACTTCACAGGTTTAAAAGGAACATTGTCTTTGCTATATTCAGCAGCAGAGCCATCTTTTGCAACATAAGCTCTTAAAAAAGCAAAATCGCCGCTATGACGTGGCCAAACCCAATTGTCTTTTTCACCACCATATTCACCAATACTTCTGCCAGGCACATAAACCAATCTTACATCTTTTAATAATTGATATCTGAATAAAACATATGTTCTTCCGGTAAACATTTCAGAAATCTCACATTGCAATTTTGGATTTTTCTTATTCTCCTCTGTTGTGATAGCTTTAACATTCTCGGCTATTATTTGCAAACGAACAACAGGGTCGTTGGTTTCCTGAGTTCTCATTAAAACTTTTGAAGATACATCTTCATAACTTACTGTGATTTTGCAAACCAAGCCTTTTGCAGGAGCTTCTTCCTCACGCGATTTTGCTAAATAACCTTTATCTACATATTTATTAATAGTATCACTAATGGCATGAACAAAGCTAAAAGCACAATGGTGATTGGTAACCAACAAACCATCTTCACTTACAAAAGAACCGGTACAACCACCAACACGAACAATGGCATCAATCTGACTAATTCCATTAGGATTGTAAAGTGAAATAGGATCCATTTTTAATCCTGCTTTTTTCAAATCCACTTGTTTTAATTCTGATAATGGAAACATTCCTTCATCCAATCTATCAGTTTTATTCGAACTGAATAAAATCCAAGAAAAGCTTAAAGCGAATAATAGTATTGTTTTCTTCATATGGGGCGAATATAGTCTTTAAGTTATAGATAAATCAAACACAACAAATTCAATTAACAGATTATCAATTACATCTAAAATTAAAATTCCTGAAATTTATCATTTTATGCTTTTTAAATAGCGACTACTTTGCGAGTTCTAAAAACCATATTAATGAATCCAAAACCATTAGCACATTCCTTTCATATACCAATTATGGGTATTGGTTTTACAATTGATACACCATTTAAAGTTTCTCCTTTTGGTATATCATCATCAATTTCTTTGGTTGATGATATTTTAATTGAAAAAATGAGAAAATTTTATTGTGAGAAATTTGATAAGCCTTATCAAGCCATCACCAATAAAATGGATGATTTTAGGGCTAAAAGAATTACAGCCTATTTAAATCTATTAGAAGATTTAATAGATGAGAAAATCACTAACATGAAAGAATCTTTTAATGAAGGTTCAAAAGAATTAGAACAATATTTCAAAATGTTGCCTGATACATCTCAACTTAAAAAGAACTTTCAAAATTATATTGATAATAAAGTATCTAAAAGTGAGATTATTAGTTGGTTGAATGAAAACCTTGTTAAAGGTAGTATTGATGTTAACATCATGACTAAACTCGACAAAGAAAATTACAGTGGTGATGAAAAACTACCTGTTGAGTTTAATGATGCACATGCTGCTTTAAGAGGATTTGCAGAAAGTAAATTACATTCATCAATCATACTTTCAGCAGGAATGAATCCACGTTTATATAGCTACATGGATAAATTCGATGATTTTTTCCCGGGACAAGATGGTACTTTAAAAAAGAAAATCATTCTAAAAACAAGTGATTACCGTTCTGCATTAATTCAGGGTAAATTCCTTGCTAAAAAAGGACTTTGGGTTTCTGAATTTAGAATTGAATCAGGATTAAATTGTGGTGGACATGCTTTTGCTACTGATGGATTTTTAATGGGACCAATATTGGAAGAATTTAAAAATCAAAGAGCAGAATTAAAACAAAGTTTGTTTGAAATGTGGTCACCTGTTATCAAAGAAAAAGGAAATCCTCATTTTGAAATGGTTCCTGAACAAAGAATTACTGCACAAGGCGGAGTTGGTACTGCAGAAGAACATGAGTTTTTAATGGAGCATTATGAATTAGACGGTATTGGTTGGGGAACCCCATTTTTATTGGTACCGGAAGCAACTAATGTAGATCCTGAAACTTTAGATTTATTAGTAAATGCAAAGGAAAAAGACCTTTATTTAAGCAATACTTCTCCATTAGGAGTTCCATTTAATAGTGTTTACGGAAATTCAAAAGATGCTGAAAAGCAAGTTTGGATTGATAAAGGAAGACCAGGAAGTGCATGCCCTAAAAAATATGTGGCATTAAATAAAGAAGTAAATGGGGAAGATCTTTGTACCGCTTCCAGAAAATTTCAGGATGCAAAAATCAAGGAATTAAATACTGCAAATTTAGATGAAGTTGCTTACCAAAAAGGTTTGGATAAAATTCTTGTAAAATCTTGTTTATGTGTAGGCTTAGGAACACCTGCTTTGTTAGTAAATGGAATTGAAACAAAATCTGAAGGACCTGGTGTAAGTGTTTGTCCGGGACCAAATATGGCTTATTTCTCTGAGGTTTGTAAACTTGATAAAATGATTGACCATATTTATGGTAAAACCAATATTATCAAAAGAGATGACAGGCCTAATGTATTTATTAAGGAATTAAGCTTATACATTGATTATTTAAAGAAGAAATCTGAAGAAGTAGAAATTCCTTCAATGAATAAAAGTTTAACTTCATTTAAAGCAAACTTAGAAGAAGGAATTCAATATTATAAAAACCTATTTAAAAACCAGGAAAACTATTTTGATAAAGTTAAACAACAAAGTTTAGATGCCTTGAATTATTATTCAGAAGAGTTACAAAAAATGTTTGAGCAAAAGGTTTTGGAAGAAGCATAAAAGTATTTTTCATAAATAAAAAAAGCGCCGGATTCAATTTGAACCGGCGCTTTTTTTGTTTATGTTACGAGCCTGAAGACTTCTTTAAAGTAAATCCGAAGGTTGTTCCTTGTCCTATTGTACTTCTTACATTTACAGCTTGATGATGGGCTTCTATAATATGTTTTACAATTGCCAAACCTAAACCTGTTCCACCCGATTCTGATTCACGTGTACGACTTTTTTCAACCCTGTAAAAACGTTCAAAAATCCTCGGTAAGTGTTCTTGTGCAATACCTTCTCCATTATCACCTATTTCTACTAATAGATTTTCATCCATATCGTAGTAAGCGGCAGTAACTGTGCCACCTTCTCTGCCATACTTAATGGCATTTGTAACAAGATTCACTAATACTTGTCGGATTCTATAACGGTCTGCCTCTACATAAAATGGTTTATTACAACCATCTTTAATTAGAATTGAAATTGACCTTTTTTTAGCTTTTTCTTCCATTTGTTCGTAAACATCCTTTACTAACAAATTGATATCAAACCGCTCATTTTCCATTTCCAACTCCCCACTTTCCAATTGGGAAATAGCTAATAAATCTGCAACTAAATCGCTTAATCTATCTGCACTTTTTGCGGCTCTGTTTAAGAAACGAAGGTTAACTTCCGGATCTTCAATAGCGCCATCAATTAAGGTATGAATATAACCTTGAATATTAAAAATGGGAGTTTTTAATTCATGAGAAACGTTCCCTAAAAATTCTTTTCTAAAATCGGCTAATCTTTTTAGCTGATCGATTTCCATTTTATTATCGCGGGCCCATTTAATTACCTCTTTACTCATTTCGGTAATTGGATCTCTGTCCCAGTCAAAATTACTCAGAACCGCATCATATTTTTGAGTTTTTAAACTGTGAATAGTTTTATAAATCAGTTTAATTTTTCTATAAATAAAATACTCTAAGGTATAAAAGAAAAGGAAAAACGACAATCCAAATGAAAGCGTAAAAATGATGACAGTATTGAGCAGATTGTAATCGCTCATAAAGAAATTAACCGACCCCAGGATTACCGAAAGCAAAGCTGAAATAAGGGTGGCTACCGTTATTGGCTTAGGGTTTCGGGTCATATTTCAAATTTATACCCAACTCCTTTTACAGTACCGATATAATCATTACCAAGTTTTTCTCTGATTTTTCTAATATGAACATCAATTGTTCTGTCTACTACTAGTACTTCATCTCCCCAAACTTTCTCTAAAATATAATCTCTGGTAAATACTTTACCAGGTTTACCGGCTAATAGAAATAACAATTCAAATTCTTTTCTTGCCAGTTGAATTCTTTCATCACCTCTATAAACCAAAAATGATTCTCTATCGATAATAATGTCACCAACAACTAATCTTGTTGAAACTGTTTCTTTTACAATTCTTCTTAAAATTGCATTTAAACGAGTTATCAGAACTTTAGGTTTAATTGGTTTTGAAATATAATCATCAGCACCAGCATTAAATCCAGCAATTTCTGAATATTCCTCCGAACGAGCTGTTAAAAACACAACAAATGTTTTTGCAAATGCAGGATCAGATTTTAATTGTTTGCAAGTTTCGATACCGTCCATTACAGGCATCATTACATCTAAAAGGATTAAATCCGGCTTGAAAGTTTTAGCAATTTCGATTGCAGTTGCTCCATTAAAGGCAGTTGCAACCAAATAACCTTCTTTTTTTAGATTATAATCGATAAATTCAATGATATCAGACTCATCGTCTACAACTAAAATTTTATATTGACTTTCCATGTTAGAAATTTTATGTAAGATTCGATGTGTTAAGTGATTTGAGAATTAACTTAAGGTTAACAAAATGTTATGAGCGAAAATTCACTAGAAGCCAAATATCTCTTTTAGCTTATTCTCAAGGCTTTGGCCACGTAACCTTTTGGCAATAATCTTTCCATCTTTATCCACAAGCACCGTAAATGGTATTGATTCGATATTATAAAGTTTAACAACACTGCTATTCCACTTCAATAAATCTGAGCCATGATTCCATAATAACTGGTCTTTGTTGATAGCTGCCATCCATGATTCTCTATTATCATCTAAACTTACACCTAAAACATCAAATCCTTTTGATTTGTATTTATTGTATAATCTTACAACATTTGGATTTTCATCTCTGCAAGGTTTACACCAGCTTGCCCAAAAATCAACCAAAACAACTTTACCTTTTAATGAAGACAAGGTAATTTTTTTCCCAAAAGGGTCATTCAAGTTCATATCTGGAGCCATATTTCCATCAGCAGTTCTTCTCAATTCTTCCACTTTTTGATGTAATTGAGATGCATATTTACTATGAGCAAATTCTTTATACAACTGCTGATCAACCTGATCGAAAAATTGAAAATCTACTTCCGGTGTTAAAAAATTAGTTGCAAAATAAGGCACAATTGAATGTGTTAAAGTACCTGCGTAATTCTTTATATTTAACTGATTGGCAATTCTTAAACTATCATATTCAAAACGAATTCTTTCCTGAATTTTTAAAGGAGGAACACTTTCGCCATATTGAGAATACTTAGCTTCTAATGCCTGAACCGATTTCATAAAGGAATTATTTATGCCAAACATGGTTTTTAGTTCTTCATTTTCTTTTGAATTTTTTACTACATAATTCTGAATTGAATCAATTGGAAATTCCAATTCAAGATCACTGTTTGTATCAATTACCATAACTAAATCACCGGCATTTAATCTTAAAACACAGAATGTTTTTTCTTTTAAAGTACCAACTAATTCAAAAGTTCCATCATTTCTAACGCTAGCAGTATCAATTGTAATCAGACCTGTATTGGTTAATTCCTGTAGATTTAATGCCTGATTTCCTCTATTGTTTATGACTTTACCTCTAACTCTAAAACCCGTCCTTTCTGATTCTTTTTCTTTGCTACTGCAAGCCACAATCAGGCTCAATGCTATTAAACCAAGTAATAATTTTCTCATAACTTATTGTTTATCTAATGTTTCTTTTAATAGTTTACTACTTAACTTCGGATCTGCTTTACCTTTACTAAATTTCATTACTTCACCCATAAATAATCCAAGCAGACTCTGCTTTCCGGCTTTGTATTCGGTTACTTTTTCCGGATATTTAGCTATTGCCTGATTAATCCAGTTTTGTAATTCATCAGAATCACTTTCCTGCAATAAATTTAATGATTCTGCGATTTGAAGCGGACTTTTATGATGTTCATTAATCATAGCAGGGAACACCTTTTGAGAAGCTACACTATTGCTAATTTTACCTTCATCGATTAATGAAATTAACTCAGCAATTTTTGTTGGTTGTAAAACAAAATCCTTGATATCAATTGCCTGTTCATTTAAATAACCTTTAATAGCAACCATCACCCAATTTGCTGCAGCTTTAATATTAGAAGTATGCTTTAAAATACCTTCAAAATACTCTGCAACATCTTTGCTTTCTGTTAAAACACCGGCATCATAATCATTTAAAAGATATGTTTTTGTGAATCTTTCAAACAATTCTTTAGGCAAAGCTGGCATTTGTGATTTTACTCCATTGATGTATTCAGTAGTAATATTCAACGGCGGTAAATCAGGTTCAGGAAAATAACGATAATCAGCAGCACCCTCTTTGCTTCTCATAGGAATTGTAATTCCTTTTAATGCATCAAAGGCTCTTGTTTCCTGGTAAATCTTTTCACCATTTTCAATCATATCAACCTGACGTTTTATTTCAAAGTCGATTGCTCTTTGAACATTCCTCATTGAGTTCATGTTCTTCACTTCCACTTTTGTACCAAATGCTGTAGTACCTTTTAATCTAACCGAAATATTAGCATCACAACGAAGACTACCTTCTTCCATATTTCCATCACAAATCTCAAGGTATCTAACCAATTTTCTCATTTCGGTTAAGTAAAGATAAGCTTCTTCCCCACTAGCAATTTCGGGCTCTGTAACGATTTCAATTAAAGGAACACCGGCACGATTTAAATCAATTAATGAATCATAAACGTCCTGATCATGCATACTTTTTCCGGCATCTTCCTCCATATGGATTCTTGTTAATCCAATTTTCTTCTCGGTACCGTCTTTTCTTTTGATTTCAACAAATCCACCTGTACAAATTGGTGTCTTGTCTTGAGTTATCTGATATCCTTTAGGTAAATCAGCATAAAAGTAATTTTTACGTGCATAATACTGAAAACCTGCAATTTGACAAGAACATGCCAATCCCATTTTGATGGCATTATTAACAACTTGCTTATTGTGTTTTGGCAAAGTTCCGGGATGTCCTAAACTAACAGGACTAACCATTGTATTGGGTTCTGCCCCATAATCATAAGGGTCTTTGCAGTATGCTTTACTTTTTGTAAGCATCTGAGCATGGACCTCTAAACCTATAACCGGCTCGTATTTGCTGTAATCAATTTCCTTTTCTGACATGTATTTTTAAAAAAGAGTTTCAAAAATACACAATTCCATTGAGCCAATAAGCATTTTTTTGCCAAAAAGCTGCCTAAAATTGGCGTGAAATAAGTTTGAGCTTTAATAATTTGAATTATGGGGTAATTGAATTGATTCTTCTAGCCCCAATTAGTTCATCGTAATTGAATTGTAAGTTTCTGGTATAAACCAAAATCAGGTATTCGTTTTCTGTTTGATAGTGATTACCTTCAATACTTGAATCATCGGGAATAGAATTATCGCCTAAAATTGCATAGGCATACTCATAACGTCCTTGTTTTAGAGGAACTTCCAAATCATACCTTTGACGGTTTCTGTTGAAATACATTTTGTATTCAGGTAAACATCTCCAATCTGTAAATTCCCCAATAACGTAAACATCTTTATCAGAAGGAATTCCCATTAGGCCTGATAAATAAAATGAGGTATAAGCATAATCTCCATCAATTTCTGAATTATTGCCTTCTTTATTAAAAATAACCTGTTTCCCATTAAAATCAGCATATTGAAAATACTGGTTTGCTGCTCGGCTTTCATCTGTATTCAAAAGAACATGCCAAACTGTATCGGTTCGTTTGCTACGCACATTTTGACTAAACTGCCTTAAATTTCTGGTATCGAAAAAACGAAATTCATTTCCACCATTAAACAAAGTTTTATCGACATAAGAATAATCGAGTTTATTGTTACTTGCAAAAAGTGGAGTTAATCCAAAAAGTGCATTTTCCCAACGGTGATTTTGCATTAAAACAACTTTTACATCTTGCAATGGATTTACAATTTGTGAAGGATTGAAGCCAACTGAAAATTGAACTTCTTGTTTGGTATAACGGTATTCAGCTAAAGTTGCAGGTTTGGCAGTAGCTTCAACTTCGGCCGAACGTTTAATCACCATAAACCTCCTAACCATAACCAAATCGTTTTCATCAAAATTACGAAACACCTTTAAAATATAGTTTCCTGCCCAAATTGGTTTCATGTTTTCATTAGGAAAAACCAAGTTGTAGTGAACATATTTTACATAAGTATTCGTAGAAAATCTGAAATCAGTAATATTATCAAATTGCATTCCTTTGAGGTACTCAAATTGGTTGAATTTAGATGTTCTCCAATCGGCATCACAATGAACAATCGTGTATTGATAGTTCTCAGCTTCAGCGCCTAACATATCAAAGCTTAACTTTAATTGTTCGCCATCTAAACCAATAATTGGATACCTATCTTCAGTTCCATTTTTCATTAACTGAATGGAATGTGCTCTTTTATCAACTATTAAATTCGGATTATTTACTTGTGAAAAAGCAACAAAACCAAATGAAATAAGGAAAATACTTAATACGATAATTTTTTTCATAGAATATCAATTATTCCTTCCAAACAGAAGGAAACAATAAGTAAGCCAAACCGATAACCATTATATCAAAAAGTAGTAAAACTAATAAATCCTTTTGAATCTGAGAAGGATCTATTCCATCCATAGCACGTTTGCAGGCTTTAATTAAAATCAATAATAAAGGAATGATTATTGGCAAACTTAAAACGGGCATTAATAAATTACTGTTTCCTGCTTTTGAAGAAATTGCAGAAAGCATAGTAAATGTGGCAGCAAATCCAATACTTCCTAAAGCTGTTGCAACTAAATAATAAGCATGAAAAACAATTGGATTTCCTAAAAGTAAACTATAAATACCTAAGCACAAAAATGATAAAATTACATTTAAACCGGCATTATAAATGAATTTTGAAATGAGCAAATTCTGAGGATTGATTAACTGATGATAGTATAGATTTTTTGCCTTTCCTTCACCTATGAAACTTTTTGCAATTGAATTAATGGAAATAAAAACCATAATTACCCAGAAAATGGCATTCCAGGCAGGATTACCCAACATTCTTACAGCCAAATACACAATCATAACTGAAGAAAAAACCTGTAGTATTACACCATTAATAGCATATCGTTGACGCCATTCTGTTTGTAATTCCTTTTTTACAAATTGTTTTATTTGTTGATTTACCATGAATTCGCAATTTAAACCCATAGTAGCTAGATTACCAAAATAAAGAACCAAAGAAATCCTTAACTAAAACAAGAAAATTTAAATTGGTAATATTTTAAATCCTGATTTTATAAAAAAGAAGCATTTATTAGAGTCTAAATCTAGCAAATAAGTATATGCTAAATCATGAATCTATTGAACAAACAAGCTAAAGCATCTAAAATATGTCATAAAATCAGTATTCTGTTTGTTTAGAATTGTTATTTTTGTTTACTGAAAAATAAATAGCCAAAACCTTATTCATGAAAAAAATAGTTATTGCTAATCGTGGTGAAATTGCTCTTAGAGTAATGAGAACTGCTAAAGAAATGGGAATAAAAACAGTTGCAGTTTTTAGTGAAGCTGATAGAAAAGCGCTCCATGTTAGATATGCAGATGAAGCCATTTGTATTGGCCCACCGCCAAGTAATCAAAGTTATTTATTAGGTGATAAAATTATAGAAGTTGCTAAACAAACCGGAGCAGATGCAATCCACCCAGGTTATGGCTTCTTAAGTGAAAACGCTGATTTCGCCAGAAAAGTAAAAGCTGCAGGATTAATTTTTATTGGTCCATCTGCAGAATCTATGGAAACTATGGGCGACAAAATTAGTGCAAAACAAGCTGTTTCTAATTTTAATGTTCCTTTAGTTCCGGGTACAAAAGATGCACTAAAGGACATTGCTGCAGGTAAAAAAATTGCAGATGAAATTGGATATCCGGTTTTGGTAAAAGCATCTGCAGGAGGTGGTGGAAAAGGAATGAGAGTTGTTTGGAAAGAAGAAGAATTTGAAGAATCAATAAAATTAGCTCAATCTGAAGCCTTAAGTGCATTTAGTGATGACAGTGTTTTTATTGAGAAATATGTGGGTTCTCCAAAACATATAGAAATACAGGTTTTAGGCGACCAACATGGTAACGTTGTATATTTATTTGAAAGAGAATGCAGTATTCAAAGACGTCATCAAAAATTAGTTGAAGAAGCACCTTCTAGTTGTTTAACTCCTGAGGTTCGTCAAAAAATGGGTGAAGCTGCTGTGAATGTTGCAAAAGCTTGTAATTATTATGGAGCAGGTACTGTTGAATTTTTAGCAGATGAAGATTTAAACTTCTACTTTTTAGAAATGAATACTCGTTTGCAGGTTGAACACCCTGTAACAGAACAAATCGTTGGATTGGATTTAGTTAAAGAACAAATTAGAATAGCCCGTGGTGAAACTCTTGGATATACCCAAGAAGATTTAAAAATTCATGGCCATGCTATTGAATTAAGAGTTTGTGCTGAAGATCCAATGAACAATTTCCTTCCAGATATAGGCAAACTTAAAAGCTATAAAACACCTCAGGGTTATGGAGTTAGGGTTGATGATTCATTTGAAGCAGGAATGGAAATTCCTATTCAATACGACCCTATGATTGCTAAACTAATCACATTTGGAAAAACCAGGGAAGAAGCAATCCAAAGAATGATTAGAGCAATTGAAGATTATAAAATCACAGGAATTGAAACTACCTTATCATTTGGAACATTTGTAATGAAACATCCTGCTTTTAGAGAAGGTCATTTTGATACAAAATTTATTGAAAAGTATTTTGAACCTGAGATGTTAAAAACTTCAAATCCTGAATTACATCAGGCGGCAGCTTATGCAGCAGGAAGTTTGTTCTTTCAGAAAGAAAGCACCAAACAGGCTGCGGGAGAATCAAAACAACAAAGCAGTAACTGGCAGTTAAAAAGAGGATAAAACATAAACACTTATAAAAAAGAGAGGC
>CALRIT020000036.1:0-11424 GCA_943361925.1 Vulcanococcus limneticus LL | reverse complement strand
TAAATGTTAATCTAAAAACAAAAATACCATTTGAAAAAGAACCTAAAATTGAGATTTTAAAATTGAATGATTCCATTATTGTGAAATCTACTTTTTATATGGACAATGTAAGTTATTACGCTTTACCTCAATCCGTATTGTTTCATTTTACCTTGAATAAACAAGGAAATTGTATTGAAAAGTATCATTCATTTTACTTTGCGCCTGAAAATTATAAGCCTATCGGAATTGATGAGTTAAAATATAAAAGAGAAACATTTTTTTATCCAAATCCTACAACTAGCTTATTAAACCTTGATTTGGAGCATTATTTCTTCGACCTGTCTCAAATTTCGATTTTTAATGTTTCCGGCTTTCAAATGAAGTTTCAACTCAAAAATGGTCAATTGGATATTTCGGATTTTCCACCTGGAGTCTATTTTGTGCTTATGAAACATGAGGATTCTTATTACACTCAAAAAATTATTAAGCAGTAATTAAATCAGAATTTTCAAACAAAGAATTTTAGCAGAAAGTAATTATTTACAACAATGAATTCATTATATTTTTTAAAAGAAAACTATAACTTTAAATTACTAATTGAATAAAATGTTCAATAAAATAAAATTTATAATAGTACTAATAACCCTTGAGCTTTGTGCCTTATCATTTTATGGTAAGGCACAATCCTTTGAGTGGGAATCAAATCAAGAAGAAGGGTTAAACGAAATTCCTTTAACTAAAATTATTGAAACGAATACTAGAGACTTAATACTGGTAGGAACGAAGGAGCGGAATAATTGTATTTATAAATTTAACAATTATGGCAAACTTATTTGGGAAGTAAGTCCAAAAATCCAAGGATATTATATTGAAAATATCCTCAGTTTCGATGATTTTAATACCTTTTTTATGATTAGGCCCGGACTTCCATTTCCACAAAGAAATAATTTTTATCAAATAAGTGCAGATGGAAAATTTAAATTAGAAAAGGTTATTTATACCAACACTTATCTCACACAAAATATGTGTAATAAGTTATTAAACGGGAAAATGGTAACCGGTGGGTATAGATTTTTTCAAAAATCTGGTGTGGGGACTCAAATGAATCCGGTAGTTGAATATCGTTCACTGAATGGTGATACCTTAGGTAAGTTTGAGTTTAATTATGGTTGGAATAGTATGGTGAGAAAAACGTTCTTGAACCAAAATAATTCAGAAATTTTGGTGTTCTGTTCACAACATTTCTATGGAAACTTAACAAGCTTAAGAATTGACACGCTTGGAAACATCATTAAAGCAAGTTTTTGGGGTAAGAAAAATGGAAAACGATTATATGATTGCGAATATATTGATGTTGTAGAAAAAAATAATTCATACTACATGCTTATTTGGCTAACAAATTCAGATGAAATTGAAAGAGGCACCTATATTTATAAATTCAATGAGTATGGTGATTCAGTAAGTTTGACTAAAATCAATGGTAATTTTACTACAATTTCAACTACTCCGGATAATGGTTTTATACTAGCAGAATATACCTTATTAAAATTAGACAGCAATTTGCAAGTAGAGTGGGAGAAACCGTTTAAGGAAGGGGTACAAATTCAGAGCATTGGTGCCTCTAAATTTGGAGGCTATTATGGTTCAGGAAGAAGAGTAGAAAGGAATGAAAAGAATGAAAGGAAATACAGAACTTATGTTTTTAGAACAAATTTAAATGGAGATATTGAAACTCAAACTAATTATCCAGAATTAGAAATTTACCCCAATCCCTTTACCGATAAAATAAGTATTGAACTTCCATTTGGTAAAAAATATTATGCTAGTGTTTATAATCTACAAGGTAAAAAATGCATAGACTACGAATTTACAGGCAGTGCTCACTTAAGTGTAAATAACTTGTCACAAGGACTTTATTTTCTGCATTTATTAGATGATAATAAAAACCTTATTCTTACTAAAAAGATGTTGAAGGTAGATTGAGTTTAAAACTTCCGGTTTATTTGGAACTTACTTTGTAATTTTTAATTGCAGGAGTTTTAAAATCGATAAAATAATTTTCCCCCAATTTCATTTTTCTTTTTTCAATTCCATTTCTTAGGTTTATCTTGGCTACCTTAATGTAATTAGTTTTTGCTGGTAGTTAACACACAACCATTCGCTTTGGTATTCACTTTAGTTGAGCATCCCCAAATGGGTTTGATGCTTGAACCTCACGTTGTTCAAGTGAATGGAAGAGGTGCATTTACCTTAACTCATCAACGAATTTTTTCTAAAACCGCTGATTATTTTGCTAAGAATATCAGTTCCTTTCAGTTTGAATTAATAAAAATTCTGGATGAAGTAGATGATGACTTCATCTTTAAAAAGTTTAATACTGAGACAAAGAAGAAAATCAGAACAGCTGAGTTTTTTAGCAAATATTGTACTCCAGCACTTTTAGACGAAAGAATCAAACCTTTTATTCAGGAAAGAATTCACAAGGTTTTAGTGAAATTAAGAGGTGAAACCATTTATAAAACCGGTAATGACAATAACCCAACTTCAGTAAAAATTGAAGTGGCAACTGAACCTGGAAATGTTTGGTTTCATTTTAAAGACAATCCTGAAGGAATTCGTTATTATCCAACCATTCGCTACAAAGGCGAAAAGGTTGAGTTTATGTACAAAGGTGCGCAGGTTGTTTGTTTAAGTCCTGCCTGGTTATTAGTTCAAGATAAACTCATTGATTTTGAAAAGCGTGTTGATGGTAAAAAGCTTTTGCCTTTCCTTAATAAAAGATACATTCAAATTCCTAGAAATGCCGAAGAGAATTATCTTCAAAAATTTGTTTCTCAGCTGGTAGAAAAGTATGATGTAAAATCCGATTGCTTCGGAATTGAAACATCAAAACCTTATGGTAAAGCTTTTCTTACAATGGTGCATTTTTATGAAGATGAAATTGCGCTGAAACTCCAATTCAAGTATTCAGAAGCTGAATTTGAATATGCTTCTGAACCCATGATTTCCTCTAAACTTTCTAAGTTTCAAGGGAAGAACTTATTCAAACGTATTCAAAGAAACCGCGATTTTGAAGAAAGTAAAAAAGAGGCTCTTGAGAAAATCGGTTTAAGGAATACCAAAACATGTTTCTTCCAAATTCCGGAACTGGTTACTGTCAAAAAGAATGATTCTTTATTAGGTGGTGAAGTAACCAATAAATATGCCTTTCTCGATTGGTTAAACGAACACCATGAAGAATTGGAGAAAAATGAAATTGAAATCAATCAGCAAGCTGAAAACAGCAAATATTTCATTGGTCCGAGAGAAATTAAAATCGAAGTAAAAGAACAAAGAGATTGGTTTGATGTAACAGCCATAGTAAAATTTGGAGAATACACTTTTTCATTCTTAACCCTTCGTGAATACATCATGAAAGGTAAACGTGAATTCATTTTACCCAATGGAATGATTGCAGTTATTCCTGAAGAATGGTTTGGAAACTTAAGTGGCATCCTTGAATTTTCTAATAGTGATGATGAAATCAAACTGGAGAAACACCATGTTGGTTTATTAGAAGAAATAGCACATACTGGAGGAAAATACCTGAAGCTGAGTGAAAAACTCATGCAACTTCGTGATTATGGTCAGGTTCGTGAAATGGAAATGCCTGTCGAGTTTAAAGGTGAATTACGTCCTTATCAAAAGGCAGGATTTGATTGGTTTTATTTCCTCAAAGAAAACAAATTCGGTGGATGTTTGGCAGATGATATGGGTTTAGGTAAAACCATCCAGACATTATCTCTTATTCAAAAAGAAAAAGAATTATTCAATGAGCAAATGAATATTCCTTCTTTGCAGGAAAGAGAATTTGTGGCAGAAGAAATTCCATTCAATGCAAAGTCAAATGGACCAGCTGTTCAAATCAGTTTGTTCGATCAACCTGTTCAGGCAAATAACAGAGAATTGTTTATCAGAAGTGGTGGCATTTCGAATCAATTGCAAGCTCCTTCTGAAAAGGAAATTATTCAACAAACTTTTATACGATGTTCTTTAATTGTTGTGCCAAATTCATTGGTCTACAATTGGTTTCAAGAGGCTTTGAAATTTACTCCCGGTTTAAGAGTTTTAGTTTATACAGGAATTGGTCGGATAAAAAACACCAAACAATTTGCCAATTACGATTTGGTTATTTCAACTTATGGTACTGTTCGGGTTGATGTTGAATTGTTAAAGGAATACAAATTCAATTATTTGATTCTGGATGAAAGTCAGGCCATCAAAAATCCGAATTCACAATCGGCAAAGGCTGTAAAAATGCTTCGTGCTACCAATAAACTGGTATTAACAGGAACGCCGATTGAAAACAGTGTACAGGAATTATGGAGTCAATTATCATTTATCAATCCTGGATTATTAGGAAGTTTAAGTTCATTCAATGAGCGTTTTGTAGCGCCAATTGAAAAGCTAAAAGACCCCTATAAGATGATGCAATTAAAAGCCATCATCAAACCATTTATTCTTCGCAGAACAAAAGATCAAGTAGCAAAAGACCTTCCTGAAAAAATGGAACAACTGGTTTATTGTGAAATGAGTGAGGAGCAAAAAGAGGCTTATGAAAAAGTAAAATCACATTACAGAAATGAGATTTTATTGGCTATCAAAGAAATTGGACTGAATAAATCTCACTTCACATTGTTACAGGGATTAACTAAACTAAGACAAATCGCCAATCATCCATTATTGGTGAATCCTGAGTTTGAAGGTGAATGTGGTAAATTCAATGAAGTAACATTTATGGCCGAAACTGCAATGGCAGAAGGACATAAAGTTTTGATGTTTTCACAGTTTGTATCGCAGTTAACTATTTATAGAAAATGGTTCGATGAAAAAGGAATCAAATATTGTTATCTAGATGGCTCAATGAGTTCAGAAGACAGACAAAAAATGGTTCATCAATTCCAGAATGGTGATTTTCCATTTTTCTTAATTTCACTAAAAGCAGGTGGTTTCGGACTCAATCTTACCAAAGCCGATTATGTATTCATGATTGACCCTTGGTGGAATCCGGCAGTTGAAAGACAAGCAATTGACAGGGCACATAGAATAGGGCAGGATAAGAAAGTTTTTATCTATAAGTTTATTTCTAAAGATACTGTTGAAGAGAAGATTTTATTACTTCAACAAAAGAAAAAAGACTTGGCCAATAGCTTGATTGAAACTGATGAAGCCGTATTCAAACACATTGATATTGAAGAAATCATGGCTTTGTTGGAGTAATTAGCTATCATTAATTACCAAAAAGCTATCCTAAATTTGACCAAAATACTATTAAGCTCAATTACAAAATCAAAAATGATGTTTATCTTGGGCGGGTAATTTTTTTACAATATCAACATGGATAAAAGAGAATTTCTATTAGACATGCGCGAAAAGGCGCAGGAGGGTGGAGGTAAAGCCCGTATCGACTCTCAGCATAAAAAAGGAAAATTAACTGCCCGCGAACGTATTCATTTTTTAATGGATGAAGGAAGCTTTGAAGAAATTGGAGCTTTTGTTCAACATAGAAGTAAAGATTTTGGCATGGAATCTCAATTGATTCCGGGTGATGGTGTAGTTACAGGTTACGGTACTGTTAATGGCAGAATGGTTTACGTTTTCTCACAGGATTTCACCGTTTTTGGTGGTTCTCTTTCAGAAACACATGCTGAGAAAATTTGTAAAATCATGGATCTCGCCATGAAAAACGGTGCTCCTGTTATTGGTTTAAACGATAGTGGTGGTGCACGTATTCAGGAAGGTGTAGTTTCTTTAGGCGGATATGCTGATATCTTTTATAGAAATACTTTAGCTTCAGGTGTTGTTCCTCAACTTTCTGCCATCATGGGTCCTTGCGCCGGTGGTGCGGTTTATAGTCCTGCTATTACAGATTATATCTTCATGGTAGAAAATACCAGTTATATGTTTGTAACGGGTCCGAATGTTGTAAAAACAGTTACACATGAAGAAGTTAGTTCAGAAGATTTAGGTGGTGCATCTGTTCATTCTGCTAAAAGTGGTGTGGCTCATTTCACTGCTGCAAATGAGGTAGAATGTATCAGACAATTGAAACAAATATTGAGTTATGTTCCTCAGAATTGTGAAGAACAAGCACCATTTGTACCTTATACAATTGCTGATGAAGAAAGACCAAAATTGGCTGATTTAGTTCCTGAAAATGCCAATCAACCTTACGATATCAGAGAGGTAATTGAAGAAGTTGCTGATGAAGACAGCTTTTTTGAAGTACATAAAAACTATGCAGAAAACATTGTTGTTGGTTTTGCAAGATTAGCAGGCAGAAGCATTGGTATTGTTGCCAATCAACCTGCATTTTTAGCAGGTGTATTAGATATCAATTCGTCTAAAAAAGCAGCAAGATTTGTAAGATTCTGCGATTCATTTAATATTCCTTTATTGGTATTTGAAGATGTTCCCGGATTCTTACCTGGAACCGATCAAGAGTGGAATGCTATTATTACAAACGGAGCAAAATTATTGTACGCATTTTGTGAAGCAACAGTACCAAGAGTAACTGTAATTACAAGAAAAGCTTATGGTGGTGCTTATGATGTAATGAATAGTAAACACATTGGTGCCGACATGAACTTTGCATGGCCTACAGCAGAAATTGCTGTAATGGGAGCAAAGGGTGCTGCTGAAATTATTTTCAAAAAAGTAATTGATGCTGCCGAAGACAAAGCCGCAGCTTTATTGAGCAAAGAAAAAGAATATGGCGATTTGTTTGCCAATCCTTACAGAGCAGCTGAAAGAGGTTTTATTGATGAAGTAATTTTACCTGAAGAAACCAGAACTAAATTAATCAAAGCCTTTAAAATGCTTGAAAATAAAGCAGTGAAACTTCCAAGAAAAAAACACGGAAATATTCCTTTATAGAAAATTTATTATATTGGCATTAAACTTGTTGTATGAACGTTTGTACAACAAGTTTTTTGTTTTAATACACCGGATATGAAAATTAAATTAATTTCAGGATTCTTACTTTTGTCTTTTTTAACTGTTTTGAGTTCAGCTGTTTTTGCACAGGTTGAAAGAAAGGTTTCTACAAAAATTACTTCGGTACAGGTTTATCCAAGTCAAGCAATTGTAAGCAGAGTTGCAATTGTTGATTTACAAGAAGGAATACAGACACTCAGTTTTGATAAAATTTCTCCTTTCATCAATTCAGAAAGTATTGAAGTGAAAACGGAACTTGGAACCATATTATCAGTTGGTACCAAAAACGATTTTATGCGTCCGGATGAAAAACCTGAATACATCTTACTTTTAGAGGATTCATTAGAAAGAGTGAATGCTGCCTTGGCCGATTTCAAAGCCGAAAAAGAATCAATTGTACATGAAAAAGATTTGATGTTAGCCAACAGACAAGTAGGTGGAACTCAAATTGGAGTAAAAGCAGATGAACTAGAAGACCTGATGATGGTTTACAAAAAGAAACTTCAGGAGTTTAAAGTGAATTGGTTCTTTTATTCAAAGCAGGAAAAAACTTATGGAGAACTCAAACATAAACTGGAGTCACAATTACAAGAATACAGTCAGGGAGTTCTTTCATTAAACAACCAAATATTACTTACTATTAAAGCCGATAAGCCTTTGCCTGCTCAAAAAATCGAAATTAGGTATTTGGTAAACAATGCCGGTTGGACACCCTATTACGATATCAGAGTAAAGGACCATAAATCACCGATGGTATTTTTCTTAAAAGCAAAAATTGTTCAAAGCACCGGTGAAGATTGGAAGAATGTAAGTTTGAAATTAAATACAGCTAATCCTTCATTAGGCGGCGTTCAATTACCATTAAATCCGAATGTATTGAGGTTTATAACACCTGAAATAATTGTGTCAAAAAATTTGAACTTCAAAGGAGGATATTCTCCACCTGCTGCACCATTGATGCAAAATGATGCTGATGGCAGAATGGATATGGCGCAAAGTGCAACAATTGAACAAAATGCTGTTTCCATGGAATTTGTCATCAATAACAATTACTCCATTCCATCCGACAATTCAGCACACCAAATTGATGTAACAAATATTTCGGTACCTGCTGAATATATTTATACTGTTTGTCCTAAATTAGACAAAGATGTTTTTGTAAGTGGCATGGTTCCGGCAATTGATTTAATTAGTCAGTTACCCGGTGAAGCCAATGTTTATTTTGATGGAACATTTACCGGAAAAACCATTTTACAACAAGGAGCAAAAGATACTTTACAAATCAGTTTGGGCAGAGATAGAAGAATTGTTGTTGACAGAATTCGTGTAAAAGAAATGAACAGTAAATCATTTTTTGGAGGAACAAAAACTGAACAAAGTAAGTATGAAATTTCGGTTAGAAATACCAGGAAAGAACCAATAGATATTATTGTAACAGACCAAATTCCATTGAGTTCAGAGAAAGAAATTGAAGTGAAAGTAATTGATTTAGGTGGTGCTAATCATGAACTTGAAACTGGAAAATTGACTTGGAAAATTAAATTTGCAGCAGAGGAAAGTAAAAAACTTAGTTTTGCTTTTGAAGTAAAATACCCAAGTGATAAACAATTAGAGGCTTATTAAAAAAAACAATATCTATACCATGAAAAAAATAATAGCAAGTATCCTTTTCCTTTTTGTATTTGGAATTGGAAGTAGTCATGCCCAATTGGGAGGTGTACTCGACCAAGTTAAAAAGACTGCTCAAACCGGTTTAAGTAATGCGCAAAAACAAGCATCAACCAATGCTTTAGCCAAAATGGATGCAGAATTAAAAAAGAAATTCGGATTGGATGCTGCAAAAACTAGTGTAGTTGGAAATACATTAAAAGTGCTTGTAGCCGATCAGGATTTTACTAATCTAAATGCCGATTCAAAATCAAAAACAGCAAGCGCAGTAAATACTGCAACCAAATCTTTATTAAGTAAAATGAGTCCTGATTTACTAAAATCATTGGGCTTAAGTAACCTAAATACTGTTGTTGTTGAAATGGTAAATAAATTAGGTACCACAGCAAAACTTAAAGATACATTTACATTTAAAAAATAGTTTTTCGAAACATAAATTAAAGCCGGATTTCATAACGATTTCCGGCTTTTTGTTATATAAAATTGGTTAAATTATTCATTGAATATTGAATAAAAACCGGCCAACAAAATCTTCCTAATTCCTCCATAGCCTTGGGCTGAAGCCAACAAGGCTATGGAGGAATCAAAATTTCAGGTTTAATTTTCATAAAATTTAAATAGCTTGCACATCTATGGGAATTAAATCTGTTTTAGCCAAAGTTTTTGCTGCATATATTTCTTCAAAAGTTAAAAAGGATAGTTCATTAGCACTTGAACACCAGGAGTTAATCAGAAAAGAACTTCTTCAAAAAGCTGCCAATACCAAATTTGGTAAAGACCACAAATTTGCCTCTATTCAATCTTATGAAGATTTTAAAGCCAATATTCCTGTAAGAGATTATGAAGGTTTAAGAACTTATATTGAAGCTGCTGTGAATGGTGAAGCCGATGTTTGTTGGCCCGGCCGACCTTTATATTGGGCTAAAACTTCGGGTACAACTTCTGGTGTTAAATACATTCCCATAACAAAAGAATCCATTCCTTTTCATATCAATTCTGCCCGAAACGCACTCTTGTGTTATATCGCCGAAACTGGCAATTCAAAATTTGTTGATGGCAAATTAATATTTCTATCTGGTAGTCCCGAAATGGACAAGAAAAATGGTGTTTTTACAGGCAGATTAAGTGGCATTGTCAACCACCATGTTCCACAATATTTAAGAACCAATCAATTACCATCTTACCCAACAAATTGTATCGATGATTGGGAAGAAAAAGTGAGAGCAATTGTAGATGAAACCTATCATCAAAACATGAGTCTGATAAGTGGAATTCCACCTTGGGTTCAAATGTATTTCGATTTGTTAATGCAAAAAAGTGGCAAAACCATTGGCGAATTGTTCCCTGATTTTTCTGTATTTGTTTATGGTGGCGTAAATTTCGAACCATACAGAGCTCGCATCGAACAAAGCATTGGAAGAAAAATCGATACCATCGAAACTTATCCTGCATCAGAAGGATTTATTGCTTATCAGGATACACAAACCGAAAAAGGTTTATTGTTATTAACCAATAATCAAACGTTTTATGAGTTCATTCCGGTTGATGAATTCTTCAATGAAAACCCAACAAGAATCTCATTAAAAGATGTGGAGTTAGATAAAAACTATGCCATCATCTTAAATACAAATGCAGGATTATTTGGATACAATATTGGTGATACAGTAAAGTTTGTTTCATTAAATCCATACCGCATTGTAGTAAGCGGACGAATTAAACATTTCATTTCCGCATTTGGAGAACATGTAATAGGAGAGGAAGTTGAGTTTGCATTTATGAGTGTTGCAAAGAAATATGGCATTGAAGTAATTGAATTTACGGTGGCACCTCAGGTCAATCCGGAGTCAGGTTTACCTTATCACGAATGGTTTGTTGAGTTTGCAAATGAGCCTGCTAATTTGGAACAGTTTGCCGCTGAAGTAGATCAAGCCATGCAGTTAAAAAATATCTATTATAAAGACTTAATCGATGGCTCAATATTACGTCCGCTTGTACTAAAATCACTCAACAAAAACGCCTTTATCGACCTCATGCGTTCTATGGGAAAATTAGGTGGACAAAACAAAGTACCAAGATTAAGCAACGATAGAAAATTGGCAGATTTATTGAGTTAGTTTCGATTTGTTTAAATCAATCCTAAACTAAAATCAAGAACCTTTTAAATAGGATTTAGAAGTAAATTTCTTTTCAATAATAAGCGATTTATTTTTTGGGGCTTGCCGTCAGGCTCAGTAAAATTGATTGCTAAAAATAATCCTACCAAGCCTGCCGGCCAGGCTGTTTGTTCCAAGCTGTCTGGCTATGGCAGCAGCTGTTATGGCTTTACCGGGCTTCCTCCGGTCGCCGCTAAATCCATACACCTGCAAGCCATAGCTGCAACAGGCTTTCCACGACCATCCCTAAGCCGGAATCTTTAGAAATTTTTAGCTCAATATTTTGAACCCATGTATTCAGTTTAATTAATATTACAATGTGCTACTGAAGAGATACTTGCATTAAAATTCATCTTCTTTAATTTGATTTTTGTTCTAAGGGTTAACCCATATTTCATTAACAATTGGTTTAATATTTCATTACAATATTTACTTTGGCATGAAATTTATTTTATATTGAAATTAAATTTTAATAATCACAAAATAAAATTGATAAGATTTAACGAATATCCGCTACTTTACCAGTAACTTTTTGCGACTGCCAAAGTTAATCTTGAAAAAATATTTTCTCCCAGATATCTTCTATTCAATTTATAACAGAATTCATCCAGGTAGTTCTGAAGGTATTGCTCATTGATTTTATGAT
>CALRIT020000035.1:0-16338 GCA_943361925.1 Vulcanococcus limneticus LL | reverse complement strand
ATGAAAAATACATGTTAAAGTATGTAAGTGATTTGTTTAACTGGGAAATCAATTACATGGAAAAATTAGGCGAAAACAATGAGTTTCTTGAATTGAAATATTCTGCTAAAATTAAAAGTTTGGCAAATACTGCTAAAAACTACGAAGGTAAATTACAAGGATTTAGAAGGGTAGGATTAACCGATAAGAAAAAGGCTGAAGAAAAGGAAATGCAAAAGTTTCTTGAATCTGATTCTGAATTAAACAAAAAGTATGGCGATGTTATTCCTAAAGTAAATAAACTATATGATGAGATCATCAGATATGCACCTAGAAATTTGTTCTATGATTATTTATATAATTTATCACCGACATTTCAGTTTGCAGCCGCAGTAGATAATTATAAAACATCCTACAATCAAATTAAAGGTAAGGAAGAAAAGGCAGCATTTTTATCTAAACAAGTACCTCGTTTAAAATCTCTTTATCAGCGTTTATTTGCTCAAATGGACCCATCAGTTGAAAAACCTTTGTTAATCAAAATGTTTGCAGATGCCAAAGAACATAATTCTGATAATGAAGTAAATGCTGTTATAGGTTTTTATAAGAAAAATAAAACAGAAGAAGCTAGATTAAAGACAATAGAAAAATTCTTTAGCAAAACCAAAATTCTAAATTCAACTCTAATGCTGGAGTTTCTTGCTGATAGTTCGGCTGCAGTTTTTGGACTTAATGATGATATCATAAAATTCGCTCATGAAATGAATAAAGAAGTGAATAAATATGATGAACAAGACAGAAAAAGAGAAGGTGAATTAAATTTACTTTTAGCCAAATATGTTGATGCAAAAAGTGAATTTAAGAAAACCCAGTTTATTCCAGATGCCAATGCTACCTTACGTTTCACTTATGGTTATATTAAAGGTTATTTCCCAAATGATGCTGAATGGAACAAACCTTTTACAACATTAAAAGGTGTAATTGAAAAGGAAGATGGAAAGGATTATGAATTGCTTCAGGCTATTAAAGATTTATATGCTTTGCATGATCTCGGTTCTTATATGCATCCCGATTTAAATGATTTGCCGGTAAACTTCTTGTATAATTTAGATACAACAGGTGGTAATAGCGGTAGTCCGGTTATGGATGCAGATGGTAACCTCGTTGGAGTAAATTTTGATAGAGCTTATACTGCTACTATTAATGATTACGCATGGAATGAAGCTTATTCAAGAAGTGTTGCTGTTGATATCAGATATGTTTGCTGGATTTTAGAAAAGGTTGCTAAAGCCAATCATTTATTAACTGAAATGCATGTGGTAAATTAGTTGGATTTATTAACTAATCTATAAATAAAACAGGCTGCTTCATATACTTGAAGCAGCCTGTTTTGATACTCAATGGATCTTTTTTTTTATTCTGATTTCTTTTCCATCATTTTGAAAACATCATAACTAAAGCCGGTATTGCTAAAACCACCATCATGGAATAGGTTTTGCATAGTTACCTTTCTACTCAAATCACTAAACATTAAAACAGTATAATTGGCGCAATCTTCAGCAGATGCATTACCTAGTGGAGATAAAGCTTCAGCATAATCATAAAAATCGCCAAAACCCTTTACACCACTGCCTGCTGTAGTTTTTGTTGGACTTTGTGAAATAGTATTTACACGAACTGATTTCTCTTTTCCTAAACGGTATCCAAATCCTCTGGCAAAACTTTCCAACAATGATTTTGCATCACCCATTTCACTATAATCTGGAAATACTTTTTGTGCACCAATATAAGTAAGAGCAACTATCGAACCCCATTCATTAATTGCATCCATTTTATAAACAGTTTGCATTAATCTATGGAAACTCATAGCTGAAATATCTAGAGTATCGTGCATGAATTTATAATCTAAATCGGTATAATCTTTTCCCTTTCTGATGTTTAAACTCATTCCTACTGAGTGTAAAATAAAATCTACTTTACCACCCAAAATCTCCATTGATTTAGCGATTAAATTTTCCATGTCCTCGTTTTTACTAACATCACATGGAATGATTTGCGCGTTTCCACAAGCGGCTGCAAGATTATTTATTTCACCTAATCTCATGGCAATTGGTGCATTAGTTAAAACAAATTCAGCTCCTTGTTCATAACACTTTATTGCTGTTTGCCAAGCTATACTTTTGTCGTTTAGCGCTCCGAAAATGATTCCTTTTTTACCTTTTAACAGATTGTTCATACAATTTCTGGTTAGTTTTTTTTAGAAATGGCAAGATTATAAAAATAGAACATAGATTTGAGTAAATTTTTCTACATAAATGGTGAATTTATTTTTAAGAATACTTTCTTTATTTCTTATGTTGATTGCTTTGCAGCAAATATCAAATGCTCAGACAAACAATAGTTTAGATGGAAGTTTGTCTAAATTTCGTTCGAATTTTGATGTCAAAACATATAAAATTCAATTAAGGATAAACCCTAATCTAAAGTTTATTTCAGGAATAAATGAAATTCATTTTAAAGCTTTAAAATCAAGTAAGGTAATTCAATTGGATTTGGATACTGCGATGAAAATTGTTGGAATTATTTCTGAGAAGAATCCACTTACCTATAAAAGATTTGGTAGAACTATCATGTTAAGCTTTCAAAATGAGTTAATAAAAAATTCAGATTATTCTATTAAAGTTTCATTTGAAGGTTTTCCTAAAGTTGCCAGAAATGCACCATGGGATGGAGGTTTTGTCTGGTCACAAGATAGCCTTGGTAAAGATTGGGTAGGCATGGCTTGCGAAGGTGAAGGTGCTTCTATGTGGCTTCCTTGCAAAGATACTTGGGATGATGAACCGGAGAATCTTCAAATGGAAATAGAGGTGCCACAAGGTTTAATTGCTGTTAGTAATGGCAGATTAGCAGGCTCTCAAAAATTAGATGATGGATTTGAAAAATTTAGGTGGATAGTTTCTTATCCTATCAATCACTATAATATTAGTATTAATGTGGGTGATTATGTTCACCTATCAGATGTTCATACCAGACCAAATATTGAATCATTAAGTTTGGATTATTATGTTTTAAGATACAATGAACTAAAGGCTAAAAAGCACTTCGAACAAAGTAAATATATGCTTCGTTGTTTTGAGAAGTTTTTTGGTCCTTATCCTTTTCAAAATGATGGATATAAACTTGTTGAAACACCTTATTGGGGAATGGAACACCAAAGTTGTGTTGCCTATGGTAATAATTATAAAAACAATGATTTTGGATTTGATTTTATCATTGTTCATGAAAGTGGTCATGAATGGTTTGCTAATTCTATTACTGCCAAAGACAAAGCCGATATGTGGATTCACGAAAGCTTTACTACTTATTCAGAAGCCTTGTATGTTGAATGTATGGCTGGTCCTGAAAGAGCTAAAGATTACTTAAGAATGCAAAAGCCTAAGATAAATAATAAACAACCAATGTTGGGTGAAAGAGATGTATTCTACCATCATGCTGATAACGATATTTATTATAAAGGTACATGGATTTTACATACCCTCAGAAATATGGTGGATAATGATACATTGTGGCAAAATACTTTATATGAGTTTCATCAAAAGTTTAAATACCAAACTATTCTAACAGAAGATGTGGTTTCTTACTTTTCAAAACGTTTGAATATGAAACTCAAACCTTTTTTTAAATGCTATCTGGAAAACGCAGAAATACCTGTTTTTGAATATTTCATTCTTCATAAAAACGGGTTACATGAATTGCACTACAGACTAAAATCACCTATTTCCGGATTAGAAATGCCTTTACTAGTTTCAATTTCAAAAAGTAGAAACGATATGATTACTGCAACTTCACAATGGCAAATCATTGATTTACCTTATGAGGATGAAAAGTTATTTGTTGTAAAACCAAACTCATATTTGATTGATATCAAAAAAATAAACAAATGATTTATTTGTTTAGATAGTTAAGTATTTTTTGAAATCAGAATAATTCATTTTTTTAGTGTAATTGCCTGACTTGTAACTTCTTTTGAATTGACTTAGATTAATTTTTTATTTGACTTGAATTAATTTTTTTAGTCGCTATTATTTAATTAGCATGATTTTTGTTTTAAACTGATGTTTTATTGATTTAAAATAGTTTTCAATGAAAATATTATATATATATTTGATTCGTATTTAACAATAGATGAAACTTATATTCAAAATAGAAAAAGTTGCTGAAAATTATGAGGAGGAGATGGCTTTAAACCATCGTTCTCATGAGGAAGAATTAATTCATGAAGAACATAGTTTCCTCATGAAAAAATTGGTAACTGTATTTTATATTTTAAGTATCATGGCAATTGTATTTATCATGGTAATGGAGGTTAAAAGGGTTTACAGGACTGATTTCTTTCAGGATTATAATTTCCCTTTTGAAGATTCCTATTATAGTATTACCAAAGGTTTAGAGTAATTATTATGAAGTATAAAATTACATTCAAATTTATGGAGGAAAGGGCCGCAGAAGATGATGGTCAGTTTCACCCATTGCCTTTGATACATGCTAACCGCCCACATGTTCATCAAGGAGATGAAGATTTTTTTGCACATCAGGAACATCATGAGTTTTTAAAAAGGCTTACAACCTTAATGTATACTTTAGTTTTATTCTTTGTGGTAATTTTTTTGATGATGGAAGTCAAAAGATCCCTAGGAGTAGATTTTATACCCGGGTTTAAATTTCCTTTAGAAGATTTTTATTATGATGTGGTTCAACCTTAAAATGAAAAATGCCACATTCTGGCATTTTTCATTTTAAGCTATCAAATTTTAATTGTTTTCAGCAAGCCTTATTTATTCTTTAATAAATTTGATAGGTTTTAACTTTAAATCAGTCAATTCCAGAAAATACATACCTTTTGAAATATGGCTCAAATTAATAGTACTATTTGTGTTTGAAATTCCACTTGTTACCAATTTTCCTGTTATATCAAAAATCTGATAATACCTTTCGCTATAAGGAATCTGTCCTTCTATTCTTATTGTTCCGGAAGTTGGATTTGGATACAATTCATATACCTTCTCGAAATTGTTTTTCTTTAATGAATTTTCAATTTTTAACTTAGTTGTCGTTACTCCAATGTAAGCCTGACATGGCCCATTAATTAACAAACACCTGAATTCGGTATTGTCAAAATTAGCATCTGCATTTAATATTAAAAGGGTATCATTTTTCATACCTCTAAATCTTGTGCTTAATTCAGATATGGTTATAAATGAGCCAAGTATTCTCATCTCCCAACTATATTGCTCTGCTATTTTTGATTGAACAGTCAATAGAATGGTATCACCTGTTTTATAATATTTTATTGAGTCTGTTTGCCCTATTAAACCTGAGCAATTTGTAATATGTAAGATTGAATCACTTTTCTCAGAACACTCCTCCTGATTTACGATACATCTATAATAGTTTTGGTTATTAGTTAGTTTACTTTGATTGATAAGTAAAGAATCATTGTCAATTCCAGCAACTCCAATTGAATCAGGAATTCTTACAAATTTTCCCAGTTTTAAAAATTGCCATTCATATTGGTTTTTATCCGGATCTTTTGTTTTTACTACCAATCTTAAAGGTTCATCAATATTTGTGATGGGTTTATAAATCATTGAATCAATTAGCCTAAGACAAGTAACAACATTTAAGGTATAGTTTTTACTTCTACTTAGACATGAATCAGCGAAAACATTACATCTAAATATTCTTCCATTATCTATTAGTTTTAGGTTTTTTATTGTTAAGGTTGATGTATTGGTCCCTGATATTAAACTATCATTTTGAATATTACTAAACACACCATTTATTTTTTCCTGCCACTGATAATTACTGCCTGAAAGTTTATCAAAACAAGTAAAATAAGCAGTGTCTTTTATTTTATAAACATCGTTATGCTTTACATAACTTAAGCTAGAATTACACAATTGTAAATTTGTTAGAAATATATCTGAAAATCCTTTTGATTGCTGAATACCAGATTTTTGTAAAACAAAATTATTTGAGTCAATAAAAAATCCGGTATAAAAAAGTTGATTTAAACTTTTGTTAAATGCTGTATTATGAATAAAATTGGTTTGGTTCAAGTTTCCATTTCCTGGAAGTAAATTACCCCATTTAATTTGGCCATTTGATTCAAACTTTAATAGATAAATATCACTGTTTTGTTTAGGTAAAAATGTATCAGTTTGATAGATTGTATTCACCCAAAACTTTCCTAAAGCAAAACCACTTAAATAAATATTTTCATCATTATCTGAATGAATGGTTTGTGCAAAATTATTTCTATTTGAATTCAAAGAATATGATTGAATATAATTTCCATGATCTGTCCAAATGCATAAAAAGCTATTTGCTTGATTGCTTGAATAATGTTTTTTAATTTGATTATTCGGATTAAATCCAACCGAATCAGCGAAATTTCCACATAGAATTATTTTACCTGAAATTTCTGTGTGGATATCGTTTATAGTTAAATAACCATTTTGACTAATACTCTTAACCCATTTAAATTCGCCACTTGAATCAAGCTTTAGAACAAAATTTGCGAATAAAGTATTTGGTGCTGACATCAAAAAAGTATCAGGTCCCAAATCAAAATCAATTTCTCCTGTAAACAATCCTGCCGCTATAATTTCTCCATTTTTATTAACTTGAAGTGCGGTGAAAATCTTATCAGTATCAATATTCTTCATGATTCTTACCCACTTAAAACTACCTGCAGTATCAAGCTTTAAAATATAATTGCCCATTCCCAGAAAAATACTATCCTTGGTTAAACTAAAATCAAAATCAATATTTCCCTCAAATCTGCCTCCAATAATAATACTTCCATTTTGGTCATATTTAACCAAATTACTTTCAGCTATTGCCCCAACTACATTAAATGTGTCAGATAAGAATCCTCCAATTCTTTTGACCCAAACAAAATTTCCTGTAGAACTAATCTTTAAAACATATCCTGTACTTTGGATCCATGAACTTAGAGTATCATAACCAATACCGGGATTGAAATCAATTGTACCTGTAAAGTTTCCAACTACATAAATATTTCCATTTTCATCACTGGTAATAGATTCTGCTTTGTTGAAACCATTATCACCAAAACTATACGTCCAAATTAAACCACCATTTTGATTTTGTTTGCTGATAAAAATATCATATCCACCATTTGTTACCAGAAAATTGTTTGGGCTGAAAAAACAGGTATCAGTAAATGCACCTAATATAATTGAGTTTCCGGCTTGATCTAAAATAATATTTCTTCCTTGTTCAAATCCTTTTCCTCCAAATGTTTCAACCCAATTGATTTTTTGAGCTTGAAGTCCAAAACCTAAAAGAAACGCTAATTGAAATAAGATTAATTTTAATTTCATATCCTTCAAATCTAATTTTTATTCAAAATTTTAATTCTTAATATTTTTTCTATTTAATTATGCCTTGGCAACAAGCTTTTTCTAAAATTAAATTCCTCATTTGTTGATTTAGATTTTGACAAATAAATACCGCATTTTCTTATATATTTGGTAGATTAAACTTATTCAGCTTTGAAAAAAATACTACTAACTCTTTTACTTTTTGCTATTGGCTATTCTTCTAAGGCCCAGAATATTGGTGATACCATAAAGGTGAAAACCTTTCATTATGGCAGCAACAATAGAGATACTTTTGCTATTTTTCCGGATAATAATCTTTCCTATGAGAAGATTATTCTTAAATACAATATGCGATGCAAAAATGGACTTGTTTCAAATAGTACTAACAGAGATCAGGGTTGCGGAGAGTGGGATTATAGTTGCAATACTTATATTGTTGATTCAGCAAAAGTAGAGGAGTTTCTCAGCACAAACCCAAATTTTGTTATCTCAAATTTTACAGGAAACAGCTTTAAATATGCTCTAAATGCACCATATAATTATTATCGTTTTAAACAAAAAAATGTAATAATTGATTCAACAAAATCAGAAACAAAATATACCATTGGTGCCGGTGGTTTAAACTCTGATTTGATGTTGAATGCAACTCAAAATTCAGGTAAAACGCAGTTTATTATTCTTGCATCTGAATTACTCAATGCAGGAATGTCTGCAGGTAATATTAATGGGATTAGTTTGTTTGTTGAAGGCTCAGGTTCAAACCTAGCTTTTCTAAAAATCAAAATGAAGCATGATTCTTTAAACGTGTTGAATAATAGAAAACCACACAACAATGGTTTTGTAGAGGTTTATAACAAGTCTACTCAATTTGTTACTGGTGAAAATCAACTTCAGTTTTTTAACTCCTTTAACTGGGATGGTTCAAGTAATGTAGTTGTAGAGCTTTCTTTTACGAATTCAGTTCCACAAAATTTACTGCAGTTTAAAGTTGATTTTGCTTTTTTAGGTAGTTCTATTTCAACTCATAATAACTATGCAATTGATTTGAAAAATCAAGGCTTTGCTAGGCTTGATACTACTGGTTTTTCAAGCATAAATAAAGAATTTACCATTCAGTTTTGGGCTTATGGTGATGCAGAATTGATGCCTGCTTCGAATTCAATTTTATATGCATATCCAATTAATCAGGGAGAAAGACAATTGAATATTCACCTTCCACATGGAAGCAATAATATTTATTTCGATTGTGGTTATGCTGCCGGAGGATATGATAGAATCAACAAAATAGCGACTCCTGAGGAACAAGGAGGTATATGGAACCATTGGACTTTTACTAAAAATGCAACTACAGGTTCAATGAAAATTTATCTGAATGGAAACCTTTGGCATTCCGGTACAGGTAAAACCAAGTTAATGAATATTCTAAATTTACTACTTGGTAAAGATCAAACCGGTGGTGGAAATTATAAAGGGAAAATCAATGATTTATCATTTTGGAATAAAGAAATTCCCGATAGTATCATCAAAGAATGGATGTTAAGTAGTCCAAATCAGTTTCATCCAATGTCACAAAATTTGGTTTCTTACTACCCAATGAATGAATCTACAGGGGATCAAATGCGTAACTTGATTAGTAATGCTTTGGTTAATGGAGAAAACTTTTCTTGGGCTTACGATAGGGGAGAAGAGCTCAATCGTTCTTTTAATTTAAGTGAAATAAGACCAAAAGTTTCATTAATTAAAGGGGATTATCTATCTCAAATTTCAGATGTTTTTGTATTGGATTCCTTACCATTTCAAAAATCAGTTATTCAAAAATATAGCATCAATTCTAAGGCAAATCAAATTCCTTTAGCAAGTGATGAAATTAAATTGGATACAGTTTATACTCAATATTATCCTGCATTTTATTCAAAAATATTTGATGGTGAAACAATGGAACTGCGCGATTCTATTGATATTTTGGAAGATGGAGTTTTTCAGGTTAGCAACTTAAACTACTATAGAAGGTTTCCGTTTTATAATGAAATTATGTCTTTTGTTACTCCTTATGGAATTGGTTTAAATTTTGGGCAAAATGGTAGAACATGGTATTTCGATGTGACAGATTTTGCTCCATTATTAAAAGGTAAAAAGAGGATTTTAATGACATTGGGAGGTCAGAACCAGGAACAAATGGACATTGAATTCTGGTTTGTAGTGGGTACACCTCCTAGACCTGTGCTTGAGTTCAACCAAATCTGGCAAGGTACCAACAGAACAGGTGCTGCCGGAATTGGTAGTATTAATAACAACTCACGCTACTTTGCCGTTGATGTACCCACATTAAGCGCTGGTAAGAGTTTTAAGTTGAGGTCAACAATTACAGGACATGGCGCAGAAGGTGAGTTTGAAGCGAATGGCGGTGTGGTAAATCACATGTTAAATATCAATGGTGGTGATACCGATTATGTTTGGAGAATTTATAGTGAATGTTCTAAGAATCCTGTTTTCCCTCAAGGTGGTACATGGGTTTATGATAGAGAAGGTTGGTGCCCTGGTGAAAGGTCATTACTGAAGGAGTTTAATATTACTTCTAAGGTAAATCCAGGTTCTAAATTTAGTTTAGATTATGCAAGTTCATTACCTCCAAAAGCTGGAGGTGATTATCGTTACCATATAGCACATCAATTGGTAACTTATGGTGATGCTAGTTTTAATCTTGATGCCAGAATATATGATATCCAACAACCAAGTGATAAAGTGCTTTATACGCGATTAAATCCTGCTTGTTCAAAGCCTCAAATAACTATTCAAAATACTGGTCGTTCGCCAATTACTCAAGTTGAAATTCTTTATTGGGTAAATAGCGGTGAAAAACAAACTTTTACTTGGACTGGAAACCTTAATTTTCTTGATACTCAAAGTTTCCATTTGCCAATTGGTGCCATGTGGTTAGGTAATGTTAAACAATCTGGTAATAAGTTTTATGCAGAAATTAAAACTGTAAATGGACAGGCTGATGAATATGTATACAACAATAAAATGGAATCACCATTTAACAGACCTGAAGTATTACCCGGAAAATTCACATTGGAGTTTTATACCAATAACAATCCCACAGAAAATTCTTATGAAATTTTAGATGAATCGGGTAATGTTATCGATTCAAAAACCTTTACTAAAGCCACAACTCTACATTCAAATACTTATGAATTAAGTGGATGTTACAGATTAAAAGTAAAAGATACAGGAACCGATGGTGTTCAGTGGTGGGCAAATAGTTCACAAGGAACTGGTTTTATCAGATTTAAAAACACAAATGGTTCAGTTATTAAAACTTTACAACCTGATTTTGGAAGTGAAATTGAATATGGTTTTACTACTGATTGGTTTTTAAGTAAAGAGGAGATAAGTTTTGGTAAATCAATCAACCTTTATCCAAATCCGACTTCCGATAAATTTGTATTGGAAGGAGCAGATTTAATTAGTGCTCAGTTAATGTTTACAGATGTTTTAGGTCATCAGATTGAAATTCCTTTTCAAACAAAAGATTCAAAAGTATTTTGTGAAACTCAAGCTTTAAGTCCGGGAATTTATTTCGTAGTTATCAGTAAAAATGGTAATCAAGTAACTAAAACTTTCGCTGTACATTAAGAATAATTCTTTTTTAAAAAAACGGCATAGATAAAACATCAATGCCGTTTTTTTATGCAAGTTTTTTAATAAAATAAAAGGCTGTTTATGTCTCAAATTATCTAAGTAAAATCAAAACCTTATATCCTCTTTAAGTGTATTTTTAAATATTATTGTTCATAAATTAATCCCACCAAAAATAAAGTCTTTTGGTTCTTTTCATTTCTTCAGCCAAAGCCTCTACTGTTTCTGTTCCTTGGTCTACAATATCAGGACAGATTTCATAAATTTCTTTTGCAAATTTTTGATAATCCGAAGGTTCTTTATGGATGATAAACTCACACCAATCGCCTCCTGCACCAATTAATTCAAGTTCATAAGTTGAATCTATTTTTTTAATTATTTGAATCAAACTATCATTTTCCAAATCATGATTGATTCCATCAGTTTCTATGATTTTTAGAATTTCATATTTGTCTGTAGTTTTTAGAATTCCAACTAAATCGGCTCGTTTTTCAATCCCAAAATTGTTTTCCATTAAAAAGATTGAATATCCTTTTGCGCGTAACCGATCTTTTAATAATAATACGTTTTCTGAAGATTTTGGTGGATTTTCATAAATAGCAATTCCTTTTGCATCAATTGTATCGGTTTCTATCCATTTGTCATTAACTAAGGTTTTTCCTAATGAATAATGAAATGCTTCAGGAGGATTTGAAAAATAAGGTTTAATTTCTTTTAAAACATCTTCATCAAATTCCATTGCCTTAGCTAGATTTTTGTCTGCTTCACTTAATTGGAATGAATTACAGGAATAAAGAAATCGAACTATTAACAATCCAATTGCAAAAAATATCGAATAAGTTAATATTTTCATTTACTCCTATTTTTTCAGAACAAATGCCAATCTTCCACCTAAGAATCCCATTGGTAAATAAGCCAATGATAAATCTGCTATTGAAAACCAAAGTGGCGATGGAAGCATATAAACACTTAGAATTCCTCCAATTAAGAAGAATATTCCTATGGCCATTGAAAACCTGGTTCTATGACTAGCAGCAATTAATCCAGAAAGTGTTGCACCAACTAAAGTACCTAGTGCATGAGCTAAAAATGGCATTAAAAAGTTAATTGGCTTAAATAAATGCATAGATGCTTTTAGTCCTTCTGTGGTTGTTAAATCAGTACCTTCAGGAGGTGGAATAATATCACCACTAATCATGATAATACCCATATTTGCCATGCTTCCTAAAATGACTCCAACCGCAACAGCTAAGAGATTGAGTAAAATTGTTTTCATAATGTAATTAATAATCAGATAAATATACTTTTAAAATTTTTAATAAAGCAAGTTTTTTTAGAATTTATTAAGTTTTTTGATTTGTGAATTTCTTACCAAATGTCAAAGATTAGGTTTTTTATTAAGCCTGATTTGTGCGATGAAAACAAAAGGGAATTCTAAAAACTGGAAGCTTGTACCAGGAATTTATCTCTTTTTAATGACAATCATCGCCGGAATTGCCTTTGGTGTTTTTTATCCAAAATTTGAATATACTCAAATTACTGAAATTCGATTTCCTAATATTTCACTAATAGGTTTTATTAGTGATAATTTAAATTTAATAAACATGGAATTTTAAAAATGAAATAGTTTATTTTAGAAATCAAATTGTAATTCCTCATTAGCAGATTCTAAAATTCAACTTATGTTAAAAGATAAAATATTAAATAAAGAAAGTGGACTCGTTTTTTATAGTTTAACTCCTCCCAAAATTAACAATGATTTGGAGAAGATACATGCAATTGCGCAAAAGCAATTGAGCATGTTAAACAAGGCAAATATTGATGGATTAATATTATATGATATACAGGATGAAACCGACAGAACCGAAGCTGAGCGGCCGTTTGCATTCATTTCAACCGTTCAGCCTGATATGTATGCAAAAGAGTTCTTAAAAGAGTTAAATGTTCCAAAAATCGTTTACAAAAGTATTGCGAATTCAAATGAGGATGATTTTAATACCTGGCTCAAAAATAATTCTGATCTTGAATTTTCTGTTTTTGTAGGAGCTTCATCTCAACAACAAGTTTTAAAGAATAATTTTTCTCTTTCAGATGCATATAGACTTAGAAAGGATAATTTTGATTCTTTAATTTTAGGCGGAGTCACTATTCCTGAAAGACATGTAAAAAGTGCTGATGAGCATTTGAGAATCTTTAAAAAAGTACAGAATGGATGTAGCTTCTTCGTTTCTCAATGTGTTTATAGTCCTAATAATGCTAAAAATTTATTGTCTGATTATTTTTATGCATCAATGGAATCTGAAATTGAATTAAGTCCAATGATTTTTACTTTAGCTCCTTGTGGTTCCTTGAAAACACTTAAGTTTATGGAATGGCTTGGTATTGAAGTGCCAAAGTGGCTATATAACGATTTAAAACATTCAAATAATATTCTTGATAAATCGGTCAATGTATGTAAGAATATTGCATTTGAAATGATTGAATATGCACAGGCTAAAAACATTCCTTTTGGATTTAATATAGAAAGTGTTTCAATTAAGAAGGAAGAAATTGAAGCTTCAGAATTGTTGTTAAATGAGGTTTTGAGTTTATTGAAAAAATAGAAAAACTGCTTATTAAATGCAGTTTTTCTATTAATTATTCTAGGTAGTTGGATTTACCTTTTGATTATATATATAGGAAATCGCTATCACAGAAAAGATAGGAATAGCCATTAGAAAACCCAAGTTAAATCCATCTGTCATGAAGTTTGAATAAAAGGCTCCAATTAAATCAAATACTAGTCCGGCATAAGCCCATTCTTTAATTTTATTAAATGAAGGTATTAAAATAGCAATGCTACCAAGCAATTTTGCAAATCCTATAAAAGGAATAAAATATTCAGGATATCCTAAGTGAAGAATAAATGTTTTAGCTTCTTCAACCACCATTAAATCTGGGATTGCAGAGAATAACATGAATGCTGAAAACAAACCAGTTGTTATCCAATAAATGATTTTAGGGTTTTTCATAAGTGATGGGATTAAAATTAACGGTTTATTTTTTTGAAGCAAAATATTCATCAAGATTTCCCATAGCCATTGTGAATCCTTCTTTGAATCCTAGTTCTATTATTTGTTCCAGATCTTCAAGTTTTTCGAATTGATTGATGATATTAACTACAGTATTTTTACCATGTTCTTCAAACTTAACATTCCATTTGGTCCTTGGAAATTCTGGATTGATATTGGCATTTTCATCACAAAATGCATCTAAACCGGAATAAGATTCTTGATGTTCAATACTTAAATAATCTGCCCTGCACCAATGTGTTTCGTTATTTGGTCCTACCATACAATACAACCACATTCCTCCAACAGTAAAATCCATACTTTTGGTTTTTGTTTGATAGGGTTTTGGTGCCCACCATAAATCAATAATTTCAGGGGTGGTCCAGGCTTCCCAAACCAAGTTTTTGCTTGCTGCGAATTCACGTGTAATTAAAATCCTGCTGTTTTCTTTGTCTGCAATAAAATCAAATAAGGGCTTCATTTTTTTTTGTTTTTTAGGTTGATTAAAATATTATCTAGTTCATTAAATCTGTTTTCCCATAATTTTCTAAATTGGGCTATCCATTGGTCTATTTCTTTCATTTTCTCTGCTTCTAAAGAATAGAAAATTTCTCTTCCAATCTGTTCTTGTTTTACTAATTCACATTCAAGTAGAATTTTTAGATGCTTCGATACTGCTTGTCGACTTGTATCAAAGTGCTCTGCCAAAGCATTAGGTGTCATTGCCTGGATTGCAATTAATGTAATAATAGCACGCCTGCTTGGGTCTGCAATGGCTTGAAATACGTCTCTTCTCATAATTGTGAAACTAATCGGTTGCAAATATATGCAAACAATTGGTTGCGCAAAATAAATTTCAAATATTTAAGGTAATAGTTAGAGACAAGAACCTAGCTTAATTGAATTCGAGCTAGTTTTTTTATTAAATTAATTTGTCCTAAATGATAATGGGTATGTTCAATTAATCCATTTATATTCCTGAAGTAATTGCCATATTGAGGAGCAATGAAATCTAGAAGTAATACATCATCATCTAGTTGTTCCAATAGCTGAATAAATTCTGCAGCCTCATTCCATAATTTATTTTTGTATTCCTGCCATTTAATCTCATCATTTATTTCAGGATGATTAAAACTTAATTTATCACTGGCTTTTACTTCTAATCCTCTAAGAAATGTTGTTTGAACCTCTACAAAATAATGAATATGGTAACTTAAACATAAAATGGTATTGAAATCTGCTATCTTAAAATTTGCTTCATCAACAGTAATATCATCGAGAGTTTCCTTTAAATTTGTGCAGGTCCAGTTACCTCCAAAATAAACTTCCTTGAAATGTTTAGCTAATAATTTTGTGGTACTCATGTTTCAATAAGATTAAAGTATTCTTTGATTATTTCAGTTGAAAATTTACCAGATACTTCTTTAAGGAATTTTGGAAAATCAAGATGAGCATCATGATCTGCTGTATCCGAAATGGTTCTGATTATGCAAAATGGAATTCCATATTCATAACAAACTTGAGCCACTGCAGCGCCTTCCATCTCAACACATAAAATAGTTGGTAATAAACTACTCAGTTTATTTTTTTGTTCTAAACTTGAGAAAAATTGGTCGCCGCTAGCAATATCTCCAATCAATATCCTGGGTGATTCTATATTAAATTTAGACAGGATATCATCTGAAATTACTTGTTTATTTTTTAGTTGTATGGCAAAATTACAAACAGCTTTTTCTATGGTTTGCAAAAGTTTTTCATCAGCTTCAATAAAGGTTTTACCTAATAATGGAATTTCAAATTGTTTCATCAATGGTCTGGCGTCTAAATCATGCTGAATATATCTTTTGCCTATTACAATATCTCCAATTTCTAAATCATTCAAAATAGCTCCAGCCACTCCGGTAAATAGTATCTGATTCACACCAAAATGATGGATCAAGGTAGATACAGTTGAACTTGCTGCTACTTTTCCCCATCTTGAAAAAACCAAAACGACTTTTATATGATTAATTTTACCTTCATAATAAGTGCGATTGCCTATTTTTATTTCTTCAACAGAATCAATCAATTCAAGAATGCCCTCAATTTCCTTGGACATTGCGCCCATAATACCAACTTTTAGTTCACTCATTTTAGATTATTGAAATGTTCCAATATGCCATAAAATACCTGAAGGATCATGTAAATAACAAACTTTACCCCATGGCATTTGTTTGATTTCCCTTAACTTTACACCTTCAAATTTATTTGGTAAATCTTTT
>CALRIT020000034.1:0-22432 GCA_943361925.1 Vulcanococcus limneticus LL | reverse complement strand
TAGGTTGCATACGTGTTACGCACCCGTGCGCCACTCTCAAAGTCTATTGCTAAACTTATCCCGTTCAACTTGCATGTATTATGCCTGCCGCTAGCGTTAATCCTGAGCCAGAATCAAACTCTTCATAGTAAAAGATTCTTATTTTTTTTCTCTAGAATTTTGACCTCTATCATCACTGATAAAGTGCTTGCTATTTCATATCTTCAAAGAACTTTATTTTTATTACTAACTCTCGTTAGTCTTTCAAAATTTCAAATTTTAATTCCCCTCTCATCTTCTTCTCTTTATCTCTCTTCGTTAAGGGAGTGCAAAGGTAAGTGTTATTTTTAAATTAACAAGAAATATTTTTATTTATTTTTCGTAACCTAAATTTTCACAGAACAATCTTTAAACTCTTTCTCTTAAAGGGGTTGCAAAGGTATGCAACTTTTTATTTAATGCAAGAAAAACTTTTTATTATTTTTCTGTGATGTAAAAGAACTTATTGTTTTGCCCTACCGTTAAGGGGCTGCAAAAGTAGAGAGCTTTATCTTATTTGCAAATCTATTATCAATCTTTCTTGTAAATACACTGTAAATGAAGGACAAAAATTTAAAAATCATGAATATAATAACAGTGAAACGCCCAGTAAATTCATACTTTCATCATAAAGAATAATTTTTCAATTGAAAAAAATATTCTTTCTTACATATATATAATACTGCTACGCTTTGTTTGAACTCTTTAGTCTTATACATTTGTTCTTTTATTTTATACTATGAACCTATTTCAAAAACATGAGTCATTGCTTCACCAAGCAGTAAAAGCTTTATCTGAAAGAAAATACTTTACTCCATATCCGGAGAATCCCAAGGCTTATCCAGAAGATGCAGATGCCAATGCAAAAGCATGGATAAGTGAAACGATGAACAATAATTTTGCTGGACTAATCCAAAATGCATCTGAATTTATTGGTGAAGAGGTTTCCCCTTTTCTTCAAGTAGGTATTGGTGTGCAATACCCTAAGTTATCTGTAAATGATTTAATAGCTAATGGAGAACAGGCTCAAAAATCATGGGCAAAAACAAGTATTGAAGAAAGAGCCGGCTTATTAATTGAATCACTTGAAAGAGTTAAAGCTCGTTTTTTTGATATTGCTTATGCAACAATGCATACAACAGGCCAGTCTTATATGATGAGTTTCCAAGCTTCAGGTCCACATGCAAACGACCGCGCTTTGGAAGCAATTGCTATGGGTTATACAGAACTAACAAGATTTGTTCATGAAACTGATTGGGTTAAGTCGATGGGCAAATTTGATTTAACAATTAAAAAGAATTTCAAACCTATGCCTAAAGGATTGGGCTTAGTAATTGGATGTTCTACCTTCCCTGTTTGGAATACAGTTCCAGGTTTATATGCTTGTTTAATTAGCGGTAGTGCTTGTATAGTAAAACCACATGCAAAATCAGTATTACCTATTGCTATTGTTATTTCAGAATTGCAACAACTATTAAAACAACAAGGTTTTGATAGCAACACCGTACAAATGGCTATTGATTCAATTCAAACTCCAATAACAAAAGAACTGGCAGAACATCCTTCAATCAAACAAGTTGATTTTACAGGTAACTCTGAATTTGGAAACTATATTGAATCATTACCTAAAACAACTTTTACTGAAAAAGCAGGAGTTAATTCAATTATACTTGATTCTGTTGCAGATATAAAAGCAGTGGCCGGAAACATTGCATTTTCTGCATCTTTATATAGTGGTCAAATGTGCACCGCTCCACAAAATATTTTTTTATCAGAAGAGGGTGTTCAAACATCAGAAGGTAAACTTAGTTTTGATGAAACAGTTGAGGCTATTAAAGCAGGATTCAATGGCTTAATAGATCATCCAAAAGCAGGCCCTGGCACGTTAGGAGCTATTCAGGCAGAAGCTACATTTAAAAGAGTTAATGATTTAAATTCATCAAATCATAAAAAGATTGTGGATTCAAAAGCTATTTTAAATGAAGAATTCAAAGATGCAAGAATAGCTAGTCCGGTTGTTATTGAATTAAACGAAAACGATTCTAATTTATATAACAATGAATGTTTTGGTCCGGTAGTTTTTATCATCAAAACAAAAAACCTAAATGATTCTATTCAAAAGGCAGTGGAATTAGCTTCACAAAAAGGAGCTTTAACTTGTGGAGCTTATACTACTAACGATACATCAAGAAATCTAATCGAAGATGCAATGAATGAAATATATGTACCGGTTTCTTTTAACTTTACAGGAGCGGGATTCATCAATTCACACGCAGCTTTTAGCGATTTTCATCTAACTGGAGGTAATGCTGCAGGTAATGCAAGTTTTACCAATGCCGATTTTATTAATAGAAGAATAGTTTGGGTTGGAAACAGATATATGTAAGTGTAATAATCACTTATTAAAGTATAAAAAAGGAGGTTTGTTTTAATAACGAACCTCCTTTTTAATTATCTATTTACCATATCAAATGCTTCATCAGGTATATCCGCAACTTTAACCAATAAGAAACCATCTAAGGCATCATTGAATTTTGGATCAACATTAAAAGCAATGATTTTTGCATTTAGTTTCAAGTACTTTTTCACCAAAACTGGAACTTTTAACTTTTGAGCTCCCTCAATATCACCTATAAAATTATCTAATAACTTTAAATCTTCACTATGTTTTAGCATAAGCATTCCTTTACCATCTGTTTTAGCTTGATAGTGAAATCCTTTTCTTGGCTCTACACATTTTGCCAATTTGGTATCCCAATGATTATGTCTGATATAGGCAACGAGCAAATCTTTGCTTAATTTAGAAAAACTATTACTGATACTAACAGGGCCAATCATATATTTAAATCTTTCAGGATTTGCCTTAATATATAAATTGATTCCTTTCCATAACAACATTAATGGAGCCGGCTTTCTTTGGTATTCTTCTCTAACAAAAGACCTACCCATTTCAATTGATTGAAACAATATTGGATATAATTTTCTATCAATTTTAAACAGTTCATTGAGATAAAATCCTTTTACACCAAACTTCTTAAACATTTTATCTCCCTCCCCTAATCTGTATGCTCCTACTATCTTATCATTTACTTTATCCCAGATAAATAAATGTTTATAATATGAATCATAAGAATCTGAATCAAAACTCCTGTTCGTTCCTTCTCCTATTGCTCTGAAAGTAATTTCTCTTAATCGTGATATTTCTCTAAGAATTGATGGAATTTTTTGTGCAGATTCAATGTAAATACTGTAGGTATCATAATCCAAAAGTTTGTTTTCTGGTTGAATCGATTCAATATCCCTTTTTATTTCAGAAACTGGAGTTTCACTAATAATATCCTGAGGTTTCTTTAACCTAGTTAATGTATTTCTAACTAAACTTTCTTTAGGCATTGAAGCACCTAAAGCATAGGTTTTAGCTCTAACATAATTCAATAAATCTTTACTATTATAATCAGATATCTCTTTAAAAGGTATGGGTTTACCAATTCTTAACTTGATTGTCTGCTTTTTATTAAACATTTCCGAAGGCAGCTTTATCGTTCTTAAATTAGGATGAAGTAAACCTAATAAATTAAACGCAACACTATTATGGCCTGAAAAGAAAACAGGTACAATTTTAACTCCAGCTTTAGATAAAATCCTTCCAACTACCGGTTCCCATTCTTTATCAGAAATCTTAAGGTTATTTAGTTTTAAGGCACTTACCTCTCCTGCCGGAAATATTCCTAATGGACTTTCTTTTAAATGCTCCAAAAGTTGCTTAACTCCTGATATATTCATCCCTTTATCTCCTATTTTTTCAAAGGGATTTACAGGAATGATATAATCTTTCACAGGAGTTATTTGTTGTAATAAGTAATTAGCAACAATTTTGAAATCAGGTCTAATTTTAGTGATCATCGAAACCAAAATAATCCCATCAATACCTCCATAGGGATGATTAGCAACCAAAATAAAAGGGCCTTTTTTAGGTATATTATCTAAATCATCATTACTTACTTCATAATCTACTCCAAACTGCTTTAGTACTTCATTCGCAAAATCAATACCTACTTCACCTGAAGATTGATTATAAATATCATTAACTTTTTCTAGTTTAAGCAGCTTCATTAAGGCTGGAGCTAAGATATCCAGCTTCAACTTCTCTAATTTTAGTGCTTTTGCGAAATCATCTTTTTCTATCAGTTTTGGCATCCCACAATATAAAAAAGAAATTATACAATATTATTAATTTAACAATCAATTAACATAGAAAATATTAGTCCTCTGCTTTTTCAATGGCATCATCAATCATTTCTTCAACCATTTTCTTTTCCTTTTCAGTGAGTTTAGCATTTTCCTTTGCTTCTCTTTTTAACCTTTTGTAATAATCCTTTTTATGCATTTCTACTGCTATCCATGTAATATAATTTTTGTCCTTCTTGACGTAAGTTTTCTCTCCGATTGTTTTTACATCATCCAATCTTTGGTTTAAAACTTCTCTGGTTAATTGCTGAAAACGTTCACCAAAATCACCTAAATTATTCTCAATATTTCTTTCATTTTGATAAGATTCTGATACCATTTTTATATCAGTTTGGACTGCTGAGGCAAGTCTTTGGTTTGCTACCAAACGAGCTTTACTTTTAGAAGTTTCTAAATTCTGACTTTCACCTGATGATACGGCTCTAAAATATCTATTATTACTTTTATAAGATTTAGAATCAAATGGACCTTTAACTTCCACCATATCTTTAGGCTGGCTATTGCACGCCATAAGAGCGAATAATGCAAAAACAATTAGATTTCTCATATCGAATACTATTATAAAAACAATATAGAAAAATCTATGCCAATCTACCTAATTCTCCTTCTTTAATTTTTGAAATTAATAATTTATCTATAGGAAAACTGACTAAATCTTCAGTCAATTCATTTATATCAACCCAAAAAAAACGGAGATATTCCTTTCTTCCTCCAATATCAATTACAATTTCATTTTCAGGTAACTCGATTTGCGTTTCAACAGAGTTCAGCAAATAATAAATTGCAATGAGTTGGTCAGTTTTACGAAAAGCACTTTGCTGAAAAAAATCGGTTGTATACAGATGTCGTTTAACCTGAACATCCAAACCGGTTTCCTCTTTAAATTCCCTAATTAAACAATCTGCAGTACCTTCACCAAATTCTAAACCACCTCCGGGAAATTTAGTGAATTCCATTTCAGGCATGCGCTCATGAACCAGCAGTACTTGGTTTTGTTGATTGATTAACAATCCATAAACCCGAATAGTAAATCTATTTATTTCCGGATGCATTATTCTAAAAACGAATAGTTGATACCAAAGTTAATCATCAATAAAAAAGGATTAATTTTCCTATCACCCGAACTAATTGAGATTGGATAGAAAGCTAATAAGGGTTGAACAAAACCTCTTGTTTTTTTATCAATTTTAAAATCGGCTTTCATTCCTAATTGAACTTGAAGTGAAAATCTTCTTGCATTAAATCCGGTTGAATCGAGCACGAATCTTTCCTTGCCATCAATATAATAACCAGAAATAGTTTCTGCAACCAGTTTGTGCTTAATTAAAGTATTCAAAGTGAGTCCGGTGCTAAATGAATACCGGTATTTAAAATCTTTTGAACGACCTACCTGCATGTTTAACAAAACTGGAATTTGTAAATATTGAAATTGATAATAATAATCCAATCGTTTTTCAGTATTTGAAAAATCTTCAACAATACCCGTTGCAATTCCTGGGTATGTATAATCTTTGAATCTTAAATTTTTTTGGGCTCTTTGAAATCCAATATTTACATACCCCAATCCAAGTTGTAAATCCATTTCTTTACCAATTGATTTGTTGAACCAGGTATGAATTTGTAGATTAGTTTTGAATACCTGATTTGAATTGGAAGAATCCAGATAATCATTCCAAGTATTACCGCTTATTAATGAAATTGAAGCTGTAGGACTTACACTTATTCCAAATGAATATTCAGAATTACTTTGTGCATTAGTTGAATTTGCATAAATAAAACCAAATACAAGCAAGGTTAAGAATTTGAACCCATTAATCCGGTTCAAACTCAAGTTCATCATTGTTTCCATCTTTCTTATTGCTTTGTTTGATTGTGGTATCTTTCGTAAAACCAATTTCAGATTTAATAATTTCTTTAATAGTAGCTCCTTCTTTTTTAAGATCGGCAGCAATTTTAGCCCTTACAGCTTTTTTATCGTATACAAACTTTAAATTATTGGCTGGACCTTTTATACTTAAAAACAAATTCACTTTCCCCGGTGCATCGGCCTCTTCCCCAAATTCATTTTCTGTTACCTTTCTCTTTTTATTTAATAATTCAGATAAAGTTATTTTTAAGTGATAATCTAAATAATTTTCAAAAGTATGGTTGCCTGAAATACTTAATGAAATAGCGTTTGTTTTAATATCCATTTCTGGGATAATCATTTTCTCATTAACTATTTCAAGGGTATTTGACATTTCACTAAACTTCAAATTTTTTAAATCATTTATATCAATAAATTTTGAAAGTGCGAATAAGGGTTGATAATTAATAAGCTGACCATTCTTCATGTTTAATTCTGCAACTGCCTTAAACTTTGGTTTTAGAAAATTAAATTTATCATCCCAAACCATAAGCACTTTTGAATTACAGCTCAAAGTTCCATCAATATGTTCTGATTTAATAGCATCCTGAGCAAAATCATTGAACTCTTTGAGTAACTGTTTCACTTTAACATTTTGAAGTTTTGGTTCTGCTTCAAGAATAAAATTCTTTCCTGAAAAGTCGAATGTTCCGCTGGTTTGAACTAAACCTCCCCATGCATTTAGTTTTAAATCGATAATATTTATCGAGCCATTTTTAATTTCAAGATCAGCTTTAAATGATTTGCCAATTAAATCCTGGTATTTAAACGATTCGGCATTTGCTTTTAGGTGAATTAGAATTTCTTTGCTTGAAGATTGAGTAGATTCTGTATTTGAATTTGATGGTTCATAAAACATTAAATCTTGAGCATCTAAATAATTGGATTCAGATTTTAAATCGATTTCCAATACTTTACTTTTATTTTCTGATAATAATCCCGGTAAATATCCACTACCTTTTAAATCAGTTTTACCAATTTTCAATTCAAGATTTGAAATTTGAATATTCTCATCCTTTAAAACAAAGCCGATATTGTAATTCTGAATAGGCTTCGTAAAATCGTTTAAAACAATTTCGTTACCTTGCATTTCCATCTCAACAGTATTTTTAGAATTCATCCAATTCCAAACACCATTAACTTGCTCTGCATTTAGGAATAAGTTAAACTTTGCCATTCCATTGATACTTTTTATAGAGCTAAGCTGAACTAATTTTTGAAATTCAGATAAATCGAAACCACCTTTTAATTTCGCATTCAATTTTGCATTTTTAGAAAGTTCAATATCGATAGCACCTTCCAAAGATTCTTCTCCCAATTGAGCCTTAAGACCCTCAATTTTTAAATTTCCTAGCTGTTGTTCTTCTTTTCCACTTATAAAATTGCCTTTGAAATAAATATTCGACAACTTAATTCCATTAACAGAATTTATTAATGAACCATTTTCAACTCCAAAATCCAAGTTCAATTTTGGTTTCGAATAATGAGATTCTTTGCCCAAATAATTCCCGGTAAAATAAACAGAGCCTTCACTTTTTAAGTCGTTCATACTTTCGGGTAATTGAAAAGGAAATAAACTTATTAGGTCTTGAATTTTAATTTTATCGCCTTTGAAATTCAGGTTAAAATCAGTGAAAGTTTTAGCTTGTTGAATATTTCCGCTTAGTAATAAATTCAACATACTTAATTTGACTTTAGCTTCTTTTATGGTGTATAATCCATCAGAAGGCTTAGCCAAAAAATTCAAATCCAGAACCAGTGGTTTTTGATGTATAAGTTCTAGTCCTGAAAGATTTATTGATTGAACAAAAGCATCAGCATATGTTTTCAGTTCAAACTCTTTATCACTAAAATTTCCAGAAAGGCTTGTTTCTTTAAAAAAGACTGAATAAAACTGATTGGGATTCTCTTGTCTAAAACTAAGGAATGAATTTTTAAGTTTAAGCAGGTTCAACTCAAACTTAAACGATGAAGGTTTTGAATTTGAAGCATCTTCCGATTTAAAAATATCATAGTTTGCTACTCCTTTATCATTTATATAAACATTAATGATAGCTGAATCAGCAATTAATGACTGAAGCAAATACTTCTTTTGTAGAACATCATAAAAATTAAAACCTAAGTAAAGGTTTTTAGCCTTAAATAATAAAGAATCCTTTTGAATAGGATCAGTAATTGAAACCTGATTAAATGTTATGCTAACACGAGGAAAATCCGCAAATAGATTCAAATCAATTCTACCAGTTGAAATTTCACTCTTCAGTTGTTTATTGATTTCTTTAAGCGCATAGGCTTTGAATTGATCAAGATTTTGATAAACATAGATTGCAAGACTAAAAAAAAGCAATACTAAGGCCATCAAAGTAATCAAAGAATATTTAAACCATTTATTCATCATAAGTAAAAAACGAATTTCGGTTTAATTATTTCGCTCAAAAAGAATTCAAATTAACATAACATGAATAATGCTGAGGATTTGTATTAAAATTAGAGCAAGAGCATAAAAAAAACCTGATAAAATTTATCAGGTTTTTTTTGTGGAGGCACATGGATTCGAACCAAGGACCCTCTGCTTGTAAGGCAGATGAACTATTTAATTCAATCACATGTAAATCAATTATTTGCAATTCTCTGTTTTTTAATTGGTAATACTGAGGTAATACTTTTAGCGAGGCATCGATATTAAAGGGACCTCTATTTGTTTCTGGGTAACTGACCTAATTGGTAGAATTTCATTACAAATTGAACATTTAACATAAGTCTTTACTGCTTGCTGAACTTTCCCATCAGTAGGAATTTCAGTTACCAAACAAATTTCCTCATGATGGCAAATTTTAATTTCGTTTTCCATGATTTGTTTTATTGGGACCTGGTTAATCTACCTTCATATAAATACGAAAAGCCAATTGGGACCTTTTACAATTTATCTGAGGTCTAAGATATCCGGCAATACATTTTTTCATGTCGTAGGTACTAAACGCCCCTTCAAACATGCAATTGTTTAAATCTTTATTTGGGTTCCAATCTTGGTAACATTTATGACTTTTTGTAATTCCAAATCCATAAACATTTACATCATCCTTTAAATAATTAACATTAACTACTTCTGCAGAATCATAGTAGGAAGCTTCATTCACTACTAACCAATACTTATCAGCATTATTTGCAAAATACTGAGATTTGTAGAATTTAATGTTTGATGTAGGGACCAATTTATTAGTATTTATATCTAATAGCACATAATAATCAACAGTATCTATTTGACTATTCTGTGATTCTTCTATTGGCTGATCCTTTTTGCAAGTAATAAAAAATAGAATTGGAATTAGGTAAAGTATTTTTTTCATAGATTTTAATTTAATTATTCAAAAGTATTAAAATTAATTAATACAACACTCGAATGGTTATTAAGAAATTGACATAGATACCTTAACCTGTGGTAGGATAGATTTTATAAAATCTCTTTGACCATTAATCAAATCCTTTTGTTGCTCAATAAAGTGTTTTTGAGTCTCTATAACATATTTAAGACTACCAATAGTACTATTCTCTGGACTATACTCATTTAAGTTTTCATTTAGAACTTCACTTTCAACATTTTGACTATACAAAAAGTTGACACCCATTTCATTTAATTGGTCAATCAATTCTTTTGTAAACTTTTTGCGACCAAACATCTGATATAGTGTAGCCCTTTTAACACCAAGTTTTTCAGCAAAATCACTTTTGTTAATCCTTTGGTCGTCTAAGTACGCTTGCAGCTTCTCTCCATGATGCATAGTTATAAACATTTATTTGTTGATATTTTGTATATACATTTTATTGACATTGTTTCTATTCTTTTTACATTTGCTAAACAATTATTAAACAAATTTAATAAAAAGATTTAAATAATGGAATTAATTAAAACTCCAATAGAATCAATGCCAAGAGGAACTATTTCAGAAATAGTTGAAAAATCAGGCGTGTCACGTCCAACTGTATACAAAGTGTTACAGAATATAGACAATTATGAGGGAGACATTGATGTTTACAATAAAGTCATTGCAGCGGCAACAGTTGCACTAAAAAAAAGGGCAGAATCAATAAAAAAGGGTTCTGATAGCTTTTCAAAAGCTCTACAAGGATGTAAAATCTAATCAATCAATATCATGAATCAAAAGAAAGCAAAACAATTAAAACGCGAGTGCCAAGAAATCGCACTTAGATTAGTTCACGAACAAGGTCTCTACAAAGCAGAAAGAGAACTTGCAGCTAAATATGCTGATGGAGTGCAATACCGCTTCAATCTGGTTAACAGATTAAGAAAGTATTATATCAGAAACTTAAGACTTGGTATTGTTTCAGGTAGAATTTTAAAAACTCAGTCTGGAAGATATATGGAGCGAAAAGCTTCTGTAAGAAAATCAAGTGTTCACCAAATGTTTAACGAAAAGTAATATGGAATACATCATCCCAATTGTTTTAGTTATTGCTGTTTTAGTTGCTTTCAGCTTTGTGTGGTTTAAGAAATCAGAACCATCAGAAGACCAGGAAGAATCAATAGAAGTGTTTGCCGATAGAATTATTGTTGAAAGAAGCAATGTAAGAACTCCAACTCGCCCAGAAGAACCTGACCCATATTTTGATGAAACTCACTTTTACTTCAAAGGTTCATCAAGTCCTGTAATTGCTATGGGAAATTACTTACCACTTATACCTGTTGTATGTGATGGAAACCAAAGATTAAGGTATACGACTAAAAATGGCTTAGAGGGTATTATGAAGTTATCTGACTTAGAAAGAGCCATTTACTTTCCTGCTGTTGATCCTGAAACCCTTAAAACCAAAGATTCAAGCAATGGCTAATATTCTTCTATCAACCGGATTTAGCAGTGCTGATATTAAAGGCTGCAAAAGTGCTGATGGGTTTACCGTATTGGCCGAAATGCCTAATGGCGATTCAATTACTCTAAATCTTAACAATCAGGAGGCTGCTAAAATAAAATCTGTTCTAAACCTATGGGATTTTGAACCAAAGTTAGCAGATGGTCCCCTTAATGCTAAGCTTGGTACTTCTCACCCTGAAAAGAAACGCCTTAGATAATATGGACGCTCAGCAAATTGCACAATTGGTAAAAAATGCTGTTCAGGAAGCAATAGCATCTGTTTACCCTCATAAGGAATGGCTATCGAAGAAGGAAGCTGCCAATTATGCCAATTGCAGCGAGCAAAAGTTAGATCAGCTTATTAAATCAGGTGAAATAACTGCCGCAAACAAGGGAGTAAAAGGCGCTACCGTATCAATTTCAAAAAGTTCAATCAATAGTTATTTCAAAAAGAATATTTATGTGCCAGGAGAGAATCAAGAACATTTACTCGAACGTGTTTCAAGTGATAGAGAAACAGCCCGTCCGCAAAACAAAAGACGTGGAAGGACGAGACAAACTTATACTCACATTAAAACTCAAAGACTTAGCAGCAACCACACGGGAAGGTAATCACTCAGTTCTTTTCTTCGATGAATCTATCAATCACTTAGAATTCATAAAAGAAGGAGACAAAGTTCAATTGATGTTTACCATTCATGCCGGTATCTCAAAAACAGGCCAGAGCCATACAAATCTAATTCCAATTAAAATTAATAAAATCTAAAAGCCAATACCATGAATCACGTTACCAGAATTCCAAATTTTCAAAGATTGAATTCAATTCCTTCTTATCCTAAAACCCTTTCATTTATTGATGAACATTTTAAAGATGCTCCAATAGGTGAAATTGATTCTGATGCAATTCGTAAAAAACTAATTGAGCTGTGTAATAATGCTAAGGACACATCAACCTGTACCTATTATGCTAACATGGCGCATGAGTTTGATGCCTCACATGATATTATTGGTGAGATTCTAATTATAGGCTTAAGCAAATGCAAAGAGTATGCAGATAAGGTGCATTTGTTTAAGGTAGCTGCTGAACTTAATAGGTCGTACTTATTTAATAACGCTAAACCCATTGATTACAGTAACGAATAATGAGGATTACCTGTGCGAAGGTATAACCAATGTTGGCATGATTAAAGTTACTCTCAATCGCAAACCATATACCAATAAGTATATAATTCGATACAAAGGAATTAGAAATCAAGAATCAAAGGTTTACCGAGGTTTCCCCGCTGCAGATAAGTTTTACCAAAAAGCAGTAGCAGCCATCAAAGAAAATCCATTTGCCGATATTAATAATTTACCAAATGAATAATTATAACGAATTAGCACTCACAGCCCAAATTAAAAGATTCCACGATGTAGTTGATTATCCTGGAGCAAACAATTCAACTCACAGAAGATTAGATGTTGATTTCTTGGTCCCGAAAGAAAGGCCAATTGGCGAACACTATCAATTCAACATAGTTACCATGTCATTAATCAACAAACGAATTGATGATATGTATGCTAAGCAAATGAAAGAGGGTGACTGGGTAATTGTTGAATTCGAAATCAGGTCCAAAGAATCGAAAGGTAGGATGTATACCAATATCAATGTAACTAAAATTTCAACCACTAAAATTTAATCAAATGGCAGCCACAACAATTTTAGCATCAGTTTTAATAGTAGTATTCTTCTGTATCTGGATTGATAGAGAAGAAGGTCGTGAATTCTTCAAAAAACATGGGTATACCCGTAAGACTTGGAAATGGTACCGCAAAATGATGAATGACCCAAAGTACCGCGAGAATCAAAATCAGAATAACAACAAATTAAACATTTTTTAAAATATGTCAGTACAAACAACACTACTGCAGCTTACAGAACGTGAGCGAGTAGAATTTTTAAACAACCAGGCTGATACTGTTACTGAAGGTCAATTCTTTAAACAATTCGACCCAGAAGACAGAGAACAAAACCAAGCAGAATACATGGATAAGTCCATTGAGCTGCAAAGAGTACTTGATGAATTCAAACAAATCAAGGAAGATTTTAAAGCTAAAATCAAAATGCTTGAAGCCCAACGCACTGTATTAATTACAGAAAGAATGCAGAATGGCGAATGGTTGGATGGCAAGCAATTTGGATTTGCAGACCAGGAAAGAGGTATCATGGAATACTTCGATAATTCTGGTCAGCTAATCAGCTCACGCAGATTACTGCCAAACGAAAGACAAATCACAATTTTCAATAAAGTAAGCAATGGAGAGTAATTTAAATTTAAAAATCGAAGGAGTTCAAGGTAATGAACTTATCATTCGTCATGGGGAAGCACCTAAAGTAATTGAACCAAAATCGGTAAAAATTGCGGGAGACATTAAATCAGTTTTAAATTTCATTAAAATTAGAATTGATGGTATCGACAAGCAAAAGGCCACAATTGAATTCAATGAGAAACTAAAATCAGTTGTTTTAAATACTGATCCTTCCTCTCCTATCCAAACAACTGTGGTTGGTGAATTGGAGGTTTATGAAAAGTTAGACCAGTTTGGAATTAACAAAGAAAAGTTTTACGGCCAGAACGAACTTGAAAAGTTTGTGAGAATGAATCGCTTCTTTTTTGCTGATAAAGAAAAGCACGGTCAATTAGTTTCAAACCTTAAAAACCTTTCAGCTAAAGTTAATGCTGAAATGGTAAGCGAGAAAGATAATCGCGGCAACAGAAATATTGGCTTGAAAAAAGAGGTTAAAACCGATTTAGCAGCCGATTTTGTGTTGAGCATTCCATTATTCAAGAATTCAGAGCCAAAGACATTTAGAGTTGAAATCTGCTATGAGCTAACTGATTCTACCATGAGGTTCTGGTTAGAAAGTGTTGAGCTTGAAGAATTGCAGATGGATGCAGTTCAAAAAGAATTTAGTGCTCAAAAAGATCACTTTAACGAATTGGGATTTGTGGTGATTTCCCAATAACCCAAGGGTTGGGTGGTTTGGTCCCGAAAGCTACCGGGTAATGTAGCAAAAAAGAACGGGAGGACGTTCGGCCGCCGCCTGATGGCAACAGTATTCAGGAGTGGGAGGTTTTCCTCCCTAAAGGAAAGGTAGCTCAGTTGGTCAGAGCGTAATGTCGGAGGTTCGAGTCCTCCCCTTTCCACAAATCAAGTTTTTCAAGAAAACACGAAAAAAGGCACAAAAAACACTTAAAAGAGCAAAAAAATGACCGATTTAATCAAAAACCCAAAAATCAAGTTTTTCGACCAATTACGCAATGCGTTGTATTATGGTGAAATTATTGTTGTAGGAAATTCCAACAAAGTAATAATTGCGGAAACGCATGATGAAAAAGCTGAATTTAAAAAACAGCAATTCACTTATGAATTCTTTACCGATTTAGTTAACCAAAAATCTATTATTCCAGCTTAGGTGATATGGCAAAAGATAAACAAGGGTTTATCCTATACACCGATCTACATTCAACTGTTAAAAGTTTGAAAGATGTTGAAGCCGGAAAACTATTCAAGCACATACTTGCCTATGTTAACGATTTAGAACCTAAATCGAATGATAGAATAGTTAACCTAGTATTCGAACCAATCAGGCTACAATTGAAAAGAGATTTGGCAAAATGGGAAAACCAATTAAGCAGAAAATCTGAAGGAGCAAAAAAAGCAAATTTAAAACGATGGTCCCCTGAATTGTTTCAGAAATTCGAAAAAGGAGAAATAAGTTTATCAGAAGCTTTTGAGGTTGCTAAGTGTCAGTATCTGACACATACTGAAAATAAATTATCAGATACTGACACTAAGCAGTCAGATAGTGTCACTGTTGTCAGTGATAGTGTTAATGAACATGTAAGTGTTAGTGTTAATGTAATAGATAATAATACTAACGTAATTTATTTAAATCGCGAATCGAAAATTTCTTTTTTGGTTGGTTCTCAAAAATACCAAGGCAAACCAAGTGAACTTGTAAAAGAATTTTACAAGATGTATCTCGATTCCCGATTAATCAATTCTGGTATTTCCCAAATGAAATTTTATGAAGAATTCGACAAAGAATTTATCGGGAAACATTTCACGAACGAACGTCACGTTCAAAATGCCATCGCATCAACAATCAAAAATTTAAGCAGTCCAAAACATGAACAATTCACAGGAAAATCAACAGCCGCAACACCAGCAATTGAAGCAGGAAAAATTAAAGATTTCACCAATTCAGAGCTTTGATTTAGCTAAGCGAATTTTTTGGAAACATGCCAAACTTCGCTCGCAAAAAGAGCTTAAACCAGAGTTTGTTTTGGATGATGAAAATACCGATGCAGTTCAGGCATTTGTAGCCTACTTCACTAATAATCTCGATGAAATGGAACGCTATAACATCGATTCACGAAAAGGAATTTTGTTGATGGGAAACCCCGGTTCAGGTAAGAGTATGCTTTTCAGAATTATGCGCGATTGCTGTCATTCTGATACACCGGTGCAATTTGGTGAAAGAACGCTTTTGGAAAAGAATTTCTTCAGAAGATTTAACCTCTACACCACAGAGCACATGGCAAAGCTCTTTATGTCGAAAGGAGAAGAAGCTTTGTTGCCATTTGGCAAAAATGCTACTGCCCACATTAACGGAGATTGGATTAACAAGGATGCTTGTTTTGATGACCTTGGAGCTGAAGAAGTTCGTAACCTTTACGGGAACAAAAAAGAAGTAATGGTTGACATTATTCACGAAAGATATGATCACTTCATTGAACACGGATTGAGAACTCACTTTAGTACCAACCTTACTGCAGATGGAAAGAATTCAATTGAATCCAGATACCAAAGCAGAATTCGTTCACGACTTCGCCACATGTGCAATGTGATAAAACTTGGAGTTGATGAAAATTACAAGGATAGGAGGTAACAATGATTTCTCACCTTACTCTAAAAGTTGCAGAGGCTATTTGTTCCGGTGAAAGAGTTTCTCTTGAAAAATTTTTTCGAGATGGAAAAGCAAATGAGTTCTTCATGTTTGCTCACCATAATTTCTTCTATTCATTTCCTGAATGGGGAAATAAATGGAAAGATGAACAAGTCTGCCAATTCCACCAAGTGAATATAGCCTGCAATTGTTGCGGAAATATTCCTGAAAGAAATTATGGTGGAATTGGAAACATATGGCTAATGAAATCGAATAGACAAAGACGAGATTTTGTTTGCCTCTGCAATTCATGCAAAACATGGAGAAACACAACTGAATTTAAACCAACCAAACCACAACAATTGCAATTAGCATTATGAGTGCCAGAAGAATACACCAAGAACTAACTGAAAGTGAGTACATGTGGTTTTATTACAATTACCCCATTACATCATCGGCCTATGTTGCTCAATACCTTGGCAGGGATATAAAATTTATTTACCGATTTGCGGCAAAATGCGGATTGAAAAAAGAACCAAAATTCCTATCAACCGAAAGTTCAGGAAGGTTTCAAAAAATGACTCAAGCCGGAAAGAATTTTCAATTTAAAAAAGGTCACATTCCACAAAATAAAGGTAAGAAAATGACTCCTGAAACTTACAACAAGGTAAAAGACACCATGTTTAAAAAGGGAGGAAAGCCAACCAATACACTTTATGATGGAGCTGTTACCTTAAGAGGAAAGTCGACAGGAGAACGCTATCAATACATAAGAATTCGAGATAGTAAATGGGTTCTGCTTCATAGGTTTATCTATGAAGATTACTGGGGACCAATTCCTGAAGGTTATGTTGTAAGGTTTAGAGATGGAAACTCAATGAATACCGTAATTGATAACCTGGTATTAATGCCCAGAACAAAAAACATGCTGATGAATACCGTTCATCGCTTCCCAAAAGAACTAATCAAACTAATTAAAACAAACGCAAAATTAAAAAGACAAATCACTAATCATGGCAACCAAAAACAAAATTGAAGACTTAAGGAATCACCTATTCGCACAAATTGAGAAACTGAGTGATGAAGAATTAAAAGGCGAAACGCTTAAAGAAGAAATTAAAAGAAGCGAAGCTATTTCAGGACTTGCAGACCAGATCATACAATCGGCAAAGGTTGAAGTTAGATTTATGGAAATAACCAATGGAGACGGGACCGGGTTTATTCCTAACAAAAAAGAATTGGGAGCATGACAAAGCAAGAGTTGATTAAACTGTATGATGAAGGGTTTAGTGATAGGAAAAACCAAAAGCCCAGAAAATTACTTCCTGCAGATTTTTACCAATTTGTTTATGATGAAGGGTATAACAGGTCAGAATTATTATACATAAGAAATGATGAAGAATTACTATACAAGACCTTTGTTGATTATTACCAACACATAAAGAAAAGTAAAAAAGACTACCAACCTGGCTTTTACAAAATCAATTTAACATTTTGGCAAATAATTGAATTGATTTTCGTTTATCTGGTTTGGGTAACTCATGAATCTAATACCAAAAAATCTTGGTACGAAGTTAAAAAGGGAATGGAAAAGCATCATCATAATTTTTGTAACCCTGTAGTTATTGATGGCCATAGATTCTTAAAATGTGACCATATAGGATGTGAATTTGTGGACCCTGTAGACCTGAAATAATATGACTCAAATTTCCCTTTTTAAAAATCGCGAAAAGATTAGTCCATCATTATTTGAGATTGATACAAATTATCAAACTCCAATTAAAGTATGTAAACATATGGTTGAGATGGTCCCGGAATGGGCAAAAACTATTCTGGAACCAACACCAGGAATTGGCAATATAGTTGCTGTTTTGGAATCTAAAGACAAGTATTCAATTACTGCTGCAGATGATTTTTTCCTCCTCAATAAAAATGAGAAATTTGATTGCATTGTAGGAAATCCTCCATTTTCAAGTAAATCGGCATTTACTGATAATGCTCCAGATAATGCAGAAGTGCATGGTATGAAATTAGGGTATTACATCCTAAAGCAATGCATGGAAATGAGTGATAATGTTATCATGCTAATGCCTTGGTATACAATTTCAGATAGTGACGTTCGAATGCGGTACCTAAAAGAATATGGGATAAAATCACTCACAGCATTACCGAGAAAAACTTTTGAATATGCGAGAATTCAAACTGTAGTAATAGAGCTTGAGAAGGGATTTAAAAGAGAAACAATTTTTAAAACATTTGAATTATAAATGAAACCAGGAGAAATAAGCAAAAGCATGGGGGTTGACACCAAACCCGCTCACAAGTTTGAAATTGGTAAATTCTGGGTTATGGCAGACCCAAAGATGCCTAAACCAATGTTTGAAAATCTTGAAATGTTGGCTATCATTCATGATGTTGGAATGACTTGTTCGGAAATTCCGAATGACTCATTTGAAAGAAACATCGACATTTCAACAGCCGATTTGATAAATGCGGGATTTGTTCCTAAAACAGATTACGACAAGGATTTTAGTACTGATGAATACTACTCAATAAAGTATACCACTTTTAAAAGAAAGATTGTAGGAGACATTGAAATTCATGTTACAGACCACTTTAAGTTTAAAGATGCACCTGATGAATGGGATTATCTAAACACTACAGTTGAATTAGGTTTTTACTGCAATTTTCAAGAGTTACACATCACTAAGTTTTATCAATTGGTTTCACTCATTAAAATTTTGGAAGGAGAAAAGTAATGGATAAGGAAAGCATTGTTGAACTGCAAAGAATTGACTGCAATTGTAATGATTGTTTCTTCATGGATAGGGACCTTGAAAAGCGTAAGCAAACTGATCACTTATATGAAGGAATGAAAAATGCAAGCCACAGAATCAATTACGGTAATTGCAGGAGAAAATATGGAAGGGTAACTTTTATTCCTAATAACTGTCAATTAGAAAATCAAAACTGCTTTGTTCATCGAAAAGATTTTCAATACATAATGGATACTGAGATATGTACTAAGATTACTCACAATCCTCGCGGTAATGAATGTTGGAGTAAACCAGACACTATTTTCTTCATTGATAGATTTGGATGGGTTAAGGTTGGTGACAAAGTAACATTAGGCCGCGATGAAAGGGGAATAAGTAGAAAAGTTTGGGTAAATGGAGAATTAAAAACAGAAGATTTAAGAAAAATGATTTGGGGGTATTAAAATGGATGAAAGAGATTACATCGCAATGAATAAGGAATTGCAGGAAGAAAATAAGGAGCATGAATTTGGGATAGGTAACTATTTTAAAAAGTACAAAACTCCAATTCTGATTGGTTTTGCATTAGGAACTACACTTAGTATTGTGCTGAACCTAATCGAAAACATTGTTATCAAAATAGCTCTGATTATCTACGGTAGTTAGCCTTGCCACTAACGTAATGCATATTGCCGCTGTTGGCATCATTAAAAACAAATTAAACTAATGGAAACAAATACAAACAACCAAGAAGAAACTGCCAATAGCGGCAATATGCTGTTATCGGCTGCCGATTCTTGTCCAGTTCGTTATTGGTATGGTGAAATTGAAAAGAATAGGTGGAGTAACTTATCTGTTAAAGGCCGACTTGGACAGCTCGAACATTTACAAAGGTGTTTAGATAATGCTGTTTGCAGTTGTGGCGGTTGCCGATAACGTAATGATAAAAAAAATAAATAATAAATAAAATGAAAACAACATTGCAAAAAGTTATTGAATTACTTGACAGCCAAATGAGTATTGTCGAGAATTCAAAGAAAGGCAAAGATGCTAAATACAAGTTTGGGGCTGATGCTGCAATTACAAATTTGGTAATGGCTAAAATTACATTTAAGGGAATGCTTCAAGAAGAACGTGAGCAAATTGAAAATGCTTTTGTTGCTGGTTCTGAACGTGGAACTAAAGATATTCCATTCAATTGTGAGCAATACTATTCTCAAACTTTCGGTGATATCGCTTAGGGTTGCCGATAACGTTTTGCGGCTACACGCAGTTGAAAAATTGCGTTGGCTCAAGCGTTGGATTTTTCAATTGCTTGTAGGTGCTGTTATGCGAGGTGCTTTTCACGAATTTAAAATAGAATTATGAAACAAAAATTATTAGTAAGTTTTTCAGGTGGCGAAACATCAGCTTTTATGGCTCAATGGCTTTGGAAACATTGCCAAGATAAATATGAAATGTTGTTTGTTTTTGCAAATACTGGACAAGAGAATGAAGAAACTTTAGACTTTGTAAAAAAATGCAGTAACTATTTTGGATTTCCAGTAGTTGCGGTTGAAGCGGTTGTAAATCCCGAATTTAGAAAAGGAACAAAACACAAAGTAGTTTCAATTGACGAATGTTCAAGAAACGGAGAACCATTTGAAGCTGCAATTGCAAAATTTGGAATACCAAACCAAAATATGAGTATTTGCACAAGGGAATTAAAAGAACGCCCAATAACTTCATACACTAAAAGTATTTGGGGTAAATCAAAATATTTATTGGCAATTGGAATTAGAAAAGATGAAGCCGATAGAATGAATGCAAGAGCAAAAGAAATAGGGATTATTTACCCTTTAATTAATAATGAACTAATACCAATGACAAAGCCAATGATTAATTTATTTTGGTCGCAACAACCTTTTAGATTAGAATTGAAAGGCTATCAAGGAAATTGTAAATGGTGCTGGAAAAAAGCAGATAAAAAACTATTTACAATTGCTAAAGAAAACGAAGCCGCTTTTGATTTTCCTACAAAAATGGAACAGAAATATGAAAATTTTATTTCTGAAAACGTAAAAAAACGATTAATTGAAAGAGGTAAGGAATTGAAGTTGCCACGAAGATTTTTTCGGGGCGATAGGTCAGCTTCTGAAATTATAGAACAGTCAAAAACCTTTGTTGGTTCTGTAAATGATGATGCAATAATATTTCCAGTCGAAAACCACCAATTAGAATTGGATTTAGTCGGTGGCGAAAGCTGTGAAGTTTTTTCGGAGTGCGGTTCGTAGCATCTCGCATAACGTAATGCAGCTAAACGAAGGCGGGCTGTGTGGTAGAATACTTTTGCCCGCTTTCGTTTAGGTGGTGTTATGCCCAGTGTTTTTTTTCAGCATAAATTCAAATACTAATTACAATTAATAAATAACAATAATGCAAAATCAACATTTTTTTATGGTGTATCTCGAAAATGAAAGAACACCAACATTTAAACACGCAACTATTGATGGAGCTGAACTGGAAGCAAAAAGACTTGCTAAACAATACGGTAAAAAAGCATATGTATTGTGTTCACTCAAGTCTTTTGAAATAGTAGAGTTTCAAGTTAAAGATTGTCGTCCAGATATTAACGAACTTCCATTTTAGCGAGTCGATAGCATTGGGCATAACGTAATGCAGCTACCCGCAGAAGGGGACTTTAACAACAAATTTTAATTATGAAAACAGATTTATATTTCAACGAAGGAACACCATTTGAAAGCATGAAGCCCCTTTTGCGGGTAGGTGGTGTTATGCCTTCGTGCTCAGTCAAGAAGTACAATGTTATTTATGCTGATCCTCCTTGGAAGATTAAAGCCGGTAGACCATTAGTTGGCTATAAAATGGAAAACGGAAAACAGCTTTTTGTTCCTGCTTCCAATAAAAGTAGGGATACTGAATACCCATCAATGACAATTGAAGAAATAAAAGGATTGAATGTTTCTGAAATTGCTGCAGATGATGCCCATTTATACTTATGGGTGACAAACTCACATTTGCCTTATGCATTTGATGTTATTAAAGCATGGGGGTTTGAATACTCTACTACAATTGTTTGGGCAAAAAACAGAATGGGTGGAGGGCTTGGAGGTACATTTAAAATAAATACAGAATACTTGTTATTTGCCAAAAAAGGGAAGCTCAAAGCATTAAAAACAATTGATAGCACTTGGCACAATGTAAAGCGCAATTATGAAAATGGAGCACCCAAGCACTCAAAAAAACCTAATTACTTCTATGAAATGATTGAGCAAACTTCTCCAGGATTAAAACTTGAAATGTTTGCACGTCAAAAAAGGGAAGGTTGGGATATCTGGGGTAATGAATTAGAAAATGATATTCAGATTGAGTCGCTTCAAAAGCATGAGGCATAACTCATTTATTGGCGTTATAAAACCACGCATATACAACAATCTTATGTGATGTATATGCGTGGGTTTGGCTCTTTTTATAACTATTGATACTTTTATGTTTAAGCTTCCTAATTCAGTACTTATGATTAGAAACAAATGTTTAAACCTTACAGGGGAAAATGCATCGGGAAACCGGGTAAAATTGAAGGATGTGGAGATGATGATGGATTGATTATGACAAGCTCGCGAAGATTGTGTATGAAGTGCGAGGGGAACCGAAAAAAGAAAAAGCCCATTCAACCATTTTCAGCAAAGAAAAAAGAGAAAAT
>CALRIT020000033.1:0-30206 GCA_943361925.1 Vulcanococcus limneticus LL | reverse complement strand
ACGAAAAGGCATATTTAATAGCTGAAATTACAAATGGGATGAATGTTGTAATTAATACTTCTATTCAAACACCCAATTGGGTTGCAGAATACCTTTCACAATAAGGTAAAATATTTCTTGGTAATTTAGATGGCTTTGGGAAAATAAATGCCTGAGCTTTGCTCTTGCCATTTTAGTATATCAAGTGAGATTTTCTTAGAGGGATTATCGCTTTGGCGATGATCCCTAGAGGGGGATGGCTTCGGAAAATGCCTAATCCACTCCGTGGATTGAGCAAAAAAAAGAAAGAGAGCGAATTCAAATAAATTTGATTCGCTCTCTTTCTTTTTTTTGCTGCCTTCGGCCAGGCATTTTCCGGCGGAGAGAGAGGGATTCGAACCCTCGATACAGTTTCCCATATACACACTTTCCAGGCGTGCTCTTTCGACCACTCAGACATCTCTCCGAAAAGGGAGCGCAAATATAGAATCTATGGGCACTTAAACAAATGGATTTAATTACTTCTAAAAGCCTTCCAGTATCTCGGCGGCTATCTGATCTGCCATTTCTGAAAACCTTGAATAGGCGTTGTTTGATAAGATGTAAATGCTCAAATCCTGGTCAACAAAACGCATCATGATACACAAATAACCCGGCCATGAACCTGTATGATAAATCAATTTCTCTACTCCCCCACCCTGTTGTATGAATACGCCTTTGCCATACTCAATTTCTGTTCCGTCTTTTAACTTCGCCTTGGTATAAATTTCCTGTAATTCTTCTTTTGAAAACAAGGTGTTTTTCGATAAGGCTTCATCCCATTTAACCAAGTCATTCAAATTAGAATTCACTGTTCCATCTCCTGTTATCGCATCCTGATAAATCACTTCATCGTACTCTTTTAAACTATCTGCCAATACATAATTATTTTTCTTATTGGAGTATTCATAACCATAAGCATAATTTGGCAATAACTCTTTCTTCCATCTTCTGGTATGATAAACTCTGGTGCTTGTCATGTCCAATGGTTTAAATATTGCTGAATCCAAAAACCTCGCATAAGTTTGTCCAGATACTTTTTCTATAATAGACGACAATAACATATAACCTGTATTGCTGTACTCAAATCTCTGACCGGGTTCAAACAATATTTTAGGTTTCTTTAACTTCAACATGTTTAGTACATCTTCGTTTGTTGCAAAGCGACTTTTATCCCAGTTCTTCTCTAACATCATTTCATAATCAGGAAGTCCGGACGTATGTGTAATGAGGTGTTTTATCTGAATATTTAAATAAGGGAAATCAGGAAAAAATTGCTGCACCAAATCTGATTCTTTTAGCAAGCCTTTACGTTGTAATAAAAGGATTGATGATGCAGTAAATTGTTTGCTGCATGAGGCTAATTCATACAAACTCGAATCGTTTAAAAGTTCCTTAGTTTCATAGTTTGAAAAGCCATATGATTTTTTCAGAATGGGTTTGTTCTTATGTAGCACCAATACGCCTCCATTAAATGGAAATTCTTTGTTTCTGATATGTCTTTTTTGAATCAAACTATCTAGTTCTTCAGCCAAAGAAACAACAGGTACTATTTTCTTGGATTTCTTTCTGTAAATCAAAGGTGGATATGCCCAACCCATGCCTTCAATTTTGCCATTATCGTTAAACAGAAAATGCATAAATACACGCGCACTTGGCGACTTCACCATTCTTAACTGGGCAGTAAAATCATAGCGATTGTTATAACTTATGGTATCAATGATGGCAGAACCATTAGTCTGATAAAAAGGTTTGAATTCCTTTTCCAATTGTTTATTGGTAATAATGAGTTTTCCAAAGCCAAACCAAGGTTCCTGCATCATAGAAAAGTCCTGACGGTTATACCCCTCAACTAGCTTATGTATAGCATCAAATTGTTTTTTGTATTGAAACTCTTGAGTGTAACCATTTATCCATATAAAGATAAAAGATAGTAGTAAAATTCTTTTGTTCATTTTAGTTCAAGTTAACCTAAATCTTAAGATAAATTGCCAAAACCACTAAATTAGGTTTTAATTATAATAAAATATAATCTTAACTCAAGAACGCAATACTTCAAAATATTCACTCTCACTCCACCTTAATCCCATATTTCATTAATAAACCGGGTAATCCATTTGTAGAAAATTTGGCTGCTTTTAGTTTGTTGATTTCAGGGTCGATGATAAAACCATATGCTTCTCTTAAATCTGCTTTTTCAAGATTTGTCTGGTTGAAAACACTGGCAGATAAATCGGTATCTTTAAATACAGAAGAACTTAAGTCGGCATCAACAAAATTGGCTTCCTTTAAACTACAGCTCATAAAAACTGTTTTACTTATTTTCTTTCCATGAAATGAGGAATAGTCAATTTTGCAGCTTTCAAAACGAAAGGATAGCAAGAAATCTTTGCAGCGTGAAAAGTCAACTCCCAACATTTTGCAATCTTTGAACTTGGCACTTTGTATGCCAGTATTTGCCAGTTTAACCATACTAAAATTGCAGTTCTCAAACTCACAATCCAGAAAATTACTCATAGATAAGTCAGCCTTTGTAAAATCACAATCTTTAAACACACATAACTCAAATTCTATTCCCGACAAATTCTGCTCACTTAGGTTTAAGGTGCTATAAGTCTTCTCTAGGTTATACTTTTCCATTAATCAAATTTATAAAAATCGGGATTGTAAATTTCCATCCATTTATCGGGTGAACCAATATTTTGCCACCCAAACTGTTTGTACAATTCATGCGCATCAGAAGTGAGTAAAATCCATCTTCTTAAATGTTGCAAATCAGGCTCATTCATCACAAAATCCATTAGGGCTTTTGAAAGTCCTAAACCCCTGTGTTCTTTAAGAATGAAAACATCTCCCAGATAGGCAATGGTACTAAAATCAGAAATAACTCTTGCAAATCCAATTTGTTCTTGCTTTAAATAAACACCAAAACAAAGTGAAAATTGAATTGACTTTTTTACCTTCTCCAATCCAATTCCTTTACTCCAGTAAGATTCTTCAGACAAATATTGATGAACGGTTTTGATATCAATCATAGACTTGTCGTTACTCAAATTATAATCTTGATAAGAAATACTTCTGATAGAACTCAACATGAATACTGTTATTAAACTTTATTTCGTTTTTGAAATCGAACTCTGTAAACCTGCAATAAATGCTCCAGCGATGCTTCATTGGTATCGTATTCATCAATATACACTTCCTGCAATTCATCGTAAGCTTCATAGGTAAGTTTAAACTTGATGTGCTTGCCACTGCCTTCTCTTTCCACCTGTTCGTCTCTAATATGATTCCAGGGAACAAATTCGCAGAACGCGGTTTCAATACCTTTGTCGTTAATGGTTATCTGCGGATTGGTATTGCTGTATTCCTTGTACTCTTTAAATACACCCCAGGTTCCTACTCCAATAATTATTGCAGCAAAGAGATAAGATTCTTCATACAAGAAATAAAATCCTCCAAAAACCAAAGCGGCCATAATAATAAGCTCCAATAAGTTTTTACTTCTTGAATAATAAATAATGCTTTCATTGGGCAGATTGAAATCATCTTCAAATACATCTTCCTTTTTAAACTTGATTTGAATTTCACTCCATCTTTCTTTTTCTGTTTGATTCCAAACTTCAGTTTTTTCAAAAGAGCTGCCATCAGGCCAAATCAAGTTTTCTTTGATGGCTTTACGTTTTAACTCATGCACATTTCTCACATTGGAGAATGCCCAAACCTTCCACTTTACAACATTAAAACTCCACCAAATCCAAGCGGGAATAATAGAAAATACCATTCCCAAAATCATAAACCAGGGTGGACAAAATCCATACATACTTAAAACCAATGGAGCAAGAATACAGATGATAAACATAGCCAAAGTTGGATAAGTTAATAAATACTTTCCCCTTTTAATGGCATCATTTACACTTACAACATCATTCATTTGAATTCAATTTTAAATTAGGAATCAATAACATGTATTGTTTAAAACAATCATAAGTTAGTTTGGCATCTTCCAAAGCATTGTGTTGCTCATCATCTCTTGAAAGTCCGAACATTTCAGCAACAGCTTTCAGGCTATAAGATTGCGGACGTTTTTTACCATTGGCATCAAAAATCTGATAAAAAACAAAAGATAAACTCATTAAGTCGATAAGCTTAAAAGAATAAGGCCAGTTAATATTGAGATAAGAATATTCTTCTTTTAGAAAATTGATATCATTGATGACACTTTGCCCACACATCACCAAGTCCTTCAACGAATCTTTTGCTTCACGGTGAAGGCTTTTTCTCACCCAAGCTTCCATATTTTCCAATACCTCATGCGACATAGGTGCATCTTCAAGGTCGATTAAAGAAATACCATGAATCTCTTCAGCTGCTTTGGTAAAGGTTTCTTCATTGTTGGGATAGACGAGACTTTCGAATGTTGAAATCAATTTCCAGTTATCATCGGCGAGCACAGCACCAATTTGAATCATGTCATGGTATCCGGCTTCGGAACCTGTCATTTCTAAATCAAAAATCAGATAAGGCATATTGTAAATTTGATTTAAAAATAAGGCAAATACTTGTTATAATAAAAGATTAAACGTGAATGCATAAAATTATCAGCAGCATTTATTTTACAGGTAGAAATAAATTTAGTTTTACCCCCTATAATGAACGCGGACCTTCGGTCCGCGTTCATTATAGGGGGTGGTGGTCTCTGTTATTCTGATTCTACTATAATATCATCCCGATGGGATTGAAAAACTTCTTCGTAAAACCAAAGCACTTTCATCAAATTCATTGTTCCTAATTGGTGGTTTCAATTTTACACAGAACCATTATTATTTAAACAAACAGATACCAATTAAACCCCAAATTTAAAATCACTTTACCACAAAGGATTTGCCTGCATCACTTTCTTTTACCAAAAGGAATTCAGGTTGATCTAATAAACTTCTGCCACTCATGACTACATCTACTTGTTTGTTGTTGGCGAGGTATAATTTTGTACCAGTTTTGAATTCATATTTCTTCCTGCTTAAAGGCATCAAAACAAAGATTCTGGTTGCATTTCCCTGCACACCTGGAGTATAAGAAATGAGGGCAACTTTTTTAGGTAAAAGCGAATTGTTTCTGAGGTAAATTTTCACATTTTCATTTTGAGGTTCACCTGCAAAAAGGGTGTTTAATGACAATAGAAGTACTGCCATCAAGAACGTTAATTTCTTCATAATCATTGAGTGTTTAGTAAAAAAAGGAAAAAAGGAATTCTTAAAACTATTTCAGTTGAAAGAGGATTTTAGCATTTGATTCCATATCGCTATGGATATAAAATTTCAATCGTTTTTGAGGAGTAACAACCTCCAACAAAGCCGTGTTTGGAGGCAATTCACCAAGGGTTTCAGCCACTACAATCAATTCATGTTGGGGTTTCATTTTATTCAAAACAAACTTCTTACTTATTGCTTGTTTACTTAACCCAACTTTATTAAAAATCAATCTGCCGTTGTCGTAAACAGATATTGAATCACCATCAATTTTTTTATCATCATACAAATTGATTTCAAATTCGCCTTCAGGCAATTCAACTTTCTGAATCAGTAAATCGTTTCTGCTATTCACTTTATAAGCCAAAGGAAGCTCAGGAATTTCCTCAACAGGTTTTTCAACCGGTTGCGGTCTCATATGAATAATTGGCTTTTCTGGCTGCGGTTTTGGAAGTTCAGGTTTTACAGGAACAATAGGTTTAGGCTTTTTAGGTATAGGAGGAACTACCTTTGGTTTTATGATCCTCAGCGTAGTTTCTGGTTCAACTTCTTCTTCAACATATTCAACCAAACAGATATCATCAATTGCAAAATCGTTACCACAACCACCTGTTTCCAAGTTTCGGAATCTTACAACCATTGGTTCCAGCAATTCAGGAAGGGTAAATCGCATCATATACTTTTTCCAAATTGGAACCTGATTATTGGGAATAATTCCGGTACTATATTCAGCAACACGTCTACCTCTTTTTGTTTCTATGGAGATTTCAATATTTGGCTGAGTAGCATCACAACCATCGGTTGAAAGCAAAATATTTGCTATGTAAATTGAAAGCTCAAATTTGCCATTGGCTTTTAAAGCTCTCATTGGAATATTTAGAAAATTACCCGGATTGTACGCTGAATTCACAATCATAAAGTTTCCTGCCAAATCATTTGGAGTATGATCTTCTTCTAATCTGCGCCAATTGTCACCAAAACAACCATTTGTTCTGTTTACAATGGAAAAATTACCATCATCAGGACAAGGGGAATTTTGTTTTGAATAGGCACCAAAATCAAGGAAACTACTTCCTAAAAATCTTCCACTCATACCAAAACTAATTGTAAAAACTGTATCCGTATACCGAATTTGTTTTTGAGCAATTGTTTGGTCCGGAAACATCAAACCAATTAAAAGTAGAAGAGAAAAGAAATATTTATTCATTAGCAACCCGGTACATTAGGATACAATAATTTTCAAAAGTTAGATACTTTCAACGTATTAAAACCCAAAATACGTTTCCGCTTATCCGAACTTCATTCAATTGATTGCAGAGTAAACTTTAAATTTAAACCTTAAAGTTTTTCGTAAATTATTGCCACGCCTTGTCCAACTCCAACACACATAGTTGCCAATCCGTAACGTACATTACGTTTTTGCATTTCGTGAAGTAATGTTGTAGAAATTCTTGAACCGCTTGCACCCAATGGATGTCCGATTGCAATTGAACCTCCGTTTACATTTACTATACCTGGATTGATTTCCAAATCTTTCATACAAGCCAAACCTTGAGAAGCAAAAGCCTCATTGAGTTCTATCAAACCAATATCATTCATGCTTAAACCTGCTCTTTGTAAAGCTTTTCTAGTAGCAGGAACGGGACCAATTCCCATCACTGAAGGATCTACACCTGCAACAGCCTTTGCAACAACACGGGCTATTGGTTTTAAATTCATTGATTTAACAGCAGTTTCAGAAGCAAGTATTAATGCAGCAGTACCATCATTGATACCTGAAGAATTTCCGGCAGTTACCGAACCATCTTTTTTGAAAGCCGGTTTTAATTTTGCTAAATCTTCCAAACTACTCAAACGAGGATGTTCATCTTTATCGAAAATTTTGGCATCACCTTTCTTTTGTGGAACAGCAATTGGACATAATTCATTGGCAAAACGATTGGTTTCATGTGCGGCCTGGTATTTGCTTTGTGAAGAAAAAGCAAACTCATCTTGTTCTTGTCTGCTGATATTCCATTGCTGAGCAACATTTTCTGCTGTTTCGCCCATGCTATACGGATGGTATAATTCTGCTAATCGTTTATTGGTGAACCTCCAACCAATAGTAGTATCATAAATTTCAGGAGTTCTGCTGAAAGCGGTTTCAGCTTTTGCCATTACAAATGGTGCACGAGTCATCGATTCTGTTCCACCTGCAATATATAAATCACCATCACCTGCCTGAATGGCCCTACCTGCATCAATAATACTTTGTAAACCTGAGGCACATAATCTATTAACAGTATTTCCGCCAATTGAACTTGGTAAACCTGCAAGTAATAAAGCCATACGAGCAACATTTCTATTGTCTTCACCAGCCTGATTAGCAGCACCTAAAATCACATCTTCAATAGCATTTACATCAACTGAAGGATTTCTGCCAATTAGCGCTTTTATTACCATTCCGGCCAAATCATCAGGACGAACTGTACTTAAAGCACCATTAAACTTGGCAACCGGACTGCGTAAAGCATCAATAATAAAAATGTCTTTCATTGTGAAAAATTTGGGCGAAATTACGGAATAAGCAACAATAAATACGAATTATCGGAGGATTAGAAATTTGATTCTGAATCTTTATGAAATCAAGAAAAAATTAGCTTCAGAAAATCTTGTAAAACAACCATCTGACTGGCTACAAGAAAATTAAATCAGCCTAAAAAAAGAAAGCGATTATTCGAATATCCGCATGTTTACCAGCAGTAATTAGCATAAATCTTCGCTTCTTAGGGTAATATTATCAAAAGGTTTTAAGTTGAAAATTTACCTTTTCAATGAAATTTAAGACCCTGAAGGTGGTCACATGTTTATAGTAAAATGCTCTAAATGAATTCCCCGCAAAACTCCACCACGCGGACCTTCGGTCCGCGTGGTGGAGTTTTGCGGGTGGTGTTTCTTCATATTTGATTTTCTATAATCATGTCATCCATTCTGGATTTTAAGAACTTGCTAAAAGAAACATGAAGCGGATAATCCTAATTGATTACAATTGAAACCCCAATTGCTAAAATCTAAAAGCAATTTTTGAGGATTCATATTTTAACATTTCAGAATTCTCTTTAACCAAGGCCTTCATTTCCGGTAAACTTAAATTTACTTTGTTGATGGTTATTCTTCTGTAAACCAAAATCTTGTTATCCCTAAAACTCAATTTTACTTCGTAGTGATATAATTTATTGCTGTGATTTAAATTTTCAGGTAAAATCACATCTTTTATCAATGTATCAAATTCAAAAACAATGGTATCAGAAATAATATATGAATTTCTAAAAACCCCAGTATATAAACGAGAGGTATCCCAATCAAATCCTGACATCCATTTGTCTTCAAAAACATTGAGAATTATTCTGCCATCCGATTTAGGTTTAATTACACTACTTACAGCTTCTTTAACCTGAATAAACTGATACTTTTTATCCAATTCAACTTCGTAATTTTCCAACTTCCTGTTCTTCGAAGATTGATACAAAGTCATTGTTTTTTGAAGCTGTTCTTTGGGTTCAATAAGCTCCCATATTTTAGAACGCATTTGAATTCCGGAATACAAATTTTGTTCATTGGCCAGCATCTTATAATCCTTAGAAACTTTATAATTTCTATATGAATTAGAAGCGTTTTCACCATAAGTAATATGAGGCACTTTGCTCAAATAACTTTGATTGTTACTCACCAAAAGATAAGGCTTTCCAATCCAGGATGATGGAACAAATCCAAATGGAATTTTTTGGTTCGTACACTCTACAAACATGGTATCTCCATTTATGGGAATAGCGGCAATCACATGATTAAAATAAGTGAAATTCGGATGCTCTAAAACAGGAACAGTTTCACTTTCATAAGAACTTTTAATGACGCAGTAATATGCATCAATATCTATAAATTTCAACAAAGAAATATAATAATAAACAAGTGCCTTACAATCGCCATAACCAAAAGCATCCACCAATTTTGGAGCAGAAGGTTTATATCCGCCAATTCCAATTTGAACACTGATATATCTTGTTTTATTCTGGAACCATTTATAAACCATTTCAGCCTTTTCCTTTTTGCTGATTTGAAGTTCTTTTATTGCAATTAATTCCTTTTTAGTTTCATCAGATAATTCAGAATTTAAGGTATTTAACAATGCAATCAGCCAGTTACCATAATTGGTCCAACTACTTAAATCACCTTCTGTTTTATCATATTTAAAATAAGGTAAGTTAAATACAACATGTGGAACCAACTCATTAAAATCGGGAGCATAATCTTCCTCCACAATTTGCTGAATACTATCCACATGAAATTGAAGAACATGAGTAGAAAAAACGGTATCTATATTACTTTTAATTCCGGTTCCAAATTGTTTCCATTTTAATGCATAATCCTTAGGATATTCTATTTTATAATCGAGCTCATAAGCTGAAATTCCAAAGGTATAAATTGGATAAAACGAAGGAAGGTGCAAAAATCCATTGTACTTTCTATCAATAGAAACTTCCATAAAAAAAGGAAATGAGAATTGAGTGAAATCATACAACTTAACCCTATCTTCTGTATACATTCCATTACCTGCAATAGCTGAAAAATCGCCAAAATCAGAGAGATGAATCTTTTTCTGAATTTCACCTCTAATATCTTTAATAACTATTGTCAGCGATGAAATTTTTATGAGATTATCATAATAAAATTCGCTTTCACTTTTCGCTAAACCTTCAGCATTTTTAACCAACAACAAATACTTTTCTTCCAACTCAGCCTTAGAAGAGGAAGCGATTTTAAATGTTGTTTCAGACTTTAAAATTACTAAGTCGGGTGTGGAGGAAACTGATTTTGAATAAAGCGGAAATAATCCTAAAAACTGCAATACAAGAAGAATGGAATAGCATTTTATCTTTTTCATTTCTTCTTTCTAATTACTATTTCATCTGCATGTTTACGAATCATTTCATCCATCAATTTCTTTACAGAAGCATAATCAGCAACTTCAAAATAATATTCATTAAAATTCAATTCCGACATTATTTGAACAGAGGTTTCATCAGAACTTACGACCAATTTAAATTTGGCCAATTCATCTAAAACTACGCTTGATGATTTAGGTAATGAAACAATTTCATAATTAGAAGGAATATTAAAAATAACTTTTATAGTTTCAGAAAAAGGATTGCCTAAAAATATGGGAGTATATCTTTCAGTTGGTAAAAAAGGATTCATATCCTGTGCATAAAAAAGAAATGGTTTAAACCTCAATTCATCTCCAATTTTATCAATACCTGCCCAGGTAAATTTATACTTTTCTGATACACTGGCTTTAGCTGGCGAAACTTCAAAACTAAACTCACTTGTTACGGCAGGAATATCATTGGACTTTAGTTGATGATTAGGATTTGTTTTATCCAATTTCATTCTGGTTTCAGCTTCGGCATTCATATAAAACGCACTCACATCACCTTTAATGGTTTCATCAGCCTCTAATGCATAATTTAGTATAACAATTTCTTTTGATTTGGTAGGATTGTTTTGAACCAAAACCGGATTTGAAGGAACTAGCGCTAAAACCTCCCCATTATAATCTAACTTAGGAAGAAAACCAGGTTTTGAAAATGGAGAACAAGCATCTAAAGTCAACAATTCATTTCCTGAAACAACCAAACAAATCATGTGATCGAAACCTCTTAAACTGCTGTTAAACAAATTCGGTTTTTCTCTTCCAAAAGTTGAAACCAAACCTGGATAAACAGTATAACCTGCCTCTTTTATTAACTGATATAAAAGTCCATTTACCTCAGCAGAATAAGCTTGTTCACCGGTTAATACCTGACGTAAATCTTTATCAATTAATAATGAATATTCATTATTCCATTTTGCTTTCTTTTGAACTGTTTCAGTTAAAAAAGTTAAAAACTGAATGCTATCTTCAAAATTTGATTTTAAACTTAATAACTCTTTTTTAAGCATTGGACTTGAAGACAATTTTTTGCCAAATTTTTCAGAATCCCATAAAGCAGTTGATAAAGAAAACCATGATTTATTGGCCCTGTCTAAAGTATACCAAGGAAGTCTTATATAAACCAATTCCTGACTGATTTTTGTGTTTAAATCACCGCGGGGTAAAGTATACAATTCTTTTGTAAAACCTTTGATATTACTAACGGCATACAATTCGCTTTTAACAATAAATGAAAAGTTAGAAAAATTAAAATTGGTTTCAGTAACTCCCCTATTTAAACCTCTCTCTTTACTAACAAAACTGCCACTTTGATTCGATAACCAGTTTGATTTTATTGAATTGACAGGAAAATTTGAAGTAATAGGTTTGAATGTAAAATATTCAGGAATATCATAAACAATTTCAGAATATTTAACCGGTATATCATCATTAAAAACCCATGATTTTAATGTAGTTAAATCATAACTTACAATTGAATAAGAAACCTCTAAAACAGAGCCTTCCAAAACCTTAGGCAAAGTGTATTTTACCTTAGTTACATCTTCACTGATGTTTTCATAGAAAATACTTTGTTTGTTAATCTCTGTTTTTTCGATTTTACCATTGTTGTCTAAATTATAAGTAAAGGCTTTAATTTTTAGCAACTTTTCTTTATCACCATTATGAATAAGAAATGAACCATTGGCTAAATCGGATGATTCCTTTTTAAAAATTTTGATTCGGTATGTTCTATCAAAAACTATTTTAAAACCTAAATTAACACCTTCATCAAAATCAATATGAATATTAGCTACATCAAACAAGAACATAGCTTGGGCTGAGGAATCAAAATCGCAACGCTTCAGTTTTAAATCAGAATCAGAAACAGGTTTTGGTTCGAAATACTTTTGTTGGGAAAATGAATTGAAAGAAAATGAAATTAAAAAAATAAAGGCGAAGAATTTAAACTGTTTCATATGGGGGCAGTAAATAATTAGACTCCCAAAATAATATATTAGCAAAAACTATTTATTAATTTGATAAGTCAATTATTATAAAACGCTTATTTTCTATGGTTTAGAATCATCTCAAAATCCATTTTTAAGGAATACCTTAATCTTAAAACTGACAAAAAATTACAAAACAATAAAATGTTAAATGGCCTTAGCATCCGCCAAAATCAATTACATTTGCTAGCTCATGTCGAATAAAAAAACAGATTTAAAATCGGGTTCTGCTTTCAATTGGTCCTTATTTAGCCGTATTGCCGGATTAGCCGGTCCCTATAAAAGTAAATTCGTATTGGCAATAGGACTAACAGTCAGCATGGCGATTTTAGGTCCGCTAAGACCTTTTTTAATTCAATATACACTCGATAATCAAGTTGCAGATGCTGATGTAAACGGTTTATGGAGGATGTCGGCATTGATTCTTGGAACGCTTCTTATACATACTGCTATTCAGTTTAACAGTACATTATTAAGTAATCAACTGGCACAGCAAATTATTTTCGACTTAAGAAATAAAGTTTATAAACACCTGAACTCATTACAGATTAGGTTCTTCGACAAAACACCTGTAGGAACACTTGTAACCAGAAGTATTAGTGATATAGAAACAGTAAGTGAAATTTTTAGTGAAGGTTTGATAAATATCATCGGTGATTCATTACAAATTGTTGTCATCCTGATTTTAATGTTAAGCACCGATTGGAAATTATCCTTGGTGAGTTTATCTGTTTTACCTTTTTTGATGTATGCCGGTTATGTTTTTAAAGAAAGTGTAAAAGCTAGTTTTGAAGATGTTAGAAATCAGGTAGCAAGTTTGAATACTTTCGTTCAGGAACACATTACCGGAATGCAAATTGTTCAAATATTTAATAGAGAAGAAGCTGAATACAAAAAGTTCGAAAGCATCAATAAAAGTCATAGAGATGCTAATATTAAATCGGTTTTTTATTACAGTGTTTTCTTTCCGATTGTTGAAGTAATTTCAGCAATTTCAATTGGTTTAATTGTATGGTATGGCGCTAGAGGTGTTATGGATGAAAGTACATCTGTTGGAACTTTGGTAGCCTTTATCATGTATATCAATTTATTCTTTAGACCCATCAGACAACTGGCAGATAGATTTAACAACCTGCAAATGGGTATGGTGGCAAGTGAAAGAATTTTTAAACTATTAGATGATGGTTCAGATAAAGAATCAACAGGAAAACCAATCACAGAAAGATTAAAAGGTGATGTAATTTTTAAGGATGTTTGGTTTGAATATAAAAAGGATGAGCCTGTACTAAAAGGAATTAACTTTCACTTGAAAGAAGGACATAACCTTGCTTTAGTAGGCGCAACAGGAGCAGGAAAAAGTTCTATTATAAATTTATTGAGTAAGTTTTATACTATAAAAAGTGGTGATATTCTAATTGGAAATGAATCTATCATGCAAATTTCCAATACCGATTTAAGGAAGCAAATTGCTGTTGTATTACAGGACGTGTTTTTATTTAGTGGCAGTATTTTAGATAATATTCGCTTATATAAACCTGAAATTAGTGAAGAAATAATCATCGAAACTGCAAAGAAACTAGGTGCCCACGATTTCATTAATCGCCTGCCAAATAAATACCACCAGGAAGTTCATGAAAGAGGAGCAACATTATCTGTAGGGCAAAGACAATTGATTTCATTTGTAAGAGCAATGGTAAGTAATCCAAGTATTTTAGTTTTAGATGAAGCCACATCCTCCATCGACCATGAAACGGAAGAAGTAATTCAAAGTGCAATTAAAGTAATGATGCAAGGCAGAACTAGTATCATTATTGCACATAGATTAAGTACAATTCAGGACGCAGATGAAATACTTGTTTTAGATAAAGGCGAAATAGTTGAAAGAGGAAATCACCAGAGTTTATTGGAACAGAATGGCAATTACAGAAATTTATATGAAACTCAGTTTAAGCTTGTGAATTAATATTTTTCATTCAAATACCGATTACAATGAAACGCTTAAAAATTGTTCTTCTAATCATATTATTCAGTCTAATTACCATCCCAACTATTGACATCTTTTTACTACGATGGAAAACTTCTTCAATTATTGAAAACTTATTAAAAGCTGAAGGATGTGTAATAGAAACAGAGAAAATTGAACCGGAAAAACTCAATGCATTAATTCAAGTTGAAGACCCAACATTTTTCGAAAACAATGGCTGGGATTTTAATACACCAGGTGCAGGATTTACTACCATAAGTCAATCGATTGGAAAACAGATTTATTTCAATCATTTCAAACCCGGAATCAGAAAAATAAGACTGTTATACTTAACTAGATTTGCATTGAATCCGGTGGTTTCAAAGAATGAAATCCTAACAGTATTTATGAATTATGCTTATTTCGGAAATCAAAATGGACAAGAAATACATGGTTTTGAAAATGCCTCAAATGCTTATTACCACAAATCGTTTGAATCTTTAACTTATGATGAATATTTGTCTTTGCTAGCCATGTTAATCAGCCCAAATGAATATCATGTAATAAGACATGCTGATAAGAATTTAGAGCAAGTAAAAAGAATAAAGAATTTACTTCAAGGAAAAGGAAAACCATTGAATTGGAATGATGTGGAACTGGAAGGATGTAAATAGCATTTACCGAAAATCTTTATAAACAATTTATTTTCAGCGAATAGAATTTCTGCAATTCAAATGCAAGGTTTTAGCAAGAAAATGAAACTATCAACTACTTGAATTAGTTATGTTTCCTATATAAATCCATTCCACTTTCTAATGAACCATTCTAAGCTCATCAGCGCTAGTAACAAATAGAAAATCCAGTAAAAACTGATTAATTCCTTGTTGTTTTCTTGTTCAATTAAAAGTGGTTTTGCAAAATCAGATACATTAAGTTTATCTGCTATAGAATTAAAATCTTTTAAATAGAAAAATTCCCCTTTACTATCGTTAGCAAGATTTCTTAGCAAGCCAAAATCTGATTTGGTATTTGAAGATTCAACTTGTAGTGATTGAATGGTAAAACTTCCTTTTTTTATTTCGTTTGATGTACCTTCAAATTTAGCTTCGAATGTATAATTACCTGCATCAAACAAACCTGCATCTAGTTGGTAGGCAAGTTCTGTTTTACTAAAAGAATAAGTATACTTTTTACCCGATGCATTTTTTAATTCTAGCTTTAATTCTTTGCTATTATCGGGTTCAAATGCTTCGTTGAAATAAGATGCTTCAAAAACAACCGACTCCGACTCATCAAAAATTCTTTTAAGAGGTTTTACTTTAAATCTGCTTTTATCATCTTTACCAGCTAAAACTTGCACTGTTTTAGACAACAATTGATTTACCAATGTTGTTGAATTGTTTTGTTGAAACTCAGCTAAACGCCAGCGCCAAATACCTTCACCACAAATAAAACCTCGTTTCACCAATTGCTGACGATTAAAAAACCACAAAGGATAATTAGTTTTAACATAACCAATTTGTTGGTAAAGCAGCACTTCTGCCCCATTCGGAATTCTATAATTTCCAAAAGCCGCACCTAAAGGAGGAAATTTAGAAATTATCTGCATTTCCTTGTCTTCAATAAACAAACTAAACTGATCATTTTTCCAAGCTTTAGCCTCGTTTAAACCTGTTCTGTAACCATCAATCTGAAGTCCTAAATCAGCCTGAGATAAATAAAGAATTCCGGATTGAGCACCCAAAATATATAACTGTGGAATCCCTGCTTCATTTAAGTCTTTTATCAATCCTAAACCCTCTGCACGTATGCCGGGAACCTGATGTAGAATATATAAATCAGCTTGTTTTATACTTTCCAATTTATGTTCTGCTAAAGATGTAATTTCAATCTGCAGATTTTTATTGGATTCTAAAATTTGTTTAATCGCGCTGATATCAGGATGTGGACTTTGGTAAACCAAAACAATTTTTTGTTTGCTTTTTAGTACCTGAAGAGCAAACTGAATCTGGTTATTTACAAAAGTTCTTTCACCTTGAATTCGATTGAGTTGAATGGTATATTGATGAATTCCTTCCTTACCGGCTTCCAACTCACAGCTAAAAGGAATTAAAGCTTGCTTTTCGCTGATTTGGTAGTTCTTTTGAAAAACAACTTTTCCATCTTGCAAAACCTGAGCAATTACTGATTTTCCCAGTAAATCTTCGGCCTGAATGCTTGCTGCCAATTGGAATTTATTTCCTTCAAAAACCAATTCATTATAGCGAGCCTGATGAATCCACAAATCCTTAAATGATGATGTATCACCGCAAGCAACTGTAAAAACCGGAATTTTAAGATCTTGACGGGCATAAACTGGATTGATACCCTTGTTTACAATTCCATCTGAAATAAGCACAATTGCACCATTTGCTTCATTGGCAAAATATTCTGAAGCCTCATCAAAAACGCTTGACATTTGTGAGCCTTTTCCCAGAAAGGTAAGGCTATCTGTTTCTTTAATTTTAGAATCAAAAAGAATTTCTTTTACTTGAAATTTATCTTTTAGGTTTTCCTTAAAATCAATCAGATTTTGAAACAACTTGCTTCTAATTTCTGATGAATCCTTTGACAAAACCATGCTTTTACTGTTATCTACAGCCAGTAACAGCAAGGGTTTATGGGTGATGGATTGCTTCCATGAGAAAAGCGGACCTAATAAAAGAAAAAGGATAAAAAACAATAAAAGGGCTCTAGCAGAAAGCAATAAATAGTTCATCCATTTATTACTAAACTGCAAGGGATTGTTTTTGTACAACAACCAACTTAAGAAAACAGAAAGTACAATTGCAAGCGGCATGAGCCACCATGCGTAAGCGAGGCTGAAACTCATTAAAATTTATATATTACATCACCATACCACCACAAACATTAATGGTTTGACCACTAATATAAGCAGAAGCATCTGAAGCTAAAAACAAAACACAATTAGCAACATCAGCAGGAGAACCTCCACGCTTCAAAGGAATACCTTTAATCCATTCAGCTTTTACTTCAGGAGTTAAAGCTTCTGTCATTTCAGTTTCAATAAAACCCGGAGCAATTGCATTACAACGAATATTTCTTGAGCCTAGTTCTTTGGCAACCGATTTTGTTAAACCAATCATCCCGGCTTTAGAAGCAGCATAATTAGCTTGTCCTGCATTTCCAGTAACTCCCACTACCGAAGTAATGTTTACAATAGAACCGGCTTTGGCTTTCATCATTGGGCGCATAGCAGCTTTAGTTAAAGCGAATGCCGATTTTAAATTAGTATCTAAAACTTCATCCCATTGTTGCTCGCTCATGCGCATCAACAAAGTATCACGAGTAATTCCGGCATTGTTTACCAAAACATCTAAAGAACCAAATTCTTTAACCACATCATCAACTAATTTATCTGCTTCAGAAAAATCTGCTGCATTACTTTGATAACCTTTTGCTTTAACTCCCAATTCAGCTAATTCATTTTCAAAAGCTTTTGCCTTTTCAACCGAACTAACAAATGTGAAAGCAATATTTGCACCTGCTTTTGCAAGTGTTGTGGCAATTCCTTTTCCAATTCCGCGTGTTGCTCCGGTAACAAGAGCAGTTTTACCGTTTAAATTCATATGGTTTTCAATTATTTATATTTTCAAAAGTATTTGGGTATGCAACAAATATAAAGTGGAGAAGCGCTTTTACAAACCTGAACTTTTATTTCGATAATTTACTTATATTTAAACGTTGAAGTAAAACCAATTTTGAAACCAATTGTCATAATTTATTTACTTCCTATTAAATGTCTTTTTTGCTAAGTTAGCAGTCTTGAAGAAATTACAATTCATAGCAATTCTATTTATACTGAGCCTGAGTGTCGGGGATACACAAGCGCAGGGAATCAATACTACGTTTGGTCAGAACCGTATTCAACACACTCGTTTTGAATGGTCGTTTTTGAGGTCGGAGAACTTTGATGCTTTTTTTTATTCAGGAGGAAGAGAAATCTCAAATTTTGCGATTCGTTATGCCGAACAAAACCTCCAAAATCTAGAAAAAAGTATCGACCATAGATTATCTGGAAGAGTTGAGATAATCTGCTACAACACCTTATCAGACCTGAAACAAAGCAATTTTGGTTTAGAGGAAATGTCTCAAAATACAGGTGGTTTTACTAATGTAGTTAACAACCGTGTTTATGTTTATTTTAATGGAAACCATGAGCATTTGCAAGCTCAAATTAAGGATGGCCTTAGTTTGGTGCTTTTAAATGAAATGTTATATGGTGGTTCTTTACCTGATAGGGTACAAAATGCCACATTAATGAATTTACCGGAATGGTATTTAAGAGGACTAACTTCATACCTTTCAAAACCTTGGGATTCTGAAATGGATAACAAGATGAAAGATTGGGTTTTGTCAAAAAAGCAAAGCAGATTTAACAAACTTGCACAAAAAAATCCGGTGTTTGCAGGCCATGCCATGTGGAAGTACCTTGTAGAAAAATATGAACCCGGAGTAATTGCGAATATGGTTTATATCACCAAACTAACCCGCAATTATGAAAGTGCCTTTTTATATGTAACCAATATTCCATTTAAGGAAATCCAGAAAGAATTATTGATTTACTACCAGGATTTATATGCCAAGGAAGAATTAATGAGAAATCTTCCTAATAATGAGTTTAAAGTAAAAAGAAGAATTGCTCAATACATAGAACCCGAAATGAGGGTTAGCTCTAAAGGAAACAATTTAGCCTTTACTACTAACAAAAATGGCAAATTCAAGGTTTGGTTGATGAATACCGAAACCGGGAAAACTAAAAAAATATTCAAAGGCGGATTGAAGTACCATCAATTAGAAATTGATCGCTCCTTCCCAATGCTGGCCTGGCAGGCAGGAGGTGATAAACTAGCTTATGTTTACGAGAAAAAAAGTCAGGTTTACATGAATATTGTTGATTTAGTAAACAAGAAAAAAGAAACAATCCGCTTTACAAAATTTGATAAAATTATTGGTTTTGATTTTAGTGATAATGGCAGAACAATTGTATTATCAGCAATAAGAAAAGGCCAAAGTGATTTGTTTATTTATGATATCCCTACAAGAAAAGAAAAACAAATTACTTTTGATTTTTGGGATGATAAAGACCCCCGATTTGTAGAATATTCAACTAAAATTCTGTTTAGTTCGAATAGAAAAAGAGATTCATTAGGAGTTGGAAATAAAACTGAATTGGATGCTGAAAACAATTTCGACATTTTTCAGTATGATTTAGAAACAAGTAGTCCGAAATTAAAAAGATTAACTTTCACTCCTTTCATCAATGAAACTAAACCAATTCAGTATAACAAAGAATACTTTTCTTACTTAAGTGATTACAATGGAATCATCAACAGGTATGCTGCCAGATTGGAGGAAGAATACGATTACACAGAATTGCTAATTAATTATCCTGATTCTCTTCAAAAAACTCCTGATACTCTCATTTACAAGGAAGAACCTGAATGGAAAGGTGAAAAATTCTTTTATAAAGATAAAAATATTGATTTGAGTTTGAGTTCAGGCATTGATACAATTATTCACAATAAGGATATTGTTTTTGATTATCCAGTTACAAATTATTTCAGGAATATATTAAACCATGATGTAGCCAGACAAACAAAACAATTGTATGAGCTAATTCAATATAATGGCAAATACTTTATTAAATATTCTCCGGTTTCACAACAAGTAGTTGAAGACTCCAAAAAGATTGAAACCTATCCAAATATGTTTCGACTAAAAAGTGGAGTTACCAATAAACAATTTGTATCAGGAAGAAAAGAATATAAATATGTAGAACCAACAGTAGTAACTGAAACCACCAATGAAAATGGTGAAGAAAGGATTTCAATAGATACAAGTGCTTACTTTTTTGTGAATGAATTTACTTCTCCTGATTATAAAAGACCTGCCTATATAATTGTAAAAAAAGCTGAAAAAACTGAGAAGGAAACTAAAACCATCAAAGTAAATGCACCTCGCTTTTATGATGTTACTTTTTTTGCCGACAAGGTTATTACACAAGTCGATAACAGCATCATTAACACTTATTACCAACCCATTAGTAATGCTGCAGGACAAATGTTCAATCCGGGTTTAAATGGAATGTTTAAACTAGGTATGGTTGATTTGTTTGAAGATTACAGAATGGTTGGTGGATTAAGATTGGCTTTTGATTTACAAGGGTTTGATTACTTTTTTAGTTTCGAAACTTTAAAAAAGAAACTCGATCATAAGTTTATGCTTTATCGCCAAACACGAAATGGTGGAAGCTCAGAAAATTTTAGTTATAAAAACTATTCGCATGAATTCAGATACATTTTAGGAATTCCATTTAACCCAACAAGTAGTTTCAAAATCAATACTTTTTTAAGACAAGACAGAGATATCATCAGAGCAACAAATCCTGTAACCTTGGAAATTCCTGATAGGATAAGTAATTGGGTTGGAGGTAAAGTAGAATATGTTTATGATAATACCATTCCAAAAGGATTGAATTTATGGAATGGAACCCGTTTGAAATTGTTCTATGAACATTATAATAGTTTAAGTACAAAAGGCTTACAATTAAACACTTTAGGTATTGATGTAAGACATTACGAAAAAATTCACAGACAAATAATCTGGGCAACAAGATTTAGTGCAAATACTTCATTTGGACCAGGAAAAGTAGTTTATTATTTAGGTGGAGTTGAAAACTGGATTGCACCTAAATTCAATAATGAAATTTCAACCGCAAGCGACCAAAATTATATTTTCCAAGCACTTGCCTGTAACTTAAGAGGATTTTCACAGAATATTAGAAACGGCAATACTTTTGCACTTATTAATACAGAAATAAGGGTTCCGATATTCCAATATGCTTTCAATCAAACATTGAGGTCAGAATTTTTGAATCACTTTCAAATAGTACCATTTTTTGATTTAGGATCTGCCTGGGTAGGTTCAAATCCTTATTCTGAAAACAATACCTTCAACCAAAAAGTTGTTGAAAATCCTCCAATAAAAATTAAAGTAATAAATGTTAGAGACCCATTGGTTGGTGGAGTTGGCGGAGGATTAAGAACAAAATTACTTGGCTACTTTATCCGTTTCGATACCGCATGGGGAATTCAGGATTCTGAAGTAAATTCAAAACCTGTTTACCATTTTTCTTTGGGATTGGATTTCTAAAAACTAAACGGGTCTTCCTTCTACGAAATCTTCTATAATTGATTCCAGTTTAGTAATTCTCATTCTCCATGAATTATTAAAAGCATGATTCATTCTTGCAGCTAATTTTTCCTGTGGATTTTCATTCATTGCAGTTCTAATTTGGCTGATGAATTCATCGTGAGAATTACCTAAATAAATTAGACCATCAAAAGAGTTTATGTCATTAGAAAAATTACTTGAAACAGTTGGAATACCTGCAGCTAAATATTCATTGATTTTTAATGGATAAATACCTCTAGTAAGTTCATTACTTTTATAAGGAATGATAGCAACATTTGCATGAGATAAATAAGCAGGTAATGATTCAATTGGTCGGGAGCCAATGAAATGCAAATTTGGAATATTTAATAAAGATTCCTTTTCTAAATCCTTCTTTTCATAAGTACCTACAAACAAAACAGAAGCCTCTTTAAATTCATCACAAATCCTTCTAACCAAAATATGATCAAGTCTTAAATCGCTATAATGACCTGTGTAAATAATCACGGGCTTTTTCAGCTCTTTCATCTCAACAGGTTGAGGAAAGTTCTTATTAATGGCATTTTCAAAAGTATCATAATCGGCTGCATTGGCAAGTAAATGAACCTTTCTGCCATTTTCAGCTGCATGTCTATCGCATAGTCCGGTAGAAGTTCCAATTGCAATATCACAATTCTTCATAGCGTCAAATTCAGCTTGAATACCATGACGGGCAATATAAGGTTCCTGGCTAATTTCATCTAAAGATTGGTAAATACTTGCCAATGGTTTCAGAGGGATATCAGAACTTATGTAAGGACAATTAACCGGATTAAATGAATTAAAGAAAACATAGTTTTTTACATTGTAATCCTTTATTGTTTTTCTAATTACTTCGTTTACAACAAAATTATTGTACTTGTTAAGGAAATGGTATAAACCACCTTCTGGCAAAAAATTTATAGGCAATGAAAGCCTTGGAGTTACCTGTGTAAATGATACCTGAGGGAATTTAATTTCACTATAAATATTTGTGCCTAAAACCAGAGCATTCATTCTCTTTTTAAAACCAGGATCACTCCATTCATCTTTTATATCTTTAAGAGAAAATGGCCTATCAATATAAAAAACGCGATTGGTTTTTGCCCATTCTTTGGCCCAGGCAACAGAAACTGATGAAAGTTTAAAATCACTTCTTGTTAGGCCAAACATAAACAAATCGTATTTAGGCAGCATAGTTTAATTTTTAAGTGTTTGAATCTTTTTTTCTATCACATTTTCAAGGTGACTAATTCTATCAGCCCATTTGTTTTCAGAAGCCCTTTTTATTCTTTGTTGAACCAATACTTCATCCTTTTCATTAACTAAAATACCTACTGAATCAATAAATTCATTAATAGATTTTGTGATGGTGATAACCTCTTCATAAGCATGTAAATCCTCGGAAAAATCTGTAGTCACTACAGGCTTTCCAAGTGCTAAATATTCGTTTAACTTCATCGGAAATAAACTCTTATTTAACATATTACATAAATAGGGTATGATGGTTACTTTCGCAGATTTAATATACCTTGGAATTGCTTCATGCCTTCTGTTTCCCATTAACAGCAGGTTGTGTATCTGATCGAGTTTAAATTCCACGACATCTTTTTCGTCATAGGTACCAACTACCACAACTAAAAAATGTGGGTAAGCTTCACATAATTCTATCAAAAGTGAATAATCGATACGAATTCTGCTTAAATATCCTGCAAAAAGAATGATTGGTGTTGAGCCTGAACTTTCTAAATCGAAAGGTTTTTCATCTGAATCAATAGCTGCATTAAACATCTCATAATCTACCGCATTTGGTAAATAATGAACATCTTTAGAGAACTTAGAAAATTGTCTGTATAAATTCTTCGAACTTGCACAAATTAAATCAGCTTGACTTAAAATTTTCGCCTCTGCAAAAACACCATGTCGCTGTAAATATTTTGTAAGTTTGATATCATGCTGACTATGATAAATATTTAAAAGTGGCTTGTAATTGTAGTCGGAAATTACAGGAAGCATGGTTGGAAAAAAGTGATTGATATAAATATACTCCTGTACATCAAACTTTTTCAGCATCTTTTTTATTTGTCGAAGCAGCAAAAACTCATTGAATCTATTAATGAGTTTATATAGAAATCCTGAAGGCAGAAAATTAACTGGAAAAACTAAACCGGGTGTTAAAACTGTAAAATTTGAGAAACCTGTCTCTACGTTTGTAAATCTATTTCTTCCGAAAAATATGGTTTGAAATCTTTTTCTGATACCTTGGTCGGTGCTGGAACTTAATAAATCTTTTAAAGAGTAGGGTTTATCAACATAAAAAACACGGTGACTTTTACTCCATTCTTTAGCAATGGATAAAGTAGCCGATGACGATTGTTGATCCCATCTGGTAAAAGCTAATATAACTACATCATACTTTTTCATTTGTTCAACATATGTTTCATACCATCCTGAAAACAATGACGGCATCTTGCTTCATAGGTATCTTTTTCACCCAGCATAATTAGGCTATTTTCACTTGCTTTCCTAAAGGAATGTGTTGCCAAATCGCCACAAACCATACAAATTGCATGAACCTTTGTAACATATTCTGCAACTGCCATTAATTTAGGCATCGGACCAAAAGGCTTTCCTAAATAATCCATATCTAAACCAGCCGCAATTACTCTAACTCCTTGGTCAGCCAGTGTTTCACAAACATAAACAAGTTCTTCATCAAAAAACTGAGCTTCATCTATACCTACTACAGTAGCCTGATTTCTCATCAAAAGCATATTTAATGATGATTGAATAGGAGTAGATTGAATACTATTTTCATTGTGAGATACTACAGCTGTTTCATCATACCTGGTATCTATGGCTGGTTTGAAAATTTCTACAGTTTGACCTGCAATTCTTGCTCGATTTAATCTTCTGATTAATTCTTCGGTTTTACCGGAAAACATAGAACCACAAACAACCTCAATCCAGCCTTTTCTTTGCTGGATTCCATACCTAGGTTCAATAAAAATTTCTTCAGACATAAAGTGGCAATTTCGGGAATTACAGAAAATTGGCCACCTAATATCTTAAATTGTTGATTAATCTTTGCATCCTTTATTAAAATTTGTGCTAAATCTCTATTAAAAAAATGAATTCGCTCCAATTAATCAGCAAGTTAAAATCTAAGTCAGACGACCTACAACTCGCATTGCAACTGGTATTAAGTCCAGGTTCAAATTTCAATACCATAGAAAAGGAGCTACTTAAGAAAAACTGTGTTGAATTATATGAATTGGTGTTAAAACTTAAAACCGACTCTGAATTAGCGGAGGAAAAGACTGAAATCAAACCAATTTTCAGTAATTTATTTCATGAAAATAAAGTTGAAACAAAAACAATTATTCCAGAAGAAAAGAAAATAGAAATACCTGTTTTTGAAAAACAAATCATAGAAATCCCTGAACAAGAAATTCCTCAACCAATTGTCACTTTTGAAGCTCCACAGAGTTTTAATGAAGTAATTAAAAAAGTTGATGTCGAAGAAGAAACATTAAATAGTTTGCAGGAAAAAGCAATTTCAAATCCACTAGAGTTTGATGATATTCCTGAACAAGAATTCAAGTTTAATTTTGAAGCAAATCCGACAAATTCAACTCCAATAGAACTTAATATTGAAAAAGCAGTTGAGAACAAAAGAATTTTTAAAACTGTAATGCCTGATCCGGAAATCAAAGCAAAACCATCATTAAATGAAATGGTTAAGGCAAAGGATTTAACTTACAATGAGAAACTAGCTCAAAAAATTGAATCAACTCCTTTAGTTGAAAGAACTGCAGAATTACCAATTGAAAACATGAAATCAGAAATCAATTTGAACAAAAAAATTGCTTTTGTAAATGAGTTGTTTTCTGAAAATGTAGTGGAATATGCAAAGGCTATAGACAAGTTAAATACTGCGAGTGGATTAAATGATGCACTAAGGATCTTTTCAGAATTAAAACACCATTATAATTGGCAAAGCAATAGTGAATTGGTTATGGACTTAGAACGTATAATCAAAAGAAGACATCCTTTGAAATAGTTAAACCAAAACTATTTTTCATCAAAGCTGAAGCAAAAAATTACCTAATTTAAGAATCTCTTAAACCCCAAAAAAGCTAATTTACTTTTGCTCTAACCACGATTTTATATGATTGATGCAATTTTCATTGACCTCATGTTTGCCTGTAAATTCAACGAATTCTGTGCTATTTTCAAATAGATGACTCATTTCTAAAACCGATTCTTTTCTAACCAAGGCATCATTAGAACCGTATAAAAAAAGGTTCTGTGATTGCCTAAAAATATCGGGTAATGAATCTTTCATTTCATGAGCGATGTTTCCTGCAATAAAAATAATATGATGGGGAACCAAGCCTCCACGATGAATCCACCTGCATAAGGTAGAAACACCTTGTGAGAAACCGGCTACAATTACTTTACAATTGGAATGAGGTTTAAAGTTTTGGTAAACTGAGGCCAGGTAATTAACATAATCATTAATCTCCTCTTCACGCATTAAACTTGTCATCCAGGAAGCAACGGGATTTCCGCTTAAACCTCTTGCGTAAAAATGATTCAATCCTTCAGGAGCAACAAAAAAATGTTCCGGGCCAAAAGATTTAAAATTTTCCAATAAATGGTCTGCAGTTTGCGCATAACCATGTATTAAAAACCAAATAAACTTTGTGTTTTCATTGAGCTCTCCAAATGTAAAAACTCTAGCTGTTCTTTGGGTTTGGAAATAATGTAAGGAAGAATCCATCTATTGCAAATCAGAATTCAATCTATACCTGCAAACTCTGTTGTTTCCTTTATCGCAAACAAAGATTGTACGATTGAAATAGCAGATACCTGTTGGGTCAACAAAATTGTAAGGACCACTCGCTTTTCCATCTGCACCGCTGCCTCCAAAAGAAACAATTACCTGTTTCTTAAAACTAGAATTTGCAGGAGGATTTACACCTTCAAATCCGGTATTGGAGAAAACGTAAATGGAATCAGTTCCACTATCTGTTACAAACAAAAAGCCATTTTCTGTAGGAGAAGCAAAAATATCTTCAGGCTTTTTAAACCTTCCACTTTCATACATAAAACGATCTGCCTTAGTTTTATCGAAGTTTAGGAAATTGGTATTTTCACCATAAATATATCCTTGATCAGGATCTTCTGTAACTGAAATCCCTAAAGCTCTAAATTCCAAATTTCTGCTTTGCTCTTCACCTAAAGCTAAAAAGAAATTACGTGAAGTGCTTATACCTGAAATTCGTTGTGGTGGCGCTGCCAATGTTGCCAATCCACTAATTCCAACTGAAGATTTAATACTTGATTCCAATGGATTTAAACCTGTTGAATAACCAATATTCATACCTTGTGCTGAGAATATTAAAACGCCATTATCAGGTCTTGCAACTGTACTCAAATCATTTCTTGGACCTGTTCTTGAAACATAAAGAGTATTGTCGAAAAGTGTTGCTAATCCAGTGAATTTTACTGCTATATCATCATTTCCTCTGAATGAAGTATTTCTGCGACTTTCATCACATTGAAAATGTTTTAAAGTATCAAGATAAACCGGGTTTCCTGAACCGATACCTTTTATTTGATAAATTGCAGCTAAATTAATTGAAGGACTACCAGTTTTATCGGGATAATACCTTCCTGCAACATAAGAATGTAAGCGTCTATCCTGAGTAAAATCTGTTGCACCGGGAATTGTAAAACGGTAACTCAAATCTGCTTTCTGGTCAAAAACCAAAACCTCATTATCATCTATTGTAGTTTCATCATTTTCAACTACCACATATATCAATTCATCATAACCATAAAAAACATCCAAAGGTTTATTTACATTATTGATGAACGGATAAACCGGAACATAACCAACATTGTTTAAACCTGTATTTGGGTCGATATTACCCTGATTAAAAACCTCGGTTGCTGTCGTATTCTTTTTGTCACCTATCAAACTGCAGGAGGCTAGAATAAAGGAGAAACCAATTAAAATATAATTTTTCAAAGTAAACATACTAACGAAGGTTAAATAATAATGAAAGCCTATGAGAATTACCCATTCTTTCTTTGCTTACAAGACTATAATCAAATCTAAAATCTCCGAATTTTCTTGGAAGTCGAATTCCCAAACCAGCAGTTGGAAATGTATAGGCTTCATCGCTTCCAAATTCCCAACCAGTTCTTGCAAATAATAATCTTTTGTAACCATATTCAGCACCAACAGCAAAAGTTTCATTGTTATCTGTTGGATGATTCAATTGTGCTAATAAAGTTAAAATTTGCTTTTTTGAATGAATGGGGTCGAATGCGCCACCAATTCTAAACATTCCTGGAGCAGATACCTCACCAAAACTAGTTTTTACAACATCTCCTGAAAGGTTTAACATATTTACCTCTCCTGTTGGAGATACGTTTAAACCAAAATTTGTAAAAGCAACTCCAAAACGTGAATGTTTTATTCCAATATCGTAGGTTAAACCTAAATCAAAAAGAAAATTATTAATTCTAACATCACCAATAGCTTCATGCGCCCATTTGCTGCTTAAACCAAAACTAAAATTATCTGTCAGGATTTTAGCATAAGTTAAGCCAATCAAAGTATTGGATACATTTACAAATCTTCCTGTTCCCATAGGTTGGAACTCTGTAGTTTCCTCCATTGGAGCATAATTTATGGAAATAACCTGCAAACCTAAAGTACTTAAACTTCCGGTTTTATAAGTTATGCCCAAAAAATTAGCAGAATTTGCAGCGTTGTATTTTGTATTTGAAACGAAAAAAGAAGCTTTAGCGCTATCACCAACTGCAATACCAGAAGGATTCCAAAACATTGCAGATGGGTCTTTAGTAAAACCAGCTACAGCGCCTGATAAAGCACTCGAGCGAGCATCAGGCATGATTTTCAGGAATTGCATACCACTTGCACCAGTTCTGGAATTTCCAAAAGTTGGCAACAATTGAGCTCTTGAAGTTTGTATCAAACAAACAACAAATAATATTGATAGATAAAATCTCATCCGGTTTGCAAAATAGTAAAAACTCTAATTAAAACTGACACTTTACAAAAGCTTATTATGAAATTAAAAAGCAGTCCAGCCTTGTGCTTTCAAAGTATGTTTTTGACCACCTTTCGAAATCATATTCATACCATCTTCAGGAGGTGTAACAAATCCAATGATAGAAAAATCAGGGTGATTCTCAATTTTCTTATAATCTGATTGAGAAATAGTCATAAGTAATTCATAATCTTCTCCCCCACTTAAGGCCGTTAAAATTGGATCTAAGTCTAATTCCCTTGCAAAATTATAACTGGTTGGATCTAGGGGAATTTTATCTTCATAAATTGTAATTCCAACATTTGATTGTTTAGCTAAATGAAAACATTCTGAAGAAAGTCCATCACTAATATCCATCATAGAAGTTGGCTTGATATCTAAAGCGGCTAATAAATCAATAATATCTTTCCTGGCTTCCGGTTTCAACTGTCGTTCAATAATATAATCATGTCCTGCCAAATCAGGCTGAGCCTGAGGGTTAGCCAAAAACACTCTTTTTTCTCTTTCCAACAATTGGAAGCCACAATATGCTGCACCTAAATCACCACTTACAACAACTAAATCAAGTGGTTTTGCCCCATTACGGTAAACCACTTTAGATTCATCGGCCTCACCTACAGCAGTTACTGAAATTACCAATCCTTGCTTTGAACTTGAAGTATCGCCTCCAACCAAATCAACACCATATCTATCACAAGCCAATTGAATACCTGAATAAAGCTCTTCTAGTGCTTCCAATGAAAATCTATTTGAACTACCAATTGAAACTGTCACCTGCTTTGGGGTTCCATTCATGGCATAAATATCACTTAAATTAACAGTTATTGCCTTATAGCCAAGATGTTTAATAGGGAAATAACTTAAATCAAAATGTACCCCTTCCAATAATAAATCGGTACTAACTAAAGTTACTTTATTTTCTGTTGATTTAATTACAGCAGCATCGTCACCTATACCTTTAATGGTATTATTCTTTAATTCAAAATTCTTTGTTAGGTGATCAATTAAGCCAAATTCACCTAAAGTACTAAGTTCAGTTCTAGCAGCATTTTCAAACATAGCTGCAAAGATATGAAAAGTTTAAACGGGAATATGTGCCGGAATTTTCTAAGTTCTTATAAACAACCAAAGAAACCGAGTCTAGACTTTAGAATATTGAGAACTATCTCATTCTTTCATCCATCAAATCAATGAAAATTCTCTCTACTTGTTTGATATCAGAAGGTAAGTCATCTGAGCCCTTCAGCCATTTCCATTCCTGAATTAGAGTATTATTCTTTTTGATTCTTACAAAAATAACTTCCTCTCCTATTTGGTAAAGTGAACTATTTCCGGATTTAAGTCCGGCAACTGTATTGTAAATAAAATCAGCATCTCGTTGAGGGATTTTTTTTAATAAAGTCGATTTAGCATCGATTGCATTTTTCTGAAATAAACTACCATCTCTAACAATTACAAAAGCGTTAAATGCAGATGTTTTCTGGTTGATATAACCAAATTCAATATGGTCAGAAGGTATTTCTACCTGCAGCGCTTTTGGAGCTGAGCAGGAAGCTATGGAAATGAGAAATAGAAAAAGGAAGTGAAAAAGATTAGAAATTTTCATGAAAGTGAAAGTACAAAAACAATACCAAAAAATAAAAGTAAACCCATTAAAACGCAAAGAGGCGCGCA
>CALRIT020000032.1:0-30520 GCA_943361925.1 Vulcanococcus limneticus LL | reverse complement strand
ATGTTAGTGATACCATATATAGAACAGTATTTGTAATTCTGAACCAAACTGGACCATCAATTACCTTGAATGGACCAAGTCAGCAATATGTTGAAGTTTATAACAGATACAATGAATTTGGTGCCGTAGCGAAAGACAATCAAAACAATGTAATTCCTAATAATAACATTACAGTGGTTGGTGCAGTAGATACAACTAAATTGGGTGGTTATAATTTAAACTATACAGTTTTAGATGCATTTGGAATGTTGGCAACTGTAAATAGATTAGTAACAGTTGGTGATACAACTAGACCAGTAATTGTTCCTAATTATACAGGTGGAAGAAATTATTATATTCACCAGGTTAGAACTGCTATTGATTTGGAAAAAGTAGTAACTGTTACAGATAATTACTGGAAAGGTTTAGTTCCTAATTGGTTAGGTACAGTTGATGTAAACAATGTAGGTAGTTACTTTATTCCGTTCAATGTTACCGATCTTTCTGGAAATATTGCCAATCAGGTTATGGTTGAAATTAGAGTTACAGATAATATTGCTCCAGTGATTCAATTAAATGGAAATAATCCACTTACATGGGAGGTTTATAATGCTTATATAGATCCGGGATTTACTGTATCTGATAATGTATGGCCAAAAAATACGATTTCAGTTACTTTAAAACCTACTGTAATTCCAACCAATACTCTTGGTTCAATAACAAGATGGTATATAGCTACAGATCCTTCAGGTAACAAAGATTCAGTAAGTCGTACAATAAATATTGTGGATGAAACTAAACCAGTTGTTAAAATTTTGGGAGGAGAAACAGTAAACATGAACAGATGGTGCGAATACATAGATCCTGGAGTTGAGTTACAAGATAATTACAACAGTGATGCTGAAATGAGACAACCAGGCAGATTTGTAGTTTCAACAACCTTGCCATTAATTCCGGGCCAAACTGCTAGATGGTTTGGAGATATACCTGGATTATTTAGCATGACATATAGAGTAACAGATTTATCAGGAAACCAAAGTGATTTAGCAATTAGATACATTAGAGTTTCTTCTGATGCATGTGTAACCGGAATAAATGATGTTCTGAGTGTTGAAAAATTGATGAATGTTTATCCTAATCCTAGTACTGGATTGTTTAATTTCAGATTAGTTCAGGCATTAGATAATGATGTAAAAATTACTATTTCAGATATTCAAGGAAAAGAAGTTGCTACCAAAATAATTGGTGGTAAAAATCTAACTGAAGAAAGTTTAGATTTAAGTTCAGCTAATCGTGGTATCTATATCATGAAGGTTGAAACAGGATCAAAAGTTTATACAATGAAACTTCAGTTAAACTAGAATTTAATTCACAGAGGACTAAAAAAGGTGCTTCGAAATTTCGAAGCACCTTTTTTTTATTTATAGGTTATCTTAAAGATTTTTTTTGTGGATTTTTTTACCGCATAATGCTTATCAATAATTAAAGGAATTAAGGCAATTGTTTCTTTGTTATTTTTTAAAATACAACAGAGCTTTTTGTCTAACTTATTTATCTTATTATTGATTAAATAATCACTTACTTTTTGAGTTCCTTTTAAGCCTAAGTAACTTATTCTGTCCCCATGATTAACCTTGCTTAATTGTAAAGGAAAGTCAAGTTTATCTGCAGTAAAATATAATTCGTTTTCTTTAATTTTCTTTGGAAGTTTTTTGGCTTCTTTTATTTCAATTGACAAGCCGTTAAGACCAATTGAAAATGGAATTTTTTTAATATCAATTGTTGCAAATTCTTTATATAGTTCGTCGATAACTAATTGGGTTTTTTCTATAACTAATTGATGACTATTTGAAACATAAAATTGCCCTTTTTTTGCAACTTTTATCTTTGATAAAATATCCTTTGTTTGAGATTTTGTAAATCCAAATTTTTCAGTTTCATTTTGAATGAAATTAATTGGATAAGAGCTATCCAGAATTTCTTTTATAGGAATAAATACATGGGTTTTAATCAAACCCTTTTTAATTCGATTTTTTTTATTTCGATCAAGAGATTCTTGATAAAATCCTGCCCATGAACTCAATTCAATTGCATGCTCAAGAACTTGATTGTTTAGTTGTTTGAAATGAGGAATAATTTCATTTCTCAAGAAATTTCTTTTGTACTTGTTTTTACTGTTTGATGAATCATTTCGGAACTCCGTATTTATATTTTTTAAATACGTTAAAATTTCATTTTTGTTAGTGAATAAAAACGGACGAACAATTTTTCCTTGTTTAATATGAATGCCTTTTAAACCATTTATTCCTGCCCCTCTTGAAATATTTAATAAGATACTTTCAAGATGGTCTTCCATGTGATGTGCTGTAACAATTTTATTAAATGATTCTTTTGTACAAATTTCTTCAAACCAGTTATATCTTAAAATTCTGGCAATATTTTGAATGCCGGTTTTTTCTTGTTTGGCTATTTTTTCCGTATCAAAACGAATTATTTTAATTGGAAGGTTATTTGTTTCACAGAAATTTAAAACAAATCGCTCATCTTCAAAACTTTCTTCTTCTCTTAATTGGTAATTAACATGAGCAGCTTCAATTTTATATTGAAGAGTTTTAAGAACCATTAATAAGGCAATTGAATCTGGTCCACCACTAACAGCAACAAGAATTTTATCATCTTTATCTAAAAGTAAATTTTCTGAATTAAACAGCTCAAAATTTTTCAGGAAAATCTCCTCATTTGTCATATTAGCTTTCTTATTTTGATTCAATTGGTGGAAGGTTTTGCTCAAAAATAATTAGTTTTGGCACTTACATAGCAATTGGCAGGAATTTTGTTCCTGTTGGTTTTAGTTTTAAATCATGTTAAAGTTGAAATTAAGTATCTTTTTTGCAATTATATTATTTGGAATATCCAATCATATTTTAGCCCAGAATAGCAGGTTAGAGATTTTATTTGCCAAAAGTGCGGAGATTATTAAGTTAAAAAATGTTGAGGTCACCAAATTGATTGGGGATGTAGCCATGAAACAGGATGGTACATTTCTGAATTGTGATAGTGCTTTGTTTTATGGCCTTGAGAATAGGGTTGAAGCTTTTTCTAATGTCAGAATTAATCATAATGACAGTGTAACTATTTTAGGTAAATACTTGAATTATGATGGGAATAACAAAAAAGCTTTTATTAATGGGGAAGTTGTGCTTTCTGATAAATCAATGACTCTAAATTCTGAACAATTAGATTATGATTTAAATAATCAATATGGGTTTTACAATAACAACGGAAAGATAGTAAGTAATACAAATGTACTTACAAGCAAGAATGGTTATTATTATGCAAGAACCAGAGACTTCTTTTTTAAAGGAAATGTATTACTAGTTAATCCAGATTATACTATGAAAAGCGATACTCTGCTTTACAATACCGGAAGCAGAACGGCTTATTTTTATGGTTCAACTCAAATTGATGGCAAAAATGAAAGAATTGTATGTGAAAATGGATGGTATAATACCATTACAGATCAAAGCCAATTTAGTAAAAATGCCATACTATATAGTGATAAGAAAATGCTTAAAGCCGATAGTTTATTTTATGATAAAAAGAATCAATTAGGAAGGGCTTTCAGGAATATTTATATGTATGATTCTGTTCAAAAAGTTTCTTTATTTGGTGGTTTTGGAAATTTAAATGGTAAATCGAAACAGACGTATGTAACCAAAAATTGTTACGCCATTAAAATAGTTGATGGTAAAGATAGCTTATTCCTATTTGCTGATACTCTAGCTGTTTTTCAAAAGCTAAAAGCTCAAAGGGAAGTAATGAAGGCTTATCGAAATGTAAAGGTTATTAAAACTAATTTACAGGCCATCTGTGATTCCCTTATTTATTCGAATGATGATTCCACAATTTGGATGTATCATAAACCTATTTTATGGAGTGATAAAAACCAAATTACCTCTGATACAATTAAGTTTTATGTAAATAATAATAAATTAGATTCATTCAGATTATTGAGTGATGCGTTTTTAATTAGTAAAGAAAAGGGAGCACATTTTAATCAGATAAAAGGTAGGAATATGCTTGGACAATTGGATAGTTCAAGAATAAAAGCACTTTTCGTTTCAGGCAATGGACAAAGTATCTATTATGCAAAAGAAGATAGTTTACATTACATAGGTGTGAATGTAATTGATTGTAGTGAAATGAACTTTGTTTTTAAATCAGGAGAATTACAAAATGCTATTTTTATAACTAATCCTGATGCAACAATGTACCCTTTAGATGAACTAAAACCTGATGAATTAAGGCTAAAGGGATTTAAATGGTTAGTCGATAAACGCCCACAACGAACTTATTATCAGTATTGAATAATCCTTTATGAATATTTTTAGAAGCTAATTTTATCTAAACTTTGTATTTAAGGTATATTTAATTATTTTTGGGTTTATTGATTATTCATTAACCCATATGAAATATTTCTACAACAAAACAATTGTTCGTGCAATTTTTCTCTCAATAAGCATTAGCTTATTGGGTTTGATAAATGCAAATGGACAAACCCTTAAAGGGAACACAACTTATGTTGTTAATGGTGCGAGCGATTTCGTCGCTCCTGTTGACACCTTCTTCAATTTAATGGGCTCGGCAACGGGTCCGCAATACGGTGCAATCAGTTATCTGAATGCAAATGGTATTGATTTTACTTCACCAACCGGCCAAATAACAATTTTGTTATCATCTGGTTATTCTGGAGTTGAACCATCAGTTATTAACATTGGTTTAGCAACTGGTGTTGGAGGTTGGCCAAATATGTTTGCCAATGCTTCAAGACCAATTGTTATGAGACCTGCACCCGGTAACAATTTCGTTATTACTACTACAACTGTTCCTGCGAATGGTGCTTTGGTAAGAATGAATGCTGCTTGGTATTTTACAATTGATGGTGAAGGAAATTTTGGAGAAAGAAACATTAGTTTTAGATTACCTACAACAGCAGGTACAAATTCAAGAGTAGTTGATTTCATGCCTAACACTGGTCAAAAATGTCAATTTATTGGTATTAGAAATTGTCAATTAGTAGGTAATAATACCTTAACAGCATTCCCTGCTTTTGCTGGTGTTTACCTAGGTAGTGCAACAGCTCCAGGTTTCGTTGCTTTATCAAAAAGTGAAAATTTAACAGTTTTCAATAATGAAATCTTAGGCACATCATATGGTGTTTACATGCGCGGTAGAGGTATTGCAGTGAATAACTATGAAAGGAATATCATTGTTTCAAATAATATTATAGGTGGATACTCAAATCCTTTAGGTGCAGGTTTTACTGGATTTACAGGCGGTGGAACTAACTCTTCAGGTATTTACTTAAATACTGTTGCAAATGCTACAGTTGATAATAATACAATTAGAAATATTGCTCCAGCATCAATTGATTATCGTGCTATTTTCTTAACCAATGAAGGTGGTACAGCTGGGTTTTCAGTGGATTCAAATATCTCTATCACCAGAAATTCTATTTACAATTTAAATAGTACTAATAGTGGTGGTGTTTATGGTATAAGAATTAACTTGAATACTTATACAGTACCAAGAAGAATTTTAATCGCGAATAATTCAATATCAAATTTATCTGCTACAGCATCAATCGCGGGTTTAACAACATACAGATATCCAATTGGTATTTTAGTTGATCAAACTACTTCTTCAAATATGGGATTGGAGATGTATTTTAATTCTATCAACTTATACGGTTCAACTTTACCAGCAAATACAAATTCAGCTTGCGTAGCATTTGCGTCTACTGTAACTGGTGGAATTATAATGATGAATAATTCATTTTCAAACAGAATGGGTCGTTTACCTGCAAATAATACTGGGTACACAATTTATAATGTTGCTTTTAGTTCTGCAAATTCTCCTTTCACCTATTCAAATTTCAATAACTACTTTACAGATACCAGAGATGGTGGAACAATGTTTGTTGCAAGGGGTGGAAACAATAACTATTCTTCAATTGGTTCATTCAAAAATTATTCAAGATCAGATTCATCAAGTTTGACAGCAATTCCTCCATTTTCAAATGATACTATTTTAAATGTTGCAAATGGAGTAAATCATGTTACTTTTAATAGAGGTGTGGCATTGGATCAATTCTTCCAATTCTATTTATCTATCTATAACCAAATGTCGAATCGTGTTACAAACGATATTTATGGCAATCAAAGAACTGGATTAGGAAGATTTACCTCAATTGGTTGTCATATTTGGAATGGTGATTCTACTAATGCCAATACTGGTTTAGTTGGGCCAAGAACATTTGGTATCAATGGTGCGAATAATTATCCTACAAAACTTAATTTAAACGGAACATTTGCAACATTAGCTGATGCCATTACATATTTAAATGCATATGGTGTTAGTGGATCTGGTAATATTAATTTAGAGTTACAACCTGGTTACACTGGTGAAACAACTGATTTACCTGCAATCATTGATTATCCAAATGCAAATTTGGGAACTCCTGTGGTAATTAGACCAGCTAATAATTTTACAACTACTATTACTTCTCCTAATCGTCCTAATTTTGCTAATTCAGCATTATTAAGTATTGAGGGTGCTCGTTGGATTACTATTGATGGTGGTACAAATAGAAGATTAACATTTAGATTACCTTCTTTAGCAACAACGGCAAATGCAAGAGTAATTTCAGTTTCAGCTCATGATGTTGCAAGTAATGACGTTACAATTAAAAATTGCAAGATTAGAGGAAATTCAACAACCACTTTAGTAAATACATCAGTAGGAATTTATTTGGGTAATCCAATTACAGCAAGTATACCTTTAGTAACGGCTTTATCTGGTTATGATAAAATTAGGTTCATTGGGAATGAAATTGGTGCTGTAAGAACTGGTATTTTTGCTGCCGGTTTAAATAATGCAACAAATTTTGTTATACAAGGAAATGTTATCGGTGGTAGTATTGCCCCTGGTGGCTCAGATAGTACAACCTATATTGGAGGTGCTGCTTTACAATCTGGTATTTTTGTAAAAGGACTAAAAGATGCATTAATTGATAGTAATATTGTTAGAAACTGTTTAGCTGCTACTAATATTTCAAATGGTTTCCGTGGTATTGATATTGATGAAACTGGAGCTGCCATTTTCAGTAATATTACTGTTTCAAGAAACCAAGTTTATAACCTTGTTACAACCACAGGTACTTATTGCACTGGTATTAGAGTTTTCTTAACTGCTACTGATACAATTAATACTAGAGGATTTGTTATCCAAAATAACTTCATTGGAAAAATTATTGGAGCAGGTGTTGCTTCTGCTTTTTCAAATGTTCAGAATCCTTCAGGTATAGTGCTTGAAGCAGCAGGAGCTCATCCAAGACCAGGTATCAACATTTTACACAATACAGTTCATTTATCTGGTACTGGTATGACTAATGCTAACTCAGGTTGTGCTGCTTTGTACATGAATGCCAATATTAGAGGTGGTGTTTCATTGGTAAATAACATTTTAATCAACAGATTGAATATCACTGCTACCAGTGGAAGAAGATATGTGGTTTTAGCGGCACATTCTGCAAGTCCATTTAACAATCAAAATAATGCTCTACCATTTGCAATTAATAATAATAACTATTTCGCCGGTGGTAACAATACAAATTTTATAGGTGGTATTTCTGCAATCACAAGATCAAATATCAATGATTGGAGATTATCTACTCAACCTGTAGCTGCTGGTTCAGATGGAAATTCTTTTAACTGGCCTACTAGATTTATCTCAGATACTACTCCGGATTTTGAAATGATCAATGCAAGTTTAATTCCTAGTGGAGCTGCATTTATTACTTTGATTTGTGATGATATTTATGGTAACAAACGTTTCCAATGTGGATCTACTACTTCATTAGGAAGATGGATAGGTGCATTGGAATTTGGAAGTCCAAATCCTCCTCTTCAAGGTGGTGCTACTTATTTTATTAACGGACAAGATAATCCTCCTGTTAATACAGATCCTACTGCAGGTTCTTTCAAAACAGTACGTTCTGCTATAAATTACTTGAATTCTCAAGGTATCGATGGTTCGTTTGGTGGATTTAAAACCATTAAACTTGCAATTTCAACAGGATACCTTGGTGAAACTGATACATTTACAGGTCCTATTCAAGTTTTGGATTATCCTAGAATGAACTCAAGCAGAAATGTTATTTTAACGATTGCTTCTGGTTACCAAGATGTTGTTAGAATTACAAATACAATTGCAACTTCAGTATTGCCTAATGCTTCAATTTTAAGAATTAGTGGGGCTAAATATTTTACAATAGATGGTTCAAATAGTGGAACTAACTCGAGAGATTTAACATTTGAAGCGCCTGCTCAATTTACTGCAGCAAATAATAAAGTAATTGATATTATTAGTGGTGCAGATCCTATCACGATTGCTAAACCAAATACAACTAATATTACAATTAAAAACTGTAATATTTTAGGAAATTCAACCACTTCAGCAATTAATACTTTCGCAGGTATTTATTCTGGTGGTTTAGTTACACCTTCAAATGCTGCTTTTGGTAGAAACGATAATTTAACGATTGACAATAACTTTATTGGTGGTGTTAACTATGGTATTTATTTAAGGGGTTATACCAGAAGAGATTCAATGGATACTTACCTGTCAATTAACAATAATACAATTGGTGGTAATACTGCACCTGGTGGTTCTGTTAAAACAGATTTCTTTGGTGGTTCAAATGATGCAGCAGGTATTTTCTTAATGGGTCAAGCTTGGTCAAATATTACTTATAATGTGATTAGAAACAGCATGAGAACAGCATCTAATCCTAGAGGTATTGAATTAGGAACTATTCCTTCTGTTTATACAGGTTTAGATAGTAATTGTAATATTGTTGGAAATAGAATTTTTAATATTGGATCAAATCTTGCTGGTGGTGCTTATGGTGTATTTGTTAATTTCGGAACAGATTCATCTAATTTGGGTAGAGCTATCACTATGTCAAACAATATGATTTATGGTATTTCTTCTTTGGGTACCAATTCTAATTCAAACGCAAACTTCGCTTTAAACCCATTTGGTATATATATCAACGCTCCTGGTGCTTTAATCAGAAATAATGGAAATGCTGATATTGGAGTTAATTTATACTATAACTCAATAAATTTAGCACAATCATCGCCAATGACTACCTCTGGAGCAATTAGTGCAGCCTTAGGTATTTCGCCTTCAATAGTTGGTGGTGTAAGTACTCTAAATAATATTTTCCAAAATAGAATGGGTGGTACTACAACAAGTAATGCTTATGCTGTTGCTACAGGTGGTAACATTAATCCTTTTAAAGTAAGTAACTATAATAACTATTACTCAGCTGCACCAACTCCAACATTAAGTGATAGAATGGCTTCAGGTGTTGCAAGCGCAACAAGAACAGCTTACAATGAGTGGTATGAAATAATGGGTTATACAAGACAAGATACTTCTTCAATTGCTTTCATTTCGCCATTTATTTCTGATAATAACTTGTTCATTTCTAATGGAACTACTTCTGTAATTCATGGTTCAGGTGTTCCTATTTTAACAGTAACAGGTGACGTTCAAGGAAATCCAAGAAACTTTGCAAATCCTACCATTGGGGCTCACGAATATGATAATGGTGCTTATATTGATAGCATTGCTCCTAGAATCTTTAATGTAACAGATGCAACTTCATGTTTTGCTTTTGGTGTTGCTCTTTCTTTCAGAATTTATGATAGATTAAATGCTGGTGATACCTTGTACTACAAGTTAAATGGTGGTCCGGTTACTCCATTACAAGCTTCAGTTAATGATGGTACATTAAGAACTTATGCTTTCCCTTCAATACCTGGTAGTTCATTGTTAGAGTATAGAGTAGTTGGTCGTGACTTTAAATTTCCACCAAATATTGGATACTTACCAATGTTTAAATTATGGGATACTTTAAATATCAGTATTACAAATTTCCCTTATACTAATAATTTTGAAGGTTTAAATAATCCAATTTGGACTGTTCAAACTACAAATGGAAATGCGAATTGGGAAATTGGTGCTTTTGGTTCTGTTTCAAACCCTCCTTTGGGTGCATATTCTGGAATCAAAGCAGCAATGTTTAGAGCTTCTACTTATTCAGCTGGCTCTTCTGCAAGAATCGTTTCACCTTGTTTAGATTTTACAAACCTGAAAAGTCCAACTTTAAGATTCAGAGTTTCACAAAACAGTGATAACCCTACTAAAAACGACTCAATTCAAGTAAGTGTTACTTTTGGTGGTGGTTTCTTTACAGCTCCTTTAAAATCAGTTAGACGATTACCTGATGCCGCTGGTACATTTAACTTTCCTGGATGGGATGTTCGTGAAGTATGTTTAGCTGAATTTGCAGGCCTACCTGGTTTAAGAGTTGGTATTGAAGGTTTTGCAGCAGGTGGTGGTCAAAATATGTTAATTGATGATATTGAGATTTTTGATGACATCCAAAATCAAAACTTTACTCCTAAAATGTATGCTCAGTGTTTCAGAGATTCAATATTTGTAACTGTACCAAATTCTGATACCAGATTTAATTATACAGCATTTAATTCTGAAACAGGAAACCCAATCACTTTAAGAAGTGGAAATGGTACCAATTTGAATATTGGAATTCTTGCTCCTGCAGTAGATACTTTCAGAACTTTTGTTTATGCAAGAAATACATTCTCTATTGTAAATGGTACCGGATTTAATGCAGGTCAGGTTTCATGTGGTAATCACATGGTTGATACTGTTACTGTAGTTGTTAATAGATTCTATAATGGTCCGTTTATTGTTGCCGGTACACCTTTCTCTGGTTCTTATAATGCAGGTGATAACAATAATCCTGATGGATTTAAAGTTGGAGATACAATAACTTACAAATTTGTTCCACCAGCTTATTATACTAATGCTGATTATGGAACAAGATGGGAAGTTAGTTCAGTTACTGCTGCCAATGTAACTTCTATTCCAAGTAAACCATTCTCTAACTTCACAATTGTAAATCCGGTAGGATCAAACGATGGTTATATAAGAGCATATGCTAATGCTGCAGAAATGGATACTACTGTTCAGTTTACTATTACTTATAGATTGTTGGATTCATATTGTGATTCAGTAATGTATCGTTCATTCCACGTTGGAACACCTCCAACTGCTGACTTTAACGTTTCTCCTGTAGGAAATAAATGTGCATTAAGTAAATTAACATTTACTGCTGAGCCTTCAACAAGACCTTTAATTAACGCTCCATTTAATTTTTCTTGGCAGTTTGGTGATAATACAGCTTCTGTAGGTTTAAATCCTGATAAGATTTATACAACTCCTGGTACATATACAGTAAGATTATTCTTAACAGATAGATATGGTTTAGTTTCTATTAAAGAACAACAAGTAACTATTTTACCAGCTCCTTCAGCTGAGTTTACATCTGCTACGCCTTGTGCTAATGATTCAACATTATTTTCAGCCGGAACTCAACCTGCAGGTTCAGTATTTGCATGGACTTTCCCTGGTAATAAATCTGATAACAGAGAGTTAGCAAGATTCAACTTCCCTAAATTTGATACTACATATGCTGTTAACCTAACAGTTACTAATTCAAGCGGTTGTTCTAATACAGTATCTAAACAATACTATGTGTTTGCTAAACCTACTGCGAACTTTAATACAACTCCTCATTGCTTTAGTAATGCAGTTCCTATTACAAACTCTAGTACTATCCAATCTGGTACAGTTGGATTCACTTGGGATTGGGGTAATGGTCAAACAGGTTTAGGTGCTACTCCTAATTACAAATTCCCTTCTACTGGTACTTTCACTGTAACTATGAAAGCTATTTCTAATTTTGGTTGTGTTGACTCAGTTGTTAAAGCTGTAACAGTTAATGACAGACCATTTGCAGGATTTACTTTCACAAATGCTTGTAAAGACCAAACTATCAATTTAACAAATACTACTACATTTAGTGGTGGTACTCAAAATATTGATTATGCATGGGATTTTGGAGACAATAGCTTTTCAACTGACTTAACTCCAAATAAAATTTTCACAGCAACTGGTACAAGAACTGTTACTTTGAGAGCAATTGATAAATTAAATGGATGTCGTGATTCAGTTAGAAAGGATATTACAATTAATTATCCTCCAGTTGCTGTATTCACTGCTACTCCAGCTCCTGAAGTTTGCGTAAACAATGAAGTTAAGTTATTTAATAACTCTTATACTTTTGATGGTGACCAATTCACTTGTGCATGGGATTTTGGTGATGGTAATACTGCTGTTGCTTGCGCTCCTGGTGGATTTATCTACACAACTGCAGGTAACTATAATTTGAAATTAACAGTAACTACTGTAAATGGTGGTTGTAAAGATTCAAAAACTCAAGGTATGGTTGTTAGCTCTGCTCCAGCATTATCAGTGGATACTCAATATGTAGACAAACAATTATTCCCTTATTGTGATTACAGTTCTAAATTGAAGTTCAGAACAAATATCCCTGGTGCTATCAGTTATGCTTGGAAATTTGGAGATAAGGATAGTTCAAAATCTAGTCAACCAGAACCTACATTTACATATAATGACAGAGGAGTATTTAATGCTTCAGTAACTATTGAAGATGTTGGTGGATGTATCGTGACTAAAACTTTTGCAGTTCGTGTAGAATGTAAAGTTGGTGTTCAAGAAGAATTAGCTGCTAAATTCAATTTGTCAGCTTATCCAAATCCATTTAACACTTCTACTAATGTTCATTTCGAAACTATGCAATCTGAAAATGTTAAAGTTTCTGTAATTGATATGTTAGGTCGTGTTGTTAAATCTTCTGACTTAGGAAAACTAGTTGGTGGAGCTCACGATTTGAATCTTGATGAAAGTTTCTTCGGTTCAGCTGGTTCATACTTAGTTAAAGTTGAAATTGGTGATGTAAGCATTTACAAACCATTGATTAAACAATAAATTTTAATTCCCAAAAAGGGGAGGCCTGATTCAGGTCTCCCCTTTTTTTTGCCCTATTCTATCTATGCTTATAAATATGTTACTATATTCGAGGCCCTTTTATTAGGGAAATTGCATCTATAGTTCAATGGATAGAATTTCAGATTCCGGTTCTGAAGATGGGGGTTCGAATCCCTTTAGGTGCACCATACTTTATGCAAGTACTACTTACAACTCTCAATGCCAAGTACATCCATATGAATTTGGCAATCCGACTTTTATACGGATTAAATAAACACCATCAGGGTTTATCATGGAAAGAGTTTGCCATAAAGGAAGATCTAGCTGAAATTGCCTCCGCATGCTTCCAATTCGATGTTGTAGCTTTTAGTTGTTATATCTGGAATATCACTCAAACCCTTGAAGTAGCTAGGTTGATTAAATCTTTAAATCCAAATGCTAAAATATTACTTGGTGGACCTGAAGTTAGTTATGATTGGAATGATATCATTAAACTTAATGAAGTTGATTATATTATAGTAGGAGAGGGCGAGATTCCATTTGCAGCTTTGTTGAATCAAAATTTATCTCCGATTGGCATTTCTAATTTGGTTTATAAAGATGTCAACTCCAATATTACTTATATTCCAAGTGGTGAATCATTTGATTTAAAGCAGCTCGCAGAATTCAATCCTTATGAATTTGAACCTGAATCTGATATCAAGAATAAAGTAGCTTATATAGAAACTTCTAGAGGTTGTCCTTATAAATGTGAGTTTTGTTTAGCAAGTTTAGATAATAAGGTTCGCTATCTTCCACATGATACAATTGAAAAGAACCTTTTGTATTTAATGCAGCATGGTAAAGTCATTAAATTTTTAGATAGAACCTTTAACATCAAAAAGGATTTTACAATTAAAATTTTCGAATTTATTCTTGCAAACCATCAGCCTGGTAATGTATTTCAGTTTGAAATTACCGCTGATATAGTACATCCTGATATTATTGCTTTCATCAAAGAAAAGGTTCCAAAAGGTTTATTCAGATTTGAAATAGGTATACAAACCGTCAATCAAAAGGCAAATTTGGAGGTAAGTAGAAAGCAGAATTTTGATAAAACCAGAGATATTATTTTGCAATTAAGAGATGATGTTGAAATGCATCTTGATTTAATTGTAGGTCTTCCTTTAGATTATTTTGATGATATCGTCTATAGTTTTGAACAGGTTTTTGCTTTGCATGCTCCGGAATTACAATTAGGCTTTTTGAAGTTTTTAAAAGGCACTCCGGTTCGAGAACGTTATGAGCAGTATGGATTTATATTTGATCCAAATCCTTCTTATCAAATTATTGAAAGCAATTATTTATCAAAGGATGAGCTCTTTAGTATTACCTTATTGGAAGAAGCTTTGGAGTTATATTGGAATAAGGGTCGTGCTAAGAATACCTTATTATACGCAGAACAAAAAGGTGGAATATTTCAGTTTTTATTGAATTTAGGTCGTTGGTTTAGTGAAAAATCTAATTTTCACAAGCATAGTTTAGATGATAGTTTTCAATTGATGAATTCTTTTGTTTTGAATGAATTTCCATCAGATTCGGTTTTTACTGAACTAATTGCTTTAGATTATTATTTGCATTTTAAAGTTAAACCCAAATTACAGTTTTTACCTGAACCTGATTTAAAAGTAAAATCTCAGGTTTTGAAAGCACTTTCAGCAAATCAGAATAAATATAGATTTATTGTTGTTCAGCTTAGCTTTAGTTTCTCACAGTTTTTAAATAATTCAACAATTTTAAATTCTTCAAATTTTGTTTGTATTGCTTATACCGGAACTGAAAAAGCCTTTTTCTATGGTGAAATTGAATCTGATTTATTCCTTAAGAAAGAATTGGTTAGCAATATTTAAAGGCCTCATCATATTTCTTTTTTTCCAATGATGTCTTCCATTTTTGTTTAGAATTGCTTTTAAGGTTTTAATGGCTTCAATTACATGAGGACCTTTATTTATCATCACACATTCAGCCATACTGGCATGTGCAGCATCAGTTACTTCAGAGCGAGTTGGAAAACCAGTTTTATTTAGATTCTCTAATACTTGTGTTGCCCAAATTACAGGCACATGTGCGGCTTCACATAACCATAAAATTTCATCCTGAATTTCACTTAATCGCTCAAAACCAATTTCAATTGCTAAATCTCCTCTGGCAATCATTATAGCTGGAGAGCCATATTCCATTGCTGTAAGTATTAAATCCGGTAGATTTAAAACGGCATTTTTTGTTTCGATTTTAAGAATTACTGGGAAATTTGGTTTGCCAAGTTTGCTCAATGTTTCATAAAGTTTATGCACATCCTCGCTATTTTGAACAAAGGAATAGCCTAACATATCAGCATTTTCTAGAACAAATGGCAGACAAGCTTCATCATAGGATGTTAATGATTTTAACTTTAAAGCAGTATCAGGGAAATTTATTCCTTTCTCTTCCTTTAGAAAGCCTTTTTTACTTGATGACCTTATTACTTCTAATTCTACTTTATCATGATAGGTTTCTATGATTATTGCTTTGAATAATCCATCATCAAATAATACAGTTTCACCTTTTTGTAGTTGTTTTATAATACCGGTGCTACTAATTCCTATTACTATTTCCTTTGATTTGTATTTTGCATTTTCTTCAACCAGCCAAAATTTAGCTCCAATATCAAGTTTTACTTTTTTATCTTTCTTGCCTTTCCCTAAAATGATTGTTCTAATTTTTGGTCCTGGTAAATCCATGTAAATCTTACAATTTTTATTACAAAGAGTTGCGTTTGATTTCGTTTTTGTATTCATTTCAAACCAAACTTCTTTATTATCATGGGCGCAATTGATTCTTGCTATACCCATTCCTTCTTCAATTAATGCTTTTATTATTTCAGAATCTTTTGCAAAATCGGTTTCATAAGTTACCATTATTTGAGGAATGAATTTATTAGCTGGAACTCCAAATAATTTATTGCTGTTTTTACTTAGTTCATTTGAACTTTTTAAAACTTCAATTTCTTCCTTTTTTAGCCATTTGATTACTTGATTAAGTTGGTCAACAAATTGACTTTCAGAACTAGCTAAAGAAGATAGTCCTAATGCATGTAGTTCATCCTGAATTGCTCTTAGGTCGTTTTTACGGGCAGATAAATATTGAATAAAGTTTTTTGCAGATTTTTTATTTGATGGCTTTAGTTTTTGAATTCTTGATTCTGTTTTTTTAGTTTCCTCAAGTATTGATTTCTTTAAATCTTCGAGTTTTATTAATAAATTATTGTCTTTTGTAGCCACTTTCATTTTTCAAAACAATACAATGTTTGTTAGGTTAGTGTTAATAGGAAGATTAATTTTGCCTTTCAAAATTTGACCATGATTCAAAATAACTTAATAGAAAAGAAACCATCTGCATCAAGAACAGTGATGAATGAAATGGTTTTGCCAAATGATACCAATACATTAAATAATTTAATGGGAGGTCGTTTGCTTCATTGGATGGATATTGCAGCTGCAATTGCCGCTCAAAAGCATGCTCAAAAAATTGTAGTTACAGCTTCTGTCGATAGTGTAAGTTTTGGTAAATCAATCAAGTTAGGCGATGTTGTGACATTGGAAGCAGAGGTTTCTCGTGCTTTTAGTACTTCAATGGAAGTTTATATAAAAGTTTGGGCTGAGAATATTCCAAGCGGTGAAAAGTTTCTAAGTAATGAAGCCTACTACACTTTTGTTGCTCTAGATAGGAATGGCTCACCTGTTGCTGTAAATACTTTAGTTCCTGAAACCGAGGAAGAAACCAAACGTTTTGATGGAGCATTAAGAAGAAGACAATTGCGACTGATTTTAGCAGGTAAAATGAATCCTGATGATGCGACTGAACTAAAAGCATTATTTACAAAAGATTAGGTCTGTTTTTTGATTATCATTTTGCCGGACTACAAAAGGGGTTGTCTTTTATTCTGAATCGATAAGGAAGTAAGGCATCTTCTTTTGCATAAGCAACGCCTACTCTTGGGCTTGCTATTATTTGCTCTTTTTTGATATGTAATCCTTCCTCCAACCAAATTTGGTTTGAATCCATTTTTACTTCATTGTGAATGGTGCTAATTCCTAATGCTTTACTCAGGCTTCCAGGTCCGTTAGCCAAGTTTCTTTCATTTTTAGATTGAGGCCTTCTTTCAAACATGGTATCTATTCCCTTTAAAGGTTGAACGGCTCTTATTAAAACAGCATGCGGAATTCCTGAAACATTCGTAACAATATTAAATAGTGAATGAATGCCATAACAGAGATATACATAACAAGTTCCACCTTCGAGGTACATCGTTTGAGTTCTTTTTGTAAATTTCCCTCCATAAGCGTGACTTGCTTTATCAGTAATACCGGCATAGGCTTCAGTTTCAACAATATAACCTGAACATATTTTTTCATCAAAATTTGTTAGCAGTTCCTTCCCAAGTAAATCTTTCGCAATCTGGATTACATCACCTTTTAGGTAAAACTCTTTTTGAATCATTTTCGATTAATTTTCCTTTTTTTGAATTTCAATTATTTATTAAAGTAAGTTATTTTTAAATTAATTTCTTTAAAGAATTGGTTTATAGGATTATATACAATTTTTTTAGAAGATATTTTAAAACAAAATCAGAATAATCTTAAAATAGCTGAATAAAAGATTTGAATTTAGCTGGGAAAGCCTAATTTTGCGGCACTATTTTTTCCATAAACAATAACATAACTATGTCTAAATCAGGAGTTGTAGCTCAGGTAATTGGCCCAGTAGTTGACGTAAGTTTCGCCACAGAAGGTGGTAAACTTCCCAAAATTTATGATGCCCTTTACATCGATAGAGCCGACGGAACTAAAATTATTCTTGAATGTCAAAAGCATTTAGGAGAAAACATGGTGCGCACAGTAGCGATGGACAGTACCGACGGATTGGTTCGTGGTATGCATGTTCACCAAACTGATGCCCCAATTTCAATGCCGGTTGGTGAAGAAATTCGTGGTCGTCTTTTCAATGTTGTAGGTCAGGCTATCGACGGTATGAAAACCGTAACTAGTGATGGACCGGGTCGTGCCATTCACCGTGATTCTCCTCGTTTTGAAGATTTATCAACTCAAGCTGAGCCTTTATATACAGGTATTAAAGTAATCGATTTAATTGAGCCATACGCAAAAGGTGGTAAAATTGGATTGTTTGGTGGTGCGGGTGTAGGAAAAACCGTATTAATCATGGAGTTAATTAACAATATCGCAAAAGCATACGATGGTATGTCAGTATTTGCCGGTGTTGGAGAGCGTACTCGTGAAGGTAATGACTTACTTCGTGAGATGATTGAATCAGGAGTAATTAAATATGGTAAAGAATTCGTTCACAGCATGGAAGAAGGTGGATGGGATTTATCAAAAGTTGATTACAATGAATTAGCTAAATCTCAAGCAACCTTGGTTTTTGGTCAAATGAATGAGCCTCCTGGAGCGCGTGCTCGTGTGGCTTTATCTGGATTAACAGTTGCTGAATATTTCCGTGATGGAGATGAAAAATCAGGTGGACGTGATATCCTTTTCTTCGTAGATAATATCTTCCGTTTCACACAAGCAGGTTCTGAAGTATCGGCTTTATTAGGTCGTATGCCTTCAGCAGTAGGTTACCAACCAACACTTGCTACTGAGATGGGTGCGATGCAAGAGCGTATTACTTCAACAAAACGTGGTTCAATTACTTCAGTACAAGCGGTATACGTACCTGCGGATGACTTAACTGACCCAGCTCCTGCAACAACATTTGCTCACTTAGATGCTACTACAGTATTAAATCGTAAAATTTCTGAGTTAGGAATTTATCCTGCGGTGGATCCTTTGGATTCTACTTCAAGAATTTTAACTGCAGATATCTTAGGTGATGCGCATTACAATTGCGCACAAAAAGTTAAATCAATTTTACAACGTTACAAAGAATTACAAGATATCATCGCCATTCTTGGTATGGATGAGTTAAGTGAAGAAGATAGAATGGTTGTATCTCGCGCTCGTCGTGTACAACGTTTCTTATCTCAACCTTTCCACGTTGCTGAACAATTCACAGGTTTAAAAGGTGAGTTAGTTAAAATTGAAGATACTATCAAAGGTTTTAATATGATTATGGATGGTGAATTAGATCACTTACCTGAATCTGCATTTAACTTGGTAGGTACAATTGAGCAAGCAATTGCTAAAGGAGAAAAATTATTAGCAGAAGCTAAGTAATAAACAATTAAGAAATCATACGATGCAATTAGATATCATAACAGCAGACAAAAATTTATTCAGCGGAGATGTTGATTCTGTAACTTTACCTGGTAGTAAAGGAAAGTTTCAGATTTTAAATGGTCACGCTGCTTTGATTTCAAGTTTGGAGAAAGGCCAAATCACTGTTCAATCAAAAGAAGGTAAACAAGAATTTTCTATTACCGGAGGTGTGGTTGAAGTATTAAACAACAAAGTGATTGTACTAGCATAATTGCAAAGACTTTCAATATGAAGGCGGCCTTTGGCCGCCTTTTTTTTTGCCATCACTCTAATTTTCCTAAAAAATATTTACTTTCCCTCTTATGTAAGTTTTAATCAAGCTTACTCTTCTTTTTCTCTACTTTTATGCTGATTTTACAAACATGAAGAAAAGTAATTTATATTGGTTGTGTCAAATTGGAGGCTGGTTCTTCTTTGTTCTTGTTGAATTTATTGGTTACGGAAATACCTTTGGTTATAACCAACTTCTGGTTTTAAATGTAGTTGTCAATTTTGTTTTTGGATTAGGTTTAACCCATTTATATAGAAAGTTCCTAATTAAAACGGAATGGCTTTATTTGCCTTTATCGAAATTAATACCTCGAGCGATTTTTGGTGTGGGTATGGTTTCGTTTCTTCTTACCTTATTAAATATTTACCTTGATAGATTAACTGTTCCTCTAATGGGTCAATTGCCTGTTGATTGGGTGCTTATCCTAAATTATTTGTTCAATTGGAGTAAATACATTCTCATGTGGGCTTTGGTTTATCACTTGTTTCAATATTGGGAAAAATCGCTTGAAGCCGAAAGAAGTCGCTACCAAATGCAGGCAATTCTTCGTGAAAATCAGTACAATAACTTAAAAACTCAATTGAATCCGCATTTTCTTTTTAATAGTTTAAATGGTATCAGAACATTGGTTGATTTAGATCCTGAAATGTCAAAAGAGGCAATCATGCGACTTTCTAATTTATTGAGAAGCTCACTTCAAATGAGTAAAAATAAAACAGTTAGTCTTGAACAGGAAATGGCAACTGTTGAAAGCTATTTGTTAATTGAGAAAATCCGTTTTGATGAAAGATTGCAATATGTTTTTAACATGGATAAGGAAACTTTGGCTACCCAAATTCCTCCAATGATGTTACAAACCTTGGTTGAAAATGCGGTAAAACATGGTATTTCAAAATTAAAGTTGGGTGGACAAATAATCGTCAATTCACTAAAAAAGGGAAATCGCGTGCAAATTGAGATTATTAATTCAGGTAAGTATGAATCGAACGCACAAGATTCTGCAAATGGACTGGGTTTAGAAAATACCAAAGAAAGATTGAAATTATTGTTTGAAGAGAAAGCAAGTTTCGATATAAAAAATCTGGATGAAAATTTTGTGATAGCAACTATAGAACTACCATTATGATAAATACAATTATTGTTGATGATGAGAGACTCGCTCGTGAAGGTCTCAAAAACATGTTAAAGGAATTTCCTGAAATTCAAATCGTAGCTGAGGCTTCAAATGTTGATGAAGCTTTGGAAATGATTGATAAACTTAAACCTCAACTGCTTTTTCTGGATATTAATATGCCTGAAAAAACTGGGTTTGACTTATTGGAAGAATTAATTGAAACGCCGGTTGTAATTTTTACCACTGCTTACAATGAATTTGCAATAAAAGCTTTTGAAATTAATGCTTTGGATTATCTCTTAAAACCTATTGGAAACGATAGATTAAGAGAAGCTGTTCAAAAAGCTAAAAAGCAAATTGAGGAAATTAAAGTTCAAAGTCAACGTGCAGAATTACAGCCTGATGAAAGAGTTTTTATTCGTGATGGCGACAGATGTTGGTTTATAAAACTGGAAGAAATTAGAATGATTGAAAGTGCAGGTAATTATGCTAAAATTCATTTCGACAGATACCAACCGCTTATTCATAGAACCCTGAATTCATTGGATGAAAGATTAAGCCACCAATTATTTTTCAGAGCCAATCGCCAGCAAATCATCAACCTGAATTATATCGAAAAAATCGAACCATTTTTTAATAGTGGTTTTCTTATGTTCTTAAAAGATGGAACTAAAGTGGAGGTAAGCAGGAGACAGGCTGTTAAATTCAAAGAGTTAATGAGTTTATAAGAATCCCAATTGGTTTTCTTTAAAACTTATTCATATTAACCTTGATTTTTCCTTCTGCTAAAATATTAACCTTAACAGAAACAGGTGTAACATAAACATCGGCAGGTGTAATAGAATTAATGTTTCCTTTTAATTCTATTACATCTCCATATCTTTTGTTTAAAGCTAAGTTTGCTTCTTTTTTGCTGTTCTCCAATTGTTCTGATAAGTCAAAAACCAAATTGCTTTCAATGCTTTTTCTAAAGGATTTTGATTGCAATAGCCAGGACGTTGTTTTTACTAAAATGTCCTTCGAATGAACATTGAAATCGAATTCTTTGATTTCTAATGTTTTCTTTTCTTTATTAAATGTTGGAATTCCTTCCAGATAGAAAATTCCTCTGATATTCTTACCAATCCCGGCTTTTTTAACCTTTCCATCGAGTTTAACTCCAATCAAAAGTTTTGTTCCATAAGCAAAAGCTTTTGCCTCCAGAATATTTATTTTGTAGTCGGAGCCTTCAATTAATTTTCCTTTTTCTCCAATTTGGTTTTTCATTTCAGCATTAATTTGCTCAATACTTACTTCAGCATGTAAAGCCAGATTTACCTTATCATTTAAGGTACTTACCTGTCTTAAATTTGGTAATTTATTGCTACTATCTTGAATTGGTTTATAACCGGAAACCATCTCAACAATACTTGAAATTCCGGTATTAAAATCTAAAGTGCTTTCAGTTGTAGTAATGGGAGTAATAAATATTTCTTTAGGTCGAAGAATTAACCAGGAGTTTAACTTTTCATCAATCAAAAACGGATTTCTCAAATCGTTCCAGCTTTTGCTTACTTCTTTTTTTAACTGAGACTGTTTAGGTACTTCTTTGTCAATGTATGAACTAATTTTATCGCTCTGACTTTGAATTACATTTCCAAATAAATCAGGGAAATCTAACTTATAACCTGCAATTTCAATTACAGGTAAATCTTCCCATCTTACTTGAGTTTTACTTTTTAAGGTTAAATTCCAGTCTCTATCTACAGCAGGAATTGATTTAATAATTGCAGTTACATTAAAAGCAAAGTTTTGTTCTTTATTAATTTCCAATCCTAAAACCGATTTTTTAAATCGATAAATCCCTTCAATATGCATTGGAATTTGAATCTGAATTGCATTTTCTTTTCCATTCACTAAAAAATTCGACCTTTTGTCGATGCTTATTTTCAAATCATCACCACCATCATCATCAAATGAATTATCGTTATAAATATTCTTTTCAAATTTTTTATTAATCGCATTTGCCACATCAATTAAGTTTACACTAATTGGAATTCCTACAGTTGTAAGAGGTTTTGCCGGTTCAATAAAATTATTGTTTACAGGCTTTGGTGCAATTATATCCTTTGTTTTACAAGCGTTAATAGCAAAAGAAGAAACAATTCCGATAAGTAATAATTGATAAAATTTCATGCCTGAAATTTAACCCAATGCAGTTATTTTAAAAATTGTATTTCCATTAATTGTTTCTCAGAAAAACTTAGAACTCACCAAAATCCGTTTAAATTTGCAGAATATGAGTTCACCTATTATTGCTCCTTCCGTTTTATCTGCCGATTTTGCTAATCTAGGCAGAGATGTTGAAATGATTAATTCCAGCAATGCCGATTGGTTTCATGTCGACATTATGGATGGTGTTTTTGTGCCTAATATCTCTTTTGGATTTCCGGTTACAAAAGCAATTAGTAAACAAGCTAAAAAGCCTTTGGATGTTCATCTAATGATTGTTCAGCCTGAAAGATATATTAAAGAATTTAAAGAGGCAGGTGCTGATATTTTATCGGTTCATTTAGAAGCTTCAACACATTTGCACAGAACTATTTATGCAATTAAAGAAGCAGGAATGAAAGCAGGAGTTGCTATCAATCCGCATACTCCAATTTCTTTATTAAAAGATATAATTAAAGATGCTGATTTGGTTTGTATGATGAGTGTAAATCCTGGTTTTGGTGGACAAAAATTCATCGAACAAACTTATACCAAATGTGCAGAGTTGAGGGAAATGATTGATGCTGCGGGTTCTTCATGTTTGATTGAAATTGATGGTGGAGTAAATGAAGTTACCGCTCCTAAACTTTTAAAAGCTGGAGCAGATGTTTTAGTAGCAGGAAATTATGTTTTTGGATCTTCAAATCCAGTAGAAACTATTGCTTCTTTAAAATCATTAAACAAGTAGTTTTGACTGTTTCTATTGCTGATATTCAGGTTTATCCTATAAAGTCTCTTGGCGGATTTTCGGTAAAGGAATGGCCGGTTTTACCTGAAGGATTAGCATTTGACAGACAATGGATGTTGGTTGATGAAAACGGGAAGTTTATTACCCAAAGAACCAATGCACATCTTGCTTTATTAAAAGTTCACTCTTTTCATTGGGATGCTGATTTTTTTGAAGTTGAATCGCTTCTAACTCAAAGTAAAATTCAAATTCCAATTAAGTTCAGTTCAGAATCAAAAAAAATAACAGTTTGGGAGGATGAAGTAAACGCCTTTTATTATCAAAATGAAATCAATAAGTGGTTTTCTTCTGAACTTGGTATGGAATGTTTTTTAGTTAAAAAAGACGCAAATTTTATCCGTCAGGTTGATTTAAATTTTGCTTCACCAAATGATTCTACAGGCTTTTCAGATGGATTTCCTGTTTTAGTAATTTCCGAATCTTCTTTGAATGATTTGAATTCAAGATTGGTGTCTCCGGTTCCTATGAATAGATTTAGGCCCAATATTGTTTTATCAGGAACCCATGCTTTTCAGGAAGATGAAACAAGAGAATTAATTTTAGGAGAAACCGAATTTAATTTAGTAAAACCATGTGGTAGATGTATCATGACAACTATTAACCAAAATACTGCAGAAAAGACTGCTGAACCTCTTAAAACATTGAGTTCGTACAGGGCTTTTAATAACAAAATACTATTTGGAATGAATGCTTTGGTAAAAAGGACCGGAAAAATACATTTGAATGAATTAGTTCATTTGGTTCAATCCTCATAAACCCTTATAGTTGTAAGCTAGATAAGAAAAGCCTGAATTGGCCGTTTTGATGCATGTTCATGAAAAAAACCATTTTATTATTTTTTATACTGATACTTTCCATCTTAAAGCTTACTGCTCAAGAGGCCATCATATACGGAACAGTTCAAGATTCTTCAGGAAAACCTGTTCCTGACGTAAATATTCAAATTCTGGGGACCAAATTAAGTGGCTTAAGCGAAAATGACGGCTCTTTTTCGTTTAAAGTCAAAACCGGAATTGCTTATGACATTGTATTTTCGTTCGTAGGTTCAGCATCAAAAAAACTAAAAGTACCCTCATTAAATGCCAATCAGAAATACAAATTGGATGTTTTTTTAGATTTTGGTGTTGAATTGGATCCATTTATTTTTTATGAAGAATTTGGCAGAGGAAAGGCCTCCAGTTATACTATCGACCCTAGAAAGGCCAGCTCACTACCTAACGTTAGCGGTAGTTTCGAGAAAATATTAACTACTCTTCCGGGTGTGAGTTCTAACAATGAATTGAGTGCCCAATACAATGTGCGAGGCGGTAATTTTGATGAAAACCTGGTTTATGTAAATGATATTGAAATTTACAGGCCTTTTTTACCACGAAGTGGTCAACAGGAAGGATTGAGTTTTATTCATTCAGAATTGGTTCAAAATGTAAAATTCTCTGCCGGTGGATTTGAAGCACGTTACGGAGATAAATTAAGCAGTGTATTAGACATCAAATACAAAGACCCAAAGAAATTCGCATCTTCTGTAAATGCTGGTTTACTTGGTGTAATGGCTCATGCAGAAGGAGCTTCAAAAAATTACAGGTTTACTTATTTATTGGGAACACGTTATTGGAGTAATGCATATGTTTTAGGAACATTAGACGTAAAAGGTGATTATAAACCCAGTTTTTATGATGTTCAAACCTTACTTACTTATCATTTTACCGATAACTTAAGTTTATCATATTTAGGAAGTTTTGCTCAAAACAATTACTTCTTTGTTCCGCAAAATAGAGAAACAGTTTTTGGAACAGTAAAAGCGGCTTACCAATTACAAATTTATTTCGATGGTGCCGATTTGATGTCGTACCAAACTTCTACTCATGCAGCTAGTTTGGTTTATAAACCCAATTTAAGAACCCAGTTGAAATTTATTGCATCGAGTTTTTCATCAAATGAAAACGAAATGTTTACTGTTGAAGGTGCTTATCGTTTAAGTGATATTGAAACAGATATGGGTTCAGATGATTTTGCAAGAGCAAGAAGTTTAAGAGGTGTTGGCTATTTCATAAATAATGCACGAAATAAAATCAGCGCAACAGTTAATAATATTGGTCACCGTGGATACCTAACAAAAGGAAAAAATCAAATTCAATGGGGTGCATTTTTTCAAACAGAAAAAATTCAGGATAAACTTCATGAATGGTATTATGATGATTCATCAGGATTTTCAAGACCACCTTTGGTTAACGATTCTTTATTTGAGCTAAATTCCTTTTTAAGCACAAAACTGGGTATCAATTCATACAGACTAAATGCATATATCCAAAATACTCAGATTTTAAACAAAGATTATAATGTTGAATTAACTTATGGAATAAGAGCCAATTACTGGAGTTTTAATAATGAAACAGTAGTTAGTCCAAGGTTTCAATTCTCATTTGAACCTAATAGAAAATTCAACAGACAATTATTGGGTACAGACAAAACTGCTAAACCTAAAAAAGATTGGCTCATTAAAGCTGCTTTTGGTTGGTATTATCAACCACCGTTTTATAGAGAATTGAGAAACTTTAAAGGGGAACTCAATTCGAATATCAAAGCACAAAAGGCAATACATTATGTATTGGGTGGTGATATGAATTTCAAAGCTTGGGGCCGTCCGTTTAAGTTTGTTGCAGAAGCGTATTACAAACAATTAGAAAACCTGATTCCATATGAAATTGATAATGTTCGTATCAGGTACATGGCCAATAATAATAGCAATGGTTATGCAGGTGGATTGGACTTAAGAGTGAATGGTGAATTTGTAAAAGGAGCAGAAAGCTGGGCCAGTTTAAGTGTGATGAAAACACAGGAGAAAATTACCGGTCAAAAAGATATTTTAGGTAATGATGTTCCTGCCGTTTACATCCCAAGATTAACAGACCAAAGAGTAACATTTGCCATTTTCTTTCAGGATTATTTAAGAGGAAACAAACATTACAGAATGAATTTGAATCTGGTTTATGGAACAGGATTTCCTTTTGGAGTGCCTGATCAAAACAGAAATAATGATTTAAATAGAATTCCAAGTTATAGAAGGGTTGATATTGGTTTTAATAAAGTTTTGATTCCGGAAGGATTGAAAAAAAGAAATACATTCTGGAAGAGAAATATACAATCGGCTTGGATTGGATTAGAAATTTTCAACTTATTAGGAGTAAACAATACAATAAGTTATATCTGGATAGAAGATGTGGAAGCAAATCGTTTTGCGGTTCCAAACTACTTAACAAATAGAAGAGTTAATTTAAGAATGATGCTAAAATTCTAGCAGTGAGTTGATTGTGTTTTTTGAAAAAAGGCACAAAAAATGGGCAAGCTTACTGCATCGCACCGCTACAACCTCACGCCCTTGCTTCGATCAAGACCTGGGGGATTAGAGGGAGCTGGTCGTACAGGGCTCACCCAAGCGCAAAAGTATAGGTTTCATTGCTTTTTTACAAGCCTTAAAAGGATTTAGGTCGATAGCTTTGATTATTAATATTTTAAAATAGGAAGATTTAAGCTATTCAGATGAAATATCTTGACTTCAACAAAAATTTCATTCAATAACATTCTAAATTTGTATAGGGAATTGCTAATATTTTGTTTAGGTGTATTTATTAGCGTACAATTTGTTTGATGCATTCTACACTATTTAATACCTGTTTAATTGGTATTTAAAATATTTCACTTTTTGAGTTTGGAAAAACTGCAAGTCTTTAAAATTTAATTATTGAAATTCGCAAAAACTCACTGCTTAATAATTGAATACAATAAAATCATGAAGGTAATTTTCGACCTCGGTATTTTATTTTTCAATTAATGAAAAATTCTAATCTGCTCTTGCGCTAATTAAGAAAACATAATTTTCATCCGTCATGGTATTTGAATGAAATGGATTGCAACAAATTTTAAAACAATCTAAAAAACAAAAACATGAAAAAATTAATTCTTTTAACTTCAATTTTATTCTCTTTTGGAATTGCCAATGCACAAAAAGGTGATTTCACATTTTCAGTAGGCACTACCTCAAATCCAATGTCGAGGGCTTTAACTCAAAGTAGTTTAACAGTAAAAAATTCCAGTGTTCCTTTACACTTCGAAGCCGGGTATTTTTTAACCAATAAACTTCAGTTTTCTTTGGCATACAATATTTCTAATGCAAGCTCTTCGGATGAACTATTGTCTAGTAGTAAAAATTATCAACTTGACTTCGATGGATCAGCTTCTTCATTGATGTTAAGAACAAACTTCTTTTATGTAAACAAAAAACAATTCCAATTAGGTAGTGGTCTAGCCATGGGAATTGTTCGCGTTTCAGCTACAGCTAAATTATCTCCAAATGATATCGAAATTCCTGTTAGCTTGGATGAAAATGGTTTTGGTTTACATTTTAATCTTTTAGAAGCTAGGTATAACTTCTCTGAGCATTTTGGTGCGTATGGAAACATAGGTTTTCAAGATCAAGGATTATATGGATTAGGAGTTATAGCAAGATTCTAAAACCATTCAATTTTTACAAAAAACCATTTTAAGAATAGTTGCTTCTTAAAATGGTTTTTTGTTTTATTAGATTACCATCAACCCTTAGAAATTCGATTGTTTGAGGAATTAATTTTGATAGAATTTATGCCACTCTTTTGACTTGCTTATACTATTCGATTTTGTATCATTGCAAGTCAGCAATAATGATAGATTAATTACTTAAAATTGCCAAACCAGAATACCGAAACCATGAATAACCTAGTTAGTGAATTAAACCAAAGATTAGAAAAAATTTACAAAGGTGGTGGCGAAAAAGCTGCTGCTAAACAAAAGGAGAAAGGCAAAATGCTTGCCCGTGAAAGAGTGGATTATTTATTGGATAAAGATACGCCTCGTATTGAAGTTGGTGCTTTGGCAGGGTATGAAATGTATCCTGAACATGGTGGTTGTCCGGGTGGGGGAGTTGTTGTAATGATTGGATATGTAAGTGGAAGACAGTGTGTGGTTGTTGCCAATGATGCAACTGTAAAAGCGGGTGCTTGGTTTCCAATTTCAGGTAAAAAGAATTTAAGGGCTCAGGAAATTGCTATTGAGAATAAATTGCCAATTATTTATCTGGTTGATAGTGCCGGTGTTTATTTGCCAATGCAGGATGAAATTTTTCCTGATAAAGAACATTTTGGAAGAATATTTCGTAACAATGCAGTAATGAGTAGCATGGGAATTACTCAGATTGCTGCTGTAATGGGCTCATGTGTTGCAGGTGGTGCTTACCTTCCAATTATGAGCGATGAAGCCATGATTGTTGATAAAACAGGTTCTATCTTTTTAGCAGGATCTTACTTGGTAAAAGCTGCAATTGGTGAAGAAGTTGATAATGAAACTTTAGGAGGTGCAAGTACACATTGTGAAATTAGTGGTGTAACAGATTATAAATTTCCAGATGATGCATCGTGTTTAGACAGAATTCGCAGAATCATGGATAAAATTGGTGATTTTGAAAAAGCAGGATTTAATCGTGCTGAAGCCAAATTACCTGCTAAATCAATGGATGATGTATATGATGCAGTTGCTAATTTTACTAAACCTTTTGATGTAATGGAAATCATAGAACGTTTGGTTGATGAAGGTACATTTGATGCTTACAAAGAATTATACGGTAAAACAATTACTTGTGGTTATGCTAGAATTAATGGTTGGGCAGTAGGAATTGTTGCTAATAATCGCCAAGTGGTAAAAGCTAAAAAGCCTAAGCAAAATGCTGCTGATAATCCTGTAGAAATGCAGATTGGCGGTGTTATTTATAGTGATAGCGCAGATAAAGCGGCTCATTTTATCATGAATTGTAACCAAAAGAAAATTCCTTTAGTTTTCCTTCAGGATGTTACAGGATTTATGGTAGGCTCAAGAAGTGAACATGGTGGAATTATTAAAGATGGTGCTAAATTGGTGAATGCTCAGGCAAACTCTGTTGTACCTAAATTTACGATTATCACAGGTAATTCGTATGGCGCAGGAAATTATGCCATGTGCGGAAAAGCTTATGATCCAAGATTAATTGCTGCATGGCCAAATGCTAATATTGCTGTAATGGGTGGAGCACAAGCTGCTAAAGTTTTATTGCAAATTGAAGAGGCATCTTTAAAAGCAAAAGGCGAAACCATCACACCAGAGAAAAAAGACGAAATGCTGAAAACTATTACCGATAGATATACCAAACAAACATCACCATACTATGCAGCAGCAAGATTATGGGTTGATGCAATTATTAAACCGGAAGAAACCAGAACTTGGATTAGCATGGGAATTGAAGCGGCTAATCATGCGCCAATTGAAAAGGAATTCAGACCTGGTGTTATCAGGGCTTAAAAAGTAAAATATTCATAAAAAAAAGGACTCCATTATTGGGGTCTTTTTTTTTGATTTCAATTTTATTCAAGCATTCCTATATTTGGTTTTTTTAGCATAATGAAACAATTTCTACCAAAACTATTTGTTTTTCTTTTTTCGATTACATTTTTAAATGCTCAGGTTACAAAGACCGAAACACCTTCTTGGGTAAACATTATTACGCCGCCCTATCAAACTAAAGTTGAGGAAGGAAGTATCAGTAATGGTTATTATTATATAATGTTAGATAACCAGTTTCATTTAGAAAAGAAGGTAGAATACATTCATTATGCAATAAAGGTTTTAAGTGATGCGGGCGTACAAGAAGTATCTGAGATTTCAGTGGATTTTGATCCAAGTTATCAAAAGGTAGAATTTCACCATATTCAAATTATAAGAGATAACAAAAAAGTCCAACAACTATCCAAAGTTCAAATCAAACAAATACAAAGAGAAACCGATTTAGAATCGAAAAT
>CALRIT020000031.1:0-33447 GCA_943361925.1 Vulcanococcus limneticus LL | reverse complement strand
AATGTTTTCTACTTCACAAGCTTTAATCAGAATTACCAATAGCTCATTCCCTACTGCTATTGATACTTCAAATTCCGTATTTACTATTAAAGCGCCGGTTACTATTGATTACCCTAATTTAGTTTCTGATACTTTAACAGGTTGTTCAAATATCAACATTAGCTTTAGTAAATCTACTTCTTTAGAAAATTATACCTCAGGTACATTCTGTTACTCACCTTCTATTTATGGAGCTTCTTATGGTGCTACTTACGAATTGTATTATTCGACAAATGGTGGTACTTGGAATTATATCGGTGCCTCTAATTTATCTTGTTCAGTGAATTCGGGTGTATATAGTTGGACTGTGCCTGATGTGGCTACCGGAACTATTAAACTTAGAATCAACGCACGTTACAATACCCAACAATATGGTTCTAATCCGCCTACCTTTTGGACTGATTCTTCTGATTTTGAAATCCCTGTGAAAAATCCTTCAGGTACTATTGTTGTTACTGCTCCTAATGGTAGTGTCAACTTAAATGCTTTAACCAATTACAATACTACTTGGACAGCAAACGGTACTTCAGGCTTCTTTGATGTTTTGTATTCAAGCACAGGTTTAAATGGTTCTTATTCTACCATTGCTTCTAATATTACTGCTAACTCTTATACTTGGAACGTGAACAATACGCCTTCAACAGCAGTATATCTTAGAGTTCAGGATAAAAACAATACTTGTAGAAAAGATTATAGCAATGCTCCAAATACAATCATTGCAGCAACACCTGTTTTAACTGCTCCAAATGGTGGGGAAACATGGAATGTAAATGCTGTGAAACAAATCACTTGGAATGTAAATTCGCTTTATTCTTCTGTTTTGATTGAATATTCTACCGATAACGGTTCTAACTGGAATATCATCAGTTCTTTTGCTCCGAATATTGGTACGTTTAACTGGACAGTGCCATTCATATCAAGCAATGAAGCATTAATTAGAATTAGCAATACAAATAACCCATCAATTTTTGATATTAGTAATGATGTTTTCACGATTCAAATACCGGCTGCAACACTTAGCTCTCCTAATGGAGGAGAAACATGGTATGCCGGAACATCACAAAATATAACATGGTTAACGGCAAGTATTTTTAGTCCTACAGTAAATCTTGAATTTTCATTAAATGGAGGACAAAGCTGGGAAACAATTGTCAATAATATCACTAATAACGGAAGCTACAATTGGACCATCCCTAATAGAAACTCTGCAAATGCTTTAATCAGAATTAGTAACAATTCGAATCCAAATTATTCTGATGTAAGTAATGCTTTAATGACAATCAGACCATTTGTTAGATTAGTATCTCCAAATGGAGCTAATCAATTAGGCTCATGTACACAAACAACTATTACTTTCGAAAAAGCGCCAACATTCTCTTCATTTAACTTAGAATATTCAATAAACAATGGCTCAAGTTGGACCTCAATTTTTGCAGCCCAAACTTATAACAATACAATCAATACCTATAACTGGACACTTCCAAATGCATCTACTAGTCAGGCTTTGATGAGAATTTACCCGTCTACAGATGCAACAAAAGCAGATACCAGTGATGCGAATTTTACCATCAGAAAACCTGTAAATATCTTACAACCGAATTTTGGTGGGGTATTGGTAGTAGGTTCAACTTATACCATTAAATGGCAAAGTGATGGTATTTCAAACCTATATGATATCTCTTATTCAACTTCCGGTCCAACAGGTACATTTACCAATATTGTTCTTGGATACAATACATCAACTAACACTTATACATGGACAGTTCCAAATACTCCTTCTACAAATTGTTATTTAAAAATAAAAGACAATATTAATCCTTGTAAAGAAGATGTTTCAGACCTGGCATTTAGTATAGCGACAGTTGCAAATCCGATTACAATCACAAATCCAAATGGAAGTGATACATTGAGTGCTTGTCAGACTTATAACATCACATGGAATGAAACATCAACAACACCAATTGGAAATTATAATATAAGTTATTCGACAGACAATGGAACAAATTGGGTACCTATTATATCTAACTACTTAAGCTCAAATAAAAATTACCCATGGATTGTACCAAACATTTCATCAACCAACGTTTTAATTAGAGTTCAAAGCGGCTTAAATCCTTTGGTTTTTGATTATAGTGATGCACAATTCAGAATTAATCCAGGAAGACTTGTTAGTAATAATGATACCAGTATTTGCTCAGGAAGTTTAGTTCAATTAAATACTACAGGTGGAAGTAATTATTCATGGTCACCAAGCACTGGACTATCAAACCCTTCAATTGCAAATCCTGTAGCAAATCCTACAATTACAACTCAATATATAGTAAGTTCCACAACTGGTACTTGTGTGTTAAGTGATACGGTTGTAATCACCGTTAACCCTTCAAACTCAGGCAGTGCTTCTGTAATTGTAAGTCCAAACCCCGGAATTGCCTTTTGTTCAGGAACAACTGCAACCTTTACAGCTATTCCAACAAATGGAGGAACAAACCCTAGTTACCAATGGAAATTAAATAATGTTAATGTGGGTAGTAACAGCAGTGTTTACATCAATAACCAACTGGCAAATAATGATGTTGTCAGACTTGTTATGACATCTTCTTTGCAGTGTTTACAGAATCCTGTTGCCAATTCAAATAATCTTACATTAACCGTTTTTCCAAATCTTGCACCTACTGCCACAATCAGCACTTCAAGTACAAATGTTTGTCAGGGTAGCACTGTTACCTTTAATTCTACTATTACAAATGGTGGAAGTAGTCCTGTTTACCAATGGAAGAAAAACGGAAACAATATTGGAACAAATTCATCGAGTTATGTGGCTTCCAACTTGGTTAATAATGATATAATAAGTTTAGATCTTAGCTCAAATGCAAGTTGTGCCAGTCCCGCTACAGTTAGTTCAAACTCATTGTTAATGACAGTTTCAAACAATGTTGCACCAAGTATAAGTATCAGTTCATCAGCTAATAATATCTGTTCAGGAACCTCAATTACATTTACTGCTAGTATAAGCAATGGAGGAAGCTCTCCTGTTTACCAATGGAAGAAAAATGGAAGTAATGTTGGAACAAATTCCAGCACCTATATTACAAGTACATTGGTTAATAATGATGTCATTACATGTGAATTAAGTTCAAGTCTAAGTTGCGTTACTTCTCAAACAGCCGGCTCAAATTCAATTACAATGTTGGTTTCAACATCTATTATACCATCAGTAAGCATTACTCCAAGTGCAACAACTATTTGTTCAGGAACAAGTATTTCATTTACTGCAAATCCTGTTAATGGAGGAAGTTCTCCGGCTTATCAGTGGAAAGTTAATGGAAGTAATGTAGGAAGTAATTCACCAAATTTCAGTACCTCAACATTGAGTAATTCTGATATTGTTACAGTAACCTTAAGTTCTTCTATTGGTTGTGCTAATCCAACATCTGCTATTTCTAGTGGAGTAAGCATCAATGTAAATCCGAATTCCGCACCTAGCATCAGCATTAGTTCAAATGCAAGTACCATCTGCTCCGGAACAAATGTTTTGTTTACTGCAAATGCAATCAACTCAGGAAGTAATGCTAGTTATCAATGGAAAGTAAATGGCTTAAATGCTGGAGGCAATTCAGCTACTTTTAATACATCACTTTTAAACAATGGAGATTCTGTAAAATGTATTTTGAGTTCTGCAAGTAGCTGCGCAAATCCTAATACCGCAAGTTCAAACACGCTTGTTATAACTGTTAATTCCATTAATACACCTTCAATTTCAATTGGAACTGCATCTTCAACAATATGCCAAAACAGTTTAGTAAGTTTTAGTTCAGTGGTAACAAATGGAGGAAGCAATCCTGTATATCAATGGAAAATAAATGGCAATAATGTAGGAACAAATTCAGCAAACTTTAGCACAAGTTCTATAACCAATAACGATACTGTAAGATGTATTCTAACTTCTAATATAAGCTGTGCAACAAATACCAATGTTTCTTCTAATTTAATTTATATGAGTATAGCTGCCAATGTTATTCCTGCTGTAAGCATATCAACAATAAGCAGTTCTGTTTGTACCAGCTCTTTAGTTAGTTTTTCAGCGAGCCCAACAAATGGAGGTTCAAATCCTTCTTATCAATGGAAGAAAAACGGAATTAATGTTGGCACAAATAGTTCGATTTATAGTTTAAGTAATCCTCAAAACAATGATGTCATTACTTGTATTTTAAGTTCATCTGCTAATTGTGCAAGTCCTTTAACCGCTAATTCCAATTCAATATCACTGACAGTAAGTAATCCTGTTACACCAAGTATCAACATTGTAGCAAGTACAAATAATATTTGCTCCGGACAAAACATAACCTTTACTGCAACTGCAAGTAATGGTGGTAGTAATCCTATTTACCAATGGAAGAAAAACGGAACTAATATCGGAACCAATTCTAATGTTTACAGTAGCACAACACTAAATAACAATGATATCATTACTTGCGAATTGCAAAGTAGTATTGGATGCGTAAGCACTAATAATGTTCTGTCAAATACCATTACAATAACAGTAAGTAATAGTTTAACACCTACTATTTCAATCAGCACAAGTTCTAACATTGTTTGTAGTGGAAACCCGGTTAGTTTTACATCAAGCATAACAAACGGAGGAGCCAACCCTGTTTATGTTTGGAAAAACAACGGCAATATTATCAGTGGTGCTAATAATTCTTCTTATAATAGCAGTAGCATAAGTAATAATGATGTTATTACTTGTGAATTAAGCTCAAATGCATCTTGTTTATTAAGTAATCAGGCCTCAAGTAATGCGATTCAAATGCAGGTTAATTCTGCAGTTTCACCATCAATTAGCATTTCAACCAATACTCCAAATATTTGTAATGGTTCGAATGTTACCTTTAATTCTTTGATTGTAAACGGAGGAACGAATCCTTCTTATCAATGGAAAATTAATGGTTCGAATGCCGGAACAAATAGCAGCTCTTTCAGCAGTTCAAGCCTATCAAATAATGATGCTGTTACTTGTATCTTAACTTCAACAGCATTATGTGCATCTTCAAATTCTGTCTTATCAAATGGAATTAGTATTGGAGTTGGAAATCCTGTCATTCCTTCTGTTAACATTACAGCGAATACAACAAGCATATGTGGCTCTCAAACTGCTACTTTTACGGCAAATCCTGTAAATGGCGGTAGTTCACCAATTTATCAATGGAAAATAAATTCAGGGAATGCAGGTAGCAATAGCAGCACTTTTAATCCTTTAAGTTTATCAAATGGAGATATCGTAAGCTGTCAAATGATTTCTAATGCTGCATGTGCAAGTTCAGGAAGTGTTAATTCAAACGGAATTACTATGTCGGTTGGCAATAGCTTAACACCTACTATTGAAATTTCAGCCAATACACTAAATGTTTGTTCAGGAGATAGTGTTCATTTTACTTCAAGTATTACTAATGGAGGAAATAATCCTGTATTTACCTGGAAAATAAATGGTGTTATTGTTGGAACTAATAAATCTACTTACAGCACAAATAATATCAATCACAATGATTTAGTAACTTGTCAATTACAAAGTAATGTAATTTGTGCAAGTCAAAATACAGTGAATTCAAATACACTGACAATGAGTTTGAATTCAATTTCACAACCTAATGTAAGTATTCAAAGTTCACAAAACCCTGTTTGTTCAGGTTCATCGGTAAGCTTTACAGCAACAGCAAGTAATGCCGGAGCAAATCCGGTTTATACATGGAAACTGAATGGAAATACTGTTGGAGTAAATAGTAATGTTTTGATATTAAATTCTGTATCTGCATCTGATGTGGTTTATTGTCAGGTACGCTCTACTTCAAATTGCACATTTGGCTTTACAAGTAATTCAAACTCAATTACCATGCAGGTTGAAAATACTGTAACTCCATTTGTAATAGTGAATGTAAGTAGTCAGAATATTTGCTCAGGAACTGATGTAAGTTTCTCTGCAAATCCCGGTAATGGAGGAACAAATCCAAGTTATGTTTGGAAACTGAACGGTACTATTGTTGGAAGTAATTCAGCAATTTATACGAACAATAATTTGAATCAAAACAATTCAATTACTGTTGAAATGACGTCAAATGCCAATTGTTTAACTAAATCTAGTGCAACTTCTAATCCGGTTAGTGTACAGGTAAATCAATCTGTTACTCCTACCGTAGCTGTAAGTGTAATTCCATCAAAAACCATTTGTAAAGGCACCAATGTTGTATTTACAGCCATTCCGGTAAATGGTGGTTCAAATCCAATTTATCAATGGAAAATAAATGGTTTAAATTCAGGAACCAATTCAAAAGTATTTAGCAGCAGTAATTTAAATAATTTAGATATCATTACGCTTGAAATGACAAGTTCAATGAATTGCTCAACAATTCCATTTGCGGAATCTGAAATTCAAACCATGACTGTTAATGAAATTCCTGCAAAACCTAGTATTACTCAGAATGGCAATATATTGAGTTCAAATTCACCAGCCGGAAATCAATGGTTGTTAAATGGTAGTCCAATTAACGGAGCCACCACACCTACCTATACTGCCAGTGTAAGTGGAAACTATTCTGTTGAAGTACAAAATTCCAATAACTGTAAAAGTGTTTCTGATAATTACAATTTCACTTTAACAGGATTAGGTGAGTTTGGATTTGCTGATTTGGTTCAGGTTTACCCAAATCCATTCTCTGAAAAATTCGAACTTGAAATTTCAAACAGAGTTAATAATCCTGAAAAATGGGAAATTGAAATTTTTGATTTATTGGGAAGAAAAATTAAACAGATTGAAAAACCTCAACACTCAAATCATATTGATTTAAAAGAAGAAAGTGCAGGGGTTTATTTGATAAAAATTAAAGGTGAAGGTGAAATCGGTTTATTTAGAGTTGTAAAACAATAATTTCTTTGTAATTATTTGATTTTTAAAAACAACTACTGTTTCTCAAAAAGCAGTAGTTGTTTTTTTGGGTAAAAGTGAAATTGAATTTTAACATTTTCAGAAATTAACCTGAGAGTAAAATTTGTAAAATAATAATCCACTTGAAAAAAAATTGAAATTCAATTAAAAGTAAAAAGAAACATCGGAAGCCCGAATTACAATACACATTCGCAGATTAATTTTAGCGAAATTTCGCAAACCAACTACCTTAAATATTGAGCCACATAATCATTCGTGAAAAATTTGTTCATACTTTTCTTGGTGATAAGGTAATTGTGAATGTATCTTCGGCGGCATAAATTTCACTTCCATACACGATGTTAACACTTAGATCCAAAGCCTTAGAAATTGTACAAAGTAGAAGTACAGTTGCTATTAACAAACCCGCTGAAAGGGTTTCAGAGTTTTATTCCAAGAATGTTTTTACAGACCATGCCATGAAAGAATATCTTTCAAAAGAGGCTTATGAGGCTGTAACTGACGCAATTAAAAAAGGTCAAAAAATCGACCGTGCAATGGCTAATCAGGTTTCCTCAGGAATGAAAAACTGGGCTTTAAGTTTAGGTGCTTCTCATTATACACATTGGTTTCAACCTTTAACAGGTGCTACTGCAGAAAAACATGATTCGTTTTTCGACCCACTTGAAGATGGTCGTGCAATTGAAAAATTCACAGGAAGTGCATTGGTTCAACAAGAGCCGGATGCTTCAAGTTTCCCGAATGGTGGTATCAGAAATACTTTCGAAGCTCGTGGTTACACTGCATGGGATCCTTCTTCTCCTGCTTTCATCATGGAAAATACAGGTGGTAAAACTCTTTGTATTCCTACTATTTTCGTTTCATATACAGGTGAAGCTTTGGATTTTAAAGCTCCTTTATTAAAAGCTTTACACGCAGTTGAAAACCAGGTTGTTGACATTTGTTCAACTTATTTTGATAAAAATATCACCAAAGCTCAAGCTTCTTTAGGAATCGAACAGGAATATTTCCTAATCGATGAAGCAATGTGGTTTGCTCGTCCTGATATCATGCTTTCAGGTAGAACCGTAATTGGTCATTCTCCTGAAAAAGGACAACAATTGGAAGACCACTATTTCGGTTCAATTCCTCCAAGAGTTTACGACTTTATGGTAGATTTTGAAACAGAAGCCTATAAATTAGGTATTCCTTTGAAAACCCGTCATAATGAAGTTGCGCCTTCTCAATACGAATGTGCTCCTAATTTTGAAGAAGTTAACTTAGCCATCGACCACAACCAATTGTTGATGGATATTATGGATAAAGTTGCTTGCAGACACGGATTCAAAGTTTTGTTTCATGAAAAACCTTTCGCAGGAATCAATGGAAGTGGTAAACACAATAACTGGAGTTTAATTACAAACACAGGGGTTAACTTACTTTCGCCAACAAATAATCCTGAAACCAATTTACAGTTTTTAACATTTTTCGTAAACGTTATCAAAGCTGTTCATGATCATGCTGATTTATTAAGAGCATCGATTGCCAGTGCAGGTAACGAGCATAGATTAGGCGCTAATGAAGCTCCTCCTGCTATTATGTCGATTTTCATTGGTTCACAATTAACCAATGTAATGGAAACCTTGTTTGCTAATAAAGCAGCAAGCAAAAGCAGCAAAGCAACTTCAATTAATGTAATCAAAATTCCTGAAATTCTATTAGATAATACTGATAGAAACAGAACTTCACCATTTGCTTTTACCGGAAATAAATTCGAGTTCAGAGCAGTTGGTTCTTCTGCAAATTCAGCAAACGCAATGATTGTTTTAAATACAATTATGGCTGATCAATTGAAGAAATTCAAAGTTGAAACAGATGCTTTAATCAAAAAAGGAAAGAAAAAAGATGAAGCAATCATTGAAGTATTAAAAGGTTATTACAAATCGAGCAAAAAGATTCTTTTTGAAGGAAATGGTTATGGCGACGAGTGGGTTAAAGAAGCTGAAAAAAGAGGTTTAAATAATATCAAAAATACACCTGAAGCTTTAGATGCTTACATCAGCAAAAAATCTAAAGATTTATTTGTAAATAACCAGATTTTCAATGAGAAAGAACTTGAAGCTCGTTATGAAATCATGCAAGAGCTTTATGAGAAAAAGATTGATATCGAAGCTAAAGTATTAATTCAATTAGCTACTTCTCATGTCATTCCTGCCGGTATTGCTTACCAAAGAAATTTATCAGAATGCATCGAATCAATGAAATCTGCAGGTTTGAATAAAACTGATTATGAAATCCAAATGAATATGGTAAAAACCATTTCAGGTCATATCAGAACAATTCATACAAATGTTGAAAAAGTGAAAGCTGAATTAGCAAAAGCACACCATATTTCGGATACTCAGAAGAGAGCTTTGGCATATTGCACAAAAATTAAACCTCTTTTTGAACCAATTCGTGAAGGAAGTGATGCTTTAGAATTCTTAGTGGATGATGAGCTTTGGAAGCTTCCAAAATATCGTGAAATGCTGTTTATCAAGTAATTTCATAAAAAAGGCAGGAGTTTTCCTGCCTTTTTTTATTTCTTAATTTCTAAAAAAAATCAAATCAATTGAAACAATTGCTCAAAAAGGCTTTTTTTCATAGATTTTTTTAATAAAATTGCGATTTATACGTTTCCAAGAAAACCTATTTCAAATGAGAAAAAGTTACTTTTTGTTTTTATTCCTTTTTGCTGTTAGCAGCACCACACTTTTTTTGAGTTCCTGCTCAAAAAAAGGTTCACTTTCTGCGGCCAGAGAAGCCTATGATAAAAAGGAGTACTTTATTGCAGGAGATAATTACCGCAAGGTTTATTCTAGTAGCAAAAAGAAAGAAGAAAGAATTGAAGCTTCTTACAAAGCTGCAGATTGTTACCGTTTAATGAACGATAACAAAAATGCTGACCTTTGGTATTTCAAAGCAGTAAAACTTGATCCTAAAAATTCTGATGCTCAATTGCGTTTAGCTCAAGCCAAAAAGAAAAACCAAGAATTCGATAAAGCGATTATCGAATTCAAAAACTACCAGAAAATGGGTGGTGATGCCGTTGTGAATGTAGAAAAGGAAATAACTGGTTGCGAGAATGCCCTAAAATGGAAAAACCTTAAAACACGTTATATCGTTGAAAACGTGAAAGGTTTAAATACCCGTTGGCAGGATTTTGGTGCGGTTTATTTCAAAAAAGACCAATTGTTTTTTACATCTGATAGAGAAAAAGGTGCTAGTAATACTGTTTATGGTTGGACTGGAAACGCTCATACTGATATTTACACAGTAACCTTCAAAAAAGACAAAAAGAATCCTAACAATATCACCTACCAAATGCCAAATTTGGTTGATAAAAAAGTACTGAATGGTAAAATTAATGAAGGAGCTATTTGCTTCGATTCACGTTTTACTACTATGTACATGACTCGTTGTAACTACGACAATGGTGGAAAAGGAAAAAAATGTCAGTTATATATTTCTACACTTTCAGGAACAGAATGGTCTGAACCGGCTTTGATTCCTTTTAGCTTAGATTCATTTAGCTGTGGTCAACCTTCTATCTCTAAAGATGGTCAGGTTCTTTATTTCTCTTCTGATATGCCTGGTGGTTTAGGTGGAAAAGATATCTGGATGACTACTTACAGCAAAAGAAGTAGAAGCTGGGGTGATCCTGTAAATCTTGGTCCAACCATTAATACTGAAGACGATGAAATGTTTCCTTTTATTCATGAGGATGGAACTTTATACTTCTCTTCAAACGGACATACAGGTCTAGGTGGCTTGGATATCTTTTATACAAATGGTTCTGCAACTGACTGGAGTGATCCAATCAACATGAAATCTCCAATTAACTCTGGTGCTGATGATTTTTCAGTTATATTAGAGAAAGACAAAGAAAGTGGCTATTTCTCTTCTAACAGAGAAGGTGGTCGCGGACAAGATGATATTTACCGTTTCTACATGAACCCGCTTATTTTCAACTTAAGTGGTGTGGTTAGAAATCAAAAAACAAAAGAAGTTCTTCGTAATGCGTTTGTTACAATTACAAGTAGCAGTGATACTGGAAAAATCATCTTAAAAACAGATGAATCAGGTTCATATAAATTACGTTTAAAATCAAAAACTGATTACGAATTATTCTCAGCAAAACAATACTTTTTCGATAGTAAGGTTTTCTATCAAACTACAAAAGGCTTAGAAGTATCAACAGATTTAGTTCAAGACATCGATTTAATTCCAATGGATTTGAATTCTACATTTACTCTTGAAGGTATTTATTATGATTTAGATAAAGCTGATTTAAGACCTGCATCTAGATTAATTTTAGATACTTTGGTAATGACATTAAATAAATATCCAAACGTACGTATTGAATTAGGTTCACATACCGACTGTCGTGCAGATTCTGCTTACAATATTAACTTATCACAAAGACGTGCTGATAGTGCTGTTGCTTATATCATTTCAAAAGGTATTGATTCATTAAGAATAGTTTCTAAAGGTTATGGAGAAAATCAATTGGTAAACGGTTGTGCTTGCGAAGGACCAAATGAAGCTGTTCAAGGAAGAAAATGTAGTGAAGAAGAACACCAGTTGAATCGTAGAACTACTGTAAAATTCTTAGACTTAAATTATACACCTCCAGTTAAGGTTGATCCTGCTGCTCCTAAAACAGCGCCAGGTGGAAGGCCGGGACAACCGGCATTGAGACCGGGACAACCCCGAAGGTAAATATTATTGACATAGAAAAAGGCAACTAAATGTTGCCTTTTTCGTTTAATTTAGTTGCCAAGAAATAAAGCCATGACATTAAAAAATACATTTCTGATTGTATTACTGTTTTGCAGCCAATTTTTAATTGCTCAAGAAAAACAAGCCCCTGTTTATCAATATGATTTAGAAAAGGCTGATATGGCTTTTCTTTCCAAAAAGTACAATACAGCTGCCGGTTTATACCAAAAAGTTTATGGTAAAATTAAAAATGCAGATGAAAAACAAAAGGTATTATTCAAAATAGCGGAGAGTTATAGAAAAAGTAATAATTTCAAACAGGCAATTAAATGGTATGAGGAAGTTTTAAATAGCAAATATCCTGATCCTAAAGTTCTTTATAGCTACGGACAACTTCTAAAAAACTACGAAAGATATGATGAGGCCTCCAGAACTTTTTATGACTACCTTTTCGAAATGCCCGATGATTTAAATGCAAAAGAAGCAATGAGTAGTTGCAATATTGCTGCTGAATGGAAATCGAAACCGGAAAAATTTAATATCAATAACCTTAAGGATATCAATACAGAATTCAGTGATTACAATCCTATTTTAGTTGGGAAGAAATTGTATTTCACTTCATCAAGAAAAGATGCAACAGGTTCAGGAACTTTTGAATGGACCGGACAAAAGTACTCTGATATATTTGAATCGAATGTAAATGGAAATTCTTATTCCAAACCTTCACCAATAAAAGGTATCAATACCAATTTTAATGAAGGTGCTGCCTGGTTTGATGTTGATGGTTCAAGTGTTTATTTTACTCAATGTAATGGCACTGATGGAAAAGGAATTAACTGCAAAATTTATGTAAGTTATTTTCAAAACAACAATTGGACAGCCCCTACTCCACTTCCATTTAATAGCGATAGTTTCAGTTGTGGCCATCCTGGATTTTCTGCTGATGGAAAAACGCTTTTCTTTTCAAGCGATATGCCTGGAGGATTTGGAGAAAAAGATATTTGGAAAATCAGTTATGATCCTGTGAAAAATAATTGGGGTGAAGCTCAAAACATGGGTAATCAAATCAATTCTTTTGAAGACGAGCTTTTTCCTTTTGTTGATGAAAACGGAGACTTATTCTTTTCTTCAAAAGGACATATAGGAATGGGTGGTTTAGACATTTTTAAAAGTTCATTTGTTAATGGAAATTATTTAAAAGCAGAAAACCTAAAATACCCTATTAATTCAGGCGGTGATGATTTTGGCTTAAATTATATCACACAAAAAAACAGAGAAAAAGATGGAATGATTGCCTATTTCGCATCAAACAGAGAAGGTGGTGTTGGTGATGATGATTTGTATGGAATTAGCATCAAACCTTTTGTATTCTTAGTTAAAGGAAAAGTATTGGAAAGAGAAGGTTTAAGTCCTATTGGTGCAGCTTCTGTGAAACTAAAAAATCAAACAGGACCAACAATCTTTGAAATCAAAACAAATGATAAAGGTGAGTTCACCGGAGAAGTACCTTTGAAACTATTATTGGAACTAAGTACTTCGAAGGACAAATACTTAAGCAGTTCATCATTATTAATTGATAGCAGAGAAATTGAAAAAGACAGCATATTAGATGTTACCATTTTACTCGACCAGATTCCTGCCGAGGATGTTGAAATTACTATGAAAGGCATTTATTACGATATTGATAAATTTGATATCAGAGCAGATGCAAGGCCTGTTCTTGATTCACTTACAAACGTTTTGAAATCAAATCCTGGTTTAATCATTGAATTGGCTTCACATACCGATAGCAGAGCACCAGCTGAATACAATATGGATCTTTCTAAAAAAAGGGCTCAAAGCTGTGTTAATTATCTGATTCAAAAAGGCATCAACAAAGAGCGTATGGTAGCTGTTGGATATGGTGAAACCAAATTAGTAAACGATTGTAGTGATGACGTCGATTGTTCGGAAGAAGAACACCAAATGAATAGAAGAACAACTGTGAGAATCCTAAAAAACGATTTCAAAAATAGGGGTCGATAAAAATTACTTTTTCTTAGATACCAAGCTATTTGAAAATTTAATCTTGTATGATTTTTAATTGATTTTGATGACAGAATCAGCTAAAAATCGAGATTTAATATCAATTTGAACATCTTAAATTGCTTATTTTGGGTTAATTTCGCGCTATAATTTCCTGCAATGAGCTCAGATAAATACATGAAAAGAGGCGTGTCATCTCAAAAAGAAGATGTTCATGCTGCTATAAAAAATATAAATAAGGGTTTATTTCCTCAAGCATTCTGCAAAATTGTTCCTGATTATTTGGGTAATGATGAAAACTATTGCAATATCATGCATGCTGATGGTGCTGGAACAAAATCAAGTTTAGCCTATTTGTATTGGAAAGAAACAGGCGATTTAAGTGTTTGGAAAGGGATTGCTCAAGATGCTATTGTAATGAATTTGAATGACTTACTTTGCGCTGGAGTTTATAACAATATCACCATTTCTTCTACTATTGGCAGAAATAAAAACCTGATTCCTGGTGAAGTGATCAGTGCCATTATTGATGGAACTGAAGAGTTTATCGAAAACCTGAGAAATTACGGTGTCAATATTTACAGTACAGGCGGAGAAACAGCTGATGTTGGGGATTTGGTAAGAACAATCATTGTTGATTCAACAGTAACTGCCCGCGCTAAAAGAAGTGATATTGTTTCAAACCACAATATTCAGGCAGGTGATGTGATTGTAAGTTTCGCCTCATTTGGACAAGCAAAATGGGAAAACGAATACAACGGTGGCATGGGAAGTAATGGTTTAACAATGGCCCGCCACGATACACTTTCATCTTTTTACAAAACATTTTCAGAGAGTTTCGACCCATTGGTTCCTGATGATTTAGTTTATACAGGTAATTTAAAACTTACTGATAAACTCGAAAACCATCCGCTAAATGTTGGAAAAATGATTCTTTCTCCAACCAGAAGTTTTAGTCCGATTATTGGGAAAATCCTTGATAAACATTTTGATGATATTCATGGAATGGTGCATTGTACTGGGGGTGGACAAACCAAAATCCTACATTTTATCAATGAATTTCACATCATCAAAGACAATTTAATTGCTTGTCCTCCCCTATTCGAAATGATTCAAAATCAATCGGGTAGCACTTGGGAAGAAATGTACAAAGTGTTCAATATGGGTAATTTACTGGAGTTTTATGTGCCTGAAAAAATTGCTCAAAGTTTGATTGAAATCGCATCGGAATTCGGAATTATAGCTCAAATTAGTGGAAGAGTTGAAGCTTCAAATACCAAAAAATTGAGCATAAAAACTGATAAAGGTGAATTCGTTTATTAATAAATCAATATTTCTTAAGTTTAATCCTTTCAATTTTTAAGGCTTAATCCTATATTTACCAACCTTAAGAAAACAGCATGAGCAAAATACTAGTTACAGGTGGAACCGGTTATATTGGTTCACATACTGTTGTTGAACTACATAATGCCGGATTTGAAGTTATCGCCATTGATAACTTTGATAATTCATACCCCGATGTAATCGAAAACATTGAAAAAATTAGCAGTAAAAAACTGAATTTCGAAAATGTTGATATTAGAGATAAAGCTGCTTTAAAAGCTTTTATTTCAAAACACAATGATATCACAGCAGTTATTCATTTTGCAGCAAATAAAGCAGTTGGTGAAAGCGTACAATTTCCTCTTAAATATTATGAAAACAATGTTGGTGGAACTGTAAATTTACTTCAAGCACTTCAGGAAAATAGTATCAATAATATTGTATTCTCTTCAAGTTGCACTGTTTATGGTGAAGCTACTCCTCCGGTTGATGAAAATGCTCCAATTCCTCTAGCTCAATCTCCTTATGGAAATACCAAACAAATTTGCGAAGAAGTATTAATGGATCAAACCAAAGCAAGCGATTTAAAAGTTGTTGCTTTAAGATATTTTAATCCGGTTGGTGCTCATGATTCAGCTTTAATAGGAGAATTACCAATTGGTGTGCCTAATAATCTTGTACCTTTTATCACCCAAACCGCAATTGGAAAAAGAGAGGTTTTAACTGTTTTTGGTGATGATTATCCAACTCCGGATGGTACTTGTATAAGAGATTATATTCATGTAGTTGATATTGCACTAGCGCACGTTGCGGCAATCAATTATTTGTTAAATAAAAAATATACTGAAGCATTTTCAGTATTTAATCTAGGAACAGGAAACGGAAATTCAGTGCTTGAAGTTATTCAATCATTTGAAAAAGAAACTGGTGTTAAACTAAATTATAAAATCGGTCCAAGAAGAGCCGGAGATGTAGTGCAGGTTTATGCATCATGTGAAAAAGCTTTAAATGTTCTTGGATGGAAAACAGAAAGAGATTTGGCTAATTGTATGACAACTGCTTGGGCTTGGGAAAAAGCACTTGCAGCTAAAAATAGTTCATCAAACTAAATAATAAAAAAATGACTAAACGCTCAATATTAATTACCGGTGGTGCCGGATTTATTGGTTCTCATGTAGTTAGATTATTTGTAAACAAATACCCTGATTATCATATTTACAATCTTGATAAACTTACCTACGCTGGTAATCTTAAAAACATTACAGACATTGAAAATGCCCCAAATTATACTTTTATAAAAGCTGATTTGGTTGATGCAAATTCAATCAATGATTTGTTTAATTTATATAAATTCGATTCTGTAATTCACCTTGCTGCAGAAAGTCATGTTGATAGAAGTATTACCAATCCATTAGAATTTGTTATGACAAATGTGGTTGGTACTGTCAATTTATTAAACGCTGCTAAAGAATTATGGAAAGGAAATATGGATGGGAAATTATTCTATCATGTTTCTACCGATGAAGTATATGGTAGCTTACACGATGGTGGATTCTTTTTGGAAAGCACTCCTTACGACCCACAAAGTCCTTATTCAGCAAGTAAAGCAAGTTCAGATCATTTCATCAGAGCTTACCACAATACTTACAAAATCCCGGTTGTATTGAGTAATTGCTCAAACAATTATGGACCAAATCAATTTCCTGAAAAATTAATTCCATTATTCATCAACAATATCAGAAACAACAAACCTCTTCCTGTTTATGGTAAGGGAGAAAATGTGAGAGATTGGTTATATGTTGTTGACCACGCACGAGCTATTGATGATGTTTTTCACAAAGGTGCTATTGGTGAAACTTATAATATTGGTGGTTTTAATGAATGGACCAATATTGACTTAATCAAAGTTATTTGCAGAACAATGGACCGCAAATTAGGTCGTGCTGAAGGTGAATCAGAAAAACTAATTACCTATGTTACAGACAGAGCTGGACATGATTTAAGATACGCAATTGATGCGAACAAAATCATGAAAGATTTAGGCTGGGAACCAAGTTTACAATTCGAAGAAGGAATTGATAAAACCGTTGATTGGTATTTGAATAACCAACAATGGATGGATGAAGTAACCAGTGGCGATTATGCCAAGTATTACGACAACATGTACGCAAAACGATAATTTAATCCTTAATAAAAATACCCATGAAAGGAATCATATTAGCAGGTGGCAGTGGAACCAGATTACATCCACTTACAATTGCAGTTAGTAAACAATTAATGCCTGTTTACGACAAACCAATGATATACTATCCATTATCAACATTGATGTTGGCAGGTATCAGAGAAATACTGATTATTACCACTCCACATGATGCAGAAGGATTCCGAAAATTATTGGGTGATGGCTCTCAAATTGGATGCAGATTTGAATATGCAGTTCAACCTTCTCCTGATGGTTTAGCTCAAGCTTTTATTATTGGAAAAGAATTTATTGGCAATGATAAAGTAGCTTTGGTTTTAGGTGATAATATTTTCTTTTCTGCAGGATTAAGTTCTTTACTTCAATCAAACAATGACCCTGATGGTGGTGTAGTTTTTGCTTACCATGTTAGTGATCCTGAAAGATATGGTGTGGTTGAATTTGATGCCAATATGAAAGCAATCAGCATTGAAGAAAAACCTGCAGAACCTAAATCGAACTATGCTGTACCGGGCTTATACTTTTACGACAATGAAGTTGTAACCATTGCTGAAAACATCAAACCATCGCCAAGAGGTGAACTTGAAATTACCGATATTAACCGCGTTTATCTTGAAAGACAAAAACTAAAAGTTGGTGTTTTACAAAGAGGAACTGCTTGGTTAGATACAGGTACTTTTGAATCGTTGATGCAAGCAGGTCAATTTGTTCAGGTAGTTGAAGAACGCCAGGGATTAAAAATTGGATGTATTGAGGAAGTAGCTTATAGAATGGGCTTTTTAGACAGAGCCGGTTTGGAGAGAGAAGCTAACAAAACATTAAAAAGCGGGTATGGTAAATACCTCATGGGAATATTAAAATAATTAAAATATATAGATCAGATGACTGAACAACACGAAGCATTAAGAAAATTTTCTTACCAAATTAATTTCGCAATCGACAATTATAGTTCACATGGCTTATCAGCCTCTTCATTCTCAAACATCTTAATTGGTGGTTTAGGTGGAAGTGGAATTGGTGGTCGTTTAGTAAAAACAATCTTTAACGATGAGTTTCCTCTACCTGTAGAAGTAGTTGCAGATTATACATTGCCTGCTTATGTAAACGAAAAAACACTGGTAATTTTAGGTTCATATTCAGGTAATACTGAAGAAACCTTAACCATGTTTGAAGAAGTTCAAAAAAGAAACAGCACTATTCTAATTCTTACTGCAGGTGGTAAACTTGGAGAATTGGCTAAAGAAAATCAATTAAAAACTTATTCATTGGTACCAGGATTTCAACCAAGAATGGCTTTAGGTTTTTCATTAACCTATTTGGTACAAATCTTTGGTGAATTAATGGGCCAAAACAAAGCTGAAGAATTGAAAAAAGTGGCTGCTTTATTTGATGAAACAGGTTCTTATGAAGCAGATGCAACTGAAATTTTTGAAGTAATCAAATCAAAAAGTAAATCAAAATTTGTTGTTTTATCTGATGGTCCTTTAGAAGCAGTTGGAACTAGATTTGCACAACAAATTCAGGAAAATGCAAAATTGGAATGTTTCACTCACACATTACCTGAACACAACCACAATGTAATTGAAAGTTATTATGGAACGCTTGATTCAGTATTCTTCTTTTTGAATTCAAATTCAAACCCAAGAGTTGCTGCACGTTTTGAGTTCTTAGGTAATTTACTTGCTGTTGAAAACCATAAAGTGGTTGAAATGGGATTGGAGCAATTAACACTTGCTGGTGTTTATCAAACAATTCACAGAATGGATTGGCTAAGTTTATATGTAGCTGATTACAGAAAAGTGGATTCGTTAAATGTTCCTAATATTGCTTCATTAAAAGAATTTTTAGCTAGCGTATAATTGGGAATTTTTAGTAAAATATTTGGCAAAAAAGATAGTTCAGTTGTTTCAACCGGACCATTTGTAAATCCGCTTGAGGTAGAATTTCATTCGCACCTTATTCCCGGAGTTGATGATGGGGTTGAAACAATTGAACAAAGCCTAGAAATCCTTGAGAATTTCCACAAACTTGGTATGAGGAAAGTAATAACTACTCCGCATATCATGAGCGATTATTATAAAAATGGTCCTGAAAATCTGATTCCTTTAAGAGACCAATTAAGAGAAAAACTCGCTGAAAAAAATATTCCTCTTGAATTAGAAGTGGCTGCTGAGTACATGGTTGATGATGCCTTTGATAAAAAAATCGAAGATGGAAACCTACTTACCTTCGGCCCAAAGAAAAAACATATCCTCATTGAATTACCTTTCATGAGTGAACCAAACAACCTGAAAAAGGTATTGTTTGAACTGCAGATTGCCGGATATCAACCCATTTTAGCTCACCCTGAAAGGTATTTGTATATGGGTAACAACAGAAGCCGTTACGAAGAATTAAAAGACCAGGGAATCCTATTTCAACTTAATTTATTATCAATTTTAGGCTATTACTCAAAACAGGTTCAGGATTCTGCCTTTTATTTAATAGACAATAAAATGATTGATTTAGTAGGGTCTGACACCCATAACATGAGGCATTTTAGTTTGATTCCTCAGGTTTTTGAGCAAAAGTATTTTAGAAAAGTTTGTGATTTAGAATTATTAAATAATAATTTATAAATCTGAGGCTTATTTTCGCTTCATGCGAAATATTATATTCTTATTACTTTTTTCACTGAATTTCATTTCTGATTCCTTTGCTCAAAATAAATCCAAAATTAAGGAAGAGTCGGATCAAATTATTGCTTGGTTTAAAACAGGTGATTTCTCGAAAATTTCAAATAAAGTAGAGTTAAATTATCGCTCCTATTTTACTGCTCAACTTTTCGAAAAAGATTGGCAGGAATTAACCGGTACATATGGCAAATATGTTAAACACAGATATGTTACACTTGAATCTGCCGGTAATTACAATATGGCCAGCTGTTTAATGCAACTGGAATACCTTCCTTTTGTATTGAATATTAATTTCAATGAGAAATTTGAAATCCTTAGCTTAAATTTTGTACCTGCCCATAAAATTCATGTGAATCCAAATTATGTTGATGTAGAAAAATTCACAGAACAAAAAATCATAATTAGAAACGGCGTTTATGAATTAGAATCTGTTTTAACTACTCCAGTTGGTAATGGACCATTTCCTTTGGTTGTAATTGTTGGAGAAGCCGGACCAACTGATAAAGATGGCAGTTATGAAAACAATAGACCTTATAAAGATATTGCTTCAGGATTGGCTTCAAATGGATATGCAGTTTTCAGAATGGATAAAAGGGCTGCGAATTTTGGCTTATACATGGTTCAACAAAAAAATAATTATGAATCATTTACATGTAAAGAAGATTATCTAGATGATTTATATATAGCACTTGATAGTTTACTAAAAATTCCATCAATCGATAAAGACAAAATGGTGATGCTTGGACATGGGCAAGGTGGAATGCTAATTCCCTATATTTTTAAGGAAAAGCCATATTTCAAAGCAGGAATGATGTTAGGTGTAAATCATAAAAGAGTTCAGGAAATGATGATTGACCAATACAATTACTTGTCTAAAGTAACACCTGGTAAAAAGGCTGAATACGATGAGCAAATTGAAAGAGCCATCAGAAGCATGAATAAAAAACTGAATCCATTAACCCAACATCACTTAATGCCTTATGATGTTCAGGCAAGCTATTGGCTTTGGTTAAATAAATATCCTCATGTAAAAATGGCTACCAAACTAAAACAACCATTGGTGTTCTTTCAAGGTGGAAGAGATTATCAGGTATCTGATGAAAATTTTGAATTGTGGAAATCAAGTTTGGCGAAAAAGAAAAATGTAGAGTATTTCTATTATAAAAAACTAAACCACATTTTCTTTGAAGGAGAAACAGAAAGTACTTATAGTGAATACTTTGCAAAAGGAAATATTCCTGATTATTTAATTAAGGATATGGTTGACTGGTTAAATAAATTAGACTATACAATCAAAAAATAATTTCAAAGATTTAATCTTTTCTTAGTAGGTTTACACATTCATATTTAAACAAATGGATGTCAAAGAAAAGCTTGAGAACAACAATGAGTTCGTCAAATCAAAAATGATTGACGATGCCTATTTAAGTTTCTCATTCATGGCAATTATTTCTATTATTCTCATTACATTCAGGGCTATCGAAATTGGTTTTACTCTATCTTATTTTGTGCAATTTCCAATTTCACTAAGTGTTTTAATTACTTATTATAACAGAAATAAAATAAGTACCCGTAATAAAACTTATATATTAATCTTTGCACTTATCCTAGTTTTAATTTCAGGATTATTTAATTTTGGATATTTAGCTTCAACTAAACATTATTTAATACTATTACCTGTAATTAGTTCCTTTCTATTAACACCAAAATCAACTATTAAAATATTTATTGTTTTACTTATTATTTACGGTGGTTTTGGATTTGCATTTCTTAATAGTTGGATAAGTTTGAAAATCAATCCTGTTGATTTTTTAAATAAACAAAGCAACTGGCTGATCGATATTTTTGTTATTACAAGCTCATCTTGGATCATTTTACGAATTGTTCAACAATATTATTTAATTCTTAACAACCAATATGATACCATAACCAAGATCAATGAAGATTTAAGTGATAAGGAGGAAAAACAAAGGGTACTTTTTGAAAGCATGAATGAGGCCGTTTTCCTGCTTGAAAATGATATTGTTATTGATTGTAATGCAGAAGCAAAAAAACTTTTTGGCAATAAAATAAACAAAGAGCTGATCTCTAATATTTTCCCTAAAATGCAGTCTTCCGGAAAAGAAACTCATTTAATATGGGAAGAAAAAATAAATGAGATCAGGCAAGGGATTAAACCTTCTTTTACATTAAACCTGATAACAAATCAGGATAAAGAAGCATTTTGTGATATCGGATTAAATCAACTGGAACTTAAACATCATACTTATATTCAGGTAATTATTAGAGATATTACCCGAAGAAAAAAAAGAGAAGATGAATTAAGACAATATCGAATTGAACTTGAAAAAAGGTCGATTGAATTACAATTGATAAATGAGGATTTGAAAAAGTCGAATGAACAATTACAGGATAAAAACCTGGATTTAGAAAACACACTTGATATCCTGAATAAGGCAAAAGTTCAATTGGTTGAATCAGAAAAAATGGCTTCAATTGGAATCTTAACTGCTGGTGTAGCTCATGAAATTAATAATCCGCTTAATTTCATAAAAACTGGTCTTTATGGAATTGAAAGTATTATTGAGGATGATGATTTAACTAATTCATCTGAAATTAAAAAGGAAATTAAATCTATTGCCTCAAAAATGGGCATTGGAGTCGAGAAAGTAGCTGAGATTGTTAAAAGTCTCAATCATTTTAGCAGAAACAATCAGCTTGAATTTCAAAAGTGCTCTCTCAACAAAATTCTAAGCAATTGTTTGTCGATTCTTAATCATGAATACAAAAATAAAGTTGCCATCAAACAAACTTTTCTAAAAAATAACATTGATTTATTTGGGAATGAAAGCAAGCTTCATCAAGTATTTTTAAACCTGATTTTAAATTCTATTCAATCAATTGAAACTACTGGAGAAATAGAAATAAAAAGCAAACTCCATCAAAATGAAGCCATTATAACAATTATTGATTCTGGTAAAGGAATTCCGGATGAGTTTAAAAATAAAATTTTCGACCCATTTTTTACCACGAAACCTGCAGGAAAAGGAACAGGACTTGGTTTGTCAATTGTTATGCAAATTATAAAAGATCACCATGGAGATATTACCTTTGCATCTGCTGAAGGAAAAGGAACCATTGTAACTTTAATTTTACCAACAGCTCAAACTGCAGATGCTCGAAAAGATTAAGGTATTATATATTGATGATGAAATAATCAATCTTGAATTGTTTAAGATGATTTTTCGCTCCCAATTTGATGTTGTGATGGCTTTAGGTGGCCCGGAAGGACTAGAAATTCTAAAAAACGATTTGGAAATAAAAGCTGTTATCAGCGATTTAACCATGCCTGAAATGAGTGGTTACCAGTTTTTGGAAGAAGCCAGAAAAATCAGAGCAGAACTCCCCTATTTCATCCTAAGTGGTCACAATTTCAGCGATGAAATTAACCAGGTTGATACCAAATCTAAAATTGCAGGCTATTTTCAAAAACCTTTAGATAAATCTGATGTTATTTTTAAGGTAAAGGAAGCTTGCGGAATCATTTAATTATCAGTTTAATTAGTTGAGCTCCATCAAGTTTTTTACCAAAGATTTGCTAATTTGAAATAGCAAATCCAAGCTCATTGTTTAAAAAAGTTATCTTCGCGACAAAATTTTTCTAATGGACAAATTCTCTTATATCAGTAATGCAGATGTTAATGTAATTGATTCAATGCACCAAAATTGGATGCAAGACCCTGAATCAGTTGACTTTGGATGGAAAAAATTCTTTGAAGGATTTGAATTCGGACAAACGAATTTCAATGGTAAATCCAATGCTAATTCGAATAAACATGTTTCTGATGATACCTTAAAGGAAATCAATGTTTTAAATCTCATTCATGGATATAGAAGTCGTGGTCATTTGTTCACCAAAACCAATCCTGTTAGAGATAGAAGAACCTACACTCCAAGTTTAGACATCGAAAATTTTGGCTTACAATCTTCCGATTTAGACAAAACTTTCAATGCCGGACATGAATTAGGTATGGGTTCCGCTAAACTAAAAGACATCATTTCTCACCTTCAACAAACTTATTGCCAGAGTATTGGTGCTGAGTTTATGTATGTTCGTCATCCACAAAAATTGGAGTGGTTGAAGAAAAAAATAGAATCAAACAAAAACACGCCAACTTTAAATATTGAAGAAAAGCGTCATATTTTATCTAAACTAAACCAGGCTACTATTTTCGAAAATTTCCTTCATACCAAATTTGTTGGTCAGAAACGATTCAGCTTAGAAGGTTTAGAAACTTTAATTCCTGCTTTAGATTCTGTTATTCAATACGGAGCCGATTTAGGTGTTGAAGAGTTTATGATTGGCATGGCCCACCGTGGACGTTTGAATGTTTTGGCGAATATCTTAAATAAAACCTACGAAGAAATTTTCAAGGAATTTGAAGGTAAAGGTGCCGAAGATGAAGGATTGTTTGAAGGTGATGTGAAATACCATTTAGGATTTTCAGGTGATATGGAAACCCGTAATGGCAAAAAAGTACATTTGAGTTTATCTCCAAATCCTTCACATTTAGAAACAGTTAATCCAATTGTAAAAGGATTAACCAGAGCTAAAATGGAAAAGAGGTACAATTCCGATATGGATAAAATTGCACCTATTTTAATTCATGGAGATGCATCTGTTGCCGGACAAGGCGTTGTTTACGAATTGCTTCAAATGGCCGGTTTAAAAGCCTATTCAGTTGGTGGATGTATTCATATTGTGGCGAATAACCAAATTGGATTTACTACTAACTATACCGATTCAAGAACATCAACTTATTGCACAGACGTTGCTAAAGTAACATTGTGCCCAGTATTCCATGTGAATGCAGATGATGTTGAAGCAGTAGTGCATACAATTAAAATTGCCATGGAATATCGCCAGGAGTTTAATAGCGATGTTTTTATTGACTTATTAGGATATAGAAAATACGGGCACAATGAAGGTGATGAACCTAGATTTACCCAACCTGTATTGTATAAAGCAATTGGTTCACATCCGAATCCAAGAGAAATATACAACCAAAAATTACTTCATGCAGGAAGCGTAGAAGCTGAATTGGCAAAAGACATGGAAAAAGAGTTTAGAGCTCTTTTACAAGAAAAACTTGAATCGGCTAAGAATGCACAACCTTCTAAATTAAAAAGCTCATTACGTAGAACCTGGGCTGATTTTAGATCGGCTGTGGCTGAAGATTTTATTCAATCACCAGATACTTCTTTCGACAAAGAAACATTCTTAAAACTAGCTGATAAAATCACGCAAATACCTGAAGGATTTAAAGCATTTAGTAAAATAACCAAATTGTTTAACGACCGTAAAAACATGATTAGCAACGATAGCTATGATTGGGCAATGGGTGAACTAATGGCTTATGCAACTTTGGCAAAAGAAGGACATGCTGTTCGTATGACAGGACAGGATGTAGAAAGAGGAACTTTTTCTCACAGACATGCGATTATTAAACAGGAAGATTCAGAAAAATCATACAATATTTTCGAAAACTTAAAAGGTGAAATCAATACCAAAGTAGAATTTTATAACAGTTTATTAAGTGAATATGCTGTATTAGGATTTGAATATGGTTTTTCGATGATTACTCCGAATGACTTAACAATTTGGGAAGCACAATTTGGTGATTTTGCCAATGGTGCACAGATTATCATCGACCAATACATTGCAAGTGCAGAAACCAAATGGAAAGCCTATAGCGGATTGGTATTGATGTTACCACATGGATACGAAGGACAGGGACCGGAACACTCATCTGCGAGACCTGAGCGCTTTTTACAACTATGTGCCAACTGGAATATGCAGGTATGTAATATTACAACTCCTGCCAATTATTTCCACGCATTAAGACGTCAGTTGGTTGGAAGAGATTACAGATTACCATTGGTAGTAATGACACCAAAAAGTTTATTAAGACATCCATTATGTGTAAGTAAGCTTGAAGATTTTACTACAGGAAAATTCCAGGAAGTAATTGATGATACTTTTGTTGATGCTAAAAAAGTAAAAAGAGTACTTCTATGTACAGGTAAAATTTACTATGAATTACTTGAAAGACAACAGAAGGAAAACAGAAAAGATGTTGCAATCGTTCGTGTTGAGCAATTGTATCCAATGCCTGAGCAACAATTGACTGCTATTTATGAAAAATATGCAAAAGCAGAAAAAGTTTGGGTACAGGAAGAGCCTAAAAACATGGGAGCCTGGTTATACTTATTACGTTGGGACAGCAACCGCATCTTAAACAGAATCTCAAGAGAATCGAGTGCATCACCCGCAACTGGATTTAGCAAAGCACATATAAGAGAGCAAGAAGCCATTATTAATAAAGCATTTTCATAAAATCAAAATGATTTTTGAAAATTAAAAATATTTGTATTTTTTTGAGGAAATTTATAAGTCTATGAAAAAAATTACAACAATCATCGTTTTATTAACCCTCACTTTTATTTCTAAAAGTTCAAAAGCACAAGTTGAATTCATGCATTCAGTTGGTATTGCAACTCATTTAACCGTTCATGATGAATTCGGCCAAAACTTCCTTGCACTTATGTATGCACCAAGATTAAATGTTGTACAATTAAGTGATGAATCAAACATTTCGGTAGGAACCCGTTTGGGAATAGGTTTTAATTATTCAAACTTAAGTCCATTATTACCTATGTTCGAAATTCCACTAATTGTTGATTATAATATGAATGCACTTTCATCAAAAGAATCTTATGAAGAATCAGGTATTTTTATTGGAGGCGGATTTAACTATAATTCAATGACTGCTATGGAATTTGATCAAAATACTTTAGAATCAAAAAAGGTTGCAGCAACTACTTTGGGATGGACTGTAAATGGTGGAATGACATTTAACAAAGACAAAAAGAAATTCGCAGTGAGAGCAGCTTATACAAGTGGAATTACCAATTCAAATAGAATCATTTCACTTGGAATATTATATTTTCCGATGTTTTAATAACAAAGTTTTTATATAAAACTGAATTTACGAAAAAGAATTTCGGCTCTCAGTAAAAAAGAAAATCACAAAAGGGAACTCCAATTCAGGAAAAACATCCTGATTAAAAAAGGCTTTTAACAATAAGAAATTATATATTGTTAAAAGCCTTTTTTGATTTTAAGAGAATAAAGTGAAACAAATATTAGGCTTAAACAAAGTAAATCCTCATGTTTAATTTTGCAGGATATTAAATTGGCATCAGCTCCTTAAATTTGGGTCGATTATGAAACTGTTTTAGATTAAAGTTACTTGTTGAATAGTGACCATTTAAGTTTAGGAACTTCATTACCCGTAAGTATTTTTAGGGCCAAATAAATGAATTTAGTGCTCAGAACAATACTATTTTGTTGAATAAAAATACCCCAATAAAAACCTAAAATCACATTACTGAATTGCTTTTTTCAATCATCTCATTTAGAAAAACACCACGCAAAAAATTTAAATCTATTTATATATTGGGGATATACTTCTACTCTTGAATTCAACAAATGTTTTTAAGCAGGAGGAATAAATGAGTTATATGCTACCATTGTAAACCAAATTATCCGCAAATTGAACATAAAAAAGAAAAATATTGTGAAATCATTTTATGAGAATAAATGGTTTAAGTTGATCCTATCATTTTGTTTTTTTGGATGGTTATTTTACTTGACTTACAACCCATTTAAAATTGAAAAAGATGAATTAATAGAATTAAAAGTAATTACTATAGAAAAGTGGGAATCAGGTGGTACTCGTGATCCTTTTAAAATCTACTTTAAATCAAAAGAGTATTCTAACAGATTTGGAATTTATGTTGGTGGGACGTTTGGTAGATGGACAGAAGTAACAAAATCTCTAGAAGATAATAATAGAAACATTATTAAAATTCACAAAAGTAGAATAAACGACCTCAACATTGAAATAGAAGTTATACCAATTTATTATTTGAGTAACTCAAAATACGGACCTATTTTTAATGAAAATGACTTCAATGAAGGTGAAAAGAGTTCAGACAATCGATATTTAATATTAATTCTAATTTTATTCATTATTTCTCTTTGGAATATTCTAAAAAGTTAAAAATGTAAAGAATAGCAGCATATAAGGTTTGGCAAAAAAGCGAGTTCAGTAGTTAAATCAAGCTTTGTCCTTCGTATCAAGTATAATGCTGGCAGACCGTTTTTAACTCCGAAATCGCCAACTTCTTGTAGCTGCAAAACGTTATAAAGCAAAACTAAACCTAAATCAAAATATCAGAAGCAATGGAACTAACAATTGGAGCATGGTATAACGAACCAGAAATAAATTTTGAATTTTCATATAGAATTGCACAATTCATACGACTTGCTATCAAAGAATGTGTTATGACGCCCCTTGGACTGATTGAAGCTTACCCTGAAAAGTTTTTGCATTTAACAGTAACTACAACATCAACTCAAGATAAATTGGAAGTTAAAATGGGACCTTTCAGAAAAAAGGCAACCTCAGTAAACTGTGGACTTTGGTTTCCATACCATTCTATCATGTCATCGCAGAATCCTTTAGAAGAATACCTTGAAAATTACATAAAATCTATTCCCTTAATTTTTAAGAAATGGGATGTAACAGATGAACAAATAAATCAAGTTACATCGAAAATCAAATCTGAAATAATTGGTAATCCTCACTATCTGCTAACAATCGAGGAACAAAAGGAACTTGTAGAAAGAAAAGAAAGTTACAGAAAAATTCTACAAGAAATTAAAGATGGAGAATAGATGCTCAGCTGTAAACAGCACTTTTGAAATAGGCATAAAATCATAAACCCTTTAAGCCTTTTCACACTAGAGATTTAAGAGCTTGTTAATTCAGATGTTCTAAATATTCATTTATATTTGATTGACTCTTCTATCATAGAAAATAAATTTCATTTCCGTTAGATGCTTAGAATATTTAGAACGAAAACAATGAATGATAGTCCCTATAATCTACTACCCAACAACATTAAACGAAAATTTGAAATCGTTTATAGTGAATTGTTAGTCGATAATATCACTATGTTTAAGAATAAACATGAAAAATGGGGAGTACTAATTCATCGTTTAAAATTCGGTCTGGTATCTTCATACGAATATTTAGTTGAGCCAATTTATAATGGTGTAGGTTTTAATAAAACATTGAATTTAATAGCGGCTCATCTTTATGAGAACAATGTCTTTCATCAGGATAAAAACATAGCCATCTATTATGATTTAAATGGAGTAATTGTTTGGCAATCTAAAAAAGGTGAAAGCATATTAAGAATTGATGAATACGGGAACATTTTTCTAAAAAGAGACAATAAAATCGGGCTACTCAACAAATCATTTACCCAAATTATAGGGCCTAAATATGAGCGATTAGATTCGATTAACAGCACTTTACTCATGGTATTTTTAAATGGAAAATATGGTATCATTAACTTTTCTGATGAAACGATTCTGGACTTCAGTTTCGACGAAATCTTTAGGACCATACTTAACAACAAGGTAATTGTAAAAAATCATGAAACTTATTCTACTTTTAACATAGAAAATTATGCGTTTACACAATTACCTTTTTCTAAAATCTTAAACCCTTCAAGTAATACCTATAAAGCACCATCATCAGAGAGTTTCAAATTCTTTAAAAGCATTAGCAACCTAAAAGAAAATTCGGAGCTTGATGATTATGATTTTGAAATAGTAAAATACAAAGGAAATTGGGGAATAATCAATGCAGCAGGTGAAATCATTATTCCGAATGACTATGCTTATATCGACTTTTTAAGAAATCCAAATTACTTCAAAGTCGGATTGGGAGAAATTGAAATATTCGATTTTGAAGATGAAAATGAATACAACAGAACTGCAATTAAAAATATAAAATGGGGAATTGTTGATATCAACAATCAGGTAATTGTGCCCATAGAATATGACTGGATAGATGAAGTAGAATCTACAATTTGGGTGGTTTATAAAGGCGGTACCGTATATTATAACGACGATGACCAGGAAGATTACTGGACCATAAAAAACGGGAAACTTGGTGTATATAATTTCAACAAACTCATCACGCCCATTGAATATGATGTCATTAAAAAGAATTGGTTTAGAATCAAAGAATACATTTTTGTTCAAAACGGAAAAGAATATTTTGATGACAATTCAAATGATTATGATGTATATACCTTAGACGGAAATCAAATAAATTTCAACAAACCCAAACCAAGGGATTATACGTATTATGAATGATATAGCATCCATCATCAGCTTAGGAAGAAATCATATATTTATCAAAGCTTAGATTGAAAGACTCAAGCCAAAATTAAAATAATTCAAAACAAACAATTTAATTCTAAAGAACTCCTGCTAAATCATCCAACATATAAACTAAAAATACATGTCAGAAACAACTGAATTCAATGGTTTATTTGAGGTAGAAAAAGATAAGTTATCCCTACACCAAATTGAGGAACAATTGTCTAATTCCTTATTGGATTTTGTTACTGTTCAAACAAATCTGAGTGAACAACATTGGGGTTTAATCAATGAGCTGATTGGAAGGCACCAAAACCCAATAACACTTTGTTTAACTTTAAATGATGAAAGTCTGATTGCTGAAAAACCAAGTTTTGACAATTTGGATTTTCTAAGCGGCTTAACGAATTTAAAGCGATTGGAAATTAATGATCCTTATATAACTAATATTTCAGCAGTTTTTAATTGTATAAATTTAGAATTATTTAAGCTGTGTGAAGTATTTAATGAAGAGCCTATATCAATAAAAGGTATTGAGAAATTAAAACAATTAAAATCGCTTTCACTGCAAACTTCGGTTACTGATTTTGAACTTATTAATGAGCTTGTTCAACTAGAAAGATTAGAATCCTGGAAACAGAAGAAAGACTTTACTATTTCGGGATTAACGAATTTAACCTGGCTTTATTTGAATTCATCAAAATCACAAAAGACAGACGAATTCCTTCTTCATTTTCCTAAACTTAAAACCCTTCATATTTATGGAGACTTTTTAAGTAATTTCCAATTTATTCATGAATTGAACTTACTCACAGAGTTAAGCATTTCAAAAAACAAAACACTCAAAAACATTGACTTTATAAAAGACCTCAAACAATTAGAAATACTGGAGTTTTGGCAAGTATCACAAGTCAATAGTTTACCCAATATATCTAACTTACAATTAAAGGTTTTAAAACTAAGTCAAATGAAACGTTTGAATGATATCTCAAACATTCTCTTATTAAAATCTCTCGAAGAAATTGAAATTGATCATATTCCTGATGTTGAATATTCCTTTTGGATAAAACTTCTTGATGAATTACCTAATCTAAAAAAATTCCGAGCCGAATTTGAACCAATTCAAGAATGGCAATCATTAGTAAAAGAAACCCAGAAACGGGGGATTGAGACTTATACTATATATACTAACTGGTAGTCTCATTCAAATATATGAAGTTTTCATTTTCTAAGAATAATTCAAAAATTGAATCTTATGAAAATGGTTTACTTGCTAAGAAGCGGAAATATTAAAATATGCAGTTCCAAAAATGAAATAATTAACAGGAAAACAAGCAATCAAAAAAAGTCAGAACTGTGATTAAGCTGATTAAAGGATTAGCAGGATTTTTATTGAGGGAATTGAAATTATTAATTGTAAAACCAATTTGGTCATTATTTATACAAGTAATCAAAAAAATCTTAATAATCAGATAAATCAGTGGCAAAAATATGGGCTATGATTAATCAGGTTAAATGATTAAACGGATTTTCTTGCAAGAATTAAAAATTAAGGAATTCCTTAAATGAAGGTGTTTTTAGCAGCAATATTGGAAAGTTACCTGTATTGTATTAGAAAGAAACTAAGAAATCAAAAGAAACTCATTATCTTATAAAATCTTGTTTATAAGCCGATTGCAATCACAATAATCAGCTTAATCCGTGGTCCAGATGGTGTTTTAGTACAATTGCCCCTACAATAAACAATTGCCTTCATTTAAATTAGCAGTAAAACAATTGTATGAAATCAAATGAATCACTCGCCAACAATAGCCCTGTAGGGGCGTGATATTTTAACGATGGGTGCAGCCCATCGACGTATGATGGGTGTAACCCATCGAGTAAAAAACCTCTATACCACTAGCCCTGAAAGGGCCTAATATGTTAACTATGGGACAATCACTAGTAAAAAACTACATACACATCGTGTTCAGCACGAAATACCGTCAACCTCTGATAGATGATTCTGTGGAAGCAGAACTTCATGCCTATTTGGGAGGCATATGTAATAGATTAGAATGTTCGGTAATTAAAGTCGGTGGTTATACCGACCACATTCATATACTTTGTCTATTATCAAAAAAGATAACACTTATGAAGTTGATGGAGCAACTAAAATCGAATTCATCAAAATGGATTAAAACAAAAGGAACAGCTTATCAAAACTTTTATTGGCAAGATGGGTACGGAGCATTTGCTGTTAATCCAAGGGGAGTTGATAAAGTGATAGATTATATCTCCAATCAGCATGAACACCATGATAAAAAGAAAACTTTTCAGGAAGAATACCGTGCTTTTTTAAAGAGGTACCAGGTAGAATACGATGAGAGGTATGTTTGGGATTAGATTTTACTAGGGCAGCGCCCTATTGAATTGTATGTCGCCCTTTCAGGGCTAGGGGGGATTGTCTTTCGCATTTTTTTTTAGGATAGGGCGATGCCCTATCCTAGGGATATGGCGCCCTTTCAGGGCTGGGAGTAGGTATCAGATTATCTTTGCCTTTCATATAATACATTCGGGGTTAAACTAACTATCTATGTAAAATCATTTTATATTTTGTGGTTAAACCATTCATTAGCGCTTTAAGTATCCATGCAGGGGCAACATATACCTCAGATGAATGTTCCTCATCGATAAACACCCTCTCGTCCATAGCCCTGAAGGGGCGACATCCTTAAACGATGGTGCAGCCCATCGAGTAAAAGACCATCGATAAACACCCGCTCTAACGCAGCCCTGAAGGGGCGACATCCTTAATCGATGGTGCAGCCCATCGAGTAAAAGACCATCGATAAACACCCGCACTAACGCAGCCCTGAAGGGGCGACATATACCTCCGATGAGTGCAGACCATCGAGTAAAAGCCCATCGATAAACACCCGCTCTTCCGCAGCCCTGAAGGGGCGACATCCTTAAACGATGGTGCAGCCCATCGAGTAAAAGACCATCGATAAACACCCGCTCTACCGCAGCCCTGAAGGGGCGACATCCTTAAACGATGGGTGCAACCCATCGAGTTGTCTCGTCCTAAAATAGGTTTACACATTTAAAGTGTAAACAAAATGAAAAAAACAGGAAAAACCGCTCAAGAAAAGGAGGCAATCATATCTGAATATTTACTGGGTGAAAAAAGTTATCGTCAATTAGGAGCTCAGTACAATATTGA
>CALRIT020000030.1:0-33842 GCA_943361925.1 Vulcanococcus limneticus LL | reverse complement strand
TAGGTTGCATACGTGTTACGCACCCGTGCGCCACTCTCAAAGTCTATTGCTAAACTTATCCCGTTCAACTTGCATGTATTATGCCTGCCGCTAGCGTTAATCCTGAGCCAGAATCAAACTCTTCATAGTAAAAGATTCTTATTTTTTTTTCTCTAGAATTTTGACCTCTATCATCACTGATAAAGTGCTTGCTATTTCATATCTTCAAAGAACTTTATTTTTATTACTAACTCTCGTTAGTCTTTCAAAATTTCAAATTTTTAATCCCCTCCCATCTTCTTCTCTTTATCTCTCTTCGTTAAGGGAGTGCAAAGGTAAGTGTTATTTTTAAATTAACAAATTTTATTTTGTTTAGTTATCAACACTCTTTAGAACAAACCTGAACACTCTTTGTTAAGGGGGCTGCAAAAGTAAATTAAAATTTTAAATATCCAAATTATTTTAATTTATTTTTTACTAACTGATTTCCTTTAAACCCTCACCAGATTGGGGAGGCAAAGATAATTAAATATCTTTAAAACCAAATAATAATTGCATTTATTTTTAATCAGAACAATCTTTGTTTTCGACTGATGTCTCTCTCAAAGGGGATGCAAAAGTAGAGGTATTTGCAATATTCGCAAATGTATTAGCAAACTTTTTTCTCAAACTATTGTATTTGAGGGTAAAAAAATGAATTTAGGTATCAATTATGCTGTTAATTATTTCATAATTTCAATAAATCAGAAGATTCTCTCTATTATAAATAAGTCATTAAAATTAAACCATTACATAAGTGATGCTTTAATTCAGCAATCCAGAGTCATATAAATACAGGAAGGAACCTTTAATGATACTATTATATTAAATCAAAGTAGTATGCAAGAAGCTGAAATGATTGTATATCTATTTTAACTTTAGAAGATAGCTCAACGTTAATTTAGATAAACTGGTAAGATGATTTGCTTGTTTAATCAACTTAATCCAGAACAAATACTTTATTCAAATACCTAATGTACTTCGTCCCCACCAAGCTATCTTTAGGAATTTGGAAAATTAAATCAAAGATACCATTACTTGAAACCATACCAATTAAAGTATCATTACCCATTATAGAGCAATCGCCTTTTACCAATTCCGAATTGTAGATAGTTAATGTATCTTCGCTTTTCACTAAATAAGGATGGAACTTGAGTTCGCTACCTGAGATATATAACTTATGAATTAGTTTCAAATCAGACTTGAATCTCTGCAGAATAATGGTGTCTTTATGATCACTCGTTATCTTATTAAATTCAATTGACATAACAATTGGTTTATAGAATGATAAAATACTATCATATAGTTGAGAGCCAACAACCAAATAATTGCGATTTAAATCGTTCTCAAAAAAGTCATAGATCAAATTTGAGTCGGTTATTTCAATTTCAACCATACTTTTATTATGCTGATAATTGTTCGGAATACATGAAATAAAAGTAGAATAGAAAAGTAAAACAAATAGAATGTATTTCATTTTAGGCCCGGTTTTATAAATTAATACTAATAACCTTTATAAATGTAAATCAATTTTCAAAAGTGAGAACAATTAATTTACATAACGAATATCCGCTTCTTTACCAGTAAAATTAATAGCATTCTCAAACCACCCTAAAACGGACGCGAACCGAAGGTTCGCGTCCGTTTTAGGGTGGGGGTAATTCATGTTTTTTATTTACTACTATAATTTCATCCCGATGGGATTTTAGGAATTTTCATAGAAACTAGATTCTATTTTTAATTCAACTTACCTTATTTTAAAGGCATAAATCAATTTTAATATGTCTAGAGTTTTACTAAAATAAATTATAGGTAAACATGCGGATAGTTGTATTTACATTATTAGTAAACAATATATCAAAATAAAAAGTATCTATCAATGAAGTAAAAAAGCTTTGGCTTAAAAGGTAATAATACTTTTAAATATAAAACTGTACTTGAAATTGGGGCCGGAATAAAACAAAAAAGCGATGAAATTTTCACTTCATCGCTTTTCGTACCCGGGGCGGGACTTGAACCCGCACATCTGTTGAGGATACAGGATTTTAAGTCCTGCGTGTCTACCAATTCCACCACCCGGGCGGCTAACTTTTCATCTTTTAAAAGATGCTTAGTCTAACAAAAAAAGTTATGGAAATCCACCATAACTTTTTTGTTTTTGAGCGAGAGACGAGACTCGAACCCGCGACCCTCACCTTGGCAAGGTGATGCTCTACCAACTGAGCTACTCTCGCATTTGGGGAGTGCAAAGATAAAAAGAGAAAGTACTTTTGCAAACGTATTTACAAAAAAAATTACTCTTTATTTTGTACTCTCTGATTTTCAAGCCTTCAAAATCTTTTTTATTTCATTTAACTTCAATAAAGCTTCAATTGGAGACATTGTATTAAGGTCGATTTGCTCTAATTGGTTACGAATATTTTGCATTATTGGATCATCTAATTGAAACATGCTTAATTGAATTGGATGCATTTTTGGTCTTCCGGCTTCAACAGGATTGATGTTTTCTCTGTTTTTTTCTAATTCCTTAAGCATTTCATCGGCCTTAAGTAAAACTGTTTTTGGAATTCCAGCCATCCTGGCAACATGAATTCCAAAGCTATGTTCACTTCCACCCTCTTTAAGTTTCCTTAGAAAAATTACCTTATTGTCTCCTTCTTTAACACCCACATGGTAATTTCTTATTCCATTTCCAGCTTGTTCCAATTCATTTAATTCATGATAGTGGGTAGCAAATAGTGTTTTGGGTCTGTATGGATGTTTATTCAAATATTCCGAGATTGCCCATGCTAATGAAATTCCATCATAAGTAGAAGTTCCTCTACCAATTTCATCAAGTAAAATTAAACTATGACGACTTAAATTGTTGAGAATACTTGCAGTTTCAGTCATTTCAACCATAAAAGTACTTTCACCGGAAGATAAATTATCATTTGCCCCTACCCTTGTGAAAATTCTATCAACTAAAGCTATTTTAGCATATGATGCAGGAACAAAACTTCCTATTTGAGCCATTAAAACACATAAGGCAGTTTGTCGGAGAATCGCAGATTTACCGGACATATTGGGACCGGTAAGTATAATTATCTGTTGTGATTCCCTATCCAAAAAAACATCATTGGCAATATATGGCTCTCCTAGAGGTAATTGTTTTTCAATAACTGGATGTCTTGCATCTTTTAAAATTAAATCATCTCCATCATGGATTTCTGGTTTGCAATAAGTATTGGCTTCTGCCAACTGAGCAAATGCAAATAAACAATCGATTCTAGCCAGAACCTGAGCATTGGTTTGAATTGGTAAAACATAATCTAACAATGAACTAACCAATTCATTATAAATGCGGTCTTCTATTACAGCAATTTTTTCTTCAGCACCAAGAATTTGCTCTTCATACACTTTCAATTCCTCAGTAATATATCTTTCGGCATTGGTGAGAGTTTGTTTTCTCATCCAGGTTGTTGGTACTTTATCCTTGTGAACATTTGTTACTTCAAGAAAGTATCCAAATACATTATTATAAGCAATCTTTAAACTTGGAATTCCAGTTGCTTGTTGTTCTTTTTGTTGAAGTTGAAGCAAATAATCTTTTCCCCCAAAGGCTATTTTTCTAAGTTCATCGAGTTTATCATCAACATCATTTTTTATAACATTGCCTTTGTTTGCTGCAATTGGGGGTTCTTCTGTCAGTTCTTTTTCAATTTTATCAATAACCCATTGGCAAGGGTTTAGTTGATCTGCCAATTTATGCAACAATGAATTAGGAGAATTTTGCAATAATTTTCGAATAGGTTCCAATAATTTAAGCGATCTATTTAAATGCTGTAATTCTCTAGGATTGATTCGACGCATAGCCAATTTAGAAACCAATCTTTCTAAATCACCAACCTGTTGCATTAAATCAATTAATTCTTTTCGTAATAGTTTTTCCTTTTTAGCCTGATCAACAATATCTAATCTTTCTCTAATTAAAATTGGATCTTTTAATGGCATCACCAACCATCTTTTTAATAGTCTGGCACCCATTGGGCTCACCGTTTTATCAATTACCTGCAATAAAGAAACGCCTTGGTCTCCACTTGCCTGAAGCAGCTCCAGATTTCTAACTGTAAATCTATCAAGCCAAACATATTTTTCTTCATTTATTCTGGAAATGGCTTGAATATGTCCAACCTGCTCGTGATGAGTTTCAGCCAAATAGTGCATACAAACTCCAGCAGCAGTAATAGCAAGAGGCATTTCCTGAATACCGAATCCCTTTAAATTTTGAGTTTTAAAATGCTGTAATAGTTTATCGTAGGCAAATTGATATTGGAAAATCCATTCATCTAAAGGATAAGTATACAATCTTTCACCAAATTGAGGTTTAAAGTTTTTCAAATCTTTTTTGGAAACCAAAGTTTCTGATGGCTTAAAACCTTGTATTAGTTTATCGATATAAGAAACAGGACCTTGAGTAGCCATGAATTCACCTGTTGAAATATCTAAAAAGGCAATTCCACAGTTTTCATTTTCATAACAAACTGCAGCTAAATAATTATTACTCTTATTGTCTAAGATTTTATCATTATAACTAACCCCAGGAGTAATTAATTCAGTTACACCTCTTTTAACTATTTTTTTTGTGAGTTTAGGGTCTTCCAATTGGTCGCAGATTGCAACTCGCTCGCCAGCCCTAACTAATTTTGGTAGGTAATTGTCTAATGAATGATGAGGAAAACCTGCTAATTCAACATGGGTTCCTGAACCATTTGCTCTTTTAGTTAGAACAATACCTAAAATTGAAGAAGCTTTTACTGCATCTTCACCAAAGGTTTCATAAAAATCACCTACACGAAACAATAAAACCGCTCCCGGATACTTCGCTTTTATTTCGAAGTATTGTTTCATTAAAGGAGTTTCAGCAATTTCAGTCTTCTTTGCCATGGCAGCAATTTAAGTCAAAGCTTACTAAAGCCCTATACATGTGCATATTTTGGGGGAAATCAACCTAAAAAAACAAAAAGAGGTAAATCCATGCAGAATTTACCTCTTTTAAAAATTTTAACTTCTTATAAATCTTAAGAATCTAACTTACCATTTAACATTGCTATTGCAACGGGTGGTTTTGAATAAAATCCGGTTCCGTTATATTTACGTTTTCCTGGCGCATGGGTACATTCTTCTGAGCAGCAACCTTCCATTTCTTCACTACATTTTTCGCACATGTTAAACTGTTCATTACATTCAACATTAGCACAATTTAGATTTCGGTCTGTTGCTTCACCACACTTTTTACATTCAGCTATTAAAACCGGATTTACTGTATTAATGGGAACTGAAACCCTGCCATCAAAAACATATAAAACACCTTCAAAATCCTTGCCGCCAGTATCTTGGGCATAACCAATTATCCCATTATGCATTTGATAAACATCATTGAAACCATTTTCCAATAAGTAAGCTGATGCTTTTTCACATTTAATACCACCGGTGCAATAGGTAATAATTTTTTTATCCTTTAAATTTTCAAGTTCCTTTACTTTTTCAGGAAACTCTCTAAAGTTTTCGATATCTAAAGTTAAAGCGTTTTTAAAACGACCTAATCTTGTTTCGTAATTCGATCTAACATCTAACAAAATTACATCCTCCCTATTCATCATTTCCTGAACTTCATCTCCACGTAAATGTTTGCCGGTTCTTTTATTAGGGTCGATGTATTTTAATCCGGAATAAACCAATTCCTTTTTATAACGAACATGAATTCTGTTAAAAGCGGGATTTTCAACTTCATCTATTTTGAAATTAACCCCCTCAAATCTTGGATCAGATTTTAAATCATCCATGTAAACAGCACATTGTTGTTTGGTGCCTGAAATTGTGCCATTAATACCTTCATGAGCTAAATAAATCCTACCAACAATTCCTAATTCAATGCAATATTTAAGGTGATGTTGTGTAAATTCTTCAGCGTCGGGAATTCGGGTATAAAAGTAATAAGCCAGTATCTGATATGTTGATTTTGATTCCATTGCAATTTGCAAAATTAGAAAAAAAAGGAAGCTTTCCGAAATTTTTCAATTGAATTGAGCTATAAGATTTGAATTTTAGGTTTAGTTTTTTGATAAATCTTATTGGTTTACATATATTTCAAACCATTTTAAAAATATGAAAAGAACAATTTTACTTTTTCTATTTGGCTTGATGCTTTCATTTTCAGCCAGTTCACAGGAGTATGCTTCAACAGAAAATCCATATTACTGGAAAAATCGTAAACCCAATGAGTCATATTGGCAACAAGATGTAAATTATAAAATAAGAGTAAGTTTAAGTGATACAAATGATGTGGTTTGGGGAACTGAGCAGTTGGTTTATACCAATAACTCACCTGATAATTTAGGTCAATTGTATTTTCACTTATATCAAAATGCATTTATAAAAGGTTCTTATTTAGAAAATCTGAATAAGGAAAATGGTTTCCTTCAAAAATTTGGCAGACATGAAATAGCAGGTAGAGGAACAATTATTAAATCGCTAAAAATAAATGGTCAGGCAGTAAAAATAAGTCTTGATAATACCATTTTGAAAGTAGAACTAAATGAGCCTCTACAAAGCGGAAAACAGCTTATTGTTGATATTGAATTTGAAACCTATTTTGATGATGGAGGTGAACAAAGACGTAGAATGAAATTGTTTAAAGACAATTTTGGCAATAAACATTATGATGGTGTTCACTGGTATCCAAGAATTTGTGTTTACGATAGAAAATTTGGTTGGGAAACTGATCAACATTTGGGAAAAGAATTTTATGGTGATTTTGGATCATTTGATGTAGAATTAAAATTCCCACATCATTATATTTTAGATGCAACAGGAGTCATTCAGAATAAAGAGGAAGCATTAAGTAGTGAATTAAGAGCCAAACTCGACATTAAAAATTTTGCGAATAAACCTTGGGAAAGTAAACCAAGCATCATTATTGAACCTGATCCAAGCAGAAAAGAGTTCAGAACATGGAAGTTTAAAGCAATTAATGTTCATGATTTTGCCTGGACAGCAGATCCTACCTACAGAATTGGCGAAACTAAATTGAAATTAAAAAACGGACATGAAGTTTCAATTATATCATTGGCTCAGGAACCACATGTTGCAGGTTGGCAGGATGCAAGTTCATTTACAGCTAAAATAATTGAAACTTACAGCAATGATATTGGCTATTATATGTATCCAAAAATGATTGTTGCTGATGCAAGAGATGGAATGGAATACCCAATGCTTACTTTAGATGGAGGTAGTTCACCTGGTTATTATGGATTATTGGCACATGAAGTTGGGCATAACTGGTTTTTTGGAATGGTTGGAAACAATGAAACTTATCGTGCAAGTTTGGATGAAGGTTTTACCCAATTCTTAACTCATTGGAGTACAAGCAGGTTATTAGGTGAATATCCAAAATATAAAGGAAGAGACAATTATGTAAAAAACCATTATAAACCTGTAAATCTAAGAGAAACAACCGTTTATTTAGGTTATATGAATGATGCTTTGGCTGATGAAGATATGCCTTTAAACACACATTCAGATGATTTTAATTCAGCATTGGGTCATGGTGGCGGATACAGAGCGGTTTATTATAAAACAGCAACCATGTTATACAATCTACAATATGTTTTAGGTGATAGTTTGTTTTTACATTGTATGCAATCGTATTTTAATCAATGGAAAAATTGCCATCCTTATTTTGAAGATTTTAGAGCCTGTATGATTCATTTTAGTAAAACTGATTTGAACTGGTTTTTCGACCAATGGATGGAAACAACTAAAAAAGTTGATTATAAAATTTACAGACCTAAGTTTATTAATTCAGCAGGAAACAATCAATTCAATTATTTAATTAAACTAAGAAGAATTGGTGAAATGCAAATGCCAATTGATTTATATGGTGAAACTAAAGAAGGAAAGCCATTTCATTATACCATTCCTAATTCGTATTTCACCAAAAATACCGTTGAAACAACATTGCCTATTTGGAAGGGTTGGGGATTGTTGAACAAAGAGTACACAACACAAATTCAAATTCCAGGAAAACTAAAGTGGATTGCAATTGATACTACTTACAGATTAGCAGATATCAATACCTTAAATAATTGTAGTTGTTTTCCTTTGGATTTTCAATTCGATCATCAAATTAAAAATCCGATTGATAGAAAACATTATATCTTAAAGTGGAGACCTGATTTATGGTTGAATAATTTAGATGGAATAAAAGCCGGTTTGCATTTCAATGGAAATTATATGCAAAAGAAACATCAGTTTAAATTGACAGCTTGGTACAATACCGATTTAGGGACCAATTATCCAAATGGATTAGAGCTAAAATCAAACAATACATTAATTGATTATAATTTCTGGTACAAAAACCTGTTGAGTAAAAACACTTATGTTTGGTTACAATCAAGACAATTAGATGGATTAAATCTACAATTAGCAGGTTTAGAGTGGACTCCGGGTAACCAAAACATTAAGGTTTTCATTAAAACAATGACACGTTTAAGAAATAATAATAATTTATATGTTCATGGAAATAATTCTAACTTAAATGAATTATTACTCATAAATGAAAATATCTGGCAAACAGATAGAGAAAATACTACTATAAATTTAGAATGGAAAACTGCAAAAGATTGGGGAAGAAGAAGTCGTTTGTTTTATGAAGTTGGTTTAAGAAGTAGTGTATTATCATCGTTTTATCAGTACAATGGTATAAGTGCAAAAATTAAATCGGAGCATAATTTAGGAAAGATTTATTTGAGCACAAGGTTATTTGGTCAATGGATGGAAGGAAATATTGCTCCAGAATCGAGATTATATTTAGCAGGTGCTAATCCTGAAGAAATGATGGAAAATAAATATGCCAGAAGCACCGGATTTATTCAGAATGATTGGAGTGCAATTGGAACACAAACCAATCATTTTCAAATGGGAGGTGGCTTAAATGTGCGAGGTTATAATGGCTATTTACTTCCAGTAGAAAATTCTGATTTAACTCAAAGTTATTTATTCAATGGAAATAAAGGTGCTTCATTTAGTTTAGAATTAGACTATGATGGCTTATTTAATATCAAACCAAAAGGTATTTTTAAACCATTTCATTTAGATGCATATTTATTTGCTGATGCAGGAATATTATTTTCAAATTCAACTTTAACTCAGCCAAATATTAATATAAATAGCAATACCGGTTTCAGAAGTAGTGCCGGACCTGGATTTATGTTACAAATAAAAAAATGGGGTAAATTAGAAGAAATTAAACCTTTAAATATTAGAATTGATTTACCAATTTTCTTAAGTAATGCGCCTTTTGCAGAAGAAAATAATATTAAATTCAGGTGGTTAATTGGCATCAATCGTTCATTTTAAAAATATAGATATGAAAAGACCTAACGCAGCTTTGTACCCTGCTTATTATGAAAAATATGTAGACCTGGTACCTAAAACAGATAATATACTTGCCGAACTTCATAATCAAATGATGGACACCATTGATTTGGTAACTTCTTTAGATGATGAAACCTTAATGAGCGCTTATGCCCCGGGAAAATGGAGTATACTTGATATTCTAGTTCACTTATTGGATGTAGAAAGAGTATTAACTTACAGAGCACTGAGTATTGCAAGAGGAGATAAAACTCCGTTACCGGGATTTGAAGAAGAAAATTGGGCAAAGGAAGCAAGAGCTAACGACAGAAAAATTCTAAATCTGGTAAAAGAATTTTCATTACTACGTTCGAGCACCATCGAATTGTTTAATAGCTTTGATGAAAAAATGTGGTTACAAAAAGGAACTGCAAATGGAAAAGAATTCATTGTTAGTTCATTTCCGTATATCATTTGCGGACATGAAATTCATCACAGAAATGTAATTGAAGAAAGATATATTGGTAAATAAGAAAAAGATATGGAAACAGCAGATATGTATATTCTAATCATTCCACTATTGTTCATTTCACTTTACATTTTTACAATAGTTGATATTATCAAAAACAAAAACCTGGAAACCAAAAATAAAGTTTTATGGTTAGTAGGAATAACAATAGTTTCAGGAATTGGATTGGCCGGATATTACCTTTTTGGTAGAAAAGGAAAACAAAAATCTGAAAACTAATTAATTTCTTGGCTTGAAAAATTCACCTAAAATCCATTTGGGTTTACGTGCTTTTTTCAAGCCAAATTTTTTGATGCTATGTTTGTGAATATGAGCCATGGCTTCATCTACAGAATCAGTTATAAAAAAGTAATCTTTTAATTCAGCGGGAGAAATGGTTTGGTATTTTACCATGTCATCAATCAATTCAATTAAATTCTTCCAATAATCCTTACCAAAAAGCACCACTGGAAATTCATTTATTTTTCCGGTTTGGATTAAAGTTAATGCCTCAAACATTTCATCCATTGTGCCCCAACCACCAGGCATAATAACAAATGCATATGAATATTTAATAAGTAAAGTTTTACGTACAAAAAAGTACCTGAAATCGACCCAAGTATGTAAATATGGATTTTCTTTTTGTTCGTGAGGTAAAACAATATTACAACCAATACTTTTCCCATTTGCTTCGAATGCACCTCGGTTGGCCGCTTCCATAATTCCTGGACCACCACCGGTCATGACAGCAAAACCTAATTTACTTAAACCTGCACCAATTTCTCTGGCTTTGATGTAAAATTCATGGTCTTCTTTAAAGCGGGCGCTTCCAAAAACAGTAACACAGGGACCAACAAAATGTAAAGCTCTGAATCCTTTTATGAATTCGAACAAAACTTTAAAAGAGAAAGTTAATTCTCTGGTTCTTGAGCGTGGACCTTCTAAAAATCTTCTTTCAGAATGAGCGTATTTTTCTCTTTTAGATGCGAAATTGGTTTCTTCCATAAACAAAATTGGGATTGCTTTTTAAACAATCCCAATTATAAGTAGTTTTTCTAAATATCTAAAGTTTCGTCTGATTTATGTTAAGACTTCGAAACCTGAATTTCCTAGTATTATAAATTTCCTCTTAGTTCTTGCTCTCTTTCGATGGCTTCAAATAAGGCTTTGAAATTTCCTTTACCAAAAGACTTAGCGCCTTTTCTTTGGATAATTTCATAAAACATAGTTGGTCTGTCTTCAACCGGTTTAGTAAACAATTGAAGTAAATAACCTTCATCGTCTCTATCAACTAAAATTCCCAATTCACTTAAAGGAGCTAAATCTTCTTCAATTGGCCCTACTCTATCTAATAAATCATCGTAATAAGTGCTAGGTACTTTCAAAAACTCAACTCCTCTTGCCATTAATTGTTTCACTGTTGAAACGATATCATTGGTAGCAATTGCAATATGTTGAGTTCCTTCACCTTCATAAAACTCAAGGTATTCTTCAACCTGAGATTTCTTTTTACCCTCAGCAGGTTCATTAATCGGAAACTTCACATAACCATTTCCATTACTCATTACTTTACTCATTAAAGCTGAGTATTCTGTAGAAATATCGTTATCGTCGAATGAAAGGATATTTTTAAAACCCATTACATTTTCGTAAAACGAAACCCAAGGATTCATTTGGTTCCAACCTACATTTCCAACACAATGATCTACATATAATAGACCTGTTGGTTCTGGATTGTAATCTGATTTCCACTCTTTAAAACCAGGTAAAAATACACCTGTATAATTTTTTCTTTCGATGAAAATATGTTCAACTTCACCATAGGTTCTAATACCAGACATTTTTACTTCACCATTGGTATCACTTAAAGTTTTAGGCTCCAAGCTTGCGATTCCACCTCTTTTGGTTGTTTGTTCGAAGGCATCGTAAGCATCATCAACCATTAAAGCAATAACTTTAACACCATCACCGTGTTTTTTGTGATGTTCAGCAATTGGACTATCTGAATGCAATGGAGTAGTTAACATTAACCTCATTTTATTCTGAACCAAAACATAAGATGCTCTGTCTTTAACACCTGTTTCTGGTCCGGCATAAGCCAATGATTGAAAACCAAAAGCTGTTTTATAAAAATGAGCCGCTTGTTTAGCGTTACCTACATACAATTCGATGTAATCGGTGCCATTTAAAGGCAAAAAATCTGAATTCTGTGATTCCATTGATGGGAGTTTTTGGCAAAAATATAGATTTTTAACAGATAAGCCCTACAATTCAATAGAAATGTAGGGCTTATTAGCAAAAATCCGGAATTCTTTATTTTGTTGTAATCAATTTATTAATGATTGGTTGAAGTTTGATTTCAGCCCAATACGACAATCCTACAAGCGCAATTAATCTAACTACATTAATCCAAATAATATTTACAGTATTGATATTATAATCAACATATTGATAAAGATCCCACTGTGCTAAAATTGGAAAATGGAAAACATAAAGTGCATATGAAATTGGTGCCATTTTTGTAAAAATTCCAAGTAGTAAATCGAAACCAATTAATTTCATTTTCCACCAGATTAATCCGGTTCCTAAAACCAAAACTGTTGTACCAAAATGAATGATAAGTTTATTAACCGGAATGGCTTCAATACCATAATTCACCCAAAAACTCTTTGTGAAATTATAAACTAAAATGATAGCCAAAATACTTCCATTCATCCACAAAATATTAAATATGTTTTTGAATGTGAAGGTTTTATCCCTGAAATAAACATGAGCAGCTTCATATCCACTAAACCAAATGATGAAATATCCAAAAACCAATGAAGCATGATTTGGGAAAATAATATAGGAAATCATTGATACCAGTGAAATTACATAAGCAATCATAGTTCTTGAGTTCAGGTGATTGAGGTATTTATAAAAAACAAAATACAACATATAGAACCACCATTCGTAAGACAAAGACCATAATGGAGAATTACCCATAAAGTAATAAAACCAGACTCCGGGTTTCTCTGTTCCGTAATCCTGCAACATTAAACTTGTGCCAATAAACGATGACCAATCAAATCGTTTTATAAACATTCCATCTATTAATGCTACAACTACACTCAGAATAAATGCAAGAATTAGAATTGGATAAATTCTTCTGAATCTTTTAATAAAGTATTCTTTGAAAGACTGTCTTCTTGGTGATGAAGTGGCTATATAAATTACAAATCCACTTAACAAAAAGAATAAAATAACGGCTTGCTGACCAAATCTAAAGAACTCTTTTATTAAAGCAGGGGTATAATCATTTGTGTGAGTCCAGTGCCCAATAGCGACATATAAAGCCGCAAATCCTCTTAATGCGTCTAACTTTTTGAAATGCATAACTAAAGCTTTTTTAAATTACTGCAATTTAAGTACTTGATAAATTACTTAAATAGAATTTACCAACAGATTGATGTAAATTCTATTTAATTGGATTTTTTTCTAATTTAAATAAAAAACTACAATTTCAAATGGCTTTCAAAATGGGAATCTTGATATAAAATGGGATTTGTATTCGAAAAACACTTCAAAACCTAATTGAAGAACTTCAATAAAATAAAAAAAGGCAGATTTTAGTTTTAGTTAAAATCTGCCTTTTTTGAAATTTTAAAATATCAGTTTACTGAACCCAACTTAAATAATAAGAAGGATCTTCAACAGACATAGCTGCTGCTGTAATTTGTAATGGATAAAAAGGATCAATCATTACTGCTAATTCCTTGGTTTCGGTTTTACCTATCGATTTTTCAACAGTGCCCGGATGTGGCCCATGTGGAATTCCTTTTGGATGCAAACTAATCATTCCTCTTTCCACATGTTTTCTGCTCATAAAATCACCATCCACATAATACAATACTTCATCACTATCAACATTACTGTGGTTGTAAGGAGCTGGAATAGATTGCGGATGATAATCGTATAACCTTGGAACAAATGAACATACAACGAAATTATGTCCTTCAAATGTTTGATGAATTGGAGGTGGCATATGAACCCGACCTGTTATTGGTTCATAGTTATGGATGCTAAAACCATAAGGAAATTGGTAACCATCCCAACCTATTGCATCAAAAGGATGTGTTGCATAAATATAAGGATAAATTAAATCCTGTTTTTTGATAAGAACTTTGAAATCACCATGTTCATCGTGGGTTTCAAGGTTTTCCGGAAGTTTAATATCACGCTCACAAAAAGGTGAATGTTCTAAAAATTGTCCGTAAGAATTTAAATAACGTTTAGGAGCACGAATCGGTGAAAAACTTTCAATAATCATCAATCTGTTTTCAGGAGTATTGAAGTGAATTTGATAAATTATTCCTCTTGGAACAACCAAATAATCACCATATTCAAAATTGATATTACCGTAAAGCGTTTTTAAAGTACCTGAACCTTCATGTATAAAAATGATTTCATCGGCATCTGCATTTTTATAAAAGTAGGTTTCCATACTTTTTTTAGGTGCAGCAGAACTCATGTATAAATCTCTGTTAAAAAGCATAACAGTTCTCGACTCCAGGTAATCATCTTTTGGAGCAGTTTTAAAAGTTAAAAAACTTCTATTTTGAAGATTTTTAGGTAAGGCAGCTTCCGGAGCAACATTATATGCTTCTCCAATTCCTTTTACTAAAGTTGGAGGGTGACAATGGTAAACCAAAGAATAAATACTGCTGAAACCTTCTGTAGAAACGAGTTCTTCTGAATACAAAGTACCATCCGGTTTTCGAAACTGGGTGTGGCGTTTTGCTGGAATTTGGCCTTGGCGATGGTAAAAAGGCATATGATTATTAGGGTTTTATATTGATTTTTAAGGAATTTAGATATCTATCGAACAAATTTGGTTTTTTTTGTGACTTATTAAAAAGTGATTTCTTATTTCCACAATTATTTAAAATAATTTTCAAGATGCAAATTTATTTCAAGTCAATTTTCAAAAAACTGATATATGTCACCACAATTGGGTTGTTATGGTCATCTTGTAGCGAAAAAAAGGCAAAGCCGGTAGAAATTCCACAAGATTCTTTGGCCCAAATTGAAGCTGTTAAGGAAATTAGTAAAGAAATTGAATCAGATCCTGAAAATGCAGAGCTTTTATACAGGAGAGCGAATATATATTATAATCAGGGTTATTTAAGCAGAGCAGAATTAGATATGGAAACAGCTTTAAAATCTGATTCAAGTAATGCACTGTATTTATTTTTTCAGGGAAGAATTCAATATGCCACCAATCAAACCAAAAAAGCAGCTTTGTCTTATGAAAAAGCAATTCAGTTTAAAGCCGACTACCTTGAGGCAAAATTAAAACTGGCCGATTTATATTTTGTAGTAAAAGAGCATAAAAAATCGATTGACCTTCTAACCAATGCGATGAAACAAGATCCGGGAAATGCTGTAATTTATCATACTTTAGGCTTAAACTACAAGGAAATGGGTGATACAGCACGTGCGATTTATAATTTCCAGACAGCAGTAGAAAACGACCCCAAAGATATTGAGTCGATTATTTACATTGGCAATTTGTATGCTGCACAGAGAAATCCATTGGCCATGGAATATTTTAATTCTGCTTTGAAAATCAGACCTAAAAGTGTTGATGCATTGTTTGGAAGAGCAGTTTTTGCTCAGAAAATGAATTTCAAAAAACAGGCATTGTTAGATTATAAAAAGATAATTGATATCGACCCTGAACATTATAAATCTTACTTTAATGTTGGATACCTGAATTTTGAAACAGGAGATTACAAAGAAGCTATCAGAAACTGGGACATTGCCACTAGAATGAACAATTTTTATCCTCAGGCTTATTATATGAAAGGACTTACTTACCAAATTTTAGGAAGTAAAAAAGAAGCCAGATTAAATTACGAAATGGCATTGGAACAAGACCCGCAATATGAGTTGGCAAAACAAGCTTTGGGGGAGTTGAAGTAGAAGGTTTGTAATTCAAGGCTAAGTACTCAAGGGAAAGCAGGGACATGAAAATTTTGCAAGTTTTTGTGCCCAAAAGATAAAAGAATTAAAATTGTGAGTTAAAACTATAATCCTTCAATCACTTAAATTTTACTACCGAAACAAAATTTGAATAGCAACACGAATTGTAAAAGCATAGATTTCATTTAAAAGATGTTTTGAACATACCAAAACTATGCTTTCAATTACTTATAAAGGTTAAATTCAATTTTAATGAATTAACCCAATTGAATAAAATTCACATAAAAACATATTTATTTAATTTACAGAGACTTAAGCACTTTCTACTTTAAATTATCATGATATTTTAAACCATCACTTTAAATTATCATGATTTTTTAAAGTATATTTGAACTATTATGTTTAATCGAAAACAAATTTTAATAGATTCTGAAAATGAAAGTTTGTTTCTTTGGGGTGCAAGACAAACAGGAAAAAGCACCTTATTGAATCACCTTTTTCCTGATGCTTTGTGGTTTGATTTATTACTTTCTGATGTTTACGAAAGGTTATCAAAAAATCCTTCGGTTTTCAGAGAAATCATATTGGCAGATCATCAAAATAAAATTGTTATTGTTGATGAGATTCAAAGAATACCTGAGTTACTTAATGAAATTCATTGGCTTATTAGTAAACACCAAATCTGTTTTATATTAAGTGGTTCAAGTCCAAGAAAAATTATCAGGGGTGGTTTTAATCTGCTTGGAGGAAGGGCTTTGAGGTATGAATTATTTCCTTTAGTAAGCAGTGAAATTCCAGAGTTTGACCTATTAAAAGCATTAAACAACGGATTAATTCCTCGGCATTATTTAGCTTCAAACCCCAAAAAACTAATTGCTGCATATATTGGAAATTATTTAAAAGATGAGATAGCAGCTGAAGCCAAAATTAGAAACATACAAAACTTCTCCAGGTTTCTTGAAGCAGCTGCATTTAGTAATGGAGAAATGGTAAACTTCTCAAATATTGCAAGCGATTGCGGCGTATCAAGTCCTACCATTAAAGAATATTTTCAAATATTAGATGATACTTTGATTGGAAGATTTGTTCCAGCCTTTCAAAAAAAGCCAAAACGCCGTGTTATAACAGCCCCCAAATTCTATTTTTTTGATATTGGTATTGTTAATCACTTATTAAAGCGAAGTGAAATACAATTCGGAAGTGAAGTATTTGGCAATGCATTTGAACATTTTATTTATATGGAACTGCATGCTTATAGTCAATACTCAGGAAAAGAATTTCCTATTTATTATTGGCGAACCACTTCTCAAATTGAAGTAGATTTTGTTTTAGGTGAACATGAAATTGCACTGGAAGTTAAGTCTTCAAACAATATTAGCTCAAGGCATTTAAAAGGCTTAAAAAGTTTTTCTGAAGAATACCAAACCAAACAATTGATAATGGTTTGTAATGAACCATTTCCTCGACTCATAGACAATATACTGCTATTACCTTGGAAGAATTTTCTTGAAAAATTATGGGCTGGAGAGGTGATTTAATTACATATTTCAAATTGTAATTTAAAATAGGCTTATAAATGAAAACTTGAATGCAGAAAAAGTCATTTTAGAAAACTTTTATAAATCATTACTATTCCTGTTACTAATAAAATGCCTCCATAAATAATTCCATTAAAATTTAAACCAGAAGTATCATTGCTACTAGCTGGTTTCCTAATGGTTGTTACAACCATAAAAGCTCCAACAAAGAATAGAAAAAAACCTAATTTCATGATTTATTAAAATAGTTCAACTAAATTAAGGTTTTATACAACAAAAACTCGCTTTCTATTAAAGTGGGTTTGTTTTTACTACAAGGCTAAGGACTTAAGGTACTGCAGGGACTTGAGAATTTAGGAGGGTGATTTGGTCATCAGTAATCATTGAAATATTTTTGACATTGGTGGTTTGCATATTTATAATCTTATTAGCGGTTAATAAAGATTACAAAATCAAAATTTAATACAACTTAGTTTTAAGCAAAACACCATTTTGATATTCTTCTTCTTTTTTTAGTTTTCCATAAACAGTAAAATACTTCCAGGTTCCAACCTTCTTTTTATTTTTATAATATTCTATTCTTTCAATAGAACCATCGCAATAATAGTATTCGGCTCTCTTAGGCATTTTAGTTGGTCCTAGATATTCAAATGAATCACAACAATTGTCCTGTGACACTGCTTCATGAACATATTCCCTTGGTGGTAAGAAAAAATCTGAGTATTCGAAATCGTAAACCTTAATGGATTTTAATTCACCTTCAGGATAATACTCCAACCAATCACCTACTTCAATATCAAAGATGTAAGCTTGAATAGACATTAGTGAACCATTTGGATAATAGTAAGGAAAAATACCTGTTCTTTTTCCTTTTATCTCCGAGGTAAAGTAAATAGGGCCTTTATTTCCAATTGTTCTTTCAAAAGAAAGCTCAAATTTATTAAGGTAAGTTCTAACAACCGTAGTAGTATCATCATAGGTGGCAGTATCTACAAAGATTTCATACTTTTTCCCAAAATAAGATGTATCTGAATGAATTGGAGGAGGATAGAAATTATGGGTATCAGCAAATAAAATTGACATCATTAACAAAGAATCATCCAAACTCATCCCTTTAAAATTAATTGAACTTATACGAATATTTCTTAAAGAATCGGCCGAATAGTTCTCTTGTTTTAAACGACTTTGACCATCAACAGTAAAATCAATTAAAAATAAAAAGCAAATACAAACTATTTTTCTCATTTTAATATGGGTAAAAAATTTAAACAAGATGAATTAATAAATGAAACTTTAAAGTCGAGATTGGTTAAATGGGTCTTCAAAAAGCATCCAAAACCCTATTATCTGAAACCCAAAAATTACCAAATATTTCATTGATAATATTAAATGAACTCCTTTTTAAATTCGACTTACTTGAAATTGTAATTGTTATTAAATTCCCACCAATCAATTCATAAAAAGAATACACTGTATATTCTAAACCAGTCTTTTTTTCAACTATATTAAACTCATCTATATAATATGAGTAATCATTTTTCTTTATTAAATCTGATTGTGCATTGCTGACAAAGGATGTAGAATAGAAACCATTAAGATTCATACTAAAAAATGAGTCAATATTGAATTTCAAAGAACCTTTGAAAATTCTTATTGAAATTATCCGGGCATTTAATGAATCAAAATAGTAGGTTGAATTAGTGTCTTGTTTATTGTATAATTTTTTAAAAGCTGATGGATAAGAAAAACTAATTCCTTCTATTTCATTTGAAACAATCCAATTAATTTCTTTAGTAAAACTATCCTTAAAATAAAGCCATTGCCCTGACTTTAGTCCACCTTTGAAACTACCCTGTTTCTCTAAAACCCCTGTAGAATCGTAAAAATCCCAAGTTCCGTCTTCTTTTCCATTCACCAAATTTCCTTTCATTCCTAAAATAGTCTTGGCCTCATCATGATAGCCTTCGTATTCAATAATTTCAGTCTTATTATAAGTACATTGGTTGAATAAAAATAGTATCAGAATCATCAAAAAACTTCTCATTTTACTCAGTATTATTTCCTAGAATTGGATTGGAGTTAAGCAGAAAGCCTTGTATTAATGTTCATTCAAAAATTGAATTTAGAAAATCTCTAATCCCCCCTACGCCCACTCATCTATCAAATGAACTTCGAGTACTATGCCTGAGCCTATTTGTTTATCGCCTTCGAGGAGTTTGAAGTCTTTGCCTTTGTATAGGCTTTCGGGTTGTATTCCGGGTTCCAGAAATCTTATGCTAGCTCTGCATTGCTCTCCTGGGTAGGCAAATTCCCTATCGGCAAATTCCTGTAAACAATGCCAGGTTTGGTTATCGTGGAATTGTATAGAACATCCGGTTCCGGGAAAAACGGGACCATATTTCCCGCTTTTCTCCTCCGGCAATAAATTGATACTTACGTTTAATAAAACTACGCTCATTTGGTTTCCAATACAATAAATGGAACCATCATTTCTTCTAAACTTATTCCCCCATGTTGAAACGAATTGTTATACATGTTTACATGGTAATTGTAATTGTTCGGATAAGCCATAAAATCTTCACCCATAGTAAAAACATAAGAGGTACTTACATTTTGCCTCGGTAAAAATGCTTCTTCAGGTTTTTTAATTACAAACAATTCCTTTTCGTTATAACTCAAATTCCTCCCTTGTTTGTACCTTAAATTGGTTGATGTACTTCTATCTCCCACAATTTTCACCGGATTTTGTACCCTGATAGAACCATGGTCGGTTGTAATAATAACAGTAGCTTTTTTACCCGCAATTTTCTTGATGGCATCAAACAATGGTGAATGCTCAAACCAACTGGCTGTAATACTTCTATATGCTGCTTCATCTTCAGCCAATTCTTTCATTACATTCATTTCGGTGCGTGCATGACTTAACATATCCACGAAATTGTAAACGATGGCATTGAATTTATTATGAAACATGTTTGGCATTTTCTCAACCAAATCCTTACCTGCATTCAGATTGGTAATTTTTGTATAAGAGAATTTATCGCTATAACCCAATCTTTGTAACTGACGGCCTAATAATTCTTCTTCATGGATATTTTTACCTTCTTCATCTTCCTCGTTAATCCATAAATTAGGATAAATTTTTTCAATCTCACTTGGCAACATACCTGCAAACAGACTGTTTCTCGCATAATGCGTTGTAGTAGGTAAAATGGTCATGTACATTTCATCAACCAACACATTAAAAAATTCTGCTAACTGATTTTGAACTACTTTCCATTGGTCGAAACGGAAATTGTCAATCACTATTAAAAAAACAGGATTTTCTGATTTAAGATAAGCCGGTAACTTTTTGGTGAGCAAAGTATGACTCATTACTGGAGTTTTGGCATCTGGTTTCTTAAGGAAATTAACAAAGTTCTGCGATACAAATTTCGCCCAGCCGTTGTTGGCATCGCGTTTTTGCATGGCAAGAATTTCATCCATTCCGGTATCACCACTTTTGGCTAATTCAAGTTCCCAATAAACTAATTTGCGATACATGTTTTCCCAACCGGCAAAATCATTGATATCATACATTTCCATGCTCAATTGACGGAAATCCTGCTGGTAATTCTGAGCAGTTTTTTCAGTAACCAATTGTTTTGAATCAAGAATACGCTTCAACGACATCAAAATCTGGTTGCTGTTTACCGGTTTAATCAGGTAATCGGCAATCTGATTTCCAATGGCATCTTCCATGATATGCTCTTCTTCACTTTTGGTTATCATGATTACAGGTACATCCGGATTAAACTGTTTGATTTGAGCCAAAGTTTCTAGTCCGCTGATACCCGGCATGTTTTCATCCAAAAAAATCACATCAAATTTTCTGGCTTTTACCAATTCAACGGCATCAATACCATTGGTTACTTTTTCAACTTCGTAACCTTTATTTTTTAAAAATAGAATATGAGGTTTAAGCAGGTCGATCTCATCATCTGCCCATAGGATATTATACATAGTACGAAAATAGGTTGAATTTTATCAATTGAAAATTATTTATCTTGAAAATAGACCATCAAACAAAAACAATAAAAAGTGGCTTTTTGCAGAAGAACCCTATTTTTGTTGTTTTAGTATCAATTGTGGAAATCATCAAAAGAAAAACCCTAAACGACCCTGTTTATGGTTTTGTGAATATATCAGGGAAATTGTTGACAGATATTTTGGAACATCCGAAATTTCAGCGATTGAGGCGAATTAAACAATTGGGCCTCTCCCACTATGTATACCCGGGCGCGCTGCATACAAGGTTTCAGCATGTTATTGGAGCGATGAGTCTAGGGAAAATTGCACTTGAAAACCTTTCTCAAAAAGGCATTGAAATTACTGAAGAAGAAAAGGAAGCTGTATGTGCAGCATTGTTATTACATGATATTGGACATGGACCTTTTTCGCATACTTTAGAGCATGTTTTAATCAAAGGAATGTCACATGAAAGGATTTCCTTGTATTTAATGGAATCCTTAAACAAGGATTTTTCTGGCAGTTTAGACCTTTGTATTTCTATATTTAAAAATCAGTATCACAAACCATTTTTACATCAGTTGGTAAGTAGTCAGCTCGATATGGACCGCCTTGACTACCTGCGCAGAGACAGTTTTTACAGTGGTGTTCAGGAAGGCGTAGTTGGACAAGACCGTATCATCAACATGCTGAATGTAAAAAATGGGGAACTCGTTGTAGATGAAAAAGGCATTTATAGCATAGAAAAATTTCTGATTGCCAGAAGATTGATGTACTGGCAGGTTTATTTACACAAAACAGTAGTTGCTACAGAAAATCTTTTGATAAAAGCTTTGGAAAGAGCTTTTGAATTGGCTGCATTAGGAGAAACTTTGTTTGCTCCACCTGCACTTTGGTGGTTTTTAAAACATCAACCCAATAAAAATAATTTCTTTGATTCAGAAGAAGGAATTAAAAACTATGTAAAGCTTGATGATGATGATATTATGAGTTCGATAAAAGTTTGGTGCGAGCATGAAGACTTGGTTTTAAGCAGTTTGTGTAAAATGCTTATCAAAAGAAAATTACCCAAACTTGAGTTTTCAAATGAAGCTTTTGATGAGCAAAGAGTAAATGAATTAAAAGCAAGATTTGTTGAAAACACAGGAATCCAAAAAGAAGATAGTTCTTATTTTGTTTTTACTGATTCAGTGAAAAACAGAGCTTACAACATCGAAGCATTTAATATAAAAATCCTATTTAAAAGCGGTGAAACTGTTGAAATCAGCCAAGCATCAGACCAATATAATATTGAAGCGCTGAGTAAATCTGTAACCAAATATTTTTTGTGTTATCCTAAATCTTTACATTTACCCGAATAATTAATTTTTATACATGCAAATAACAGCCGGTGAATTGAGTAAACTTCTAAATGGAACCATTGAAGGAGATGCAAATGTTAAAATACATACAGTAGCTAAAATTGAAGAAGGAACTACAGGTGCACTTTCATTCTTAGCAAATCCAAAATACGAACCTTATATTTACGAAACCGGATCATCTGCTGTTTTAGTTAATGCTGATTTTAAACCAAGTCAGCCTGTAAAAACCACCTTAATCAGGGTTGAAAATGCCTATTCAAGTTTTACTTATTTACTGGAAAAATTTGGCAATCCAAGTTACCAATTAAAAGGAATTGAAGCAGGCTCAATCATTTCAGAAAAAGCCAAAATTGGCAAAGATGTTTATATTGGAGGCCTAAGTTACATTTCAGATAATTCAGAAATTGGTGACAATTCAATTATTTACCCTCAGGTATTTGTTGGTATTGGAAGCAAAATTGGTAAAAACTGTATTATTTATCCTGGAGTAAAAATTTACCATGATTGCGTAATCGGTGATAATTGCATTTTGCATGGAGGAACAATTATTGGTTCAGATGGATTTGGTTTTGCACCACAAGCCGACAGGTCTTATAAAAAAATTCCTCAAACTGGTAATGTAATTATTGAAAATGATGTTGAAATTGGTGCCAATTGCACAGTTGATAGAGCAACAATGGGCTCAACCATTATAAAACAAGGTGCTAAATTAGATAATTTGGTTCAAATTGCTCATAATGCTGAACTTGGACGACATTCAGTTATGGCCTCACAATCGGGAATAGCTGGAAGTGGAAAAGTTGGTAACTATGTAGTCATTGGCGGACAAGTAGGCGTTGGAGGACATATAGAAATTGCTGATGGAAACCAAATTGGTGGACAATCTGGTATTAACGCCAGCATAAAAGACCCTGATAAAAAATGGTTTGGCACACCAGCTTTGGAATACAAAGATTCTATGCGTTCATTGGCTATTCACAGGAAACTTCCTGAATTATTGAAGCGAATTGAAACCTTAGAAAAAGCTTTAAAAGAGAAATAATTTACAAATGTTCATAAAGAATAGCAGGCAATATGCCTGCTTTTTGTTTTTTTGCAGTAACTTTTGTCAAATTTGACAATTATATATAACAAAAATTGCTAAGAGATTATGAAGCAAACAACTATAAAAAAACCGGTTAATGTTGAAGGCGTAGGTTTACATACTGGCCAAATTGTGAGTATGACTTTTATGCCAGCTCCTGAAAATTACGGTATTAAATTCCAACGTGTAGACTTACCCGGACAACCTATTATAGATGCAGATGTTGATAATGTGGTTGATACCTCAAGAGGAACTACAATTGAACAAAATGGAGGAAGAGTTGCTACAGTAGAACATGTAATGGCTTCATTAGCAGGACTTGAAATAGATAATTGCTTGGTTCAAATAAACGGAGGTGAAACTCCAATTATGGATGGAAGCTCTCGTTATTTCATTAAAGCTTTAAAAGAAGCCGGTGTTGTAGAACAAGATGCTGAAAGAGAATATTTTACCATTCCACAAAACGTATTTTATACTGAAGCAGATAGAAGTGTTGAAATGATTGCTATGCCTTTAGACGATTATCGTTTAACTGTTATGGTTGATTATAACTCGCCTGTATTAGGAAGTCAGCATGCATCAATCACCAGCTTAAAAGAATTTGAAGGTGAAATTTCATCATGCAGAACTTTCTGTTTTTTACATGAATTGGAATTACTTTATAACAATGGATTAATTCAAGGTGGCGATTTAAACAATGCTATTGTAATTGTAGACAGAGTAATTGAAGACCACGAATTGGAGCATTTGGCTAAAATGTTTAACAAGCCAAAAGTTGAAGTTAAAAAAGAAGGTATTTTAAACAATGTTGATTTAAGATTCCATAATGAACCTGCTCGTCACAAATTACTTGATTTAATTGGTGATTTAGCCTTGATAGGAACTCCGATTAAAGCTCAAATTATGGCAGCAAGACCTGGCCATGCAGCAAATGTAGCTTTTGGTAAAAAAATCAAAGCATTGATTAAAAAAACCAGAAGTGCCGTTAAAGTTCCTCGTTACGATCCAAATAAACCTGCTTTATATAATGCTGATCAAATTGAAAAAATGTTACCACACAGGTATCCTTTTTTAATGGTTGATAAGATTTTAGAGGTTGGAGAGAACCATGTTATAGCTTTAAAAAATGTGACTATCAACGAGCCATTTTTCCAAGGACATTTCCCTTCAAATCCAGTAATGCCGGGCGTTTTAATTATTGAAGCAATGGCTCAATCAGGTGGAATTTTGGTATTATCTAAAGTTGAAGATCCAGAAAACTATAATACCTATTTCATGAAAATAGACAATGCTAAGTTTAAGGATAAAGTATTACCCGGTGATACCTTGGTATTTAGATTAGATTTAATTGCACCTATTAGAAGAGGAGTTTGTGTGATGAAAGGCTCTGCTTTTGTTGGTGATAAGTTGGTAGCAGAAGCAGAATTAATGGCACAAGTAGCAAAAAAGAACTAAAATGATACAATCCCTTTCATATATCGACCCTCAGGCAAAATTAGCTGATAATGTTGTTGTTGATCCATTTTCAACCATTCATAAAGATGTAGAAATTGGTGAAGGAACCTGGATTGGCTCAAATGTTACTATTTATCCTGGAGCAAGAATTGGCAAAAATGTAAGAATTTTTCCTGGTGCTGTAATTTCAGCTGTTCCACAGGATTTAAAATTTGATGGTGAAGATACCCATGTATTTATTGGAGATAATACTACTATAAGAGAATGTGTAACCATTAACAGAGGAACCAAAGACAAGTTCAAAACTGAAGTTGGAAAAAATTGCCTGATAATGGCCTATACACATTTGGCGCATGATTGTATCGTTGGAAACAATGTGATAATTGCTAATGGCGTGCAAGTTGCGGGTCATGTAGTTATTCAAGATCATGCAAGAATTGGAGGTTTATCTGCAATTCACCAATTTGGACTTGTTGGCAGAAATGTGATGATTGAAGGAGGAAGTATGGTCAGTAAAGATGTACCTCCGTTTGTAAAAGCAGGAAGGTATCCTTTAACTTATGAAGGAGTTAATTCTGTTGGATTAAGAAGATTTGGTTTCAGTAATGAAAAAATAAATGAGATTCAGAATATCTATAGAATATTATTTATTCATAATCGTAATTTAAGTAAAGCACTAGATATTGTTGAAGCAGAATTAGAAGCCACACCTGAAAGAGATGAGATTTTAGCTTTTATCAGAAATTCGGAAAGAGGTGTTTTAAAAGGATTTAATTCCAAATAAAGCATGGAAATCAGGCTTTCCGATATCGGCAAACGCTATAATCGGCAGTGGATTTTTAAGGGGATTAACTATACTATTTCATCCAACTCCAGCTTGGCTTTGGTTGGAAATAATGGCAGTGGTAAAAGTACATTGCTGCAATTAATCTTTAATTATCAAACTATTAGCAAAGGAAGTATTTCTTATCATTTACAAGGCAGACAAATAAATGATGAAGATTTGTATCAATACTTTTCGTTTGTAGCACCTTACCTCGATTTACCAGAAGAATTTACTTTAGATGAGGTTTGGGATTTTAATTTTTCTCTTAAGAAATTAAAAGCAGGTATCAGTAAATCACAAGTTTTTGAATTATGTGGTTTAGCAGGAAATGAAAAGAAATTCATCAAACACTTTTCTTCAGGAATGAAACAACGACTGAAACTTATCCTGGCTTTGTATGCAGATACTCCTGTTTTATTGCTTGATGAACCCTGTTCAAATCTTGATAAAAATGGAATTTTATGGTATAGAAAAACCATGTTTGATATGCTAGGAAGTCGAACAATCTTGGTAGCAAGTAATCAATTAGATGAATACGATTTTTGCGCTGGCAGGATAGAAATGCATGAGTTCAAAAATTTTTAATAAAAAAAGCCCATTCAAAATTGAACGGGCTTTTTTATTGATTTGAAATATCTGATTATTTCAAGGTATAATTACTTTGATGTACCAAAGTGTTTTCGATATAAACTTCTACTAAGTAAGTACCACTTTCCAAAATTCTATCCTCATTTTCAAACGATAAACACATGTCTTGTTTTTCACCTTTATAATCTATTTTTTGTGATGCAGTTGCATCAACATTTTCGCCATCAACTGTTAAACTCGCTTTGGTAAAACCCATTAAAACTTTTCCATTAGGAGCAACAATTCTAAGGTAAATCATTTTATCACCGGTACCGGCAACTTTGTTATCCATGATGGTAAAACATGCTTCTAATTTATTGGTACGTTTTGCCAATACACTTTCTACATACTTACCACTACCGCGTTTTTTGAATGAATTAACTTTAATGTATTCAGCTTTTAATTGAGAAGCTGTTGTTACTTTTTGCTCCAATAAATTCTTTTGTTGGTTTAAATCTGTAACCTGTGTATTTAAAGTAGAATTTTCTTCTTTTAAAGCTTTGTTTTCAGCTAATAAACCATCGATTTTTTCTAAATACTCATCTCTAAGTTTGCGTAATTCTTCTAATTCAGATTTGAGTTTTTTGTTTAATTTATTCAAATCTTTTTCACCTGAAATAAGTTTACGAATTTTAGCTTCCTGAGCTTCCATTTTGCCATTTGCATCGTTAAGTAAACTATCTAAATTACCAGCAATACCTCTGTATTTTTCAAGTTCCATGGTAATGCCTGCTAATTCTCTTTCAACTTCTACCCTGGCATTAATTAAACTATCAACCTGTGTGCCATGTTCTATTACAGTTGTACTGTGGTTTTTAAATTGGTAGATATTAAATCCTACCGAACCAACTAGCAGTAATAACAATAGAATTAAACTGCTGCGGTTTTGTTTTTGCTCTGCCATGTTTTTATTTTTTATAAATATAATGAATTTGAAACGAAATAAATGCTTTCTATTATTACATCAAATCTAATTCTTTTCAGGATGAAGAAATAAAAATCTATATTTTTGTTTTACATGAAATACTTTTTAATAGCAGGAGAAGCAAGTGGTGATTTACATGGTGCCAGAATCATGAAATCTATTTTGAAACAGGATGCTGCTGCTCAATTCAGATTTTGGGGTGGCGATCAAATGGAGGCTGTTGCTCCCGGTTTAATTACTCATTATAAAGCCAATGCCATTATGGGTTTTGTTGAAGTCTTAATGAGTTTAAAAAAAGTATTAAACAACCTTAAACATTGTAAAAGTGAAATCTTAAAATTTCAACCTGATGTAGTAATATTTATAGATTACCCCGGCTTTAATTTAAGAATGGCTGAATTTTCTAAGAAAAACGGATTTAAAACTGTGTATTTCATCGCACCAAAAGTTTGGGCTTGGAAAGAAAATCGCGCTAAAAAACTAGAAAAATACATCGACCTACTTTTAATTATTTTCCCTTTTGAAATTGAATATTTCAAAAAATGGAAAGTGAATACTAAGTATATTGGAAATCCTCTTTTAGATGAGGTTGCAGATTTTCGTGCAGCAAATCCATATCAAAAAGGTGATGAAAAGCCAATTTTAGCACTTTTGCCGGGTTCAAGAAGACAAGAAATCAAACTGATGTTGCCAATTATGTTACAAACTGCAGCTAAACTAAATCAGTTTCGTGTATTGATTTGTGGCGCTCCCGGATTGGAATATGATGATTATGAGCCTTATTTAAAAGAAGGTTTGGATTTGGAGTTCGGTAAAACCTATTCAATTTTAGCCAGATCAGAAGCAGCAATTGTTTGTAGTGGTACCGCTAGTTTGGAAACTGCCTTACTAAATGTTCCTCAAGTTTGTGCTTATAAAGCAAGTCCAATTTCTATTGCAATAGGCCGTTTATTGGTTAAAGCTAAATATATGTCTTTGGTTAACCTGAATTTAGGAAGATTGGCTGTACCTGAATTGTTACAAGAAGTTTTCACTGAAGAAAGAATACTTAGTGAACTTAAAGCAGTTTTACCGGGTGGAAAAGACCATGAAAAGCTAATGAAAGATTATGCTGAACTAAGACAATTATTTGGAGAACATGGCGCTGATACACGAGCTGCAAAAGAAATAATTCAACTTATTTCTTAAGTCCATTTGTATTCCATTTTAAGGAATTAACCAAATGTAACATATCATGTTTTAAGAAAGATAAAACAGGAGCAATTGAATCCTGATTTGTTTTTACATTAAAATAAAGAGAACCTCTAAGAAAATTATGGGTACTATCTGTTACAAAAAATTGAGCGTTTGTAGCAGTACCACCATCTAATTCATAAAAAATACCAGAAAGTCCGTCTTTTGAGATATAATTTTCTACAATTTCATCAGCTCTCATTACGTGTTTGTAAACCATTTCACGAGAATCGTTGATGACTTTAAACAAATCATCTCTGTTCTTAATTGGCCTATAGCTTAAATGTAAAGTAGCCTGAAATTTGGGATAATGAATATTGTACCAACATTCATCAGCAGCAGGATATGGATCGTTTTTTACAATTGCATAATCAGCCAAATCGAACGTATAGTTACAATCTGTTAAATTGTATCTGGTATAAGTAGTTTGCGGAAACTCAATTCTTGGAAAAGCAACCGGCTTAGGAGTGTATTTCTCATCAGAACAAGAAAAAAACAAAACTGAAATAAGAGTAAAAATTAGAATTTTAGTTTTCATCAATTTCAATTTGGTTTTGTTTGATAGTTACTTTAATACGTTTGATACGTCTTTTATCTACTGCCTCAATTTTAAATGTAAACCTTTCAAATACGATTTCTTGTCCTAAGCCGGGAATATCTCCTGTCAGTTCCAAAAGCATTCCACCTAAAGTATCAGATTCCTTTCTAATTTCTTCGAATTCTTCAGGATCAATTTCCATGTATCGGCATACATCATTAATTAACATTTTAGCTTCAAAAACGTAAGTAAAGTCGTTTAATTTTGAATAAATATGTTCATCCTCATCAAATTCATCATGAATTTCTCCGAATACTTCTTCAAGGATATCTTCCATTGTTAAAAGTCCGGATGTACCTCCAAATTCATCTACAACAATAGCAAGGTGCATTCTTTTACTTTGAAATTCCTTTAATAAATCATCAATTTTTTTACTTTCAGGAACTAAAAAAGCAGGTCTGATTAAAGTTTTCCAATCAAAATCTTCTTCATACAAAAGAGGTAATAAATCTTTTGTGAAAAGAATTCCTCTGATATGGTCTAAATTATTTTGAAACACCGGAACCCTCGAATAACCGGCATCTATTATTGTAACCATGAGTTGTTTAAAACTCATATTTTCATCAACAGCAAGAACATCAGGTCTCTGACGCATGATTTGTTTTACTGTAGTATTTCCAAAATTTACTATTCCCTTCAGAATATTTCTCTCCTGGTTTGGAGAATCTTTTTCTGATGTGATATCTATGGCATGAGTAAGTTCATCAACAGATAAAACATGACCTCTTTTTGTTACTCTTTTATCAATAATGGCAGTTGTACTTTCCAATAAAAATACCAATGGTTGAAAAATTCGATACATGTAAAACATTGGTACTGCAACAAAACGGGTTACCTTAATATTGTTTTGAAATGCATAAATTTTAGGAATTACTTCGCCAAGTAAAACCAACATAAAAGTTACGAAAACAACTTCAAGTAAAAATCCAAAAAGAGGATTGGCTGAAAAATTAAATAGTACTGAAAACAATCCGGTTGTAACCATTACAACAGCAATGTTTACAAAAGTATTTGCTATTAAAATGGTTGCTAGAAGTTTTTTAGGACTTCCATGTAAAAACTGTATAGCTTTGCTTGAGGCAGTTTCATCTTCAATTAACTCCTCGTATTGGGCTTTAGATAAAGAGAAAAAGGCGTTTTCAGAGCCAGAAAAAATTGCTGATAAAAAAATCAACAAAAAAATTGTGAGTAGGTTAAGTATAATAGTAGCCAAGTCTCCTGCACCTAATGCAGGATTTAATACTTGAAGGAATATACTATTTAATTCAGACGGGGGTTCTTCCATGCAAAAATGATTTTAGTGAGGGAGTTTTATTTAAAATCTCAATATCACCTGAAATGCAAATGTAAAAAATTAGAACGGCAAGTCATCAATTGCTTCCTCTTTATTTTGAATATCAGGTTTAATTGGAGGATTTTGAGCAAAATTTGAGGCCTGAGGTTGTTGGTTTTGCTCAACCGGACGATTTGTTGGAGCTTCTGAATTTTCATTAGAAACACGATTAACTCCACCTAATAAAGTGAGGGTAAGCGCTCTGATTTTTTTCCCTACCCTATCAATTCCTTCCTTGTCTTTGTAGTTTTCGGTTCTGATTTTCCCCTCAATATAAACTTGTGAACCTTTTTTTAGATAACCTCTTTGTTTAAGATTATCTACATTTTTAGCCATTTGGTCCCACATTTCTATATTATGCCATTCGGTTTCAGTTTTCCTTTCTCCATTTCTGTCGGTATAAGATTCATTGGTGGCTAAGGTAAAACTGGCAACAACTTTATTGTTATCAAGGTATCTAACACTAGGATCCTGGCCTAAATTACCGATTAGTAAAACTTTATTCAAACTCATAAAAAGCAAATTAGCTATGATGCAAATTAATAGACTGCTGAAACTTTTCAAACAATCTTGATGCAGGAAAACTTTTCAACAATTCCAAATCTACCCAAAAAGAGTCTTGCATGGCTAAAATTTCCTGATTCAATTCAATTCTAAAAAACTCTGCGAACAGCGTTCTATGGGTTAATTGATGTTTTAAAGAGAATTTTTTTTCTATTTTAGGTTGATTCGGAGTCAATTCTGAAATCCTTCCATAAATTTCTAATTCTTCTATAATAGAATCAGAATCAATACAAGGTAAATCATACAAACCCTCCCAAATATCACCGGAAACACGTTTTCTAATGAGAGTTTTACCATTAAATTCGAAAAACAAATAATATAAATAGCGTGATTTAACCTTTAGCTTTTTTTCTTTTACAGGTAGATTTTTATACGTTTTTCGCTGGTAGGCCAAACAAATTGATTGTAATGGACAATTTGGGCAATCCGGATTTTGAGGTTTACAAACCAATGCACCAAGTTCCATGATAGCCTGATTATGTGTAGCAGGATAAAGTGGATTAAGGAAATCCTGAGCCAGATTTGAAAACAATTTTTTACCTGAATGAGAATTAATCGGTGTATTTTCATCAAAAATTCTGGAAAGAACTCGAAAAACGTTTCCATCTAATACAGCAACAGCTTCATTAAATGCAAAACTTGCAATAGCAGTAGCAGTATAAGGACCAATTCCCTTTAATTTTTGTAAATCAGCAGAATTTTCCGGAAATTGACCATTCAAATCAAAATCAATAATTTTGGCTGTTTGATGCATATTTCGAGCCCTACTATAATAACCCAAACCTTGCCAAAGTTTTAAAATTTGTTCTTGATTAGCCTCTGCCAAAATTTTTATGGTAGGAAATTCATCCACAAATTTTAGAAAATAATTTAAGCCCTGATCAACTCTTGTTTGTTGGAGTATAATTTCAGAAAGCCATATTTTATAGGGGTCTCGAGTTAATCGCCAAGGCAAATCTCGTTTATTTTGATGGTACCAGGTGAGTAAATTTTGCTGCGACATTTGGTAAAAATAGGGTCTAAAATGAATAAAATTCAAAAAAAATCAGATTTTAATGTTCTAATTTATACATTTGCAACCCCTTATAAGTTTGCTACCAAAAATTAAAGTGAAGAGTTAAACCAAAATTAAATACAAGTAACAATGACTAAAGCAGAAATTATCCAGGAGATTTCATTAAAAACAGGCGTAGAGAAAAACCAAGTACAAGAAGTTGTAGAATCATTTTTCAAGGTGGTTCGTAACAACATGACAGAAGGACGCAATGTTTATTTCCGTGGATTTGGTTCTTTTATTATCAAAAGACGTGCAAAAAAGATTGCCAGAAATATCTCTCAAAATACAGCAATGGTAATTGATGAGCATTTCATTCCATCATTCAAACCTGCTAAAACCTTTGTTGATAAAATCAAGAAAAGCGAAGCAGTAAAAACTAATGCTGCTAAAAGAGAAGCAGAAGCTAAACAAGCACTTAAAGAAGCTTAATGCGATTCAATAAAGCACAAATAATCATCATTTTAGTCCTACTAAGTTTAGTGGGTTATCTGTTCTATATGAACTACATGACCCCTGAATCAGAACTAAAGCCTACAACAGGAACAAATAGGCCTGAGTCAAAACCATTTGATTACCAATCCTATAAAGCCTCATTAAATGATTCTTTGAGTTTTGAAGCAAAAGCAAACATTTCAGAACAAACAAGAATAGTTGAATCTGAAAATGCAGGTGTATTTGCAATTGCACAAATTGCAAAATCATGGGATTCCCTTGGTTTTCGTTTAGTAGCAGCAGATTACCTTGAAAAAGTGGCTAATAAAGTAAATGACGAAAATTCATGGTACAGAGCAGGAGCCAAATACTATGAATTTTCGGCACTTACCGAAGACACAGGCATGCAAATTTATTCTACAAGTAAAGCAATTAATGCCTTCGAAAAGGTAATTGCCTTAAATGAGAATAATATTGAAGCAAAAAATAGTCTTGCAGTTTGTTATATCCAAAACGATTTAGACATCATGAAAGGTGTTCAGATTTTAAAAGACATAACTAAGCGTGACTCAACAAATATTCAAGCTAATTATACATTAGGTATGCTTTCAATGAGAAGCGGCCAAATGGACAAAGCAGCTCAAAGATTTGAAACATTAACAAAATTGGATCCTATGAATCCTGAATTTTATTATTTTTTAGGACAATGTTATGTATCTTTAGAAAATAAAAATCAGGCAATTCTAGCATTTGAAACCTTTCAAAAATTGGTTCCGGATGAAGAAGCCAAGAAAAATATTGAATCTACAATTTTAAACCTTAAAAATTCTAAGTAACTATGCCAAGTGGAAAGAAAAGGAAGCGTCATAAAATCGCGACCCACAAAAGAAAAAAACGCCTAAGAAAAAACAGGCA
>CALRIT020000029.1:0-35525 GCA_943361925.1 Vulcanococcus limneticus LL | reverse complement strand
TGTGTTTTCTTCTATCTATTGTCAAATTCTTTGAATAGTCAAAGAGTTTATATGAACTTTTAAGATCTTCTTGGTGACTTTAGCGATGGTGTCCACCTCTTCCCATTCCGAACAGAGAAGTTAAGCCCATCAGCGCAGATGATACTTGGTTAACACCTGGGAAAGTATGTCGTTGCCAAGTCCTTTAAAACCTCACTCTAATCAGTGAGGTTTTTTTTTGCCCTCTTTTTGATGATTATATGACCAAGAACAATAGTGGTGGTGCAGATTTTAAATTGGTTATTTATCCTTATTTCCTTTTTAAACGTAAGTTTGACTCTAGATTACATTAATAAATTTCGTTTTAATGTCTAGTATTCCCAGGTACTTTAATGCACGCTTCAAATACTCTAACCATTTCATTTAGTGTATTTAATAATTCTATGTTGTCAATTTTTATTAAAGGCTGTTCCTCCAAATCGAATTTTTCTCTATTTTGAAACCTTGGCCAAAAAATGTTATCATAAAAGTGATTCCAAGTTTCTCGAATAGTCTCATTTTCAAGATATTTTTTGAACGTGACATATCTAAAATCCTGATAGGCCAGATCACCCAGTAGATTAATGAAATTGACAAAACTTTCTAGTATTTGAATTTCTAAATTACCTTTTGAAATTTCAATTTGTAGCTTCGAAATATTATAAGTACAAAATTCTTCTATTTCTAAATCACCAAAATTGTTAAGCCAAAGGGAAATGTTTTTACAAATATTTAAATTATCAATCTCAGCAATAATTTTAGTATTTAACTTTTTTAAATTGTGTGTAGAAAAGATTTCACCGTTTTTGTAAGTTAGTATTTTATTATTATTCCCCTCATCATGGTCTGCGTACCAAATAAAATATATTGGACTACTGTATGTTTCTGATACATATTTTATAATCCAACTGGAATATTTTTCACTTAAATCGTCAAAGGTAATTAAGTTCGATAGGTGATTCATTCGTTTTCTTATTTTGAATTGCAATTAATATACACAAGTGATAAATATATATTGTTAGAAGGCTTCGAATCTAATGATTCTTAATCTAGCTTAATTGAACCAATGAAAATGTTCATTTGCGAATTTTATACTATTACTTATTCCATGTGCCAGTATAATTGGCCATAATTTTTTGAATTTATAATAGTACAAACCAAAAACAATTGAGATTGAAAGTACCATTGGTAAATTTTCTAAACCTTGGTAAGTATGGAATGATTCCCTTATAATAAAGCTAATACTAATTACTAATGCCGGATTTAGTTTTTCTAAACGTTTGAAAATATATCCTATTAGTATAACCTCTTCATAAATGGAATTTATAATCGTAATTAATAGAATACTAAAGAAACCCGAATAGATATTGATATCAGTTTCTTTTTCTGAAGCATTTATAATTTCTGTCTTTTCAAATATAAATGTAAGTATAAACCCTAAAATTTCTCGAAATACAATTAAGCTCAAAGCAACTAAAATCATCCGAAGTGAAAAATGCAAATTGAAATCATTATATACCCATTTTCGGTATTTTAAATACTTTACGATAATACAAATAGTTAGTAATTCGTATAAGCATATAAAAATGAAATCATAACTATTATAAGTTTGAGAAATTTCAGCTTTTGAACTAAAAAAGGCATTATAGGTTGAAGAATATATAAATAAACCAAAACCTAATCCTATAACAATAATAAATTCAATTATTTCATTGAATGATTTGTTTGTCAAGAAACTGTTTCCATTTTTATCATTTGCCATAAATTTTAATTTAGAAACTTCATTGACAATTTTCTAAGGATTAATTCAACCACCTTTATTTTAACAAGCTTTTTTTTTGAATTTATTTTTGATTGAAAGAATGAAGTCATCAATTTCATAACTGCAACCAAAATGAAGTTGAAAATAACCATCCGGCAGTAAATCTGTTGTCCTTCTTGTACTTGAAGCATTTTTTCTTGAAAATACTTCTTCTAATTTCAAAGGTTTACCAGTGTATTTGTTTGTTGGCCCAACCCAATCTTTATTTGATTCAAGCCAATTGTCATAATTGCCTCCATACATATAACCGGTTCCCATATCATCTAAATAATCAGAACCTGTAATCACATAGCGAATTTCTGATTTGAATTTCCACTTTTTATAGATATAATTTAATTCTAAACCCGTTGATATATTAAAACTCCAACTCCCGTATTGTTGTAAATTAGGTAGGAAATTTTGTCCTTCAAATCCCAAAGATCTGGCTTCAACAAAAATTGCAGAATCTTTGTACCTGCTATAAACAGCACCTCTATATGGGGTAAAATGAAAAATCCCAAGTCCGAATGAAATTCCAACGATAAATTTTCCTTTATTATTTTCATTCTTTTGATAGATTTTATTTCCTAAATACCATATTGTTTGAAATTCTAATGAATTTAATTTGGTTCTAAAACTCGTTTCCCAACTACTTAATTCTGTAAGACTACCATTTACATCATTAATGTATACAGGTGCTGACTGAAACAAGAAAATAGGGGCTGTCGGGTCATGCATTCCTATGTTCGTTCTATAATAACTTGCTCTTAATGAAAAATTGCGTTTGATGTTATATTGTAAATAAGCACCACCAGTCCATTCCAAACAACCTGGTACTCCAAATTTATGCTTTACATCACCGGCAAAGGCTGAAAAACCACCCCAAACTCCAAATTCATAATTAGATTTAAAAACTTCTGTTTTAGCCACTAGAATTGAGTCTAATTGGGTTTTATTTTCAATGGTTTGAAGGCTGTCTCTTTTTGCTTTTAAATTATTATCAATTAATGGCAACCTCAAATTTATACCATTTTGTAATTTGATATTTACCGGATTGTTTTTATAAGAGTAGAATAATTGGGTTGAGCCTGATTCTGTTTTCTGTTCGAATTCTATAGGATTTCCTAAGCTATCAGAAATCTCAATCACTTTGCATTTCAGATATTCCAATTCAATTTTTCCAAGAGTATGATGGATAGTTTTTGCCAAACATAATTCTTCCTTCCATTCTTCTATTTTCTTTGATTCAAAAATAACTTTTGGTAAACGAGGGTCAGTGTAAAAATCAAAAATGGGTCTTTTATTGGTATCTGTAAATATTCTTTTTATTAATATCGAATCTGCACTTCCTGAAATGGAGACTCCAATTTCGTTTGCTTCAATTTGATTGCGATGAAAAAGCAATTCTCCCGTATTATAATTATTTAGCTTATAAGAGTTTGATAAATTTAAGTGTAAAACCCCCAATGAATTATCAGTTCCGGCAAAATAGTTTTCGAAAAATGCAAGTTGATCTAAATTATAGAATAAACCTTTATTCCCAAATTCTTCTAAAATTACACCAGAACTGTTATTGTAAAATTGGCTATTCTTAAGACTAAAATAAATCCCTTTATTTCTTTGATCCAAAATTGGTGCTGAAACATATATGCTAGACTCGCTATAAGTACAATTTGAAATTTTAATATTTGAAATTGTTACATTTTTCCGGTACCAAAATGGCTCAAATCTGATTGCCTGAACCAATCCTTTAAATTCAATGAAATCAATATTTATTGATTGTTTATTTGCATTTCCATTTATACTTAAACCAATTCCCGGACTTTGTTCAAATTCTGAAATTATTTGAATGGGATTTTCTTTTGTTCCTAATAAATTACATCCTCCTTCAATCCATATCCTAGTTTCCGGAGATAATACAATTACAGTACCCGGATTTACTTTAAATGTTTGATTTTTAGCAATACTTAATGTTTGCTTTATTCTTAATGTATCCTGCCCAAAACTACTTAAGTAAATAAAGATACTTAGTCCCAATAATAAATTTTTAGACGTTTTCATTTTAAATAATTTGAATGATTATTGGTTGATCCTTTTTAATGATTTCAATGCCTGATTTGTACTCAATTGAATGAATTATTAAGTATTGCATTTTCTGAATTTCTTCAGCATTTACGTTTAAAATTGTTCCTTTAATATTTTCAGTTCTTCCACCAATTCCAACCCATTTTACTTTGAAGGATTTTATTTCAAAAACATTGCTTTCAAATGAAGGATGCATAGCTGTTAATTCAAGTTCCCCATTTTTAACAAATCTTTTTTTGCTAAGAACATTTGTGGCTAAATCTTTAATTCTTATTAAAGGTTTTGGTAATGGTTTTGCATAAATTGAATCGAAACAAAATAAGCCATTTTGATTTGAAACTCTCATTCTTAGCCAACCTGATTTTTCCGGTAAATATTCAATATTAGAATTATTAAAGTTTAACTTAGCATTACATCCTTCATCTGAATTTAAAGTCATTCCACTTTTTAGCCCGATTATATTTTCCTGGTATTTTACCCCAACATATACAACTTTCAACACCTCTTGATTAGAATTCCCAAATGGTTTTGGTTTAACATCAATCTGTAGCTTTTCTATTGAATTTTTTCCTATTATACTCAATTGATAAATGCCGGAATAGGTAGGAGTGAAAATTAGTGTATCGCCATTTATAGTGTATTCTTTACTTATTACTTCATCCCTTGTAATTTTAACATATTCAATACTATCACCATTTAATAACAATTCCGTTTTATCACCAACTCTCATTTTTGATTGGTTATTTCGAATTCGAAAAGCATTTTTATTTCGGGTATTATCCAGTTTTTTTTCGAATTGAGAAAGTAATTTTAATCTCAGTTTTAATTCTTCCATTAAGTTGATTGATAAACTAATTGGAATATGTTTCCACCTCCAGTTTAACCATTTTGTTGATTCTTCCTTCTCAATTCCATTAATTAAATCTTCCTTGAATAAATCATAAAACAGTTGTTTTGATTGATCATTTTCAGGTAATAAATCTGCCCATTTTTTCAAATCTAAAATTATTTGATACAATTCTAAACCTGAATTACTTTTAATAAAGAATTCATCATTTTGACTAAATGAATTAGATTCTTTAAGTTTCCCGGTATTTTTATCAAAATTTATAAACTTGATAAAATTGTCAAATACCTTTTCAAAACGAAAGGCTAATTCATCCAAACTGGCATCTTCATAATTTCCTTCTGGTTTATTGATGTACGTTCGGATATGCTGATTAACCTTTAACCAATCTGAAGGGATTTGTACAATTGAAAGAACTAAAAATATAAGATACATCAAACTAATTAGCTTGAACCTTAAATTTTTGCTCTTTTTTATTCTAACAAATCTTGCCATTATTTTTCAATGAAAATTGGAGAACCATAGGTCGTTTTAATTCCATCCTTGTTTAACAGTCTTATCTGATCAAAGATAATTGTACTACCAACGGGCAAATTATTTGTTAAACCACGAAGCTCATTTCTTAAAAACCTTGTATTACTTTTTAACTTTTTTGTAATTCCATTTGGATCAATTGTTATGAAATTAAAATTTACGACTTGCCATTCATCGCCCACAGACTCTAAGCAATGTGCACTTTTTAATGTTGTTTTATTTCCAATTATATCTTTTAAAATAACTTCAGGTGCTTCTCCTTTTCCTGCAAAAAGAACCCTTTGGTCAATGATTTTATCACCCAGTTTTAGATTTACCACAAATCGACCTTCTACTAAAGGAGTAATGATAAGTTCATCATTTTTTCTTTCAATTTTAGCAGAGTTTGAACTAAAACTAATTTGTTGATTCCTTATACTATTTTTTTCTAATTTGATACTTATTGGCTCATTTAAAAAACAGGCAATCTCTTGTTTGTTTTCAAGGAAACTTGGTTTAGTAGCAATAACCTTTATTTGCTTTTTTATCACTTGTTCCTTAAGTCGTGCTATAAGTGTTAGTTCTCCTGATTTATTTGCTATCCAGTTTACATAATACTCTTTGTCCTTATCCTGATAAACCTCTATTTTTTTATCATCAATGATAACTTCAGGTTTCAAGTTTTGTGGTGATAAAAAATTGAATCTAACTAAATCACCAAAATTGAATGTATTATTAAATCCTATAAGAAAGCTTGAATCCTTTTTATGAACAGTTTGGATTTTAATTTTTTTCGACATCGACTTCTGTATTCCATCTAAGGCAGAACTTAAAACAACTGTTTTATAATGTTGAATGATGGAACCAAAAACACCGGTGGGAGTTCCTTTTACAAATGTATTTTGTTTAGAAGCTAATGAAGGACCTTTATCTCCAACCAATCCTAAGTCAATTTCTGTAATTCTACGTTCTTCTTCTGGTAACGTATTAACATAGTTTCTAAGAATATTGTCAATTGAATCAATGTTGATGCCCATTTCTTCAAGACTTGAAACGAATTTGGTTTCTTTAAGTTCTTCATCTGAATTAATAACATTTACCATGAATTTTTCATGTGATTCAGCGAGTCTGTTAATTTGTTCTATTGCTTGTAAAGCCTCTTTTTTAATTAATAAACTTCTCTTATCATTAGAATCTACTTCAGTTAATTGTGAAGCTAAATGTTCATTTAATCTTTTTTGAGTTTTTTCTAAATTGATATATTGTCTGACATATTCACCTGATGTAGAACTAAAATAAAAGACAATAAAAATCAAGTACAAGAATGATAATTTCTTGAAGTTTAAAGCTTTTGATTTAGGAATTCTAACGGTTGATGCCATTTCTACATTTTTCCTTGTGACAAGAATTCTTTGTATTTAGCGTTTATTTTCTGCATGTGTTGATTGTATTCATCAAACTGAATATTCAATTCTTCCATTCTTTCATGCATTTGTTTTCCTTTTGTAGCACTTGCACTCATTTCTTTCCTAATTCCTTCTAAAGAGCCATTTAATAGGGTGATTTGGTCTGATAATGACTTAATACTTCCACTGAATTGTTTCATCGCTGCTTGATAAGAATCTGTATCCTGTCCATTATTAACTCCCGATTCAGCATCAGAAGTTAATTGTGGAAATACTTTCTCCCAATTGTATTCTTTTTCATCTTCAGTTTTTTCAAATGCTGAAATTAAAAATACTACAGCCTCAATTGATAAACCGGCTATAAATAGTTCATTGGCATAATCCCAGCCTATGAATTTAAACATTGAACCAATTAAAATTACAGCTGCACCAAAGCCATATATAAAGGTAATTGGATCTATCCTTCCTTTTTTCTGATTCGCCATTATTATTGTCTTAAAATGTGTTCGTTAAAACTGTTCCAATTTTGCTCTTGCTTTTTTAAAGCTCTTTTTATACCAATTTTAGTTGCAATAAATAGAATAACTAAAAACAGCAATACCCCAATAGAATAGTATAATATTTGGTAGAAAAGTTGCTTGTCTAATGTACTTTTTACTCCTTCAACTGTTTGATTTTGTTCTTTAAATTTTTGTGAGAATTCATCTAAAGTAATATTTATTGCTCTTTCATTTTGAGCTTGTAATTCCAAATTCCTAATCAATTTCTGATCAATATTATTTGAAATTTCATTTAACTTAATTTCTATTTCAGCATTTCGTGTGCTAAGGTCATTAATTTCTTCCTTTTGAATTTGAATGGTTCGTTTGAGTTTCAAAATCTCATTTGTTAATTGCTGTTCGGTCTTTTCTTGTGAAAACACAAAAACAGAAATGAGATTCAGTATTAATAATATCTTTAATTTCATTTTATTATATTTTTTACTTATCTGCTTTAAAATCAATAAAAAAACAATTTAATAGCTTTGGGTCTTTATTGCAAATTTTTAACAGATTTAGTGATTTATCAGCTTAGTTCTGCTTTTTTATTCAATTTTCAATTAGATGGTAGTTATTAATTTTTTATTGACGGAATCGTATTGATATTTGGAAAAAAAATGGCTGTCCATTTCTGAACAGCCATTTTTTGATTTTTTAAACTTTATTCCTATTCGTATCTTAAACTATTTACCGGATTTTCATTTGCTTTTAAATAGGTTTTTATAATTAAAGTAGAACCTACTAAAATAAATCCTGCTAAAACCGGTAATGCAAATATTAATAGGTCGATGTTAATCCTACTTGCAAAGTTTTGAAGCCAATTAGCCAATAATAAATATGAACCTGGAATAGCTATACAACAAGCTATTAAATACAAAATGAAGTATTCCTTATTGATACTGATTATAATATCTAAAATTCCAGCACCCATTACTTTTCTTATTCCAATTTCTTTAATTTTTTGCTCTAAACTATATGTAATTAAAGCATATAATCCCAAACATGATAGAATTAAACTGATTATAGAAAAGATGCTGAATAACTTCATAAGTCTATCTTCATTTTTATAAAGTTTGTTGAAATTATCATCCAGAAAAAAGTACTCAAGAGGATATTTTTTGCTATACTTTCCAAATATTTCTTCAACATGTTTAATACTTTCACTTTCCTTACCAGCTTCAATACTTACTAATAAACTTCCTTGCATTTTACCTCCAAGCATAATTACAAGTGGTTGTATTTCTTCATGAAGTGACTTGTAATGGAAGTCTTTAACTACTCCAATGATTTTCCCTTTGTGTCCAAAACCATTTTCCAATACAGTTTGAAATGGATTTTTCCATCCATATGTTTTAATTGCCTTTTCATTTACAATAAAAGCAGCTGTATCATCTGTGATGTATTGTTTAGAAAAGTTTCTACCATTTATAATTGGAATTTTTAATAGATTTAGATATTCATGACTTACAATCATATAATCGATTCCCTTTTCGATATTTTTTTCTCCCGGTTGTTCTACTAGATGTAATAACATTCCTACAGGATTTCCCGGTATATTGTTGCTTAATGCAATTTCTTTAATAAATGGTTTTGAACTTAATTCTTGTTTTACAACTTCAAATTTACTGGCAAATGAAGAGTCAATTACAGGTAAACTAATGGCTAAAACCTGATCCTTTTTAAATCCTAAATCAGCATTTTTTAAAAAACTCATTTGACTATAAATCCCACTCGTGCAAATCATAAATACCAAAGCAATGATGAATTGCAATAAAACAAGGCTTTTCTTAAACCAATTGTTGAATCCTCCAGGTAGTTTATTGCTTTTTAAAACCAATGCAGGTTCAAGTCTTGATAAATAGAAAGCCGGATAAGCTCCTGCAATTATTCCGATAACTAGCACCAATAATGGAACTTGTAACCAAAATGAAATTTCAGTGCTTAATCCTAAAGATTTATCTGTAATTTGATTGAAGACAGGAATCAATAAATAAACCCAGATAAAAGCAACAAACATTGCAAATAAAACCGTCATAATTGATTCAATTATAAATTGGTAAAAAAGCTCTACAGAGTTGGCTCCTGAAGTTTTTCTAATGCCAATTTCTTTTGCTCTTTTTGAAGAACTTGCTGTTGCTAAATTGATGTAATTAATACAGGCTATTCCTAATATAAAAAATGCTAAAATCGAAAAGATATAGATATAAGATTTGTTGCCAGTTTTTGTATGTCCACTCGGAAATTCAATATTAAAATGTAAATCAGGAAGTGCTTGTAGATAATAGGTTAGTTTACCTTCACTATTTACTATTTTTAACCATGGATTTATATATTTTTCATTGATTTGTTTTAGTTTGGTTTCAAATCCTTTGGCATCATTTTCGTTTTTAAACAAAACATAATTATACTGAGCCATGTAAAACCAATCGTTTTCGAGCTGCATTTTTAAACCTTCTTGAATTGAATTTAAAGAGGTAAGTGTGTTAAAATATAAATGTGAATTGTTTTTAATATCCTTTACAACAGCTTTTACAGTATAGGATTGTCTTGAATACTTGATTGTCTTTCCAATATTCCCTGATTCCTGACCAAATATTTTTTGTGCAACTTCACTATTAATTACAACACTTCTGGGTTCCATTAAACATGTTTTCGGATCACCTTCAATGAACTCATAATCAAATAGGAAAAAGAATCCGGTATCAGCCATAAAATTGTCAGTGAATTGAAAAGGTTTATCATCAATCCAAACAGTTTGTTTCCCAATTGGCATTAGTCTAACAGCTTCTTCAACTTCAGGATAATCCTTTTTTAAAGTTGGTGATAACATGTATGAACTTAGCCCGGTTTTAGTGTCTTCTCCGCCTAGATTTAATTCAGAAACAATTCTATAAATTCGATTTTTCTTACTATGGTGATTGTCGTAACTGGTTTCGTTTTTAACAAACATGTAGATAAGAATACAAGAAGCCAATCCTAAGGATAATCCAAGTATATTAATAAAACTATGTGCCCTATGGTGCCACAAAATGCGCAAGCCTGTTTTGAGTAAATTTTTAATCATGATAAATACTTATTAATTAAACAATTTTCCCATCTAACATCTTAATTAATCTGCTTGCATATTTTGCATGTTCTTCAGAATGTGTAACCATTACAATGCTGCTTCCTTGCTGATTTAAGTCCTTAAGTAGTTTCATCACTTCTTCGCCATTTTTTGAATCCAAATTACCTGTAGGTTCATCAGCTAGAATTAATTTGGGATTCGAAACTATGGCTCTGCAAACTGCAACTCTTTGCTGCTGTCCACCTGATAATTGTTGCGGAAAATGTTTTTTTCTATGAGTAATTTCAAGTCTTTCCAATACATCTTCTACTTTCTTTTTTCTTTCAGAAGCATTAAATCCTAAGTACAATAATGGTAATTCAATATTTTCAAAAACACTTAATTCATCTATTAAATTGAAACTTTGAAACACAAAACCAATATTAGATTTTCTTAGGTTAGCTCTTTGTTTCTCATTTAAAGCAGAAACTTCTTTTCCATCGAAAAAATATTTTCCTGAACTTGGATTGTCTAACATCCCAATTAAATTTAATAAAGTCGATTTACCGCAACCCGAAGGCCCCATTATGGCTGTAAATTCTCCTTTTTCAATTGTTAGATTAATGGCATCTAAAGAGCAGGTTTCAATTTCTTCTGTCCTGTAAATTTTGCTTAATGATTGTGTTTCGATTAACATATTGGTTTATTTAAAAATTATTTTATCATAATCACCTAAGGTTTGATAAGATGAAATTATAACTTCCTCTCCATCTGATAAGCCTTCTTTAATTTCATAAAAATCAGGATTTTGTCGGCCTATTTTAATCGCTTTTTTCTTGCCTGATTTTTTATCTTTATCTAAAACATATATCCACTGTCCGGAAGTACTTTCATAAAAACCTCCTTTTTCAACCAATAGTGCTTTTTCATTTTCACCTAAGCTAAGTCGGATTTGAATATTTTGTCCTTTTTTGATGCCTTTGGGAATCTCTTCAATAAATAATAGGTCTATTTCAAATTTTCCATTTACAACTTGTGGGTTAATGGCATTAATTTTTAGTTGATATAATTTTTGATTGATTTCAAATTCTGCAATTTGGCCAATGGTAATTCTATTGATATAGTGTTCATCAATTTGAGCTCGGATTTTATACCCGTTTAAAACATCGATTTGACCTAAATTTTGACCCTTGTTTTTTAGTTCACCTATTTCTGCTTTAAATGAAGACAATTGACCAGCAGCAGGAGCCCGAACGATTAAATCTTCAGTTTTTTGACGCATTAGTTTAATATTACTTTGCATCCTTGAATAAGATTCTCTCATTTGTTTCATTTGCTCATAGGCAGTAATTGAATCCTGAACAATTGCTTTTTCAATCAATTTTTTTCTTTTTGATGAATAGTCATAACTGTTTTTGAATTGTAGATATTCTTGTTTCGATATCAGGTTTTCTTCAAAAAGTTTTTTATTGGTTTCAAATAATCTTTCAGCCTCAAGGAATTGAAATTCAACTTCGGCCAATTGATTTAAACGATTTACTTTTAGATTTTCTAAATTATTTCGGGCATTTTGAAGGTTGTTTATCAAATCAAAAGCTTGGGTTTCTCTTTGTAAAAAATCTAATTGCAAATCGGTATTTACCAGTTTTAACAAAGCTTCACCTTCTTTTAAAATGGCTCCATCCTGAACAAACTTTTCAGCAACTCTTCCACCTTCAATTGCATCGAGATAAATCGTTTTTATAGGAAGTACAATTCCATCAATGGCAATGTATTCCTTGAATTCACCATATTTAACAATTCCTACATGAACTCTGTTAATATCAGCTTTTACTTCTTTTGAAAAATTTGTTTTAAATAAATATAACAATAGTAATAAGAAGCTAATTCCAACAAGAACATATAGAATCGTTTTTGTATTAAATTTCTTTTTTTCAATAATTCTATCAACCATAACAAAGGCAATTTAGTTGGTGATTAATTTAATGTAATTATTATTGTATCAAAGGGTTGTTGCATTTTTTATTGGAAACCGCTTATCAGGAATTTAGGCCTGAGTTTTTATTGTAATTCAATTTGATTTTCAATTTAATAGGGCATAAATCAGGATTTTATGTTAATTTTAGATTTAATTAATTAGTCAATACTTTTTAAAAAATGTTTTTAAATAAATGGAAAATTTAAACCAATCTTATTTTTCTGATTTTCCAATTCTTCAAACTTCAAGATTGATTCTTCGAAGTTTATCACTTGATGATGCAAAAGAGGTTTTTAAAATGAGAGCAAATTCAAGGGTTAATCAATTTATTGGTAGGGAAAATATGCATGATGAAAAATCTGCAAATGAATTAATTGAACGAACTTTAAATGCTTATCAAAATAAACAAGCTATTGCCTGGGCTGGATTGCATAAAGAGTCGAATTCAATCATAGGTACTTGTGGCTTAATGTCGATTGAAGCTGTCAATCGAAGAGCTGAAATAGGAGGGGAGATGTGGGTTGATTATTGGGGTAAAAACCTGGCAATCGAAGCCGTAACAGCAATTGTAGAATTTGGATTTGAAAAGTTGAATTTACATGCCATTGAAGCAAAGGTTTCTCCCTTAAACAGAGGTGCAATAGCGATTTTAACGAATTTAGGTTTTAAACAAGAAGCCTATTATAAAGACCGATTTTTTCATAATGGTAAATACCATGATTTAGCTGTATATACATGTTTAAATAAACTCACCTAAATTATAGTTAAATTTTTTGAATTAAATTTTATACGCTACCAAATAAATATATTTGAAAAAAAAAAGACTATGAAGCATTATTTTACCTTATTAATCTTGATTATTACTTTAGTTTCATTTCAATCAAAAGCATCCCATTATATGGGTAGCGAAATGACTTATACAAGAGTAAATGCAACTACAATCAATGTGAAACTAAAGTTATACAGAGATTGTTCCGGAATTGGATTTTGTGGATGTCCAGCTGGACCATTGAACAATTCATGTTCAGTAAATGTAACATTATATGGAAGGTCTAGCACATGTAACAATACAAATTTGGGAACTAGTGCCCTAAGTATAGTTCCTGGAGCAGGAGTTGTAGATGTAATTCAATTATGTTCTCAAGCTGGGGCTACTAATTGTTCAAATTGCGGAACAAAAACTCCTGGGTCATTTAATCCAGCAGCCGAAATTTATACCTTTCAGGGAAATATTAGTCTGGCTTCTGTTCCGGCTTCTTGTAATACTCTAGCTGTTGGTTTTTCAGAATGTTGCAGATCCTTTTTAATAACATCTATACAAAATCCTTCTTCACAAAATTTTTATACAGAATTGGTTTTTGATAAAAGATATTCAAATACTAGTCCAAGTTTTATAAACAAGCCTCTCGCTTCTGCATATGCAGGAAAAGACGTATATTATAATGTTGGCGGTTTTGATCCAGATGGGGATTCTATTTCTTATGAAATGGTTTCAATTTTAAGTGCTCCAAATGTTAATGCTACTTATTCAGCTCCATATTCTGCGCAAGTTCCATTTCCATATTTAGGTGCACCAAGTCAAAATAATAACTACCCATTTGGCATTTCTTTTAACAATGCTACAGGAGATATAAGATTTAGACCTTTGGGATCTTTTATGGCTCCAATTTCAATAATGATAAAAGAATGGAGGAAAGATTCAACCAATATCTGGGTTAATATATCTGGGGTTCGCAGAGAAATGTTACTCATGACTAGAAATAGTGTATTAAATAATTCATTACCTTGGATAAGAACCTATGATTTAAATACTCAATCAACAGTAACACAACCTTTATTGAATTATACTATCAATGCAGGACAACAATTGTGTTTTGTAGCGGTAGCCTCCGATTCAACTGATACAACAAATTTAACTTGGAATGCTCCACCTGATTTAACAACATTGGGAGCCGATTTAATTCCAATGTATACACCATCAACAAGAGCATTGAATGGACCTAAAAAAGATTCTATGCTATTTTGCTGGATTCCTCCTGTAAGTGCTTATAGAAAAGCGCCTTATTTCATGACCTTTACTGCTAGCGACGCGAATTGTCCATTGCCAGGCACTTTTACAAAAGGAATTACTATTAAAGTAGATTCATCAAATGGAATCTTTACTCCTTTGATACCACCCAATCAAATGAGTGTTTCTAATAATACCGGAAATGGTATTTCTTTAAATTGGACAAAAGGTAGTGGAACCAATTCATTAGTAATAGCCAGAGCCAATAATGCCAATTTTACACCACCAACCAATGGTATTGCCTATACTGCAAATTCAGTTTTTGGTCAGGGTACACAATTAATGAAAACAGCAGGTTCGTATGTGGTTTATAATGGAACTGGAAGTACTGTTAATATTACAGGTTTAACCCCAGGAACAACTTATTTTTTTAGAGTTTACTCATTCAATGGAACGGGTTCTTCTACCAATTATAACAGAGGTTTTTATACTTCAACGTCTACTCAAACACTTCCTGTAGAATTAAAAGAGTTCTCTGTAATTTTAAATGAAAAAGGTGAGGCCGAATTAAAATGGACCACAGCAACAGAAATTAATAACAGTCATTTTGAAGTTGAAAGAAGTTTTGATTCTGAAAATTCCTTTATTAAAATTGGTAAAGTAAAAGGTCTTGGAAATAGTAATTTACTTAAATCATATCAATACTTTGATGGATTGAATTTGATGGATATTTCTGCCACTACAATTTACTATAGATTAAAACAGGTTGATTACGATGGTAAATTCGAATATTCTCCGGTAGTAAGTTTAAATTTAAATGAAACTAAAAATGGTGAAACTATTGTAGTAAATCCAAATCCATTTAAAGATGAAATTAAAATAAGTGGAGTTAGAGAATTAAGCAGTTTGAAATTATATGATCCTAGTGGGAAAGAAATCATGAGCAAGGTACTCTCTGGTTCGGCTGATGGTAGTTATATGATTAAGATTAATACTTCAGAAAAAGGAATGTTTGTTTTAAAGATTAATAATGAATCATTTAAGTTATTGAGAGATTAAAAACTTAGTTTGTTTATAGTTATGGGAATGTTTTCTAAACCATAAAATTTAGACTCAAGAATTGATAATTTTTAAATTGTTAAATATCCTGAAAATAACAATTCAAAGCGATTTTATTAAATTTAGGTTTTAAGCAGGAAGCCTATTTTAAAGATAGATTTTTTCACAACGGAAAATACAATGAATTAGCGGTTTACACTTGTTTTAATAAATAATTCGGGTTAATGTTAAAATTTGATTTTAATGTTTTTTAGCACTTTTATTTGGATATATTTGAATAAAAAATGCTATGAAACAATACTTTACACTACTTATTTTGTTCTTGCTTTTAGGTTCATTTCAAACAAAAGCTACTCATATAATGGGTAGCGAAATAACTTATACTCGCGTTAATGCAACTACCATCAATGTAACTCTAAAGCTTTATAGAGATTGTAATGGTATTGGATTATGCGGTTGTCCTGCTGGGCCATTAAGCCCAACTTGCGCAGTTTCTGTAACATTGTACGGAAGAACTAGTACTTGTAATAATACCAATTTTGGCTCTACTAATTTAACAATTGTTCCAGGATCAGGAATTGTTGATATCATACAATTGTGTTCACAATCGGGAGCTACTTTATGTTCAAATTGCGGAACAAAAACACCAGGTACGTTTATGCCTGCCGCTGAAATTTATACTTTTCAAGGAAATGTTAGTTTAGCTTCAGTTCCTGCTGGCTGTAATAGTTTAGCTGTTGGATATTCTGAGTGTTGCAGAACGGCATCAATTACAACTTTTTCAAGTCCAGCTGGTCAAAACATTTATACAGAATTGGTTTTTGATAAACGTTTTTCAAATACCAGCCCTTCCTTTACCAATAAACCTTTAGCTGTCGTTTATTCAGGTAAGGATGTAAATTACAATCTAGGCGGTTTTGATCCTGATGGAGATTCTCTTTCTTATCAATTTGTTTCTGCTTTGAGTTCATCAACAACCAATGCAACTTACCAAAGTCCATACAATGCAACTACACCTCTACCTTACTTAGGATTTCCATCAACAAGCACAAATTATCCTTTAGGTTTATTTATCAATCAAACAAACGGTGATTTGAGATTTAGGCCTACAGGAACTTTTACTGCGCCACTTGCTGTTATGGTGAAGGAATGGAGAAAAGATTCTTTAAATACATGGGTTAATATCTCTAATGTTAGAAGAGATATGCTAATTATTACAACAATTGGTAATAATAATTTGTTACCAGGAATCTTAACTTATGATTTGAATACTCAGCCTACTGCCACACAACCACTTTTAAATTATACAATAAATGCTGGCCAGCAATTGTGTTTTGTGGCGGTTGCCTCTGATTCAACAGACACAACAAATTTAACTTGGAATGCTCCTCCTGATTTAACAACTCTTGGTGCAAATTTAATTCCAATGTATACACCTTCAACAAGAAGTTTAAATGGTCCAAAAAGAGATTCAATGTTGTTTTGTTGGATTCCTCCTGTAAGTGCATTTAGAAAGGCACCCTATTTTTTAACATTAACTTCAACTGATGCAAATTGTCCTATGCCAGGCACATTTTCAAAAGGAATTACAATTAAAGTAGATTCTGCAAATGGAATATTTACTCCTTTACTTCCTCCCAATCAAATGTCAGTCTCAAATAATACGGGTAATAGTATTTCATTAAACTGGACAAAAGGAAGTGGAACCAATTCATTGGTTATTGCTCGTGCTAACAATGCTAATTTTACACCACCAACAAATGGTATTTCCTATACAGCTAATTCAGTTTTTGGCTCAGGTACTCAACTCATGAAAACAGCCGGTTCATATGTAGTTTATAATGGTACTGCGAACTCTTTTAATATTACAGGCCTTGCGCCCGGAACTACTTATTTCTTTAGAGTTTATTCTTTCAATGGAACGGGTTCTTCTACCAACTATAACAGAGGTTTTTATACTTCAACATCTACTCAAACTTTACCAGTTGAATTAAAAGAGTTTACAGTAGTTTTAAACGAAAAAGGAGAAGCAGAATTAAAATGGACCACAGCAACAGAAATTAATAACAGTCATTTTGAAATAGAAAGGAGTTTTGATTCTGAAAATTCCTTTATTAAAATTGGTAAAGTAAAAGGTCTTGGAAATAGTAATTTACTTAAATCTTATCAATACTTTGATGAATTGAATTTGATGGATATTTCTGCCACTACAATTTACTATAGATTAAAACAGGTTGATTATGATGGTAAATTCGAATACTCTCCGGTAGTAAGTTTAAATTTAAATGAAACTAAAAATGGTGAAACTATTGTAGTAAATCCAAATCCATTTAAAGATGAAATAAAAATAAGTGGAGTTAGAGAATTAAGTAGCTTGAAATTATATGACCCAAGCGGCAAAGAAATCATGAATAAGGTGCTTTCAGGTTCGGCTGATGGAACATATATAGTGAAAGTTTCCTCTCAGGAAAAAGGAATCTTTATTTTAAAAATAAATCAGGAAAGTTTCAAACTCATTAAAGATTAAGCTTTTTACTATTATCTAGTAAGCCTTTATTCATCATTTGATTAAAGGGATATTAAGGAATTTCAATCCAATAAGGTTGAAATTCCTTTTTTTATGGGGTAAATTGGTTTTTTATAATTCATTAATTAAACAAAAAAAAGTTTGGTGTAAAGCAATTGATTTGTGGATTTTGTGCTAAAAATTATATCTTGAACATACAAAACCATAAAAATGAAAACCTATTATATACCTCTGTTATTGTGTTTTTTTACTTTTCAGTTGAAAGCTCAAATGAATGTTTTGGATTTTGAATCAATAAGATTTGGTGCGATTTATGACAAAACAGATGTTACAGGATTTTATACTTTAAATGATCCAAATACTGGAATAACTTCTACCAATTTAAAAGATTATATCCAAACTACAGGATTTGAAGCCAAATATGTTGTCATGTCAGAAACAGGCGTATTTACTGCTAATTTGGAAGGATTTCTCTATTTAGCCGGAAGATTAATTGCCTTAAAAGATAAAAATGAATTGTTCTTTGATTGGGACACTTACCTGGATCCATTAACTGCAGGCGACCTTCATAAAATAAAATATTTGGAAGGGCCCAACTATAATGATGTAGCTAAAATATCCAATAATCATTTGTTTGATATGAGTGCATCTTGGGCTTTTAAGAGAAAAGGTGCATTATTAGCAGGGATAAATTTAGGGTGCAGAACAATTGGATTTCCTCCAAGATATACTTTTTACGAAGTTCAAAATCCTTCAAAAAATATAGCTTCTTCACAAATAAATGGTACATGGAAAATTCTTTTTGGCTTAAATTTAGCCTATAGAAAAAATTTGGGTTCTAAGGCGTCTTTATTTGTAATGGGTGGAGTGAATACCGGTTTAAATAAATCTGAAAATGAAACATCAACTGCAATTCAAGTTAAGTACAATCCCTTCTTTTCTCCAACCTTGTATTTTGGGGGAAGATTTGGTGCTTATGTAGGGTTACATTGGGAATACATGAAAGGTGAGGATCAGACAATACGATTCACTCGCAAACAACCTTTCGGAACACCTGAAATAGAAGAAACGGTTACCAATGAAATTGATTTGACTCAATTACAAATTAAATTGGGAATCAATGTTTCTTTTAAAAAGTAGTTTGATGATTACTTGATAGTCACCAATAAATTTGAATTAAAGAGCGCTGCCGGTGAAACAACCGATTCCTCTAATGGGATTGTTTTACCATATCTTTCATTTAACTTATTCATTACTTCTTTCGAATTAAAATTAAACTGACCAAGTTTTTCTAATTCACTCAATTTTATACCAACTCCTTCAGAGTAAATTTTCCATACTAGTTCAGAACAATATATGTTTTCATCAGACCAATTAAACCAAAGGTCATAGGGTTTGCCAATCATTTTTTGTCCAGTTTTTATCATTGAATTAATTTGACTTTCATTCAATGGTTTTGAGAATCTCTTGAGGACATAATGATTGTTTTTTCCTTTATTTATCCATGTTTTTAACGTGGTTAGTTTTACAGGTTGAACTGCTTCTAAAACATAAGTTTGGCCATTCTTTTTATAAATGATTCCACAATGGGAGTATTTAGATTTGGTGGCTAATTGAATTGCTTTACTTTGGCTTGATTCCGACTCCTGAAAAATGACATCACCTGATAAAAATTTTGACTCATCTATTTCTCGATTACAAGAGCAAAAAAGAATGATGATGAAAATGAACCTATTCATATTTAAATTTCAATTGAGATTTAAATAGGTTCAAAAGGTTTAAAATCCTTAATTAATTTCTTTTTAGTTTTATTTCCAAACCCAATCCAGTTTTTGTTCAAATGGTATTCCAAAATTTACTTGTAGCTCTTGAATTTTGTTTCTGATAAACTCAAGGTTGTCGACTTTGTTTTTTGCAATTAAAAAGGAATCACCATTTGTAAAATTGAGAATAAAATAGTCTCCAGTTTCATAAATAATTTCAGTGTCAACATATTCTATGCTTCCATCTCCGTTATCATCTTTCGAATAAAAACAGTCTTCTCTGAATTCAAATTCTATGTTTTTTCCAAATCTATCATTCAAATTTTCCTTTACAAATTTTGTATAGTGGCGCTTGTGAAACCATTTGGAATAATAGGGAAATGCGAGAAAAAACAATATAGAGGTAACTCCGAAAAACATTGCCGTATATGGACTATCATTCCAAAAAGAGATACCTGCCCATATTAATATTAAAAAGCTATTGATATACCTGGATCTTTTTCTGTTTCTTATTTTTATTGGCGAAACAGACGCCAGAAACAACTGATGTTGCAAAAAATCATTTTCTTCTAAAATCATATTTTAAGCTTTAATGGCGCATCTCAGTTTTGCTGATTTTGCTCTTGGATTGTTAAAGATTTCTTCAGCTCCCGGTCTTATAGGATCCTGTGAAATTTCCGAAAATACACCAGCTCTGTATAATGCTTGAAATGTTTTTTTTACTCTTCTGTCTTCACCGGAATGAAAGGTAAGGATAGCAACTCTTCCTTCTGATTTCATAGTATATGGAAGTTTTTCAAGAAAGCTTTCAAGTACTCCGAACTCGTCATTTACCGCTATTCTTAATGCTTGAAAACATCTTTGACATGCCTTTTTAATTTCTTCTTTTCTTGTAGATGCAGGTAAAAATTGCAAGGCATCTGTTATGATTTGATAAAGCTGTGTAGTAGTTTGAACATTACCCTTATGATTGACTATTTCACGGGCAATTTGTCTTGCATAAGGTTCATCTGAATTAACCTCAAACAATTCTTCCAAAAATTCAACAGAGCAATTTTTAAGGTATTCAGAAACAGGTTTTCCACTTTTAGGATTAAGTCTAAGGTCTAATGGTCCTTCAATTTTATATGAAAAACCTCTATCTGGATTATCGATTTGCATAGATGAAACGCCCAAATCCGCCAATATAAAATCGAAAAGTCCTGACTCTTCTTGTAATTGGTCGATTTGTGAAAAATTCATTTTGCGAATTTTTACTTTGTCTTCCCCAAATCCGGCTTTTTCTAAACGTTCTTTTGTTTTAGGAAGTTCAATTGGGTCGACATCTGTAGCAAACAAAACGCCTTTGCCTTTTAGTTGTTTAAGCATTTCCAGGCTATGTCCACCATAACCCAAAGTTGCATCCAAACCAATTTGACCGGGTTTAATTTTTAGGAAATCAAGAATTTCATTTACACAAATAGAAAGATGCATTCCGGCCGGGGTCCTGCCTTGTTGTTTGATTTTTTCAATATCATCGGCATATTTTTCCGGCTGTAATTCCTTGTATTTTTCTTTAAACGATTTAGGGTGAGTTCCTTTATAGCGAACTCTTCTTGCTTTTTTGGGCTCCTGATTTTGTTCCGACTCCATTGCGGTAAAAATACGGAATTATCAAGAGCTTCAAAAGCTTAGAATAATGTCTATTTTAAAGAAACTACTTTTATAAAGTTAGTTTCTGGAATGTAATCCTATTTTGTTTCCTTCAGTATCTATGAAAAAGGCCATAAATCCATTGTGACCAATTGCTTTTTTCTCTAACACAATTTTACCACCTGCAGCTTCAACTTTTGCTAAAGGAGTATTTAAATCATCACCACCATTTAAGTAAACCACAGAACCTTTGTCTGAAGGTTCATAGCCATTACCTTGTATGATACAACCACCAATTCCACCTGCTTTCATATCAGCATTAAAGAAAGCAGATTTCATTCCCATGGCTTCCATTACATACATTTCAGATTCAAATAAAGTTTCATAAAATTTTTTGGCTCTGTCGAAATCTGAAACAGGAATTTCGAACCAGTTGATGGCATTGTGCATAATGATAATTTTTATTGAAGATAATTATTTTTTTTGATTTACATACTAAATTCTTGATAATATGCTTTGCCATTATTTCGATCATACCAGAGAAATTCCATATAATCACCCAAATTACCATATTGGTATGGAACCATTTTTTCTAATTCATATCGATGCCACCATGGAAAATCTAAACCATTATACAAACCACCACCTTTTTCTTCACTAACTATTTTCATATCCTTGTTTTGAATAATCTGATTGATAGTTTGGGAATCTGCTTCAAATGCAATATGAACACTATAATCAATACCTAGAAAATCTGCATAACTATATATGTTTTTTACTGACGGATTAAAATCCGTTTCCAGATGTGATTCAAATCTTTTTTTGTTGTTTTCTGTATCAGGCCTATCTGAATCGTAACTTGGCAGTAACCTATCAATAAAGTAAAAAGCAAGACCTAAAATTCGGTCATTAACACTTGAAATTTTTTGTTTAGTTTCAGTGCAAGAAACTGAACAAAATAAGAAGAAAAGGAAAGTAATGAAAATTGTAAGTTTAGCTTTCAAATTAATTGATTTTAATGATACCAAGACGAAAAACTAAATCCCTTGAATATCTTCAGTTTTGAAATAGATGATTTTATTATTTTCTTTTCCAATCCTCACCATTTCATCAGCACCGGCAGAAGCTCCGCCAATTCTGAGTATAGCATCACAATGTTTTATAAGACGAATGGCTACCGGGTGAAATATTTCATTAAATATTTCATCACCAATATTTTTTGAGCCTGCTTCTTCAATGAGTGGCAAAGCAAACCATTCTCCAAGTACAGGCAAATGTCCCATTTTGTAAATCTCCAAAGCTGTTGCGCTCATTGCCTTTACATTTTGATGTATAAGTTCCGGATTATCATTTGTTCCAGAACGATAAGGTCCTGCAACCAATATCATCATCGTTTTTTTATTATCCATTACAAGATATTTTTAAGCCTTAAATACTGAATCAGAAGGATAGTCTTTGCATCTTTAATTTCACCGTTTTCAATCATTTCAAGTGATTGTTCAAATGGGATTTCCAAAACTTCTATGTTTTCATCTTCGCCTTCTGCTCCGCCACCATCGCTTATCTTCATGTTTTTCGAATATTCTCCAATATAAAAGTAAAGTTTTTCAGTAACTGAGCCAGGCGACATATAAGCTTCATAAACTTTTTTTACATCTTGAATTTTATAACCTGTTTCTTCTTCAGTTTCTCTTCTGATACAATCATCAGGTTGGTCTTCATCAAGTAAACCTGCACAGGCTTCTATCATCATACCACTTTCATTTCCATTAACAAAAGTTGGCATTCGGAATTGACGAGTAAGGATAACGTTTTTCGATTCCAGATTATACAATAAAATTACAGCACCATTTCCTCGGTCATAAGATTCTCTTTCCTGTAAATGTTGATGGCCATCTTTGCCAGTATATTCAAATTTTATTTTGTGTAATACGTACCAATTATCAGATAAAATTTTGTCTTCAAGGATTTGAATATTCTTTATCATTCTTTTTTAGTTTTCTCTTTAATTTTAGTACAAGCCTGAATTCCGTTTTTGCAGTTTTTGCTTAATGCGGTATAGTGTTGGTTGATATTTGTGCTTCTTGCTGCATAACATTTTGCCTCGATACTTTTTTCCATTTCATATTGTTTTCGTTCAACTTCTGTATTATGCTTCAACTTTTTACAATACTGATTTAAGAATTGAACATGATTGAAAACGGTAACTAAATCTGTTAAATACTGATTTAATTCTGTTCTAAAATTGTCTTTATTTTTGAAGTCTGATTCTAAATATTGTTCTCTGTTTGCACCATTTTTAACTAGTTTGGCATAGTTGACTTCCAATGCTTTATGTGCGGAATGTAAACGAGTAAACAATGATTTTAACTTTTTAGCTTCTTTGATATAATTATTCAAAATAAAAACCTTGTCCTTGCCAAATAGGAGAGAGTCAGATTGTTTTTTGTAGTGAATAATACTGTCTTTATTACTCCTTACATAATAATCTAAATCATCTTCAAAGTTTAACCTCAAATTATTGATGTGTTTAATGCCTTGAATATTGTTAGAATTTACATAGCCATAATATGCAAAATGATGATTGTATTGCTCATAAAGACTATCCAGATATGCAAACTGATTGAACAATAACTCATTTATGATTTTTATTGAATCGGTATAATGTGTTATTTTTATTTCAGCATCATTTGAATCACTTAGTATAAATTGTTTTGCTCTAATTGTATTAAAAACCTTTTTCGATTTAATAAAATCTTTGTATCGGGTTCTATTCTTTTTATTAACTAATTTTAAATCAAGTTTAACCTTTAATACTGTTTTAGGCATTGACTCCATTTTCTTTTCAATTCTTCTCGCAGAGGCAATTAAATTCTTGTTTTGGAAACCAAGGATTTCATGTTTTCTTCTGTTATTGTATTTTAATTCTTCCTTTTGAAGTCCAAGTTGATATATACTACTATCGAAATGAATTTTAGCTGATTTCAGATTGGCATAAATAATCTCTTTTGTTTTTTGTTTAGGTAATTCTGTTTTATCCGGACTACTCAGTTTTTCATATAATTCAAACGCGGTTAACAATTCACCTGTTGCAAGGGTATAAGGATTTCGGTTATTGAAATTGTAAATTGATTTTCCATTCTCAACTAATTTTTCAGATTCAGGCTTAGTGATAAATGCTAGTCTTTCTTCATTGGCATTAGGGTTATCAGCTAATTGTTCTAATGTGGTTTTCTTCCTCAGAAAAAAACTGCTGTCTGTTTCAAAATCTTTTAAACTTAAAGATGGTGAAGCAAATTGCCACAATGGATTTGCAGGAAAATGATCATAGTTAAATGAATTGGCATCTTTTAAATAATAGTCTAAAACGGGTCTGAATTTAAATCTGGGTTTGATTTTAAAACGGTCGTATTTGCCACCAGAGAAGAAATAAACAAAGGCTCCCCATATCGTTCTTTTGTGATTAATTACATATCCGGCATCCCAAGTATTATCTATGTATTTCCATTCATTGTTGATGTAAACTGCATTCCATATATGTTCATCTATATAGAAATGATCATTTAGGTCAGTAAGTAAGCCTTTAGTATAACCTGGAACCTCAGTAGATGTAATTCCTGAATGTTTACACAGTTCGTTAAATAGGTCGGTATAACCTGTACAAATAGCCTTTCTTTTTTTTAGAATAGTTTCAACAGGAATTCGACTAAAATCGTATTTCCCGCTTTTTTTAACATCATATTTTATATGATGCGTAATCCAACAATGAATGGCCTCTACTTTTTCTGCATCATCATTTAAATGGCTTGTTAATTTCAAAGCCAGTTTTTCAGGGTTTCTTGAAGCAAAATAAGAAACCTTAGTTTTACATTTATTTTGCGCAAATGTTGAAGTGTAAGATGCAAACAGGAAAAGGAAGAAAGCCAATTTAAGCAAAGTAGTATTCGCAATAGGGGTGTGGAGTTTCATAGATTTTGATACAATTTAAGTTCAAAATAATTCATTTTTTTTACATCTACAATTTCTTTTTCAATTTAATTTTTCAAAAACCTTTTCATTTTTAAACAAGATGGATTAGGTACTTCAATTACATTTTTAGTTTGGCTTAATAGTCCTGTTTTAACATCCCTTTTAAATACTATAACATTATTAGAGTTTTTATTAGCAACCAGTAAAAACTTTCCACTTGGATCTAAGGTGAAATTTCTTGGATGATCTCCGCCTGTTTTCTGGTGTTGAATTAGTTTGATGGTGCCCTCTTTTGAAACTGAATACACCGCAATTGTATTTTCATCTATCCACCTATTTGAAGCATAAAGGAATAAACCATCAGGTGAAATATGTATATCTGCAGAACCATAAGTATCTTGTGTTTTAGAATAAGATTTTACTTTTTGTTTTTCTATTAACTTCCCATTTTCACAAGAGTATACACAAACTGTGCCGCTTAGCTCTTCAATGCAATAAGCAAATTTACCTGAAGGATGGAAGGTAAAATGTCTAGGACCACTTCCCAATTCTGATTTAACTTCAAGCAATTTGTTTTCAAAAAATTGATTAGATGAATCATTGTGAAATTCAAATACCCTTATTTTATCAGCTCCTAAATCAGGTAAATAAACAAACTTATAGTCAGGAGAAAAATTTGCTGAATGAATATGTGAACTTTCTTGTCGGGACTTATTAATACTACTGTCCTTAAATTGAAATATATATTTAGCATCATTTAAACTTCCATCTTCATTTATATCAAATAAAGAAACTGAACCACCAGTATAATTCGCATTTACAAGGTATTTCCCTGAATGATGAATATCTAAATAAACCGGATTTGCTCCACCACTTGCTTTCTGGTTTAATGGTTTTATTTCACCTTTAAAGCTATCAATTTTAAAGGAACTAATACTTCCTTCAAAGGGAGTTCTGGTTTCTGTACAAGCATATAAAAATTTCCCATTCGGTGAAATAGTTAAATACGAGGGGTTGGTAATATTTTCACCTTGACCTAGCTTTTTTAAAGAGCCATCTCTATCATCAAATTCATAAATATAAATTCCATTTGCTGGAACTTCATTTGTATAGGTGCCAATAAAAAGTAAAGTTTTAGTTTGTGATTGAGCATTCATAATAGGAGCAAGGCTGATAAAAAGCAAAAGCCAGTATATTCTTATAATCATTTTTTTTCAACCAATATAAATCATTTCATGTTTTAATGAATGCTTCTTAAAAATTTCATCTACTAGATTCATGAAATTAAATAATTACTTGAAGTGTTAATCTTCCTTAACCCTGATTTTTGCAGGTATTTTTGTTTAGCTTAGTGTTAAAAATACACCTTGAATTGTATTTAATAAAATGAATTCAAATATCTGATAATATGTCATTTGTATTTATTTCATGTTGTTTTTAGAATAGTATATATAATTAGCGAAAATTCGCTTGTTTAATAAATTTCGCTGAATTAGGTTTGAATCACTATAACAGATAGGATGAACCAATAAATTACCGGGATTTGAAAAAAACATCATTTTGGATTTTATAAAAAAGTAAAATTTAAAATGGATGTTTAATCTAAAGTGTAAACAAAAATTGAAAAACTAAAATCATTCAAACCTATATAAGTTCATTAGCCCGATTTCAATTTGGGCTTTTATACCACAATCACATGATATCCCAAACAAAATCTTACGAAAGCAATGAAGCTTTTCGTTTTACAAAGGAAATTTCAGATAGCTATAGAGAAATTCTTAGTGATGAAGCAATTGAGTTTGTAGTGCACCTACATAAAATTTTCAATGAGCGAAGAAAGGAATTATTGAATAAAAGAACTCTTCGTCAACTGGATATTGATAATGGAAATTTTCCTGATTTTTTAGCTGATACCAAATCCATCCGAGATGCTGATTGGCAGGTTGCTCCAATTCCATCTGACTTACAAGATAGAAGAGTAGAGATAACAGGCCCTGTAGATAGGCGTATGGTTATTAATGCATTGAACTCTGGGGCAAAAGTATTTATGGCTGATTTTGAAGATGCCAATTCTCCAACATTGGATAATAATCTATCAGGACAAATCAATTTAAGAGATGCAATTAAAAGGCAGATTGATTTTGTGGCAGAGAATGGGAAATCTTATACTTTATCAAATAATCCTGCTGTATTAAAAGTAAGACCAAGAGGCTGGCATTTATTAGAAAAACATATGTTAGTTGATGGAGAACAAGTATCAGGTTCGTTGTTTGATTTTGGATTGTTCTTCTTTCATAATGCCAAAGAATTATTAAGTAAAGGTTCTGGTCCTTATTTTTATCTTCCTAAATTAGAGAGTCATTTAGAAGCACGTTTATGGAATGATGTTTTTGTTGAAGCTCAGGAATATTTAGGTATTCCCAATGGAAGTATTAAAGCCACAGTTTTAATAGAAACCATTCTTGCTGCTTTTGAAATGGATGAAATTATTTACGAACTCAAAGATCATATGGCAGGATTAAATGCCGGTAGATGGGATTATATCTTTTCAATCATCAAAAAATTCAAAAATCATTCTGATTGTATTTTACCCGATCGTTCCTTAGTTACTATGAGTTCTTCATTTATGAGAGCCTATGCTAAACTATTGGTAAAAACCTGCCATAAACGAGGTGCACATGCTATGGGTGGAATGTCGGCTTTTATACCAAGCAGAAAAGATGAAGCTGTAAATAGAATTGCTTTCGAAAAAGTTCAGGCAGATAAAGAACTGGAAGCTTCAACTGGTTTCGATGGTACATGGGTTGCTCATCCTGATTTAGTACCAATTGCTATAACTGCATTTAATCAGGCATTAGGCTTAAATCCTCATCAAAAACACCGATTATGTGAAGAATACCATGTTGAAGCAAAAGACTTATTGGGCTTTCAATCACCAAATCCAATCATTACTGAAGCTGGTATTAGGATGAATATCAATGTAGCCATTTTATACATCAACTCCTGGTTAGATGGAGTAGGGGCAGCAGCCATTCATAATCTTATGGAAGATGCCGCTACTGCTGAAATATCAAGAGCTCAGGTTTGGCAATGGTTAAAACATGGTGCTAAAACTTCAGATGGTGAACCAATCACTTTTAGTCGATACCAAAAAATTCTTAATGAAGAAATTGATGTTTTGAAAACTGAATTGGGTTCTGCTTTTGAAAAAGAAAATTGTCAAAAAGCCATTTCTATGTTCGATGCATTTATCAAACAATCTGAGTTTGATGAGTTCCTAACTTTAAATGCCTATTCACAAATAGACTAAAATCAAATTAAATATATCAACGTAAATAAAGTAATAGAAAATCTATCGCTATAGGACACCTCTTTCCCAAATTTTAAAAATATAAAATCAAATGAACATGTCAAATCAACAAGAAAAAATCAATGCCCTCATTGCTGATTGGGCTTCAAATCCACGCTGGAATGGCGTAGAACGTCCTTACACCGCAGAAGAAGTTGTTAAACTTGCGGGTTCTTACAAAATCGAATATTCTTTGGCTCAAATGGGAGCAGAAAGATTATGGAAACTTTTACAAGAAGACCATTGGGTAGCAGGTCTTGGTGCTTTAACCGGAAACCAGGCTGTACAAGAAGTTCAGGCCGGAATGAAAGCTATTTATTTATCAGGATGGCAGGTTGCGGCCGATGCAAATCTGGCTTCAAGTATGTATCCCGACCAAAGTTTGTATCCTGCAGATTCAGTACCTGCTGTTGTGAAAAGAATCAACAATGCATTATTGAGAGCAGATCAGATTGCTAATTTAAGTGGAGATGTTGACAGGCATTGGTTGGTTCCAATTGTAGCAGATGCAGAAGCAGGATTTGGTGGTAACCTGAATGCATTTGAATTAATGAAATGGATGATTGAAGCAGGAGCAGCAGGCGTTCATTTCGAAGACCAATTGTCATCAGCAAAAAAATGCGGACATCTTGGTGGTAAAGTATTGGTGCCAACTCAGGAAGCCATCAACAAGCTCATTGCTGCTCGATTGGCAACAGATGTATTGGGTACTTCAACTTTAGTTATTGCACGCACAGATGCAGAAGCAGCTAACTTAATTACTTCTGATATTGATGAACGTGATGTGAAATTTGTACAATATGAAAAAGGTCGCACTGCTGAAGGTTTTTATTATGTGAAAAATGGCCTGGAGCAAGGCATCGACAGAGGTTTGAGTTATGCACCTTATGCAGATTTAATCTGGATGGAAACGGGTAATCCTGATATTGGATTGGCAAGAGAATTTGCACAAGGAATTCATGCTAAATATCCGGGTAAAATGTTGGCTTATAATTGCTCTCCTTCATTTAACTGGGCAAAATTTATGGATGAAAAACAGATGTTAACTTTCCGCGAAGAATTGGCAGATTTAGGTTATAAATTTCAGTTTATTACATTAGCCGGTTTCCATGCTTTAAATACATCCATGTTTGAATTGTCTTCAAATTATGTTGAAAGAGGAATGGCTGGGTTTTCAGAATTACAACAAAGAGAATTTGCATTGCAAGCCAAAGGATTTAAAGCCATCAAACACCAGGCTTTTGTTGGAACAGGTTATTTTGATGCTGTACAAAATACAGTAACAAGTGGAACAGCATCTACCGGAGCATTAAAAGGTTCAACTGAAGAAGAACAATTCCACTAAAAATCTTGAAGGATTTTGCTTTTAAGGTATTAGGTTTTGGTTGAAATCTTATAGTAAATCCTTCATTTTCTTGAAAAAGAAAAGCCCCGAATTTCGGGGCTTTTTGTTTGTTTTTGATTATAACGATTACAAATTTAATAGTCCTTTTAATGAACTCTTCAAATCTGTTGCTTCTTTGCCTAATAAAGTTTTTAAGTCAGAATGAATTTCATTGAAGTCATTGTTTTTAATTCCAGCAGCAAATAAAGACGACATTGAAATGATGTGTTCAGGTAATCCGAATTGTTTTAACATGTTTTCAAAGTCAGCAGTCTCAGGACTAATATAATTAATGCTTTTACCACTTAACTCACTTAGTATTGATGCAATATCTCCAAATGAATAAGATTTAGAAGCGGTAAGTTGGTAGGTTTTGTTTTCATGATTTCCTATAGTAAGAATATTTGTTGTTGCCTCAGCTAAATCACTTCTTAAAACAAATGGAACTTTACCATCACCTGCAGGAAAATAAATTCCTGTTTCTAAAACATTTTCTCCTAAAAACATTGGTATTACTTCAGCATACAAAGAGTTTTGTAAAAAAGTATAAGTTAAACCGGATGATTTAATATAATCCTCTGTTAAAAAGTGATCACCAATCATTGGTTTTAATGGAGAATTCTCTATGTCTTTTAAACTAACTCCGGTATAAAAAATATGTTTCACCCCAGAATTTTTGGCAGCATCAATTACATTTTTATGTTGACCAAATCTGTTATTGAAATCACTTGATGAAATTAAAAGGAGTTTAGAAATGCCATCAAATACATTTTTTAAAGATTCTGTTTGATGATAATCACCAATTCTGATATCTACACCTAAATCGGCTAAATCTTGTGCCTTAGATGCATCACGAACCAAAACTGCAATTTGATTTGCTTCAACTTTTTTTAAAGCATTTAGAACAATTTGGCGGCCTAATTGACCACTTGCTCCTGTAATTAAAATTTTACTCATTTTGTTATTTTTTAAATTTATTGATTAATAATAGTTATTAACTTACTTTTGTATAGCAAAGGTAAATAGAGGCTTTAGGCGAAACAAGAACTTGCCTGAAGGTGCTTTACTTACCTGAAAGTTAGTTAAACTGATAACCAAGGGAATAAAATGGTAAATGATTTTAAAAATTCTGAAACAGGCATTTTGAACTGCCCGGTAAGAGGTGTTTTAGATAGATTTGGCGATAAATGGTCGATTTTAGTATTGATAGTTTTAGGTGAAAAAAATCGCTTAAGATTTAATGAAATCAATAAAGAAATTGGTCCGGATATTTCACAAAAAATGTTAACGGTTACTTTAAGGTCATTAGAGGCAGATGGATTAATAAGGAGAACAGTTTATCCGGAAGTACCACCAAGAGTTGAATATGAAATTACTGATTTAGGGAAATCATTGGTACCTTATATTAATTCATTGGCAAAATGGGCTAATGAAAATATGGATACGATTAAAGAATCAAGAAAAAAGTTTAATGTTTAGTATGAATTTACATTGCATTTAAAGGTAAGTATTGATAGATGTTTTCAGCATACTAATTAATTCCTCATCCATAAATTCGTATTCATCTGGAATATCCAGCACATCAATTTGAGGTAATTCCAAATGAGAAAACATTTCTCTTACTTTGTTTTTTTGATTCTTTTCCATCACTAAAACAAGTTCAGCCCAATTCATATCGTTTTCAGAAACCTTTCTTACACTAGAAGGACTAATTCCTGCAGAGCGAATTTCAAGTCGAGGATCATTTTTATAAATGAATTCTGCAGTTCTGCTTCGCTTTTTATTTCTGCCACAAAGTACTAAGAGCTTGAGTTTATTTGTCATGATTATTGAGTACTAATTTTGCGGTTTCATTTGCTAAACCAATTGAAACTATAGAACCACTATTAAAATGGATAAAATCGGATTCAATACCATCACTAAAAATTACACCTGAATTTGGCATGTATGATTCAATTTGTAAAGTTGAGTTTTCCTTGATTAATCCATAACAAATATCAATTTGAGTTTTTTTGCTTTTAAAAGGTTCTCTCACTACAAAAATTAAATCTTTGTTTTTTAATTTTGGTTGAATTTTAACTTCATCAGGATGGATTGATTTAAGTAAACCATGCGCCATATTATACATAGAACTAAGCCAACCACTGGAACCTGCTTTAGTTGAAACAATAATTCCACTGGAAGAATGTTCTTCAGATTGGCCATTGAAGTTTATTCTGTAACGTGAAGAAATATGCGAAGAAGTGCCTATGAATAAGTCATTAAAAGCAAGTAATTTTTGGCCATTGTTTAATTTTGCTTCAGCAAAATGCATGGTTTTAAAAGAGTAATTTCCATTTAAAACAGATTCAATTCCGGTGGTAAAATTATTAACCTGAAATGGAAGTAAAATTCCATCATATCTGTTTTTATCAGGATTAACAGCAACAATGGGGCATGAATTAGAATATTTTGCTGTATTTGCAACTAATCCATCTTGACCAATAACAAGAATTATATGTTGGTTTGAAAAGATAAATGATGGAAGGAAACTTCTTTCAATGGTTTTATTTTTGATAAACTTTGAGAGTTGCACTTGTAATGAAAGTAAAGATTCCTGAAAGATCTCATGTTCTTCAACATATTCAGAAAAATTACCACCGGAACTTTCAATATAGAATTTAGCTTGAGCTTTTGTATTGAATCTTTCAATCAAGTTTTCAAGCCTGGTTTTGTTTTTTACAATGATTCCGTATTCAAAGCCCATTATTCCTCATCATTATTATCTTTTAAAAGCGAGTTTAACAAATCAGGACTGATATTTAAGTTTCCAATTTTACCGGCATTTTCTGCTAGTTCTCTAAAAGCAAGTGAAATATTAAACTTAGGGTCTGGATTGTTATTTAAAGCAGTTAAGGTTTTCCAGTCAATATCTTTATATGGTTTTAAAGTAGTTTCAATAACATATCCGGAAGTTTCAGCTTCTTTTTTGTCGTTGGCAGTTTTTTGTTCGATGAATAATTTTCTTTGATTTTCAATAGCAATATCAGCCTGAAGTTTCATCTCTCTTAACTTCCTATCGTTTTCTGCTTTTTGAACTTCTGATTCCATTTTCTTTTCTGAAATTTGCTTTTGCTTTTCTTCAACAGCAATTTCAGTATTTAACTCAGTTTCCTTTATGATTCTTTCTTGTTCTACTGCAAAATTTCTTCTTTCATAAATAGCTTGGTCAGCTTCTTGTTGAAGTTTTTCTCTGGTTTCGGTTTCCAAGGCTCTTGCCATTTCCGGACTGGCTTGAACTGCTAAAATATTTGCTCCAAGAATTTCAATACCCATCATGGCAATAGAGTTCGAACTTTTTAGCCCTGAGATAATCTTTTCTTCGATTGATTTTGCTGACCTTATCGCATCTTTTAATTTTATTTCATGTAGAAAAGAGGAAGTTGCAGTTTGGGCTTCATTAATGATTCTTTGATTTAGTTTTTCAATATCATTCTTTTTGTACACCCCATTGTCATTAACGGTAAAGTCTAAAACATCGGCTAATACCGCAGGTTCATTAATTTTATAGCTTATCTGGCCTTGAATATTTACTGTTTGATAATCACTAGTTGTTTCCTTAAATATAAATGGAAGATCATTACTTCCCATAGGAATTGCAGCTATTGAACTATTATAAGTAAAATAAAAAAATGATAAACCTCTTCCTTCTTTGTTAATTTTTCCATTTACAAAATGAAGGACATAGGTCATTGAATCGAATTTGATATGCTTAATTGAAAACATAGATTTTCCTAAATATAGATTGTATTCAATTATACAAAATCGATTTATTTTTTTTCTTATTTTTAATGGTCAGATTATTCAAAATAATTTTACTTGAATAATTTTTACATGAAATTTTAATTAGAAGAACGTACTTTGTCTCAATGCATATTATAAGTGAATGGATTTCTGCACATGGTGATTTTTTATATTCTTATGCTTTTTTGAAAACTGGGAATAAAGAAACAGCAGAGGATTTGGTTCAGGAAACACTTATATCTGCCTTTAAATCAATTGATGGCTTTAAAGGAGAAAGCTCGCCAAAGACTTGGTTAATAAGCATCCTCAAGTATAAAATTATCGATTATTATAGAAAAAAAGAAGTTCTTAAGAATTCTGAATCATATTTGAATGAAACAGAGAATGAATTTAATGCTTCATTTTTTGAAGAGACTTCTAGCTCTTTTGCTCATTGGAAAAGAGAATCAGCACCCCAAAATTGGTTAAGTGAAAATGCTGCCGATAATCAAATCTTGAACAAGGAAATTTTGGAATGGATTCAATATTGTATCAGTAAAATCCCAATCAAATTAAGGCCTGTATTCTTTGCCAAATACATGGAAGAAAGAGATGCTGAAGAAATTTGTAAGGAATTTGGAATTAGTCCGTCTAACTATTGGGTGATGTTACATCGCTCTAAATTATTGATGCGGGCTTGTTTAGAAAAAACTTATTATGGAAAGAAATTATGAGGACAAAATTACTGTTTAACTGCAAACAAACGAGTGCTTTAGCCGATCGTTTTCATGATAAGCAACTAAGCTTTTTAGAAAAATGGAAAGTTAAAATTCACTTGAATGTTTGTGATTCATGCAAGAACTATTATACCCAATCTGAATTATTAAAAAGTGAATTAAGTAAGTTTATATCTAACCTTCAAGAAAATCCAAGTTTTAAATTGAGCGAAGAAAAAAAGAAGGAAATGGAAACAACAATCATAAATGCGATTGAATGATATAAACAAATGGTCGGTTATGATGTTATTTAGTATTGGTTATAATATTTTGTAAGGTTTAATTATCCTTAACGACTAATCATTATATAAATCAAACTATTTATGAAAAACTTACAATTGTTATTTAGCTTTTTAATAGTGTTATTAAGTCTGGAATCTTGCGCTCAAAAGCAAAATTCAAACAAACAAATTGCTCAAAGTGCAAGCGGCTCTGTAGTAAAATCTGATGATGAGTGGAAAAAGGAATTATCAGAAGAGCAATATTATGTACTTCGTCAGAAAGGTACTGAAGCTCCTTATACAGGCAAACTCTTGATGAACAAAGAAAAAGGCGTTTACAAATGCGCTGCTTGTGGAAATGAATTGTTTACTGATGATATGAAATTTGACTCGCATTGCGGTTGGCCAAGTTTTGATAAGGAAATCAAAGGTGGTAAAATCAAAACCGTTACAGACAATAGTCATGGTATGCAAAGAACCGAAATCATGTGTGCCAAATGTGGTGGGCATTTAGGGCATTTGTTCGATGATGGTCCTACTGAAACAGGCCAAAGGTATTGTGTTAATTCTGTTTCATTGGATTTTGTTAGTGAGAAAGAATTGGCAACTGAAAAGAACTCTAAACCAAAGCTAGATACACTTGTATTAGGTGGTGGATGTTTCTGGTGTGTTGAGGCCGTTTATGAAATGTTGGAAGGAGTTAAATCTGTTGAATCAGGTTATTCTGGCGGTACCGACAAAAATACGACTTACGAAGATGTTTGTTCAGGAGCAAGTGGACATGCAGAGGTAGCGCAAATTGTTTTCGACCCATCTGTGACATCATTAGAGGAGGTTTTAGA
>CALRIT020000028.1:0-38011 GCA_943361925.1 Vulcanococcus limneticus LL | reverse complement strand
GTTTTGGGGTGGTTTTGTGATTTTTTTAAATTTATTGGTAAAGAAGCGGATATTCTTTTTTAATTATAAACGAATCTGTCTGATTCCTCAATAACCCCGTGGTTTTAACCCGGGGCTATTGAGGAATTTGTAAAATATATTCTTGTTTATTCCGGGGTTATAGAAGAATTGGTGAAATATTTTCATGTTTTAATCAAAGGCTATTTTGTTGGGATGGAAATTTTATTATTTAATAGCCCTGTGGTTTTAACCCGGGGCTATTGAATAATAAAATCATGTATCTCACCAATCTTTTCCATCATAATAAAAAATCCAGGAATCATCCAACTAAAATGATGCTTTAAATCCTGCCTTAATGTTTGTAAGGCTTTCGACATTTGGTTCTCTACTGTTTTTACCGATAGTTCCAGTTCTTTTGCAATTTCATTATACGTTAAACCGCCAAACCTGCTAAGTTTAAAAACCAGTCTGCATCTTTCAGGTAATGATTCTATTGATTGTTGTATGGCTGATTGTAAATCCTTGAACTGCGCCGGGTCTTGTGCTTTCCCAACTCTTTCCATTTCTGTTGATTCAAGTGGGTCACTAGCTTTTTCTCTTACAGCTTTTTCCATTTTCTTTAAACAGGCATTTCTTACGGATGTAAATAAATAACTTTTGAAGGAGCTGCTGATAAGCAAGGAATCCCTTTTTTCCCAAATACGAATAAACAATTGCTGAACGGTATCTTCTGCCTCATCTTCATCTTTTAACATCTCTTTGGCATAATGCCATAACATTTTGTGAAACGACTTGTATATCACTTCAAATGCTTTCATATCGCCCGTTTTTAAGCGATTTAAAAGCTCTTCTTCCGGAATTTGATAAATAGTGCTACTCATTGTCACAAGCCTTTCCTTCCAATAAGTAGCTATTGTTTTTTGTGCTTAGTTTGATGTTCAGACTTCCGGCCAAAACTTCGAGTACAGTTTCAATCTTATCGTTTTTAAAATTGCCACTGAACCTGCAATACATCATACCGGGCTGCGAACATTGAATAGAAACGCCATACATTGATTCAATCTGCGGTATGACTTCAGCTAAAACTGCATCATTAAAATCGAGTTCCTTTAATTGCCATTTTTTGATATCGAAATTTTCTGTTTTGTTTTTCTTGATTAATCCATCGTTCACATAAATGGCTTCTTCATTGGCAACTAAAATTTTCTCGTTTAATTTTTTATCACTGAACTTTACTTTTCCTTCTGTCACCTTTACCAAAGCTTCCTCTGAACCTGAGCGGTCGGTAAATAAAAACTTGGTTCCCAAAACCTGAATATTGGTATGATTGCCTTCAATTAAAAATGGTTTTTCAGGATTCTTGCTGATTTCAAAAAAGGCTTCTCCATCAAATGAACAAAGTCTTTTTCCATCCTTTTCACTAAAAGTAAGTTTTGAATTTTGATTCAGTTGAACTAAACTTCCATCAGGTAATTCAATCGATTTAATTTCATTGGTACCCGAACTATAAACCATGGCATCTGCAGTTGGATTCGGATAAAAGAAGTAGGTTAGCATAGATACAGCCATAAAAGATGCTGCTAGCCACAACCAGGTTTTGTTCGATTTTTGGGGATTAGATTTACTTTCAATGGCAAACTTTACTCTTTCCCATGAGGCATCACTTGACTTGGTATCTGTATCAGCAGAGGCTTTAAAAATTGCAGATAGTTCTTCATATTCAATCCGGTTTTCTTCTGATGAATGAATCCATTCATCCAGCTTTTTTTGCTCGGAGGTACTGATGAATCCTGCATCAGCCTTGCCGATGAGCTCAAAAATTTCTGAAGTTTCCATGTTTTGGGTTTCCTATAGGAGTCCCGAAAATAAGAATACCCCTATTCAAGAGGAAAAGTTTTTTCAGACATACCATTACATGCTGCAAATATTCCAAAAGCATTTTTTATATTTCCTTTGAAAAAACTAGGCTCTGCAAGTGTGCCTTCAGAATCCATCAAAGTAATGATGTGATGATAATCGTGGTAAATTTTATCGGTATTAAGTACGTAAATTTTAATTGAAACCGGCTTAAATCCATTTTCTCCAAAAGGATAAAAATTGGAATTGGCCTTCCATTCAATTCTGTTTCCTTTTTTGTTCGATTCGTTTATGATATAGGGTTTTCCATAATTTGGGGGCATGTAAAATGTATCAGTTGGAAAGTCAACATTGATATAACCAACCTGAGGTATTACCCGGTAATAATTTGTTTTTCCGGTTTCATCGGCCCAGCTTATCGAATACTTCAGTTCAAAAGTGCTATCTGTTTCAGATTTGATGAGTTCAACAGTTCCGAAGATATCATCGGTTATATATTTTGGTAATAAGTTAATACTCGATTCTGCAGTTGGAAATTCAGGATGGCTAATACGTAGTTGGTAGCTAGCATTGTCCTTTAAAAAGCTCTCAGGTAAAATCACTCTATAATCCTGATTTTCGATATTAGAAGGTATTTGAATCCAGTTTCCATTGTTTCCTATTTCAACAACTGCATCTAAAATTGGATTGTTTTCTGAATTTGTATTTCCAAAAACCGGTATCGATTTATATACTTTACATACAAGTTCCTTACGACTATCTCCATCTAAATAGCAATGCACGGCAATTTTGTGTTCAGGTGCTAATTCCTGTATAACAATTTTTTCTCTCTGACATCCAATCAAAATCATTGAAAGAATCAGTAATGAAAACAGATGTTTGATATTGTTCTTCATTAGAATAAAATCCTCCATGAAAATGATGGTAATACAGGGAAAAAACTGACTTGTTTTAGAACCGTTCTTCCGCTTTCTCCTTCTGTATCTATATCGTAGTAAAACGGATTGGCTCTGTTGTAAACATTATAAATGCTGAGTGTTAGAATTTGATCGGTTCTTTTTGTTTTGATTAAATACTTTACAGCTGCATCCATTCTATGTGTAGCAGCTGTTCTATAATTGTTTTTTTGTGAAAAATAATATTGGCTTGATGAATAAGCTCCTTCTAATTGTAAACCACTATTGTTAACAGGTGCATGTCCGAATGTCCCATAATTTGCAGAAGGTAAACTCATCGCAAATCCTGAACCATATATCCATGATAATGAAAATGTCCATTTACTGTTTGGTTTATAAATTCCAACCCAGTTAAAATCATGACGTCTGTCGTAAAAGGCATCAAACCAATTACCGTTATTTAATCCATCAAACTGTTGGTTTATTTTACCGAGGTTATAACATACCCATGATTCAATTTTTTTTCTCTTAAATTTCAGGTTCAACTCCGTTCCATAGGCTTCTGTTTGACCTTGTGTAAGCAGGTTTTCAAAGTACTCAATTCCATTATTGAGTGAATTGTATTCGGTTAACAAAGATAAAAATCCTGCACCCTGACGATATGCTGTTGAATGATTACTTTTTTTATAATAAGCTTCTTGTGAAAGACTAAAATATGAATTGATTTTCCATGAATAACCGGCGCTTAATTGTTTTGCAATTTGAGGTTGAAGTTTTTCTGTACTTGGTATCCAAATTTCAGATGGCAATCCCATCATACCTGTGCTGATTAAATTTACATACTGAGTCATATGTGTATAAGCAGCATTCAACATCCAGTTTTTATTGGGATTATAGTTTAATTGAATCCTTGGTTCAGGAAAATAGTATTGCGTATTTCCCATACTAAAAATATTCATTCTTAAACCGGTATTCAGTTCTGTTTTTTTGTTGATTTTAATTTTGTCTTCAAAATAAACTGCCATTTCCAATCCATTTATTTTTGTTTCCTGAAGTGTTTTTAATTCTCCTCTTTCATCAACTTGAAGATTAAGTATGCTTGGTGTAAATAGATGTTGAATAATGCTGAATCCGGTTTTAATCCAATGCGCATTGTTGTAGGTATAATCTAAATCAGATTTTAATCCAAGGTCAGTAATTCCAGTTTTGAGTTCTATTCTGTTTGCATTGCTAATACTGGCAAATCCAACACTGATTAAACTTGCATATTCGGTTCTATAGGCTGTTGTATTTAAAAATAGTTTATTGTTTAGTTGGGAATTCCACCTTAAACTAAAAGCTCGGTTTCCCCATTTTATTAAGGCTTTATCAGTGTCTTCACCGCTTGTGGTTTCAGTTCTAAACAAGTCGTTGCCTGTGTAAAGACTAAAATAGATTCTGTTTTTTGAGTTGATATCGAAATTAATTTTCGAATTGATATCATAGTAATAATAGGCGGCATCTTCATCAGGAGCCAAAAAAGGTTTCGCTAATAAATCAACATAGGTTCTTCTTGCTGAAAATAGAAAACTTGATTTGTTTTTTAAAAGAGGTCCATCTACTTGTACATGCGAAGCCAATAATCCCAATCCGGCATCAACATCCCAATGTTCTCTGTTACCATCTTTTAAACTCATATTCAAAACAGATGCAGTTCTACCGCCATATTTTGCTGAAAAACCACCTTTACTTAATTCTGCTTGTCGTAATTCTGAACCACTGAAAAGTGAGTTAATTCCAAATAAATGATAAGCACTATAAATCGTGGCATCATCAACCATCACAAGGTTTTGATCGGGAGTTCCTCCTCTAATAAACATTCCTTGGTTACTTTCTGTTCCTTTAGATACACCGGGCATCAGACTCAGGTACTTTATAACATCATTTTCACCCAACATAGCAGGAACATCACCAATTTGTTTGAGAGGAATTTCTATACTTTGAATGCTTTTTAATCGCTCTTCTTCACTTGCTTTAATAATTAATTCATCTAGTTCATCATCATTTTTGAGGAAGATAGTTTCATCAATATTTTGTGATAAATCAAATGTTTTATAAAGTGTTTGATATCCCACATACGAAAAACGAATTTTATTGGTCCCTTCAGGTAATTCCAAACTGAAAAAGCCATATTGATTTGTTTGTGCGGTATGTCTTTGGTTGATATCAGAAATACTTACGCCAATCAGGTTTTCAGCACTACCAAGCTCTTTAATAAATCCACTAAGTCTGAATTTTTTACTGTTCTTCTTAGAAATAATAATTTTGTTCTCAGCTTCTGTTATTGTTATATCAGGTTCGGGGAATAAAAACAGAAGAATTTCGGTAAGGCTTGCATTTACAAATTGCTGACTAATTTTTCTTTGGACAGGAATGAGAGTACTGCTGTAATAAAACTTTTTAGCACTCACTTTTTCAATGCTATCTAAAATAGCTTCAATTCCTTTATCCTTAAAATTGAAATTGTAATATTTACTCTGTTGAGCGCAAAGTATGAAGTTACATCCCCCAAAAATTAGGAGTAAAATTAATTTCGCTGAAATTGATTTTAGTTTTGCTTGCATGTAGAATTCCGGTTTCAAATATATTTTGTTCCGGTAAACTATACCAAAAGCTTTTCAGATTAAGGAATTTGTAAGAAAGAAGATGAATTCGTTCCAGTATAAAATGAAGTATCTTTTAATCCTGTTGAATTGCTGTAAATGCTGATTTCAGAGGCTTGAACAAAGTCTTTTGCATCAGAAATATAAGTTTTATCTGATGTGCAATAAAAGCTGTAGATGTTTTTATTAGTGGCTGAAATAAACGGATTAACGGGTAAGGTTTCGTCCTTCATTTCCATTCTGTATATGTCTTTGTTTTGGAAGTAGATTTTAGCATCACTCGCATTAAACAAAATTTTACCTGGGGGATTATTCATAACAAAATTGAAAGATTTCAGTATCTCTTTCGAACTTGGATTTAACCTAACAATTCTTCCTTGGTAGGTATTGTCTTTTCCTATACAACTAATCCAGATTTTATTTTCTGCATCTAAACAAATGCTTGCAGAACCATATCCAACTTCAATGCTGTCTTGTAATTGATCGGTGCTGGTATTAATAATATAGATGTATTTACTTTCCTTGTTACAAACAAATAACTTGTTTTCATAAAACAACATCTCTTCTGTCCAACCTTGAATTTTAATGCTGTTTTTTATTTCTTTTTGAATTAAATCTACCACATAAACACCATTCATGTACAAATCACTTACATAGGCTTTGGTGTTATAAATTGGTAGAATATATCTAGGTGATTTGAATCCTATAATACTTCCTGCTGATTTAAAATCACTTTTATTGATGATTTCAATTTTACCTGAATTGTTTACTACTAAAAAGATTTTATCCTTGTACAAATACATGGATTGTAATACATCACCCAGATTTTTTTGGTTTTGTTGTTTGAAAACATCCTTGATTAAAACAGATTTATATAAATGAAGATTCACAAAACTCAAGGATGCATTTCCCCATTGAAAATTGCCTTCATTACCAATCAGTAATCCTTCACTAAAAGTATCTATTGGCGATTCAGGTGGATTAACACAACAAACTTTTTTATCACATGAAAACAGTGATAACATCAACCCAAAAAGAAAAAAGAATGAAATTAGTTTATTTACCATTGTTGAATTTTGTAGGTTGATATGCCTTTCTTGCTAATAATTCTTACAAAGATAAGGTTTGATGAAGATTCAGGTTTGAAACTGATTTTTGATTCATTACTTTTTATTTGATGAATAAGTTTCCCATTGCTATCGTAACATTCAATCGATATTTCATCATATGGATTTTCTATAAAAAGCTCCTTAGTTCCATTCATCGGATTTGGGTACAAGTTGAATGAAGCTGATGATAATTCATTGATTGAATTGGAGCTTTTTCCATGAATAATTCCAATAGCATCTAAATCAAAGCCTGATGAAGGATAAGGTGTAGGGAAGGGGTCGTTTATTTTTCTTCCGAATGCATCTTTGCTTACAAAACTGTCGTTTAAACTACCAACTACATCAACAATTCTAATATAATGTATGGTTTGTTTTTGCAAACTATCAACCAGTTCTTCCAAATCAAAAGGAACTCCATATCCTGCAATATATTTTCCTGCAAGGTTTCTAACTTTTTCAGGATATAAACCAGTGAAATTATCAATCTGATTGATACTATCATTTAAACTTTGAGCTGGAAATCTGTGGAATTTTTTTCCATCAGTACTTACTTCAACAAAGGCTAATTCCATATGGTAAGTGCCTGTTCCCGGAATTTCAAAACCATTCTCAAATATGGCAAAATCAGGACCTTCTTCATCAAAAACACCTTCTTTAAAATAAGCTGTTGCTATACCTCCATCACCTAGACTTACAATTCCGTTTTCAAGTGCTTTTCCGTAGGCTGAATTGGCTTCTCCAACAGTTGGGTAAGCAAGTGTAGTATCGTTAATATGAACCGGACCTCTTTGAAGTACAATCGAATCGCACCAGAATTTTATTAATGATGAATCTTTATAAATAGCATCCGAGCCCGGCAATCCAGCGGCAGGTGCAAATTGTGCCTTGGAATGTAAGGTTCCAAGGCACAAGATAATGAGGTATAAAAATTTAATTTTCAATTTAGTTTTTTAGGAATTTTTTGAATCCTGTTGCAGATTCACCACGAATGTAAAGAATATACAATCCTGATGGTAATGAATTGATATCAATTGAATTTGTATTGTTTTCAGTTAACAATGTTCTGCCACTTAAGTCTTTTACTTCAAGGCTTTTGAAGTTATTTTCTCCTGAAACATAAATTCTGTCGTTGGCAGGATTTGGATACAATTGAACAGATTCGATTGTTTTGTTTTCATCAACAGAAGTAGGAGTGTTTGTATCTAATGTTGTGAAATTATCCATGTAAAAATAAGTTGGAGTATTAATTCCCCAATCACCTACATCGCTTGATGCAAAAGTGATTTGTAAACTATCAATATCCTTTAAAGGTCTTAGATTTACCCAAGTCCAATCGGTAATAAAATAGTCTTTGCTATTATCTGAATTTCTGAAATCTGCTAAGTAAAATTCAAGTGCTGTATCAGCAGGATTTCCACCATTTTTCCATGCACTGATAATGATTTTAAAGAAATCAGAATCATTTCCTGAAGCACCACCAAATTTCTTTGAAAATGCGCTTCCAAATTTCATGTCTTTATAGGTGTAAGTTCCGTTGTTAATGAAAAATCCATCAACCTGTTTTCCTTTAGCAGCGCCAGTTAAAACGATTTTCGAACTTGAATAGCCAACTGCATAAGTTGAAGAATTTTGTGCGCCTTTTAATGAATAAACACTGTACATATTCGTATAACTAGCAGTTACACTATCGCGCATGGTTGAGGCAGAAAATCCATTCCAGAAATCACCTGCTACGGTATCGTAATAGTTTACGAAAAATGCATTTCCGCTGCTAAATCCACCTGAATTATCAGAACCATTCCAATAAGAACTGTCTTTAAGATTGAGGTTTTCGAATGTTGCTACAGTTTGTGCTTTTGATAGTCCTGTTAGACTCAATAAGCTTAGGATAAATAGTACTTGTTTTTTCATGATATGTTAAAATTGGTATTGTATATTTAGTTGGTTATCTGCTCCCGGCATTGGCCTGTTTACCACTATGTAGTAAGAAGTGCCAAAGCAGTTTAATCTGTTGTATTGAAAAGTAAAAAAATGATTTTTCAGATTGATTTTTTTTGAAATGCTGATATTTCCCAACACGTAATCATCAAGCGATTCTGTATTGGTGCTGGTATAAAATCTTTGTCCTATATATTGATGAACATAGGCCATGTAAAAGGTTTTATAACTTACTGCCATTTGTAAACTATGTTTAATTCTTGGCACATAAATCAATTGTTTATTATAAGATGGGTCTTGAATATTACTCTTGTTTAATGCATTGCAATAGTCGTGTTGACCTTTAAATAAGAAACCAAATTTTTTGATTTTAAAAGTATAATTCCAAAAGAGTTCTAAACCCTGAACTTCTACATTATTAAGGTTTACCACATTCCATCTCGATGATGAAATAGGTAACCAAGTAATTTGATTCTCAGTTTTTCTTTGATAGGCATTTAGTTTTAGTTCAGGACCTTTTTGTTTGAATGTTTTATAAGTAAATCCTACTTCAATATTGTTGCCTGTTTCTGGTTTTAGGTTGATGTTTCCTCCAGGTACCCAATACAAATCGTTTAAGGTTGGAAGTCTGTAAACTTCAGAAAATTGAGCATTCATCGATAAATAAGGAGTAAAGGTAAAATCGCATCCAATTGATGAAATAAATGGAATGGTATTTCCATTGTTCCATTCCTGACGAGCCGTATATTGAAGTTCGAGTTTATTTGTAAAGAATCGTTTTTGAATACTTCCAAACAAAGCAGATACATTTCTTTTTTGTGTTTGCTGATATTCCTTAGTAATGCCTGTTAAGTTTTGAATCTGTGCACTAAAAAGCAGGTTAAAAGTTTTTCCTGAATAGGTTTGATCTATTGCCTGATTTAATTGCTCTCCTCTGCTAATAGAAGTTCCGTTTCCATCATCGTAATAATCGAGTTTGTCGTTAAAATAGGCAGCTCTGTAAGCTAATGAATATTGTTTTTTTCTGAATTTATATTCCCCGGAAATTCTTTTGCTTTCATCATTTTGATTTGCTGCTAAGTCTGAATTACCAAGCCCTGCCGGAATTTGCCTGTCATTTTTTTGGTACCAGGTATGAAGTGTTAAATCATGATTTTCATTAAAACGATAAGTAAAATCCTGTAACCAAGAAATACTTGTTGATGCAGCATCTTTCAGGGTTTCTTTGGTTCCGCTTAAACTGATATAATCAAAATTATTTTCAGCTTGTTTATAGAAGAACTTTTGTTTGATACTCCATTTTTTACCTCCCCAAGAAGCCTTGATTCCGGTGTTTCTATCTCCGAATGAGCCATATCCCAAAAGCAAGCCTAAATGAAAGCCCTTATTGGCTTTTTGATTTCCTGAAATATGAATTCCTGCACCAATATTTCCACTGCCATACAAACCCGATTGAGCGCCATATTGAATACTAACAGCATCGAACAAGAAACCAGGTAGTAATGATAAATCTTGCTGGCCTAGCATTGGATTGGAAATATTAAATCCATTCCACAGAACGGCAGTTTGTTGGGCATTTCCTCCTCTTGCAGTGCTGCTGGATATTTGTGATGGTCCATAACTTTTAATGAACACACCACTTGTTTGTGCTAATACCTGATCAAGTGATTGTGAGGGCCTGAATGAAAGCGAATGGCTGTCGAGATTCTGGACAAATAAACCGGTTTGAAAGTGATTAAATTTTACTGCTTTAATCAAAACTGTCTCTAATACTTTGCTGCTATCGTTTTGGGCAAAAGCAAGGTAATGAGAAACAAATCCCAGAATGATTAAACAGAAAAGTTTTAAATGTCTCAAATTACCAATTCATTGGCAAACGAGAATAAATGTAGTGATGAAACGAAACAATAGAAGGACAATAAGTCCTGATATTAATTAATCGAACCACACAGCTTTTCTTCCCGAAAGCGTTAAGTTTAAATACTTTTGGCAGGTCTTCTGACTTACACCATTTTTATCTGTCTTCCCAATCGGCGCGTGCGATAAGTGACATGGTTTGATAAAAATTTTCCGGGTTTAAAGCCGGATTGGTGCTTACAGCAGCGGGTACTGTCGAGGAATTTCACCTCTGTTCCCTTTTCATTCCGATGTATAAAATCGGAAACCGAAAGCGATGCAAAAATAGGCAGCATTTATTTCGAAACAAGTTTTTTTAAATTCTTTCTCTGGGAGGCCTGTAAATAAAGGAGAAGAATTTTTTATACTTTTTTTTACTTCAATCGGAGTTGAAGCTTTTCGATTTTTTCAAAAAGATTTTTTTGAATTGCTTTTTCTAAGCCAATTTAGCTTAGAAAGAAAGATATGGTTTACTAATCACCCTCATAAGCACCAATACTTGGGGCACCTAAATTTCGTAATCTGTTTTTAAGGTCTCTTTCTGTTCCTGCCGGGGTTCCGGCTCCTTTGCATCTACTGCCAGCTTTGAGGTCGAAATCTTGGTTGAATAAGTCTTTGAAGCCCGGGTCTGTGTTTAAAATATTGTTGCCTACCGACAGATTTCCATCCAAAGTTTTGATTAAATTATTCTGGAATTCTTTGTTGCCAAATGGTAATCCATCTGCATCATTATTGAATAAAATTTCATCATCTAAACTTCCAATGATGATATTATTTTTCAAAGAAAAGTTCAATGGAATTTTAAACTGAATATTTCCATTTGCTGCCCTTGAGGGTGCATTGCTCAAATAAAAACCCGGATCTTTTCTAGCTGTTCCGGTATTACCCATATAAAAGGTATTATGAGAAAGGTTGTAGGTTCCACCCAATTCGCCAATAAATGAAAACAGTCCGCAATTGTAAACCAGGTTATTCTCTGCTTTGATATTTGCTGAATAATTCAACAAACCTACAGCACTCATATTTTTGATGATACTTTGCTCCAGAACTAAACCGGGATTGCTGTTTTCAGGTAGGGAATCTACTTCAATTCCAATATATCCGTTTTTAATAATAGCTCCCGAAATTCTGTTGTTGATGCTTCCTTTTAAGAATCGAATTCCTGCCCATTGACCGGGTAGTTCTTTGTAATCATCATCGAGTCGTGCACCCTGAAATACCACAGGATTATCAGTAGTTCCATTTACAATTAATGTACCTGCAACAAGGAAACTCGAATTGTTGTAATTATAAATTTGTGTGCCGGCGTCGATGGTTAAAGTGCAGCCATTCTTAACCAAAATAGAATCGTAGATGACATAAGGTTTTTGGCTTGTCCAGAATAAGTTTCCTGTAGTACAATCAAGTACTTCACCTTGAATATAGTTTGCATCTTGTGCCCAAGCTATCAAATCAACATCCTGTTTTGTGCCGTTGGTTTCAAAAAGAATCTGGTCTGCTACAATAAAAGGTGTATTGCTATTTACCTGATCTATATAAGCCTGAACAAAAATATAAATTGAATCGTTTCCAAGAATCTCTATGTCTTTAAATGAAGTTCCTGAACGTCCATCTACATTCAGTTTAAATAAACCATAAATATTTCCTGCTAAACTAATATTGGTTTTTACTGCATTCGCATCAGGATTACTCACACGAACCTGTAATGTAACACTGCGTGGTAATTGAGGATTTTGTCCTAATCTGCTAAAAATGGTATCAAAGAAAACTGTATCAGTAGAAAACTTTAGATTTACTCCTTTTGTAGTAAATACATCGTTTTTCTTACATGCAAAAAGTGCTGTAAAAAGCAGTAGAATCAGAAATGGGAAATAGTTCTTTAATGTTTTCAAGTTTGCAAGTATAAGTACTGAAAAACGGATTTTATAGTTTTCTGGTATTTTATTGATGAATTGAATTTTAGATGGAATATCGCTCTTTAATCCAATCGGGAATAAGAGCAGCCCTTCCACTTTCCAAACTTACCATCGTATAATTGAAATAACCTGTACACGATTGTTTGCCATTGTCTTTTTGAATTTCAAAATTCACCTTCACTCCATCTTTTTGCATTTCATCAATCCAGGTAATGATTTTCATGTGTTCGCCTAATAATAAAGGACGTTTAAATTCCATGAAAGTATTTCTGATAACCCAACCAAAACCATGTTTAATGAATTCCTGCATGGGCATTTTGTAACATCTTTCCATTTGGTCGAAACGCGCCGCCAAAACATAATCGATATATCTGCTGCTATGTACATGTTGGTTCATGTCAATATCATCAGGTCTAACCTGCAATAAGGTTTCAAATTTGGTTTTAATGAGTTCCATTGCTGCAAAGATAAGCGGGGAGGGAACCTTTAGAGTAAAAATTTGGTCTTTCTATATAAGTAAAATCAATTTCACATATTTTTTGTTATGTTTGATAGATTGAGGCGTCTGCTCACCATATTAATTCTGATGTTTCCAATTATTGGGAATGCAACTCATCTGGTGGGAGGAAGTTTCCGTTTAGAATGGTTATCAGGTTCAAGCTACAGACTTTCAGTTAGGGTAATCAGAGATTGTGAGAACGGAAATCCCAATGCGTACTTTGATGAACCTACTTGGGTTGGCTTGTTTGAAAAAGGTTCAAATACCAAGAAACAAACGATTCGGCTAGAGTTAATTAAAGATGATACTTTGGTTTTTACCGGTTTTAATTGTCCTTCAATTACTACCGGCTGCACCCATATTGGTACTTTAACCGCTATTATTAATTTGCCTGATGCTCAGTATGGTAGCACAGGTGGTTATTATTTTGCTTGGGAAAGATGTTGCAGAAATGGAATCATCAATAATATTCAGAGACCTGGAGATGCTGCCATGGTTTTGTATGCTGAAATTCCAGCTCCCAGATTCGTAAAAAACAATACACCTTATTATACAAACAATCCACGTACATTGATGTGTGCGAATAATTTGTTTAAGTACAATATGGAGTTTACCGACCCTGATGGTGATGAATTGAAATTTTCTTTAATCAATCCTTTAAATGGTAATTTAGATAGAAATAATCCTCAGACCAATAATCCTCAATCAGGTCCTTATTCTGATATTATTTGGTCGCCTGGTTATGGAAAACTAAATTCAATTAATGGAACTCTGCCTTTAACTATCAATTCAAAAACCGGTGAATTAACTTGTATTCCCAATGCACCGGGTATTTATGTTGCCAGTATTTTGGTGGAGGAATTCAGGTTCGGAGTGAAGATAGGAGAGGTACGGCTGGAATTACAATTTACAGTAACCACTTGTCCAAATAATCCTCCATTATCAAGTGTGGTTAAAATAGACAATACCATTTTAACAACCGATACCATTGATATTGTTGTTCCTGATAGAGTTTGTTTGAAAATACGGGGAATGGATATGGAAAATGATTCCATTTATCTGCGGATTAAATCTCCGATGATGGATTCAGCATTTTCGAATTTGCCTGAATTTGATACATTGACAGCAGGATTAAGGATTGCGGAAACTAATTTTTGTATTCAAAGTGCTTGTGAACATCTGAGAATGAAATCTCCGTTTCCTGTGTATATCAATGCAATAGATAATGCTTGTCCAATAAACAAGGAATCGGAAACCACTTTTTGGATTAGAATTGTAGAAAGTAGTCCGCCTTCCATTTCAATAACTAATCTTGATGATACACAACTGATTAGTGATACAGTTTCAGTTCAGGTTCCAAATCAGTTTTGCCTTAAAATAAAAGGGGTTGACCCAAGAGATTCAGTTTACCTGAAGGTTAGTTCTCCTGTTATGTCAGAAAATTTCACAGTAAAACCAATTTTTGATACATTAAGTACTGGTTATAGGGAAGCTTCAACTACCTTTTGTTTACAATCTAAGTGTGAACATGAAACATTAAGTTCTCCTTTTCCTGTTTATGTTGAAGTAAGCGATAGGCTTTGTCCTGACAGTAAAATAGCTTATGATACTTTTTGGGTGAAAATTATTCCAATGCCGATAGTTCCTTCAACGGATATGTTATGTATGACTCTTTTTAATAATGCAGAAACTGCAGTTTATTGGGGAGATTCAAGTTCAAGGTCTGATTCAAATTTTCTAATTTATTATTTATACAGGTATACCGGTGCAGGAAGTTTAATTGTAATTGATTCGATATCAGATAAAAGTGAAAGGTTTTTCTTGGATAAAAATACACCTGAATACGCCAATATCAATTACCGCTATTTTATGGTTGGTTTGAATCAATGTAGAAGAATGGGTCCATCTTCAGATACTTTAGGAACATTTGAACAATTGAAATTTATGCCGGATAAACAATTAATAAATTTCGCCAGTGTAAAAAATAACCAATCAATACACCTGAATTGGAGTCCTACCCCTGAATTAGATTTTGCCAAATACTTTTTGTACAAAACCATTAAGGGAGGAAATTATAGTTTATTGAAGGTTTTTGAAGAAAAATTTGATACAACTTATATAGATGAAGATGTGGACGTCCAAAAGTTTTCCTATTGTTATCACCTGGTAATGCAAGACACCTGCGATAATATTGGGGTGATGGGCCGGCCGGCATGTTCAATTTTATTAGGTGGAAATGCGAAAAGCTTCCAGAGTAATTTAAATTGGAGTAGTTATGAGGGCTGGGCAACTGCGCCACTTTCGTATGATATTTTAAGGTCTGACCCAAGTTTACCTGAACAGTCTATTGCTCGTACCGATTCATTGAAGCTCATTTATGTAGATAATAAATTGAATCTGAATGAAGGTTTGTTTAATTATACAATATTAGCTACCGAAAATTTAATTGAGGGCAGTTCACCTTTTTTAAGTAGGTCGAACACAATAGAATTAATTCAGGCTCCAACTGTTTATGTTCCAAATGCTTTTACAGCAAATGGCGATGGATTAAATGATGTTTTTCAGTGGGTTCCGGTTTTTGTAAAAGACTTCCATATTGAGATTTATAACCGTTGGGGAGGTAAAGTTTTCGAAACCGATAACAAATTAGATTCCTGGGATGGCAAAATCGATGGCGCTCCGGTTGCTACAGATGTATTCTTTTATATCCTAAGCTATTCAGGATACAACGGGGATTCAGGCAATAGAAAAGGTAATTTTACCATTCTCAGGTAATTCTGTCATTTTTCATGACGAAATTTAGTGTTCGTAACGTATGTGCCTGACCATGAAATGAATCATTCATTTTGACAAAATTTCAGGATAGCTTAACTTAATATTCTTTCAGGTATTTGTATTTTTACAAACCAAATTGAAAACGAATATGGCCATGTCAGATGAAAATGCAGTTGTAATTACACGTAGGAAAAATATCCAAACTTTAATTGATTATTGTTTAGATACCAGATTGTCTGTAACTATTAACCCTAGAGGTTTGTCGAACGACGAATTTGAGGTTGAAGTGGTTTTGGCAGGTATTAAACAAGCAATTGCTTTTGGTATGTTTGCTAGAGAAAACAAATTGGAAGTGAGTGGATTAGGTGATTTGGTTAAACCTAAATCGGTAGCTAAAAAGGCTGACCCTAAAGACAGTACTCCAGGATTGAGTGAGTTGGTTTCTGAACCTGTAAAAGAAAAAGAAGAGCCAACCTTAAGTTTCGACTTAAACGTCAGCGATAACTAGGTTATTGCCATACTTTAAGCTTCAAAGCTTCACTTTGTTTGTGAAAATTTGATTGATTACGCGAGAACAGGAGCTAAGGCTCCTGTTTTTGTTTGGTCTGATTTGGGAATTAACAAATTTTTTAGCATTTTAGCGATACTATGCCCATCATCAACTCTTTGGTTTCTTGGTATCTGAAACGCAGAATTCCTGCGATTGAAACCATGTTGAGTAATCCGTTTGGAGTACAACACGATCAATTAATGAAATTGCTCCGAACGGCCCAAATTACTGAGTTTGGTAGGAAGTACGATTTCAAAACAATCCATTCTTTAGAGACATATAAAGAAAGAGTTCCTGTTACTAATTACGACGATTTTAAGCATTATATCCAAAGGATGATGCAGGGCGAACAGAATATTTTATGGCCAAGCGAAGTTAGTTGGTTTGCAAAATCCAGTGGAACTACCAGCGCAAAAAGCAAATTTATTCCTGTTACCTACGAAAGTTTGGAAGAATGTCATATCCAAGGAGGGAAAGATGTTTTGCTTTGGTACCTCAACCAAAAACCAGATTCATTACTTTTTAATGGTAAAGGTTTGGTAATGGGAGGAAGTCACCAAATTAATTCTCACAATGCCGGTGCCGAAACTTTTTATGGTGATTTGAGTGCAGTTATGATGCAGAACATGCCTTTCTGGGCTCATTTTCTTAGAACACCTGATTTGAGTATTGCCATAATGGACAATTGGGATGAGAAAATTGAAAGAATGGCTCAGGCAACACTAAATGAAGATGTAACTAATATTTCGGGAGTTCCTACATGGACCATCGTTTTAATTGAAAGATTATTTGAACTTACCGGTAAAAATAATTTACTGGATATTTGGCCGAATCTGGAAGTTTATGTGCATGGAGGTGTAAGTTTTACTCCCTATAAAGATAGATTCAAAGAACTTATCAAAGGTTCCCAAATGAATTATCTGGAAACCTATAATGCCAGTGAAGGATTTTTAGGAATTCAGGATAGACTAGGTTCTGATGACATGCTGCTGATGTTGGATTATGGGATTTATTTTGAATTCATGCCAATGAGCGAATATGGCAAAACACATCCCAAAACATTAAGCTTAAGTGAAGTAAAAATCAATGAAAACTACGCCTTAGTTATCAGTACAAATGCGGGTTTATGGCGATATATTATTGGTGATACCATTAGGTTTACTTCAACCAATCCTTATAGATTTAAAATTACAGGAAGAACCAAACATTATATCAATGCATTTGGAGAAGAATTGGTAATTGAAAATGCTGATAAAGCAATCAGTATTGCATGTGAATTAACCGGAGCTTTGTTAACAGATTATACTGCAGCACCGGTTTATTTTACTGCTAATAACAAAGGTGGACATGAATGGTTGATTGAATTCGACAGGGAGCCAAATGATGCAACTGTATTTGCAGAGGAATTAGATAAACAACTTAAGTTATTGAATTCCGATTACGAGGCTAAACGTTATAAAGACATGGCAATGGTAGCGCCAAAGATTCATCATTTGCCCAAAGGAAGTTTTCATAACTGGTTAAAGAAGGCAGGTAAATTAGGAGGTCAACACAAAGTACCTCGATTAAGTAATGAAAGAAAATTCTTAGAAGAAATTTATAAAATGGTATTTGAAAACCAGGTAATGAATGCTTGATGGTTTTTGTGTTGAAAACATATATGCACGTTATGTGACATTTTAAATGACGAACAACAAAGTGACAACAGAAAACTTAATAATTATAAAAGGAGGATCTTATTTCGAAATAAAAAAGGCCTTGGGACAATGGATTAAACTTTATTCAAAAGAATTACAAAACGACTTAGCTTTTCAACTTTTCAAGAAAGGAGATAGAGAGCATTTAATCCTTGCTGACAAAAGGCTTAACAACCTTAATTTCTTTTATCTTGTTAACTATTTAAATTACCCAGAAGGTATTGATTATAAAATTGACATTGAAGCTTTTACTGTTGGGAAAGATAATAATCAACTTAAAGACAAAAAAATTTTAGTATTTATCCCTCAAACAGACACGAAATTTGATAATGTTTTAGTAACGACAAATGAAAATGAAAACTACAAGGTTGACTTTAGTGGTAAAATCACCCAAACAGAAATAATTAAAAGTTTCAGTGAACCCATTGACTTAATTCTGGAAAATCCTGAAACATTGAAGGTTAATATAAAGGTAATTGTAAAGAAGAATAAAAATTTAAATGAGAATATAATTAGCAAAAGATTTAAAATATTATCAGTTATTACTGTTAGCATGACAGTAATCGGAATAATTATAAATCGATTTGATCATCAACTATTTCGTGAATTTTCATTTTTGTTAGGTATGGGAATAGGTCTTTGGTTTTTCACTGACTATAAAATGCTTCAAATAAATAGATTCTACAATTACAGCTTTGGCATTGCTATTGGATATTTATTTTTTGTGTTATCAATTAATTTGGAGTTCTATAAAAGCATTTTATATTTTGGAGTATTACATCCTTTAACTTTATTGTTATTGCAAAAACCAACAAGATTAATTTATAAAGCAACCTTGAATAGAGAGCCCGTAATTGAAAGGCCTCCTCCAACATTTTGGGATGGCATTTATACTATTATTCTTTTAATTTCATTGGCTATTATACCATTTATAATAATTGACTATCTGACAAATTGAGAATAAAACGCCTCATTACAGCACATTTGAAATAGACATTCAATTCGTCTCCATTTAGCGGGTTTTTAGTTTTTGACTATTTCGTTTTTACAATTTAAATTTGAGTTAGAACACTTACCAATCGCAAATGTGCAGACAGATTGTGGTTTTTGTTTTGAAGAATTTTTATATGAAAAAAGTTCCAGCATATTTATTCCTGTTTGTAGTCTTATTAGCTTCTTGCGGACAAAATGCTGCTAGCAAAAAAGATTCAAGCAATCAAACAAGCAACTCCAAGGTAGAGTTAAACTTTATTACAATTAGTATGTCTACGCTGCCTTCAACTAAGCACCCAATCGTGTTGAGAACCGACTTTTCTAATGAGGATTTATGGAAGACGATTTGTGATGAAATTATTACTCCGAATCCTGAATTTGGATTTATTCCAAATGTGGTTTTTGCTAGTGATACTTCTTTTCAAAATTACACAGAAGAACAACTTTTATCTGACAGCACATCAGAGTATAATCACGCATTTATTTTTATAGTTGACAAAGTAGCAATGATTAATCCAGAACATCCAATTCTCTGTTTAGGCTTGCAACATAACCACGGATTAAAATTTCGCACTATTCCTTCTGAAATGTGGGGAATTGAAAATAATCTTTCAATTTCAAATATTGATTTTGATGAGATTTCTGGTGCAGTTGATAATGAAGGAATATTTCGTGGATTTAAGAATTAACTTTAATACTAAAATGCATTTTGCTTTAGCGAGCAGATTGAGCGAAATGAAATTTTGAGAATGAATAAACATTGGGGGCATCCCCAAATCCATTTATTTCCCACCATAAAAAAAGGTCACATTTCAATATGAAACATGACCTTCTTTTATTTATTTAAATTAGATTATTGAACCTCTACCAATTCAACGTCGAAGATTAAAGTGGCATTTGCAGGAATTAATCCGCCGCCTGCTCCTCTTTCGCCATATCCCAATTCACTTGGAATAATTAAACGTTTTTTATCTCCAACTTTCATCAAAGCAATACCTTCTTCCCAGCCTCTGATAACCATTCCGTTTCCTAAAGGAAAACTAATAGGCTCATCTCTTTCAATAGAAGAATCAAATACTTTTCCATCCATTAAATAACCTGTATAATGAACTTTTACAGTTTTACCGTTTTGAGCTTGTGTTCCGGTTCCTTCAGTTATATTGATATAACGTAAACCTGAAGCTGTAGTAACTGTATCTTTTCCTTTGGTATCAAATGGTACAATTTTCGGAGAAGCTTTTGCATCAAGAACTTCAATATCAAAAACCAAAGTACTTTTTGCTGGAATTGAACCCATTTCTCTATCGCCATAAGCCAATTCTGCTGGAATTACAAATGTTGCTTTATCACCAACTTTTAATAATTGTAAACCTTCGTCCCAACCTTTGATTACTTGTCCACCACCAACTTTAAAAGTAAATGGTTGATTACGGTCTTTTGAACTATCGAACTTAGTTCCGTTGGTTAATTTACCGGTATAATGAACAGTAGCTTTATCACCGGCTTCAACTTGTTTTCCTTTACCCAATTCGGTTACTCTATAGCGTAAACCGCTTGCTGTTGTGTACTCTTGATTCACTTTAATTTTCCCCTTTTTAGGTTGTTTAACTTGTTGTTTAGGATTTTTGTTTTGAGCTGCTACCTGTAAGCTTAAAATAGCTAAGGTAAGCACAAGCAATTTTCTTAACATATTAATTAATTTTTACCAGTTTTACTTCAAATACCAATGAAGAGTATGGAGGAATTGGTCCGTTTCCACGAGGACCATAAGCCAAACTCCAAGGAATAACAAGTTTGTACTCATCGCCTTCACTCATCATTTGGAAAGCTTCATCCCAACCAGGAATTACTTGCTGCATTCCTATTGCGAAATTAAAATCAGGTGAACCTGCTTTTGTTTGGTCAAATACTGTACCATCTAATAATGTTCCTACGTATTGAACAGAAATATTGTCGCCTTTTTTAGCTTTTTTACCAGAACCTTTTTTAGTTACTGTGTACATTAATCCGCTTGCAGTTGTTTGAACTCCACTTAAAGTAGCAACATAAGCTGCAACTGTAGCTGAATCTCTTGCGATTACTTCAGCATTTTGTTCTTCCATTTTCTTTTGCATTTCTTCTTGGCTGTATACATCAACCAAAGAAGCAGTAAAATGAATGATTTCACCTGAACCTAAACTTTCAGGAGCAGGACTTCCGAAACTTTTTAAGTAAAGTGAATCAGCATTAACGAAAAACTCCAAACTATCACCTTTTTTCAATAAAGAAAATAGTCCTTTTAAAGTTGGTTCTTCAGCAGGAATGTAGAATGGTTTACCTGATTCGTAGCTATTAAACAAAACGGTATCTTTAGTTTTTGCAATACCTTTCATGTTTAATAAAAGCATATCGCCTTTTACAACCGCTCTGGCTGAATCACTTGTTTTGAAGATTTTGTATTCTACTAATCCATCTTCTGTTTTTTTGGTTTTGTTGCATGCAGAAAGCAAAACCACTGCAGCCATTAAGGCAAGAATTGTTCTCATTTTTTATTTTTTATCAGTTTAAATATTCTAAAAATTCAGGTAAAGCAGCTTTAAATTTCTCCTCTACCATTTCAATTGGGTCTGAACTTTCTCCTCCTGCTGCATTAAAATGTCCGCCACCATTAAAATGTTGACGGGCAAATGAATTCGCCGGAAATTTTGTTTTCGACCTGAAACTCATTTTTCTCGAAACAGTTCTATCTATAATCAATACAGATAATTCTATTCCAGTTATCGATAATCCATAATTTACCAAACCTTCTGTATCTCCGGTAATGATTTTGTATCTACTAAGTTCTTCAGCATTTACAACAATTAAAGCGGTTTTAAAATCAGGTAAAATTTGAAGTTTTTCTGAAAGACAAAATCCAATAAAACGGGTTCTGTTTTCTGAATAGTTATCGTAAATAGCTTCGAAAATTCTATTTGGTTTTGCTCCTTTTTCAAGCAATTTCGCTGCTACTCTATGTGTTGTAGGTGTAGTTGAACCATGTTTAAATGATGCGGTATCAGTCATGATTCCGGCATATAAACATGATGCTAAGTCAGCAGAGACGTGGTCAACCTCGTGCATCAATTCAATCAGCCAAAAAACAAGTTCACAAGTGCTGGAAGCAGAAGTTGTCCATAACCTGAAATCTTCAAATCCTTCTGGTTCTAAATGGTGGTCGATTAATACTTTTTTCGAACTTGATTTAGCTACCAGTTCACCTAAACGATTGATTCTTTTTAAGGTATTGAAGTCTAAACAGAAGATAATATCTGCTGCATCAACCAATTTGGCTGATTTTTCTTCAAAAGCTTCAAAATTGATTACCGTACTTTCACCTGGCATCCATTTTAAAAAGTCACCGTAATCTGTTGGTGTAATGACTTGCGCCGGTATATCCAAAGATTTTAAAAAGTGGTACAAACCCAAAGATGAGCCAAGTGCATCTGCATCAGGCTTATGATGGGTGGTAATGATTACCTGCGGCCTCGGTGTGGCCAGCAAAAGTGATTTGAGTTCTGTTATTTGGTTCAAAGCGGCTGCAAATATCTAATTATGAAAGATTTTATAGCATTTATTTATTCGAAATTTCTAAAAATCTTCACAATTGCGAAGTTAAGCCCATTTTGTTGGATTCAAAACTTATCTAAATACCTAATTTGCAAAACTATGAATGCTTGGATTATCCTTGGTTTTGCCGGAATTTTTGAAGTTGCTTTCACTACATGTTTAGGAAAAGCCAAATCTGTCGATGGAATTTATTGGTATTATTGGATGGCTGGTTTTTTAATTAGCTTGATAATGAGTATGTTACTTTTGACAAAAGCGATTGAAACAATTCCTATTGGTACTGCTTATGCTGTTTGGACAGGTATTGGCGCAGTTGGTTCAGTTATTCTGGGTATTGTCATTTTTAACGAACCGGCCAGTACTTGGCGTTTATTTTTTATATTTACACTGATTGCTTCCATCGTTGGACTTAAATTTGTTAGTCATGAAATTTAAAATTGCTTCACTATTACTATTGGTTTCCGGTAGCTTGATTTTTACCTCTTGTAAAAGAAAGCCAACCATTGAAGTTGATCCTCCTCCTGTTTCTGTAAAGGATAATAAAATCAGAGCTCTTGATCTTTCCTTTTTACCTCAAATGGAAGAAGCCGGTATGGTTTACAAAGATGAGAATGGAGAAGCTGTTGATGTTTTAGATTTGGTGAAAGCTGCTGGTGTGAATACCATTCGTGTTAGAATTTGGCATCAACCTAAAGATAAACATAGTGGTTTTAATGAGGTGAAATTACTGGCTCAAAGAATCAAGGCTAAGAACTTGAAACTTTGGTTATGTATTCACTATTCTGATACCTGGGCAGATCCTGGAAATCAAGAAGCACCAAAAGCTTGGTCGGGTTTGCCATTGGCTATTTTTAAAGATAGCATGGTGAATTATACCAAAATGCTTATGCGTGAAATTAAACCCGATTTGGTTCAGGCAGGGAATGAAATCAATAGTGGATTCTGTTGGGAAATTGCCCGTTTCGATAATGGAAATAATTTTTTCGAATTATTGAATGCAGTGAATTTAGCTATCAAAGAGGTAGATCCAAATGCATTTAGAATTGTTCATTATGCAGGTACTCGCGATGCCGGATACTTTTTTAATATCTTAAAACAGAAGTCAGTTGATTTTGATTGGGTTGGACTTTCATATTATCCAATCTGGCATGGAAAAAGTCCGGATACCGCAGGTTTAATCATGGACCAACTTTATGCTTTGTTAAATAAACCAGTTATGATAGCAGAAACAGCTTATCCTTTTACATTTGGTTGGAATGATTGGACAAATAATGTGGTTGGTGATAGTTCGCAATTGGTTGTGGGTTATCCGCCTACACTAAATGGACAGAAAGATTTTCTGAATTATATCGCTGATATCAGTCAGGCAGGGGACTATAAAAAAGGTTTTTGTTATTGGGGAGCAGAATGGGTAGCATTCGATGGCCCACAATCTAAAAACGGCTCTACATGGGAAAATCAGGCTTTGTTTGATTTCCAGAATAAAGTGGTTCCGGGAATGGCAGCTTTTAGGAGTAGGGGATTGTAAAAAAACAATTCATAAATAAACATGTATAGAAATTCTTTTGTTAAAAGATACCAATAAAAAATCCCCTTTGTGATGATTCGCAAAGGGGATTTTTTTATAGTTCAATTTGTACTAAGCGTTTTCTTCTTTTTTCTTTTTCATGAAGCCAAGTGCCAAAGCTACTATTAGTGCTCCATACAATAATCCTGATGAAGCATAAGCAATTCTTTCACCGGTTGCAACAATACTTGGTTCGAACTTAAATTCGATATTGTGTTTTCCAGCAGGAATTGGTAATGCTCTCAAAGTATAATCTGCTCTTACATGGTCAACCAATTTTCCATCGATATAAGCATTCCAGCCTTTATCATAGTAAACTTCTGAGAATACCGCTAATTGTGGTCCAGTAGTATTACTTTCATATACCAATTTGTTTGGCTGGTATTTGGTTAAAATGATTGTTGAAAGGCTGTCTTTGCTAAAAGTAAATCCTTTTAAAGTTACTTCAAATTTCTTGTCAATTACAGCAGTATTTTTACTTTGGAATCCGGTTAAGGCATTGATTTCTTCATCGGCATCAGCAACCCATTTGATTTCATTTACAAACCAGGCATTACCATTGTTATAAGGATTTCTTTGAGCAAACTGACGGCCGGTTGAATCACCAACAATAAAGTATTTTACATTTAACATATTGTAAGCTTCCATATTCTGGCGACCTAATTGCCATTCAATTAATTCCTGGAACCTACGCATTTTAGCACCATGGTAACCACCAATCGATTTGTGGTAGTAAGCAGTTAATGCATCTTTATCAAAATCGGTTGTATTGTTATAAACTCTGTAATGAGGGTCTGGATCAGCTAAAATTTGTTCATCAACCGGAGTTTTTTGAACAGCAGCTTCAGCTTTTTTCTTTTCAAAATCACCATCATTTAAGTAACGTTTGTCAACGCTCCATAAATCAGCAACTACCATCAAACCTAAAACTGCAACAAATATTTCTTTTTTCAATTTGCCTAATTGGTAAAACCAAATTAAAGCCGCAGTAGCCAATACCAAAGCCAAAGATCTTAATGCATCCATGCGCAATAAACTTTGTCTATCAGCCATAATTGAATCTCTTAACCATTCAGGTAAACGTTGATCTGCATCAGAGCTAAAATCAAAAAATGCTCCCGGTATCAAAGCAAAGATTAAACACAATCCACCAACTACAGATATTGAATAAATCAGAGCTTTTTTCAATCCTTCTTTTTTGTAATCTCCTGCAAAAACTTCTCTAACTGCAAGAATTGCCAATAAAGGAAACAAGGTTTGAGCCACACATAGAATAAATGTTACCGACCTGAATTTATTGTACAATGGGAAATAGTTGAAGAATATATTGGTTAATGGCATGAAGTTTTTACCCATAGATAAGAAAATGGCTAACATGGCAGCTGTGAAAATCCACCATTTCGTATTTCCTTTCATAAAAAACATTCCAAAGGCAAATAAAAACACAATGATTGCTCCGTAGTAAATTGGTCCCGCTGTAAATGGCTGATCTCCCCAATAAACAGGCAATTGTTTGATGACATTTTTTGCATCAGGAACATTGTATTCTTTTAATTTCTGATAAGTTTCACTTGAAGTACTCAATTCTCCATTTGATGCGCCTCCATAAAAATTAGCCATCAATAGGGTGAATGGCTCCATTACTCCATTACTCCAGGCTAAAGCATAATCTTTATCTAAACCATTACTGCTATTGGCAACATTACTTTCACCTAAAGGATTTTTTGTCAACTCAGATGCACTTCTGATACTGTATTTACCATACTCTTCAGTAGTTAACAAACCTGTAATATGCGTTCCAATACCAACACCTGCTGCTACTAAAAGATAAGCTCCTGCAATAAAAAACGATGCTAGTTTTTTCTCTTTGATGTGTTGAATCAACTCAACTACCATCCATGCAAGAATGATGAATATTAAATAATAGGTAATTTGTAAGTGACCCGCAGCCAATTCAAAAGAAACGGCAATTCCGGTTAATACTGCTCCCAGTAGTTTATTCTTTCGAAGGGTATAATTTATACCGGCTAAAACCAGGGGAATAAATGCAATGGCATTTCCTTTGGTGATATGGCCTGCATCTATATTTATAAAGTTAAAACTCGAGAGGGCAAAGGCCAGCGAGCCAACAATTGCCAGCCACGGACTTACCTCAAATGTTAACAATAACAAGTAGAAGCAGATGAATAATAAAAAGATGGTATCAGCAGGATGTTTTAAAATATCAGAGATATAAAACAAAATGTTTGATGTGAAATTACCATGATAGGTAGCACCAATTAAATAAGTTGGCATTCCTCCAAAAATAGAGTTGGTCCAAAATGTTCTTTCACCACTAGCTTTCTCATAGTTGGCAATCTCCTGAAAGGTTGCTTTCCATTGAAGAACGTCGTATTGTTTAAGTGCTTTGCCACTAAAAAGTGGGTTGAAATAGATAAAAATCACCAAAAAAATTACCGCCAAGGCAATTAAATGTGGACTTGCTTTTTTGAAAAACGAAGAATTCATTTAGAAAAATTTTGGGAAATATAAGTAAACAGAGTAATTAATGGGGAGATTTTTGATTCGGAAAAGCCCTTTTTATCAAAATGAAGAAAAAATTAATGTTGTATTCTGATTCAATTCCTCCCTTTTTTAGAATATTTCCTGCTTTCCCTTATTTTCGCCCTTATCATATGATTGAATTACAAACAGATTTTACGCGTTATTTTAAGCAGCAGTTCGATACAACTCAAACTTTCATTATTCCTTTTATTGAAAGAAAAACCAAAATCGAAAAGGGAATGAAATTCCTTGAAGTTGGAAGCGGTTATGGTGGTATTTGTAAAGCTTTTGCCGATAAAGGTTGCAGAGTTACAGGGATTGAACTTTGGGAATATGCAAGTAATATTGCCAAAGATTTTTTGAAGGATGATATTGCTCAGGGCAAAGTAGAAATCATCAACAAAAATGTGTACGATATCAATCCGGATAAAGATTTGGATGAAAAATTCGATATTATTTTGTTAAAGGATACCATCGAACATATTCACGACCAGGAATCTTTTGTTAAACACATCATTCACTTTCTAAAACCGGGAGGAATTATATTTTTCGCATTTCCACCTTGGTTAATGCCTTTTGGGGGACATCAGCAAAGTCTTGATTCCAAGTTTTTACATTTTCTTCCTTATTTTCATATTCTTCCTACGCCAATGTATAGAGGAATTTTGAAGCTATTTGGAGAAAGTGAAGGAAGAATCAAGGATATTATCGAAGTGAAAGAAACTCAAATCAGCATTAATAGATTTGAAAGAATTACTAAAGAAGCAGGATTTAAAATTTTAGAAAGAGAATTATACTTAATTAACCCAAGTTATTTGTACAAGTTCGGTGCTAAACCAAGAAAACAATTTGGCTGGCTTGCTGCATTACCATGGATAAGAGATTGGTTTACTACTACCTGTTATTATTCTTTGGAAAAGCCTAAGAACTAAATCGAATTAAATAAAAAAAGAGCGGTTGTTTAATGAAAACTACCGCTCTTTTTTTGTTATTATGTTTTGATATTAATCCCTATGATTACCAACAGGAGCTTCAATTTTATCGTAAACTCTTTGTAGTTTAAATTCACGTGGTGGTGTAATCATCAATGGTACTGTTTCAACCAAAACAGATGAAGTATCTAAACCGAATGCTCTTTCTTCACTTAAACTTAATTTGTCTAAGGTGAAGTACATTTCCATGATTCTTCTTTCAAATCCACTGAGTTCGTTATCGTGTGATAAATGACGTTTTAACACTACGAAACGGAAATCACCGGTGATATTTTGTCCGCGTAATGATGCATAACGTGAACGAACATCCACTTCACCATTTTTAACCAATTCTTCAACCACACGACGGAAATAGAAGTTAATTTTTTGTTCAACCCTGAATCCCAATCTGAATTCTACACGAACCACATCATTAGGAATAATATGATCAACTTTGTATTCCATTGTGTATGGTTTGTCATCTACATGAATATGCACAAACCAATATACGTCGGCACGTTTCGGACGTTTTTGAAGGATAGAATAGATTACTTTGTATTCCACTTCCATCAAATGATCGGCACTTGTTAAATAAACCAAGTGAGTTGAGTATTTTGAAATGGAATTGTCTTTGCTTAATTCATACAACAAAGGCAAGTATTCTTTTAAGTTTACAAATTCAGTTAATCTGTTTTTGATTTTACGTCCTCTGTACCAAACGTACATAATCAACATAAAGATTGAACTTACCAATAAAGTCATCCAACCACCATGAGGAATTTTATCAATGTTTGCAATCAAAAACGCTGATTCAACGGTAGCATATATTAATGCTAAAACGATGATAAATAACTTTGGAGTTTTAATTTTTTGTAGGAAGTTGATGAGCAAAATGGTTGTCATGATCATTGTAACAATGATTGCTAAACCATAAGCAGCCTCCATATTCGCTGATTCTTCGAAATACAATACAATAACCATACATCCAACCCATAGTAACCAGTTTACGCTTGGCACATAAATCTGACCTTTTAAGTTAGTAGGATATTTTATAGTAACTTTTGGCCAAACATTTAAACGTAAAGCTTCTGCTACCAGGGTGAATGAACCACTAATTAAGGCTTGTGAAGCGATAATTGCTGCCATAGTTGCAATAATAATTCCGGGTAATAAAAACCATTCAGGCATAATTGAAAAGAATGGATTTCCATCAGGAATTTTCTGGCCAACATGATTAAGTACCCAAGCACCTTGTCCGAAATAGTTTAATAAAAGTGCTGTTTTAACGAATGCCCAGCTTACACGGATATTGTTTTTACCACAATGTCCCATATCAGAATACAAGGCTTCTGCTCCGGTTGAACATAAGAAAACTGCACCTAATAACCAGAAGCCTCCGTCATAGTTTACTAAAAAATCATAAGCATAGTAGGGGTTTAATGCAATTAAAACTTTAGGATTTTGTGCAATTCCAATCGCACCTAAAATTCCAAGCATAGTAAACCAAACCATCATAATCGGACCAAACATTTTACCTACAATGGTTGTACCCATTCTTTGCAGAAGGAACAGTAAGGTGATAATGGTTAATACAATTGGAATGGTAGGAATATTTGGATTTAGAATTAATAATCCCTCAACTGCAGAAGCCACTGAAATTGGAGGAGTAATCATTCCATCCGCCAAAAGTGTACATCCACCAATAATTGCAGGTACTATTAAGTAAGGTTTTCTTCTTTTTACCAAGGCAAAAAGAGAAAAAATACCACCCTCTCCATTGTTATCAGCTCTTAAAGCTATGGTAACATATTTAACGGTGGTTAGTAGTGTGATGGTCCAGACTATACAAGATAGTCCACCATAAATTAGTTGTTCACTAATAAATCGGTCTTTAATAATCGCTTTTACCACATAAAGTGGGGAGGTTCCGATGTCTCCATAGATAATTCCTAGGGCTACTACGAGTCCTGCCACAGAAAATTTGTGGCCATGGCCTGTTTGATTACTCACGTTAGTAAAAAATGAGGGGCAAATGTATAATTAAGAAACAGAATTCAAAGTGGGTGGTAGTGAAATTTTACTATTCGGTAATTTTCAGCTAGTTAAAAACAAAAAAATGAGCACATTTTATATATGCTCATTTTTTAGTTTTATTTTGATTTTAATTGATTATCAGTAGTTTGCTGAGTTATCAAATCATAAAAGATTAATTTTTATCAGTTAAACTGTTTTTGATTTTAACTGGTCCTAATTTGCCATTTCACTGATGAAATGAATATGCATTAAATGAATATCGTCTTTGCTAAATTCTTCTCCGTATTCTTTTAAAGCTTTTGTCATCACATCTTCATGGGTTTTCTTAAAAAAGTCCATTACTTCATCTACAATCTCCTCATCAGTAATTTCGTAGATATAAGCTTTCAGACTTAATTTAGTTCCACTATTAACAATGTTTTCAATCTCTGTTAAAAGTTCCTCTTTTTTAATTCCTTGTCCACGTGCAATATCATCCAATGAAATTTTCTTATCGATATTGGTAATGATGGCGATTTTTCTTGCCGATTTATTAATCACCGACTTGATAACCACATCTTCAGATCTTTCGATATCGTTTTCTTTAACGTACTTATCAATTAATTCAATAAATGGTTTTCCGAATTTAGTTGCTTTGCTGCTACTTACTCCCGAAATCTTACTTAATTCATCCAAAGTAATTGGATATTTAAGTGCCATTTCTTCTAATGATGGATCCTGGAAAATAATATAAGGAGGTAAGCCTTTTTCTTTGGCTATCTTTTTCCTTAAATCTTTTAGCAAGTCGTACATTACCTCATCATAAACACCTTCAGGTTCTGCACCGGCTTCTTCATCATCAGCAAATTTCTCAAATTTACGATCTAAGCTGATTTCAAATATTTCAGGTTTTTTGATGAATTTTTCACCTCTTTCATTCAAACTCAATAAACCGTAGTTTTCAATGTTTTTGGTTACTAATCCTTTTAATAAAAGCTGGCGGATAACAGATTTCCAGTAGTTTTCATCCTTGTCTTTACCCATTCCAAAGTAAACCAACTCATGATGACCACTCATGGCAACCTCATGGGTTTTATTACCAGTTAAAATATCAACCACATGTTTAAGGTTGTATTTTCCTTTAATTTCTTTGATGAGTTTTAATGAATTGATTGCGGCTACCTGTGCATCTTCTTTTTCTTTTGGATGACGACAGTTGTCACACATACCATTACAGCCTTTTTCATCGTATTCTTCACCAAAATAATGAAGTAAGAACTTTCTTCTACAAGCTGCAGATTCTGCAAATGCCTGTGTTTCGAAAATTAATAATTCACCAATTTCTCTTTCAGCAACCGGTTTATCTTTCAGGAATTTCTCTAGTTTGTCAATATCAGCAGGATTGTAGAACAATACACATTCGCCATCTAAACCATCTCTACCTGAGCGACCTGTTTCCTGGTAATAACCTTCGATACTTTTTGGAATATCATAGTGAATAACAAAACGTACATCTGGTTTATCGATTCCCATACCAAAAGCGATAGTTGCAACAATCACATCTGCATCTTCCATCAAGAATCTATCCTGGTGGTCGGCACGCATTTTAGCGTCTAAACCTGCGTGGTAGGCTAATGCTTTAATTCCATTGGCTTGAAGAATTCCGGAGATTTCATCAACTCTTTTGCGGCTTAAGCAATAAATAATTCCTGATTTGCCACTTCTTGCTTTAATAAATGAAACTATTTCTTTTATAGCCTCACCTTTTTTACCTTTCGAACGAACCTCATAATAAAGGTTAGCACGGTTAAATGATGATTTGAAAACAATCGCATCACTCATTTGAAGGTTTTTCATGATATCAGATTGAACCTTAGGTGTGGCTGTTGCTGTTAAAGCAATCATTGGCACATCTTTGATTTCCTTTACCATTTGTTTGATTCGTCGGTATTCAGGACGAAAATCATGACCCCATTCTGAAATACAATGCGCTTCATCAACCGCTACAAAAGAAATATCAATAGTTTTTAAGAATTCTATTGTTTCGTCTTTTTTAAGGGTTTCCGGAGCAATGTATAGCATTTTGGTCATGCCGGCATTGATGTCTTTTTTTACAGTTGCAATTTCACCTTTGTTTAAAGATGAGTTTAGAAAATGCGCAACCTGCTCATGAGAAAGTGACCTGAGTGAGTCAACCTGATTTTTCATCAAGGCTATCAAAGGAGAAATGATAATAGCTGTTCCGGGCATCATGAGGGCAGGTAATTGGTAACATACCGATTTTCCGCCTCCTGTAGGCATGATAACAAACGTATCATTCCCATCAAGAAGATTTTTAATAATATCTTCTTGCTCGCCCTTAAAACTATCGAAGCCAAAATAAGTTCTAAGTGCTTCTTTTAAATCGGATGGTTCCGATTTTGTTTTTCCTTTGGCACGTTTTAGTTCTGCCATAATTTAGTGATAAATTGGGGTTAGAAATTTAAAAGCTCAAATGAGACTTCTAACTGACCAATAAATATAATGTTTTTCCTAGTTAAATAGTCCACTAAATTAATGCTAACAAATGGTTTTTTAAAATGAAAGTGTGAAAAGTTTCAAGAATAGGAAGTATTTTGCAAATTGAAATTTAGTAAAATTCAAGGCAATTAGCTGATATGCAGAATAAAAACAATTATGCCATCATCATGGCAGGTGGAGTTGGAAGTCGTTTTTGGCCTTCCAGCAGAAGTACTTTCCCTAAACAATTTCTTGATATTTTAGGTGTGGGCCAATCTTTACTGCAACAAACCTACAATAGATTCTTAAGGGATTTTTTACCGGAGAATATTTATATCGTTACTAATTTGGCTTATGTAGGTTTGGTTAAAGACCAAATCAATGGCATTAATGAGCAACAGATTCTGGCAGAACCTATGGGAAAAAATACTGCTGCCTGTATTGCTTATGCTTGCGGAAAAATCAGTAAAATCAATACACATGCCGTTTGTATTGTAGCTCCTAGTGATCATTTGATTCTTCAGGAAGATAGATTTTTGGATGATGTAAAAAGAGCCATGTTGTTCGCTCAAAAAAATCCGGCTTTGGTTACGCTTGGTATTAAACCGAGTCGCCCCGATACCGGTTATGGTTATATTCAGTACCATGAATCGGCTGATGAGATGAAAATGGTGAAAACTTTTACCGAAAAACCTTCACTTGAATTGGCTCAAACGTTTTTAGATAGTGGCGATTTTTTATGGAATGCCGGAATTTTCATCTGGAGTATTTCAAGTATCAAAGCTGCTTTTAAAGAACATTTACCTGAGCAATTTTCTCTGTTTAAAGAAGCTGTTGATTCTTACTTTACTCCAAAAGAAGCTGAAACTATCCAACAGATTTATGAGCAAACACGCAGTATTTCTATAGATTATGGTGTGATGGAAAAAGCTGGTAATGTTTATGTGATTCCGGTTGAATTTGGTTGGAATGATTTAGGAACATGGACTTCTTTATACGAAATTTCGGATAAGGACGAAAATGGTAATGTTAAAAAGGGAACCAATATTCTTACTTACAATACCCAGAATTGTATGGTTCATACTTCATTAGCTGCTAATGGAAAGATTTTTGTTTTAAACAGTGTCAAAGATTTAATTGTTGTTGATACTCCTGATGTTTTAATGATTTGTGACAAAAACAAAGAACAAGAAGTTAAGGAAGTAGCAACTGATATTAAAATTCGTTTCAACGAGAAATATTCTTAATAAATGGCAATCATTCCTCCTTTTTTAAAAAAGGGTTCCACCATTGGAATTGCTGCTACAGCAAGGAAGGTTATTTATGCTGAAATAGAACCTGCAATTGCCTTGTTCCAATCATGGGGATTGCAGGTAAAATTATCTTCCACCTTATTTTGTGAACATCACCAGTTTGCAGGAACCGATTTAGAAAGAGCAAAGGGTTTACAGGAACTTTTAGATGATTCTACTATTGATGCAATTATTATTGCTAGAGGTGGTTACGGGAATGTGAGAATGATTGATTTAGTTGATTTTACATCATTCCAAAAGTTTCCAAAATGGCTCATTGGTTTTAGTGATATTACTGTTTTACAAGCTCAAATTCTTTCAAAAACGAATTCAGCCAGCCTTCATGCTCCAATGGCTTTTAGTTTTCAAGCTGAAAGATTAAATGAGGAAAGCGCTGAAAGTTTAAGAAAAGCAATTTTTGGTGAAGGAATTTCAATTTCTTTGGCTACTCATGACTTGCATACTTTTCCTTCAAATTCTGTGTTAAAAGGCGAATTGTTTGGAGGAAATTTATCTGTTATTTATTCATTATTAGGCTCTGGAACTTTACCGGATTCTACCGGAAGAATCCTGTTTATTGAGGATTTAGATGAATACCTGTATCATATTGATAGAATGATGGTTGGATTAAAAAGAGCAGGTTTTTTCAACGGACTAAAAGCAGTTTTGGTAGGGGATATGTCGGATATGAAAGACAATGCCATTCCTTTTGGAAAAAATGCACTGGAAATCATTCAAGAACACCTTTCGGAATGCGGAATTCCTTTAGTTTTTGGATTACCTTGCGGACATGAAAAAAGAAATTTATGTCTGGCTTTTGGAACTGAAATTTCAGTTGAAAGTTCAGTTGAAACCATCAGTTTAAAACAGTTTTAGAAATACATTTTCACCACTGCAATTCCTGCTAAAACGCAAACCAAATCAACCAATAACATGATACCAAGAGTGTATCTTGTTTCTTTTACATTTACTGAACCAAAATACAAAGCCACAACATAAAAGGTTGTTTCTGCAGCGCCTTGGAATAAACAAGATAATTGCCCGGTTAAACTATCCGGTCCATAGGTTTTCATGGCATCTAACATAAATCCACGTGAACCGCCGGCACTAAACGGACGCATAATAGCAACCGGAATGGCTTGTGTGATTTCAGGGTCTACATGAAATAAATTCATGAGTGAAGAAATGCCACCCATTACAATTCCCATTAAACTTGAATTTCTAAAAATGCTGAGTGCAACGAGCATAGCAATCATATAGGGCAAAACTCGAACTCCCGTTGTAAAACCATCTTTTGCTCCATGTACAAATGAGTCGAAAATATTGGTTTCATTGGCTTTGAATATCTTTTCGTTCCAAATAGAATAAGCAACTACTAAGCCAATTATAAAAAGTAAAACTGCATTACTTAGGTTTCCTGTAAAGTGAAATTTCTCTAATCCACTCAAACTGCTGATATAAAACAACAATCCTGCGATGATAGCTGTAACTGAACTTACTGCTAAAACTACAACACCGTTTAAAAGATTGATTTTTTGTTTGATACTCACAAAAATGAGCGCTGCCAAGGTTCCAATAAAAGATGTGATAATAGTTGGAAGCATGATATCAGCAGGATTTGCTGCATGTTGTGCCGCTCTATAACCAATAATTGATGTAGGAATAAGTGTTAAACCTGCAGCATGCAAACACAAAAACATAATCTGACTATTAGAAGCTTTGTTTTTGTCGGGATTTACCTCTTGCAAACTTTCCATGGCTTTGAGTCCGAAAGGAGTTGCGGCATTATCCAAGCCTAAAAAATTTGCTGCAAAGTTCATGGTCATGAAGCCATAAGCAGGGTGATTTTTGGGTAATTCAGGAAATATTCGGGCGAAGAAAGGGGCAAGGATTTTAGCCATTCTACTCATAGCATTTGAATCATTGAGTAGGTTAAGCAAACCACAAAAGAAAGTAAGGTAACCAATAAGAGGAAGCCAAATATCCATAATGGTATTTTTACAAGTAGGGAAAATGCCATCTGCAGATTGTTTTCCAAAACTCATTTCCACTGTGCCATTATCCAAAAGTTTATATAAAGTATCTTTGCTACTGTATCCATTGGCCTTATTTTGCTGAATTAAGGATAGGAAAGTTGTATCAGCCTGAAAAAATGAAACAGGTTTTTCAGTTATCAAAACAGCATCATTTTGCTTTCCATTTATCAAGCCATTTAATGAGTAGAGTTGATTTGTAACCAGTAGGAAGAAAATGTACAATACACTTAATACAATCATCCAACTCCAAAATCTGCTTAATGCCATAAACTTATTGTTTGCTACGATTCTACTAAAAAAATATGGTTTTTGGGTGAATCTTAACTGATTTTAGAAAAGTATAAGGTGATAATTTAGTGGTGTTATCATAGGATTTTATCTATTTATTTAATTTTTCTTTTAAAAGGAGTTGATTTTTTTTAAAATTATATGATTATCCGCTTCTTTAACTAAGAGTAAGATTGTCCAAACTTTATGGCTGATTATTATTCGTTTAGATCAAACTACACCACAAAAAATGAATAATTTTAGTTAATATTTCTTCTAGCAAGTTCAAAATCCAGAATGGGTGTCATTATTTTAGAAAATAAATTAACGAGTTTGGGGGGATTTGGTTAACTGCATTTTCTCTAAACATGTGAGCACCTTCAGGGTCACTAATTTCATTAAATAGAGTAATTTAACTTCAAAACTTTTTGAAAATGATACTCAATTAATATACTTGATTTACAAAAAATAATTCTGGTATCCATGCGGGTATTCATTTAAATTATATCCTTTAAATAGATACTAGATTAAATTTGTAAAAAGTTTGATTCTTAGTTAAGGTACTATAGTTTTAATATTCAAAAGTTTTCATATTTTTCAGCACTTAAATATTAAATATGAAAAAAAATTCTACCGGCAATGTTCGTATTTGGATGAACTTGTTAATTTTAATTGTCTATTTTGGAATAAGCTCTTGTGCTACCATATTTATTCCTAAAAAACAAACAGTTTCAATCTCTACTGGTGATAAAACTGCAAAGGTTTATGTTGAAAATGAAGAGATTGGAGAAGGCAAAAATGTTACTTCGAAAATAGAAAAAAATGGTGTGAAGCAAGTTATAGTGAAGGCCGATGGTCGAAAAGATGCATATTATCTACTAGTTCCAACTCGTAAGGCTTATGCTTATTGGCCACTCTTAATTCTTGATATTCCAGCTTTATATCCTTTAGCAATTGACCAGTTAAACAGATCAAAGTTTTTTGTCTATTCTTCCAAAAATTCATTTAAACCTGGAAATCCAACTTTGTTGAGACCTTTAACCAATAAATATATCTCTTTAGATGCTATTGGGTTAAAAATTGAGAATAAAGAAAAGGACATTAAAATATATACTGGAATTGCCAATAGTGATAATTTAATCAAAACTATTGAAGCGCATGAAAAGGCAGTAGATTCAAAACAAACTAAGCAAGAAGAAAAGACTTTAAAAAAGAATAAGGGAAAAGTTAAAAAGAAATTGGGAGAGGATGATAAAATTGATTTTGATGATACTAAATATTCAGTTGATATTTATAAATCGCTTAAATCTTCGGGTTATATAGATACAGTTAACAAAGTTTTTTTAGACCAGTCTAATACATTGAATATTGAAGCTAAAATTTCAAAAGTAAAAGTATTTGAAATCTTCACAAAAGATATCTATTCAAGTTTCCTAAAATCTAAATTGTATATAACATGGTATTTGAAAAATACCTATGATGAGAAAATTGATTCAATTTCAGGCTGGCATTATTCGGCAAATTTTACACGATCTGCAAATAAAGATGATAAAATGTTTGCCAACGCTATTGATGAATCCTTTCATAAACTTTTTGAGAATAAAGTATTTACTAAAATGCTCAATCTGGATACAAATTTTAATATTTCTGAACCAACCTTGAGCATACCTGCTGTCAGCTCAGTTGTCTCTGAAGTTAGTGATGCCGGTAATGCAACTGTTACCATAAAGAGAAAAGATGGAGGACATGGTTCTGGTTTTGCAATTAGTAATGATGGATATATTTTAACTAATTATCATGTAATTGCAGGAAAGAATATAAATAGTCAATCTGAAATTACAGTGATACTTCCGGAAGGTGAGGAAATTCCTGTGAAAGTTGTGAGGTTTAACAGAATGCGTGATATAGCTTTGTTAAAAGTTGATAAGAAATTCGATAAAGCCTTTAAACTCGAAAATGAATCTGGATATAAAAAGTTGATGGAAGTTTATACAATTGGTACACCTAAGTCAATCGAATTAGGACAATCAGTAAGTTTAGGTTTGATTTCTAATGAACGTAAATCAAATAACAATCACTTGCTTCAATTGAGCATGAGTATAAATCCCGGAAATAGCGGAGGGCCATTATTCGAAAAAAGTGGTAAACTACATGGTGTTGTGACCTCTAAATTGGTTGGATTTGCAACAGAGGGTGTTGGATTTGCAATTCCAACACACAAAATTGCTACTTACTTAAATTTAGAGTTTAAATAAAATCATTTTCCTTTTAGTATAGTAAATTACTATTCTCCTTTTTTAGGAGAGTTTATTGGTTCTTTTTTATTAATTTAAACTAATAAAAGTGTAATTCAATATGATATTTAAAGGGCCGACTAATCTCAGAATTAGTTGGCCTTTATTGTTTAAAGGATTTTTCTGTAAAAATTAGAATTATAAGTGCTTGTCTTTTCGTTTTTATTAATGTTTT
>CALRIT020000027.1:0-40608 GCA_943361925.1 Vulcanococcus limneticus LL | reverse complement strand
GCGCTTGACAGAGTGACCGGGGTCTTTTTATTCATTTATGTTCTACCAATATTATGTACCTGACGGCACATCAGATTTTAGTAAAATGAATGATTAATATACCAAAGAAAGAATTGGAAATGCCTTCAATAAAAGATGAAGATTTGTTTTCGGTAATGATGTGGGTAAATGATACTTTTTAGTTTAAACCTATTTTAGAACAAATCTGCAATGAACAAACAGCATTTTTGTTCCCTTTAAAATTCTAACACTATTTGCTTGGAAATTTTCCATCCCAAGCAAACCCTAGTTCTTAATGGGCGTAATTCGATAGATATAGATCCATCCAAAACCAATTCAAGCTCTGAAGGGGGAAGGGGCGTAATTCGATAGAAATACGTCCTTCCCAAGCGAATCCAAGCCCTTAATGGGCGTAATTCGCTAGGAAATCATCCATGCTAAGCGAACTCAAGCCCTGAAGGGGCGTAATACATTCGGAGTTAAATTTACAATCATGAAACGGAATTTTGGTTTATGTGAATTTTCTATCGAAACTCATTTCACTTTTAACAACCAATGTTTCTTTGCGTGAAGGAAAGTAGTGGATACCCCTGATTTTGCAGGCGCTTTGGCTGTGCGATACAAGAAGCGACCGGCAGGAAGCTCTCTTGTGCGCTACAGACATGCAGACTGCAAATGAAGGGTAGGAGCGGATTGCCTGCTCTGTTTGCTTGCTTTAATTTTGATAAATAAACCGAAATTTTGTGGCAAACAGACACGCCCTAAAAAGAAGAATTACATGGGTAAATGGCATCCTCTTTTTTATCATTTTTGCTTAGCAGCTAAATCCTATCTTTGCCACATGTTTTTACTTACAGAATACGCCCATGCAGCGGGTTGCGGTTGCAAAATTGCACCTGCTACTCTTCATGAAATTTTAGGAAGCAGCAGAAATAGCAAAGAGTTTCAGCAATTACTTGTTGGCAATTCTTCTAATGATGATGCAGCTGTTTGGGATATTGGAAATGGCATGGCTGTTATTAATACAGTCGATTTTTTTATGCCCATTGTTGATGATGCTTTTCAATTTGGAAGAATAGCCGCTGCAAATGCCATATCGGATGTTTATGCCATGGGTGGAAAACCTCTTTTTGCCAATGCTATTTTAGGTTGGCCTGTTGATGTTTTACCTGTTGAATTAGCTGCCAGGGTAATGGCAGGTGCTAAAAGTATTTGTGAGCAAGCAGGCATTCCAATTGCCGGTGGACATAGTGTTGATGCAAAGGAACCTTTGTTTGGACTTTCGGTTTGTGGTTCGGTTTTAATCAATCAGATTAAAAAAAACAATACAGCTAAAGTTGGAGATTTATTGTTTCTAACAAAAGCCTTGGGAACAGGAATTGCTGCTACTGCACAAAAACGCAAATTAAAGGCTGATTCGGCTTTAAATGCAGCAATTGATAGTATGTGTACATTGAATTCAATTGGTGCAGAATTGGCAAATATAAAAGGTGTAAATGCCATGACAGATATTACAGGTTTTGGTTTAATAGGACATTTAATCGAAATGTGTGAAGGGAGCGGGGCCTCTGCAAAAATCACTTCATCTAAAATAAAAGCGATAAATGGAATTGATGAATTACTGCTTCAAAACTGTATACCTGATAATACTTATAGAAACTGGAATGCTTATGAAAAAAAGGTATCAGGTATGGCTGATATGCGTTCCTTTCAATTGTTAAATGATCCGCAAACATCAGGAGGATTGCTGATTTCGGTAGCACCTGAATCGGCAAATGAGTTGATTGATTTATTCAACAAAAATGGCTTAAACGATTTTATAGAACCAATCGGAATGATTTTAGCTCAATCGGAATTTTCGATTTATTTGGAAGCGTAAATCGGGTTTTTAAAGAAAATAAAATTTTATTGATAAGCCATTTTTATCCGGTGATAGAAGGAAAAATTTGCATTGTTGCTTCGCGTTTTGCTCTTGTTCTGAACTAATTTCAGAATAAAAAGCAAAATGAAAACTTTAGTAACAACAGGTTCTTTGTGCCTGCTTCTGTTCAGCTGTGGCCCGGCTGCCGAAGAAAAAGCAAAACTGGAAGCACAGAGGCTCCAAAATCAGGAACAATCCGAAATTCGAACGGCTGATTCTTTAGCAGCTTCCATTGAATTAAACCCAAACAATCCTCTTCATCAAAACGTTGCCCGAACTGCACGAATTAGAATTGAAGTCAGAGATTGTAAACAAAGCAATTTGTTAATCGAAAGATGGATTGCCGAATATGGTGGTTTAATTACATCTTCTAAACTAAACAATGATATTATTGAAACAAGTATTCTTCCATTTGATAATGATTCATCAAAGGAATTAAGAAGAATTAGAATCGGTCAACATATTCAATTGAAATTGCCTCAAGCATACTTAAATTCATTACTTAGAAAACTCGATTCTATTGCTGTTTTTGTTGAAGAACGCGAACAAACCGCAGAAAATGTCGGACTAGATTTGTTGGATAAAAAACTCACCATAAACAGGTTAAGTGCTGCCGAATCAAAAGTAATTAAACCTAAAACCGAAGTTCAAACTTTATTAGCACAAGATGTATTAATTGACAGAAAAGCCCAAAGTGATGATGCTTTAATTCTTGGTTTGAAAATACAAGCAAGGGTAGATTATAACGAGGTGCAAATAGAATTATTTGAACAGGAAAAAATCATTCAAAGAATCATTCCTAAAAAAGATTCGATTCGCAATGAACCTAACTTTTTTATGAAAGTTTGGGTAGCAATTTTAGATGGCTGGAAGATGCTGGAATTTATTTTCCTCTTTGTAATTAGAATCTGGAGTTTATTGTTGTTTGGACTTATTGTATTTGTTCTTTATAAAAGGTTTAAAAACAAAATCTAGAAACATTTATTTCGAAAAACCGGGGATTTATCTCCGGTTTTTTAGTTTGATAAGATTGAGATTAATCAGATTATAATCCATTTTTTGAAGCTACATTCGATGAATGAAAATCTTTACAGCTCAGCAAATTAGAGATTGGGATGCAGCAACTATTCAGCATGAACCTATCTCATCTTTTGAATTGATGAATAGAGCGGCTAATGCTTGTATAGAGCCTATTTTGGAAATTTTCGCCAAGAAAGATTACAGACAAATTTGTTTGGTTTGCGGAAACGGAAACAATGGTGGAGATGGTTTGGCCATAGCCAGAATTTTGCATGCCAAAGGATTACCTGTTGAAGTATTTTTGCTTTCTGAGAATGGTGCTTATAGTCAAGATTGTGCCAAACAATTAGCAAGAATTAAAGAAGAGAATTTTTTACATCCACATTTGATTTCTCATTTTCCTAAAATCAGTTTTAATGATTCTGATTTACTTATTGATGCATTGTTTGGAACGGGAATTAACAGGCCATTAACTGGATTGGCTTCATTTATTGTTGAACAAATGAATCTTTCAAATGCAGATATTGTTTCAATAGATATGCCTTCAGGTTTACCAGCCGATGTTTTTGATGCCACAGAATTAAATCATTTAATCATAACAGAAGCCACTTTTACTTTGTCAATTCAAGTTCCTAAAAAGTCATTCTTTTTTAATGAATCAGCAAGATTTGTTGGTGATTGGAAACTTATTCCAATTGGCTTATTAGAAGATTATGAATACAAAACTGAAACAACATTAACCTATCAAAATTCAAATTCTTTTCCGGAATCTATTCGATTACAAAACAAATTTTCTCATAAGGGAACTTATGGTCATGCATGTTTAATTGCAGGTTCATTCGGAATGGCCGGAGCTGCAGTATTATCAGGTAAAGCGGCATTACGTTCGGGTTTGGGATTGTTAAGTATTTATGCTCCCGCTAGCTTAAACAATATCCTTCAAATTAGTTTACCTGAAGCAATGTTTCATGCTGATGAAGATCCAAATGTATTTTCAACTTTACCTGATTTAGCGAAATTTTCAGCAATAGGAATTGGTCCCGGTTTAGGTAAATCAGTTGCAACAAAAAAAGCACTGAATCAACTTCTTAAAAAGGTAGAAATTCCTATTGTAATAGATGCTGATGCTTTGAATATTTGTGCTGAGTTAATTCATGAAAATTCAGCTTTTACTTTCCCAAATCATGCAGTATTAACGCCACATCCAAAGGAAATGGAAAGATTGGTTGGACATGCTGCAAATTCATATGATTTATTAAATAAAGCAATTCAATTTGCTCACCAACATCAAGTAATAATTGTATTAAAAGGTGCTTATACGAGAATCATAAATTCCGATTATTCTGTCTGTTTTAATACAACAGGAAATTCCTTGTTATCAACTGCTGGTAGTGGTGATGTTTTATGTGGAATGATTACTTCATTTTTAGCACAAGGATTTAATCCATTATTAGCAGCAAAGTATGCTGTAAATTTACATGGAAAATGCGCTGATAGCTTGAAAGAAAAGGGTAGGAGAGTTGCTATAGCTTCAGATATTATAGAAGAAATTTCGTTTTTAGTTTAACTCAAAATTCCCTTTAGTTTCTTTCAGGTAATTGAAGTTTTCATTGGCAACAATCAAACATCCATCTAAATCGGAATAGTCTGTTATTGCTGCCAGATAAAATGCTGATGAAATACCTAAGGTGCTTTCAACCATACAACCAACCATGGTTTTCATGTTTCTTTTTTTACCTTCTTTAATCAACCTGATTCCATTATAAAACGAACCGGCTTTCATTAGTTTTATATTGATGCCATGAAATTGACTTTCCAATTCATCAAAATCAGGATAATCAATAGCACTTTCATCTGCCATTAAAGGCAAGTTTATTCTTGATTTTAAATACTTATAAGCATCAACATTTGTTGATGCAATTGGCTGTTCAATAAATTCAATGTTTAGTTTTTCAATTGATTTAGAAAATTCTAGAACCAAATCCGGATTTTCCCAGGCTTCATTGCCATCAATCATCAATGCTTGTTTGCTGAATTCTCTTATTTTTAATATGTTTTCTAATGCATTCTCTGCATTTACTTTCACTTTTAAATACTGAAAACGTTCCAATTCATACTCTTCATAAAAAACTTTCAGTTCTTCAATTGGCATGATTGGCAAAGTATAACAAGTACTGATTTGTTTTTTAATTGGAAGTCCTAAAAACTCAGGTATGCTCTTTTTACTTTGTCGTGATAAATACATCACATAAGCAGATTCAATGCCGAATTTTAATGAATTGGGGATTTCTAAAAGTCTAAGTTTTAATTCAAATTCCTGATGTGGAATATGTGATACAGTTTTTAAAAAGTCTTTTATCTTATCAAATGAACTTAAGATTTTTTCTGAGCTTTCGCCATATCGGATATTGGGCGCAATTTCTCCAAGTCCTTCATATTTGCCATCAGTACAAACGATGACAAAATTTTGTTTGAAGTCACTACTGTTTCTGGAAATCTTCCAAGTGTATTTTAACTCTAATTTCAGGGGTTCAATTAGCCAATCCATAAAAGCAATATAAGAATTGCATTTTAAATTTCTAAGCGAATTTTAAGAAATTGTTAATTCTATGCATCCAAATACTTTTCAAAACGTTTTACTGAAATGCTTTTTTCAATTTCAATTTGATTTTCCATCAAGCCAATTAATTGTTCAGCCATATATGGTGCCCACATGATTCCTTTTGTGCCTAAACCATTGAATACAAACATATTCTTGTTTGATTTGTGCTCACCTAAAACGGGAAATCTGTCCTTGCTTGCAGGCCTTATTCCTGATAAATGTTCCAGTATTTCGTACTCACAATTTAATAAGGCATCCAGTTTTTCTTTCAGTTCAATTTTTCCATCTTCATCAGGTTCCGGATTGGTTTTTCCCCATCTATAAGTTGAACCTGCTTTAAAAATTGAATCACCTTGTGGCACCAGATACAAGCCTTTTTTCCAGATTCTGTTTTGAGGAATATGTTCACATTTCAATTTAAAAACATCACCTTTTGCAGTCACCATCGGTACAAATGAAAAGTATGGGTTTTGGCTGATTTCAAATCCTTCACAGAAAACAATTTTTTTAGCAAGAATATCTTTGTAAGTATAGCCATCATTTGTTTGTTTTAGTGATGTAAAATCAAATTCCTCTTCAATATAATTCCCTTGTTCTGTCCAGTTTTTTCTAAGTGAAGGAAGAAGTTCCTGGGTTTGTAACCAGCCTGTTGTAAGAATTTCAAATGCTCCTAATTCATCTTTAAAACCATCCGCTTTTTGTGGTGATGCATTTAGATGTTCCATAAACAATTCATCTTCTGCTTTTAAAGAAAAATCGTTTTGTTCTTTGATACTTGCAAAACATTGGTATGTTGGCATTTCAGTTAAGAATTTTTTTGAGAAAAAATCCTCCATTTGTCCATACCAGTTTCTTCCACTTTCCAGCATTTCTTTCCATTTCCAAGCGAGAACCATTCGTTTTCCAGAAACTGGATTATACATTCCGGCAGCTACTGAACTTGAATGGAATTTTTGCTGTTTATTGATTATAAATACAGTTTTACCAATTTTTTGTAGTTGAAATGCTAATACTGAACCTGCAATTCCCTGACCTATAATTATGTAATCAAATTGTTTCATCGTTTGGTTTTTGAGCCCTTAACATGTGTTTTTTGCCTGGAGGTCCATCAATTCTTTTTACAACAAATCCAGTTTCTCTCATGGCTCTTTTTACATCACCTTTTGCTGAATAAGTTACTAAAATTCCTCCCAGTTTTAAAGCTTTAAATAGTTTGGCAAATACCTCTACACTCCACATTTCAGCTTGTTTATCAGGAGCAAAAGCATCCATTAGAATCAAATCAAAATAGTTATTGGTTTCGAAATTGTAAACTAATAAATCGGATTCTATTTTGTTTAATTCAAAATTGGAATTGATTTGATGTGTATGATTCCAGCTTACATCATGTATGTTTTTAAAATTGGAATTTTTGTTTTGAAAATCATTCAGCTGTTGAATCATCAAACCATCCAAAGGAAACTTTTCTATACTTTCAAAATAGATGTTTTGTTGAAGGTTTTCAGCCATCTCCGAAAATAAAACAGCATTGAGTCCGGTGCCAAATCCAACTTCAAAAACACGAATTAAGTTTTGATTTGATGCAGCTAAAACAAACTCCAGTCCTTCTTTTACAAACACATGTTTGCTTTCTTGTAAAGCACCATGAATCGAGTGATAAGTTTCATCCAAATCCGGAAGATATATGGTAGCAGAGCCATCTCCGGTTTCTTTAATGATGCCAGGTGAACTCAATTTACTTCAATATTTCTAGTTGAATATAAACAGGAAGATGATCGCTAAATCCGTTTAAGTACTTGTTTCCGGCAAAAGTTCTTTTAGGATTGCCTTTGTATTTCTCTTCTGTTTCTAACATAAATTCTTCTTTAAAAATACCGGCACTTCCTTTTTTATATTTCAATTTTCCTTTGCCATCCAAAAGGTTTTTGTTTAATAATATTTGATCAAGAACTCCCCATTCGCCTTTGTATTTATGACTTCCTAATCCTTGTTGATGAAACAACCACATGGTATTGTAAAATTGTCTTTCATCACTTACTTCACTCATGGCCGATTTTCCTTCTAAAACTTCTGCCATACTTTTATCATTTGGATGGTCATTAAAATCACCTAATAGAACAGTATTTACCTTTTTATCCTTTAAAACTAAACTATCTGTAATAGCCTTTAATCTTCCTGCAACAGCTATGCGTTTGTATTCTGATTCAGACTGACCTTCTCTTCTGCTTGGAAAATGGTTCACTAAAAAAACAATGCTGCTTCCGTTATTTAACTTAACATCAGCCATTAAAATATTTCGGGTTTTGTCTCCACCTATAAACTCTGGAGAAATCATAAATGCATGTCCTTTAACCGATTTAGCTAATTCAGCTTTGTAAATAAATGCATTGTCAATTCCTCTTTCATCTGGTCCTTCATAAAATACATATTTGTAGTTTTTGCCTGATTTGTTCAATTCCTTGCATAAATCAGCCAAAGCAATTTCCGATTCTACTTCACACATTCCTAAAAAATCAGGTCCATTGCCTTCATTCATGGCCAAAATTACTTTCGACATGTTTTTAAGTTTGTTTTGATACTTTTGTGTATTCCAAGCTATTTTAGCATTTGGTAAATACTCTTCATCTATTTTCTTTTCAGTATCAATGGTATCGAATAAATTTTCCTGGTTATAAAAAGCAATGAAAACATTTTTGCTTGATTGTGCCTTTAGTTCTGTGTGGTTGATTAATAAAGTAAATAGGGCAGCAAGAATTAGTGTAAAAACTTTGTTTTGTTTTGTAATACCTTTTTCTTTTAGTAATATCTTCATATTCATAATCGTAATTTCACTTTTTATTTAAAGCAAAAGTAAATGATTGGACATCTATTTAGTAAGTATTTTCCTGAAGAAAATCAGGATCAGCCTTTTCAACAATTGCTGAACTTGTTTTTGCAATTACTTCAATACACAAATGGTGATGTTGCAGAAGCCTTAGATTGGATGAATCAGATTGATAGAGAGCATCATATAACTAAAGAGTCGTATGGTATGGGCGATTTTATCAATGATTTAAAAAATAAAGGTTACTTGGAAGAAAATCCTGTAAACGGCGATTTTTCTCCAACTTCAAAAACAAATCAAACCATTAGGAAAAAAAGTTTAGAGGAAATTTTCGGGAAACTGAAGAAAAGTCCCGGTGGAAATCACCGAACCAAACATACTGGTCAGGGCGATGAAATGAATTCAGATACACGTGCTTTTGTTTTTGGTGATATGTCGGATCAAATAGATTTAACAGCCAGTTTACGAAATGCACAGGTAAATCATGGATTAGATAGTTTTAATCTTACTGAAAATGATTTGGAAATCAGAGAACGTGATTTCAAAGCTCAAACTTCAACGGTATTGATGATTGATATTTCTCACAGTATGATTTTATATGGTGAAGACAGAATCACTCCTGCAAAAAAAGTAGCTATGGCTTTGGCCGAATTAATCAAAACAAAATATCCAAAAGATACACTTGATATTATTGTTTTTGGAAATGATGCCTGGCCAATTGAAGTGAAAGATTTACCTTATTTGCAAGTTGGGCCTTATCATACAAATACCTACGCAGGATTGGAATTGGCAATGGATATTCTTAGAAAAAGAAGGAATACCAATAAACAGATTTTTATGATTACAGATGGTAAACCAACCTGTTTAAAAGAAGGTGCGGGTTATTACCAAAACAGTTTTGGATTGGATAGAAAAATTATCAATAAAACCTTAACCATGGCTGCTCAGGCCAGAAGATTGAATATTCCTATCACCACATTTATGATTGCCAGTGATCCTTATCTGCAAAAATTCGTGAGAGAATTTACAGAAGTAAATAATGGCAAAGCTTACTACAGTAGTTTAAATGGTTTGGGTGATTATATTTTTGAAGATTTTGAAAAGAATAAAAGAAAGAAAGTAAAATAGAATGAATAGTTTATTAAAAATTAAAACTCTTGGTGAATTAAAAAAGAGTGGTTACGTTGCTCTTAGCGTTAAAGAAGAAATGCGAAAAAATTTAATCTCATTTCTTCAAAAAGGTGAAAATCCTTTTACTGGAATTGAAGGTTATGAAGACACTGTTATTCCTCAATTGGAAACTGCAATTTTATCAAGACACAATATGATTTTACTTGGTTTACGTGGACAAGCTAAAACACGTATTGCTAGGTTAATGTTGAATTTATTGGATGAATACATTCCTGTGGTTGAAGGTTCTGAAATCAATGATGATCCTTTGTTGCCATTATCAAGATATGCAATTGATTTAATTGAAGAAAAAGGTGACAAAACTCCAATTAGCTGGATGCACAGATCAGATAGATATACCGAGAAATTGGCTACTCCCGATGTAAGTATTTCTGATTTAATTGGTGATGTGGATCCGATAAAAGCGGCTTCTCTTAAACTTCATTACAATGATGAAAGAGTAATTCACTTTGGTTTAATTCCAAGAAGTCACAGATGCATTTTTGTTATCAATGAGTTACCCGATTTACAAGCAAGAATTCAGGTATCATTGTTTAATATTTTGCAGGAAGGTGATATGCAAATCAGAGGTTTCAAATTGAGATTACCTTTAGATGTACAATTTGTATTTACTGCCAATCCTGAAGATTATACAAACAGAGGAAGTATTGTAACTCCTTTGAAAGATAGAATTGATAGTCAGATAATAACTCACTATCCTAAATCAATTGAAATTGCAAAAAGAATTACTATTCAGGAAGCACATATCACCAAGGAACAAAGAGAAAATATTGTTGTTCCTGAATTGATTTTAGACTTGATTGAACAAATTGCAATGGAGGCCAGAAACAGCGAATTGGTTGACCAAAAAAGTGGTGTAAGTGCAAGGTTGACAATCTCTGCTTTAGAGAACTTATATAGTGCTGCTGAAAGAAGAATTTTAATCAACAAAGAAAAAAATACCATTGCACGATTATCAGATATTTTCGGTGCTGTTCCAAGTATTACAGGTAAAGTGGAATTGGTTTATGAAGGAGAATTGGAAGGAGCAGGAAATGTTGCTATGACCTTAATTGGTAAGGCTATCAGAACCATTTTCCTTAATTACTTTAATGATCCTGAAAAAGCTAAAAAATCAAAGAAAGCCAATCCTTATGAAGTACTTTTAAATTGGTTTAATGATGGTTATGATACCAAATTAAATTTCAATGATTCAATAAAGGCTTATGAAGATGCTTTAAATAAAGTTGAAGGATTAAATGAACTGGTACAAGCCAAATTCCCCGGATTAAATAATGTTGAATTGATGTTGTTCAAAGAATTGGTATTGTACGGATTATCTGAGTATAGCCAATTGAGCAGACATAATCTTGCAAGAGGAATTGAATTTAAAGATTTAATGAGCGGTATGTTTTCTATGAAAAGAGATGCCCGCGATTTAGAGGAATAAAATTCTTATTCTTGTATTGATTTAAAATCATATGAAAACTAAAGAAGAGATTGTAAAAGATTGGTTACCCCGTTATACTGGTAGAGAATTAGATGGATTTGGTGAGTATATTTTACTAACTAATTTCATCAATTATGTAGAAATGTTTGCAGCAAAATTCGGTGTTGAAATCATGGGTAAAGACAAGCCCATGCAAACAGCAACAGCCGAAAATATTACCATCATAAACTTCGGGATGGGAAGTGCAATGGCTGCAACGTGTATGGATTTATTATCAGCTGTTAAACCTAAAGCAGCTTTGTTTTTAGGTAAATGTGGTGGTTTGAAAAAGAATACAAAATTAGGTGATTTGATTCTTCCAATTGCTGCTATCAGAGGTGAAGGAACTAGCAACGATTATATCATGCAGGAGATTCCGGCATTACCATCATTTCGCATGCAAAAGGCTGTTTCAGCGGCTATTGTTGCACATGATATGGATTACTGGACCGGAACTGTTTATACAACCAACAGAAGAGTTTGGGAACACGATGAAGAGTTTAAATCGTACTTGAGAAAAACCCGTGCGATGGGAATTGATATGGAAACCGCAACCATATTTATTGTTGGTTTTGTGAATGAAATTCCCAAAGGAGCATTACTTTTAGTAAGCGATAATCCAATGACACCTGAAGGAGTTAAAACTTCAAAAAGTGATAAAAGTGTGACAGAACAATTCGTTAAAAAACACCTTGAAATTGGTGTGGATGCGCTTATAGAATTAAGAGATTCCGGTGAATCTGTGAAACATTTAAGGTTTGAGTAAATCAAATAGAATAACAAAAACGAGTATCCACATCTTTACCTATAATTTATTTTAGAAAAATTATGGACATTTTAGAATTGATTTATGGCGATAAATTAGGTCAAGTTGAATAAAAAAACGGTATTTAGTTTTTTTGAAAATTCCTAAAATCCCATAGGGATGACATTATAGTAGTAAATAAAAATGAAAGAATTACCCTCCCCCAAAATGGAGGCGAACCGAAGGTTCGCGTCCATTTTGGGGTGGGTTTGTGATGTTTTTAAATTTACTGGTAAAGACGCGGATATTCGTTAACAAAAAAAATGATGAATAGAATCAATCTGTTCATCATTTTTTTTAATTCTTCTAGAGTTTTCTAAAGTAAACTCACCATTTCTTTAATCAATGCTGTCATTCTGGGTTCAGCAATTCCGGCTGCGTTTAATACATCTTGCAAGCTCACTTGTTTAATGCTATTCTCAACTCCTAAGTCTGTTATTACTGAGATTGCAAATACCGGAATTCCCATGTGTCGGGCAACAATATTTTCTGGCACTGTGCTCATCCCAACAGCATCGGCACCAATTGTTCTGATGTATTTATACTCCGCTTTTGTTTCAAGAGTTGGCCCTTGTACCGCCGCATAAACACCTTTTTGAAGTTTAATATGAAGTTTATCTGCAACCATAAAAGCCAGTTTTATTAAATCTTCATCATAAGCATCACTCATATCAGGAAATCTTGGTCCAAGACTATCCTCATTTTTTCCTCTTAAGGGATGGTCGGGTAATAAGTTAATGTGGTCGTCTAAAACCATCAAATCACTAATTTCATAATTTGGGTTTAATCCACCACTTGCATTACTAATGAACAATCTTTTGATTCCCATTAGTTTCATCACTCTGATTGGAAATGTTAATTCTTTTGCTGAATAACCTTCATAATAATGAAATCTACCTTGCATCACTACCACTTCTTTTCCAGCTAAGGTTCCTAGAATTAATCGGCCTTTATGACTTTCAACCGTACTTACAGGAAAGTGGGGGATAAGCGGATATTCAATTGAATGTCTGATTTCAATTTCGTTCACCAAGGCTCCAAGTCCGGTGCCAAGTATAATGCCTGTTTCAGGGGTATTTTCTAAATAGGGTTTGAGGTATTCATAAGCCTCATTCATTTTTTGCAACATAATTGAATACGATTTCGTCGAAGCTTTTTCCTGAATTTTTATGAAATTCCACTTCAACAGGTAATATATAAATAGCCGTATTTTCTAAAAGCTCTGCATACATTGGGAGATTTAATTTACTTAAATCTTTTTCTGTAGTAAGTAAAATTGAATTTCCTGATTTATCAAAATTCAATTCATCTTGTAAGTTCACCAAATCCCTGAAAGTGTAATTGTGGTGATCAGGATATTTTCGAATAACAACTTCCTTAAATTTACCAGACAAATAGGCTTCAACACTCTTTGTATTAGCTATTCCTCCAAAGAAAATTACCTTATTGGCTTCAATTGAATTACCGGTTTTCCAATGGTAGATATTTCCATATTTTAGAAATGAAAAAAACACTCTTTGGTGTTTAAAAGGATTGATTTTTTGAATCATTTCCATTTTAGTTTTTTCATCCAAAATTTCAGGGCATTTAGTCACCACAATTAAATCTGCTCTTTTATAAGCTGATTTATATTCTCTCAAAGTACCTCCGGGAGCTAGATAATCCTCGTAAAAAGGTTTTCTAAATTCAGTTAATAAAATATTTAATCCGGGTTTTACTGCTCTGTGTTGAAAGCAATCATCTAATAAAATAGCTTGAGTTGCAGGAGCATCGAATAACAAATTTGGAATCCCTAAAACTCTGTTTTCTGAAACGGCAACCGCTGTAAAAGGAAATTTGGTTTTTATTTGTTTAGGTTCATCTCCAATTGCACTGGCTTCAGTATGATTTTCAGCAAACAAATAGCCAGTGGTTTTTCTTCTATAACCTCTGCTTAAAACTGCTGTTTGAAAATAAGGTCCTAGTAACCGAATTAGATATTCAATATGAGGTGTTTTTCCTGTTCCACCAAAAGATAGATTGCCAACTGAAATTGTTGGTATATCAAAACTATGTTCACCAAAAATTTTACTGTCATACATAAAATTTCTGAACCTAATGATTCCATAAAACAAAATGCTGAATGGAAAAAGTATAAAACGTAAAATTGGCATTATTGGCAAATCTAATCAACGTTAGCTAAATTATGAATGATAAAACTCAGCACCTAATTTTAGACTTAAAGGAAAATTTAATTTGGGCTATCTAATTGCTTGATAATGAATTGAGAGCTTTGGATTTCTTTTTCTGAGCTAATTTAGTTACATTTGTATACTATCTTGCTCTTAGTGGGGTTATTACGTTCGTGTTGATGAGTTAATCCTTATTAATACAGTTTTTATTTTTCGAGTATTGATTTTCATAACTATTAATAAAGCTAAATGCTGAATATAAAGAAGTTAAGTGTTATTTTTGCCCTGTTTCCATTTTTGGGAATTCAAGCTCAAAGTTTGTTTGAAGGTCCAAATGCTGAAACTAGATATAGAATTGCACAAATAGATTCAAATACACTAAAACTAAGGAACAAAATGTATCCTTCTGTTTTTCAAGGTGATTTGAATATTTATGGTTATAATCAAGGTGATGTGCCAGTTTTTACTGATAGTGCTTATGCTTATCGCTTAAGTTTATTGGAAACTGAAATTCCTTTAGAGTACAACAAACATGTTCGTTCTTATATTGATTTATACGCAGTTCGCAAACGTAAACTGGTAAGTAAAGTTCTTGCTTCATCTAAATACTATTTCCCGATTTTTGAAGAAGTTTTCGATAGAGAAAATATTCCTTTGGAAATGAAATACCTGGCTGTAATTGAATCAGCTTTGAACCTAAATGCGGTTTCTCCTGTCGGTGCTACCGGTATGTGGCAATTTATGGCTCCAACAGGTAGAATTTACGGATTAAGAACTGATAACTCTATAGATGAGCGCCGTGACCTAATTAGATCTACGGAAGCCGCCGTAAAATATTTCAAAAATTCATACAGAATTTATGGTGATTGGTTACTAGTAATTGCATCTTACAATTGTGGTCCAGGAAATGTAAATAAAGCGATTCGCCGCTCAGGTGGTAAAAGAACTTTTTGGGAAATCATGCCATATTTACCAAAGGAAACCCGTGGTTATGTGCCTGCTTTTATTGCCGCTACTTATGTAATGAACTATGCTGCAGAGCATAATTTATATCCAACCGACGAAGAAATGTATTACCACATGGATACTGTAATGGTTGACAATAAAGTTTCAATTGAACAGTTGGCTTTGGCTTTAAATGTGACTCCTTCAGAAATCAAAACTTGGAATCCATCTTTGAAGAGAGGTTATATCCCTTTTTCAAACAATAAAGTTGTTCTGAATTTGCCTTATGCACATGCAGTAAAGGTTGCAGAATTAAACAATGACACCAATTTCAGGAATCAATCAACAGAGGCTTTAACTGCTTTAAACAAACAAATTGAATCAGATAAAAAGGCAGTTGGAAAGATAAATTATAAAGTGAAGTCTGGTGAAAGTTTATCGAAAATTGCTAGAAAACATGATGTTAGTTTAGCTGATTTGAAAAAATGGAACAAAGGTAAAATCAGAAATAACAAGGTTTCAAAAGGACAAAAACTTGTTATTTATCTGGGTTAATTGAAACATTGTTCTTTCTTGTATGAAAGAACCATTTAGTTTTATTATCATCTCTTCCAAAAAAGAAATATTCATCTGAGCCATCTTTTATTGAGAACATCTTTTTAATTTCATCAACCGACATTCCAAAATCCCTTGCAGATATGTTTGCCTGATTGATTGAGTTCTTTTTCAGGTATTCCTTAAATAAGGATTTTGAAAACTGACTTTTTGAAATAACCTCAAAATACCTTCCAAATCCAGCATCAGTAGAATGATTGTTTTCAGAAATGAAATAAAATCCATTTTGGTTAATTGGATAAAGATCTTTCTGATATGCATATAATTTATCTAATCCGCTTTTTATTAATCCCGGTGATGCCTCGAAAAAATATTTTGAATCTTGTGGCTTTGTAAATTCAAATTTGCTTTTTCTTTCTATGTTATTTGATTCAATCTTACCTTCAATTTCACCATTTTTATTCATGAAATAATTGCTGATAGTAACCTCATTTTGATGGTTTTTACTTAAATGACACAATACTTCTTTTACCTCAAAATCTACACTAACAATCATAATTTGTTTAATGAAACGAAGATTTTCCAGGCAATAATCAATATCAATTAATGGAGATAGTTTCAAAAGAATATCATCAGTAAACTCATATAGTTTTTCTTCCAAAGCGAAAAAATCTGGGGAACCCGTTTCCAGTAATTTACTTTTTTGATTGGACGTTCTTCTATCTGCATCCAAGTAAATTAAGGAAAACCTTAAATTATTGGTTTCAAGGAAAGATTCGGCAGTTTCACTCAGCCTTTTAATATTAAATTTTTGTAATTTTTTGAAGTTAGCTTTAGTCAAAATATTTAGGTTTTCATCAGGTTCTAAGCTGATTACTTCCTTAAAACTTTCTGAAAAATACACATCATCTACACCTAATCCACCGCTTAAATCGAGCAATTTACCTCCATTAAATAATGAAGATTTCAATTTTGCAGACGCCTCACTGCTGCATTGTTCATAACTTTTGCCTGTAAACCAGCACAATGCATTTGTAAAACTTGGTAATTTGTATTTGGCTTTTGGATAAAGTTTTAACTGTTCAGCTAGATACCAATTTTGTTCCTTTGTATTATCTTTGCATTGAAGAAGAAAGGTTTCAGGACTAAGTTGACCATTTTCCGACAAAAATGTCTGAAGATCGAATGTTGAAATGAAATCTGAAATCGTTTGTACCTTATTAAAATCTTGAGCCATGAAAAAAGTATTGTTTGGTTTAGCATTATTGGCCTTGTTAGGCCTTAGTTCTTGCAAGGGAAGTTGTCCTAAATTCCATTTAAATTTAAACGGAATCATTACTTCTGTTTTTTAGTTTAAATTGTTTTCCTTGTTGTTGGTCGGACTGATTTTAAACAACAGGGCAATTTACACTTTTCTGTTGATTCATTATTTTGATTGTATTTTCAGTCAAAAATGAGTCGATTTTGCTCTAATTTCAAAATATTATAAAATTTTTAAAACTCAAATCGTATTTTGAATGTCTTAATTGAAGGACTATCATTTTGTTTAATTAGTTTCAATTTATCTTTTAAAACGATAATTATTTAAACCAACTTGAAAAATCCTCACTTAAGCTTACTTTCGTTATACCATTTTAAGCAAATTTAATCTTTTGAATAAGTCAGCCATATTTTTGTTTATTTTTTTGTTTTTGGGAAGCATGAAAAGTTTTTCTCAAAATGCGCCTATAACCGAACCTCAATTGATGTATTTAAAACACATTCAGTTTGGGGCTAATGCAAATACATTCCGCATGGGTGGAGTTCAATTTCGTTATGGCTGGCACAAAACCGGTTCTGTTTTTAATCATTTTGAATCTGAACTAAGTAGAATTAAACATCCAAAAGAAATTAGAAGAAGTGGATTTACTGAGCAGCCAAGTCAGTATTCTTATGGAAGAATGAATATGGTTTTCTTTTGGCGAAATGGATTTGGACAAACAATTAACATCACAGAAAGACCTTATAAAAATGCTTTGGGATTAAATTTTGTGTATACCGTTGGTGCCAGTATGGCAATTTTGAAACCGGTTTATATTGATGTATTTTACCCATACACAGATGGTTCGCCAAATGGTTATTTGGTTTCTGAAAAATATGACCCCGAAAAACACGAGGATATATTTAGAATTTATGGGAATTCATCCATCTTTGCCGGGCTAGGTGAAACAAAAGCCCAAATTGGTGGATACGGAAGAGGAGGATTACAGGTTGAATGGGGACAATATCCTGATGAAACCCGCAGTTTAGAAGCAGGAATTACTGTAGATGCTTTTTTAAATGGATTACCAATGATGGCAAAACAACCTTACGATAGCAGGTTTATTGGTTTTTACTTGGCATTTAATTGGGGATATAAGAATTAAAATGATTGAATTACCGGTTTTAGGAGAAGAAAAGGCAAAAAAACCTTCTTGGTTAAAAGTTAAATTGCCTACAGGAGAAAATTACAGAAGAGTTCGTCAACTTGTTGACCACTATAAATTACATACCATCTGCGAAAGTGGAAATTGTCCTAACATGGGTGAATGTTGGGGAGAAGGTACTGCAACTTTCATGATTTTAGGAAATACTTGTACTCGCTCATGTTCATTTTGTGCTGTAGCAACAGGTAGGGCAAACGATTACGATTTAACAGAGCCGCAAAGGGTAGCAGATGCTATTAAATTAATGAATGTAAAACATGCTGTTATTACTTCAGTTAATAGAGATGAACTTCCTGATAAAGGGGCAAAGGTTTGGGCTGATACCATTAGATTGATCAAAAGAGAAAGTCCGGGTACCACTATGGAAACCTTGATTCCTGATTTTCAAACACGCTGGGACTTACTTTACCAAGTTATTGATGAAAAACCGGAAGTGGTTTCTCATAATATGGAAACAGTAAAAAGACTTTATAGAAGAGTTCGTCCACAAGCTAAATATGAAAGAAGTCTTGAACAAATCAGACTAACTAAAGAAAGAGGATTAAGAACTAAAAGTGGTGTGATGTTGGGATTGGGTGAAACTGAAGCTGAAGTTCTTGAAATTATGGATGATCTTGTAGCAAATGGATGTGACGTTTTAACCTTAGGTCAATATCTTCAACCAACTAAAATGCATTTAAATGTTGAAGAGTTTATAACACCTGAACAATTTGCATTTTATAAAGAGGCAGGTTTGGCTAAAGGTTTTAATTATGTAGAGTCGGGAGCCTTGGTTAGAAGCTCTTATCATGCCGAAAAACATATTTAATTGGTTGTTATTCTGAATTAATTGGAATTTTTGAGGGAGATTGTAAGTAATTTCCGTTACAAAAGATATCTTTGTTTATCATGGCAGCGATTGAATTATCAGATTCTTCCGGTTTAACTTTACCAACAGAGATATTGGTTATTGACGACGATTCAATAACTATTTTTCTTGCGAAAAAAACAATTCAATCTTTTAAGACAGATATCATCATCAATTCATTTCAGGATGGCAGAAATGCAATACAATATCTAATCAACAGGAAGGCAAATAATAAACTAATTATTCTTCTTGATATTAATATGCCTGATTATTCCGGTTGGGATTTTTTAAACGATTATATTTCAAACCAATTTAATGCTTCGGTTTTTATGTTTACCAGCTCTATCGATCCTTTCGATTTAGCTAAATCAAAAACGTATACCACTGTAAAAGGGTTCATTTCAAAACCTTTAAACAAGGAAAAATTAGAAGAAATTTTTAAAGACTCAAAATAATAAGCTCATTTAGAGTTCGTTATTTTAAAGTCAATTTATTTGTATATACAAATAATGTTATTACATTTGTGTAATAATTTGATTTGTATGAATAAGACAATTACATTTTCTAAAGTAATAAAAGCTGGATTTTTGGCTGGGATAATTTCAGCTGCCATTAATACCATTTGGAATCAATTGGGGATTTTAATGATGAATATTTCAGGATTACCTAAAGGTTTTTCGGTAGCAGTTATTATGTCATCAATATTGCCTGTTTTATTAGCATCAATCATTTACTTTTTATTGATTAGAAATTTTACCAGAGGTTATTTATTATACATGTTTTTAGGAGTTTCTTTTATGTTGTTAAGCAATTTTCCTGCATTTGAAACAACGCTACCTGATGGAACTCCAACTCCGGCAAACTTTGCTCTTTTAGTGATACCAATGCATTTTGTAGCAGGATTATCAGCTTTGTATTTAATTCCTTTAAAAACCAGAAATACCAATAAAACTAATATTGAAATTTAATGGACAATTCAGTTAATCATTCAATTCATCATTTAATTGAAAATAGAAAAAGTATCAGAGGATTTGCAACTTATCAGATTTCAGAAGAGGAATTAAATTCATTATTTGAAGCTGCCAGATGGAGCTTTAGTGCTATAAATGAGCAGCCCTGGAATTATGTTTATGCAACTTCAGAAAATGAAAATTCATTCCAACAATTGCTTTCCGTTTTGGCACCTACAAATCAAACATGGGCAAAAAAATCATCGGTTTTAATAGCAGTTTTGGCTAAGCTAAATTATACCAAAAACAATGCTCCTAATCTTATGCGTTTACATGATGTAGGTGCTGCAAATATGGCTATGGCATTACAAGCAGTTGATTTGGGTTTACAATTACATCCAATGGGTGGATTTGATAAGGAAAAGCTTAAATCAGTAATTAGTATTTCTGAAGATTATGAACCAATTTTAATGATGGCAATTGGAAAAAAAGGTGAAAATCCGGATTTACTTCCACATCAGGTTGAATCAGAAAATAAAAGAGGTACAAGATTTTCTATAGAAGAATTTGCTAAAAAAATGTAATTTGAGATTTATTTTATCCTATGGAAAATATTATCAAAACATATGAAACAGAAGAAATTTCTGTAACATGGAAACCTTCTCTTTGTTCACATTCAACTAAGTGCTGGAATGGTTTAAGTGAAGTATTCAATCCTCGTCTTAAACCTTGGGTTGACTTATCAAAAGCAGATGCAGATAAAATCATGAAGCAAATTGATTTGTGTCCGAGTGCTGCTTTATCTTATGTTAAAAAAGGAAACCAGGTAAGCGCATCAAATCAAACAGAAAGTACAGAAGAAACCATTGTTGAAATTGTTCCAAATGGTCCAGTTTTAGTATATGGAAATATTACTGTTAAAGATACTGCAGGGAATCTTACAAGTAAAAATAAGGTAAGTGCATTTTGTCGCTGTGGTGCTTCTTCAAACAAACCTTATTGTGATGGAACCCATCGTAAAATTGATTTCAAAGACCCCCAATGAGGAAGTTTTTAATCATTAGTTTTTTCATTTTAATTCACTTATCAATGAGCGCAAAACCTCAGATTATTTATGTTTTCGATCCTATGTGTGGTTGGTGTTACGGCTTTTCAAACACAATAAAAGAGGCAGAAAAGCAATATGGAACAGATTTCGATTTCAAAATCATAAGTGGTGGAATGGTTTTAGGAGAAAGGGAAGGCCCTATTGGTGATTTTGCCGACTATATCCTGTCTGCATATCCAAGAGTTGAGGAATATTCGGGAATGAAATTTGGTCAGCCTTATATTGACCAATTAAAAACGAAATCATTGCATACTTCATCCATGTTACCTTCAATTGCATTGGCTATTGTAAAAAGTATGGATAGTACAAAAGCCATTCAATTTGCTTCTGATATTCAACAGGCACATTTTCAACAAGGCAAAAACCTTAGCGATTCAAGTTCGTATGAAAAGGTTTTAATTGATTTGAATTTAAACAAGGATGAATTTTATCTCAAGTTAAAATCAGGTGAATTTGAAACCAAAGCCAAGGAAGGTTTTGAGGAATCACACTATTTAGGTGTAAATGGATATCCTGCTATTTTGGCTTTAGTTAATGGGAAATATTATTCAGTAGCAAAAGGTTTTATTGATAAAAAGAACCTCTTCGAAATCCTGGAAAAAGTAAAAGCAATTAAAGATTAATAAAGGGATATTTCAATTTGATTTCCTTTTCTTTTTCCGATAATTTATTGATGAATTGTTGATGTTCAGTCGTTCCTTCATGTAAAATCCTGTGATTTTTTAGCATGAAAAACTGATTCAATTCCTTGATTGCTTCTTTGGAGTTTTGGTCGAAATAATTCTGAACGAATTTTTCCCAAACATATTGAATAGCTTGTTCACTTGGATGCGCCATATCGTTTCCATAAAATCTGTAATCTCTTAGTTCATCCTGTACGATTTCAAATGCAGGGAAATAAGTACAATTATCAATTTTACATAATTCATTTACAGCTAGAAGTAATGTAGATTTACTTAAGTTATTCTCGTGAATTCCATCTTTTAAATATTTAACCGGACTAACAGTAAAAATGATATTTAAATCTGGGTTTAATGTTTGAATTTGTTGAATGCAATTTTTCCATTCAGTTACAATTTCCTTGATGCTTAATAATCTTTTTTGAAATGATTTTGCGGGTATCTTGTGGCAATTAGCAACTATTTGATTTGTTTCAATAAGTTCATAAGCGAATGCGGTTCCAAAGGAAATGATTAGATTATTAGCATCTTTAATACTTTGGTATTGCTTTTTATTCTTTTCACTGATAAACTTGATGAGTTCTTGTTTATCTTTTTTGTAAACGGAACCATGGTGATTCCATGAAAGGTAAATTCCGTTTGTTTCCAAGATTTGAGATTCAGAAGGAATCTCTTGGTTTAATATTTGTTGAAATGCTTTACAAAGACTAATTGGATTAAACAAAATTCCGTGATATAGAAACTCCTGATTCAACATTAATTCTTGCATTTTGGAAGCCATATTTTCTGCAAAGCATGAGCCTGCGAAAAAAAAGCTGCTATCAAAACGAAGCAGTGAATCAGGAGCTTTTATTGGGAATTCAATTTTGAAATCCATTTTTATTTGATCAGTTTAAGTCCACCTAATGAAGATTCATCTCCAGGGTTAGTTAATAAGCAACGGTTAAACAACATTTTTGCTTCTCTTGTATTACCGGATAAATACTGTGCCCAAGCTAATAAGTTCAAACCATCATATGAGAACGGATACAAATTTACAACCTTTTGTAAATAAGGAATGGCTTTTGGATATTCTTTTCTATTATAATAAATCAATCCAATTCTATAATTTACCAATGTGTTTGATGGATCAATTTTTAAAATGCCAATATATTGATTTAGTACTTCATCCCAATTGCCTAAAGCCGATAATGGATAAACTAAACCGAATTTTGGTTCAATAGCATAAGGCATCAATGCAGCAGCTTTTTTATACATTTTTATTGATTCTAAATGCTGTCCATCATTGTACAATAACCAACCTAAACGTAGGTTTAATTCATAAGAACTTTCTGAATAAACAGCTAATAATTCCTTAGCAGCTTTGTTGAATTCACTGGTTTTTTCGAATGCATAACTGGTTTTAAATGCCAATTCCATTTTTGAGGATTGTGCAGAAAGATTCATGGTAAATAGACCAAGAACAAACAAAAGGATAATTGATTTTTTCATATTTTAATTGATTAGAATTTTAATGCATAACCCAAAATGAGGTTTCTGAATTCATAGGGTTTTGGAGGTTTATTTTCGGGATCAACCTCTTTTCTTTCATATTGTCCAACTAAAAATAACTCGTTTCTATAGTTTATTTTATAGTTTAATAAAAGGGTTGATTTATCAAATGTTTTATCAGGATTGTTATTAGAGATAAATGCATCCTGTTCAACAAAATTGCTTGTGTGAGCATAAAGGAATTCTCCTTTTAACCAGCAATTCCTGAAAAGTTTAACTGTAACTGATGGATTTAAAATTGGACTTAAAACACTATCCTGGTATTGCGCATTAATATGCATTCTTAATTGTAAAAGATCATTTCCAAATACAAAATAAGCCAAGCCAATTCCTGCTTGAAACTGCTCTTCCTCATTTAAATAACTATAACCTGCATTTAAAGAAATATCGAATTTTTTATAATGTTTTAGAACACTTAAACCCATGATATAATTGTACTCATTATATACAGAGTCGTTTGTGTTTAGTTGGATATTTGCCAGCAGTATTGAATAGTTTCCATTGATTTGCCAATTTACGGAAGGCTTGTATGCAAGATGCGTATAGTATTGATGTTGTCTAACATTTAATGGCAAAGTGTTTTGATAAGCAAAGGCATAAGATTGATAACTCGTAAGTTTCGAGCCAAGTGCAAACTGCATTCCATAATGACCAAAATAAGTATGACCTACAGTATCATTAAAAGTACTGAATTTTGTTCCAGATTCCGCATATATCATTTTTAAAAAGCCAACAGGGATATCCATTTTTTTCTTGGTGAATCTGTCGAGGTTTTCCATTCCCAAAGCCAAGGCACAATCTCTGATATACGGAATTGTTTCTGTTTCTGAATGGTTAAGTTTTCTAGCTTTATTTAAATGATAAATTGCGTTTTTATAATCACCTAATCCTAAATAGGCAATGCCTAATCTCAATCGTAAATAGTAATAATCCATACCTTGAGAGATAGCAAAATTAACCAGCTTTATTTGTTGCTCATGAGATGAACTCAGGTACAAATTGTAGCTTGAATCTTCTAAGGCTTTGGAACTGATAGTTTGAGAATTTCCTTTTCCCAAATAAATGAAGAAGACCAACATTGTTAAAATTACTCTACGATACATGTGGCCTCCAAAATTGATTTATTCTCTTTTATAATTATTTGATGAAGCTGGTGTCTTTCGAATTTAATATCGAATTCCTTTGTAGCTAAATGAATGCCAAATCTCTTCGACTTAATGCTACCTTTTAGTAAAATACTACTATTACTGATGTCATTATCGAAATGGGTATAGTTGATATGAAAATCCGATTGTAAAAACATGTAAAATGGAGCAACCCAATCTTGTAAAAATCTTTCAGCCCAATTAAAAATATGCGTAATTTCAACCTGATTGGTTAGTTGTAAATCTTTATAGAATGATAAAAGCACTTGTTGAGTACACAAGTAAAAATTGAATAAAAAGCTCTTTTTGTCTCCATAAAAAGTTCTGTTTTCATACAAATTCCCATTGTTATAAAAAAACAAGGTCGACTTACTTTTAGCATCGTAAAAATAAGTTTGATTATAAGCATCGGTATAAATTTCCCAGGTTTCTGTTAAGGTTGTTGAACCTTTTTTGATAGTCCAGTTTAGTTTTTTACCTGGTGTGAAATTGAATGATTCCCATAGTAATGAATTAACAACAGGATTACTTACTTGTTCATTTAAACTAGGAACTCCCGATTGTATGAATTTATGTTCTTTTCCTTCTGAACTTATATAGGTGCTCAAAGGGTAATTTAGCGTTTTTGAACCTACATGTGGTGTAGTTTGTAATTGAAAATGCAAATGTGGTTCAGGTGAACGGCCTGAATTTCCAATATGCCCGATTAATTGTCCTTTGGCTAACCATTCACCTTCGTAAACTTTAATGGTTCCGGATTTAAGGTGACTTAATTTACTGAACAAAAACTGACTATGTTGAATGACAACAGAATTTCCCCAGTTGTCTTTTAAGTTAACTTTATTGATGTCATTGTCTTTGATTCCATCAACAACTTTAACCACCTGACCAGCTGCAGGAGCAAAAACAGGTAAGTTGAAACAATAGAAATCTTCCGGAGCAAAACCAGGTAAACGATAGGTTCTTGATTCCTCATCTATTAAGTCGAAATCCCATGCATATTGCCATTCGCCTTTATGCGTAATTTCACCTGTATGACCTTGAGAAATTCTCCATGTTCCAAGAACAGGTAAACCTATTTTGAAATAAAGTTCATTGGCAAATCGTCCTATTTGATTTAAATACCGATATAAATTCTTTTCAGGAGATGCAAACTGAACCAATGTAAGAATCAATTTTTCTGATTTAAGCCTAAAGAATAAAAAGTATAAAAACAGAATTACTGATATATTAAATGGCAATGAAAGTATTGGTAAGTTAAATGGTGCCAATAGTTTTTCGAAACCAACACCAAGTATAGCAATGACAGGTGTTATGACGATAACAAGTATATAAGTCCAAACATTTGGTATTAAAAAGAATCCACCTAAAGCAATGGCACTTAGAATAAAATTGAAACCAATAAATCCATAATTCAAATCATTAAGATTGGCACCAATGATGATATAAAAAATATAACCTGTTAAAAACCCAATTACCGATAAACTAAAAGCAATTCTTGAATGAATAAGTAGTGCAATTGCTACTAAAATTCCGGGTAATAAACTGAATTGAAACAGTACTGCTCCCAATGATTTAAAGTACACTTTTACTATCAGAGGAATTGCTAATCCTTCTAAAAATTCATAGGATTTAAGCAGGTTTTCACCTCCAACTCTATAAATATGATTAAAGACAAATATCTGAGTACTATTGGGATCAAGACTATTAAATCCTTCAGTTGAGAGTTTTAAAATCCATACACTTAATAAAAATGGAATGCTTAAAAATGGTAGTTTTTTTGCTCCTAATATTCCATCAAAAACCACTGTTAACATCAAACATAAAAAACTACCTGCAAATATGATGAGCAATAAATAGTAGCTGATATTATAGGAGTAACCTAAAAATAATCCGGTCAGAAGTCCATTAAAAGCAAATGTTCCTGACTTTATTTTCTCCTTATCGAGATGAAATAAAAACGCAATTACATTGGTAAAAAAGGCCATTAATAATCCGGCCAAACCTGCTATTGGGTCAGTAAATGAAGCTAAACCAATCAATATTCCTGCAACAGGATTTGCAGATAGAAACAACTGAGCGTAACTATTTGCTAATCCTGTAGTGGGAGTTGAAAGTAAATCTTTACTTAACCTAATCATTCTTAAATACTAAATTCTTTTAAATAAGCCGGCATTACTTCTTTATCATTTAAATCAGAAAGTGTTTCTCTGTTTCTAATTAAGTGATGTTTGCCTTCCATATCAATCATAACAACATTCGGACGCATGGCAATAAACTGCATCCATTGTGTCATGTTATAAGCACCAACAGAATGTACCACTACATTGTCCCCCTTTTTCATTGGAGGTAATGTGATACTTTCTCTGATTACATCAATATTCATACAAAGTGGTCCGTAGATAACGCCATCTTCAGTATAATGACTGAATTCCTGAGCTGGAGAAACTTTATGGTCGTACCAGAATGAAGTGAATAAAATATTGACACCAAAATCCATGATAGTAGCACGTCTGCCATCACTTAAACGTTTATTGGCAAGCACAGTTCCACATAAACTGCCGGCTTCATCAATTAAAGCTCTTCCTGTTTCCAGAATTAAAATTGGTAGTTCTTGTTTGCTGTATTCTGCGTTTAATAAAGCACTACAAATCGCTTCTGCATAATCATCAAAACTTGGTGAACTAACATTGCCCGGCAGGTATGAACCTTTCAAATTATTCTTTGAAGCAAATCCTCCACCCATATCAATATAAGTGATTTTCTTGTTGAATTTTGAATGGATATGAAATGCCAAATCAGCCAGTTTTGAAGCTGCAATTGCATAGGCACTAGCAGATAACATAAAGGTACCAATATGACAATGTAAACCAACTAAATCCATTTGGTCGTTCAGGATAATTTTGTTGATTGCATCCCAAGCCTGACCGCTTTCATAATTGAAACCAAAACGGTCCCACATAGGATAAACTCCTGTATCCATGTTAACGCGAATAGCAACACGCGGACGTTTATTTATTTCTTTGGTGATTTCAATTAAGCGATATAATTCATCAAGATGATCGATATGAATTAAAGAATTATTTTCAATAGCAAGATTTAAATCGTCATCGGTTTTATCAGGACCATTAAAAATGATTTTGTTACCCGGAACACCGTTTAATAAAGCCTTGTTGTATTCAAAACCTGAAACAACTTCAGCCCATGAACCCTCTTGGTGAAATACATTACAAACGGCATTGATATAATTTGTTTTATAACTCCAGGCCATTTGAACTTTAGGATAACGATTGGTAAAAGCACGTTTACAATCTTTATAAGTTTGTCTGATGGTTCTTTCTGAAATAGTAAAAACCGGAGAGCCATAATTGCTGATGAGTTCTTTCACAGAAACACCATCAATATGGGTAACAGGATTGTATTCGGTGCGAGTACCGAATTTATTCATCATGCCGGTATTTAGTTTTTTTACAACCGGTCTTTCATATCTTAACTTTTCCATGTTCAATTTTTTCTTTTAAAGTTCTCCTAGAGTTGAGATTTGTTCAAATTCTTTTAAATCAACAATCATGTCAAATGAATAGCGCACAAACATTTTGCCTACATCGTATTTTTCAAAAGGTTCCACTGTTTCTCCAAGTGCCATTCTGATTAATGCTTCAGGATGATTTTGTCCGCAACCTTTTGCCAGATAAACCCATGCCGGAAATCTGGGATTGATTTCAAGTAAGTAGTATTCATCTTCAGCAGTTTTAATGAATTCAAGCTCCATTCCACCTCTCCATTTTGATGAAGAAATAACTCTTTTTGCAATGTCAACAAGCTTTTGATCATCGAGTGAAATACCTGCCCAAGCTTTGCCTTTATCGGTAATGAAAAGTTTTCTCATAGGAACTGCACCAATGGCATTTCCATTTCCATCACCAATTGCGGTAACATTAACTTCACTGCCAAAAACGTATTCTTGAATGATAATTGGTAAGCCCCATTTGGCAACCAGTTTATTAAAATAAGTAGCAACTTGTTCCTGGTTGTAGGCGATATAAGCATCATAAAAGCGGCCTTTTACAACCATAGGGTAAGTGAATTCCTGTTGAAGTGAATGTATTTCTGATGTATTAAACATCATCTTACTAAAAGGAACTTTTACATCATGTTTTTTACCAAATTCAAAAAGATTGGCTTTATGTCTTTCATCAAATTGTTCTTGTGTTGGCAAAAACATTTTGATGCCAAATTCTTGCAAAATTTCATTTTCAAGATTCATGAAATTGCTAAGTTCAGCATCAAAATTTGGAATGATGACAGCGATATTTTCTTGTTCGTGGATATATCTTAATCTTTCCATCAAAGCTTGTGTTCCGGCTGATGGAAAAGGAACCTGATAGGATTTATCTACCAGCTTGTGCATGTATAATCCCGGCTCTAAAGCTTCATAAGAAAGACCAATGATTCTTACATCATAAATGGTACTCTCTTTTAAAGCCCGAATAACAGGAATGCCTGGTCCCGGACTATCAATATTATTGAGTCCGGAAACAGCAATGGTTATAGGTTTTTTATGAGTCATGAGAATAATTTTATTCCTCTGCTATTTGAGAACTTTGAAGTAAAGTACTAAAATCATAGAAGTCTTTTTCGAAAGTTGACTCATCAATAAAATACCTGTCTAGAACAAAAGCTCTGATTTCATCTTTGCTTTTTTCTTCTTTTAATAAATTAATGATTTCAAAACCAATAGGATTTGTAGAAAAGGAATCGCCGGTAGTAGGATTAAAAATAAATCCTGATTCACTTATAGCTATGTTTTTTTTGATTCTCATCCGATTGAACATTCCGATTAAAGCCCATTCTCTAATCTTATGAATCAAAAATGTGGATTTTTTATAAAAACATTGTTATAGTTTTTTTGCCGACTGTTATAAAATTAAGAAGAATTGAATTTTCGATTATCCGCTTCTTTACTAAAAAACAAAATACCGAGACTTTATTGCTGATTATTTTTCGTTTAAATCAAGCTAAACCACAAAAATTATAATACTTAGTTTATGTTTCTATTGGCAAGTTCTTAAATCCTGAAGGGATGGCATTATTGTAGAAAATAAAATATGAAGAAACACAACCCCCCAACTCAACAACGCGGACCTTTGGTCCGCATTGTTGAGTTGGGGGAAATCTGGTTTATAGCATTTTTCTATAAACATGTGACCACCTTCAGGGTCATTAATTTCATTGAATAGAGCAATTTTATTCCAAAAACTTTTTAAAAATAATTCTCAATACACATAATGGATTTATTAAAAAATACTTCTGGTATCCTTAAGGATATTCGTAATTGATTTCCTTGATAAATTGATTCCACTATATCACTAGAATAATTCGCCTAATGTTTGAGCAAAATTCATGAAGAAGTTTGATTTTTCAGGGGTAAATAAAATGAAAGGAGCATCGGGTAATCCAAAAAACGGACTTATGGTAAATGATAATTGCAGACCTATAAATGCAAACATTAAAGACCAAGCTTTGATGAAAATTGAACTTCTTTTTGATTTTAATTCGTCTTCAGAATCTGACATCATTCTGTTGAATTCCTTGTAAAACAGCATAATTCCGGTTAATCCTGCGGCCGAGAAAATTAGAATATTAATCAATTTAAAAAGCGCATAGTGATAGGCTGCAATCAAAAAGAAGAAACTAACCGGAGCAAATGCTGTAAGGACCAATGAAATATAGGTATTGCACAAAATTACAAAATGGATAAGCTGCTTGAAATTTTGTTTGATGCCTAAAAAAGAACTGAAAAAGTACAAGGTTGGGAAACAAATAAATGATGTAGCATAAAAAAGTAATGGTAGCTTAAAAGAAGAAGCGAGTCCTTGTAACAGGCTTTGTGAACATCCGATAATAAACCCGAATAAAGCATAAAAAATTAGACTGATTGAAAACAGCTTGATGATATCGCTTGTTTTATTTTCGGATTCAAGGACTTGAAAAATAGTGTTTTTTCTGTTTTTTAAAAGTGGTTGAATAAGTTGTAGCATGTTTTTTAGTTTTAAACCTAACGAACTAAAAGTACTTTGTATTGCAGAGTAAAAGAAAATAATTTAAAATTGTACATCATTTAAAGGATTAAATTTGGGAATATGAAACAAGTACATTTAGTTTTAGGCAGCGGTGGAGCAAGAGGAATGGCCCATATTGGCGTAATTGAAGGCTTGTTGGAAGAAGGATTTGAAATTGTTGATGTAGTTGGATGTTCAATGGGTGCTGTAGTTGGAGGTATTTATTCTGCCGGATATTTACAAGCCTATTCAGATTGGTTAAGAGGATTAACCAAATCAACAGTTTTTGGTCTTACTGATTTTACATTTACAACTCAGGGTTTTATAAAAGGGGAGAAGATATTCCAGAAGATTCAGGAGTTAACAGGCGACCAAAATATAGAGGAATTGGAGATTCCATTTACAGCGATTGCTACCGATATGATTCGTAGGAAAGAAGTTTTATATCGAAGTGGAAATCTATTTACAGCTCTAAGAGCCTCGGTTTCAATACCCGGAGTATTTGTTCCTGTAATTGATAAAAACAGACTTTTAGTTGATGGTGGTGTATTAAATCCATTGCCAATTAATCATGTTAAAAAGAATAGTGATGCCATAATTGTAGCGGTTAACATCAATGCGTTGTCTCCAAACGATAATAATATAGCTCAGGTTGCAAAAGAACCGGCTTCATTTTTGGATAATGAATTCATGAATAAATACTTTTCTAATTTTGTAAAGCCGAAAACTAAAGCCAAACAAAAAGTTCCACAACTAAGTGTTTTTGAATTGGTAAATACCTCATATGATTATACCCAAGATCGTTTGGCAGAAGTAATGGAAGAGATTTATAAACCGGAGATTCTTGTTCATGTGCCAAGAACTTCATGTGGTACTTTTGAATTTTACAGAGCAGAAGAAATGATTCAAATGGGAAAGGAAGCTTTTCAACAAGCTTTAAAAGAATATAAAAAGACACATTAAACTATTTCTTGAAATTTAAATCAAACGAACATGATGAAAAAAATACTATTTCTGATTTTAACTCTAATTGGTTCTTTAGAATCGTTTTCGCAAAATTTATACTTTCCTCCATTAGTTGGAAACACTTGGGAAACCAGCAGTCCGTCATCTTTAAACTGGGATATGACTGCTTTAAACTCATTAGATAGTTTTTTAGATGCAACTCAAACCAAAGGAGCTGTCATTTTAAAAGATGGTAAAATAGTTTTTGAAAAATATTATGGCACATTTACCAAAGACAGTAATTGGTATTGGGCAAGTGCAGGTAAATCACTTACATCTGTTTTAGTAGGAATTGCTCAGCAAAATGGCTTTTTGTCGATAAATGATACCTCACAAAAGTATTTAGGTGTTGGATTTACTTCCATGACCAATGCACAGGAACAAAAGATTAAAATTCTACATCAGTTAAGCATGACAAGCGGATTGGATGATGGAGGTGCTGATAAAGATTGTTACAATCCTGCATGCTTAAAATACAAAGCTGAACCCGGAACCAGATGGGCTTACCACAATGCACCTTATACTATTTTAGATGAGGTAATTGATGCATCAACGGGTTTAACAATCAATGAATTTGCTTTGGCCAATATCAAATCAAAAACAGGAATGGATGGTATATATTTTAAAACACCAGGTAGTTTTAACAATGTTTATTATAGCAAAGCAAGAAGTATGGCAAGGTTTGGCTTGTTGATGTTAAACAAAGGTTATTGGGATAAAACACCTGTATTAAGTGATTCGAATTACTTTAAATCAATGATTACATCATCACAAAACATCAATCCATCTTATGGTTATTTGTGGTGGCTAAATGGAAAAAGCAAATTCATGGCACCGGGTTTACAAATTAGTTTCAATGGACCATTATTTCCTAATGCGCCCATGGATATGTATTCAGCTTTAGGTAAAAACGGACAATCCATAAATATTGTCCCTTCTATGAATCTGGTTTTTATAAGAATTGGAAATGCCCCAAATGATTATGGTGATGTGGCAATATCTTACGGAGACGATATGTGGAAATACCTGAAAAAAGTATTTCCACTAACTTCTATGAATGAATTAAATAATATTGATATAAATGTTTATCCAAATCCATTTTTAAATGAAATTCATATAGAGGGAAATTTGGATGAAAAACTAAACTGGGAGTTAATGAATGCGGTAGGAGAAATTATTCAAACAGGAACTGGAAATGAAATAAACAACCTGAATTTAAGCTCTGGAATTTATTACCTCAGAATGACTAAGAACAATCAAACGCTGGTCAAAAAGTTGATGAAGGTAGAGTAGGGGAATAACTAACCATTTTCAACAAATCTTGGTTATTATGATGGATTTAAAAATTGGCATCATAATAAAATCCTGCTGATTCCTTATTAGCCCTGCTGGCTTCAGCCCAGGGATAATATGGAATTTAAACCTATCGGAAATTTAAAATTAATCTTATCTATCAATCAATTAAAACCAACTGCTTTTCTTTTTTCTACTGCTTGATGAACTTACGCCCAAGGCACCCAATAAGGTTCTGGTTAATACTTGGGTAGCGGTTCTTGCAACTTGTTTGGTTACAGGACTGCTTAATATTTCTTCTAAAGTAGATTTCTCTCTTGGTCCGCTTTTTCTTTCAACGGTTGTTTCACTTTCCTCTGATTCTTCTTCTTCTTTTTCAACTGCTCTGTTTAATTTTTCTGAAAGAATTTCATAAGCACTTCTTTCATCAATTTCACGGTTGTATTTTTTGCTTAATTCGGAATCTTCGCAAATTTGATTCAATTCGGCATCTGTCAGTACATTCATTCTTGAGCATGGCGGATTTAACATCACAGCTGCCAATGGAGTTGGAATTCCTTTTTCATTTAATCCGGTAACCAGCGCTTCTCCCATTCCTAATTGCGTTAAAATCTCGTCTGTTTTATAATAATCACTCAATGGGAAATTTTCGGCAGCCAACTTAATAGATTTTCTATCTGCTGCAGTAAATGCTCTTAATGCATGTTGTACTTTTAATCCTAGTTGACCTAATACTGCTGCTGGGATATCGGCAGGACTTTGCGTAATAAAGAAAATTCCAACGCCTTTAGAACGTATGAGTTTAATGATGGTTTCTATTTGGTCTAATAAGGCATTACTAGCTTCGTTAAAAATCAAATGTGCTTCATCAATAAACAAACAAAGTTTTGGTCTGTCTAAATCGCCTTCCTCAGGTAATTTTGCATAAAGTTCTGCCAATAAACACAACATGAAACTTGCAAATAATTTCGGCCTGTCTTGTAAATCATTTACCCTTAAAACATTTACCATTCCCATGCCTTCATTGTTGATGCGCATCAAATCTTCCACATCAAAACTTGGTTCTCCAAAGAAATTATCTGCTCCTTGTTGTTGAAGTTCAATTACCTTTCTAAGAATGGTTCCAGTGCTGGTAGTACTTATGTTTCCATAATCTTTGCTGATTTCAGCTTTACCTTCATTTGAAATGTATTGTAGAACTTTTGTGAAATCTTTTAAATCTAAAAGAGGCAACATTTTATCATCACAAAACTTAAAAATCATACTTACCAAACCGGCTTGAGTATCGTTTAAGTCGAGAATTTTTGAGATGAGTATTGGTCCAAATTCACTGACAGTTGCTTTTAGTTTTACTCCGTTTTGTTTAGCTAAAGTATAAAATTCAACGGGAAATGCTGCGGGTTGAAATGAAAATCCTGTAGCTTCAATTCTTTCTTTTATTTTATCGTTGATTTCTCCAGCAGCAGCAATTCCACTTAAATCACCTTTGATGTCCATCACCAAACAAGGAACAGATGCCTTGCTTAAAGCCTCCGTAATCATTTGAAGGGTTTTTGTTTTACCTGTTCCGGTTGCCCCAGCAATTAAACCATGACGATTAAAAGTTTTTAAAGGAAGTTTAATAGAAGCATCTTTTAAAACTTCTCCATTATACATGGCTGCACCTAAAAAAATAGAATCACCTTTTGATGTATAACCTTTTTGAATTTCGTCGATAAAACTTTGCATATAGATATTAGAATTGAATCCCAAATCTAATTCAAGAGATGATAATAGACAAAGAAAATATCAGGAATAAAAAAGAATTTGGCTTTAATTCTTCCAATTGTTATAAGAAATTTGATTGTGTAAAAACTAAATTAATTGGAAACACCTACTTCCATCATATCCAATAACCAGAATAAGAAAATTCGAAATTTAATAATGAAAAGAAATACAATTAATGGTTCAATAACTCATCTAAAGGAGTACGTTGTTTAATAGGTAAGGCCTTGTATTCACTTACGCTGTAGCCTGTAACTTGCTTGAATTGAGTGCTTAAATATTGAACGCTACCATAGCCCATTTGATAAGAAATTTCACTAAGGGTCATTTCGTTATAAGCTAGTAGTTCTTTCACCCTTTCTATTTTTACCAGGATAATATACTTTTCTAAAGTTTGACCGGTTAATTCAGAAAAAAGTTTACTTAATTGACCATACGGAAGTCCTAATTTATCACTTAAATAATCTGAATTTCTGATGATGGTATTTAGGTTATTACCATAATAAATCATTTCTAAAACCGAAACTTTTATTTGTTCAAGTATTTGAAATTCTTTGTTTTGAATGATTTCAAATCCTTGTTCAATCAATGCTTTTTTGAGTTTATCAAGGATTAAGTCAAAGTTATCGCATTCAATATCTGCTATTCCTAAAGAAACTTTTTTAACACTTATACCCATATCAAACAATATGCCTTCAACCGATTGGATGCATCGGCGACTGACCATATTTTTTATACTAAGTTGAATAAGCATTGGAGCAAATTAAGGAATAAAGATATTTTTTGACACATTTTTTAGTCGACAGCTTTTCTTATATCCTTTGAATAATTTTTGATAATCCTCAATTGTGCTATAAATCAGACTTATGAAATTTTAAAACTACCTTTTTTGTGAAATACAAAATTCTACCTTCGTAAAAACTTTTAAAACATTAAAAATGCAAAACGAAGAGCAAAATCCAAATCAGTTAAATATTGAATTAAGCGAAGAAATGGCAGAAGGTATTTATTCGAACCTAGCAATTATTACCCATTCAAACTCAGAATTCGTTATAGATTTTGTAAGAATTATGCCTGGAGTTCCTAAGGCAAAAGTTAAATCTAGAATCGTCTTAACTCCAGATCATGCTAAAAGATTATTGATGGCTTTGAGCGATAATATTACAAAATTTGAAGACCACAATGGAACCATTCAGGTAAATGAACAAGCGCCTCCGTTTCCAATGAATTTTGGTGGTTCAATGGGACAGGCATAAACGGCAGGATTTAAATTCCTCACTAGACCTGTGGCTTTAGCCCAGGTCTAGTGAGGAATCAGCAAGATTTTATTGGGATTTTGAATTTTTGTTTAGCAATATTGATTTGATTGTAAATATGCAGATTGTTATTTGAATCTTTTTAAAATCATGAAAATAAAAACGGCGGCTCCTTTTGGAAGCCGCCGTTTTTATTTAATTATTGAATTAACCTATAATTCAAATCCATAGTATCCTTTTGAGCCATTTGGGTTGATTCCAACTAAGAACACAACTCCTTTTTTGTTTTCAAGTGTATTTTTTACTTCTGATACACTTCCCACCGGAACTTTATCGATATGTGTTAGAACAAATCCTACCGGGATACCGGCTTTTTTCAATGCACTTTTATCGCTTAAACTTTTTAGTTTTACACCTGAGGCAATTTTTAATTTTAATCTTTCATCTCTGCCAATGGTTTCAAATTCACAACCTAAAACTTTATTGGTTTCAACCTTTTCTGTTTTTGTTAAAGTTGTTTTTCCGTCTTTGCTTTTTAAAGTTACAACATAATCCATGTTTTTACCTGAACGTATAATTCCAACCTTTACTTTATCACCAGGACTTTTCTTTCCTACTTTCTCCTGAAGTTCATTGGTGCTGTTTACTTTTTCATCATCAATAGCAATGATGATATCTTTATCTTTAAGTCCTGCAGCTTCTGCGGCGCTATTTTCTGTTACCTTAGCAATAAATACTCCTTTAACATCACTTAAACCTTCCTTATCAGCTAATTCACTTGTAACATCCTGGATTTGTACACCCAATAAACCTCTTTGTACTTCACCATATTTTAGTAAATCATCAACAACTTTTTTCATCAGATTCACCGGAATTGCAAATGAATATCCAGCAAATTGTCCTGTTTCGCTAGCAATTGCAGCATTAATTCCAATTAGTTTTCCATCTGATGAAAGCAATGCACCACCACTATTTCCAGGGTTTACTGCAGCATCTGTTTGGATGAAAGCTTCAATTGCATATTGTGTTTCAGGATTACCCGGATCTCTCAGTAGATTTAATCCACGTCCTTTTGCACTAACAATACCAGCGGTAACTGTAGATGTTAAATTAAACGGATTTCCAACAGCTAAAACCCATTGACCCACTTTTACTTCATCTGAATTTCCCTGAACAGCAAAAGCTAAATTTTTCTCTTCAATTTTAAGTAGAGCTAAATCTGTATTACGGTCTTTGCCAAGTAATTCCGCTGAATATTCTCTTTTATCATTAAGAATTACTTTGATTTTTGTTGCACCATCAACAACATGGTTATTGGTAACAATATATCCATCAGAAGAAATAATTACACCTGATCCGGAACCACCTCTTGGAATGTTTGGTTGCATTCTAAAACCAAAATCTTTGAAGAATTCATAAGGATCTCCTTGCGAAGATTCATTATTTCCCTTAGGTTCAATTGTTGTTATGATATGAACCACTGTAGGAGTAGCTAATTCAGCCACTGCAACAAAATCCGGTCTGTCAGGTTCTGCTGCAATACTGGCATATTTAGCTAAATAATTTTGGGTAAAAGTAGCATCACTTTTCTTGTCGAAGAAGTTTGTGATACCAACAGCAGCCAAGCCTCCTAGGCCCGCCACCAAAAGAAGTGTCAACACCTTTTTCATATTCGTTTTTTCTATATTGTTTGTTTTAATTTCCATTTTTTCAAATATTGTTCCAAATAACAAAATGTCAGTTGATAAAAAAATACTCTCTCCAAATTCACCCCTTATGCCTTTGAATCGGAGAGAGTAATTCGAACTATTTTTAGTTTTTCCCCCTAAAAAAACTATACCCAGATTTTGCAGTAGAATTCGTAATGAGGGGCAAAAGACCAACGAAATTGGCAGTTTCCTGAGTAAGGCATACTAAACTAGTATGTTGCATGAGGGAAACTGAGTTTACGTCCAATTTCAAAGGTATTTTGCCCAGTAATAGAAAATCTAATGCATATTCTGGGTAAAATAATTCGAACATGTTAATAAACGGCAGAAATGATTTCGTTATTTTGCCTATAATTTAGCAAATTTGCCGCTTCTGTAAGCATATGCACCTCGAACCAGAAAAATATCAGTACATTTTCGAAAAATACCTTCGTGGCGCTTTAAAAGCAGATGAAGTTTCAACTTTTTTAGAGAGGTTAGAAACTGATGCTGAATTTGCTTTGGAATTTGAGCGATATAAAACCAACAGAGATTTTATTTTAAAAAGAGAATTAGAGGAATATGAAAAGCCTTTAATTACTACCTCTGCTCCTAAAAACTGGGGTTGGGTTTATTTAATCATTTCTATTTTTGGTTTTGTTTTGATACTTGATTATTATATCAATACCAATTACGACAACGCACTTGCTGAAAGAAGAAAGGCTTTTTTAAACAGAATCAATATTTTTAAACATACACCTGAGGAGCCCAAGTCTGATTCAAAGGAAATTCAAACAAAATCGAATCCAATTAAGTCGCAAAGTGAGATATTGACTTTACCTCAAGATAGCATGGAGTTAGATACTGAGGAATTGTTTAATAAATCAGATGAGTTGTTAAATGCACAATTAAATCCTATTGAAGAGCCTGAGAAAATGCCAATCCAGAAGGATGAAATGTTGGCTGATTCAATTTTTAGTTCTTTCTCTCAACTAATATGGGATGAAAAGATAAAGGCTTTATCAAATGCAACAGATTCTGTTTTAACAGATAGTGCAATTTTTGTTTTAACACAAAAAAGCATTTTAAGAAGAACGAATACTAAATCAAAACCTTTATTTGTGGAGTTCTGGCAATCTCCGGTAAAGTTTACAGGTTATAGATACAATGGAAGAAAACTTATTATTTATGGTTTAGAGCCGGATGATAACCTGATGTTTTTATACAATGATTTGAGTTCAACACATAGTTTGATTTACAAACAGGTTTTACTTCCTTTAATTTCAGATCAGCAATTTCATAAATTAAATTTCAAGTGAGAATTAGTTTTTTCAAATACCAAGGAACAGGAAATGATTTCATCATGATTGATGACAGAGAAAAAGTATTTCCTATAAATAAAAAAATCATCGCACAACTTTGTCATAGAAGATTTGGCATTGGTGCCGATGGTTTGATATTATTACAAAAAGACGAAACAAATTCGTTTTACATGCAATATTTCAATAGCGACGGATCTGAAAGCACAATGTGTGGAAACGGAGGAAGATGTATTTCGAAATTTGCATTTGATTTAGGAATAGTTGAAAATGAATTTCTTTTTACAGCTATTGATGGTCCACATAAAGCCATTATAAGGGAGCATTCAATTGTTAGTTTACAAATGAAAAATGTAGATGATGTTTCTGTAGAAGCAAATTCAACTTATGTTTTAAATACAGGCTCACCTCATTATGTAAAATTTATTAATGAATCTATAACTTCTATAGATATAGTTGAAGAAGCAAGGAAAATCAGGTACTCTGACAGATTTGCCAAAGAAGGTATCAATGTAAACTTTGTTAAGATAATGGATGATGGCAGTTTAGCTGTTAGAACTTATGAACGCGGAGTTGAAGACGAAACCTATAGTTGCGGAACAGGAGTAACAGCTTCAGCAATAGCATTGGGATATTTAAACCCAAGAGAATTTGCACCACATGTTGTAAGATTAGGAACACCTGGTGGCGCACTAAGAGTGGCTTATGAAAAACATGAAAATGAAATTACAGATGTTTGGTTGGAAGGACCAGCAAGCTTTGTATTTCATGGAATGGTTGATGTGGTAGTGGACTGATGTTTAAAATCAATTGACTTTGAGTTTACCTAAACCTTTGTATCAAAGCGATAGTTTACTGATTTTGTAAGATGAAATAAAAACTTTCATCATGGATTTATAAATGCTAAAGTCATTTAGTGATTCAAATTGTAATTTTTTTTCCGTTTTGTATTTAATTAATACAGAAACAGTATTTTTATTGTTATGGGAAAAATTAGTAAAACTATAATAAACTATAATAAACTATTTTTGTTATATTTATTATGCTTAACAAGTTTTGATAGTTTAGCTTTTACCCCACTTGGAGGTTACATCAATCATGAGAAATTAACCAACTCTATTTGTCCAGGAGGTTTAACTTTAACTGATTATCAGTTCGATGCTGTTATCTTTTTTGAAGATAATAATATCCCCGATTCAGTTCTTTTTAAATTTGGGGATTCAAGATCTGCCTACGTAAAATTGGGCAATGCAGAATTATTATGCAATGGTTTATGGAAGTGCAGTTATGAAACAGTTTACCAGTATTTTTATTGTAGTACTTTTATCTTAAATGTACAGATAGATACTAATACTTTTTATTCCGGAAAAAATTTAAATATAAGCTATCCATTTGTATTACAAGCCTATATTGTATTTTCTCCTTTAACACCATTTGATGTTTCATACAAATTGTTTCCAAGTGGCCTGATTGACTTTTATCCAGGAATAAGATTTTCTCTACCTATTGAAACAGAACTTATGGATAGTTTACATTATTCAATCAACTCAAATTTTGCAAGCATTCCTCCTAATAGTATTTCAATAAATAGCGAAACAGGTGATGTTTTAATCAAACAACTCCCTGATACTGGTTTATATTTATTTTTGTTTGAAATAAGAGAGTTCCATGAATCAGGCCTTTTACACAATATCCATGCTATTGTTTTAAGTGTTCGTAACAGAAATACTCTCAATATCCTGAGTTTTCAGGATCCTTTAAAAATGGATGGTGCTGGAATATTTAATAGCAGACTTAAACCAGGAGATACACTTCAATACGATTTGTATTTTGATGCCAAAAACATTGATTTGTTAAATGTTAATCTAAAAACAAAAATACCATTTGAAAAAGAACCTAAAATTGAGATTTTAAAATTGAATGATTCCATTATTGTGAAATCTACTTTTTATATGGACAATGTAAGTTATTAC
>CALRIT020000026.1:0-57726 GCA_943361925.1 Vulcanococcus limneticus LL | reverse complement strand
TACAACGGTGATACAGCGGTGCCGCGGTTCCAAAAAGCAAGATTACCACAAAAAGATTTAACTCGCATTAAAAGGTTATCATAACAATAACCATGGGCTTCAACCCATGGTCATTGTATTTAATCATCAATAAATAAGTTTAAATTTCTGTAATTTGCCCCAATATTTTATATGCTGATATTTAAACAATTTACATTCGATGCCGCTCATTTCTTGCCAAATGTTCCTGATGGACATAAGTGTAAGGAAATACATGGTCATACTTATCATCTTACTATATTTATTGAAGGTGAATTAGACCCGCATTTAGGATGGGTAATGGATTTTGCAGAGTTAAAAAGTGTAATTGAACCTTTAGTAAAACATGTAGATCACAAATTTATCAATAACCTGAAAGGATTTGAAAATCCTACATGTGAAAATATGGTATTGTGGTTTTGGAATCAGATTAAACCGAAAGTTCCTCAATTATGTAAAATTGAATTAAAAGAAACACCAACCTCCGGAGCTATTTATGAGGGGAAATAGTTTCGGGTATTAAATTTAATTAAGAAGTTAATTTACTGTTTTTTGATTCTTTGTTAAATCAAGTCAACTATTTTCCTACATAAAAACGTATTACCACCACACTTTTATGTATACAAAAATGTAGTGGACATACACTTTTATGTAGGAGATTTGATTTTCAGACATGAAAAAAGCTCCATAAATCACGATTTTATGGAGCTTTTTTGCGCTTATTTTCTTTTACAAAGCCGCTGTTTCAGCTTCTTTATGAATCTTTTTAACCAATCCTTGTAATACATTTCCAGGTCCACATTCAATAAAATGAGTTGCTCCATCTGCTACCATCGCTTGAACAGATTGCGTCCATTTTACAGAAGCTGTTAATTGTGAAACCAAATTTTGTTTGATTGCATCCACATCACTTACTGCTGAAGCTGTCACATTTTGGTATACAGGACAAATGGGTGTATTAAACTGAGTATTCAAAATAGCTTGTTCTAATTTAACTCTGGCTGGTTCCATCAAAGGAGAGTGAAATGCGCCTCCTACAGGTAATACCAAAGCTCTTTTTGCACCCGCCGCTTTTAGTAATTCACAGGCTTTGTTTACTCCAGAAATACTTCCGCTGATAACCAATTGTCCTGGACAATTATAATTTGCCGGAACAACTACTCCGTCTGTAACAGTTGCGCAAATTTCTTCAACTTTATTATCATCTAATCCTAAAACTGCAGCCATGGTTGATGGTTCTGCTTCGCAAGCTTCCTGCATTGCCATTGCCCGTGCAAAAACAAGACGAAGTCCGTCTTCAAAATTTAAAGTACGGTTTGCAACCAATGCTGAAAATTCTCCCAAACTGTGGCCTGCAACCATATCAGGTTTAAATGATTCTCCTGCAACTAAAGCCTTAATTACTGAATGAAGAAATATAGCAGGTTGAGTAACTTTTGTTTGTTTTAATTCTTCATCAGTTCCAGAAAACATGATGTCAGTAATTCTATAACCAAGTATTTCATTGGCTTTTTCAAATAGGTCTTTTGCTAAAGGACTGTTTTCATACAAGTCTTTACCCATTCCTACAAATTGGGCTCCTTGTCCGGGAAATACATATGCTGTTTTAGTCATGGTTTGAAATTTTGAGCAAAATAGGGATTTTAACTAAAAAAAATGAGGCTGATTCTTTTTCTGAATCAGCCTCAAGTTTATAAGATTTAATAGAATCTGTTTAAATCAACTTTAAGATTTTATTCTCCGAAATATTCAACAAAATTGTTTTCGGTTTCAACCAGTTTTAAGCTATGTAATTTGCTGTTTTCCATCAATGGTTCAAGGATATCCCAAATTGCAGTGATGATATTTTCAATAGATGGCATAGCTCCTTTTAACCATGGAATGTCCTCATTTAAGTTTCTATGGTCTAATGGCTCAGTAATGTTTTCTTTAATAACTTTCTTTAGTTTTTTCAAATCCATTACCATACCCGTTTCAGGATTTGCAATTCCTTTGATGGTTACGAATAATTCAAAATTATGTCCATGGTAAAATTTATTGGAACATTTTCCAAAGAATGCTTCGTTCTCCGCCTCTGTCCAGTTGGGATTGTATAACTTATGCGCCGCATTAAATCGTTCCCTTCTGGTTATATATACAATTTTCTGTTTTCCTGACATGCTTTAAAAATCAGGGCGCAAATATAGACTAAAATTATTTTGAATTGCTAAGCCTCGTCAAGTTTTGACATGATTTCTAAATCTTTTTTAATGTATTGAAATTTAGTTGATTAGCTTGCTCATTTTGTGCTCGTCGACTTATTAAGATAAAAATACTTCTTGTTTCCTGATACCAATTGATTTTCTTACTTTCGCAGCCTATGATCGTAGTTACAGGAGCCGAAGGCTTTATTGGTAGTTGTTTAGTAGCCAGGTTAAACCAGGATGGTTTTAATGATTTGGTGCTGGTAGATGATTTTGGAGCTATTGAAAACCGTGAGAGAAATCTTGAAGGTAAAAAGTATACCGCTTTGGTTGAACGCAAAGATTTTTTCGAGTGGCTTAACCTGAATACCATTGAACTAGAATTCGTTTTTCATATTGGTGCCAGAACTGATACTACCGAAAGTGATGAGCAGATTTTTAAAGAACTAAATGTAGATTTTAGTAAAAGGTTGTTTAAAGTTTGTGCCAATGAAGGTATTCCTTTGGTATATGCTTCAAGCGCTGCTACTTATGGTGATGGTGCTTTTGGTTACGATGACAATGAAAATGGATTGAACCAATTACAACCTTTGAATCCTTATGGACGTTCTAAAAACGAGTTTGATATATGGGGTTTGGCTCAAGAAAAACAGCCTTTGTTTTGGGCAGGATTGAAATTCTTTAATGTTTTTGGTCCCAATGAATACCATAAAAAAAGAATGGCAAGTGTGATTTTTCATGCTTTCCATCAAATTCAAACTGAAGGTAAAGTGAAACTTTTTCAGTCTCATCGTCCTGATTATAAAGATGGTGAGCAAAAAAGAGATTTTATCTATGTAAAAGATTTATGTGATGTTTGTATTTATTTAATGCACCATCGCAAAAATAGTGGCATCTATAATTTAGGTACCGGTGAAGCAAGAACTTGGAACGATTTGGTAGCTGCAATTTTTACTGCTTTAGGCAAAGAAAAAAATATTGAGTATATTCCAATTCCTGAAGATATAAGAGAGAAGTATCAGTATTTTACTGAGGCAAATATGGATAAACTAAGATGCATTGGTTATACAAATAAGTTTTTATCTGTTGAAGATGCTGTTCTCGATTATGTGAAAAATTATTTATTGCCCGGAAATTTTGAATAAATCTTGAATGAAAATCGTAAATATCTTTTAGGTTTAATTGCAGGGTTAATTGTTTTACCCCTGTTAATTTTACTTGAAATTCGAATTCTTCAAGATACCAAACAACAAGTTTGGGATGCCTATTATCAAACATCCGATATTGTTGCGCAAAAGGAAATCAGATTTAATGAAATTGCCAATGATGCTTTAGCTGATTCCTTGAATTTAAGAAAGGATTGGACCGACTTAGTTGATATGTCGAATTCGGAAAATGCATCCTTGTTTTTGTTTAAAAATGATAGTTTAGTTTTCTGGAGTAGAAATGAATCTGATGCACAACGTTACTTGCGAGTTTTAGATTCAGGATTACATTTTTTAAATGTTAAAAATGGCTCTTATTTATCGTTTTTTAAACAAAGCGGAACTCATAAAGCTGTTTTACTTTATTCAATCAAAACCAATTATAATTACCAGAATCAATACATCGAAAATCATTTTAACGATGAACTGTCTTTTCTTGGTTCTGCCTTATTAAGTCCATCTAAATTAAAAGATTTTGAAGATGTAACTGATAGCAAAGGAAAGTACTTGTTCTCCATTCAGATTTTTGGTGCAGGTAAGGTTACTCCCTTTTGGTTAAAATTACTCATTACCATTTTAATCTTGTTTTGTGCCTGGTGTTTTCACCTCGTCATTCAATATTATGCAGAACGGAAAATGGTACTTTCTACCATCGTATTTTTCGTATTAACTTTATCAGCAAAATGGCTTTTTCTTCAATTCAAAATCCCTGTTTTTATTTATAGTTTAGAATTATTTAGTCCTGATATATATGCATCATCCAAGGTGAATCCTTCATTGGGTGATTTTATGAGTTTGGTCTTTATTTTTCTTTGGTATTTTTATTTAATCAGAGATGTAAACTTTGTTAATCCTCAAACAAAAGTTAAACAAATCATTCATTTGGCTTTTGTATCCTGGCTTACTATAACCATTTCAGATGGTGCTTTTGATGCAATTAAAAGTTTGGTTTTCGATTCTCAGATTTCTTTTGATATCAACAATATTTATGCCTTAGATAGTTTTACTTTTTTAGGTTTGCTTTTGGCTGTAATGATTTTGTTATTGGCCTACCAGCTTAGTTTACGTTTGTATAAATTACTTATAAAAAAAGGTTTACGAGTTCCTGAAAAGCTTATTATTATAGTTCTTGTTTTTTATATCTTTCATCCTTTTTTAGTTAAGAATTTGTATGAAAGAGGATTATTTTTTCCATTAGGAAGTTCTGCTTTAATTTTAACATTTATTCTGTTTAAAGACTTAATTGTTAAAAGAGTTAATCGTTTGCAGCAATACCTTATCATGGTTTTGATTTTATCGGTTTTTACTTCCTTTTTTATCTACTACTGGAGTTTTAAAAAAGAGCAAGAAAATAGAATTTTATTCGCTGCAAAATTGACTGCCCAAAATGATATCAATACAGAATTATTCCTTAAAACGGCCGAAAGAAGATTAAGAGAGGATAAGTACTTTAAGGGTTACTTTAACAATCCGATTTCTTTGAATTCAGATTTGGTAAAGCAATTACGTCCTTTATATTTTAATGGCTATCTAAGTAAATACGATGTTACCATTTATGATTTCGATTCAAGTGGAAATCATTACAGAACTAGAAATGCTTATACATACAGGCAGTTAAATTATGCATGGACAGATTTATCAACTCCAACATTAAATGCGAATTTTAGGTACCTAGGTAATAATTCTTTTGTAAAGGGATATTTAAGCAAGTTTCCTATACTCAAATCGGGCCGCTTGCAAGGAACAATTTTTATACATCTTGAGCCTAAATTAATTCAGGATGAAAATCGCTTTGAAGAATTGTTAATTGAAGGTTATAGAAATCAATCAGCAAAAAAACGCAGTGATTATTCATATGCCATATACCGTGAGCGACAGTTGATGAGTCAAAGCGGACCTTATGCCTACAGAACTGCTTATACTTTTTTAGAACCCGAAAATGGTCCACATCATTTTGTTGAGGAAGATGGGCAAGATCATTTAATTTTAAAAGAAAGTAACAGCCTAGCAATTGTTGTAACCAAACCAGCAGCTCCATGGTATGAACCTTTTGGATTGTTCTCTTTGTCATTTACATTTTTTACCCTTGTTTTAATTATTGCAATCAGTGTTTTTGCTTTGCTTAATAATAATTGGATTAACAAAAGTGTGTTTCTTCAAAAGCAGGTAATTTTCAAAACTTTAAAATCGTTTGTAAATAGGATTTTATTCTTTGATGAGGCGGATTTAAGTTTATTAAGAACAAGAATTCAGCTTGGAATTATATTGATAGTTTTTGTAACACTTGCTTCAACTGCTTATTTCACCATTGATTTGGTAAAGGGTCAGAATGATGCTAAACAAAGTGAGAAGCTATTAAAGAAAATCAGAAGTGTTGCTGCTGCAATTGAAACAGAGGCTCAATATGGTGAATTAAAATTACGTCGTCCAGAAGAAATTGGCTCATTCTTAAATCAGATTGCAGATTTTTACGAAACTGAAATCACCTTATACAATCCTCGTGGTGAGGTATTATCATCTACTATTAGAAAACTATATGATGATGCAGTGTTGGCTCCTTTAATAAATTCAGAGGCGTTTTATCATCTCAATTTGTTAAAGGAATCTCAGTACATTCAATCAGAAAGAATTTCTACCTTTTCATATACTGCTTCTTATGTACCTGTTCACAATAAAAACAGAGAATTAATTGGATATGTTCAATTACCTTATTTTAATCGTTATGCTGATTTGTATGCTGAAATCTCATCGATTATCGTTGGGTTTATAAATTTATATGCTTTGTTGTTTATGGTGATTGGAGTTTTGGCATGGATTTATTCAAGAAATATTTCGTTTCCATTAGTGTTGATACAGCAACAAATGGCTCAAACAAGCATTGGTAAAAAGAATGAACCTATTCAATGGAGCCGCAGAGATGAAATAGGTGAATTGGTTTTTCAATACAATCAAATGATTGATAAATTGGAAGAAAGTGCACAGAAGCTTGCTAAAAGTGAGAGAGAAGGTGCTTGGCGTGATATTGCTCGTCAGATTGCACATGAGATAAAGAATCCGCTTACTCCAATGAAACTGAGTATTCAGCACCTTGAAAGAGCATGGAATGATCAGAGTCCGAAACTTCCTGAAACATTCAAAAGAGTTACACAAACACTCATTACTCAAATCGATTCTTTAAGTGAACTGGCAACAGGTTTCAGTAGTTTCGCTAAAATGCCTGCTCCAAATTATGAAGTAATTGATGTGAAGAATTTGATTGAACAAGTTGTATTACTTCAGGAACAATATTTTGAAGGTAAAATTGAAATCAACGTACAGGATGAAATTCAACTTGAATTTGATAAAGGTTACTTAAACAGAAGTTTGGTAAACTTGATTAAAAACGCAACTCAGGCAATTCCAGAAGACATCGAAGGTTTAATAGTAGTGAGTGCTTTTTATGAAGATGAGAATGTAGTTATTCAAGTAAAAGATAATGGAACAGGCATTTCATCTGATCAGGCTGAAAAAATATTTACTCCTTATTTTAGTACTAAAGTAATTGGTATGGGTTTAGGCTTACCTATTGTTAAAAGCATGATTGAAAGTGGAGGAGGAAACATTTTCTTCGAAAGTGAATTAGGAAAAGGAACTTTGTTTACCATTGTTTTGCCAGCTGTTCACAGTGCATGAAAAAAGCTGGATTTGTAATACTGCTGGTCTTGTTTTGCTTTCAATCAAATCTGTTTGCTCAGTCATGGCAAGCTAAAGTTTCTAAATCTTTATTCATTTCATCAGATAGTTTTTTATTAGATACTTCTATAATTTTAAAAGGTTCGGTTTTAGCAGAAAACTATATTGAAGGAATTGATTATAGGATAAATTATTTACATAAAGCTTTTATCAATAAACGCATTCCTCCGTTTACTAAAATTAATGTTTCATATCTAGTTACGAATTATAATTTTTCAAAAATTGCAAAACGAAGAGAGCTTTCTCAAATACAGCCTGAGTTAAAAGCAGATAGAAATCCGTTTTCTTTACAATCAATAGAACCTGAATATGCTTTGTTTTTAGGCTCCGATGGATTGCAAAGCAGTGGAAGTATCATGAGAGGATTATCAGTTGGAAACAATACAAACTCAATAGTAAACTCTAATTTGAATCTACAACTAGCAGGTAAAATTAATAACGATATTGATGTTTTGGCTGCTATTAGCGATGACAATAATCCAATTCAACCTGAAGGAAATACTCAGGATCTGCAAGACTTTGATCAGGTGTATGTTCAGTTTTCAAAAAACAAAAATCAGCTTGTTGTGGGTGATTTTTTAATGAATAAACCTGCCAATTCTTATTTCATGAACTACTACAAAAAATCGAGAGGTTTACATGCAGCCAGTGATGTAAAATTGAAAAATGGTATCCTCTTACAAAATCAAATTGAAGCTGCAATTTCAAGGGGGAGGTTTGTAAGAAATACCTTCAATGGTGCCGAAGGAAATCAAGGTCCTTACCGACTTACAGGCAGTAATGGAGAATTGTTTATCATTTTAATTTCAGGAACTGAATCTGTTTATTTAGATGGTGAAAAATTAAATAGGGGAGAGCAAAATGATTATGTGATTGATTACAATACAGGTGAAATCACTTTTATGCCTAAACGTTTGATTTCTTCATTTTCAAGAATAGTTGTAGAGTTTCAGTATTCCGACAGAAATTATGCCAGAACGGTTTTAACAGCCATGTCTTCTGTTCAAAAAAAACAATCAAACTATTATATTCAGATCTATTCAGAACAAGACAATAAAAATCAACCATTTCAACAAAGTCTATCTGATAGTAATAAGGCTTTACTGGCTTCAATTGGTAATGAAACAGATTTGGCTGTAGTAAGTGGTGAGTCTGCAAAAAGAGGCTTTGCTTCTGGTAAGATTTTATATAGAAAAATAGATACTTTGGGTTTCTCACAGGTGTTTATTTATTCACCAACTCAAGGAGAAGATTCCAATTATTATGAGGTAAAATTCTCTTATGTAGGTAATTCAAAAGGTAATTATGCACAAAGTGCATCGGCAGCAAACGGACGTGTTTTTAAATGGGTTGAGCCTATCAATGGAATTCCACAAGGAGATTTTGAACCTATCATTAAATTGATTGCACCCAATAAAAGACAAATGTTGAGTGCAGGATATATTTTTGATAACAAAATAAGTAAGTTTCTTCAACTTGAATTTGCAGGTTCTAATGATGATAAAAATACCTTTTCAACTTTAGGAAATAGTGATAACTTAAGTTTGGCTTTAAGATTAAATGCAAGATTAAATAACCTGGATAAAAATAAATCGTATAAAACAGAGCATTCGGTTTTTTATGAGTTTACTTCTTTACGCTTTAAGCCAATTGAACGATATAGAAATGTGGAATTTGATAGAATTTGGCAGAGGCAGTTAAACAATCAAACTGCTACTTCAAACCAGTTCTCAGAACAAATTGCTCAATATCGTTTCGACTTAAGTAATAAAATAAAACAAAAAGTTTATTACCAATTAGGGTTTTATAACAAAGGAGAATCTCTTTTTTCCGGGATTCAACAACAAGCAGGTTTTCAGGTTTCATTGTTCAAGTTTCAATTCATATCTGATGTTGAATTATTGAATGCCAAACAAAATGAATTGAATACACAAAAGGGTTTTAACAATGATTTAAAATCAGCCTATGTTGCTGTTTCAAGGAATTTCTCTAAAATATCAAACGGATTTAATTTCAGAACAGAATCATCTTTATTTAAATCAAATTCAGACTCATTGTATGCCAATAGTTTTAGTTATTTAAAGTTTGGATATTATTTAAAAAGCTTAGATACTTTGCGTTTAAACTGGAATTTAAATATAGATAGAAGAATAGATGAATTGCCTGTTAACAAACAAATGATTCGATCGAGTTCTGCTGATGAAATTAAAGGTACGATTGTATTTAATGCTAAAAATTCGAATAGATGGCGTTTAGATGTATCCTACAGAAATTTTCAATTAGAGCAAGCTTCTTCAATCAATCAAAAAAATGAAGAAACTTTTTTAGGAAGAATTGAATATGATTATGGATTTTTTAAAAGGAAAATCATTGCAAACACTTATTTACAAACAGGTTCGGGTTCTGAGTTAAGAAGAGATTTTCAGTATTTAGAAGTTCCAACCGGACAAGGAGTTTATGTTTGGAAGGATTTTAATACTGATGGAATTCAACAATTAAATGAATTTGTTCCGGCAGCATTAGCAGATAAAAATCTGGCAAATTATATCAAGGTTTTTCTTCCTTCAAGTTCTTTAATTGGTACATTTAGTAATCAGTTTAACCAAACATTAAACATTTCTAGTTTTGCTTTAAATAACAGAAATTCAGGATTGAATGCCTGGTTTAAAAAATTTAGTAACCAAACAGGTTGGCGTTATGAACAAAAGAAACTGAAATCGGATTTGGATATACTTAGTGGTATCATGCCAATTTCACAAAACGATTCTGGTTTAATTAGCATGAATAGTTTATTAAGAAATACCTTGTTTTTTAATAGAAGTAATCCTGTTTTTGGTTTCGATTATACCTACCAATCATCGCAGGGAAGAGTGCTACAAACCAACGGAACTGAAATAAGAAGTAAGTATGAACATGGTTTAACTTTCAGGTGGTCGTTTTCAAGTTCATGGTCAGTGCAAACAGCTTTAAATACCGGAGAAAGAAATTATTATTCAGGCTTTTTTACCGACAATTCCTATGCATATCTATTTAATGAAATCAAACCTAAACTTCAATACCAATACCGACAGTTTTTTAGAGCCTCATTTAACTATTCATATTTTGATGCAAACAATAATTATGAGTCAAATAAAGATGCAGCAAAAGTTCAGGAATTAGGAGCAGAATTACGCTTTTCTATGAGTAAAATAGGTGTAATTCAATTGAAATATAGTTTTTATCAAATTGATTATTTGGGGAATTCTGGAAGTAATCTTGCTTACGAAATGTTACAAGGATTAAGTAATGGAAACAACCAAATCTGGAACCTGAATATTCAACAAAGATTAGGACAGAATCTTCAGATTAATTTCAATTATGATGGCAGAATAAGTGGTTCATCAGATGTAATTCATATCGGTAGAATGGAGGCAAGGTATTTGTTTTAGGGAAGCTTTTACTTACGAATATTTTCTTTTCAAAATGTTATCTTAATGTTATCAGAAATCCTAAAATTCTTAAAATTGAAGGCTTTTTCTTAAAAATTTGCTTAAAACTTTTTTTTAAGTTTTTTTTAGGTTTACTTGTAAATGATTTATTAACCCCTGTAAACCAATTGCATGAGAATAAAACTACTTCTACTATTTCTTGCATTTCAGCTTCAATCATTTTCCCAAACAACTTATGTTTGGGTTGGTGCTAATAGGGCCGAATTTGGTGTAGCTTCTAATTGGAGCCCGGCCAGAACAACGGCTCAGGTAACTGATATTCTTCATTTTAGAAATAATGTAGGTGGAGATACTTTACTTATAACCAATTATGGATGGGGTATAAATTCACAAAGTAATGCAGCACAGATGTGGGTTGAATCGGGTAAAAGTATCATTTTCGAAGGACAAACTTTTCCCAACCAAATGTATGGTGCTTTATTGGCTTTATATGGTGGAGATGGTCCTGTTTTGGTGATAGATTCTAATGCACATTTAGGTTTATATACACCCGAAATTTCTTTTTATACTTTTAATCCTAGAACATTTGATGTTAATCCTACAGCTAAGTCTGACGTAATAATTAATGGAACTATTAGTGTCAAATCACATTCTACTATTTCTCCGGGTAATATCTATTTTAAAAACAGTGATATTACCCTAAATGGTACCATGAATTTACTCTCAACAACTCAGTTTGTAAATGGAAATTTTCAAGGAGTATTTATTGCAAACCAACCCGGTTATACTTATTTCGGTAATCCAAATTACAATTCAAAGCTGAAGGTTTTTGGAAGAATAAACTTTATTGGTGGAGGCGATCAGTTTGTAAATGCTTGTGATTCTTGTATTGAATACCTTAACGGTTCTAAAATCATTCTAAATTATTCTGATAGTTTAAGCAGGAATAATTTTACAGGTCATTTTTTAGATGGTTCCGAAATTCAGGTCTTATCACTTCCTTCAAACCAAAATCATATGATTCAGTTTCCTGATAGTATTTCGCATTTAAAAATTAATTATAGCAATACCAATGCTCCTTTACGAATTGTTTCTGCAAGTACCCATTACAACTATTTAAGAAGAGATGTTTTAATAAAAGGAAATGTTCAAATTGCTCAATCAGGAAACAGTTTTGTTCAATTTAATTTAGGTGATAATTATGATGTTACTATTCATGGAAATTTAAATATTGATGGAGGAAGATTAAAAGTTATCAATCATGGTTTAAGTTTCCAAACTACAAGGTCTCGTTTGTTTTTATTTGGAAATTACGTGCAATCAGCCGGTGAATTATTGTTTGATGGTATCGCACAAAGATTTGGTTTGGTATACATAAAAGGGCAATTTTTTAGTAATGGTGGATTTATTAAAAACATAGGTCAATCGGTAAATTCCAGAATAGAATTTAATGGGAATAATACCCAGACTTTGAATTTTAATAATCCTGTTGATGATTCACTTCAATTTATTTTTAATAACCCAGCAGGATATGTATTAGTGAATAATTTAAACATTGGAGAACAATCATTGGCTGAAATTCATAAAGGAAGTTTCTCCGGAAATGGAAGGTTTGATTATTTTGGTTTATCTAGTTTAAGTTTCAAAAATGAAACCGGGATATATCAAACCAACAATAAAATATTATCACCTTTTTCTACTCCTGCAATATTAACTATTGATGGTGCCGGAGGAATCCAGTTACATGCAACAAAAAGAATCAGCCATGCTCTAAATTTATTGAATGGTAAAGTTTATTTAAATAATACTGATACACTTTATTTAGGTAGTTCTCTTACTGGTTCAGGACAAATTCAATTCAATTCAAACTCCTATATTATTGGTAAATTTTGCCGATGGGTAAGTTCTGGCTTGGGAGTTTACGATTTTCCAATTGGAAGTAATATGGCAGATAGACGAATTCAAATTGTGTATACTTCTAATAATTCAAATTCAGCTTATTTAACTTCAGAATTTGTACATGCACAACCGGGTATATTGGGCTTACCCCTCTACCAAACCAGCATTACTATTAATAAAACAGGAACAGAAGGTTATTGGAGAATTCGTGCAACAAACGGATTTGGTACCGGAAATTTTAATATTCATGCCTTGGCAAAACAATTTGGGGGAATTCAAAATGTTAGCAATCTTGTTTTAATAAGAAGAGAAATGACTGGAAGTCCTTTTCAATTATTAGGAACACATATTAGTGGAACAGGAAGTGTTGATTCGGTTGTTTTAGGAAGAAGTAATTTAAATGTTTATGGCGATTTTGCAGTAGGAGGTGACCTAACTCAAAACCCTCTTCCGGTTGAATTATTAAGCTTTATAGGTAATTATAATCAAACAAACCAAAGCGTTGAATTAAAATGGATTAGTGCAAGCGAAATTAATGTGTTTAAATATATTGTTGAACGTTCTTTTGATAATGAAACTTGGACTGTACAAGGTGAAATACTTGCTAAAGGAAACTCATCAAAAAATACATTTTATAATTTTAATGATGATTTCAATACTAATTTAAACTTTGCTTATTACCGCCTAAAAATGCTTGATTTAGATGGAAGTTTTGAATACTCAAAAACCATTTTAATTCAAAATGAAAACAATACGGATTTTGTTCTATATCCAAATCCTACAAGCGGCGAATCAGTTGAATTAAAAGAAAATATTCAGATTGAAATTACAGACTTAAGTGGTAGAAAAATCTATGAAGGATTTACCAATAGAATTGATGTGAGTAGTTTTACAAAAGGCGTTTATTTGGTAAAAACTCCATTGGGTACAGAAAGACTTTTAGTTCAATAAATAAAGAATTATAAGGTTCTAGCGCATTACGCAATTCAGGGTATTGGAAAATACAATTGTTGGATTGTGAGTAAATACAAACGTTAACAGTAATACCACATTAACGCTCGAAAATTTATAAGCACAGTCTTGTAGTATATACTATTTATATATACCTTTGTGGCATCATGAAAACATTATCATTAAAATTAGATGACGACATTTTTGAAGAAGCTGAAGAAATTACATCTAAACTAAATTTAGCTAGAAACAGATACATTAACGAGGCTGTTAGTATTTACAATCGTGTAAACAAGAAAAGGTTATTAAAAAAACAACTTGAAAAAGAGTCTTTACTTACTAGCAAGGATTCATTAGACGTTTTACATGAATTTGAAATGTTATTAGATGAAAATTAAACAATATGACATTTGGCTTGCTGACCTTAATCCTACCAGAGGAACTGAGCCAGGAAAGACTCGACCTGTTGTTATTGTTCAGACTGACTTATTAAATGGGACACATTTATCAACTTTGATTTGCCCAATTACGACAAATGTTCAACCAGGAATTGAACTTTTAAGAGTTCATTTAAAAAAGAATCAACTCGACAAGTTGAGCGACGTTCTTGTTGACCAAATACGTGCTATTGACAACAAAAGACTTATCACAAGACTTGGACAGTTAAATAAAGAACAACAAGCTAAACTTCAGGACAATCTTAGAATTGTTCTTGACATCTAGTCTTTGTCTTTGGTGATGGTACTACTGCTAACAGGACATTTGCAATAGGCGTGCAATTCGTCTCTGTTTGATGGGATTCAGATGGTTTAGTAAGTTCGTTTCCCCAATTTAAATTGAGTTAAAAAAACTTCCTTATCAATAGTTCAAAACGCTAACAACAGGCAGAAATCAAACATAAAAAAGACTTTACATAAACAGCCTGAGATGAATAGAAGTAAAATATCTTTTAAGGAAGTATTTTCATTAAAGTATTTGATACTTTTAGTATTTATAATTTTTGCTTTTCTCATTCTTCCTCAATCCATAAAAGAAATTTATATTTCAAATTATGGTGATATTGTGAAAGCTGAAGTCGTGAAAATGCCAGAAAGTTGTAGTGGGAAAAATATTTACGCAGAATTTAATTTTTCAAATTATAAATTCTCAAAAAGTGTTTGGAAATCTTTCTGTAATGATCACAATATTGGAGAATCGTTAGAGTTTTATCACCTTGAAAAATATCCTGAAGATTTTGTATTTAAACACCATAAAGAGACGGTCCTTACATTGGAACTAATCTCAACTTTACTTTTAATAATTTTATTTGGCTCGGTAACCTATTATTTATTCTTTAAGGATTAGTTTTTATAAACTTAATTTTTGGATGAGAACATTTAATTAAAACACACAATTTTTAATTGTTCGGATAAAAGTTTCAGTATCTCTAAATTTTTGATCTTTAATAAATTCTTTTGACTGATCCTTTGTCAATTTTACTTTAAATGGAGGAATGGTATCATTAGCAGTTTCCATTATTTCCTTCAAGTTTTCAATATCTTCTTTTGTTTTAATAGTACTTATTGTAAGCTGTCCTTTAATTAATTGGATCATTTTAACCTCCCATTCATTATTGTCATTGAGAACATTGAGAAAATACTGTCCTTTGAATTTTCTCAAGATACTACCATTAGTTATCTCGAAAGATTTATCAAGGCATTGTTCATTTATTATCAAGCTGTCTTGGTCATGTTTCACCAAGCTAATTTCATTTGTATTGATGTTAATGATTGTATCACCAGATAGTTTTTCGTTTTTATCAAGCTGATTTGCGTGTATTTTAACTACATGATCATATGTCCTGTAAATAAATTTATCACCGATATTCAGTTGCGAGTTGTCTGTCAAGCTTATATATTGGCCTTGTAGTTGAATGGGGAAATTGGATAAATTTTCAGTACCACTAGGTTGAGGATCTTTAAAGTTTTCATTTTGTTCACAAGAGCAAAAACTTGTTAGAAAAATTAAAGTCAAAATGTTTATTATATTTTTCATGGTATTTGTTTTGTTTATTGTCGTTTAAAAATGCCCTATAAGAATCTAAATTCTCACAAACTCAAAATTTTTCAATAATGAATCACCTTTGATACCCTTGTATTTTCTTTTGTTTCTAATGGCATTTAATTGGTCAATCTGAATTTCTTCATTCGTTTTGTTATCGTATTTTAATGCAGTATCCTTTTTAGTAATGGTTGATTTCTTTTCACTAATAATTGTCTTTTTAATGAAAATGGTATCATAAACCTTGATGCTTTCAGGATTGGTATTGGCTGTTAAATAAATGGTGTCTTTGCTATTGATGGCAACCGGTTCCTGATTTCCTTTAATCTTTAAAGTCCACATCCATAATCCACCAATTAAAATTAAACTTGCAGCCAATTGCCAGGCTTGTATTTTTATGAAATAAGGTTTGTTTTCCTTTTTTGATTCAAAAGTTTGATGAAAAATAGGAGGGATTTCTTCCTCATCATTTTCTTTAAAATTGAGTTTGAATTCATTTAAACTCAATTTGAAATCTTCATATTCATCTTCATTTAAATACATTAAAACCATTTCTTTTTCATGCTGATTTAACTGAGAAAAAGATCTGGTTTGAAGTAATTCTAAAATTTCATTCGGACAATTATCAATGTTTTTCATGACGGTATTCTTTAACATGTGGTGCCAATTTTTTCAAGAGATAAAAAATGCAGGATTTTACAGAACCCTCAGGAATATTGGCAATTTCGGCGGTTTCTTTTAAACTTAAATCCAATTCAAAACGTAAAACAAAAACAAGTTTTTCTTTGTCATTAAATGATTGATAAAGATTGTTTATTTTACTTCTTAATTGTTTGTAATCGTTTGTCTGGTGTGTTTCTGTACTTGGATTGTTAGGCAAATGCAGACTTCTTAATTCATGTCTTTTTTTATCGTTTCTAATGGCATTTAAACAATTGTTTTTAACTACAGTAAATACCCACGAAGCAAAACTATTTCCTGATTTGTATAACTGTGGATTTTGTATCAGTTTAATAAAAACATCTTGCACCAAATCTTCACTTTGTTCTTTATTATGTAGTAAACTTTGGGCAAAGTGAACCAGCTTTTTTCTATACTTTTTATAAAGGATATTAAAAGCAGGTTCACTTCCATTTTGAAGCAAAATCATCAAGTCTTCATCTGATATGTTTAACAGATTAATCAATGCTGTTTTGCTTGAAATAGTTGATTATTTCTTCTGATTTTTCTGTTTTCTCAGCTATTTGTAAAGCAAGTTTCTTCATTTGTACAGCATGATTTATATCTCCGGCAGTTTTATAATGCTCATACAATTTAATCATTGGGATGAAATAATTTTGATTTGATAAATTAGTCCAATATTCTGAAATGTCTTTGTATAAAGGACGAGTTATATAATCGAATAGATAATTCTGTTCGAAATTTTTCCTCATAACTGCAAGATTATCTATGCTTTCCTCGCTGTATTCATAAGCCAATCCTGTAAGGTATAAATTTTCATCAATAGGTTTTGTACAATCAGGATTGATACTTACAGCTAAATAAACTGGAATTTTTTTGCTGTTTTTTATGATTAGTTTAACGATATCACTATCGCCCTGAATGGTAAATTTTTTCGGAACCTGAACTCCAATTATTTTGAAAATAGAGTCTCTATAAGTTTGAATATTCATCAAGCTGGTATTTAAAACCAGAATATCATTTCTATAACCTTGTGCCTGCAACATCCATGCAGGATAAGTATCATTATCACCATTGGTTAATAAAATGGCATTTTCTTTTAAACCTGATAAAACATTGTAATTGTAGTACATCATGCCTGGTGAATTTTCATCACTATTAAACCATTCGAGGGCATATTTATTTCTTTTGCTTTTATCTCCTGTAATTTCAGCATAAACAATTAGGTCAGATAAATGCTCAACACGACCCACACCCAGCTCTTCACATTTTTTAATATGAGCAATCTCTGCAAAATTGTTTCCACCAATCATCCATTTACACAAATGATATTCATATGATTCAGAAACAACTTTTTCCATTTGTTCAACAATAGCTTTTTCCTCCTTTAAACGTTCAGGAAAAGGTCTGCTGTCGGCATGATTGGTTCTGTTGATATTTCTTGTAGCACGGTAATAATTGTACCAAGCAAAGGCATTTTTGGCATCCTTTTCAGTTTCAATTTTCCAAAGTTTAATTTGTTCCCTGTAATACTCAATAGGTTTGTTTACACGTGCAAAACTCTTGATTGGCTCGGGTTTCTGTGCCCAAATTAAGCTGCTAGAGCTCAATAAAATCAGCAAAATTAAAATTCTCATCATTAATTATTTTGCTGCTAATACCCGCAAGATGGAAGAAGGTTCAAAATAAAGGGAGTTTAATTGATAAAATCTTTTTTTGGAATTAAAGTCAAATTAGTAAGAAGGTAAATATTTTTATTTAAATATTTGATTTTAGATATCTTCATAAAATAATCAGATTTGCTAATTTTCTGGTCCTACTTGTCCTAAATGTCCTTAGCCCAGCGGAAGAATGAATGCTAATAAACAGAACGTTAACGTTAATTATCTAGTTAAAACATCCTAAGTAGCAAATTTTAAAAGTTAAATTAAAAAGATATTTTCATGAAAAAACTATTCGATAAAATTGGTTATTCTTTATACATCGGCATTTATATATTTTTAGTAATTAGTTATGGTAAGTTTGTCCTATATGAGACCATTTATCTTGTATTCGGAGATTCAGTTGAAGGCACAGTTTTAGAACAATCTATTACAAATGATAAAACTATTTACCGTTTTTCTTATTTTGAAAATCAAGTTTCCAAAACTTGTATTAGCACTCCTACCAAGACTAGATTAAATCTAAAAGATTCAAGAACAATTAGAGTTGTTCCATTTTTAAATATTGCATTACTTTATTCATTCAACTTCATTGCATATTTTGCTTCTATGGCATTTTTTCTCTTTGGATTAGTTATATCTTTTATTTGTATGCTTTTTCTTTTCAATATTAAAAACAGAGTAACCTTGCGGATTTTGAAAAATAGAAGTGCGCAAGGTGATATATGAAATTTTAATCCTTATTGGTTTTATTGCTCCATTCCCCCTTAAGTCCTTTCATAATTAACTAACCATCCCACACAATTAAACAATTCCATTCACCTCTTGTTATTTATTCCTTTAAACCAATCGTATTTTCATTGGAGTGAAGTTTAATTGCCTTATTTAGAGTTATTTACTTAAATGTGGGCTTTTCTTGGGCAACCAAACACAATTCCTTTGTCTATACTATGCCTGGGTAATGAAATTAGCATTCAATGAAAAAGAGATAATAGAAGGTTGTATTCGCGGACGATCAGATAGTCAGCGGGTATTCTTCCAGTATTTTTATTCTGGAATGTTGGCTTTGTGCAAAAGGTATGCTGCCAACGATGACGAGGCAAAGGATTTACTTCAAGAGGGATTTATCAAAGTTTTTGATAACCTTTCCAAATTCAGGGGAGATAGTTCACTTAAAACATGGGTAAGTCGGGTAATGGTGAACAATGCACTCAATTATATCAAAAAAAATAATAAGGTACAGTTTGTTTCTTTTGATTCAAGCTCCGACTTAGATTTTGCTGATGATGCAGAATATGTAGAGGATCTTGAAGTCATTCATCCTGATATGTTAATTGAATTGATTCAGGAATTACCAGCCGGTTACAGAGCAATTGTGAACCTTTATGCAGTAGAAGGTTACACACACAAACAAATAGCTGAGGCACTAGGAATTGCTGAGGGTACCAGCAAATCACAATTGGCCAAAGCCAGAATTTTTCTAAAAAAATCTATCGATAAAATCAAAGTTCATGCAGATGCAAGAGGATGATAAAATATTTAAGGTTCTGGGTGATAAACTCAGGAACTATGAAGCAGGGGAGGCTTCTGATGCCGATTGGGCGGCATTTCAGGCTGTTTATCCTGCCAAAAAAGAAAAGAAAAGAGCCTTTGTTTGGTTCTTATTCCCTTTAATGGGTATTAGTTTAAGCTTGCTTGCTTGGTTTACCTATAACTATACTTTCGAGAATAAAAAAACTCAGCTTGTGCAAAACAAACCCAATGCTGTTTTGTCAACTCCTGAACCTAAACAAACAACATCAGTTGAAGAATCAAAAACTGAAGTTATTTCTGTAGATTCAAAATCTGAATCAATAGAAATTTCGTCAAAGAAAACTTCAACTTCATCAAAATTGAATACTAACAATTTGTCAAATTCTAATAACAGAATAAAGGCAACTAATTATAACAATCTAAAATCAAATGTTGGAAGTCAAATTGAAAATAAAGTAGAGACAAATTCAACAATCAATTCCGACCAAACAAATATCAATACAAAAGCCCCTTTAGTCGTAGAAAACAAAAACATCATCACCCCAAAAAAAGAAAAAAATGATTTAACATTAGCCATTCCTATTGTTGAATCTAAAAAAGATGTGGAACCTAATCCTGTTATTGAACCAAAGCCGGTTCAAGGAAATACAGTTTCAGACCTAAAAAATCAGATTAGTTCAAATCAAATTTCAAAGAATCAAGAGAAAGAAATTGATTTATCAGAGATAAAATCCGATGTTAAAGAAAACAATGTTAGTGGAAATGATTCATCTGAAAAAACTGTTTCCCTAAAACAAAATCCTGTTGATACTACTTTAATTAGTCAAGCTAGAACCAAGCAAAAATTGAATGTAAATTTATTAATGAAACATATTGATTTAAACGCGATGCTGGCTCCGGGAATGAGTATTTACAATCAGAGTTTAGATGCTGCTAATTTAGCAGGAATGGGATTGGGTTTGGCTTTCGGTTTAAACAAGCATTGGTATGTTGGAACTGGTTTGAATTATATGTATGCCAGAACTCAATCGAAAATACAAAAAGAAGTGCCTCATGAATATACAAGTATTTCAAAAATTGATACAAGCTTAAAGTACGATTTTAGTTCATCAATGATTGTAATGAATATGGATACACATTATCAAAAGCATGTTGGAACCAAGATTGATGAATTGACAATTGTCAGAAAATCGCAAGTTTTAAGTATTCCAATCATTTTTGGTTATTCTTTAGGCAACCAAAAAACAGAAATGAGTCTATTTGGTGGAGTTCAGAATGATTGGCTTGTTGAAGAGTATACAACAAACAATTTTGCTACCAAGGCAACTGAAACATTTACAAACCAAAAACTACTTGCGGCGCCGCTTGTAGGTTTTGGCTTCAGTAGAAAGTTTTATGCGAATTGGGCACTGAATCTCGGAATGGACTACAGGCATTACCTGAGCAGTAGTTTAGATAAAAAAGATTATTGGCGTGTACAAGCCGGTATCAGGTATCATTTAAAATAAAAACAAAAAAATGAACACAAAAACTATTACCAATCAAATGAAATTGTTCGCGTGGCTATTTGTACTCGCTAATATATTTAGCTTTCAATCAAAAGCCCAATTGTGTAATCCTGAATTTGATGCTTATAAATCTGGATTATATTTAGAGTTTCACAACAAAACAGCCAATCAAATACCGGGTATTGGCTGGTATAACTGGGATTTCGGAGATGGAACCCATGCTGAATTCTCAAATGAAAAAAACGTATGGCATTATTACCAGAATCCGGGTACTTATACTATTTGTTTAACCGATTCTTTTTGCTCGGGAAACAATAGAACTACTTGTCAGCAAATTACAATTTCAAACACCAAAGTATTAACTGCAGCTGTGAATATCATTCCTGATTCAAGTGGTTTATATAGCTTTCAGGATGTTTCAACACCTCAAGGTTCTGTTTATAGAAGATTCTGGAATTTTGGTGATGGCCTGCTAAACGAAGGTACTGCAAATGAGCAACACCAATTTAAAAAACCGGGCGTTTATCAGGTTTGTTTAGCTGTTTATGATACAGCCAAAAATTTTGATTATTACTGTGAAGCCATCAATGTTGTGATGAATAATTATTGTATAGCACAATTTGATTATAAATATTTTAATGGAACTGATATTGGTTTTTTTAACCAAAGTTTTTCAACTGATCCAAATGTTTCTTATACCTGGGATTTTGGTGACAACAATTCCAGCACGCTTGAAAATCCCAATCATGTTTATGTAAACCAAGGATTATATCAAGTAAAATTAATGATGAATGGTACTTGTAAGGACACGTTTATAAGTTATGTCCAAACTTACGATTCAACCATATGTAATGTAAGATTTACTCCAACAGTAACGAACCAAAAAGTAAATTTTGTAGTTTTTGATAACAATCCATCACCATTCGCATATTATACCTTTGATTTTGGTGATGGAACACAAGATTGGGCAACCATGGGTAATTCAATCAATCATACTTATCAAGATACTGGCAATTACAATGTTTGTATAACTGCAGAAGGTGGAACTTGTCCTATTCCACTAAGTTATTGCGAACAAGTAAGAATCAATACAGTAGTTCCAATATGTGAAGTAGCTTTTAAAACTTACTCAGTTGAAAATACATTGTACTTATTTGTTTCCAACAACTCTTCTGGAGCAACCGGTAACAAAGAAGTTTCAATTGATTGGGGAGATGGAAATTTCTACAATGGTCCGGATAGTATTTACTTTACACATACCTATGCAAACGCAGGAATTTACTTTGTAGGTTTGATTTATACAATTGGCGGACAATGTGCAGATACAGCCTCTCAATTGGCTGGGGTAGGAGCTTTGCAAAAACTATCAGGTAAAGTAATGGCAGGAACATCTCCGGCAGTGAATGCAGGTGTTTTGATTTATGCCTATGAGCCAGTTAGTGGTACGTTGAATTATTTTAATTATGCTGTAACCAACGATTCTGGAAATTATGAAGTTGAATTGGTACCAGGTTATTATTTAGTTCAAGCCAATTTTGCTTTTGATCCTTTTCAAAATCAAAATTATATACCAACTTATTATCCTTCTGCAATTAATTGGGATGATGCATTGGTTGTAACATTACTTGGACAAAGAGATGATATCGATATTCAGCTAAAGACCTTTGATGATATTGGAAGTGGATTCGGTAGCATTTCTGGAAAAGTATACTTTGGCAACGGCAACAAAAATGAAACGGGTGATATTGCTTATGGAACTCCTGTAAATAAAATGTTGGTTTATTTATTAAACGATAAAGACAATGTTGTAAGCTATACACATAGTCATTCAGATGGTAGCTACAACTTTACCAATTTGCCTGAAGGTAATTACAAAGTATGGGGTGAAATGGCTGGTAGAGTAACACTTGCACCAGAAGTGGGTATTGCAACTACCAATACAGATTTCAGTAAAATCGACATCATTGTAGGTAAGAATTTTGTATCAACAGGTATCAATGATAACATGGATTTATTAAAAGAATCATTAATGGTTTTCCCGAATCCTGCACAAGACAAAGTGATGATTCAATTTGCAAACAGAACTGCAAAAATCGAAAACATTCAGATTTTTGATATCAGTGGAGCATTGATAAAAGAAGTAAATAATAACGAAATTGAATTAGATGGAGCCGTTGATATCAATGGTTTACAAAGCGGATTGTACTTCATAAGAGTAGCAACCAAAGATGGTAAACAATTCAACAGCAAATTACAGAAATTATAATCATAGGGGTGTGATTATAGAGTTTTATACATAGAAAATCCGGCTTCGGCCGGATTTTTTGTTTGAACTTTTTTCAAATAAACATTCTTTATGTATCCAACATATTTGAATTAAAGAGAATTTTCCTCGCTTCCTCCTATATTTGGCTTTTTAATGGGTTTGCTAAAATGATTTACGAGGAAAAGTTAAACAGCAGATGGGCTGATATTGCAGCGGAATATGATAAATATAGATTAAGTCCACCCGATGATTTAATCAAGTGGCTGAAAGGAACTAGCAATAAACAACTCAATTTGGTTGCCGATTTAGGTTGTGGTACTGGTCGCTCTACAAGACCTTGGGGCCCGTTTTCTAAACAAGTGATTGGTGTTGAACCTTCTGAAAGTTTATTAAAGGTAGCCAATGAGGCCAATACTTTTGATAATGTTTCTTTTAAACAAGGTTTTGGTTCTGAAACCGGTTTAGAATCTAATTCGGTTGATATAGTTGCTGCCATGCACAGCATTCATTGGATGGAACCTCATTCTACACTTAATGAAATTCTGAGAATTCTAAAAAGCGATGGTTTGTTTGTGATGTATGCACACGAACTGGCTCCAACTTCTATGTTTTTAGAATTGGAACAGGAATTATTCAAACTGAAAAACAATATCAGAATCCTTACAGAAAAACATGAACTCGAAACCGAAATCAAACATCTTGGAATATTGGATTTCGGTAAATTTGCTACTGATAAAAATTGCTTTAAATATTCGAGGTACTTTAGTTTCGGACAAAAAATAGTGTGGAATGCAGATGATTATATCGGCTGGATTTATACCATGGGTAATGTTCGAAAACTTTTAAAAGATGTTGGTATTTCTCAGGAAGAATTAGGTTTGATTCAATTCGAAAACGTTTTAAGAGATTGCTTTCAGTCGGGTTGCCACGAAATTCTAATCAACTGGAAATTGTTTTTATTGAAGGATAAAGTATAGTTCAAGCAAATTCTCTTTTATATCAACCAATCTGAATAAATTACTGACTACTAAACAAATCTATTGGTCATGAATAAATTTACTACGCTTATATTTCTATTTTTTTTAATAGCAATTTCACATTCGAAACTAAATGCTCAGCTTGTTTTTAAACTGGGTTTATTCGATAGTCGTGATTCAACTCCAATTGCTTTTGCCAAGATTGAAGATGTAAAATCAAAAAGAATTTATAGAAGTGATATCAATGGAGATGTGGTATTAAATTACAAGAGAATTCCATCAGCTTTAAATCTTGAAATCAGTTATATTTCTTATAAAGGTACAGTGAGTTTTGAAACAGAAGGATTGACAGAAAAGAAGATTTATCTGGACAAACAAAGTTTTGAATTACAGGAAGCAAAAATCAAAGGTTTAAGTGCCAAGGAAATTATGCTGAATGTAGTTGCAAACATGCAGAAGAATTATATCGATAGTTCATTTTTGCTATTGGGTAATTTCAGACAATATCACCGAATCAATGATAAATACAAAAATCTGATAGAAGCTCAAATGGGCGTTGCCAATAATGTTAGCAAGGTAAAACAGGAATTAAAATCAAAGGAATCATTTGCTATTATTCAGTTAAGAAGAAGTTTTTATTACTATCCGATTGAATATTTAAGCGATGATATCAATGATTTGATGTATGAAAATCCGGTTTATCATTTGATGCGAAACTCACTAAATCCAAGAGCATTTGATGAATACGATTTTAAATTTGATACATCATCATTTCTCAATAAAAATGAGTATTTGATTCATTACAAAAACAGAAGTTTACCGACTGAACGTCATTCAATAGATGGATATGAGAATGGATTTTTTAGCGGGGAAGCTTTTGAAGAGGGTTATTTTTTAGTTGATAAAGAAAATTTTGCACTTATTGAAATGGAGCGAAGAAGTATTAGAAATCCAAATTATAACTATCCTCAAAATAACAATTATGTTTTACCAGGTAAAAAGTACACCATTGAATTTGCCGGTGCTCATTTAAAAGTAAAGTTTCAAAGCAAAAACGAAAAGTATTATCTAAGTGAAATTTATCACCAATTCACACACGATTTTATGGATGCTTACATGGGTACAAAAAGGTATACGATATCTGAGTTTTTTGAGTGGAATTCAGTTTTAGCAACTAGAGTTTTACCAAAAGAATTGGAGAATGATTTTTTTGAAAAAACTGAATTATCATTGAGTGAATATACCTATCAACCCGAAGCTTGGAATGCTGTAAAATTTGATACGTATTATGTTCCTAAAGAAAAATTGTATAATGAAATTGGGAAAATCATTCCACTGGAAACTCAGTTTTTGAATACAAGTACAGAATACGAAAAATAAAAGCTCTCCCTAGCCTAGGGCTTAAGCCCTAGGTTTATTTCAAAAATTCCTTTAGAAGTTTCAGCGATGTTTCATCTCTAAGACGTTCTGGATGCCATTGAACACCAATTGCAAAACGATTTTTATTTTTAATTTGAATGGCTTCAATTATTCCATCTGATGATTGCGCAGCTTCGAAAAATAATGGAGATAGTTTTTTAATACATTGGTGATGTGTGCTGTTTACTGAACTTGTATTCAACTGAAATTTTTTATGGAAGATTGATTTTTCACTAAATTTTACCTGATGCGCACTGTCTTTTCCAACTAACAAATGTTGTATGGGAGAATGTAAAAGAGAATCAATATCAGCCAAGAGTGTTCCACCCGTTGAAGCATTCATTAATTGATGTCCCCTACAAATACCCAATAAAGGAACATTTTTTTGGAGGGCATGTTGAATTAAAACTACCTCCAAACTATCTCTATAAGGATTTGGTTTTCCGCATAATCCGGGAAATTCACTTCCTCCATAAATTCCATCCTGAATATCTTCGCCACCACCAATAATAATATGAGTAGCCTGATTGATTAATAGAATTTGGCTGTCAGCATTCAAATAGTAAAATTCAAAAATTTTAGCAGAAGGATTGTGCCATTGAACCCATTCCATTATTTGTTTGTTCTTATCTTTTGAAATAATGACAGTTTGTGCCTTTATCTCTAATGAAAAAACGGCTAAAATGCAGAATATCAGTAGGTATTTGAGTGTATTCATTTCCGATTTTTCTGAAATCTACGAATTTTTAAAATAAGCATGATGAAAAAATTATGAATTCAAGAAAAATGCTTATAAAACAATCTGCTATTAATCTGATAGTTAGAAGCTATTTTCATACATTTTTAGCCTTTCTAAATTAGTCGTCGTAAATTTGCAGCCCTAAATAGAATAGAATTTTGACACTAATTAAATCAATTTCCGGAATCAGAGGTACCATTGGAGGTAAACCAGGTGATGCCTTAACTCCACTTGATGTTGTAAAATTTACAGCAGCTTTTGGCACACTTATTAAAAGAAATGCCGATGCTACTTGTAAAATGGTTGTTGGTCGCGATGCTCGCTTAAGCGGAGATCTTGTAAACCGCTTAGTAACCGGAACCTTAATGGGTTTGGGTATTGATGTAATTGACCTTGGATTGAGCACTACACCAACAGTTGAAATGGCTGTTGCCATGGAAAAAGCAAACGGAGGAATTATCTTAACTGCTTCTCATAATCCTAAACAATGGAATGCCTTAAAATTGTTGAATGGAAAGGGTGAGTTTATTTCAGAAGAATTAGGTAAAGAAGTGTTGTCGATTGCTGAACTTGACCAGGTTGAATACGCTGAAGTTGATAAATTAGGTACAGTTACAGAAAGACACGATTATATTCAAATTCATATCAATGAAATTCTAAAATTGGAATTAGTTGATGTAGAAGCAATCAAAGCTGCACAATTAAAAGTTGTTGTTGATGCAGTTAATTCTACTGGTGGAATTGCGGTTCCTATGTTATTAAAAGCATTGGGTGTTCAGGATATTTTAGAAATCTATTGCACACCTGATGGAAAATTCCCACATAATCCTGAACCACTTCCTGAAAACTTAACTGCTATTTCGGGTGAAGTAAAAAGAAACAATGCCGATTTAGGAATTGTTGTTGATCCGGATGTTGACAGACTAGCTTTGGTAAGTGAAGATGGAAGTATGTTTGGTGAAGAATATACATTGGTTTCAATTGCTGATTATGTTTTAGCTAATATTACCCAAGAACATTTAGACAGATTAGGCTTTGTTAAAAATACAGTTTCTAATTTATCATCAACAAGAGCATTAAGAGATATCACCGAAAAACATGGTGGTGAATACAATGCAAGTGCAGTAGGAGAGGTGAATGTGGTAAAAATGATGAAAGATACAAAAGCTGTAATTGGTGGTGAAGGTAATGGTGGAATCATTTATCCTGAATTACATTATGGAAGAGATTCAATGGTTGGTATCGCATTGTTCCTTTCTCATTTAGCTAAAACCAAGAAAATTTGTTCGATGTTGAGAGAAAGTTATCCTGATTATTTTATCGCCAAAAAGAAAATTGAATTAACTCCTGAAATTAATATTGATGATTTATTGGCTAAAGTAAAAGACAAGTACAAAAAGCAACCAATGAATACAATTGATGGTTTGAAAATTGAATTCGATAAAGAATGGGTGCATTTAAGAAGATCAAATACTGAACCAATCATCAGAATTTATGCAGAGAGTCCGAGTGAAACTACAGCGAATAATTTGGCTGAAAAAATCATCTCAGACATGAAACAATTCATTAAAAATTAAATAAGGTTTTATCCTTAAAGTATAATAAAACATGGCGTTACAGTGTGGTATAGTTGGCTTACCTAATGTTGGAAAATCAACTTTGTTTAATTGCTTGAGCAATGCAAAAGCTCAGGCTGCAAATTTTCCTTTTTGTACAATTGATCCAAATGTGGGAGTTATTACAGTTCCTGATGAAAGATTAAACAAATTAGCAGAGTTTGTTAAACCAAATAGAATTGTTCCAACAACTATCGAGATTGTTGATATTGCAGGTTTAGTGAAGGGTGCAAGTAAAGGTGAAGGATTAGGAAATCAGTTTTTAGGAAATATCAGAGAAACCAATGCCATTATTCACGTTTTGCGTTGTTTTGAAGACGATAATATCATTCACGTTGATGGTTCTGTAAATCCAATCAGAGACAAAGATGTAATTGATACTGAATTACAATTGAAAGATATAGATTCAGTTGAAAAGAAATTATTAAGAATTGCACGCGCAGCAAAAACAGGTGATAAAGATGCCGTGAAAGCAGAAGCAGCTTTAAATAAATTCAAAGATCATCTTGAAAATGGTAACAATGCCAGAACACTTGAAGTTACAGAAGATGAATTAAAGCATGTTGAAGATATTTTCTTATTGACTTTGAAGCCTGTGATGTATGTATGCAACGTGGATGAAGCTAGCGTAATTACAGGTAACAAATATGTAGATATGGTAAGAGATGCAGTAAAAGTTGAAAATGCAGAAGTACTTGTTATCAGTGCTGCTATTGAAGCTGATATTGCACAACTAGAATCATATGAAGATAGAATTGCATTTTTAAACGATTTGGGTTTACAAGAATCGGGTGTAGCTAAGTTGATAAAGGCTGCATATAAAATGTTAAACTTGATTACTTATTTCACTGCTGGTGTGCAAGAGGTAAGAGCTTGGACAATCGATACAGGTTTCAAAGCTCCACAAGCTGCAGGAGTTATCCACTCAGATTTTGAAAGAGGTTTTATTAAAGCTGAAGTAATTCATTACGAAGATTATATCAAATATGGTTCTGAATCGGCTTGTAAAGAAGTTGGTAAATTAAGTATTGAAGGAAAAGAATATGTAGTTTGGGATGGCGATGTGATGCATTTCAAATTCAACGTTTAATTAAACATATAATTAGAAAGCGGTCCTAAATGACCGCTTTTTTTTATTGAATAAAAAAAATAATCATGATAAAACTAGGAGATAAAGTTAGGTTCCTCAATGAAAATATGGAAGGTTTTGTGACTTCCATTCAAGCAAAAGGAATTATAGGTGTAACAGTTGATAGTGATTTTGAAATTCCGGTTCCAGAATCGCAAGTTGTTAAAATTCAGTTTGAAGAAAAGGCCGGAAATAACAATGAATCTGTAATCGCTGAAAAACCAAGAAAACAGAATAGCAATCCAATTGGAGTTTTCATTGCTTTTGAAAGAATAAATGACAACGATGTTCAAGCCTGGTTTCATAATAATTTTACTGAAAGGGTATTACTTGCCGTTTATGAAATAGAACATCAGGTGTATAAGTTCAGGCAAAATTTTGTGATAGAAAGAGAGGATACCATTGCTTTTAAGAAGTATAAAATGGAGGATTTTCAAAACTGGAATTCACTCTATATTCAAATGATTTCAATAGAATTAAATACAGTAAAACCAGTTGCTCCAATTGCTAAGGAATTGCCTTTTTATGCCAAAAGTTTTCATCAAACATTAAAGTTTAGTTTCTTTTTAAACAAACAAGCTTATCAATATAGAATTGATGAGCAGGATTTAACATTGAATTTGCAGAAACTGAAGGAAAAGGATTTTACTGAAAAGAATACATCAGCACCTGATTTAAAATCGAGACCTGAAGAATTAATAGACTTACATTACGATGCATTGTTGAGCAAAGGATTTCCTGCAGCCAAAGATGTTGTTTCTTTTCAAATGGATGTTTTTGTGCAATGTTTAGAGGCTGCTTTTATGCATAAAATGCCAAGAATAGTTTTCATACACGGAATTGGAAATTTGTATTTGAAAAACAAAATCCAAACCTGGTTATCAAAACATAAAGATATGGTTAAGGAATTCAGAGATGCTGATCCGGTTCAGTTTGGAGGAGGAGCAACAGAGGTTTTTATTAAAAACTAAAGAAATAGTCAATCACGGTTCAGTTTGGAGGGGGAGCAACAGAGGTTTTTATTAAAAACTAAATAGTAAGTCATTCTCAGTTCAGTTTGGAGGAGGAGCAACTGAGGTTTTTATGAAAATTTAAGATAGAAGTTTTTGTCGAAGCAGAAATTCCATTTGATCAGCTGTTCTTTCAGCCATTTCAGTTCTTTCAGCTCTAATTTTAGTTTCTATTTCAGAAGTATATTTTTCGTAAGCTCTTAAAATAGTTGATTCTAGTTCTTCCTCTTTCCAGGGTTTATTCAGATAATGAAAAATTTTGCCTTTATTTACGGCATCAATTGTATCGCCAAGATTTGCGTAACCCGTAAGCATTACTCTAACAGGATTAGGATGTTTATCTACCAATATTTGCAAAAATTCTACCCCGGTTATTTCCGGCATCCTTTGATCTGTTATTACAACATGAATATCGGGGTGCTCATCTAAAATTTTTAAAGCACTATCGGCACTTATAGCTGTAAAAACAATGAATTTTAAACGAAAAACCGCTTTAAATGAAAATAGATTATTTTCCTCATCATCTACAAAAAGTACCCGGATTTTCTTTTCTGTCATATCAGATTTTTGGAATAAAATTTACAATGCAATTTAAGAAGAGGTTTTAATATTTTACGTAAAATGCTAAAATATTTATATAAATTGCGTTTATACTATTTAAATAGAGGTTAAGTGACAAATACATTCAAACCCATTTTCTTTCAACTTTCTAAAGAAAGTGATAGTACTCAACTGAAAAAATTGAGAAAAGAAGGCCGTGTCTTTCAAGAGTTTGATACCATTGATTCCCAAATTCAGGAATTAAATAAATGTAAAAATCCTCATCGTTTGATTAGTCCAAAGGAGTCTTTTCTCTTAAAACAGGATTTGTTGTCAGGTATTCCTGAATCGGATTATGGTAATTGGGTTTACTATCCATGGAATGGAAATCTAATCCATATTTTGCCTGAAAAAGAATTTATTGAAGTTCGTACCAATAGAAATCAGTATAAAATTACACCGGAGGAAAGAGAAGAATTAGCAACTAAAAAAGTGGGTGTAATTGGACTTTCAGTTGGTCAGTCGGTTGCTCTCACAATTGCCATGGAAAGAGCTTGTGGTGAAATAAGATTGGCTGATTTTGATAAAATTGATTTAAGTAATTTAAATCGACTTAGAAGTGGAATTCATCAAATTGGAGTTAACAAAGCTGTTTTATGTGCCAGGGAAATTGCAGAAATCGATCCTTATTTAAAAGTTGTTGTTTTTGATGATGGTTTGACTGAAGATAATATCCAAAGCTTTTTTAATAAAGGTGGTAAATTGGATTTATTGGTTGAAGAATGTGATGGTTTAGACATAAAAATTTTAGCAAGACATGTTGCCCGTTCTCTTAAAATTCCAGTTATTATGGAAACCAGTGATAGGGGAATGTTGGATATTGAAAGATTTGATCTGGAACCCGAAAGAGCACTTTTACATGGTTTGGTTGGTGATTTAGACGCCGAAAAACTAAAAGGATTAAGTCAGGAAGATAAAATTCAATACTTGCTTCCAATGGTTGGAATCGAAACTATTTCTTCGAGAATGAAAGCAAGTTTAATTGAGGTTCAGAAATCAATTAGTAGTTGGCCTCAATTGGCTTCAGATGTTGTTAAAGGTGGAGGAATTGCTGCTGAAGCATCCCGTAAAATTTTGCTAAATCAGTCAATTGTATCTGGTCGCTTTTATGTTGATTTAGATGAAATTTTAGGAACTTTACATATTTCACCCGAAGCTTCATCAAAGATTGAAATCCCGCAGGAAATAGATAAAGATTGGATTTTTAAGGCAGGTGAGTTAATCATAGGTGATAAAAAAGCTTCATATATTCCATTGGAATCAGAAAGAGCAATTATTATGCAATCTGTGCAATTTGCTCCAAGTGGTGGAAATACACAACCCTGGAAATTTTTGTTTAAAAATGGATTTATTCTGGTTTTTCACGATGCTCCGGCTTCTTTTTCTTATCTTGATTTTCACGATTTAGGCGCAAAAATGGCCATTGGTGCAGCAATGAAGAATATGCAAATTGCAGCATCTAATTTGAGGTTGGAAACAAAATTTGAATTTTTAAAAGAGGATGAATTTCCATTTTTAATTGCTTTGGTTTCATTTAGTCCGGTTAATGCCATTACAGAACTTCCTTATTCTTTGACCGATATTTTAGGTCGCTATACAAACAGAGTTGTTAGTAAATCGAATATTGTACCTCCCGAAATTTTGGCTTCATTAAACCAATGTTTAAGTGAATTCACCGGAATCAGTTTTCATTATTATTCTGATTCAAAAATCCTTCATGAAATTGGTCCCATTTTGGCAGAAGCCGAAATGATGGTAATTACAAATGAAAGGGGACATGAAGATGTTTTGCAAAAGGAAATTAGATGGACAGCTGAAGAGGCGGAGCAAACAGGAACAGGTATTGATTTGCGTCTTTTAAACTTAACAACGGCGCAAAGAACCGGATTAAAAGTTGCGAAGGATTTCAGAGTTATGAAAATGATTAAAGCAATTGGTGGCGGAAGTGCCATTAAAAGCTTAACAATTGAACAAGTGAAACATTCTGCAGGTATTGGAGTTTTATGTTTAGATAAATTTGACGAAAAATTATACATAAAGGCAGGAATGGCCATGGAACAATTTTGGATTGAGTCGAATAAATTAGGATTTGGAGTTCATCCAATTGTTCAAATGTTGTTTTTGCTCCTAAAATACAATGCTGCTGAAGGTTTAGATGAAGCTGATTTTTTACATATGTCAAGAATGAAAAAGCAGTTTTTTTCGGTTTTACCTGAACTGGAAAATAAACAAGCATTTTTCCTTTTTCGGTTTACAGATGCAGACAGGCCAACAATTAATTCATATAGAAAAAAGATCGAAGATATTTATTTTGAAGCCCAATAAAGATGATTCATATAAGAGCCTTTAAAGTAACAGATGACGAAGATTCCTGTCTACGTTATGTAGCAGGACATAGGAAGGTTCTTGAATCTTATGGTGTAACCAAAGTAACATCTGGTTCCACTAATTGGATAGGAGATCCTAATACTTATGTTATAATAGTTGAAGATGAATATCGAGAGCGGGTTTTAGGTGGAGCACGCATCCAACTTCATAGTAAACACCTTCCCATGCCATTAGAAGATGCAATTGCTGTTTTGGATAATCGAATTTATCCTTATGTTGAAGCATTAGGGGAATTAAATGTTGCTGAATTTTGTGGCCTTTGGAATTCAAGAGAAGTTGCAGGTTATGGAATAGGAAGTATTTATATGGGTAGGATAGGTGTAGCAATTACCACCCAATTAAATATTCAGTATTTAATGGCCTTATGTTCACCAGCTACTTTAAGAAATTGCTTGAAAGTTGGGTTTGATATAACCAGAGAACTGGGAAATAATGGAACCTTTTATTATCCAAAAGAAGATTTAACTGCTACTGGATTAATTATAAGAGACTTACATGGTCTTCCTCATGCAAATCCAAACGAAAAAATTGAAATTCAAAAAATAAGAAATAATTTATCCGGAATTTCCTTAGAACATGGTCCTAAAGGAGAGATGGAATTTTGTTATGAATTAAATTTGCCAAGCTTTGCGTAATTATCTGTTTTTAATTCTGTTATTCAGTCCAATTTTTGGATTTTCATTCGACTCTCGAATAAATTTCAAGGGTGAAAAGCTTTTAATTATCGACAATATTGGTATTGTTAAAGATGCTGAAAATAAAATTTCAGCAATTGATATTTTTAAAAAACCAAGTGCATTTAAATTTCAGCAAGGCCAATTAAATTTAGACCATACAGACGAAGTAATCTGGACATATTTTGAGGTTTCAAATCAGCAAAATGATTCAAATTTATGTATTAGAATTGACCATCCACTTTTAGACTCAATATCTTTATTTACGCTGAACTATGATGGAACTATAACAGAAATTAAGTGTAATATCTTAGATGATTTTGATAAGCGACCTTATCCTTCTGTAATGATTATTTTGCCTTTTCAATTACAAAAAGGTGAAGTAAAAAAAATGGTCATGAGATTCAGAAGTACTGAACAAATGATTTTACCAGTTCAAATTGATAAAATTTCGAATGTTAGAAGTTATTCCAATACCAGAGATATTATTTATGGAATTTTTCTGGGTATTGTAATGGTGATGTTGTTTTACAACTTATTTATTTTTACCATAACTAGAGATAGAAGTTATTTGTACTATGTGATTTATATCTTTTTTATAGGTGTTTCTCAAATAACTTTAAGCGGACATACACATCAGTTTTTATTTGCGAATCAAGGTGATATTTATAAATACACTATAGTTTTCCTTCCCGCAATGTCTGGAGTATTTGCAGTTTTGTTTTTGCGTAATTTTATGCAAACTCATGTTTATGCACCAATTCAGGATAAAGGAATTTTAGGAATTTTAATTGGATATTTAGCAGCAGGCATTTTTAGACTTTTTGGATTTTACCATACAAGTTCAGTTCTGATGGATTTAATGGGTGCAATAGGTGGTGTTTTTGTTTATTATACAACCATTATAATCTACAGAAAAGGTCAGCGTTCAGCAGGATTTTTCATGATTGCTTGGACCTTATTTATCATTGGAATTTTGTCATTTGTATTACGAAATTTAAACATACTTCCATTTAATATTTTTACTAGTTTCGGAATGCCTGCAGGAGCTGCTTCCGAAATTATTTTGCTTTCATTCGCTTTGGCAGATAGAATTAGTACCCTTCAAAAACAAAAAAGAGAAAAAGAAGAAGAAGCTTATCAGGCTGCACTCGAAAATCAAAGAATAATTAGGGAACAGAACATAATTCTAGAGAAAATGGTTAGTGATAGAACCATTGAACTCACCGAAAGTAATTTGCAATTAAATCATACTTTAAAAGATTTAAAAGAGGCGCAAAGTCAATTAGTCGACCAGGAAAAAATGGCTTCTTTGGGACAATTAACTGCCGGAATTGCTCATGAAATCAACAATCCTATCAATTTTGTTACTTCAAATATCAACCCATTAAAACGAGATGTAAAAATGATTCTCGAATTATACAATGAGGTTGAAGCATTAGCAAAAACTAACCCTGATTTTAAGGAAAACCTTAAAAAAATTGAAGAATTGAAGTCGGAACTAGATTTTGATTACCTTTTGATCGAAATTCAACATTTATTAAAGGGAATTGATGAAGGTGCAAATCGAACAGCAGAAATTGTAAAAGGTTTGAAAATATTCTCAAGAACCGATGAAGATGTGATGAAAAAAGCTGACATTGTTGAAGGCATTGAATCAACATTAATCATTTTAAATAACCAAATGGGTAAAATTGAGGTAGTTAGAGATTTTGCGAAAGAAACAATCATTGATTGTTACCCGGGTAAATTAAATCAGGTTTTTTTGAATTTTATATCAAATTCTATTTATGCTATTAAAGCTAAATTTGGTTCTGATGCCGGTGGAAAAATTAGTATAACAACAAAGCAGGATAGGGACGATTTTTTTATTTACTTTGAAGACAATGGAATTGGAATACCGGAAGAAATTCAAAGCAAATTGTTTGACCCATTTTTTACCACAAAACCTGTTGGTGAAGGAACTGGATTGGGTTTGTCTATTGTTTATCAAACGGTGCTAAAACATGAAGGAAAGTTAAGTGTATTTTCAAAAGTTAATGAAGGGGCTCGTTTTGAAATAAAATTACCTGTTCATCAAAAATTATAAAGTAAAATGAAATCTGAAAAAATTAAGGTATTGTATGTTGATGATGAGGAGAATAATTTATTAGCTTTTAAGGCCTCATTCCGTTTCGATTTTAATATTAAACTAGCCAATTCTCCTGAAGAAGCTTTTAAGATATTAGAAGAGGAGGAATTTCAAATCATACTATCTGATTTCAGAATGCCTTTTATGACTGGGGTAGAAATGTTCGAGAAAATCAGGGTTAATTATCCTGAACCGGTTAGAATGTTGCTTACTGCTTATTCGGATATTGAATCTCTAATTGATGCTGTTAATAAGGTTCATATTTTTAGATATATTAAAAAACCTTGGCAGGAAGCTGATATTAAAACTGCTATAGAAGAAGGCTATAAATTCTATTTAACAAGAAACATTTTAGCCGATAAACATAAGGAACTTATTGCTGCTTATAAAGATTTAGACCGTTTTGTTTATTCGGTTTCTCACGATTTACGTTCTCCTTTAATGGGTATTTTAGCAATTGCTCAACTCATCGAAAAGGAACAAAACCTGAAAGAAATTCATACCCTCATTTATTATGTTCAGAAAAATGTAGGGAAACTTGATGAGTTCATCAAAAATCTGCTTGAATACTACCGCGTAAAAAGAGGTGAGTTAACACTTCGTCCAATTCGTTTCCAAAAGATTATGGATGATTTGAGTGCAATGTACGTGGCTGATACACTTACTCAAAGAATTAAATTGGATGTGAAAGTTGAACAAAGTGGTGAGTTTGTTTCTGACCCCATGGTGATTATGGTGGTGCTTCAAAATTTGTTATCGAATGCCATCAAATACCAGAAAGAAAATGGAGCTGACAGATTTGTAAAACTAAATGCGGATATCAGAAATAATGTTGCTGTTATTCGTGTTGAAGACAATGGAATTGGTATAGAAGCAGAATACCAGGATAAGGTTTTTGATATGTTTTTCAGAGCAAGTTCACAGGGCTTAGGCTCCGGAATTGGCTTGTATAATACCAAACATGCTTTAGATAAATTAGATGGTACAATCAAACTTCATTCTGTTTTAGGTGAAGGCTCTTTGTTTGAAGTTACTATCCCTGGGAAATAGTTTTTCGAGCAAATCGGAGAACATTTATTAATCGATCTAAATTTGTTTATCCAATCAAATTTCATCGACTTTTATCTACTTTTTTTAGATTTGTTTAGTTCAAATTGCGAGCATCCCATTTTGACTTTAAACAAATTATGAAACAACTTTTATCGCTTGTTTTTTTTGTCTTTTTAATACTACCATTAAACGCTCAGAATTTAGATTCAGGTAAGTTAAGCGGTTCCATTATCGACAAAAAATCGAAGGAGCCAATTATTGGTGCGGTCATTCAGATTTCTGAGATTGGAAAAGGCATAACAAGTGATGAAAATGGAAACTTCATTTTTGATAAACTACCTGTTGGAATCTATACTTTGAAAATTTCTTATGTTGGATATCTATCAATTATTCTACCCAATCAAAGTGTTTTAAAAAACAAAACAATCAATTCTATCATCGAATTAGAACAAGATATTAAATCATTAAATGAAGTTAATATAAATGTGTTTCGTTTTGAAAATATAAAGTCGAAACCAATTTCTACATTTAGTTTTAGCAGAGACGAAATCTCTTTAAATCCAGGAGCTCAAGGTGATATTTTCAGAGCAATTGGAATGTTACCCGGTGTTACAAGCAGTGGTGGAATTTATTCAGCAATTGCAGTACGAGGTCAAGGTGTAAGAGACAATGTTTATATGGTTGATGATGTGCCACTCACAGAGGTTGGACATTTAGAAGGGAATAGTTTTTTTAATGATCCCAATGGTGGACGGTTCAGCATTTTTGCTCCAAGGGTAATTGATAATGCTGTTTTTCAAGGTGCCGCTTTTGGCGCTGAATATGGCAGAAGAAGTGCTTCCTATCTTGGTTTAAGTATCAAAGAAGGTAATACAACAAGTCCTGTTTTTGATGGTCAAGTTGATCTTTTAGGTGTGAATATAAATTATGATGGTCCAAGTTATTTCAATAAAAAATCTTCACTTTTTGTTTCTGCACGATACCAGAATTTTTATCCTTTAGTACATGTAGTTGGACTCAAAAGCCTTGGTTTACCTAGTTATGGTGATTTGATTATAAAATCAACAACCGAAATCAATAAGAAAAATAAACTCAATTTTTTACTGATGGTTTGTCCTGAGCGTTTTGTTAGAGATATAGACAATGTTTATGAAGACAAAGAACTCAATTTGCTTTATCTACCTGATTTTAAAAGAAACAAAATTGTATCATCGGTTAATCTGAGATCAGTTATTGGTAAACAAAGTATATGGAAGAATATTGTTTATTTTTCAAGTTATTCTTCTGATGTAAATGTTGGTAAAGCTTATCCTGTTGCAAATTTAAATGGAGAATTGATAAGCAAAATATTCAATTTTAATAACAGTATTCAAACCCAAAATTACAGAGAAAGTAAAACAGGTTTCAGGAGTTTTGTTGAAACATCTATTCTTAAAAACGATAGGTTCTTATTTGGGATTGAAGCGGATTTTGTACAATTGTCGAATGATAGAAATCTTTTGGTTAATGACACGAATTTTATCTTCAGAAGACAGGAATTACCCAATCCATTATTCAATTATCAGGTAATTACTCCAGCTTTGGTTAATAGTCATGGCGTTAAATCCGCAACAAACGCATCATCTTTTATCACTTATTTTGTTGAAGCTACCAATAGAATTTCGTTACAATCAGGTTTGAGGTTAGATTATAATGGATTTACAGAACAAGTTGTTTTAGCACCAAGAGCAACAATCACTTATCATTTAAATAGCAACCATAGTTTGAGTTTTGGAACTGGAATTTATTATCAGGATCCGGTACTTTCTGATATTGCTGACCTTCCAAATTTATCTAAATTAAAGATGGAGAAAGTTGTTCAGTTTATTTTTTCATACAAAGCTTATTTGTACCACGATGTAAAACTGATGGTTGAAGCCTGGTCCAAAAGTTTCGATAATATGGTTGTTACACCAATTTCAGGAAGTGTTTTTAGAAACAATAATGGAACAGGTTTTGGAAACGGATTTGATATCAGCCTAAACAAAAGATTAAATAAAAAGTGGCATGGAATTGTGAGTTATTCTTATATGAATATGACTAGAAACAACAATGATGGTTTAGGGAATTATCCTTTTACTTTTAGTCAGCCTCACCAATTAAACACAATGCTGAGTTACTCATTAAATTCGAAGTTTTCATTTTCAGGAAAATACCGAATTGCCAGTGGCAGACCTACTGATGCTTTTATTATTCATAGGGATGTATTAAACAATCCAAATAATTATAGTTACAGTATGGAATTGGTAGGAAGGAATACAGAACGACTTCCGCTTTTTTCGAGTCTTGACCTCAGGGTGAATTATATGTTTAAATTCAATCGCATTAAATTTACATCGTTTTTTGATGTGGTTAATGTGTTAAACCGACAAATTGCCAATAATGAAAATTTCAATTATTTATTTGGCAAAACCTTTTATGACGGAATTGCGATTTTTCCTACCGGAGGACTCAAATTCGAATTTTAGAAAACTTAGCTAATTGAACTTTTTATAATGTAAGTTTTTAATCAGCTACAAAATTGGCTTACAAGTCTTATTTTTGCGGCACAATATTTGAACCTAATTGGTGTTCTGTTTGTTTAAGAATGATTATATTATGAAAAAAATAGCAAAGGTTTTTGGGATTGTTTTGGTTTTAATTTTATTGAGTTTGTTTTTAATTCCAATCGTTTTCAAAGGAAAAATTGTTGGCATTATTAAAGAACAAGCCAATAAAAATGTTCAGGCGAAAATCTCTTTTAATGATGATATCAGTTTAGGATTAATAAGCAGTTTTCCTAATTTAAGTTTGGGAGTTAAAGATATTGTAGTTGCCGGAATTAATGAATTTGAAGGTGATACTTTATTTGCATCCAAAGAATTTACCGCAAATTTAGATTTGATGAGTATCATTAAAGGTGAACCAATTGGTATCAGAAAGATTTTTATAGACAATGCAAGAGTTAAAGCAATCATCCTTCCGGGTGGAAAAGCCAATTGGGATATAACTTTACCTGATTCTACTGCTGCAACTACTGAAGATACAGCTAGTTCACCATTTCATATTCAATTGAAAAAGCTTGAATTGAAAAATGCTCACATCGTTTATGATGATAGAGATGGTAAAATCTTTAGTGAATTAAATGGCATGGATTATATCCTTGAAGGTGATTTTACAGAAAAATTATTTGTATTAAAAAATGACTTGAAAGTAAAGGAACTTACAGCCGGCATGGATGGAATCAACTATTTAAGCAAGGTTTATACTACTGCCAATGCTGATATTGATGCCAATATGAATGATTTCTCATTTGTGTTTAAAGAAAATACCTGCACATTAAATGCACTTGAAATTGGCTTTGATGGTAAATTCCAAATGACAGATACCGATATGATTATGGATATCAAATACGGTGTTAAAAAGAATGAATTTAAACAGTTCTTATCTTTAATTCCCGCCATTTATGCCGGTTCTTTTGCTGATTTAGAATCAAAAGGGAAATTATCTTTATCTGGTTTTGTAAAAGGAGTGTTCAACGATACTCAAATGCCCGGTTTTGGACTAAATGTTGGGGTTCAGGATGGTTGGTTTAAATATCCTGCTTTACCTGCGCCGGTTGAAAATGTACAAATGGATTTAGCTATTTCTAATCCTGATGGAGTTCCTGATAATACTTTGGTACAATTAAATAACTTACATATCGAAATTGAAAAAGATCCTTTTGATGCGAAATTGGTTTTAAAAACGCCAATTAGTGATCCTGATTTAGATGCAGCTTTAAAAGGCAAATTGAATTTGGGTAATATCATGAAAATTGTTCCTTTAGAAGGAATAAAATTAGCCGGTTTAATTGAAGCCGATATGCAGGCAAAAGGAAAAATGAGTGCAATAGAAAAACAGGCATTCGATCAGTTTTTTGCAGCCGGAAGTATCAAAGCAAATTCAATTCATGTTGAAACAAAAGATCTTCCTGCTCCATTTGATTTGAGTTCAGCAGGTTTAGAATTCACACCTAAAATTGTTAAACTAACTTCTTTTGATGCTGCTTTAGGAAATTCAGATTTTCATATGAATGGTGATTTGCAAAACTTCTTTGCTTATTATTTGGGTGATGGTGTTTTAAAAGGAAACCTGAATTTTAGCAGTAATCTTTTGGATGCAAATAAATTCTTAAGTTCAGATACTACAGCTGCTGCAAATCCTGAAGATACAGCTGCCATGACAGTTGTTGAAATCCCATCAAATATCGACTTTACCTTGAATTCAAACATCAAACAATTGTTGTACACCAATATGGATATCACCAATTTTAAAGGAACTGTTTTGGTAGCGAACTCAAAATTGAGTTTCAAACAAGTGATGTTAAATATGCTTGGTTCAACTATGAAAATGGATGGCTTTTATGAAACTACCAATCCTAAAAAGCCAAATGTAGAAATGGATTTTAGTATTGTAGATTTAGATATTCAAAAAGCATTTAAAACCTTCAATACGGTTAAAAAATTAGCACCTGCTGCCGAAAGTATTGCAGGATTGTTTAGCACCAATTTGCATTTTACTTCTCCGCTTTCAACAAACATGCAACCTATTATGCAAGCTGTTACTGCGAATGGAATTTTAAGTATTCCAACTGCTAAATTAAGTTCAAATCAATCATTACAAAAACTGGCTGATTTGCTTCAAAAACCTGAATACAAGGAGTTCAGTTTAGAGAAAGCTAAAATTGCTTATGAAGTAAAAGATGGCAGGGTTTATACCAAAGATTTTGATGTGAAAGTTGGTGCAAGAAAAATGATTATGAAGGGTAGCACAGGTTTAGATCAAACAATTGATTATACCGGAAATGTAAGTATTCCAAGAAAAGATTTAGGTGCAGCGAATTCAGCCATGGATGCCGCTTTAACTAAATTAAATAGTCAGGGTGGAACCAATGTAAAACTCAACGAGGAATTGCCAGTGGAGATTAAATTCGGTGGTACATTTTTGGCACCAACAATTACAACTAATTTGGCTGACTTAGCAAAACAACAAGTCAACTCTTTAGGAAATCAAGTAAAAGATGAATTGATTAATAAAAAGAAAGAATTGGAAGCTCAGGCAAAAGCTGAGGCTGATAAAAAAATAAATGAAGCAAAAGCAGAAGCTGAAAGAATTAAAAAAGAAACTGAAGCAAAAGTTCAGGCTGAAAAGGAAAGATTGAAAAAAGAAGCTGAAGAAAAAGCCAAAGCCGAATCTGAAAAATTGAAAAACAAGGCAAAAGAAGAAGCCAAAAAGAAACTAAAAGGCATATTTTAATTTGCACAGAATCAGTAGGCTGCTCTTTGAGGAGCAGCCTTTTGTTTTTTTTCATTGAAAATTGTTGAGACTTGAATACCAAACCAAACCACATGAATAATTACTTTACCCAATTTAGAAACAATATCATTGGAATAAATCAACAGATTAAAACTCCGAATGGAGAATTAAAACAAATGGTTTATTCGGATTGGACAGCTAGTGGAAGGAATTATTTGCCAATTGAAGAGCGTTTTATAAAAGAGGTTTTGCCGTTTGTTGCAAACACGCATACAGATACAAATACCTCCGGTAAAACAATGACCTATGCTTATCACGAGGCACAAAAAATCATCAAAAAACATGTGAACGCCGGACCAAACGATATTTTAATATCATCAAATTCTGGAATGACTGGTGTTGTCAATAAATTCCAGAGAATTTTGGGTTTGAAAGTCCATGAATCACATAGAGATAAAATTCAGTTAAAAGAAGAGGAGAGGGCAGTGGTGTTTATCACGCATATGGAGCATCATTCCAATCAAACTTCATGGCTGGAAACGCTTGCTGATGTAGTAATTGTTGAGCCGGATGCTGAAGGTTTGGTTAGTCCTGAGAACTTTAGAATTGCGATAAATAAATACCCAAACAGAAAAATGAAGATTGCAGCTGTAACTTCATGTTCTAATGTTACAGGAATTATCACGCCTTATCATGAAATCGCTAAAATCATTCACGAGGCTGGTGGTTATTGTTTTGCTGATTTTGCTTGTTCTGCTCCATATGTAAATATCAATATGCATCCACAAGATAAAGATGCTTATTTGGATGCCATTTACTTTTCCCCACATAAGTTTTTAGGTGGTCCCGGTTCAGCAGGAATATTGATTTTTAATAGTGCTTTGTACAAAAATGAGGTTCCTGATACACCCGGTGGAGGCACTGTTGAATGGACAAATCCTTGGGGTGGGCATAAATATATTGAAGATATTGAAGCAAGGGAAGATGGTGGAACACCGGGATTTTTGCAAACCATGAGAACTGCTATGGCCATTGTTTTAAAAGAACAAATGGGTACTGATAATATTCAAAAAAGAGAAGAAGAGCAATTGGCCATTTTATGGAAATATTTTGAAGCCATACCTAATCTGAATATTCTGGCTTCACAACATAAACATCGTTTGGGAATCATTTCATTTTATATAGATGGACTTCATTTCAATCTGGCAGTTAAAATGTTAAATGACAGATTTGGAATTCAAACCAGAGGCGGTTGTTCTTGTGCCGGAACTTATGGCCATTATTTGTTACATGTTGATCAGCAGTTCTCGAATAAAATTACAAGTCTAATTGACCAAGGCGATTATTCTCAGAAACCAGGCTGGATAAGACTTTCAATTCATCCGGTAATGACAGATGAAGAATTACATTTTATTGGAAAAGCGGTTACAGAACTTGCAGCTAATTTTAAGGAATGGGCCAACGACTATGAAGTTGATTTAAGCCATATGAACTTGAAATACAAAAATGAAGTGAATGGAAGTTTCGAAGAAGCACAGGTAGAAAAGTGTTTCGGAAAATTTTAGTGCTTGGTGTTTTATAGCTGTTCCTGTTTACTTATTTTTAGTTCGTGGATGTGTTCAAAGTTGATAGTTAGCAGCAATGGTTAGTGCCCCCAGCGAACAATAAAATACATACATTTGAAAAATGGAGGATAACACAAACTGGACGCCATCACCTGACGATAATAAACTCGACTTAACTGACAAAAACCTTATCAACGAATATGAAGCTAAAGGGATTGCGGCAGCAGAAATATTTGTATTTGAGTTAGACAGTGAAACTGAAATTTCCACTAATTTACTTTTAGAAATTCACAACATTGCATTTTCTGAACTCTATATTTGGGCTGGTTCTTGGCGGACAACATCTGTAACAGTTGGACAACTTATACCTCCTGAACCCTCAAAAGTATTACAATTAATGTATCAGTTTATTGACAATTTAAACTTCAAAATCCTTAATGCTTCAAATCAACAAGACCATATTGATTGCTTAACTTTTGCTCACTATGAGTTTATTCGAATACATCCGTTCAATAATGGCAACGGCAGAACAGGACGAATATTAATGAACATAGTTGCTCTCAAATTTGGTTACAAACCACTTGAACTTTATTACAGAGAAGGAGACAGCAGGAAAACTTATATTGATGCAATGAAATTTGCAGATAACGGAAACTATGAGCCCTTAACTACCTTGATTAGAAAAGAATTGATTGCCTTTTAACTCTTTTTCCTTTAACAATGACAAAACAATCTCTTCAACTTTCGACATTGACACCTGTTGGTTTTCCAAAGACATAGTTGAAAACACGGTTTTGGTCAAGACCTGAGCCAAGAAACCTTTTTCTTTTAGTTGTGGATATTTATCGTAGAATTTCATTGTTAAAACAAATGTACAACTTATTCTACCAATGACAATAGACTGCTTTAAACTGACAAAGAAGCTGTAATTAAATAGGATATCACTACTGCTAACAGCCCAATTGCATTATGCGTGAAATTAGTCTCTTTTGGACGGGATATTAGTGGTTTGTAAATTTGTTTCACAAAGTTAAATTTGAGTTTAAACGCACGCTATTGTAAATCAGCAAAATGTTAGGGCCCTTTTAAGGACATGAATAAAATAAAAAGAATTGACTTCTTATTTAGTTTAACAGGCTTACTAGTTTTAGCCATAGGACTTATTCTTTTTAAGTCGACCTTAAATATCAACTTTCATGACACTTATTTAGTCATTGCGTCGACTCATATCGCATTTGGACTTTCAGTTACGTTTATTTTAATTTCCTTAATTTATTTCTGCTTCACAAGATTCTCAAAACCTTTAAATTATAGGCTTGGACAAATTCATTATTTGATTACAACATTGGCTTTATTTATCTTCATTTTTCCACCACAGCATATTTTTGAGCCTCAACGGTATAACCCCGGCAGTAATCCATTTGACAATGGGGTAGTTATAAATAAATATGTCCTCTTTGTTTTTATTGTTTTCATCTAAGGTCAAATAATATTCATAATAAACATTTTCTTGAACCTAGTTAGACGAAAAAAAACGACTCACTAATAGTACCTATATAAGTTGTTGGTTGTGTTCCGCAGAAACATTTGAAGTTCATAGAAATTTGGTTCTTCGTAACTAAATTCTAGGTGAATCCACCAACTTCTTTTAGCGGTAATACGAAAACCTTTGACGATGCACTGAACCTCGATTGAGCCAAAACCAAAGATAGGCTCAGAAGCTATAGCTCTTCATGTTTACTCATTTCTTAGTTCCCTGATATAACACAAAGCCGATAGAAATATCAAGATTAACACCTCTATCAGCCATTTTCCAAACACACTAGCTAACTCAGTTTTAACCAATTGAATGCAGCCCAACTTTGTTTCCTTCTGTATCGATAAAAAGTGCAATAAAGCCTCTGTTTTCACCAATAGCAGTTTTCGGCAAAATAACTTTTCCACCGGCATTTTCAACTCTGCTTAATGGAACTGAAAGGTCATTTCCGCCATCTAAGTAAACAGTTGTGCCAGTCATTGTTGGAACAAAGTTTTCACCGCTGGCAATTGCTCCACCAAATGCGCCATTTTGAGGATCAGATGGTAAATATGCGTATTGCATTTTAGGATTAGGGTCAACCTGAATTTGAGCATCTAAAATTGCAGAATAAAATGCTATTGCTCTTGCGAAATCTGTTGCCGGGATTTCAAACCAGTTTAATGTATTTACCATGTTTGTTAAAGTTTATTTGTTTTATTTTTTTGATAATTGTTAATCTGTTAAGTCCAAAATTTTAAAGTTTACTTACTTGCATTAGCGAAGACTCAATGCCTAAGTGAACATTCTTAATTAATTTGCTACAACTTCATAAATCGCGTTAATATTTCCTTTTGTTGCTTTTGAATAAGAACAAATCGATTTAGAAATATCTACCAGTTTTGTAGCGGTATCGTAGTCTACATCATTTATTTTTATAAGAAGATGGGCTCCAAGATCAAAATTTCCATTTTCATGTAAAACGCCAATTTTAGCTGTAACTGAAACTTCTCCAATTGTAACTTTTTCAATTCCCGCAGCAATTGTTACACTTGTGCCAAAACAAGCCGACCAAGCCGCAGCGAAAAGTTGTTCCGGATTGGTTGCGCCACCGGCACCTCCCATTTCTTTAGGAAATCTAATATCGATATCCAATAAACCATCTGAAGATTTGGCATGACCATTGCGACCCGCTAAGCTTGTCACTTCTGCTTCATAAATTTTTTCCATTTTTATTTTTTAGCTAATTGTTTTTTTGTTTTTGCTCTACAACCAAATTTTAACTAATATGATTTTTCTTGATATGTTAATTACTTCGTTTTAGTTTTGTAGTACAAATATTCAGGGTTAATGTAATTCTGACAAGTAGGACATTTAAAATGTGTAAGTATGGAAAAATATACTAATATTGATAATGAGGATATTAATAAGGAAGAAAAAATGATTTTTGATGAAAAATCTTGTCCGGTAACAGCAACAATGCAAGTTTTAGGAGGAAAATGGAAAGCAATTTTAATTAATGCAATCTATCATACTTCTCCAGCAAGATTTGGGGAATTGAAGCGAAGTGTCAAAGGAATTACTCAATCAATGCTTACTCAGCAGTTGAGAGAATTAGAGGAAGATGGTTTAATAAGTAGGAAGATTTATGCGGAAATTCCACCAAGGGTAGAATACACATTAACCGAATTTGGACTTACCTTATCACCAATAATGATATCAATGGCTAATTGGGGAAAAGAATATAGAATGAAAAAGGAAAAGGGTTAAATTTTTAGATTTCTCTTCGGACTCAAATGTTATTTAGGGAAACGAAATTTACAACAACTAAAATCCTGTCAAACAAAGAATAATTTTACGCTTATTGCAAATGTGCGGTTATGGGCTTTGGCTATTCCGACTGTCTTTTTAGAATTTACTTTTGTCATTACCTTTATTTCTCTTCTAATATTTTTAATAGTTGATGGTTTAAATACAATTTTTCTTTTCCCACTTTTACTGATGTCAAGAAACCGTTTTCTTCCAAAGTAATCAAATAATTTCCAACTGTTTTAGGGGTTCCTATATTTTCATTTATTAAATGTTGACGTTTGGTGTAAGGCAATCGAAATAAAATCTCCACCAAGTCTTTTGAATAGATTTTAGGAAGCTTTGATTTTATTTCGTCTGATGTTTTTGTAATTGAAGTTATGATTTTATTCAAACGCTCTAATCCTTTGTTTGAAGTTTCTTCAATCATATCCAACATAAACAAAATGTAATTTTCCCAATTGTTATTTTCAGTTACACCGCGCAAGCAATTATAATAATCTGTTTTATTTTTGATAATGTATTCACTTAAATAAATTGCAGGAGTGTCGAGCAATCCTGAAAGTTTGAGATACAACAACAATATAATTCTACCGGTTCTTCCATTTCCGTCAGAAAATGGGTGAATTGCTTCAAACTGGTAATGCATTAACGCCATTTTGATGAGTGGGTCAATGGTTTCATCCCCGCCTGCGGAACGGGCAGGTTCATTTATAAATTTTTCTAAGTTTGTCAACTTCTCACGGATAATTGCTTCTCCACTAGGTGGCGTATAAATCACTTCGCCCTTTGTGTTGCTCAAAGTTGTTCCTGGTGTGTTACGAATAGAAGCCTTATTTTGTTTTATACACTGCACAATACTTACACAAAGATTTGTTGTGATAAAAGGTTTCTTTTTTATTTGATCCAAGCCTAACCAAAGAGCTTCTTTATAGCTCAAAACTTCTTTTGCGGCTAAATTTTCCACTTTTTTGTCAGCAACTAATGATTTATAAAGTTCATCAGTTGTAGTGATGATGTTTTCTACTTCCGAACTTGCTTTTGCTTCTTGCAAATAAATCGTGTCTAAAAACAAAGTTGGATTTGGTAAATTTAAAAGAGTTCCGTTCAGTTGAGCCAATGCTCTACCTGCCGATATAGTTTTACGTAGTATGTTTTTTGTCTCAATGTCTGCCTTAGGCGGCAATAATGGTAGGTCGTTGTATGGTTTATCTCTATTGAATTTCCTCATTTTGTTCAAGTGTAAGTTTTACTCTCGTTTGTAATACAAGGGTAAAAATAATCAAAATTTACTCTCGTTCAATAAAAAAAAGGTAAAATTTACTCTCGTTCAAATTATGTCCTAGGTTGGAAGGTCGTCATGCAATTGCCCGAACTTACTTATAAGTCCCAATCAAAGCGCTGCTTGGTGGTGAAGTTACTACTTGTAATGAGATAGTTTTACTGGCTTCATCAAGTAAGGTTACTTTAAAATTTACTGGAAAAGCTCCATTCCATAATAGAGTAGAATCACTTGTTTGGGTATAGGTGCCATCGCATCTTAATGAGTCTTTACCTGAAAATTGTCGCTGCCAGCAATAATCGCCATTTGAAAAATTCATACCTTTTAATCCATCTGTTTTGATGGCAGTATCTCTTAAATACCAACCACTAAGTTTGTATTTAATTACATATTCAGGTGTTGATGTTTCGTCTTTTGAGCAAGCACTTATCAATCCCATAACTAAGATTCCAAAAAGTAAAAACTGTTTCCTCATAGAAATCAAATAAAAGAAACTCTTAGCAGAATAAAAAGGATTCTGTTTTTAAATCTGACATATCAAGTGGTTCTATCAATTTTTCTTCAAGAATTGCGGCCCAGGTTATGAGGTATTTAGCTACATCTTCTCTTTTATTGTTTTGTAAAGATGTTACACCAATTCTACTTAAAATTTCTTTGTTTGATAAAAATTCAAGTTGTTGTAAATCTTCTGTACTCAAACCTTTTTCAAGCAATCCAAAAATCATATTGTCCATTGCGTAACCCGATGTTGGACAATAATCATTCAGTTGTTCCGACCAGTTTCCAACCTTAGTTAAAGCCAAATGGTGGATATCTGCCTTTTTCATGTTTAATAAAGTCTGGGCAAGATTCCCGCAGTTACAAGCTCCCATGTGTCCCCACTCGTAAGGCTTTCCGTCTAATAATTGTTTTGCTGTTTTTCTAAATGCTTCAATTAATAACAATGATGCTCTTGCCATAAAATTTATTTTTGATAACTAATTAATATCAAAACAATCAAAAATGTTTAATCCTTGAAAAATTTTACTTTTTCGATTTTTCTGGATAATAAACTTTTTGAATTAAAACCGAATTGGTTTTAAGCTCTCTATTGATGATACTATCTGTTTTTTCTGCAATTTTTTGAGCCATTCTAAAAGCCAGATTTTGTAAGTGATGGTCGTTAAATCCTTCAGGTAAATAAGCATATTCTTTGCTTCTTTTAACCTGTTTTTCTTTAATCCATAAATGAACAGGTAACATTTCTTTTTCTTTATAATCTAAAAAAGTAAAAGTTTCTGGAAGGCTATCCTTGATTTGAATGAACCAGTTTTTGTCGGAACTTAATTTAGAACCAAAATCAGCATAAAGGAATTTTAAATTGAAATTTCTGTTTTCAGCAAGATTTAATTCTTTGTTTTTTAAACCGTAAATGTCAATTCCCGGTTCTTTAATTTCATACCAAACTGCACATCCACGGGCATCAGTTTGGTAACCTTTATTAATTAATTGCTGATCGAGATAATTTAAAAGGTACCAATCAAAATAATCAATGCTTCTTTGTTGGAAGAAGGTATCAGGAAAATCTGAATTGATGGTATAATTTAACTTTTCCTTTTCAAATTTGATGCAGATTTTGCCAAATTTGGGTTGTAAGCTTTGGCAGGATGAAAAAAGCAGGCCAAATATTAAAAACTGGAAAAGTAATTTCATGAATTTTATTTTTTATTGATTGACTTTAAAGTACTAAATAGAATCATCGCAAGAATTGCGCCAATAAAAGCTAAACCCATATCTTTTTGTGCATCCCAAACATCTCCCTGAGAGCCTAAGTATGCAACTCCTTCTGAAGGGAAAAATACATCAGCAACCAACCATTCAATTAATTCATACATACCACTGAAACTCATAGTAATTTCAGCAGGTAAAACCCAACAAACCCAGGTTGGCCATTCAAACCAATTTTTAAAATAATCGCGCATTGGGTAGGCGAGTAGGAAGCCAAAACTAAAATGAACAATTCTGTCGTAATGATTTCTGCCTAAACCAAAAAGGTCTTTAATCCAATAACCCAAAGGATTTTCAGCATAAGTGTACATAGCTCCATAAATATGTAAACAGATATAAATGAATATAAGCGTATAACTTAAGTTACTGAATTTGAATTTTTTGAAACTAATTGTTAATCCCAGTAAAAACACAACAGTGAGTGCATTTTCTGTAAACCAATTGGTGATATCTGTTGTGAAAGCTAAAGTATATCCCCATAAAAGAAAGAAAATTAGCAGGTAGATTTTTATTAATTTATTCTCTGAAAAGCTTTGCCTTTCTATACTTGAAGCGGTTGTAAGCATAATTACAAGGATAATATTTTTTAAATAATTTTTTCTCTTTGGCTTGGATGCATTATTTATCAATTTCGATAAATATTACTCTACAAGATGGGGCCGTTCGTTCGCCTGAGCTGGGAATTACCGGACTGAAAATCGCAAAGTCGATTAGTGAAGTTTTAGCCAGAAACGTTTTGGCTGCCAAAGTAAATGGTGAAGAATAGGGGTTCTCCTAATGAATCAATATTTGACCAATTAGGGTAAATAGTAATAATTGAGTTTAAAGTTGTAATGTAAATATCAGTTTTAAAATGTAAGCCTTATTTGTAAATAATTAATTTTTTGAAATAAACACCATTCTCGCTAATAATCTTAATGTTATAGAAGCCACTAGGCAGATTCTCTATACTAATAAAATATTTATATGAGTTTTCAGAACCAACATCTGGATTCATTATAAAAGCCCCGGTACTAGTCATTATATAAATACCTTTTAATTTGTAGTTTATACTTTCTATTATAAAATAGCTACCTGCAGGATTAGGATATATTGAAATTGAATTATCAGCGAAATTATCTTCATTTATACCAACTCCTTGATTATTGATAGTGATAGTTTTACTAGCTTCAATATTACTTCCATCAACACTTTTAGCTGTTACAATAACTTTTCCATTTGCTTTTGCAGTTAACAATCCATTCTGATTTACACTAGCTTTATCGATATCATCAACATCCCATTGTACACTTTTATTCAATGCGCTTTCAGGAGATACAACAGATAATAATTGTATAGAACCATTTTTGCTGTTAATTATGCTAGGCCCAGAAATAATAACTGATTTAACTTGCTTGCTAATACTTCTATTCCCAAACCAAAAATCAGAAACTGTATTACCTATACCTTTTGTTCTAAAAAATCCTGACCCGACGGATACAACAGAACTGTCGTTTGAAATGATAGAATAATTAGCAACTCTTGCCTTAATAATTGTATCAAAGGTATTTGACCAAACTAAATTTAAATTGCTATCCATGTGAATAATTGTATTACCTGGAAAAATAATACCATTATTAGGTATTGGATTTACGGCAATTTTTTTTCCTGAGATATAATATAAGACTTTGAAATTTTTAACAACTGTATCCTTCAATATATTTCCGTTCAAATCTAAATGAGCAAAATAAGGTTCTGAGGAATTAGTTAAATAAAATAATCTAGAAAAATCAGAACTAGGTCCAAAATATGCAATTGGGCCATTTTGAGGTTTTGTAAACAATGTTTTTCCTAGCTTAACACCATTGGTATCTAAGTGACAAATTACAAGTAATGTATCTTCAACACCAACAATTGTCAAAACATTATTACTAGGTTTAAAAGAAGAAGTGTACCATCCAGATATTACAGATGTGTCCTCGAAAAGTTTATTCCCAAGTGTATCAGTCATTAATGCAAATGCCTTATGAACCAAATTATTCGGCCAGTTAAAACTCCCTGTAAATAACAATTTATTTTTATTTACTCTTAAAATGGAAATATCATGATATTCTCTATTATTATCTCCAATTTGAACAGACCAACGTAATAATCCGTTTGGTGATAATTTGTAAAAGCGGATATTATTGCAATTGTTGTAAGTAAAGTAGCAACTAAAGACAATATTTCCATCTTGTTCCTCTTTTAAATCTATTACACCGGAGGTCGAATTACAAGAATCAATTGTATTAGTACGCCATAAAATATTACCACATTGGTCTATTTTAGTTAGGATAAATTTTCCACCTTCGCCGTAAGCACTCCCAAGTTGCCCTCCTACACTTAATATTACAAAATTATTATCTGATGTTTGAATAATCCTGCTTCCAGTTTCTAAGGAGTAATTTTTATAAACAGAATCTAATTCACAAAAAACCTGTGCGTTTGCATTGTAGCAACTAATGAAGAAACTTGCTATTAAAAATATTGTTCTTATCATTTTTTAAATTCTTTTAAAGATAAAAGATTATTTCATTCATAACCAATGGCAATCATTTTGAGGAAAGCCTGGAGAGGTTTGGCTCATTTAATTGCTTCTAATTACTAAATTTTTAACTAAGATAAATTATTTGTCGTATAATTAGCAAATAACTTGCTCAATTTCAGTCTATTTGCAAGTCACAAGTTGTGAGCATTGCTTTTTTTAAAAAACATCTTTATTAATTTATAAAATTCAATCAAGCTCTTAATACTTCTAATGATAGGCTAATAGTATTTTACACGACAGAATAAATATTATCATAAAAGAAAGAAAATTAACAAGTAGATTTTTATCAATTTATTCTCTGAAAAGCTTTGCCTTTCAATACTTGAAGCGGTTGTAAGCATAATTACAAGGATAATATTTTTTAAATAATTTTTTCTCTTTGGCTTGGATGCCTTATTTTGCGACTATGATAAATATTACTCTCCCAGATGGGTCCGTTCGTTCGTATGAGCGGGGAATTACCGGACTGGAAATCGCAAAGTCGATTAGTGAAGGTTTAGCCAGAAACGTTTTGGCTGCCAAAGTAAATGGTGAAGTTTGGGACGCAAATCGTTCTATTCATGAAGATGCTTCTTTCCAATTATTAACCTGGAATGATAAAGAAGCCAAATCAACGATGTGGCATAGTTCTGCTCACTTAATGGCAGAGGCTCTCGAAGTTTTATACCCTGGTGTGAAATTTGGAATTGGTCCTGCTGTTGACAATGGTTACTATTATGATGTAGATTTTAATGGCCAACCTTTTTCTGTTGATGACCTAAAAAAGGTTGAAGACAAAATGCTTGAATTGGCTAAACAAAATAGTGTTTACCAAAGAAAAGAAGTTTCAAAAGCTGATGCCATCGCTTATTTCACCGAAAAGGGTGATGAGTATAAATTGGATTTATTAAAAGACCTAGAGGATGGAAGTATCACTTTTTATACCCAAGGTAATTTCACCGATTTATGTCGTGGACCTCATATTCCCAATACAAGTTTTATTAAAGCAATAAAATTGACAAATGTGGCGGGTGCTTATTGGAGAGGTGATGAAAAAAACAAACAATTAACCAGGATCTACGGAATTACTTTCCCTAAAAAGGCTGATTTAGAGGAATACCTGGTGATGTTGGAGGAAGCTAAAAAACGCGACCATAGAAAATTAGGTAAGGATTTAGAGATTTTTACTTTTGATGATGATGTAGGTCCAGGTTTACCACTTTGGTTGCCAAACGGAGCTGCAATTATTGAGCAATTAGAAAATTTCGCTAAAAAGACTGAAGAAGCTGCAGGATATGTGCGTGTAAAAACTCCGCATATTGCCAAAGAAAGTATGTACATCAAAAGTGGGCATCTTCCTTATTATAAAGATAGTATGTTCCCGCCAATGGAAATGGATGGGGATACCTATTATTTAAAGGCGATGAATTGTCCGCATCACCACAAAATTTTTGCTGCAACACCAAAATCGTACAGAGATTTACCTTTACGTTATGCTGAATACGGAACTTGTTACCGTTATGAGCAAAGTGGTGAATTATTTGGATTGATGCGTGTGAGGTCATTACAAATGAACGATGCTCATATTTATTGTACTGAAGAGCAATTTGAAGAAGAATTCAAAAAAGTAAATAATCTTTATTTGAAGTACTTCAGTGTTTTTGGTATCGACAAATATGTGATGCGTTTTTCTAAACACGATCCGGCTAAATTGGGACAGAAATACATTGATTCACCGGAACTTTGGTTAAAAACCGAAAGTATGGTGAAAAAAGTATTACAAAATTTAGGTGTAAACTTCATTGAGGTTGAAGATGAAGCTGCTTTTTATGGTCCGAAGATTGATATTCAGATATATAGCGCGATTGGAAGAGAATTTACTTTGGCAACAAATCAGGTTGATTTTGCTCAAGCAGAACGTTTTGATTTGACATTTACCAACGAAAAGAATGAAAAGGAAAGACCATTAATTATTCATAGAGCTCCTTTGAGTACGCATGAAAGATTTATTGGATTTTTGTTGGAACATTATGCGGGAAATCTACCGGTTTGGTTATCACCAAAGCAGGTTAGTGTGTTACCAATTAGTGATAAGTATGTGCCTTATGCTCAAAAACTTGTTGATATTCTGAAAAATGCTGATATTCGCGCTTTGTTTGATGACCGAAATGAAAAAATCGGTAAGAAAATCAGGGATGCGGAATTAAAAAAGATACCGTATATGCTGGTAGTCGGAGAGCAGGAGATGCAGGAAGAAAGTGTTTCTGTGAGGAAACATGGAGAAGGAGATAAAGGAAAAGTATCGATTTCAGCCTTCATCGAACAAATAAAAAACGAATTAACAGTAAATTAAAATAATACTTGGCAGCACCAATTACACCAGCCCCAGGAGGCAGTTCAGGACCACGTCCGGGCGGAACTTTTAACAGAGGAAGAAGAAGTCTTGAGCCCGAGCACAAGATTAACAACCGCATTCAAGCCCAACAGGTAAGATTGGTTGGAGAAAACATTACAGTTGGAGTCTATTCCATCTCTGAAGCATTAAAAATTGCCCAAGAGCAGGAAATGGATTTGGTTGAAATTTCTCCAAATGCAGATCCACCGGTTTGTAGAGTAGTTGATTACAAAAAGTTCCTTTACGAACAAAAGAAAAAGAAAAAGGAACAAAAAGCTAATCAAGCTAAGCAGGATGTGAAAGAAATCAGGTTCGGACCTAATACCGATGAACATGATTTTGAGTTCAAATATAAACACGCAGAAAACTTCCTGAGTGAAGGACATAAAGTAAGAGCTTATGTATTTTTCAAAGGTAGAGCTATCGTTTATAAAGAAAGAGGAGAAGTATTGTTGTTACAATTGGCTCAACGTTTACAAGAAATTGCAAAAGTTGAACAATTACCTAGACTTGAAGGAAAGAAAATGTTCTTGATGTTAAGTCCTAAAGGAAAAACAACTACAAAATAAGAAAGCCGTTTTAAATCATATAAATAAGGAGAAATCAGAAAGATGCCTAAGGTAAAAACAAACAAGTCAGCTGCAAAGCGTTTTAAAGTTACCCCAAGTGGTAAAATTAAAAGAGCGCAAGCTTACAAAAACCACATCTTAACCAAAAAAACCACTAAACAAAAGCGTGCACTTGCCAAATTGGTAACTGTATCTGATGCCGATATGGGATTGGTTAAGAACTTGCTGGGAATCGGCAAATAACAACGAAAGTTGAGATTCAAATCGGTTTATTTAAATTCAGTTAACCCGAACCAGAGCACCAAAGAATCATTTAACCGAATGATCGCTTAGGTTCAAAAAACACAAAAAAAACTATGCCTCGTTCAGTAAATTCAGTAGCGTCCAGAAGACGCAGAAAAAAACTCCTCAAGTTAGCCAAAGGTTACTGGGGAAAACGTAAAAACGTATTAACCATAGCCAAGCATACCATTGACAAAGGTTTAGGGTATGCTTACCGTGACCGTAAAACCAAAAAACGTAATTTCCGTAGTTTATGGATTATTCGTATCAATGCAGGTGCAAGGTTACATGGCTATAGCTATAGCCAATTCATGGGTCTGGTTCATAAAAAAGGTCTTGCTTTAAACCGTAAGGTTTTAGCTGATATGGCTATGAATCATCCTGAAACCTTTAAAGCAATCGTTGATTCAGTTAAATAGATTCAAATAAACGGCTTAATAAAAGCTCCACTTCGGTGGGGCTTTTTTTTTGCTCGATTTTTTATCAAAAACTTCTGAAGGATTATTGATGCTGATTTGTTGACTCAAGTCAATGTTTTGAGACTCTTGTTTCAAAATGGGAATGATTTTGCTTAATTGGTTTTTGTTTTAAATCTTGGTTATGAGGTTTTTGTAATTTTTGGCACAGCTTTGGTTAGCATTTTGTCAAAATCAAAACCATGAAAAATTCATCATTATTATTTATTGCCGGTTTATTAAGTCTGGCATCTTGCAAAAAAGACCTTGAAAAGAAATTTGAAGAAGGTCAGAACACAACAATAGCTACTGAAGTTAGCAAAATGTCGGAAATTAAAGTTCCAGCAAACTTCAAATGGGAATTAACTAAAACAGTTTCAGTAAAAGTTAATTTAGAAGACAATTCATTCGGTGCTTTAAAGCATAAAATTCAGATTTTTTTAGAAGATCCTTCAAACAAAGGAATTTCATTGGCAGAAGGAGCTCTTTCATTGGCTCAGGAGTTTGAATCAACAATTTCAGTTCCATCAGCTACTAAAGAATTATTTGTAGTAAGAACTGCTCCTGATAATTCAAAAATGATTGAAAAAGTAATAATTTCGGGAAGCAATTCTGTTTTGTTAAATATCAAACCGGTTTTAAAGAAAACTTTCTCTTTAGGAAAAACTGCTAGCCCTAATTGTAACAGTGGTTGTACACAAACAGTAACATCAAACAATACAAACCTAAATGTAAACAATGGAAATGTAATTTGTGTAACTGGAAATAATATCACTATCGGATTTAATGCCAATGGCGGAACAATTAGAATTTGTGGTACAAACGTTAAAGTGCAAAATGCTAATTTAAATAACAGTTCAACTTTAATTGTAACAAGTGGTGCTTCAGTTGAATTTGATAATTTCAATATGAATGGAGCTTCAACTGTTTTCCAAAATTGGGGAACCGTTACTATTGATAATTCTTATTCTCCTGGTGGTTCAGTTACTAACCATGGTACTATTAATACTGATGGTGATTATAACTTAAATACACAATCAACTCAAACCAATAACGGAACTATTAATGTTGGTGAAAGCATGAATGTGAATGGAAATACAACTTTAACAAACAATGGTTCTATTGTAACTGATGAAGACTTCAAAGTAAACGGACAAGGTTTATTTATCAATAATTGTAAATTGTGGACTAAGAAAAAACTACATAATAATAACACTATTAAAAACTATTCATATATCAGAGTTGATGATGAAACAGTAATTAATGGTGGTGCAGAATTAGGTATGTACAATGGTGCGATGTTTAGAACTAAGGATATTAAAATTAATGGTTTGATTAAAGGTTATGTTGCTACTTCATTGGTAAAAGTATTAGATGATACAAGAAT
>CALRIT020000025.1:0-58716 GCA_943361925.1 Vulcanococcus limneticus LL | reverse complement strand
AAATCTTTTTTTGATAATGTATTATGAAAAGTATTGATGTCCTCAACTTCAAGAAAAACCATTGAATTATTTATCCAATCTTCAACATAGGCGTCTTGTAAATAGAATGCAAATTCTTCCATTTCAAAAACAATTAGGTTATGGCTTAGAACAGTTGCTTCAAATCCCATTTCACTATAGAACTCTTGAGATTTTATATAATCTTTAGCACCAATAAAAGGCTTAATTGATTTAATCATTTTTTAAAAGTTTAAATTAAAATAATAGAATTTTACTCGTATTAAAACTATGTTTTTCTTTCCATGATTCGAAACTTATTTCAAACCAATCACAAGGAATTCCTTCCCATTCATGATCATCGGTACACATCAAACCGGTTTTTTCTAAAGCATGTCTGGATGCTTTGTTTTCTTTATGCGCTGTAGCATAAATCATAGAATGCTTTAACTTTTCAAAACCATATTTTACGCTTGCTATAGCCGATTCTGTTGCATAACCTTTATTCCAATGTTTTGGAGTAAGCCTGTATCCAACATCTAAATAATTTACTATATTTTTCGTTTCTTCCCTTATCAGTTTAAGTCCGCCCCAACCAACATAATCTCCACTTGCTTTTTCAATGAGTGTCCAGCGACCAATTCCATTATCAAGGTATTGTTGTCTAACAAATTCTATGACATCTCTGGTTTGTTGAAGACTCTCTACAGGTTTATTTCCTAAGTATCTATGCACCTCGGGTTTTGAATCCATTTCAAAAAAAGATTCAGCATCTTCCTGAGTCATTTCTCTAAGAATCAATCTTTCTGTTTCTGCGAAAATTTTCATTATTATAATCTTAAAAACTAATACTTGGCAATTTGCATAATTTCTGAATATAAAAATAATCCTCCGTACAGCCGCGATTTATCGCGTCTGTTGAAATATGATTAATCGCGTCTCTACAATTAACGGTATCCGTTTTTATCCGTTTACTTACGTTTACCTACGATTCTATCAACTACAATTTATTTATTTCCATTTTTTTAATGAAATCAGAATAATGGAAAAATTTAAAAACAAATACCGAATTCCTTCTGCACGCGCACAATGGTGGGATTATGGAAACAATGCGGCTTATTTTATTACCATTTGTACGCATAATATGATTCATTATTTTGGGGAACTTTCACCCGTCCCCGTCCCTGTAGAGACGCGATTAATCGCGTCTCTACAGGGACGGGGACGGCAGGAATTTATCGCGTCTGAATTAGGAAAAATAGCAGAATCATGCTGGTTGGATATTCCCAATCATTTTCCCTATGCACAATTAGATTCTTTTATAATAATGCCCAATCATGTGCATGGCATCATTGTAATTGATAAACATTTCAGAAAAGATATCGGCAATTCGGTAGATGTAACCAATGGACTAGATGAACTTCAAATTGGAGGTTTTGCTGGATATAATAATCCTATGTTAAACGAAAATATTCCAAGAATTATCAGATGGTATAAAGGAAGATGTACATTTGAAATGAGAAAAATTAATTCAGATTTCAGATGGCAAACACGTTATTATGACCGCATCATTCGTGATAAACAAGAATACGAACGAATAAAAATCTACATCGAAAACAATGTAAATGACTGGAAAGATGTTAAGTAATTTTGTGATAATTTTAAATTACTTCTTGCCCGAATATTTGGCTTTTTCCTCTTGATAATGTTTATCGAACCAATCTGGTTTTTCTAGTTCGCTGGTATAAATATAATGTGCTATTGCTTTCAATTCATTTTCACTAAAACTCATTTTTGGCATTACCCCAAATTTTTTAACAGCTCCGGGCATTTTGGTATTTTCTTCAGCTGGATTATTAATGAATGTTATTAAATCAGCAGTAAAATCTTCTTCCTTAGTTTCTTTATTTATATAATGTCTTTTTACTGCTTCCATTGGTGGAGCTAGTCTAACTTCCATTTTAGCATCCGGACTATGACAAACAAAACAATTATTCTCAAGTAAAGTAAAACCATTTGGAACAATTGAACTGGTGTCTAATTTTGTGTCATTTGATAAAGAATCTGGTTTTTGGGACTTGTTTTTATTTGTTGACGATTGGTTATTACATGCACCAAAAATAAATAAGGTAATTGCTAAAGTTAAAAATGAGTATTTCATATTGTATAAATTAATTTGATTAAACCCATTTTGTTTTTATATGACCTCTAGTAAAGTCACTAAAACTAATTTAATTCTAAATGGAATTAACCTGATTCAATACTCAAAATTAATTGAAAGTAAATAAGGGTAAAATGATATTTGTTAGTGAATAACCGAGCTATTTTAATTTTCTTTTAAAAGTTCAAAACTACCAATGAACTTTTCCTTACCATTGATTATGAGTGATAATTTCTGTTCTCCGGAATAGAATTGTTTAGTCGTTATTACTCTGAAACTTTGTTTTCTCTCAATGAATAATTTTTCTCCGGATTCAAGTTCACGTTCACTGATTTTGAATACCTTTTTGCTGTGAGTACCATTGTTTCTAAGATAATGAATGCCATATTCCAATCGAACTTTACAGGTATGATCTTCATTGTTTATTAATTCAAATGAAAATACAATGCTTTCTCCAATCTTGATTTGTTTTTGATGTATACTGAAATTTTTGCAAAGCAAATGTTCCTTTTCATTCAGATTAAAATAGTTAAGTACAATTACATCACCCTTTTTTAATAAAGTTCTTGAACCATGTTTAATGATAGCTTCAGTTTCTTTGCTAGTTCCTTTCCACGATTGAATAATTTCATATACGATATTGGGATTGTCCTTCGAAATGTCATTTATACTATTTGCAACACTTCGTCTTACATATTCTGATGGGTCATTTTTTAACTGATGTAAAATTGGTAGAATAGGAGAGGGATCTGTTTTAAATTTAGGTAAAGCAATTGCCCAAGGTAATCTCGATCTGCTTCCTTCGCTTGCCAATCGTCTAACATGATGGTCTTTGTGTTTACTCCAAGCTTGCATGAGCTTCACCATTTTTTCTTCATATTTTATGATAAATGGACGAACCGCAAATTCACAACTGGTAAAGGAGGTAATCTTTTCGAAGACCTCAGTACTTTCTTTAAAATGGTTTAACCCAAAAGTTTCTATATAATCAGGAATAAACATAAACTCTAATGCCAATCCCTGATGGCCTTCTTTTCTAAGTACATCAACAATTGATATCCATAATGCAGAAGTTTCTTTAAAATCTGAAGGTAGTAAATGATGAACAACAGCAGTGGTATGTTTCATTCTTCCTTTTAATTCCTTGTTTTCAAAATCTTCACAGAAAATTTCTTTGATGAACTTTTTCTTGTTAAAATGAGGATAAACCTTAGTTATGGCATTCGAAAGAATCTCATAAAACGTTGGGTTGTACCTATCTTTTAATAAACTACTCATTTGTTATGTGGCTACTTTTTATTTTGTTAAATAAATTAACATTTCTTTTTTATCAATATATATGCAGCCAAACATAAATCCAAATTGTATTGAAATTTATAATTTGGCACTTTATTTTTTGGGATAGGTATGCTTAAAATTCCTTTTGTAAATCAGAAGGTTTACCCTTTCAAATTTTAATTGTAGTTTCTATGCAAGTATCGTTTTATTATTGAGCATTGGTTTTATAAAATATGCAAACATTAGAGCAATTAAAAAAGGGTCAGTTAAAAGGTATTAAGCATTTAAAGTTATCTGATAATTTAACAGAATTTCCGACAGAAATACTTGAATTGGCTGATACTCTTGAAATACTTGATTTATCTTTTAATAAGTTAAAACAGTTACCTGTAGATTTTAATAAACTGAAGCACCTTAAAATTGCTTTTTTTTCTGAAAATTTATTTGAGGAATTACCTGAGGTTTTTGGTGAATGTCCTAAGCTGGAAATGGTAGGATTAAAATCTAACCAAATTAAAACAGTCTCTAAAAAAGCTCTTCCTCCTTTATTAAGGTGGTTAATTTTAACGAATAATCAAATCACTGAAATTCCCAGGGAAATTGGTACACGTTATCGTTTGCAGAAATTAGCACTTGCCGGGAATCAAATAGAAGCTCTACCCGAAGAATTAGCTAATTGCACGAATCTTGAACTAATAAGGATTTCAGCAAATAGAATTAAAACCTTTCCTGACTTCCTAATAAGGATGCCACGATTAGCTTGGTTAGCTTATGCAGGCAATCCAATTGATTATCATATTGCATTGCCTAATGATTTAAAGGTTTTTGATTTTAATGATATCCAACTTGAAAATGTTTTGGGTCAGGGTGCATCAGGTATCATTTACAAAAGTAAATTAAAAGGTTTTGATGAGGATGTAGCTGTCAAAATTTTCAAAGGACAAGTTACAAGTGATGGATTTCCGGAAACAGAAATGGATGCCTGCTTATTAGTTGGAAACATTCCACATCTAGTTGAAGTAAAAGGTAAAATTATCAATCATCCCGATTCTAAAGATGGTTTGGTAATGAGTTTGATTCCAGATAATTTTAGGAATCTAGGGAATCCTCCAAGTTTTGAATCATGTTCTAGAGATGTATTTAAGGAAGGAACTAATTTTACAACAAATCAGATATTTAGTATTGCAAAGGGTGTTGCAAATGTGGCTAAACATATTCACTCATTAGGGATATGTCATGGTGATTTATATGCACACAATATTTTATACAATGAAGACGGAAATCATCTTTTGGGGGATTTTGGAGCAGCAACATTCTACGATATTCAATCTGATTTTGCCCCACTTATTGAAAAAATTGAAGTAAGAGCTTATGGATATTTACTGGATGATATGTTGATGAATACAAATAATTCTGGCCTTGATATAATCATCAATCTTAAAGAAATGTGTACGAATGATAATGTTGAAATGAGGCCGAACTTTAATGAAATATGCGATTATCTGAAGGATATTTAAAATAGCGTTTAATCAAAATTTATCTCTCCTTCCATACTGATGTAGCTGTTGCACAGATTTTACCTGTTTCTTTAACTAATACAGTATGATGAAATTCATTGTTGTTGTTTACAGGTTTTGTTAATGAAACAATTGAATCACCAAAATGAGCTTCATTGATGAACCTACCATCAATATGATGTAAATAGAAATTATCCATTATTTCATTTGGAATGGTTTCCAATAACCATTGTAGGTATTTTATATTGTTTACATGCATATTCATGTCGATATCATACCTGTGAATTGGAAACTGTTTTAATATTGGAGCTTCTTGTAAAGGACTAATTTTTCTGATAATATTATGAATAATAGATTCCTTTTTATCAAATGACCATTTTTGTATAATATCATCAAATATTTCTACTGGTCTTCTTTTCTCAATATTGAAAAATACCCAGAGTCCTTTTGCTCGTGCAATTATTTGATTGTTTTCATCAAAAATCAAATTTTCTCTAATTCCTTTTACTAATGTGTAGGTAGAAAGCCAGGTTTGAATTCTGATGGTTTCTTTGTGTTTTGGATAACGGTACATTTCAATTACACCAGAAACTAAAACCCAACCAATTTGCTGCTGAAACAATTCAAATAAACCATGATTGATTGATAAACAATGGTCAGATGCAGTTTCCTCCAATAATGTTAAAATCGTAGTAGGAGAGGCTTCTCCAAACTTATTGGTTTCAAAATACCGGATACTATATTCCTTCGTAAACATCAATCTTATTTTAGACCTACAAGTTAATGAAGATTTTTGGTTAAATTAAAAACATAGTTCAATTGTAATAAAGAATTAAATCTAATCAGTTTGATTTTAATTCTCTATGTGAGCCATCGCAGCCTGGCATTTTTTTCGATAAACCACAAACACAATCGTTAAATCCTTTTCCAATCATTATTCTCGGAATGTATTTTTCGATTCTGGCTGTTTTAGTTTTTGAATTTTTTGTGCCATTAAAATGGATTACATAAGCTCTTTGTCGTCCTACAGTAAGCTTTTCAAAGGCGGTTTTTAATTCAGGCATCATTTTGAATTTTTCTAAAAGCTCTTCAGGTAAATCAAATTCCTTTGATTCTGTAAATTCAACTTTTGCTCCTGCTTTTTCTAATTCAATTGCTTCAAAAATATAAGCTTTAATTAGGTCTTTAAGTTCCTGTATTTCATTTATTGATTTGAATTTTAAAAAGCGTGCAGATTGACTATTTTCTCCAGGTTTAACCAATAAACCTACTTCATCTTTTAAAAGAACTCCCTTGAAAAAACTCAATACACAATTTTCTTTAAATCCACCAATGATTAGCAGATTTGAATTTTGAAAAGAATAACATGGACCTCTCCATTTGTATTCTTCAACCAAGCCACATTCTAAAATAAGGCTTCTTAATAAACTCAATTCATCTTTCCATTTATCTTGCTTCTCAATGAATTCATCAATTAAAGGGTTTTTAATCATAAATAATTAAGTTCTAAAATTTAAATAATAGCTATAAAATTTATTGAAATAACTGAATTAAAATTGATTCTCATTCATCCATAATTTTTACATCAGTATTACTTGCAAATTTACTTAAATTTTCGTGTATTAAGTTTCGATATTAATGGAACAATTTAGAGAGTCATTTGTGAAGATATCAATTTATCTAGAAATAGATTTTCAAATAGAATAAGAATTTTGACACCTTTTAAAATAAAGTGCATTTATTTTTGAAAAAAGGCTTTTTTTGATTTGCAAAATGTTCTTTTCTATAGGTTATATGTAAAATAAGATGTCTCATTTACCCCAATAGTCTTTAAAAGATTAATATAGGCGATTTCCATCCAATCGAGTAACTCAAAAATTTGATTTTGGTGTAATTGTAAATAGATATCTGAAACTTTATTTCCACCAGAATCAAAGCATATTGGTTCATAATGAGCTATTCTATTTCTTATATTATTGATTAATCTTAATTTGTTGAAAATTGTAGTATGATTTGTTCCTTTAGGCCTATTTATGAATATATGATGTAGACTACTTCCTGCAGCTCTGAATTCTTTTGGAGCGAATTGAAATCGCCAAAATCCAAAATTTAATTCAGCGATAAGTTTGTTGTGAGAATAATTATTGCCTAAACCGTTTATGCCTTTTATAATACTCTCTTTGGTTTTTAACGTTTGAAGGTGATTATAAAATCCATTTTTACTTGCTGCAAATTTTAACCAGTTTTCATTACCTATTTCATGAAGATATTTAGATTGATAATGTTCGTCTATTTTGTTTCTTAAAATAATTTCAAATATTGAAAGTAAGGTATACATCTCTTTAGATTTTTGAATATTATTTCGATAAAGTTCAATGGCTAAAATTGGATCATTTTGACTTGCCAATAAATACCTTTCAAACCTTGGCTTAGATATAAGTTTTTCAAAATTCTCAATATTTAACTCCATTTTTTTAAAAATTGTTTGTTTATATTAATTAAATGTTTACATTTGTTATGTATTCCCGGTTGCCGCTGTCGTCAGATATGCTTCCGGGTTTTTGTTTTTATATAGTTTAGTAATCATTGATGCTTCTTTGCAAGCACCTTGTTGCAAGTTAAATATTGCCTGAATTAACAAATTCAATTAAGATTCTTGAGTAGTAAATGATTGTATTTGAGAAGGTTTAATTCCTTCATTTCGTTATTAAAAGGAATAAAATTGTACTTTTTAAGGTAAGCCATAATTGGCTTCAGGTAGTCAATAAATGTTACCCAGAATTCTCAACTTTATGGCATAAAAAAAGGGAACAATGAAAATTGTTCCCTTTAAAATTTTATTTAAAACAATTTATTGAATTGTATCAATATGTAAGTTTTCATTTACATCTTTTGTATAATCAATTCCTTCAAATCCAAATCCGAATAGATTTAGGAAATCAGTTTTATAACCAGTTAAATCCCCTATTCGCGGGAAGGTTTCAATTGTTGCTTCTTCCCATAATTTTGAAACTTTTGCTTGTACATCTTCTCTCATTTCCCAATCATCAACACGAATTCTTCCTTTTTCATCCAAAGGAATAGCACCTCCTGTATATAAACGCTCTGCAAATAATCTTTGAATTTGTTCGATACATCCTTCATGAATATTCATTTCTTTCATCACCTTATATAAAAGAGATATATAAAGTGGAATAACAGGTATGGCTGAACTTGCTTGTGTTACTAAAGCTTTGTTTACAGAAACATAAGCATGTCCATTTACTGATTTTAATTTTTCAGTAATTTGAAATGCTGTACCTTCTAAATGATCTTTAGCTCTTCCAATTGTTCCTTTTCTATAAACGGCTTCAGTTACCATTGGTCCGATATATGAATAGGCAATGGTTTGAGCATTTTCATTGAGTAAATCTGCCTTTAAAAGTGCATCCATCCACATATCCCAATCTTCACCACCCATTACTGCAATAGTATTCTGAATATCTTCTTCTGCACATGGTTCAATGGTAATATTAGAAACTACACCTGTATGAAAATCTACAGTTTTATTGGTAAATGAACTTGCAATTGGTTTTAAAGCTGAACGATGCAAAACTCCGGTTACTGGATGCATTCTAACAGGTGATGCTAAACTATAAATAACTAAATCGATTTTACCCAAATCAGATTTAATCATTTCAATTGTTCTTTGTTTTACATCATTTGAGAAAGCGTCACCATTGATACTTTTTGCATATATCCCGGCTTTTTCAGCGGCTTTATGAAATGCTACACTATTGTACCAACCAGGAGATGCAGTTTTTCCTTCTGATGGTGCTTTTTCGAAAAATACACCAATGGTTGATGCATTTGAACCAAAAGCACTTGTTATTCTTGATGCCAAGCCAAATCCTGTCGATGCTCCTATTACTAATACATTTTTTGGTCCATTTATTGGTCCTTTTGATTTAATATACTCAATTTGATTCAATACGTTTTTTTCACAACCTTCAGGATGTGAAGTTAAACATATAAATCCCCTCATTTTTGGTTCAATGATCATATTTTCTAATTAATTGAATTTCGTAAGTGTTTTGTTTTCAATTTATTATTGCAGATTGCTAAATTGAATTCTATCGCAAAGTAATAATTTAATATTAAACTTGATAAGGTTTCATTTTTGATGATGATTTGAAAGAATTCAGACTTCAAAAAAATTACCTAGTTAGTGATTTTCATTTTTGAACTACTTATTTTACAATCCATTTTGAAAAAATTACATTTCTCTTTTTGTCTTGATGATTAGGGGAGATAATACTTTTAAATCAATATAAATTTTCTTTTATGGGATTTTGAAACTTTTTTGAATTATAAATAATTGGTTAATGCCATTGTATTAATTACATTAGGAACTTTATATATCCTCTATGAAGTATTCTTTACAAAAATTCTCTCTTTTATTTTTCTCTCTTTTAATTAGTTCTATATCATCTTTCGCACAGGTAGTAAATGTTGGTTCCGGTAGTTATACCCGCACATTTCCGGGAACAGATGTAGCAGGTCGAAATTCTTTTCCTTCAGGTTCACCGCTTACTGTTGGTAATGCTGCTAATAAGCCAGTTCCTACAAATGACTGGTGGTCGAATAAAGTAAAAAATAACCATTCTGATAATTTATTTAATTATCCTTTTACTCTCAAAACCATAAATAATGGATTGGTTGTAAGTTATATTCCTTGGGGTGTTATTGATAATATACTACCTGTTGTTGTTGGCGTTTCTGATTTAAACGCAAGTGCTGCCAAGGTTTCAGATTTTTCTGATTGGACTGTAAGTTTAAATTGGAAAGATGTTGCACATGATTTCACAGTTACTTCAGGAATTGGTATGCCTTTTTTATATTTCACAAAGGATAGTAATGATATTGCATTGATTACTGTTAACGAAGGAAATGTAACAATTGACAATGAAAAGTTAATCATTTTAAATGCCAGAAATAATGCTGATTTTGTGGTTTACGGACCTAGTGGAAGTGTTTGGACAAAATCAGGAAATAACTATACTTCAACTTTAAATGGCAAAAATTATTGGTCTTTAGGTTTTATTCCTTTAACAGCAAGTAATGTAAATACTGTTGCCAATGAATACAAAAAATTTGCTTATGTATTTCCTAAAAATACAATTGCAAACTGGAGTTATAATGAGTCAACTTCTATTGTTCGAACCAACTTTATAGTTGAAACAGAGGTTAAAGAAGGCACAGATACAACAATGTTAATTGGTTTACTACCGCATCAATGGGCTCATCTTGCTCCCGGAACACCCGCTTTAAATGGATATTCATATGCAGGAGTTAGAGGTCAGATTAAAACAACAGCTACAAATAGTTTTAGTGTCGAAAATAAATTTTATGGCATTCTACCAACTTTACCTTATGTCGATAATTTAAGTTCAGGTTTTAGCCCTATGAAATTGAAAGAAAAAGTTGATGCAATTAAAAATGATGGTTTAGCAACATGGACTGATTCTTATAATGAAGGTCAGGTGATGAACAGACTCATTCAAACTGCTCGAATTGCCGAATTAGCAAAGGATACAGCTTCTTTGAATATCATTTTAAAAACTATAAAAGACAGGTTAGAAAATTGGTTAACAGTTAAACCGGGTGAAGTGGCTTTCCTATTTTACTATAACCAAAATTGGTCAACTTTAATTGGTTATCCTGCTGGTCATGGACAAGATGGTAATATAAATGACCATCATTTTCATTGGGGTTATTTCATTCATGCAGCTTCATTCCTTGAACAATTTGAACCGGGTTGGAAAGATAAGTGGGGTGCAATGGTAAATTTATTGGTTAAAGATGCTGCTAACGATAACAGAAATTCTACTGATTTTCCTTACCTAAGAAATTTTAGTCCTTATGCAGGACATTGTTGGGCAAACGGATTTGCTACATTTCCACAAGGTAATGATCAGGAATCTACCTCAGAAAGTATGCAATTTAATTCATCATTAATCCATTGGGGAGAAGTAACCGATAATAAATCCATCAGAGATTTGGGAATCTACTTGTATACAACTGAACAAACTGCTATTGAAGAATATTGGTTTGATGTGAGTAACAGAAATTTTGGTACTTCACAACAATATAGTCTGGTTTCAAGAGTTTGGGGCAATAGTTATGATAATGGTACATTCTGGACAGCTGATATTGCTGCTTCATATGGAATTGAAATGTATCCAATACATGGAGGTTCACTTTATTTAGGACAAGATACGAATTATGTAAAAACACTTTGGGCTGAAATTGAAAAGAATACAGGCATTTTGTCTAATCAAGTAAATGATAATTTATGGCATGATATATATTGGGAATATTTGGCTTTTATCAATCCTCAAAAAGCAATTAATTTATACAATTCATTTCCTTCACGTAATTTGAAATTTGGAGTATCAGATGCACAAACTTATCATTGGTTACATGCCATGAATGTGCTTGGAAATGTAAGCAATTCTATTACATCAAATCATCCATTGGCTGCAGTTTTTATAAAAAATGGAGTTAAAACTTATGTTGCTCATAATTATAAAAACACCCCTATCACCGTTACATTTTCAGATAATTTCACCTTAAATGTTCCTGCAAAAAGTATGGTAACCAATAAGGATGCAAATGTTGCGGGTAATTTAAGTTCAGGCTTTTCTGAAGCTTATCCGGGTGGAAGTATTGATTTAAATTTAAACATTACAAGTGGTACTGCAAGTAAGGTTCAATTTATAAATGGTGATTCATTAATAGGAGAAGATACACAAGCTCCTTATACAATTAAAGTTTCTAATTTACAGGTTGGTAAGAAGAATTTTTATGCCAGAATTTATAGTGGAGTGAACTTTACAATTAGTAACCTGATTGAAATTAGAGTAGGAGAGAAGCTTCCTTTTTCAGGAGAACCGGCTGTAATTCCAGGTACTATTATGCCAGGAAATTTCGATGTATTTGAAGGTGGTTTGGGACAAGGCATTACTTACAATGATGTGACTTCTAAAAATGAAGGTGATTATAGAACAACTGAATATGTTGATGCAAGTTCTGATGCAGTTGAAGGAAAAGTATTGGGTTGGATTAGTTCAGGTGAATGGTTAAACTATACTGTGGATGTTAAACAAGCTGGAATTTATAAATTACAAATTCGTTATGCTTGTGGCAATAGTGCGGGAGGTGGTCCATTTATTTTAGAATCAGATGGACAACAAGTGGGTCCAGCTATTACGGTTTCCAGTTCTGGAAATTGGACGACTTTTACATCTAAAACAATTGATAATATTCCACTTAAAAGTGGCAAACAAGTTCTTAGATTATTTTTCTCAAATGGAGAATTAAATCTTGGAAAACTTACATTTACTTATGTTTCACCACTTACCTATTCACAACCAATAGCAGATGCAGGAGAAAACAAATTGGTTCAATTGCCTTTGAGTTCTGTATCATTGGATGGAAGTAAAAGTTCTAATTCAGGTTCTGGTTCATTAAGTTACTTATGGAAACAGGTTTATGGTCCAAGTGTAGTTAGTTTTAGTTCTAATTTTAATTCAAGTCCAACAATTTCGGGATTACAAGAAGGCGTTTATTTATTTGAACTCAATGTTTCTAATGGTTCTTATACAGACAAAGATGAAGTATATGTGATATCTTCAGTTTCTAATAACATTGCTCCGAAAGTTTCAATCAATTCACCTTCAGAATCCAGTAGGTTTATTTCAAATGAAACAGTTACAATATCTGTATTTGCTTCCGATTTGAATGGTACTATAAGTGAAGTAAAATTATATGAAGGACAAAAATTAATAGGAACTACAAGCACTTATCCTTATGATTTTAATTGGTATGGCACTCCTGGTACTTATACATTTACTGCAATTGCAACAGATAATTATGGCGGAACTAATACATCTAAGCCATTAACTATTTATGTTGACTCAACTCCATCATGCCGTGGTAAAGCATTTAATGGCGATTTTGATTATTTGTTTTCACAAGATGAAAGTAATCCTACTTTAACTTTTATACCTTCTAAATCAGGTGTTGGAAGTCCAACATGTATATTGTACTATGGACTAAATGCTGGTAGTTTACCAGGGTATAATGTTACACCAAATACTCCATACAGATTAAATGCGGCAAAAGGTGCTATTGTGTATTTTTACTATACTTATTCATTTCCGGGAGCCGGAGAAAAAAATACGTCGACCAATAAAAATTCCTACAAAATTGGTAGTTGTAAGCCATTTGCAACGGGTTTAAATACTAATATAGATGAACTGGAAATTGGATATTATCCTAATCCTGTTACTAATGTTCTGAACATTCAAATGCCGGAAGGTGACAAACAGGTTTTAGTATCTGATATTAGTGGAAAGCTGCTAAATAAATTTAAAACATCAGAGACTCAAATTGAATATGATATGAGTTCATATGCAAGTGGGATTTATGTATTTGAGATTTCTAATGAAAGAGGAGTTAAACAAATTAAAATCTATAAATAGGGCCTGCTGAAAATCTGAATTGTTTCTGTCTTTTTCAATGGTAACTAAAATAGAATCTCTCTAAAAAGAGATTCTATTTTTTTTTAGATTTTGGCTTCAGAAGCTCTGAATAGGCGCAATTCAAAGCATCAAGCATCATTTCTTTTTTAATTTCTGATATCTCAAAAAGTGTCCACCCTTGTTTGCCCCATTTATTATCTACCGGATAAACAATTCTATTATCAAATGCACAAAATACACTTTGATTGATTTCATCTAGTTTTAAACAAACTCTATTTTTCTTTGCATCATAAGTTGCAAAAATTTTCTTATTTATCCTGAATGAAGTTTTTTCAAAATGAGGCTCTTCTGTTACATTGGGTAACATCATTGCATGCTTTCTAATAGTATCAATATCAACCACAATAAATCTTTATTTTTAATTCAAGTTAATTGTAAAATTTATATTTACCATCATTTTGCAACTGGTATTTAATTTCTCTTTTATTCTTGTTAAATAGGATATAGGCAGTTTTTAAATTTTCCCAGAAATCAATGACTTGTTCATTTGCATCGAATTTTTCCCTATATCTATCCATACTTTCATCATTCATTTTAAATGGAAAGATATAAACCGGAATTGCTTCCTGCCCATTATTTTTAGACAATACTGACAACATATAAATTTCTTTAATTTGTTCATCTGTCATTGGTAAACACCCTATACTTACACATGCGCCATGAATAAAAATATCGCCACCCGGAAATTTAGTTTTGCATCTTATTAAATCAGATTTATTCGGATAATTTAATCCCAAGGATAGAAAGTAATTACTGCTTGGGTTAAATCTATCAATATAGTAAATTCCTTCCGGTACTTGTCCATCACCTTGTTTATTTTTTGGTCCCAAATCGCCGGAACGACTGCAAACATCAAAAGTTTTATAAAGTTTATAGCTTATTTCATTTTTGTTTTTTACATAAATCTCTAGTTCATCTAAATCCTTATATGCAACTATTAACATCTTAAAGTTATTGGTCTTTAAGTGATGTATTTTAAGCTGATTTTCGATATTTTTTAATTTACTCTCTGCTGCATTTCTTACTTTTTCAAACTTCAATTGTTTTTCCAGGAAATTTTCGGATTTATTAAATGAACTTGTAATAAGTACAATTGCAGTTAATAATACAAGCCGGAATTTTAATGCTTTGAATATTGGTATTATCATTTTAGAAAAATTACAAATTTTTAAATACTGGGTTTGAATTTTGTTTGATCATTTAATGTCTTTTTCAATAAAACTTCTGATATCAATTGTCCATTCATTTTCGTATTTGTTCAAATAGTTTTCATGACCGGCATTTTTATAAATGTTTAACTTTTTCTTTCCTTTTAAGTTTCGATAAATTCTATTGATTTCATCTAAACTAACTTTTTCATCTTTTGCTCCATAAAGCAGAAGGGTAGGGCATTTAATGGAACTCGCATACTCTTCAGGATTGTGATTAAATGCCCAGAATCCATTTTGTAATCCACCCCAAAACACTAATAAGTTTGCCATAGGAAATGAAGGAATTTTCATGATTTTAAAACGAGCCTGAACTGTTTCATACATAGTAGCAAAAGGACATTCTATAATAATACCATTAGGATTGATTCCTCCATCATGAATTGCTTTCATAATTGCAACAGCACCCATTGAGGAACCATACAAAATGATTTTTTTAGGATTGGTTTTTTTAATGGATTTAAATGCCGACTTCACTTGTTCAGATTCAAAATATCCAATGGTAGATTGATTTCCTTCAGATCCTCCGGAGCCCATAAAATCTACTAATAATGTATTATAACCCAGTTTTCTGAAAATTTTAGCTTTACCTAAAAGTGTAATTTTAACACTGCTATATCCATGAAAGAGAATAACTGTACCCTTTGAGTTAGGCACTTCTTTATACCAGCATTCAATTAGCTTATTACTTTTAATGGATAAAACCTTGTAATCATTTGGGACTTTGTCTCCATTCGTAGGTTTAGGAATATTTACACCCCAAACAATAGTTTTAATTTTGTTTGCTAAACTTAAATTTTTGGGCTCTTTAGTCCTTGGTGATTTATCTAATTTGAAATGAGTAAATCTATAGGCATGCGCAAATGCAATGATGTTTAGGATGAGGAAAATAATGATACCTCCATAAATTGAAGCTTTTAATATTTTTTTCAATGCACTTATTTATTTGTTAAAAGAAACAAATTAAACGCTAGTGCTCATATTTTATTTCAATCATATGAAGAGACTTAAAAACATCAAACAAAATAAATTAAATGAACTAATTCAGAAAATTCAGTTCTTTTTTAAGATTTTTCCTAGCTTGATTTTCGTATTTTAAATAGAAAGAATCAGATTTAAAAATTCTGCTCATTTCAAGAAAATGAATTAAGACCTTTTTTCTACCCTCATTATATAACACATCAGGGTATATGATATATTCCTGACGGATTTGTTTTGAATACTCTTCATATAATTCTAGGGAAGCTCCAAGAATGCATAAATCAGCATCAATAAAATAATTGCAATCTGATACTTCTGAATATTGGTGTTTTGCAGTTGCTTCAATTAGTTTTTTAACTAATTCAATTTTATCATCGGGAAATTGAATTTCCTTCAATCGTTTAACAGCTAATTCTGCACTTCTTTTTTCATTGTCTATACTACTGGCTTGATAAATTATATCATGGTAAATCAAAGCATAAAAAACAGAATCAAAATCCTGAATCTCTGATTTTACCAAATCAAGCTCAATAAGCATATTTTCTAAATGATTGATTGTATGGTAGAATCTTCCTCTAACTTGATATAGCAATTCTATTTCAGACCATAGTATATCAATCTGTTTGAGGTTTTGAGTATATTTTTGAGTAATACTTAGAAAGGTTTTTTGTAACATATTGGGTAGTTTTTAGGCTTTTTTCATTTGCAAATAATAGAAAAAATTATACTTAAACGAACTTTCAAAAGTTAATTTTATAAATCCTTTATTATCATGATAATTTAAATTACAATAAATATTTTGAGCAATTTCAATTTGCTATTTTGATGGATTTCCTTAGTTTTCAGTTGAATAGATTAAAACTAAAAATGCAGTAGAAAGATTCTTCTTATCTACTGCATTTTGCTAAAAGCATTTTATTTTTTTTGAAAACTAAATTCTAAAACTACTTTTCAATTGATTGTTTAAGTAAATCCAATCCTTTTTGATTCATTTGTTCCATACCGGCCTTTGCTCCAAAAATCCACATAAAAAATGCATCTATTAAACCTGATTCAACTTTAAAATCTTGCATCACTTCTATTCCTTCCGGTTTTTCTGTAAAGTAATAATCAAAACTTGGTTTAGCTGAAAATGGCTTCACAATATTACATTGCATTCCAATAAATTTTAGCTCTTCTATTTTTACAATCTCTTGATAACCTAAATCTTTTCCATTGTTTCCATCCCAATGATATTGAGCCCCAACAGTACCATCTATTCCTTTAACTTCATACTTTTGTCCTGGATCTTCTGCCAAAAATGGTGACCATTTAGGGAAATTATTCAGGTATTTAACCATATCAAAAACCTCTTGTTTTGTACCTTTAATAGTTACTGTTTTAACAATTTGAATGGTTTTTAATCCACTTGCTTTTAATAAGCCAAATCCTATGAATGCAATAATTGCAATTCCAATACTTGATAATATCATTTTCTTGTTCATTTTTTTTAAAATAATTACATCGGGTTTATTACTCTTACTTCTACTGAACCGCCCATTAATAAAATTGGGCAATCTTTTGCGATTTCTACAGCTTCTTCTATTGAATTAGCTTTAATAATCATATTTCCTCCAAGAGTCTGCTTATTGGAAATATGAATTCCTTCAGTTACAGTTTTATCAGCGAAAATTTGTTTCCCTTCAAAGCCTAATTGGTGAGTACTAACTAATTTTTCTTTGATAGAAATGTTTCCAATAAAAACACCCCAGTTTTGGTGCATTTCATTCATTTCTGTTTCTGTTGGCTGATAAGTGAAGTTGGGTTCGAATCTGAACACAAGCATAAATTCATTGTTTTGTACCATTTTGTTTTTGTTTGTTTGTTAATGATGGGACAAAAGTAGAGTGATGAATTTAGACCAATCTTGGCATATGACAAGAAAAATAAGAAAAGGTAAATTGATTGAAATTAGTCCTCTGAAGGGATTTCAAGTTAATATCCCCAATTGACTTTGGTGTAAAAAAGAATTTAATTTCTTTTAGAAAAATTCATCTTTTTATAAATCGACCAATGCAAGAATAATATCATTGGAGGAGCAAAAGCCGGAATAATACAATAAGGAAATAAACCTAATGTATCAACTCCCATGCTTCCTGTATTGATTGATAATTTGGTTAATACATTTGCAGCAATGATGGTGAAGAGGATATCAAGTGTTCCAAAAATATTCCAAAATTTACACAATGTTTTTGCATATGGTTTATTGTCTTTAATTGCTTTAACTACAAAAATACTTCCAATAGCAGAAAGTATATCACCTGTTCCAGCTATGAATGCAAAGGTTTTTGGTAATGAATCATACAAGGCCAATAGAATAAAAAATACGCCAATCAGTCTGAAAATGTGAAGGCTGACCAAATTTTCTAATTTTACCTTTTCCAGAATGAATTTGTAAGTTTTAGAGTTTCCAATAATTAGAAATAATATCAATGCAAAGGGTAGGGTGCACAGCAATACAACTTTTGGAGGAAATGAAACTTGATTAAAGAATCCGTTAAAACTAGCAAAGGTGATATAGCTTAAATAAAAAACAAAAAATAGAATTAGCTTTAGAAAGGCCTTATTATATGGGGTATCCTGGGTTTCTTTTTTTACAAATAATCCAATTATAATAAACGGAATTGGAATAGCTATAAGAAAAGCTATCGATAACCAATCAGGTAATGGATATTGTATCAAGTTATTCATTTGCTATCTGCTAATTCTTTTCTAATTCTGCTTAAAGATGTATCTGTTATGCCAAGGTATGTTGCTATTTGTTTCAGAGGTACATTCTGAACGATATCAGGTTTGGATTTGATTAAATTCAGGTAACGTTCTTTTGCAGGATCAGCAATGATAGAAATTGAATGATTTTTTAGTTCAAAATAATTATTAACCAAACGAGTTCTTCCAACCTCTCTAAATGCTTCAATTTTAAAAAGTTTCATGAAGTTTTCAAATGTAATTTTCCAGGCTGTACAGGCAGTTATAGCTTGTATGTTTTCTCTACATTTCGTTTTTAAAAAGTAGGAATGCCAATCAATAACTATGTCTGAAGAACTGAAGAATTTTGTGCTGATATCATTACCTTCTAAGTCAATAACATAAGACCTGGCAAAGCCACTTTCCATAAAGTAATAAAAGTTGGCTGTATTTCCTTCTTTTATGAAATAATCATTTTTTGCAAAAGTTATTTTTTCATATTGATTAAGAATCATTTCTAAATCTTCTTTAGAAAAGTTCTCCTCTTTGAAAATGGTATTTAAAAAATGATTGTTTATCATAAGAAAAAGACGAAAAATATTTGTTTACTATCCTTAATAACCTGAGCAAATTAGGCTATGAATTTGAAAACACAAACCTTTTTTTATTAAATAGTTGAATGTGTTTATTACTGCATTAATTCAAATTCCTAGTAACGTATTTTGAACAATGACTTTTTGTTCAAATAGATATAAACTTATTTTCTGAACCCCAAAACCGTTTTGCAAATTTGTGGTGGATGTGCGTTCTAACTCAAATTTAACTTAGGAATACGAATTGAACGCATATTGCAAATGTGCTTTTTGTGTTAGTTTATCTTATTCCGCCACTAAGTCTTATTTCTATCTTGTCTCCTGTATTGGCATTTAGGACTAAGGTCTCTATTCCAAAAGTTAGTCCATTATCATTAGTGATTTTACTTATACACCAAACAAACCTATCTAAATCCTTGTTATAATAAAATTTTATTTCTTTAATCGGATCATTAAAATCATATGTTTTTGCGATTCTTGTTGCTTCATAAAGTGAGATAATTTTTGATTTCTCTGGATTATTCTTGAAAGATGGTAGTTGTATTTCTTCAATCACGTTTCCATTGCTGTCTAGTACGATTTTCGCAGTAAACATCGATATTCCATTTTTTGTATCTGTAAAAGAAAAGCACAAGTAATAACTATAAGGAGTCCATTCAAATTCCCTCGCTTTTTCAAAAACATGATATAGCCGATTTAGGTCAACAATTTGTCCACCTGAAAATCTCAAATTTTCATAGAAACTTCCAAGTCTCTCTTGCAAATGCGCTTCCAGCTTTTCTCTAATATTCTTTGGTAAGTCGTTTAATGAAGATGGTTCGAAAGGGAAATAGTCTCCAAAGCTTATTCCAAAGCAGTCTTCATAAATCATATTTGGTTTTGGGAGAAGTGCATTGGTGTCAGGAGTCAGACCAATCTTTACGGTTTTCTCATCGAGCAGATTAATAGTTTGTCGGTGTTTCCGGTATCCTTTCGCGTTAATGTCGATTTGGTATGTTGCAGAGCTATCATACTTCCACCAAATATCGAATTTTGAAACACCTTTTGTATTTGTTTTTTCAATTGTGACCCAAAGATCATTGTTTTTTAGTATATAGAAATACTGCTTAGTTATTGGCTTTTTTGTTACTTCATCATAAAGCACAATTTTTTTAGCAATGTCTGCAAATGAAATTGTACAAATGAAAAATGTTGATATGAAGAATAATACTCTCATAGAATTACAGCTAACTATTGACCATCCTCCATATTTCGTTTATTACGCAATTTTTTTACTGCACTATTACGTTGTTTTAGTGTCTTTTTTTTGAGTAATGAAGATTTTGTTGGCTTGCTTGGCTTACGCAGTTTAGGTACTTCAAAACATTTGTTCAAAAGACGATACATTTTTCGTAAGGCAACCAGCTTATTGTCGTGTTGACTTCTGCCTTCCTGCGAGGTAACTTGTAAAACTCCATTCTCGGTAAGTTGGTTTTCAAGTTTAATAAGTAACAAGTTTTTTTCTTCTTCACTTAGTAACTGAGATTGTTGTACATCAAACTGCAACTGTACTTTAGTGGCAACCTTATTTACATGTTGCCCACCCGCTCCGCCGCTTCGACTGGTTTTAAAAACAAATTCAGGTAATAAATCAGGGGAACTAAATCTCATGCTACAAAGTTAGAAAAATGTAGACTAATCTTTTATACTTCTAGAATTTTACCAAGTTAAATTATTTATCAAAGTCCTTGCTTTCTTAACCAATTAAGTGAGTATTCTGCAATTTCTTTCCAGCCACTATCCACAATAAGAGAATGTCCTCGATCTTCAAACAACTTAAAGTCGGTTATAACTTTTTTATTATACTTTTTAACTGATGCTTTTCCAATAATTGCCGGTGCTTGGTTGTCCTTTTCTCCTCCAGTAATTAACAGAGGTCCACGAGTTGTATTTTGAGTATTTACTTTTGTTTGAATTCCAGAAAAGCTTGCTGTTGCTGCTTGGAAAAGCGGTCTGCAAGGAGCGGGGATTGTCCAAAGTTCGTAGAGTTCTTTTGCTTCTTTTTCAGATACTGCATTTGCAAATCCATATCGAAATTGCTCATAAGTAAGTGATTTTGCCTTTGATACATTAAATGGATTTCCAATAACAGGAAATGCTGCCTTGACAGCTGAAAATGGAAGCTGCCAAACACCTTTCATTGGCGCTGGATCAATAGCAATGCAAGCACTAGCCAAACCTCGACTCAACAATATTTGTGCAATAAGTCCACCAAACGAGTGCCCAATAACTATTGGTGGCTCATGAAGAGTTCTGATTATTTTTGCATAACTTTCAACGATTTCCTTTACACCTCTGTTCGCTATTGATTGTGAATTTGCTCTACAATCAGCAACAGTTAAAGAATCGCCCGGCCATCCCGGATTAATTGTTTTATAACCCTGATTGTTAAAAAAGTCCATCCATTGCTGCCATGAAGATGCGTGCATCCATAATCCATGTATAAATACAATTGTTTTAGTTTTGTCCATATTGGTGTTTGAATTTTTTGAAAAAGAGTTTGTTTGAAATGACAGGAAAAATAAAACCGTGAATAGAATTTTGTTTTTTATTTTCATTTAACAAAAGTCTAATTTCTTTTTCAGTTTAATTTTAACCCAAGTTAAAATCGTATTATAACTTTGAAATTCTTTTTCTAATTCTACTCAATGATGGACCTTGTATTCCCAGATAAGAAGAAATATGATACAATGGAATGTTATTGAAAATGTCAGGATGATTTTTTATTAAATCCAGATACCTCTCTTCAGGTGTTTTGAAAACAAAACTCTCCATTCTTTCTATCGTTAAATTAAAAGCTTCTTCTGCCATTAAACGACCAAATCGCTCCCATTTATGAGACGTTTTGTATAGAGAAAGCAAATCATCAATATTTATATAAAGTATGCTTGCATCGGTTAAGGCTTGTGTTTGATAGTCACAAGGAGTTTGATTCATAAAACTTTTAAATGGAACAACAAATTGATGTTTTGAATACAAGAAAATATTCTTTTCTTAATCAGTCTTTTTGTCGATTATATAAGAACGAAAGGCTCCTTCACTAATAAATCCCAGATACCTGCAAATAGTTTTTTGTTGGTTGAAATAGTCTCCCTTTTTATAAACTTTCGTATGCCAAAAGTTAATAGACATATTAAATTCTTCTGGTGTTAGGTCCGCGAATTTGTTAAGTGCAAAGGCAAGTAATTCTATTTCTGTCATTCTTGTTTTTGTTGTATCTACTTTATTTTACCCTAATTCCTTTTGTATTAGCAATACATTCATTACAATATGTTTTGCCATCACATCCTATAACACCCGGACAATCTTGTGTACAATAGGTATTTTTATTTTTTTGGTATAAAGATTCATCATAACAATCATTGTGTTTACATGATGAATTTAATAAGAGCAGAACCGCAGAGATAAACAAGTATTTTATTAATTTCATTAGTATTTTTTTCTTATCCTAAATCTGGTCTATAATTTCTTTTTCTGAAAATATTTCTTGATGCTTATTTTAATTCATGCCCAATAAATTTTGGCTTTTACTCTTGCCATTTTTTTAATACTTTTTTGGGAAGCAATTTTTCTAATATTGGTTTCATGTTTTCTTTATTTTCTAGAAATTTCCAATCATTATAACTAGGGTTTTTGATGGCAAACATTTCATTAGATACATTTATATAAATAGTAGAGTTTTCCTTATTATAAATTGTATTCTTTTCTCCATAAACTTCTTTAAGTAATTCATAACTTAATTCAGCCTTATTAAAATCTTCATTTTCTGAACTTTCTGTTTCATTTTTTGTCTCAGAAAATTTCATAGTCATTTTGAATGAGTACTTGATTAGCGCGTATTTAATTCCTTCTAATTCAAATGTCTCCGAAATATGAATGATGGAATCATTTGAAATCGTGATAGCAGTTGTTGTATCAGCTTTCATTTCATTCATTGCTTCCAACATTTTGTTTTTAGGATAAATTTCAAAAAGTTTAGGATAGATATATTCTAAGGTTTTTTCATTTTCTTTTTGCTCTACTGACTCAAAATACTTTTCAAAAGTAAGCTTGATTTCGTCTTTGTTCATTTGACCAAAACTTGTATTTGTAATTAAACTAGTTAACAAAAAAATAAATATTGCCTTCATCATAATTTAGGATTTAATTTTTAACATTGGCAATAATAATATGTATTCCATTATAAAAGTTTAAGAAAGTAATATTTGTTTCTAATAATTAATTACTTGTTTTAAATGATGTTCCAGGTGTTTCAAATAATCGATAATAATAAGTTCGATAGCGAATAGATTTTCATCAACTTTAATATGTTTTTGTATGTTTTCTTTAGGTATTCGCTTGATGATTTCAATCAGATGCTTATTATAAATGTTCCAAAACACAATTATTTGTTTGCTATCTAATTGCTGATAAAAATTATATTCATTCCATTTGTTTTGATCATAATTAATTTCAGGAATGTTCTCAAATTGTCCGCGAATAATTCTTTGGTGATTATGAATAGCACTATCAATTAGATGCCCTAATATTTCCTTTTTACTCCATTTATTTTTGGATGGTTTTTCGGACATTTCTTCCTCACTAATTTGTTCTAGTATTTTAGGTGCTACATCAATTATATTGATTAGTTTGCTAATAACTTGTTCTATCATTTTTTAATTCGTAAACCTTTTTTAAAAAATTGAATTAGATAAATTTTCGATTTTTCATTGTTTAGTTTAGTCAAATTAGGTGTTGTAAAATTTAATTGTTTTCTCTATATTAAAGATTAGTTTTCTTTCATTACTATTTAAAAGGGGTGAATTATCTTTTTCGAGGGTCAATATTTCTGTTGGTTTCTAAAAAACTATGATGTACAAGTGGTTTAAATACTTTGTCTTTTCTTATTGGATATTTTTCTAATTGGGAATTTGGACGTGTTGGTCTTTTCTCAAAACCACCTCCACAATTAGGACATACATTTTCTAAAATACCTTCCACACAATCTTTACAAAATGTACATTCATAAGAACATATCATAGCCTCATTAGAGTCATTTGGCAAGCTCTTATCACAGTTTTCACAGGTTGGTCTAATTTCTAACATTTCACTTTCTTTTATTAGTTAAACAATGCCTTATTTACGATTTCATTTTCTGTATCATAAACCAAAATAGCTTCAGTTTTGTCGTCAAGTTGTCCAACTAATATACCATCTTTTGTCCAAACTGAACTTTGACCAACACTTAAAAAGTTATCACAAAAACCTACACAGTTAGTCATTAATACAGGCATACCATATTGTTTAGCTACTTGCGGATAATGATTTAAGGCTTTTTCTACACCATTTGCTGGTTTAGCAACACTGGCTAAATAGACATTTGCACCCGATTTATAGGCCTTTTCAGCATGTTCTAATTTTAAACTTTCAAAACAAATTGCTGGCGCAATATGTGTATTTTTTGCTTTGATAATTACTTGTTCAACACCAGATTCAAAATAAGGCAATTCATCAGAATGAAGTTGTTGTTTTGAATAAATTTGTATCTCTTTATATGGTTCAAAAATAACCATACTAATCCTGATTTGTGATTCAGCAAGTACTGGTATTCCCAGACCAATTATAATTTTAGAGTTATTGCTAATTTGCTGAAAAACATCTAATCGATTATCGTTTGGATGGATAGCTAAATCTTTGGCAAGTTCCGGTTCATATCCTGTTAGGGATAATTCCGGAAAGAAAATTGCTTCTGAATTAAAAGTCAAGGCTCCTTCAATAAACCTAATATGGGCTTCTATATTGGACGAAATATCTCCTTTAATGGGCTTAGTTTGTGCTATGCAAATTTTCATTTAAGTATTTATTCTACTTCACATGTCGGATTACATTTTACTTCAAAATTCACAGAATTTGCTATATAACAAATTTCGTGTGCTTTGTGGTGTAACTCAATAGCTCTTTGCATCATACTTTCGTTTGCTACATAAAATACTGGATTAAGAGTAACTTCTTTGAAACTTCCACCACCACTTGATTTTTCAATCATAATGCCTGTGGCATTGTCGGTATAGCTTGTAATGACTATTCCTTCAAGCGAACATACATATAAGTATGAAAGCATGTGGCAAGATGAAATGGCCGAAACCAATAAGTCTTCAGGATTCAATTTTGATTTGTCGCCAACAGCTGGATTATCTGTAGTTAGAAATAATTCGGGTTTTCCTTGAATGCTAACTGTATGACTACGATCGTAGGTACGTACATTTTTAGTGCCATCACCTTTATTTCCAGTCCAATTGGCGGTAAGGTTGTAGTGGTGTTCATGTGACATATAGTATTGATTTAATATTCTTCTAAAATTGATTGACCTTTAGTTTTGTCGCCTGAAGTCCATTGCCAATATTCATGCAGACGTATTTTACCATTGGCAAGAATTTCAGGTTTTGATTTACAAATTCCTGTCATCAATTCATTTTTTTCATTAATTTGATGATAACTCATTTCAATGTTTCCAGCTTGGTCAACTAATCCAATCAAATGACCAAAATTAATTTTTCCACCTGAATACTCAGAAGTAACAATATTTCCAATTTGATTGTATAAAAATATAGTTTCAGATGATGTTTCTCCATTTTCGGAATTACTCACCGGCCGAAATGTTTTTCCATTGTAATTAAAACTATTGTTCATTTTAATAATTTATAAATTGAATTTCTCTTAAGAATAAAAATAGCTGATTGAAAATAGCCAGATTAAATCCAATCCAAATCCTTAACAGTCATTTCGCTAATAACGCCACCAGTATGTTCAGTTTCTTTTGGCTCAAAGAGCAGGTTAAATACAATTTCCCCATTGGTATGCGGACGATGTTCAACGCCTTTTGGTACAATGAGAATTTCACCTTCTTTTACTTCAACTGTTCGGCCATCTCTAAAATCCATTAAAAGGGTTCCTTTGAAAACCATAAAAAGTTCATCTTCATTTTCGTGACTATGCCAAACAAAATCATTTCTCAATTTGCAAAGTTTTACATATTGCCCGTTTAATTCTCCAATAATGTGAGGCGTCCATTCCTTTTCAAACAATGAAAATTTAGACATGATGTTAATGGGTTTGATATTCATCTTTTATTAAAAATAGATATTATAATATCAAATCTAACTAAAGGTGAAATCAAGAAATAGTAAAAAAATGCTATTATTTAAATTTTTTTGGGGTAATAGCCCACATTTTTTTAAAATATTTTATAAAATGACTTTGGTCGAAAAAGCCTAATTCAAAAGCAACATCAGTCGATAACTTTCCTTTTTCTAAAAGTGTTTTTGCTTTTATTGTCTTTTCTTGCTGTTTTAACTGACCAATAGTTAAACCATTTGATTTCTTGAATTTTCTTTGAAAATGAAACTTACTTAACTGTGCTTTTTTTGCAAGTTCATTGATGGTTAAATCACAATCAATTTTTGGTATGAATTGGATTTCAGTTTTGGTATCAAAGTTCTTTTCTAATTGGAGTTGATGGATGAAACTAAACAATTCTAAAAGGCTTTTTTTTAATTCTTCTTTGTTATGATTTAGCTCTAATTTATTGATGAAGTTTGCTAATGTATTAGTTACATTAGGATGTTTTAACTTCAATGTAATTATTTCATTTTGTTTGATATGATTGATATACTCCTGTGGTAAGAAAATTGCTTTATAAACTGTTGGCTCTGAAATTGTGTTTTTATGAATTTTAAAAGGTTCAATGATTAATGTTTCAGCTGCCTCAACTTTTAATGTCGTGTCTTGAAATTCGTAAATAATCGAACCTTTTTCCACAATAATAATTGTAAAACAATCGTGAAAATGCCAGGGATACTGATGTTTTGAAATTTCACCTTCAAAAATTTCTATATCTGAAAATTTCTTATAATTCACCATTTCCTTTTTGTCTTTGATGTTTCGCTTGACTAGTTTTGAGTTAAAAAGGAGGATAATCCTATAGTTCTTAAATCGGTTTAAAATTATGTTTCTTTTACGTTTTTTAGCCTAAACTTTAAACAATTTTGTATAAAATCTGCAGCTATTAAAGTTTGATTATTTTTTTTCAGATCTTACTTCATTGTATTTTTTAAGATTAAAACTTAGTCCAAGTTTTATATAGTATCCACTTAATTCTCTTGATTTGTCAGGGGAAACAAAACGCCAGCCAAATCCAGTCTTAAATTTAAGATAGGTTCGAAGCTCGTAACTTAAATGTAAACCGGTTTCTATCGGGATTATGAGTTCTTTACCTTTGTAAACCTCTGTTCCACTTTGGTTTATATTTCTGTAAAAGTTGTTTCCTATACCTGTTTGAAAATAAGTTGTAAATACTATTTTTTTGTATTGATAAAAATCAAATTCCTCGCCAATAGTGGCAAAAAGTAATCTGTTCTTTTTCAATATTCCATATTCATCAACAAATTTTCCAACTTCAAATGGAGTTCCATTAATTCCAATTTTGAATATTAGTTTTTTGCCATAACTAATTCCCGCAAATATTCCATATATGACGGTATGATGCTGATGAATATCGGTTCTTCTATTATCTAAACCATAAACTATTTCTCTTTTTTTTTTCAAAGTTTCAATAGGATTGGTAATGTTTTGAGAATAACTCTTAGCTATTATTAGCAATGCAATTATGATAAATATGATTTTTATTCGAATCATTTAAACTTTGTCAATTGTAAACCAATTTATACAAAAATCATAAATCAAGTTCGATTATCCGCATATTTATCCATAATTTATTTTACTAAAACTTTAGACATTTTAAAATTGAATTATTGCAATAAATTAGGGCAAGTTGAATTATAAAAGAATCTAGTTTTTAAGAAATTTCTAAAATCTCGTAGGTATGACAATATTCTAGTAAATAAAATATGAAGAAACAACCCTCAAACTCAACCACGCGGACCAAAGGTACGCGTGGTTGAGTTTGAGGGAATTTGGATTAAAGCATTTTTCTATAAATTTGTGACCACCTTCGGGGTCATTAATTTCATTGTATAGGGCATTTAAATTTCAAACTACTTATTGAAAATAACTCTTATGAATATATTTGATTTTTAAAAAAATACTTATGATATACAAACGGTTTTTCGTATAAACTAAAGCCTGGTTCTAAAGAACGAAATTCATTTTAATCTAAATACCTTAAAGATTATTAGATATAAACCAAAAGTATATCAACTGAAATACTCATGTTTGTTTGTTTGTTCATTTTACTTAGGTGAGTTAAGAGCTATCTTGTTTCCTTCTGTGTCAAGTAAAATAGCAAAGTAACCGCTTTCATCTGCATGAGCAGTTTTGGTCACAAGTATTTTTCCACCATTTTGCTCAACTCTATCAAGAACTACTTGAAGATTTTCTCCTGCATTTAAGTAAATTGTTACTCCGTTTGCTGATGGTTTGTATCCGTCTGCTTGAATGATTACTCCTGTTATCATTTGTCCTTCATATGGTAAGATTCCAATTTGCATTCCTTTAACATCCATTTTTTCTATTTTGATGTCTAATATTGTTTGATAAAAAGAAATTGCTCTTGAAATATCAGTTGCAGGTATTTCAAACATAGAAATGTAGCTCTTCATTTCTTTTACTTTTGAATTTGTTAAAGTATCATTTGTAATTGGCTCAGAATTTGTTTTGTTCAAATTGTTGCATGAAACAAGACATACAAAAGAAATTAGAGAAACTAAAATTGTTTTATTGACTTTCATGTTTATGTAAATTTTATTTTTAGACTATCTATTTATGCTATATCGGTTTTTTATAAATGCTGATTTGTTATTTCATTTATACTTTCATTAATATTTGAATGAATTACCAAGGTAACTTTAGTTTTTCAATTTCAGTTGAATATAAATTTTCAAGTTTTTCTTTCAAATCTTTTGAAATTAATGTCTCTGTGCTTTTAACATTGTTTGTAAGTTGTTCTAAGTTTAAATTACCTGGAATTACAGTGGAAACAGCATCATATGCTAAACAGAAAGCTATTGCTTTTTGAGCCATGTTTTCTTCCGGCCCTATAATTGACCTTACTTTTTTTACTAATTCAGCTCTGGTTTCAATGTCTTTTTTTGACCATCTGCTTCTAATATCATTAAATACACTTTCAGCATTATATTTTCCGCTTAACCAACCCGAATCAAGTGGGATTTTAACTATAATGCCAACATCGTTCTGTTGTGCCTGTTTAAACCCTCTCAAAGTATCCTGGTGGAAGATATTAAAAAACACTTCCATTACTTTTGAGTTAGTTGTATCCATCAGTAATTTCATGTCGTCATAGGTATCTAAAGAAGCTCCATAAGCCTTTATTTTCCCTTCATCAATAAGTTTGTCAAGAATTTCATAATGGTCGTTTTTATTTCCATCAAAATATTGAGATGGTGGATTGTGAATGATTATTGAGTCAACATAATCTACTTGAAGTCTTTTAAGGCTGCCTTCTAAAGATTCTCTGATATAATTCGAATTGAAATTTAATAATCCATTATGTGTATGCCCAAATTTTGTATTGATTACAATTGTATTTCGGTCAATATTTTTAAGTGCTTTTCCTAATCTTTCTTCGCCGGTTCCATGACCATAATTTGGAGCTGTATCAAAAAAGTTAATTCCCAAATCCAAAGATTGATGAACAAGATTAATAGCCTCAATTTCCGACATACTTTTCCATCCTGAATTTTGTCCTAATTGCCAAGCACCAAGACCAATTTCAGATATATTGATGGAGTTATTTATGTATTTTTTGTATTTCATATTGTGCAAATTTCTTTTAGAAGATTCTATTGTTTTATAGGTTATTCTTTGCTATTTCCGGAATTTTATCGATTTAAATTTTCAATGTTTCTTTGTTTTTCTATTGTTTGAAAATTTGTCCGGAAATTAGTCCCTTATTATTTTGATTAGGCTCAATTAAATCCCATAAGTTGCCATATAAGTCTTCGAATACTGCAACAATTCCATATTCAAAAGTTGTAGGAGCTCTCACAAAATTTATCTGATTATTTAACATTTTGTTATAATCTCTAAAAAAGTCATCAGTGAATAGAAAAAAACCTACACGCCCGCCAGTTTGATTTCCAATACTTTCTCTTTGTTTATCATTTGAAGCTTTAGCCAACAAAATGCAACATTCTTTTGCTCCTTTGGGTGCAATGAGTACCCACCTCTTTTCATCGTTTATTTTTGTGTCTTCCAATAGTTGAAAGTCAAGTTTCTTAGTGTAGAAATCGATAGCCTCATCATAATCTTTTACTACCAATGCAATATGGGCAATTCTTTGATACATGTCGTTTGTTTATTACTTATAGAATTTTGATAGTAGATTTTCTTTTGAATGAATATATTCAATTATTAAGGCTTCTTTTCAAATATTGTATTCTATTATTTTCCTTTTAAAAAATCACCATCAATAATAAGAAGTTTTACTCCGTTTTCGGATAAAGATCGGTGAGAACTAAGTTCATCAGATACAACATATGTTTCTCCTTTTGTTAGTGTAATTTTTTCACCTGTGCTCAGTTCACTAATAAACTCGCCTTCTAAACAATGCACGATATGACCTTTTTGACACCAATGGTCTGCTAAATAGTTTTTAGAATATTCTACAATTCTTATCCTAAGCCCTTCAAGTTGTATAGTTTGCCAATAAGCAGATCCGGTTTCACCTTTGTGTTCGATTTTTTCTATGGATGTCCAGTCAATTGTTTGAAATGGTATAGTATACATTTTGTTTGTAGGTTTTATTGAAGTGATTTTAGGGGATGTTAAATTTGTATTCAAATTTAACCTTGTTAAATAAATTTATCAGAATTGAAAAATCTTGTGTCATAATATCTAGGCTAAAATTACTATTTTTAGTTTCTGATTTTTATTCCCTACAAACCTTATCTCAATTTTATTCGACTGGCAAAGCCCTTTTTGAGAATAGAATTTCATTCCTACAATCAGTAGATGTATTGTTTTTATATTTTTTCATAGCTTAATGAGTCAAATTTAAACAGCTATTCCTTTAATTGTTTATCATCCCTTTTAAACTATTGTCTTTGTTTCTTAAGTCAAGCCCACCTTCATAAACAGATTTTAGGTTTACAAGAAAGAAAGACCAGCCGGAGTCGCACCCAAGGCGGATTCCTTGTTTTGAATTGTCGTCTGTTGGAATGTTTTTTTGCGTAAGTTCTACTATTGTGTTATCGTTTTGAATGGAAAGTTTTATATCAACTAAACAGTCACCTGCAAATGTAAATTGGATAAAATCTTTTCCATTTGTGTCTGTAATTTTACCATGTTCTGTTGAGTCAAATAAGTACCAATTCCATTCGTAAGTAAATCCTTTTTCTATAGCTTTATCTTTTTCAATTTGAGCCTCGTTATTGTCTTTGAAAATAGCTTTACTTAAAAACCATTTTTCAATTTCTGATGCTTTGGTCCATGCATTATAAATGTCGGAGAGCTTTGCATTAATTGCTATTTTTCGCGTAAATGTTGTCCAGTCGAAATTTGTCATTTTTTATCTTTTATTTTAAATGAATACTGCTGTTGTTATCAGTGTTTTGATTTTAAATTCATCATTAAAGATATGAAATAAACTTAAGTCTTGGAAGTTAATATTGAAGAGTAATTTTATTTCAATAACGTTTTACACGTTTGTGTTGGGCAAGCGTTTAAACTGAAATGTAACCTATAGGTAAAATCATTTTGTAGCTAACTTTCTTGTAATATCTGCATGATGATTGCGATAATAAATGTAACCCAACCTAAGATTTCTGTCCATTTTCGAAATTTCTTGTAGTATTTTTCATTCCTTCTTCTATCGTAATGGTCAATAATAAATGAAATAAGATTTGCAGTTAAACAGATTAATGAAAATAGCATAATTATTGCCGCCTTCCCTGTAAAATGAACTCCTGGTCTGTAATCTACTCTAATATACAAGTCATCATATATGAGCCCGTTTACTCCAATTATTATTATTACAACTGAAAAAAGTATATAGAAGAATCTGGTAATCGGATTCACCTCATTTGGAGTGTATTGACCATAATTTGTTCTGTCAACACCTTTGTTTCGCCTGGTATTCGTTTTTCTTTTCAATTCTAAATTTATTAAGATAATAATTACAAATTATCACTTTCTACTTATTTTAAGTGTTTTTATCTTGATTAAATTGTATTTAACTCCTTTGCCTGAATTTATTAATGCAGAAGAAAAGATTTTATATTGGATGAAGTCATCTTAGTTTTTATTTTCCTGCTTCTTCAAATATTGATTGTATTGAAATTATCTCAGTTAGTTTACAGTTAAAATGATTTGACTCTAGAAGCGAAATTGTACATTTTACTTATTTGGGATTTATTTTAATTTACTAATAGAATTGCATATTGAGTCAATTTTCAAACCTTTTTCTGAAAATTGAAAGTCAGAATTTGTTAATTCCTGAATTGAAACCTTTTTATATTCTTCAATCAAACAGTCGCAATATTTATGTACATCATTTTTTGAGGATGAATTCAAATCACTCAATTTCTTCACAAGGTTTGTTCTCATTCCATTTTCAAATTCAGGTGTCCAATGAATATTTGAAACTGAACTCATACATTCCTGCAAATTATATTTTAAGGTATCAGGGCTTGATTGTAGTGTCATGATAAGTTTTGAGAATTTACCACTTTCAAAATCAGCCTTATTTTCATCTACAAGTTTTTTGTCAGCAGTTAGTTTTGTAACTATACAAATACAGTACTCTCTTCTTTGCTCTTTATCCGGAATAATTCTTTTTGTTCCAATCATAAATTCAGCTATATCAACGTCTAATCCATTTACCCTTACAATTTCAGGTTCATATTTAAAACTTATCAAACTGATAAAGGCAACAACTAAAAATATAATAAAAGTTCCACCCAAATATTTTAAAAATTGCCAGGAAAATAGTTTGAATTTCTCTTTAGATATGCCACTTCCAATTAGCCATGCAGAAAGAGGAAGCAATAATAAAACGGCCAAAATACTTCCCAATTCAAAAAATGAAAGTAGTTGTTTACTTGCATTGATATACTCTTTGCCAATACTATAAATCAGAAGCAATCCAAGGATAACTTTAAATATTTTCATAAAGCAATTTATTAGAATTAGGTAGTTATGTATATGGAAACTTTCATTTTGGAATTAGGGTAGGGGACTGCAATTTTCTTAATTCTAACTTTTGGAAGCAAATTGATATTCGAATGCAAAAGTACTTTTGGCTATAAGTTTTTTTGGTTTTATGGTCAATGTATAAAAGAAATCCATTCTAAATTTTTGTCTTTACAAAATTGAAGGCCCTCTCTAAATGTTGTAATAAATTCTTTTAAATCAGGATTGTTTTTAGTTTCGATTTCTAAATTATTTTTTTTCAACTCTAATAATAAATAATCAATATCATTTTTTGAATAATGGCTTATGACAGGAAAGTCATTAATTTCAGGTATATCAAATAAGTTTTCTGTTTGCCACATTCTATCCAGGTCAATGTTAATTCCTTTATTTTTAAATAGTTTATTTGTTTCTTTCCATATATCACCGGTATACAAAACTTCAGCACAATCAGGTTGAAAAAAGCCTAAAGCATCACAAATGACAAGCATAGCATATCCATATTCAGGAGCATATTTTGGATTTAGACCAAATGTTGGTTTGCTTTTAAATAGTCCAAAAAATTTAGATGTTTCTTTTCTGTTATAGGAATTTGGATTGTTAAATAATAGCTCTTTGACGAGATTTTCAAAGTCTACATCTTCTGATTGACTTTCATAGGTTTCATAAAGGTCAGAGGATTTTATTTTCTCTAAAAGTGAAAGGTCATTTGAACCTATAACTTGCTTTATTTTTTCTAAATCCACCGCAAATACTTGTGCGTAATACCCCATTTTATTTTAATGACTTTTTAGTGTTGGTTAATTAGGATGTTTTTTTGAATTAAGTCTTCGGTTTTGCTGGTTTTTAATAATTGTGCCTATAAATTCAAATGTAATTTGTGAAAACGAATTTACAAACCAATTTAATCATGACTAAAGTGACGAATTGTAGGTCTGCGTTAAATGTGCTAATCGAGGCAGGTATTAATTTTGGCTTGATATCCAATTTATTGCTTCTTCTAAAGTTTTGTTTTCATCACACTTCACATCCGGATAAACAGAATTTCCATATTTGGTTTTATTTCTGTCTGCAAATACACATTGAGTTAAATTTATTCTGGAACCATCTGATAAAGTATATGAACAATTACTGGTTGAAACACCAAATGTCGGTATTCCAAATGATTTGGTTTTATTACGCCCTTTAAAGGCAATTGCTACAGCTTCTCCAGAACTTGCTGTTTTATTATCTGTAAGAATAGCTACGAAAGGGTTAGGTGATTTTAAATGATAGGTACTAGTGGATTGTTCCCACCAGATGCCATTTTCATCGTAGAGATATCCATTTTTATAGTTCCAGGTATAGAATGAACTATCGGGATAGATAAAATATCCTAATACACCTTCTCCTAAAATTGGACTTACAGCGACTAACATTGGAACCATATCTCCTCCAAAATTTCCCCTCAAATCTACAATCCAGCCCTTTAGATTTTTTTTATCTTGTTTAGACATTTTGTCAATAACAGAATTGACATAGTTTTTTTTCTGTTCTTCGCTACCCATGCAAAAACCAATTCTAATATAACCAATGTTTTCTGGTACAATTTCGTCCAACAAAATAGGTGGAGGTTTTAAATCGCTTGAATCTTGTGCAACAATATTTGCTGCAAAATAACTATGATGGTCTCCTAATTTGTAAATTGCATAAGTAATTGAAGGGTAGGTGTCTTCTATTGTTTTCGAGCCTTTTGCGTGTCTATAAACATCAGTTCTAAAGTCTTCCCAATTAATCTTGTTTTTATTTATAGATTTATTATGTAATAGGGTAATTACTTCGTCAATATAGCCTTTTGAAATAGGTGAAAGATTTTGAGAATCTGCACAAGTTGTAAATAAAATTACTGTTAAAATATAAAATACAGATTGCTTCATTGAAGATAGTTAAACTTAGATTTTTTCTTAAGTATCAGTTAAAATTATCACAAACGTTTTGTGGTTTGTGTTTGGAATTCAAAACTGTTTATACACCACAAAAATTTATTAAAACTACAAATGTTTGTTAGCAAATACAAGATAAAATATAGTTCTACGAAAAAGCAATAAAATGTCTTAGTGATAATCGCTGCGGCACCAATTATTGCCACAAATCGGACTTATTTAATTAAAAATAGTTTAAGTGTCAGGCCCAAAATGGCAATTTATGATGAAGCTAATTGCTTAAATTTTTTGAATAAATATATTGTAGCGAAATATAAAGTAGTTAAAATGACAAATATCAATAGAGTCATCATTGCTATTTCAAACACTGTTGTCATTACATTTGGATTACTTGGGTCGCTGTCCACAATAAGACCTAACAAAGAAAGACATATTGAAATTACCAAGATAAACGATAAAGTATTTTTGTGTTTCATAATTTTATTTTTAGATCTAACTTAAATGTAATTAAAATATTGTCCTTTGTCTATAGAAATGTATTATCTAAGAACCCGGTAGGAACTATTATTGAAAAGGTTTTTCAGATTGTCAATGGGAGTGAGTTTAGACTCAAATGTAAATAGGGGTGACGAATTACCAACCAATAAAATCCCTTCAAATTGATTCGAATTATTCACCAATTGAAAAGGTTCAATCATGAATTAAGTTTTTTATTTCCGTCTTCTTAAATGGAGTTCTCTCATAAACAAGAATAATGGAAAACCGAATGCATAAGCAACACAAACTGTTAATAAAAGATAAAGCCAAATTCTTTTCATTTTTAGTCGAAGACCTTCAACCAGTATAAAGAAAGTCCCGGCAATTGTACCTGTCCAAAAATCTAAACTCAAACTTTTTGCATAATAATTATCTATCCAGGTACTAGAAATAAACTCAATACTATCAAAATTACCATTGTGTTCAATGATGCCAAGCAGAGCAAAATAAAATGTTAGTCCACCGCCAAGTATTGTTAGCAATAGGTAGAAGTAATGTTTGTTGTTTAAATTTGTATTCATGTTTTGGTTTGAAGAAGTTAGTTGTAAGGCTTTTGATATAAGTGCTATATTTTAATTATTATCAAAGTAATTTTCAATCTCGTTTATAGCATTATCTAGTCCGTTTTCATCTCTGATTTGTTGTCCAATTATCGATATATTATTTTTTATTTCATCAGTTTGAACTTTTTGTATAGCTGAAATAAGTTTGACTGTTGATAAGGTTTTAACAGGTATATGTACTCCTAATTTTTTACTCTCAACTATTTTCCCCCAAGTTGGTTGATCGGTGTAAAAAGAAACAATGATTACAGGTAAATTATGTCTTAACATGGTAGCTAATGTTCCTGCTCCACCATGAAAAATACCTAATTTACACTTTGGAAAAATTGTTTCGTGATTAACATATTTGATTACAAATAAATTTTTATGTTTGGGTAAATTGTTAAGCTGTGACCAGCCAGTACAAAATAAAATTCGCTCATTGGTTTTATCTAAAATTTCTGTCAGGATTTTAGAAATTTTTTCAGTGTTCCCAACTCCATTACTTCCAAAACCCATATAAATTGGTTTGTTGCCATTAGCTAACCAATCTGAAAGTTCTTTAGTTGTTTGATCTAAAAAATGGGTTTCTCTTTTTTGATTTGGAATATTAATAAACCCTGTAATTTTATGGTGACTATCCCAGTCTTTTGGTTGTGAAATTAAGAACTTACTAATACAGTATAAATCTAATATTTTCTGTTTGTCAAGATAAGTTACCAAATTCTCTTTTAATTCAGTCAAGCCAAGTTCTTTCCTATACTCGTTGGTGTCTTGTTTAATAAATTTCCAAAAGAAACCTTGTGCAATTTTGTATGTAATTTTATTATACCAGGGAAAGTTAAAAAAGTCAAAATCACCTAATGGAAATTCAGTTGTTGGAACAACAGGTGGCATAAAATAGGTCAATGCAACTTTTTTATTTTGTTTTTCTGCAATGGAACTTACAATAGGAAGTGTCATTGAGTTAGCAATGATGAAATCAACTTTTGAAATGGCCTGAAAATAACTTTTTCTCAATAGCTCTCTATTATCATGAAGCACCTTGAAATAATACTTCATTAACTTTATTGAATTCTCTGTCTGTAAAATACTTTGTCCCTCCTTAGAGTTCATCATTGTTTCGGCATTTCCCCAAAGAGGTTCAAATTTTACTCCAAATCCTTCAACAAAGTGTTTAAAATCTTCTGTTGCAGAAATGCTTACGGTATGGCCTTTGTCCATCAACCCAAGAGCCAAAGCAACATATGGTTGTAAATCTCCCCGTGTTCCGTATGTAAATATTCCAATGTTCATTTTTAATAGTCTGTCTTTTTGTGAGTGGTTCTCAAATGGCAACTGAGGTTTTGTCGATTGCTATGGACCTATGTTTGACTTAAAATATAATTTGTTTATTTTAATTAATCAACCATTAAAATTCCTTCAAATTGTGATGAATTAAGTGAATGAGGCAAATCTGCTTTTATGTTTTACTTTTTCCATCCTAGCCTTATGCTTTACCCAAAAACCTTGTTTGTAAATATATTTCACAGATAATTAATAACACGATAGAAATTAGAAATGTCCAAAATATTCGAGTCAAAAAGAGTGATTGTTTTGTCAATAAGTACTTTATTATGGAAATAATAAAACCAAAAGCAAAGCAACTTATAATTAAGTTATAAATAACAAATTGGCTTTTACTGAACTGCAGATATAAATACCAAGTACCATTTGTTCCCGGTCTGTTAGTAATTGTTGAATAAGCAATCCAGCCATAACTAACAAGTATTAAAAGACATAAAGAAAAAATGATTATAATCAATAGCTTCTGATATAATTTCAATTCTTTTTGCATGGTTTTTAATATAATCAGATTCCGGCAAAGTTTCTTTCTTTTTAGTTGCCTAATTGTATTATTCTAGAGCTCACATATTTCTTTCAACTTGTTTAGTGCCTTTGGATAGGACTCGTTCATATGATCCAGAAATTCCTCTATCACGTCTATATCTACTGTAAGGTTAGTATTGCCGTTTATTTCTGCAAATGAATAATTTTCTAATCCATTTGCCCATTTTTCTACTTCAGGCCCTTCTGTTAATTCTTCACTTCCTTTTACAAGACCATAATGTCGAATTGAAATGAATTGGTTGTGAATGTTTTCTTTTATTTCTGAAACCATACCGCTCTTTTCTCCCTTCGAGTCAGTTCCTACAAATAAAATTTTGCTTCCTTTATCCCAACTGCCTTCATAGGTCGATGTTGGATTGAACATTGCTGTCCATTGCTCGTAAGTTGATTTGCTGGTAATACCCAACATTGAATCAAATACCAGGTTTACCGGGGCATTAATTTTTACTTTGAATTGTAGTTTTTTCATTAGGTTTAAGTTTTTGGTAAGTTTATTTTTTTAGTAATTTTCTTGTGCAATATATAATGGTATATCTGTATACTATCTTGAAAAACCAAGTTAAATTAAGATTCTAATAATTTCAGATTAAAGGAATTAGCTTCAATATTTGACTTTACCCAAATCAGGCCAATAGCAGTCAATGAAGTTTTAATCTGAAAATAAGAATAGTTAAATGTTTCTTCATTAGAAAATTTGTAGATTAATGTTTTTGATTCATATCTCAAAACATTTTGTGGCTTTGTGAAAGCATATCTTTAACTCAAAAGTAAATAGGGGAGATGAATTTACCAACTAATAAAATCTCGTCAAACGGATACGAATTGCACGCCTATTGGAAATGTGCTGTTACAGGCTGTACTTCTATGGATTATATGGTTTTTCTTTGTCGTTGTTTTTAAAATAGTCTGAAATAATTGAAAACTGTTTGTCAGTCAAAAGTAAAGTGTGTAAATCGTTACCACCATAAAGTAGATAAAATTGCTCATCTATATTTTTGGTTTTAAGTATTTCGTTCGCTTTCTTAAAAAAGTTACGTGGTGCTGTGTCCCAAAACAAACTATTGTCTAAGTCATTTTTAGAATATAATTGAATAGTGTCTTCGTTGATTACGATGTCAAATGAGTTATCGTCTGTGTTAAGTTTTTTCACCGATAAATTGATTTGTCTTTTTTCCAAAAGTCTATTGAGGTTTGGAATAAAAAAGTCAAAATTAAATTCAGCAAGCTCTTCTGCGTCAATATGAGTTATTTTAAAATTGTCATCATCATATATGTCAAACGAGGTGCTTAGGTGGGTTTTGAGGCTATCTACCTTTGAACTGTCAGCATATTTCAAGAATTCGTTGTCAATAAGTTCTTTCGCATACATGTTTTCAGACATTTGCATATTGTCTTTTTGTGACTGCGCGTTTTGATTGCAACTGATTAAAACTGTTGAGAATAATAAAATGATTATATGTTTCATAGTGTCGGTTTAGCATTGCCTGTAAAGTTCCCACTAAGGTTTTGCACATTTGTGTTGGGGGCGTTTGACTCATATGTAAATAAGGGAAACGAATTTACCAACCACTAAAATCTCGTCATATAGAGACAAATTTTTTGACTATTGTAACTATGCTGTTAAAGCCTGTGGTTTCTGTTGTGCATTTGTTTTCAGTTTGTTTCAATATATTCATCTACCTCTATGAGTTCTCCTCTATAAGTTAAATCTGTAACCTAAGTTTATTGAAAGAATTCCATCATTTATAAATAGGAATTGACCACCTGCTTTCAAGTTGCTTCCGTTGTTTGGGCCGTTATTGGGAAAAGGATTACCGCTTGCTAAGCCGGGGTAGCCTTCCGGAAAAATGTACCTGTTGTAAAAACTTCCGATTAATATTCCACCAAGCATCGCCTCCGCAAATAAACTGCCTCTACCAATTTTTAATCTGCTTCCTATCGCTAAAGTACTACCCAACCCTTGAGACTGGTATTTTTCATTGAACGATGGAAAATTATTGTATTTAATAATAGTGGCTTGTTTATCTAGATGATAACCAATTCCAAGTTCTACATAAATTGCAGCTTTAGATTTGTTTATATTACCCAATATATATTTGGTCAGAGTCCCTTCAAATATAAAATATATTCCAGGTTGTTTTTTTATATAGTAATTGGTTGCAAAATAGTCGTCAAATTGATTTTTGGTTAACATAGATTTTAATCCAAATCCAATTTTGTCATTTTTCACAAATTCATATTTTATGATTCCTCCAAAATTATTTTTACCGTCTTTTTGAGTAATACCAAGATATATTAAATGACCTTTATTTTTCAAGGTATCGTTGCTTTGGGCATTTGCAATTTCATGAAATTGGGAAATTGCTATAAATATTAGACCTAATATGAATTTCATTAGATATGATTTACTTACTGAGTAATTATCCATATTTCTACTTAAATATTTCCACTATTTAGAATCAATTTTTAAAATGTTTTGTCTTTGTTTTAATGTTTAAATTTTGGTAGGACTGTCTCCGTAGAAAGGTCGTCCTGCCATTAGCTAAAACGTTTTGCAAAATGGCTAATAGCTTTTCCGATGTTTACTTTTCTAAAATTTGTGTTAACCAATTAAAGTAAATTTTATTTGTTTCATCATCCGGATACTCATGAGCTTTATTCTCGATTAATCGCTCTGTTACAGTAATACCCTTTGATTTTAGATTAGTTATTAATTCTTCAATTTTTGAGATAGGTAATGCCCCATCTTTTCTTCCGTGATAAATAAATACAGGGATATTCAAAAAATTGATCAGATACTTATCGTCTAAGAAATTTGGATGCCCTTGTTCTAACCATTCATTTGCTAAATCGGGATGTCCAGCAAATACAGCAACTCCTTTGTATAACTCTGGATTTTGATAAAATGTTCTTAATGCACCATAACCTCCCATAGAAAACCCTCCTACAATTATTTTATTGCTATCGACAGAAAAATGCAGTTTAACATCATCAATGGCTTCAATAATATCCAACTGAGAACTATCTGAAGAATAACACTGATACATATCTCTAGCAAATGGAGCAAGTTCAATAAAATTGCCATCGCTTCTTTCACTTTTTAATAAATGTTGTTCGTCTTGCCCACTACCATGGAGAAAGACTAATAGCGGATACTTTTTTGTTGGATTATAGTTCTTTGGTAGTTTGATTGTGTATGGTTGATAAGTGCCATCATGTTTAGATTTAAAAGCCCTTCTATAATAGGTTGTAATTCCTTGGTAAGGGTCAATTCCTTTAAAAAATAGGGAGGATTCAATTTGAAACTTGTGATACTCGTCGAACAGCTGCTTCCCAGTTTCATACATTCTTAATTTGATTAAATTCATTTCAATCAAATTTATTTTAAAAACCAGGGTATTAACTGTCCCCAATTGCAAACCATATTTGTTGTTTAAAATATGTAAACGAATTTCATTGAAATCGAATTTAGGGAAAATAACAAAATCATATTTAGCTATAGTGTCATTATTGGAATAAACAAACAGGTTATAATGATTGGGAATTAATCCATCGAGGTCAAATTTCAAAAACTCGTTTTGTAATTGTTTATTAAGCTTTATATTTACTTTTCTGCTAACTACTGTTTGGGACAAATCATTCTTAATATCAACTTCAATTAATTTAGAATCACTTTTGTTTGATATAGAAATTAGATTTAACCATAGTGGTTCAGCCGAACTAATGTTTCTTTTTTTGAGTTTTGCAGTGATAATTTGATGGTTTACTTTTTTAGGTTTTCCGAAAGCGATTTTTTTAAAATTTCTTTTAGGGATTTCTTCATCCCAAATTCCTTCGTCTTTAACAACGGAATACCCTAAAGCATTATTATTGCTTATCGCTTTTGCGAAGTATAAATTATAACCCAGTTTTTCCGAAAACCAAGGATGATAAGGTTCAATATCTTTCCATGCCAATAAAACTTCAAAACCGCATTTTCCATCATATTCCTTCTCTGCAAATTGAGTTTCTGAACTCAATTTCTTACCGCTATTTTGTGCTCTATTATAATCCCAAATCCCTTTTCTTGCCCAGTAATTTTTATCTTTTGACGGCGAGAACCCTATATCATAATATTCATCAGTCAAAGAATCTTTCTGTGGCTTTGCAAGTAGTAACTTAAATCCATCACCATTTATGAATCCTCTATCCCTGTAAGTAATACTATCAGCCTTAGCTTCAATATATAGGTACAAATGTGTCGGCGTGTATGCCATGCGAAAGATTACATTAACTGAATCGCAGCTAGGATTATCAAAACAGAAAAAATGGGTAAAGTTATTTTTTTGAAGATTGGCTAACTTAACATCCAATTTACCATCTACAATAGGCGTAAAGTTTAGAAAATTAATTTTATCCGACTTTAAGTTCTGTCCTAAAATAATCTGGGTAACGAGTAATAGGAAATAAAGGATTTTCGACTTCATTATGGTGTTACAATTTTGAATAAATTTGATGGTTGCTTTATAAATATGATTTACCTTTTGCACATTTGTAATGAGCATGCGTTTGAATCAAATGTAAATAGTGGAAACGAAATTACCAATCACTAAAATCCTGTCAAACGGAGATGGATTTCATAATTAGTGTAATTGTGCAGTTAGCTGCCGCTTTTTTCTTTAATTAGTAAAGTCTCTGGATACCAATTTCCCCTATCAAACTTACCATTATGTTTTTGTTTTGTGTACAGAATCTTTTCATTTTTAATTAAGATTTTCTTTTGTCGTAATTGTCCGTCTAGGTAATAGTTAGAAAAAATATTCAACGTCAAATGATTGGAATTTGGGTTTTTAATCTTAAACTCTTTTGTTCCTTGCATTTCATAACAACCTATAAAAACACTTTCTAATTTCTCTAATGGTCTAACTATTTCAATAGTCCTTTCAGAAGTTATTGTCTCTGGTGGAATGTGTCCTTCAAAAGCACAATTTATCGTTGGCCTTTCAGCCACTCTATTCATTTTTTTCTTTTTAAATTCATTAAATGAATAATCAAGTCTACCTACTTGCAGAGTGTCTATACTTATTATATTTCCATTTTTGGCAAACTGTCGAATAATATGGTTAATAGTTAAATACAGCAAAGAATCATTTTCAGCTTTTGCTTCTTGAAAATCAGTTTCAATAAACGGCTTACTTGAAAGTTGTGGATTTAAAATAATTGTATCAGAGGAAAGTGTCCATTGTCCTTTTTCTACAAACTTTTCCAAACGATAGAAATTAGGATGTAGGTCAGAAGTGTATATAAATGTCGAATCAGCATTGAATACTATTCTGAAATCAGTTATACAAAACTTAGCTGAGTATGCTCCAATGATTTTCGGTGTCTGTCCTAAACAAACAGATGTAAAAAAAATAAGTGTTAATAAGATGATGTGTCTCATAAAATGGCAGCTTTACTGATGGGAGTGGGGTTTGACTCAAATGTAAATAGGGGAAACGAATTTATCAACCACTAAAATATAGTCTAACAGAAAAGAATTGAATGATTATTGAAAATGTGCTGTTAGCTTTAATACTTTTCACCGAAGTCAGTATCATTTAAAGTCAATAGCCGGATAACCTAAAAATTCATTACTTCTAATGTCAAATATTAAAATCGTTTGAATGTCGGTAGAACTTTTGTCAATGATAAGTTTGTTCAAGGTATATTCATTTTCACTTTGAATAAGTTTCTGCTTTGTCAGGTCTGTATGAACAATAACAAACAATTTATTCTCAATTAACAAATAGTTCTTGTCTGTGCACTTTTGCAAAATTTCAAGTTTATTTGTCCAATATATATTGTCCCAAGAATTGATCTCACCATTTGGATAATATACTTTGAAGAAATCATTATTTTGTACGATTAATTTATCAATTTTGAAATCAATTTTAGGAATGTCGTTGGTTGCAAAATCGACCACTTGAAAGTTTATTCTATCAATTAGCTTCTCATTAGTAGACATATATGTCTTATAATGTTCTGTCTTGACACAGTCATTGGTTTCCTGTTTCAATAATACTTCTTGTACTGAAAATGTCTTATTATAAAATTTGCGATTTGAGTCTGTAGTTCTATTGTCAATTACTGATACATTGTAAGTGCCATTTTTGCTAATTGAGACTAACTCTCCTTGTTTAAATGTTTGAACACCAATTTGAGCAACTTTTTCTTGAATTCTAAAAATAACTGAAGTGTCAGATTTACCAATATTGCCACTAATTGTATTAGTTGGAATTGTATATACTTTTTTGTCTTCTAAGTCAAAAAACACAATTTCGTATTTTTTATATTTATTGATATTATAGAAACAAATGAGTTTTTTTAGGATGTCGAAGTCTGGTAAGTATAAATAGTCTGGAGCAAAAGTAGAATACATTAAATGAAACGAACTTTGATTATTTAAATCTCTGATACTGTATTTACGAATTTTCTGTTTTTTGTAAATGCTGTCACTAAATATTAGCTCATAAGGGCCACCTTTCGACTGAGAATAATTGTTGTAAATTATCCAATTTTGTTTAGTAGAAGTGTCGATAGATAAGATTGTCTTTTCGCCTACTACTTTAATGTCTAATAGTTTTGATGGAAGGTCCATGTTAAATTGATTCCATTTAATTACATGGTCAATTTTAGTTCATGTATAAATATAATCGCAATATCTTTGTGCCTCTACCTTAAAAAATGCCAACAAAAGCAATATCAATATGATTGAAGGGTGTTTCATAGCATTACCGGTAACGTTTTGCACATTTGCGATGGGCGTGCGTTTGAAGTCAAATGTAAATAAGAGAAACGAATTTTACAACCACTAAAATCCCGTCAAACAGAGACGAATTGCACGCCTATTTCAAATGTGCTGTTAGTTGTAGTTATACTTTCCTGTCTCAATTTGTTATTGCTTTTTTCTTAACCAATTTACCGTTTTCGTCATTTAGGTCTGTGTCTAAATAATAGATTGTATTGTTTTCCTTGAAAATTCTTTTTTGTATTTGGTCATTACTTATAATGTCGCAACCTGTAGGAACTAAAAATGTCCCTACAATTTGTTTCCAAGTCTCGTTAGAATAGAATATGTTGTCATAGAATAAGTGCATCCATTCATAGGTGCTTGAAATACAGAAAGCTCGTCTGCTCCGTCATTGTTTAAGTCACCTTCATTGATTAAAATTATGTCACAACAACCAGCGTTTATTGATTTTAGATTATTACCTGAAAATTGGATTTCAAATTCATCAGCGGTACCTTCTTCTACTGGATTTCCTTGTCCAATTTTAGTTTTAATAGCAGTCGCAAAATCTTTCTTTTTGTCTCCATTAAAGTCACCTTGAATTTTAATACCTATATTTGTCAAACTTGATATTTTCTTTTTAACATTAGCTTGTTTATCGACTCCAATTTTTTTGTCTTGTGAAGAATGTACACAAGATAAAAGCCCGAATGTCATTATGATTAGTAGTCGTTTCATATTAGATAGCTAACGTTTTTGATCTTAGCTAAGCTGGGGTTTAGAAAGCACTAAAGTTCAAATTTAACACAAAAGCTAATAGAAAGTCGAAATGTTAAGTCTAGCACCTAGGCTTCACTTTTGCAGCTCAATAAATGTATGCCGTTTTTTTAAAGAAGTGCAATAATCTTGTCCGCTTCTCTTATGCCACTCAAATAAGCTCCGTGAGCTGTTGAAAAATAATCTACTTCGGTATGTTCGCCTCCAAAAAATAATTTGTCGTTTACTTCTTCCGCCAAGTCTTCAAAATGTTTCATTTCTGTTCCAACTGCTGTATAAGAGTATGCTCCAAATGAGTTTTCATTGGTTTGCCATTTTGTTCTAATCATATTTGTTGGGTTTGGTATACTGTTTCCATAGATGTCTTTTAAGTGTATCATAATTTCATCTATAATTTGAGCATCAGACATTGTTTCGGTTTGTCTGGCATAATCAGCATAGGCAAAAGTCATTAATGCATTTACATTGGGGTTAAATTTATTGACATTTACAAAATAATTGAATTTGTCTTTTATCGCTGGTGTATAAGAAATATATTGTTCATTGTCCCAAAATTTGGTGTTCCAGGTAAGTAGAAATTTGTTCACACAATTCATTCCTACTTTTTGAATAGCAATCTGCTTTGCGCTTGGTAAAGCAGGTGTAAACTGAATTGAATTGGCTTTTAAAACTCCTAATGGAACAGTAACCAATACATAATCGGCTTCACTTTCAATTCCGTTGTGTGTAATTTTTATTTTTGAATTAGTGTAATCTATTTTTGAAACTCGTTGATTGAGTTGTATGTTCAAACCAGTAGATAAATAATTTGGAATAGTATCGTAGCCATTAATAGCAATTCGTTCTTCTCCATCAAATTCTTCTCCTTCATTATATAATGTTGAAGATAATTTATCTAAGTCACCTGTGTCAAAAGTTACATAAGTTGAAAGTAAAAATTTCCAAAGTCGGTCATTGATTTTAGTTGGATGTAATGCACTAAAAATAGTCTCAAAACTTTGATTGGCATTACCACTATTCATCATTGAATTCAAAATTGTATAAAGTTCAGTTACTGCTTTATCGTATGTCGTTGAATTTCTCAACACTCCACCAATGTCATAAGAAATTCTGCTATCATCATCAGTAAATGCTGTGTTCATTCCTGCTTGCCCCGCAAGAGTAGTTATTGGGTTTCCATTTGTTCCGTGTATCCAACTTGCTCCTTCGTCAAATGCTATTCCCAAAGTTCTATTTGTTCGTAGTCTACCACCAACTTTATCTTGTGCTTCTAAAATAATAACATTAAAACCTTTTTCTTTCAATTTTTTGGCAGCTGCAAGTCCTGAAATACCTGCTCCTATAACCAATACTGTTTTGTCATTCGGATTTATTTTGTCATCGTCTTTACTGCAAGAACTTGCTAAAATTGAAGGTGTCAAAAGTATAATAGGCAAACCTGTTATACCTTTTTTGATAAATTTTCTTCTTTGCATTTATGAAATTCTTTTCTTTTATGTTAGAGGTTTGGGGTTCTGTAAAATGGCAAACACCGATTTAGGTATTGTCGAAGGTGACGATTTAAAACACAAATGTATATATGGAGAACCAAATTTTGATTAACTACAAATGTGTCTTCGGAACAATGAACTGCCTGTTTTGCCAAACCTATGTTATGCGGTTGGCTTTCTATTTTTTCTTGATTTTCGATATTGTTTGTCCAATGGTTTTAGTAGGTTTGTTCATATCCTTTATTGCAAAGTCAATAGCTTCTTTTATCAATGCTTTTACTTTTGTGTTTCTATAATCAGTTGGTTTCTTTACGTCAATATGCCGAATTAAATTACCTGTCCCTGTCAGAAGTTTATCAGGGTCTTTCAAAAGTGTCCCTTTATTAAACCCCAAGTTTAGGTGGTTTGTGTAAATTGGTAACATACAAAAAGCGTCCGATAGTTTGTCTGATATTGAAAATACTGTTGTCAAAGCGTGAGTATGATAAACAAGTTCGTTAGAGTCAGGGTACAATTCAAAGATGTATTCTCGCAGGTCTGTGAATAAGTCAATAATTACTTGGTCTTTAAAGTCTAAGAGAATTTGAAAGTCTGGATGAATTGGCCGTATTGTTTTCATCTTGCTGAATTGTCGTATTGCATTCCACAAATCAAGTTACCTTCTGTGTCCAAAAATTTAGCAATATAACCAACGTATGGAATAGCTGTCTTAGTCATTAGAACCTGGCCACCATTGCTCTTTACTTTTTCTATAGTGTCGTCAATGTTCTCAACACCTATTGTGCACTCCAAACCAATAATTTTGTCAGGAACAGGTGAATACTTTCTTGATTGCATAGCACCAATAAGTTCTCCATTTTCTGACTTGTCCGCCTTAATTTGCAAAAAGTCTTCTTGACCATAGGAGTTGAAACCCCATTCAAAAACTCCGTTATAGAATTTTTTTGCCCGTTCAATTTCGTCAATATGAATGGCAAAATGTGTCATTTTATTCTTCATGTTTCTCTATTTTATTTTTACAGTATCGTCATTTAGCTACCGCATAAGGTTTTGGGCTTGGCGAAGGTGGCGATTTTTACCACAAAAGTTGATACGAAGCACACTGTTCAAATATAGCACAAATGTTCATACGAAGCACGTCACCCGCCATTACGCAAAACCGCTGTTATCGGCTGCCCCTCTTTCGGTTCAGTCGGACAACTCTTCAAACTTGTAGCCGTTGTCTTGAATAAGTTTGATTACAGTTTCTGCTATTTGCAATTGACTGTCAATGCGAAATATATTGTCGCAGTCATCAAGGTCGAAATTCCATTTTGAATCAGGTAAATGTTTGCCAAGGAGTGGTTGAAGGGTTTCTAAGTCGTCTGGCGACACATTTGTTTTGAAAACAAAAATCATTGCTTTGCTTTTTGTTCTTTAACTATTTTTTCAAGGTCTGTCCAAGCACCACCGTTAAATACATTTTTAAATCCTCGTTCTTTTAGAAGTGATACAACTTTTACACTTCTCAAACCGTGAGAACAGCAAGTGATATATGTTTTACTTGTGTCAAGTTCGGTGTATCTTTCTCTGATTGTCCCTAATGAAATGTTCATTGAGCCGTCAATGTGTCCCGTTGCATATTCCTCAACAGTTCGTACATCTAACACAATTGCCCCATTGGCAATTTTCTTGTCCAGTCCGTTAGAAAGCATTGCAAAACGATAGGTTCTATAACCAATGTAGATTACTAAAATTGATGAAATAATTATTATAAATGTTTTCATTACTCTTGTATGTTTTTGAAAATTTTGTGGTCAATATATAATGTGCCAAATGGTATGAAGCAAGCAACAAGAATTTTCCAAGTAGTTGTTTTGAACTTCCAGTTTTGTTCAATACCAACACTCATAGTGTTAAGTATAAAAACCAAAAATATTGCTCCGTGAATTGGTCCAAGTAATGTTGAAAGGGCTGGGTTATGAAAAATGTGTTTCATAGGAACAGCAATAAATATTAATACTAGCAAAGACAGTCCTTCCAAGTATCCAATTAGACGAAGTCGTCCGATTTTTGTTTTGAATAAGTTTATCATATTATCTATAATAGGGTCTGTTTGCTAATGGTGAAAATGGCCAGGGAATGGCAATGAAAATAATGATTAAGGCAAATGAAAACCAAATCAGCATTGTTTTAAATTTCTCATTGTCATTTGGTTTGCGTTTTGCTTTTGCAGAACCAATTGTAATAATCACAATTGCTGTAAGCATTAGTGAACCGTGAATAAGTCCAAAGAATAATAAGTCAAAAGTCTTTATCGCTTCTTTAAAGTTTGCCATAAAGTATTTGATAATTGGGCTTTGGAAATAAAGCACCATTCCTATCATCAATTGAGCGTGTGCAATGGTTGCTGTCCAATGTCTAACTGCATTATCTATTTTGGAAAATGTTGCTTTTGAGAAATATTCTTTGTATGCTCTATAGATGGCAAATAGCAAACTTGTCAAGACAAGCCATCGCATAAAGTTGTGGTAAAATGTGAGTATTTGATACATCGCTTTTTCGTTTACGATGCAAAGGTAATTAAAAAACATACTAAGTGGTATGTTTAGTGAAAAATTTTATTTCAAGTTGTCAAGGTAGGATTTAAGTTCCTTTAAATATGGCGAATACACTTTTTTGCTGTTCTCTAATTTACCAAAATTCCGAATGCCCCAGTAACCTGATGTTACGAACAAGGTAACTTGTTTGGCGTTTGCTTCACTCTTTACAAATCCATTTTTTTTTCCAGTTTCAATAGCGGAAGTCATTGCCTTTGTCCATTGTTGAGTTATTTCTTTTAGGGCAATACTGAATGCTTCATTCCAAGGTGTCATTTCCTGTGTGAAGTTGGCAGCAGGACAACCGTATTCAACTTTCAAAAAATCATTCTTCATCAAAAGGTGGTTCATCAATTGGTAGATAGCATCTAAAGGGTTCTCATTGCTTTTTAGAAGGTCGTTAAAACCACTTGTCAGAGCAGGTTTAAGCAGTTCGTTGATGATAGCAACTCCCATTTCGTCTTTGTTTTTGAAATGGTAGTAAAAAGCTCCTTTGGTTACTTGCGTTGTAGCAAGAATGTCGTCTATACTTGTGTTTTGATAACCCTTAGTATAAATAAGTTCAAAGGACTTCTGCAAAATGGTCTGTCGTGTTGCTTCGGCTTTTTTCATAAAAGATACTATATGGTATTTTTTACAAAGGAAGTTAAACTAAGTCGTCTGCACAAGTTTTTTGTCTGTTAGTTTGAAGGTTGCTGTGTCGTCATAGGGTTGCCGATAACGTTTTGGGTATTGGCGAAGTTGGGGCATTCAAGGTACAAATGTTCAATTTAGCACAAATTTTGATTAGAATTCCAAAGCTCAAATTTAGCACTTCTGCCCCAATTTTGCCAATACCTTGTTAGCTGCAGTTTTGTTCAATGTATCACCGCAAAACCAATATGAAGATTTCCCGTCTGTTTGTCCACGTATAGTTCTCGTTCCTTTTTGGTGCCGTGACAAGTATTGGGCGAACAAAATAATGAACCACCAGCTAAACGAATGTTACCATTGTTTTCGGTGGAAGTAATTTCCCAAACATTTCCTAAAATGTTAGCCTTATCTTTAGTCGTAATAGGTCCGTTATTATCAGTGATAACTTTTCTTTTATCATGTTTAATTAAATCCCAATATTCATTGTATGATGGAAGTTTTGAGCCAGACCATTTGCAATACGCCACGGCATCATTGTAACTAACTTGTGTTACAGGCAAATCGTTTAATTTTGTTTCGTTTTTCCCATCGGGCTTTTTCCAATTAGCTCCTTCAACTTTATGGAAATTGAATACATCTGTTTGAACAATTGACCAACCGAACTTTTCTGCATCGGTTATGTAACCCGTTTTTTTTACAAATTCATCAAACTGACCAAAGCTAACTACCTCTAGCTTTCCCTTTGAATTTGAATCTGTTTTACAAGACCAAACGGATAAAATAAGGATCATAAAAATCCATATTATATGACGTATTCCAACATTCATTTATTCTGAATAATTACCATCTGCTTGCTACTTTAATTTGGGTCTTCGGGTTTTTATCATTATTCGGGTCGATGGCAATATTTTCATTCACTTCCACAAGAATAGGAGTGCCCGCTTGTTTTAAACAAAGGTCAATGTTATTTTCACTATCGCCTAAGTCCGCCAATTTAAAAGGTGTTACTTTTGTCGTATCGGCACCATTAACAAGGGTAACTACAAAGTCTTTCAATTCATTTTCTCCAAGTTCTTTGCCATTTAGGGCTCTTACGCCTCCAGACCAAACTACTTTTACTACCATTTTTGTCTCTTCTTTTGGACAATCACAGCCTCTTCCTTTCTTTACGAATGGGTAATCTTTGTCAAATGAAAAGTAATCAGCATAGCTCAAAACTGGGCCATCTTCCAGAGGAATTACCTTAATAATTTGACCTTTGTAGTTTTGACCAGTTCTAGTTATTAAATCTCCAATCACTTTTACAGAAACTGGTTGATTGTCTGGATAACTTCCATATTCCCCTATAAGCAAGACCGTTCTCAATTCAAATTCTTCATTGGCAGGTTGTAAGCTTGCAGCTTCTACAATGTAAACATTTCCATTTTTTGTTGTTACCTCAAAGTCTGAACCTTGAATTGACTTAGGGTCTAACTCGTGTGAAAACACCAAAGGCATACCATCTTTACCGTAGGCTTTACTGTAAATCAAGTTGGCTCGTTTAGTCAAACCATTATCCAATCCGAAAAAGGCTGTTAATATTTTGAGTTCTCTTGTTTTATCCACTTCGGGCAAGGTTTCAGATTCTAAAATCTTTGGAGCAAGAACACGACAACTTAAAACCGTTGTAACGAAAAAAGTAAGTGTGAAAATTTTTTTGAAAATTGAAAATTTATTCATTTTTTTATTATTTAAGTTTTAATAAGAGTACCCTACAAAAAAAAGATATCCGAATTCTCTCTCTGCATCCAAATGATAGTAAACTTCGCTTGTAAATCCAAAGGAAAGCTTATGTTCATTTTTGAAACGCTTGATTGCCATCAGGCCAAAGTCTCTTTCATTCGAAAACCGCTCAAATTCCGCAGGGTCTTTAATAAAAAACCACTCAAAATATGGTCTGATGGTCCAAGATGATTCCTCCTTAGATTGTATTGGAATATCAACACCAATTTGATATCGCAATCGTCCATAGTTTTCGTTCGTTTTAGGTTCTTGTTCGGTATAGAAAAACCGCCACTCATATTTTAATTGTTGCCTCAAATTAATATTTCCAACAATTGGAAACTTTAATTGTAAAGCTGTCCATGGTCTAATTTCAAAGAAATTTGTAATATCTCTGTTAAAGGTATAAAAACCATTAACACCACCCAATACATTAAATCGCTTTATTTTTCTATCACCAGCTATTGAAATTCCCCATCTTCTCCATGCGGGTTCATTGTATGCGTATTTAAAGTTGGCTTCACCAATAAACTCCCATTTTTCATTTTCAACAAGTTTTTTTTCAATAGCAATTTCATGAAAAAATTCCTGTTGGCTATAAGCCGAATGATTTATGAGTATGAAAAAAAGTACCAAAAAATTTAGTACGTATCTTTTCCTTTCTTTAAAAAATGAGTTTGAAATGTTCATTTTTAAAATATTACTTCTTAGTTCTTGGGTAAAGTAATTCTACCCTTTCCTTTAACTCTAAATTGAACTTTTTATACATAGACATCATGTGATGTTCTGCCAAAAAGTTTAATAACTTGCTGTATTTACCATGCAATCCATCCTCTTGTTTAAACAATGTAGTTCCATTTTGTGTAGGTACTATTGAATAAATATGAAGATCTGTTACTTTACCAATAATATCACCCGACCAACCAAATTTTATTCCTTCTTCATATTCTGTGCATACATGCTCCAACTCTAGTATACCTCCTGTTATAGGATTTTTGAAATAGGAAACAAATCTTTCACCTTTGGTCATCTTTTCTGTTGAGATACCAATGAAAGAAGAGCTCCACTCTTTTAAGTTGTTCCAATCCGTTAGCACGTTCCAAACCTTATCTGGTGAAGCGTTAATTTCTATTTCTGTAAATACATTATTTTTCTTATCTTCCATAAGCTTTAAAGCTTTTTACTATTTCGTTTCCTTCTTTTTAAGAATATCACAAAAACTACCAAACCAATTACAAAAATTAAAATATAAGGTAAAAGATTTTTTAGTATAACGATATAGGACTTTTTAGCCACTGTTCCCTGAGCTGAATAACCTTCGGGCATTTCTAATACACCAACATTTCTTGCATATGCCTCAAACGCAGCCAACATTTTTTGAAACTTTTCAGGCTCTTGTTGTGCAAGGTCATTTAGTTCGCTTGGGTCGTTTTCAAGATTGTATAAATGCCATTCTGTATCACCAAGCGGGATATTGTTTTTCACAATTTTATAACCGTTTAAAAAATACGCAGAACTGGCTGCAGCTTCCAAGCCTACTCCTTCGCTTGCAGCATACACGGGCACAGAGGGATTGTTGATATGAGGAAGCATGCTTTTCCCTGTTATGGGTGCATAACCCTCGTTTGCTTGGTTTGATATACCCACTATATCATAAATGGTAGGTGCGATATCTGTAAAGAAGGTAAAAGTATTTGTTCGTTGGTTTTTAGGCATATTTTTTCCGCTTAAAATAAACGGAACTCTTATACCACCTTCACCTGTGTAGTATTTAAAATAAGAGAAAGGAGAAGATAAGGCATTGGCAAACTCAGGACCAACATAACCAAAAAATCCTTTATCACCATTTTTTTCTAAATCAGTATGGTATCCATTTCTTTTTGCCCAATTTAAACCTTGTTTATAGTCTGCACCATCAGGACCATTATCTGATGTAACGATGAAAATGGTATTATCCATTAGCCCTTTTTGGGTAAGATACTCGATGTATCTGCCAATATGATAGTCCATTGCTTCTAGCATACCAGCAGTAACTGCCATATTAATAGAGTGAAATTCTTGTTCTTTTTCCGACAAATCTTCCCATTTTTTAAATTGTGGAAAGGCATCCGAGAATTGAGCATTTTGAGGAATAAATCCTAATTGTTTGGCTTTTTCAAATCGTTTTTGACGTAATTTATTCCAGCCTTGTTTGTAGGTTTCTTTGTAATGATCTACAAACTCTTTGGGAGCTTGTATGGGTGCATGGATGGCTTGAAAAGCGATGTAAGCAAAAAACGGATTGTTCTTTTTTTGCTCTGCCTCATGAAATTCTATGGTTTTATCTATATATGTTTTTGAGGAATAGAAATCTTCAGGCAATTCCACCTCTTTGCCATCGGCATACCAATGAGCTTTTGGTTTCATAGGTAAGTATCCATGATTGTCATAATTACTCGCACCAGAGCCTCCTAATATAAAGGTGCGGTCAAATCCTCTTTTTGAAGGAAGCGTTTTTTCATCGTGACCCAAATGCCATTTGCCCGTCATATAGGTATTGTAGTTGGCTTCTTTTAAACGAGTTGCAATGGTTTGCACCCTACCATTCAAAACACCTTCATACCCTGGTTTGGTTTGGTATTCTTCAGAAAGAAATTCGGGCAAATTAGCAACCCCGCCCAAATGGCTATCAGTACCCGTCATTAGCATTGCTCTAGAAGGAGCACACACAGGCGATGCGTGCATATTGGTAAACATTAATCCCCTGTTAGCAAGTTTATCAATGTTTGGCGTTCGAGCTTCTCCTCCATAAGCACCCAAATCCATCAAACCCGAATCATCTATTAAAAACAAAACTATGTTTGGTTTTGATTTTAAAGTATTTATTTGTTGTGCATTTAGTGAACAAATAATAAATAAAGAGAAAAAAATATTAAAAGTTGTTTTTTTCATTGGTTTAATAACCAAAGTTTTGGTTTTTATCATGATTGAATTAGCTGAAAAAGGTATTTGATAATTAAAAATTATACCCTATGGAAACCCCATAGCGAACAGTCCAATTCCAAAAATTGTATTCAAGGGATGTGCTATTAAGTTCTATGTCTTTGTAATTTCCACCTATACCAAAATTTTGTTTCAAAGCATCCGATAACCTTGAAAGTTCGTCACTACCCAATGTGGTGCTAGAATTAAAACGAACCCAATTTGGAGAATAACCCACTCCTCCGAATTCAAAATCAAAATGCAAATTATTTTTGAGATGAATTTGATAGCCAAGTAAAATTCCAAAATTTAGGGCTCGATATTCCAAATCTATTTTAGAGTTAATATTTGCTATTCTATTACCAAATTCAGCATCTGCACTATAATTTATGCTTCTAAGCCTAGTAAAGCCTCCAATATAAAAGCCAAATGGTGTATTACATTCAGAGAAATCAATGTAGCGTCTTACCTCTGCTAATAAATACCTATTTTGAATTTCTGTATTGAAAAATCTTAGGTCAGTATTTGAAATAAGTTGAAAATCAGATTGGTCAGATCTCATGTTAGTACCAAAACCTGCAGTTATACTTAGGTTTGGTTTTACCATGCGCTCGTAGGAAATTTCATTAATTGAACTCAATAAAGGTGGCAGTATATTGACTTTAAATACATTTTTCCGCAAAGAATCATTTAAAGTTTGGCTTTTAGCTATGAAAGTGCCCATGCAAAGACAAAGTAGAATTAGGTTTTTTTTCATTTTAGTATTGTTTAGTTTGAATAATTATTTTTCAGTTTTTAAAGTTTTCATCATTAATTGTGCTGTTTCATGGCTGGAATTTTGATTCTGACCTGTAACAAATCGCTTATCTTGGTCGATAACGGTGATGGTGTTGAATTGATCTAAGGGTTTATCATGACTGGCTTTATAAATTGCTCCAGCCTTCTTTAGTTCTTGTTCAGGGTGGTAAGGTGTAAATTCTATACCGAAAGATGCCAACTGCTTTTGAGTAACTCCAGTCATGGGTCTACCCTTAACCAAATATTCGCCCTTTTTATCTTTTGCGTTAGTAAATGCTAAAGCACCATGGCACACACTACCCATAATAACATCGGAGTTGTAAAAGGCATCAGACACTTTTGTAGCAACAACCTCTGTATTCATATCGTATGCAGCACCCCATCCACCTGCAAAAAACACAATGTCGTAGTTTTTTAAATCAATACTAGCTATTGGGATAGAATTTTTAATTTTTGCTTGAAAAGTTTCATCTTTCTCAAAACGTTTATCTTCTTTCGATTCCAAAAAATACTAGAAAGACTGCGGGTCTATGGGAACTTCTCCTCCTTTTATGCTGGCAATATCTACCTCCATGTTTGCATCAAGAAATTCATAGTATGGTATGGTCATTTCAGATGCAAATACACCCGTAGCTGGTCCGGTAGTTTCACCAGGTTTATTTAATACATTGTGGCTAGTAGATACTATAAGTGCTTTTTTTCCTTTCAAATCAAATTTTTCTCCCTTTGGATTATCGGGATGAAAACCACGAGATTTGAGAATGTAGGGTAGAGAAATGGCTATGATAGCAATTAGGGCTAAAATGCCACCGAATACGTAAAATGTTTTTTTACCGATTTTCATACTTGTATTATTTTTGACTATTTCTGAATACAAAACTAATACAAGCATGAGCTAGAGTTACTCAACAAATGTTGAAAAATTAAACCCCCTCAGGATTTATCGTTTCTAATTCTGCTCAACTGGGTAGGGGTTACGCCAATCATTGACGCAACGTATCGAAGTGGAAATTTTTTGAATAAAGATGGGTTGGTGGCAATTAAATAATCGTATCGTTGTTTAGCCGTACCATTTAAGAATAAAAGATGGTGTTTGACCAATTGCATAGCTCGGTCTCCCATGTATTCACGTAAGAGTATATTGAAAGTAATGTTATGATTGAGCAATTCCCACACCTTGTCCATAGGTGCAATAAGAAGTGTGGAATTCTCCAAAATTTCGATGATCACTGGTGATTTCTCATTGGTTCTGACGCTGATAATATCCGATAAAAAATTGTTATACTGGAGCAACTCATCGGTTATTTCATCGCCCTTTTCATTGATGAAGTAAGACCTTGCACTGCCATTTACCAAAAAGCCAATATTTAGAATAACCGTATCTTGCTTTTTGAAAAGAGTCCCCTTTTTATAAACCTCCTCATTGAAGATGGATAAAATCTCTTTTACTTCAAGTGCCTTGGCGGTTTTTACTCTTTGGTAAATGAATGTTTCAAATTGTTCGTTCATGGTCGGTGGTAATTGCAGGTAACGTTTTGCACATTTGCGATGGGCGTGCGTTTGAACTCAAATGTAATTTAGGGAAACGAAATTTACAACCACTAAAATCCCGTCAAACAGAGACGAATTGCACGCCTATTGCAAATGTGCTGTTAGCTGCTGCCGTTTTTTCGTTCGTCATTATTTTTCTGCTCTTATTAGTAATGTCGCTGCTTTCGTTAGCTCTCCGTTTATCTCTACTTCTGGTTCGACTTTTTCTATAATGTCAACTACTCTAAAATTATTTTTCGCTATTAATTCTGTCAAGTCGTCCTTTGCGAATGTTTTAAAACCATATTTCACAAATGGGTAATGCTCCATAATAGATTTTGGTCTAACTGAAATAGTAACTTGTCCTTTTGGTTTTAAAATCCTCCATATTTCAGCAAGAACTATTTGCGGATTGTCCCAAAAGTAAATGGTGTTGATTGAAAATACCTTGTCAAAGGTAACTGAGTCAAATGGAAGTTCGTTTGCGTCTGCGTTATGAAATTCAGCTTGTCCATTTGCTACATATTTTTCATTTCGTTTACGAGCTTCGTCAACCATTATTTCGGAAAAGTCGCAACCTGTATATTTTATAGAATTGTCTGCCGATAAAATGTTTTTTACAAAATATCCGTTGCCCATTCCAATTTCAAGAATATTGTCGCCTGTCGTCAAATGAAGTGCTTCAAAGGTATTTAGGTTTATATGTAAATTGCCTTCATTCATTTTTTCGCCAACTTGAATTGCATATTCGCCTGTCGGTTGTCTAAGTTGACCTGCAATTGCTTTAAGCATTTCTTCGTCCATATTTTTGTTTGTCGTTGTTAAGTTTGTTGTGTCGGCACGGTTGCAGCTAACGTTTTGCAAATTTGCGATGGGCGTGCGTTTACAATCAAATGTAACTTAGGGAAACGAATTTTACAACCACGAAAATCCCGTCAAACAGAGACGAATTGCACGCCTATTGCAAATGTGTTGTTATGGGTAGGTTATCATCTCTAATCGTCTATTCTACATTGTCCGGGCTGTCATTGATATAGACCCGTTTGTATAAATATGAAAGCAAGGTGAAGAAAAAACCATATCTATTATTATTAGATTTCCTTTCTTGTCATACTCAAAACTTTCGTTGGGTTTATATTTCTCTGTCCATTTAATTTTATAGATATTGTCTCGTCCTGAAAAAAGTTTACACTTATTGATTAATAATCCTGTTACAAGTTTACACATTTTTTTAAATCCTGAATACCGTTTACATTTGTTTTACTGGATGAAGCGGAAGCGAGCTCTGCTGAGGAGCAACTCGCCAGGAATAAT
>CALRIT020000024.1:0-59768 GCA_943361925.1 Vulcanococcus limneticus LL | reverse complement strand
TGGTAATGATTTTACATTGATAGATAATAATGGCAGTATGTTTATCGGCATAGCTCGTCCATAGATTAAAGAAGGAAAAAGAAAAAGAAATACAATATGAAAAGAATAGTTTCAATCATGATGTTTATGTTGCTGATATCAGCAACACACTTACAGGCCCAGAGTCCATCGTTTGAGTGCCGAGTAGAGAATGAAGTGATGGTATCGAGTACAGTTTATGAATTTGATGTAAAATTGTACGCGACAGGCTCAACAACCACATGGGAGTATGCTCAAGGAGTTTATTATATCAATATGAACTCAGCCTTTAGAAATGCAGGCACAATGACTGTTGCGGCAGTATCTTCCACCTCAGAATTAAGTAGTGCTCAAGTACCAACAGCATTTAGTTATCAAGCATCAAATAACTATATCATTATCGGTTCGAAAACTCCTCCTGGAGCAGGTAGTGGAACCGTAATAACTCAATCAGGAGTAAGAGTAATTAGAGTTAGATTAACAACTTCTAGCAGTTGGGGCTCAGGCGTAGCACCAAACTTTACCTTTAGATGGGCAAGTCCCAATACAGGTATCAATGCTTATGTTTCAGCGGTTAATACAGCAATTGCTAATAATACAGTAACAGCAGGACAAGCATTTTGCTTAACACCGGTTTATTATACAAGTGGAAGTAATGCATGGAATTCAAGTCCTGTAGCAACAAGAGATGCAGTAGTGATGAGTGGAACACCAACAGCATCATCAGCAATGAGTTGTCGTGGATTACGTATTCAAAGTGGTGCGAGTTTAACAATCAATTCAGGAATCTTATTAAGTGTAGCCGGTAATTTGTCGAATGGCGGAACTTTAACAGGCACAGGTGCAGATTTAGAATTAGTAGGCATAGGCGCATTGGCTAACCAAACATGGTCAGGTAATGGCGCAACATTTAGAGATGTGGTAATTGGAGTTGCAGGTAATACAACAACAAAAACTTTATCAGCCCCATTAAGTGTATCAAGAAACTTACAGTTACAAGGTACAGCAACATTGGCAGCAGGTGGTAACCTAAGCTTGTTATCAAGTGCATCAGGCACAGCAAGATTGTTGGAATTACCAGCAGGTGCAAATGTAACAGGTAATGTAACAGTAGAAAGATTTGTACCGGGAGCCAGTGGCAGAAGATACAGATACCTTGCAGCACCGTTTGCAAGTGGACCAAGTATTGCTAATAGCTGGCAACAACAGGTTCATATCACAGGCACAGGAACAGGTGGAACCTTATGTCCAAGTTTAACTGCTCATACCAATGGTTTCGATGCAACAATGTCAAATGCATCAAGTATGTTTACGTTTAACGAAACAGGAGCAACCAATACGAATGTAGCAGGAAGCAATGGTGGAACTTTATATACCAATGCATGGATAAGTGTAGCCAATACAGCATCAACGAATTTGACATGGGGAACAGGATACAAAATCTTCATCAGAGGAAATAGAATTCAGGGATGTGATTTATTGAATGGAGCCAATCCAGCACCAAGTAATGTAACCTTAAGTGGAACAGGAACTTTAAAAACAGGCAATGCAAGCTTTCCAATAACTTATAGTTCAAGCAATGGAGAAGGATGGAATTTGGTAGGAAATCCATATGCATGTCCAATCAACTGGGATGCAGCAGGCTGGACCAGAACGAATGTAGACAATATGGTATGGATATTCAGACCTGCAGGCAACCATTTTTCTACATGGAATGGTGCAACAGGTTTGGGAGCAAACTTTGGATCAAATATCATCGAATCGGGGAATGCCTTCTTTGTAAAAGCAAATGCATCAAGTCCGGTATTGGTAGCAACAGAGGCAGTAAAAACAGGAGCAAGTCCTGCTACACCATTGTTTAAAACCAATATCAAAGCATTGAGAGTAAACTTCATCAAACCGGGTGAATTGACAGACGAATTGGTAGTGGCGATGTCACCTGAAGCACAAGATGGATTAGATGCAATGGATTCAGAGAAAATGAGTAATCCAAGTTTGAACATTTATGCAAAAGATGCAGTAGGCAATGAAAATGCAATTAATACTATCAAAGCAGCACAAGCAGAAACAGTAGTACCTATAGGCATCAATACAACTTTCACAGGAATGCATACCTTCAGCTTCAAAGGCGAAACAGAATTTAATGCTTATGATGTATTGTTGGAGGATAAATATTTAGGAGTTATTCAATTGGTGAATGACAATCCAACTTACCAGTTTGAAATCACAGCCAATCCATTAACATTTGGAGAGAATAGATTCAGATTGATTTTTGTAAACAGAGGCGACTTTGATTACTTGAAACGCATTCAGGGTATTTACAAAAACGTAAATGGAGTTGTAAATATGTATCCAAATCCAACAGCACAGGTAACAAGTGTACAGGTTCCAAACATGAGTGGCAACATGGCACAGGTAAAAGTATACAATGCAGTAGGACAGGAGTTGATGAGTTTCAGCAGTGTTATTAACAAAGGAAATTCAAGCTTTGAGATAGACTTAGGAGTTCAATCAAGTGGAGTTTATTTTGTAGAAGTAACAGATGAATTAGGCAAAGTATCGAAAGGTAAATTGGTTAAAAACTAAGGCATAATCATCAAAGTATAAAAAGAAAGAAGAATAAAGATGAATACGCCGAAAACAAAACAAAGAAATAGAATTTTACATCTGGCAATTTTTGGATTAACATTGATGTTTAGCATCATGCAAACTCAAGCTCAAACAAGAGATAATGATGAAGATGAAAGAGAATCCAGTTCGGAAGCCAGTGAAAGTCGACCATTTTTTAATGGATTGAACCAGGAAAACTTCAAGAGTGATTTGGGAAAAGATCAAAGAGATAAAAATATAGATTATTCAAATGAAGAAAGTGGAAGTAGAGAGAATAACTATGATATTTTTGGAAATGATAAGGAACAAAACTTTAAGTTTGATGAAATCCAGACTCAACAAAATAACAGAACAAACTCGAATGGAGGAAGTTTCATGATTCAAGGTCCTCAAGGAGGCAATGATGTAAATCCAAAAGAAAATATGAATATGCCAAGTGTTTCAGACCCATTCAAACAAGGACAAACAGGTATAAAAGCACCAAGAAACATGGATGCAGTTCCTGATAATGGTGATGACCCGAATGATGTACCATTGGATGGTGGCATCAGTATTTTGGGTTTAGCTGCTGCTGCTTATGGATTTAGAAAGTTTAAAAAGTAGTTGAGTTAAAAATTATCCGAAAATTTATTTTCGGATAATTTTTATTTTGCTAAAAAAGTGCATATTCGAAAAGGCATTATTTAAGATTCTTTTAACCTTAGAATATATTCTCGATGACATTAGAAAAACTAACAAAAAATAAGATTGCATTGATTTTAATTGTTTTAATATCAACTGCATATGTTTCAAAGGCTCAAACTGAAGAGGTTCAGATTGAAGAGGAGGAGGAAGAGTATTATGAAGAGGTTAAACAAGTTAATGATTTTAATGTAGAAAGATTTGGAAGTAGTTTTGATCAATCCGATAAATCTGGAAGGTTTGATTATTCAGCAGCTAAAGGATCCAAAAGCAGAGAAAATAGTAACTTCGAAATATTTGGTGAAGATTATGATCCTAAATACAATAAGTACTATAATTTTTCTGAAAATGATAAACAATCTCATAATGATGAAGGGATGTTTATAGGCATTGAAAATAGAACATGGCAACAGTCACCAAATTTAAATCAAACTCCAAATTCTAATACACCAACAGTTCCAAATCCATTTGGAGCTAATCCTGGGGTAAAAACACCAAGAAATATGGATGCAGTACCTGATAATGGTGATGACCCTAATGATGTGCCTTTAGATGGTGGAATCTTAATTCTAGGATTAGCAGCCATTTCTTTAGGATACAAAAAAGTAAAATCAGAAAATTAACAGTAGTTCGAAACAATAAATACCTTTATGGTATAAGCACTCCCCAACTAAATCCCGATTGAATAAGTCGGGATTTTTTATTTTTATAGTTTCTTTAGAATAAAAAATAATTCTTTTCCAGCTCTTGGTTTGATGGAATTGTAGCAATTTTCAATAGTTTTAATTTGAAAATGTGGCGCAAAGATTTTTTTATACTCATCAATATTACCGCCAAATGGTGGACCATCCTCTTCAAAAACATAATTGAATAATAAACCTGAAAGTTTTCCATTTTTATTCAGAAGTTTATTCATGTGCTGGGCATATTTATCCCTAAGTTTAGTTTCTAAAGCACAAAAAAATGTTTGTTCGAAAATTAAATCATAGGTTTCTTCAATTTCAAAAAAATCACTTTTCGTTATCTTAATTTGTCCTGATTCTATCTCGTTTTTAAAATTTGACTTTAATTTATCTACCAAAGTATCAGATATATCAACCAAATGTATATTGGTAAATCCTTGTTGAATCAGGTATTCGGCTTCATATGCATTCCCACATCCTGGAATTAAAATTTCAACTTCTTTGTTTGTTAGCTGGTCTATATAGCATTTAATTGGTTCTGAGGGATAACCAATATCCCAGCCGGTTTTGTTTTGTTTATAGCGACTGTCCCAATAAAGTTCGTCAATTGTTGGCATAGTGAATTTTGAAAGCTTATCTTTGGCACAATTTATATATTCTATACAAACTATGAAGTTTTTTGTTGATACTGCAAACTTAGCCCAAATAAAAGAGGCAAATGATTTAGGTATTTTAGATGGTGTTACAACCAATCCATCTTTAATGGCCAAAGAAGGTATTAAAGGTGAAGCAGCTGTTTTACAGCACTATATCGATATTTGTAATATTGTTGATGGTGATGTTAGTGCTGAAGTAATCTCAACCGATTATGAAGGTATGATTTCTGAAGGTGAGAAATTAGCTGCTCTTCATGAAAATATTGTGGTTAAAATTCCAATGATTAAAGATGGTATCAAAGCAATTAAATACCTTACTTCTAAAGGAATAAGAACAAATTGTACTTTGGTTTTTAGCTCTGGACAAGCAATTCTTGCTGCTAAAGCTGGTGCAACTTATATTTCTCCTTTCATTGGCAGATTAGATGATATTTCTTATGATGGAATGCAATTAATTGCTGAAATTTCTCAGATTTTTGCTGTTCAAGGTTACCAAACACAAATTTTGGCTGCTTCTATTCGTAATCCAATTCATATTATTAAATCTGCTCAAGTAGGTGCACATGTAATAACAAGTCCACTTTCTTCAATTTTAGCTTTATTAAAACACCCTTTAACTGATAGCGGATTAGCTCAGTTTTTGGCAGATCATGCTAAATCAAACGCGTAATTTCTAATTGTTTTATCATATTAAAAAGAGGCTAATCCGCAGGATTAGCCTCTTTTTTGTTTTATTTCAACTCAATTAAATTTACAAAAAGACGATAAGCACCCGGAACTCCGGCCGGTAATTGTCTAAAAAATGCCAAACCTGTATATATAAAATGACCTTTACCATAATTAGCTATGATAAGTGAACCTGAATTTGGTTTTTCACCAGGGTCTAACATACTTAATATTGATTGATAATTAGAATCTAAATCACCTGCATAATAAATTCCTCTTTCCTGAATCCAATTTTCGAAATCATTTGCGCCAATTTTATTTGGTGTATTTAGTACTGGATGGTCTTTTATTAAAAAATTTACTGAAGCATTTTCATCAGTAACACGGTCTCTTGTGATTTTAAATTTGTAAGGACCAATATCACTTTGAAGTGGACCTGCCCATGAATTGGTATTGTATTGTACCAAAATTGTTCCTCCATTTTTCATGTAATCAAGGAATTTTGACTTCATTTTGCTTAAGTTTTCATTAGTATTAAAAGCCCTAACTCCAAAAATTATAGTTTCATATTGAGTTAAATCTTCCTTAGCCAATTTTTCATTGTTTAACTCTGTTACTTCATAATTAATAAGTTTTAAGCAATTGCTAACTTCATCTCCGGCTCCGGGGATATAGGCAATTTTCTTTTTATTTCTTTTTAAATCTAAATAAACCAATTGCGCTTTTGCCTCTGGAAACAAAACCTGGGTTGGAATATGATTGTATTTTATTTCTTTAATTCCAGTTTGAAAAACACCAATTTTATTTTTTGCAATGACTTTTAATGTGCCTGTTTTTGCACTGGCAGATGGCATTAGTTCAAATTGTAGAATTTTTTCTTCCTCAGATGTGAGTTCTATTTTTTGAATTGGATTTGAACATTTCCAATTTTCAGGAATTTCAATTGATACATCATAATTGGATGATAATTGAGAACTCGATTTTACTTTAACAAGACAAGTTGTAGCTGAACCATTCGTGCTTATGATTACATCGTTTAATAGTTCTAATTGAATAGGATTTGTTGCAACAAAATTTCTATGTAATTCTCCTTTCTCAGGGTCAACTTGTTTGTAAAATACATCTCTTTTAATAGTTACTTCTTGTCCATCAATTAAAAAATTGCAACTCACTTTTAGTTCAAAATCCTGTCCATAATCAAAGCCAATTTGTTTAATCTTATCCTGGTTAAATAAGGAGTTTTTGGGTTGATTTTTTAACCAGTATAAATTTCCATTACTACCCTGACAAAGGATTGTTTTAATCAAATGTGTAAAAGGAATATTCGTATTCATTTTAGTAGAATTGAATTCCTTTTTATTGATTCTTTCAAAACAATTATCGATTGCACCAATTTGTTCTAGATTGATAGATTTTAATTCCACATTAGGATTTAATCTACTAATAAAAAATGTTTTAATGTTTAATGAATCACCTTTTGCAAGAATAGGAGTTTTCTCAATTGTTGATTCTAAAAAAATGCCATTTACTGATATTTGAAGATTTTCAAGCAGTTTAAAATGATTAAAATTGGCTGATTTGCCTAATTGAACTAAGTGCTTTTTTGCAAGATCAATTTGTAAATTCAATTCTTTTAGGTCGTTTTTTTGCCATGCAGCATATATTTTATCTACAATCGAATTGTACTTTCCTGATGGATCAAATTGTTTATTACTTAATTCTAAACCATTGAAAATATTATTATTTAGATTTTGAGTATCACCCAAAATAGGTTTAAAATACTCAAATTGTTCTCCTCTTTGCATGGCAGAACCAAATCCTTGACTTTTATGCATACTTCTGCTTTCAGCAGCAATTTCACCATAACTTTTACCCAGATTTTTATTAAAAGTACCAACATCAAGTTTAATTAAATGACTCAAATCTGCATTTGGATTAAAGAAACGTGCAGTAGAATTATGAAAGAGTCTATTGGTTTTCCAGATTTTTACTGTTGTTAATTGTTCAGGAAATTTTGTTGGGTCTGCAGCTGCAATAAATGCCTCTTCAGCAAGTAATGCAGAGGCTGTATGATGTCCATGTCCACCGCTTCCGTCTGTGGCAAAACGAGTGATAATAATATCGGGTTGGAATTTTCTTATAACAAAAACTACATCATAAAGTATTTCCTCTTTGTTCCATTTGGCAAATGTTTCTAAGGGCGATTTACTGTAACCAAAATCATAAGCACGGGTAAAAAATTGTTCGCCACCATCTTTCATTCTTGCTGCCATCAATTCCCTGGTTCTAATAACACCTAATTCGGTTCCTTGTTCCGGGCCAATTAAGTTCTGACCTCCATCACCTCTAGTAAGAGATAAATAGCCTGTTCTTAAACATAAATCATTAGCTAAATAGGAAATTAAACGGGTGTTTTCATCATCAGGATGGGCCGCTAAATACAATACAGATGCGCCTTTACGTAATTTGTTAAATTGTTGCTCAATTTCTGCTTTATTTAATGATTGAGTTGCTTGAGAAAATCCTATCAAACTAAAAAAAAGAAAGACTGAGCTGAGTAATAAAAACTTTTTATTCATGGGTTAAATGTATTGGTTTGTCTGATTTTTTTAAAGAATAAATTACAATAAGTCTGAATCTTAACATTTCAAATTTTTATTTAACCAATAAGAGTCATTTTATAGGAGTAAAAAAATGATTTAATTTGTTGACTTTATGGGACATATTTTAATCAAAAACATCAAAGGCCTTTATGGTATTGATGAAAGCGGTAGACAAGTTAGAAAAGGTGCAGAAATGGCCGATCTTCCTTTTATTGAAAATGCTTGGTTATGGATTAAAGACGGGCTTATCAATGATTATGGAAGCATGGCCGATTTTAATATGTTTGATGAAAGGTTCACTAAAACACCTGGAATTGATATTAAAGACGCCACAGGTAAGTATGTTCTACCTTCTTATATAGATTCTCATACACATTTAGTTTTTGCTCAAAGTAGGGAAGAAGAATTTGTTATGCGAATTAAAGGGAAGTCGTATGAAGAAATTGCAGCAGCCGGTGGTGGTATTTTAAACTCAGCAGCAAAATTAAGAGCAATGAGTGAAAATGAACTGCTTGAAGGTGCATTTGGTCGTTTGCAAGAGGTGATGAAATATGGAACCGGTGCAATTGAAATTAAAAGTGGATATGGATTGACACTTGAAGATGAATTAAAAATGCTGAGGGTTATTCGTAGACTTAAAGATATTTCTCCTATTGAAATAAAAGCAACATTTTTAGGTGCACATGCAATTCCAATGGATTTTAAAGAAAGAAGGGAAGATTATATTAAACTGGTTATTGATGAAATGTTACCAAAAGTTGCAGATGAAGGTCTGGCTGATTTTTGTGATGTTTTTTGTGACCAAGGATTTTTTAGCTGTGAAGAAACAGATAGAATTTTACAAGCAGCATCTAAATATAATTTGAGAGCTAAGATTCATGGAAATGAATTGGGAATAACCGGTGGAGTGCAGGTTGCAGTAAAAAACAATGCTTTAAGTGTTGATCATTTGGAATATATGGGTCAAGAAGAAATTGATTGTTTAAAAGCCAGTATGACAATGCCAGTTGCTTTGCCTAATTGTTCTTTCTTTTTAGGATTGCCTTATGCTCCTGCGCGAAAAATGATTGATGCAGGATTACCGGTTTGTTTAGCAACTGATTATAACCCAGGAAGTTCACCAAATGGAAGGATGGGTTTTGTTGTAAGTTTGGCTTGTACTCAAATGAAACTTACTCCTGAGGAAGCAATTAATGCTGCCACAATTAATGGAGCTTATGCATTGGGTTTAAGTGAAACTCATGGAAGCATTTCAAAAGGTAAAAAAGGAAATGTTTATATCACAAAAGAAATACCTTCGTTAGCCTATTTACCCTATTCTTTTGGAGTTCCAAGTGTAGAAACTGCAATTGTAGCAGGTAAGAAAATTGCGGTTAATTATTAGATTAGATCCTTTTTTCATAACATAAAAAAAGCTCATGGAATTTATATCCCATGAGCTTTTATCATTAAAGATTCTTGAATTAATTGTTATCCAAGCTTATCATTCTCATTAATTCTTCGCGTGTTTTTGCATCTTGAAATTTTCCTCCATATTCTGCAGTAACAGTGCTACTTGTAATGTCCTGAACACCTCTCATCGCAACACACATATGATCTGCTTCAATAATTACAGCAACATCCTGAGTGTGTAATACGTCTTTTAACATATTTGCAATTTGAATAGTCATTCTCTCCTGCACTTGAGGACGTTGAGCAAAATACCTAACAATTCTGTTCAATTTACTTAATCCTACTACAGAGCCATTAGGTATATAAGCTACATGTGCTTTTCCGATAATAGGAACAAAATGATGTTCGCATACACTATGAAAAGAGATGTTTTTCTCGAGTAGTATATTTTTATACTTGAATTTATTTTCAAATAATTTTGCTTCCGGAATGTTTTTAGGGTCTAAACCTTTAAACATTTCTTTTACATACATTTTAGCCACTCTATTAGGAGTGCCTTTTAAACTATCATCATTTAAGTCAAGACCTAATATGAGCATAATTTCTTTAAAATGTTTTTGAATTAATTCAATTTTCAATTCATCATCCAATTCAAAGGCATCAGCCCTTAAAGGAGTTTCCATTGAAAATAAGTGGTGATCCTCATGTTGGTCTTCCATGTCTGAGTTTTTATTTTCCGTTGTATTCAACAAAGTTTCTTTCTGTTTCATAAAGAGTTATTTTAAGATGGTTATTTACAGGTATATGTTTTCTTAGAAGATTCCAAATAACAACTGCAATATTTTCGGCAGTTGGATTAAGATTTTTAAATTCCTCAGTATCCAAATTCAAATTTTTGTGATCAAATCTGTCTTCAATCTGAGTTTTAATTAAATCGCTTAAAACCTTCATGTCCATCATATATCCTGAAATTGGGTCGATTTCGCCGGTAACAGTTACAATTAAATCGTAATTATGGCCATGGTAATTTACATTGTTACAATTACCAAAGAACGATTTGTTTTGCTCTGCCGTCCACTCAGGCACATTTAATCTGTGTGCTGCGTTGAAATGCGATTTTCTTGATATACTTATTTCCATCTGGTTTGCAATTTAGTGATATATAAATAAGAAAAGCTTCTGAAAATATTCTCTTATTTGATTTGTATATAGAGTTCAACATGAAACCGAGTGTTTTGTTTAAGTAATTTTTACTTTAGTTAATTATTGTAAAGGAATTGTAAGCTTATTTTGATGATTAATTGCTAAATTTTGGTCAGTTTTTACGCCAAATTTAATAAATGATATTTTAAGTATCTGAAAATCTAAATTTTATATTTTGTTTAAGTCTTATTTGAAAATATTAAACAAAATAGCTTGCATAGTCCAATTAACTCCCGTAGGTTTGTTTAACAATTCTAATAAAAGATTAAACAATATGACCTCCATTGAATTCAAAAGATTAGTTGAAAGAGAAGCTCGTCCATTGAGACATTATGCTTATCAGCTTACCAGAAATGTGGAAGACACTAATGATCTGGTTCAAGAAACAATGCTAAAAGCATTCACTTACCAAGACAAGTTTGAGGACGGTACAAATTTGAAAGGATGGTTGTATACCATCATGAAAAATACCTTCATTAACAACTATAGAAGAATGGTGAAGAGAAATACTTTTATAGATCAAACTGATAATGACTTCTACCTGGATAGTGTAACTCTTAGTGTAAAAAACGAAGGCGAAAGTAAATTCATGATGAATGATATTGAAAGAGCCATTGATGAATTACCAATGAGTTTGAAGAAACCTTTTACTATGAATTTTAAAGGTTTTAAATACCATGAAATTGCAGAAATCCTAAATATTCCAATTGGAACAGTTAAAACAAGAATATTTGTTGCACGTCGTCAACTTCGTCAATCACTTAACCATTATGGTGCTATGTATGGCTTAGATAATGCAATGATGGCATCAGCAGAATAATTTTTTTTAGAGGTCTTAATATTAAAGCAGCTTTTAAGCTGCTTTTTTTGTTTTTTTTGGTATGATTGTAAGCTTAAATTCGTTTAGACAATTTTGATTATGAAAAAAATACTAGCATCTGTTTTATTTACACTCTTTTTCCTTAGTTCTTACGCTCAATTTGGAACTTTTAAAAAGAAAGAGGATCTTGAAAAGTTTAAAGATTCAAAGCTAATAGTTGTTATGTTTAACGACAGTGCTTACAATGCATCTGTTGCAGCAGCTATGGAAAAATACTGGAGTTTTACTGCTTTTGATTTTGCTGCCGATGATGAAATGGCTAAGTATAGAAAAGGAAATTATACTTTTTTAATTTTTAGTAAAGCTAAAGGTTCTAAAAATAAATCTAAACTGGGTAGTTCAGAAGATGATTTAAATGGTTTAGCCATTATAAATAAATTTTCGAAAAGAGCAACCAAAGAAAATTTATTAGCTTATGCTTTTTGTAATAACAAAATTGATACGCAAGATTGGGAAACTGAAATGATTCGTGGTGTTCAGCTTTTAAACAATTATTTTAACTATGCTGTTCAAGTTGAAAAAGACAGAGATTTAAGTGAAGGAGCAATGATGGCAGATTATCCATCTGATAAAAGTAACTTGTTCGACAAAAAACTTTTAATTGAAAACAAACAAATTCAACTGAAAGGTAAAGAAGAACCAATGGATGTATATGGTGGTGAAGTTGAAGCAGAAGTTGAACCGGAGGAAATTCAAACAGCAATAAAAAATCAGGACAATAGCCTCATGTATTTTTATTATGCAAAAGATGAAAAATCATGCAATAAATTATTTGTAAGTGCCGCTAATAGCGAATTGATGTACTTTGTTACTTCAGCTCCTGATAAATGTAAATGTGAGTTGAAAGACTTAAAAGCACTAAAGGATATGAGAGAAAATTTATCTAAAAAGAATAGTAAGAGTAAAGATTAATCAGACTTAAACCCATAAAAAAACGGCTGTTCCTTTAAGGAAGAGCCGTTTTTTTTTATTCTATTTGATTATAAAAACGATGGAAACTGATTAGGATTATAATCAGTCATCATTCCTATTACTTTTTCAAAAACATCTTCCACAGATGGTTTGCTAAAGTAATCACCGTCCGTACCATAAGCCGGTCTGTGAGCTTTTGCAGTTAAAGTAAGTGGCTTAGTGTCTAAATAACTCCATGCATTTTGCTCTTCCAAAATTTGTTGCAAAATATAAGCACTTGCTCCACCCGGAACATCTTCGTCAATTACTAAAAGCTTATTTGTCTTTTTAATTGATTCAACTATTTGGTGATGAATATCAAATGGCAACAAAGTCTGCGCATCAATAATTTCACAGTTAATTCCAAAGTCCTCCAATTGCTCTGCAGCCTCTTGAACAATTCTTAATGTTGAACCATAAGATACTATTGTAAGGTCTTCTCCTTCTTTAACAACCTCAGGAATACCTAATGGAACATTATATTCACCAATATTATCAGGAAGTTTCTCTTTTAATCTGTAGCCATTTAAACACTCAATTACCAAAGCAGGTTCATCACCTTGAAGAAGTGTTTTATACATCCCTGCAGCTTGAGTCATATTTCTTGGTACACAAACATGCATACCTCTAATTGAATTTAATATCATTCCAATTGGAGAGCCCGAATGCCAAATGCCTTCTAAACGATGTCCTCTAGTTCTAACGATTAATGGAGCTTTTTGTCCACCTTTAGTTCTGTATTGCAAAGTAGCAACATCATCACTTAAAGGTTGAAGTCCATATAACAAATAATCCAAATATTGAATTTCAGCAATAGGTCTTAATCCTCTTAACGAAGCTCCTAAACCCTGACCAATAATAGTAAGTTCACGAATTCCAGTATCAGAAACACGGCTTTCTCCATATTTATCCTGTAATCCGGCGAAACCTTGATTCACATCTCCAATTTTTCCTAAATCTTCACCAAATGCAAGAACTCTTGGATCGCTTCCTAGAATATGATCAAAAAAGGCTACCAATAATTCTCTACCATCAACCATTTTACTTTCATTTGAATAAGCTGGTTTGGTTTCGTTTATATTGAAAATATTTTGCTTAGAGTTTGAGAATAAAGCAGAATTATATCTATCTGAGTTTTCGTTTAAAAATTGATTTTTATACGAAACCAATTGACGTCTTTCAAAACTATCTTCACCATAAGTTATACGAAGGGCTTTGTTTACAGCCATACCAATATCTTTACGAATAGGCTCTGAAATTGCTTTTAGTTGTGATGAAATTTCAGTAATTAATTGGCTATTAGCGCTACTTTGTGCAAGTTGATTTAAATGATTTACACAAGTATCAATTTCTTGTTTAATTGGATTAATATAAGCTTCCCATGCATTTTTTCTGGAAACATTCACATGAATTTTAGCTTCATTTTCTATGGCATCAAGTTCTTCGATGCTTGCCAATTTATTTTCAAGAATCCATTCTTTGAAACGTTTAATACAATCGTTTTCGGTTTCCCAGTCTAAACGTTCTTTGCTTTTATATCTTTCATGAGAACCACTGGTTGAGTGACCTTGAGGTTGAGTTAATTCTTTCACATGAATTAGGCAAGGAACATGTTGTTCTCTGGCAATTTTCCCTGCTTTATCATAAGCATTAACTAATTCAATATAATCCCATCCATTAACAACTATGATTTCATAGCCATTGTTATTTTCATCTCTTTGAAATCCTTTTAAGATTTCAGAAATGCTTTCTTTTGTTGTTTGATATTTAGCCGGAACTGAGATTCCAAATTGATCATCCCAAACTGAAATAACCATCGGAATTTGTAAAACACCTGCAGCATTTATTGCTTCAAAAAAGTGACCTTCGCTTGAACTCGCATTTCCAATGGTTCCCCAGGCAACTTCATTTCCTTTATCAGAGAAATTGTTTTCACCAATGATATCCCAGTTTTGACGATAATATTTAGAAGCTTGGGCTAATCCAACCAATCTGAGCATTTGTCCTGCAGTAGGAGAGATGTCGGATGATGAGTTTTTGCTGTTTTTAAGTTCTTTCCAATCTCCATTTTCATCAAGAAGTCTTGTGCCAAAATGACCATTCATCATTCTTCCGGCACTTGCAGGTTCTGCAGCCACATCGGTATGTGCGTACAATTGAGCAAAAAACTCTTGAACTGTAAGCAAACCTGCTGCCATCATAAAAGTCTGATCTCTGTAATATCCACTTCTAAAATCGCCATTTTTAAAGGCCTTTGCCATTGCTATTTGAGGCAATTCTTTACCATCGCCAAAAATTCCGAATTTTGCTTTGCCTGTTAAAACTTCCTTTCTTCCAAGTAGGCTAGCTAACCTACTTTGAATTGCTATTCTGTAATCCTCCAGAACAATGGATTGATAATTTGAAGTGTTGTCTGCTGAATTTACCGCACTGCTCATTTGTTTGTTCTCTTAATTTCTCAAACCTAAACTATTTTTGCAGTTCATCAAAAAGCCTGAACCAAAAATTCATTAGAATTAAAGAATTTTATTTAATTCAAAATTATTAATCAGTCTAATTGCCTTGATTTACAGCGGGTATTATAATTCTTAAGTAAATATTATAGATGTAAATTATGAAAAAAATTTACTGACCAATATTTTTGGAATAGGATTTGCAGTGCTTAATATAAAAAAATCTGTTGAAGAATGGTTTTAATTTGCAACGCAAACATTAAATTGCCAGTCTCATCATTAAAATAAAAACACAATTTAAAATATGAAAAAGTTAATTTTAACCGCAGTAATTGCTATTGGTGGAATGTTTGCCGCTAATGCTCAAACAACAACTAGTCCTGAAGCTGATGAAAAAAAGGCTGAAGTGAAATTTGAAAAAGAAACACATGATTTCGGAAGTATTCCTCAAGGAACTCCTGCTACTTACACTTTCACTTTCGAAAACACAGGAAAAACTCCTTTAATTATTACGAATGCTTCTGCAAGTTGCGGATGTACTACTCCTGATTGGTCTAAAGAGCCTATTAAACCAGGTAAAAAAGGATTTGTAAAAGCTACTTACAATGCAGCTGCTCCTGGTCCTTTCACTAAAAGTGTTACAGTAATGAGTAACGCTACAAACTCAACCATCATTCTTTACTTAAAAGGTGATGTAAAACCAACTGAACAAAAGTAATTTCTTTTAAATAATTTAAGCCTGCACAAATTTTGTGCAGGCTTTTTTATGCCTAAACACTATTTTCGAAATAAAAATTCAATGAAAACAATAAAAGTATTTTTCTTACTGATTATTTCTTCAGTAATCATGTTTGCACAGGAACCGGCAAAAAAAGAAGAAGTTAAACCTATAATTGAATTCGAATCAACGGTTCATGATTTTGGTAAAATTTATCAGGGAAAACCTGCTGTTTGTGAATTCGTTTTTACAAATAAAGGGAAAGTGCCATTGGTATTGTCTAATGTTCAACCAGGTTGCGGCTGTACCACACCTGAATGGCCTCGTGAACCAATTATGCCTGGACAAAAAGCTAAAATCAAAGCGATTTACAATCCCGGTTCTTATAAAGGTCAGTTTGGAAAAGGAATTACAGTTTATTCAAACGCTACAAACGGAACAATTCAACTAACCATAAAAGGTACTGTTGAAGAAGTTCCAACTGAACCACATAGTCCTGTTAAAATTGATGTTGGTGGCGGATTTTAAAATTTAATCCTATAAAAATATTCAATAAAAAAGAGGCTAAACTTCAACAGTTTAGCCTCTTTTTTTATAAGTTATTTGAGAGATTTCTTTAGAATACTTTTTGAGAAATCCTTTTTATAATTTTCAAATACTTATCGTAAATCAACTACTTCACATCCTGGGAATTTCTTTACATCAAATACAAATTGATTGTCTTGGAAAATTAAATTTGGAACTTGATTATTTACAGTATAAGTATGAATACTTCCATTTTTGTCAAATACCTGTGAGCTTAAGATTGTTTGGTTAGTTTTATCAACCCAAACTTTGATTTTAAAGTATTTCTTTTTTTTATCTTTGGGAGTTAGTTCAATTAAAACCAATTCCTTATTGCCATCTTTTTTACTTTCAATTTGTTTGTATAGAAAACCTTTTCCATACATAGTAAAAATATCATCTAACTTAATTGCGCCTTTTTTTGCATCATAATTACTAATTTGAACTTCATTGATTTCTCTACTGAAGGTCCAAACTGTTTTATTATCACAAATAATAAGCTGGTTGGCAATGTCTAATCTAAACTTATTTCCTTTGATAAGAATCTGGCCTTTTTGTTTCTCCTGACTTTTTTCCTGTTTGTTTTCAATTGTATAGGTGAAATCAGCTTTGATGGTTTTAAAAGCTTTATATCTTTTACTGATTTTATCTAGCAGTTTTTCAGCTTCATTGGCTTTTCCTTGAGACATTCCTGAAAAAGAGGAAGCAAGGATTAAAATGATAATTCCGAGTTTTTTCACAATGCAAATATTTTATAAGAAATCGAACTAAAAAATGAATAATCTCATTATTACATAAATAATGCCGAATTCTTGTTTTGTTTTATTTAGATTCTTTTTATTATCAATGGTTTAACGAATTGCCCTAAGTATTTCTTCTAAATCTACTTCGGAATGAACTTGTACTTCACGAGCTTTAGAACCTTTAAATGGCCCTACAATACCCGCTTTTTCTAATTGGTCTATTAATCTTCCGGCTCTATTATAACCTAAATTTAGTTTTCGTTGTAACAAAGATGTTGAACCTTGTTGATGCATAACGATGATTCTTGCTGCATCTTCAAACAATTCATCTCTGTTGCTGCTATCAAATCCTTCATGACCACCACCTTCATCATTTTCGGTTTGAATAAGTGGTAATTGATAAGGTTCTCTACCTCCCTGACTTCCAATAAAATCACAGATTTTATCCACCTCAGGAGTATCAACAAAAGCACATTGAAGTCTGATTAAATCATTACCATTACTAAATAACATATCTCCTTTACCAATTAATTGGTCAGCTCCATTTGCATCTAAGATTGTTCTTGAGTCGATTTTTTGTGAAACCCTAAATGCTACTCTCGCAGGGAAATTGGCTTTAATTGTTCCTGTAATAATATTAACTGATGGTCTTTGTGTTGCAAGAATCAAATGAATTCCAATAGCACGTGCTAATTGTGCCAATCGGGCAATTGGTAATTCAACTTCTTTTCCGGCTGTCATCATTAAATCGGCCAACTCATCAATTACTACAACTATATATGGTAAGAATCTATGTTTAATTTTATCTGTTGGAGGAAGGCGTCTACTAATGAATTTGGCATTGTATTCCTTTAAATTTCTTACTTGTGCATCTTTCAACAAATCATATCTGTCATCCATTTCCTTACACAAACTGTTTAAAGTATGCACTACTAATTTTGTATCAGTAATGATAGCATCCTGATCACCTGGAATTTTGGCCAGAAAATGTCTTTCAATGGTTTTGTAGATGTTCAATTCCACCTTTTTAGGATCCACCAAAACAAACTTAATTTGTGATGGATGTTTTTTATACAATAAAGAAACCAATAAGGCATTTAATCCAACCGATTTACCCTGACCAGTAGCTCCTGCCATTAATAAATGTGGCATTTTGGCCAAATCAGTTACAAAAACTTCATTCGAAATTGTTTTTCCAAAAGCAATAGGTAAGTCCATTTCTGCATGAACAAATTTTGGAGATGCAATTACCGACCTGATTGAAACCATTGCAGGAGTTAGGTTTGGAACTTCAATACCAATGGTACCTTTTCCCGGAATAGGAGCGATGATACGAATTCCTAATGCTGCTAAACTCAAGGCAATATCATCCTCTAAGTTTTTAATTTTAGCAATACGAACTCCATCCTGAGGAACAATTTCATAAAGTGTTACAGTTGGTCCGATGGTTGCCGAAATCTTTTTGATACCAATTCCATAATTCTTTAAGGTATCTTCAATCATGCGGGTTTTTTCGCTCAGTTCAGCTGTTTCAACTTTAACTTTACTGTCACCATAATCGTTTAAGAGTTCTAATCCCGGATATTTATAATTACTGAAATCCAAAGTAGGGTCATAAGGTTCATCTAAACCATAGTGGTCTTTTCTTACTGTACCTTCTTCTTTAGTTTCCTCATCTTGGATATCCTGTACTTCAACAACTAATCCACTTCCCGTTATAATTGGCGCGGCTGATTCTTCCTCACCTGTAAATTCGGCTTCAATATTTTGAGGAATTTCTTCAGGAACATGAACTTGAATCATTTCCTCTTCAGGTTCATCTTCTGCTGAAGGGATAATTTCAAGTAAAGACTTTTCTTCTATAATTTCCTGTGTGATAGTCTCTTCCTCTGGTTCCGGAATTGCTATTTCCTCTGAAACTTCAACTTCTTCTTCTTTGTTTTTTAGGATGAAATCATCAGGATTTAATGCAGGAAGTTCCTCAGGTTCATCAAAATCTGGTTTGTCAATTCCAGCAACTGTATTTTCACTTTTTTGCTCCTGATTTTTATTTAAATCAAGTTTTGGCTCAAAGAATTTGATATTAAATACGGCAACAAAAAATATCAAAGCATATAAAACCAAAGCTAAACCTGCTCCGGCACTACCTAATAATCCGCTTAAATACATTGAGCCAAAATAGCCAAATGAACCTGCAAGAACAGGCAATTGATTTCCAAAAAGAAAGCCTAAACTTAATGATAACCAAATACCTGTGAAGAAACTATATCTTAATGTTGCTGAAATTGGAATGGGTTCGGTACTTGTAAGTAATACAATTCCGATGGCTAAAAATATCACAACAAATGAAAAAGAGGCTAGTCCAAATCCTTTATAAATAAAGATATAACTTATCCAGGCTCCTAAAATTCCTAAAGTATTTTCACTGATTCCGGGTTCACTTAAAACCAAAGTTCCCCAACTCATTTCTTTTACCAAACTTTGATCGCCTTGCCAAGTCACTAAAAATGAGATTCCTGATAATAAAAGAAAAATGGCTGAAAAAATAAAAATGAGTCCGAGTGATTTAATAAACCGCTCATCTTTTAAAAATCGTAAAGGTTTCAATTCCTTAAGTCCGGAACTTTTTTCCTTCTTTTTTTTAGGCGCTTTTTCTTCTTCAGGTTCAGTAAACTCCTGAACGTCACCAAATATTACTTTATTTTCTTTTGTTTTTTTTGCCATTTGCCGTATTGCGAATCTACCAATTTTAAGGTCGATTATTTCATTTTTTCTAAACCTTTACACAGTTTGAATGTAACTTATCTAATTTAAAAAACATTTTGGGCTTCATTCAAGGATTTGCCTTATTTTCGAGGCAAATTTTATTCTATGAATGATGTAATTGTTTTGTTTTTGGAAATCACCAAGTATTTAATTCCTGCGTTGATTGTTTTCGTAATTACTTATTACCAATTCAAAATTTTCTTTGATACTGAATATCAGAAGCGCTTATTGGATTTAAAAGCCGAGCAGGGTAAAACCATGCAACCACTAAAATTACAGGCTTATGAAAGATGTATTTTATTGCTTGAAAGAATGAGTCCTGAAAATTTAGTCATTCGTGTTCATAAACCAGGTGTAAGTGCAACTCAATTAAAGGTTGATTTGATTAATGAAATTAATTCCGAGTTTAATCATAATGTTTCACAACAATTATATGTATCAGGCCAATCTTGGCAAGTTATTAGAGTTGTAAAAGAAGAAATGATAAACTTGATAAATACTGCTTACCAGGATTTAGGTCCGAATGCAGTTGGACTAGATTTAAGCAAAAGCATATTTGAACAATTGATTAAACTGGAGCATGTTCCAACTCATAAAGCATTGATTTTTATTAAAAAGGAATTCGATTTGGTTTTCGGTTAATAAAATATTTTTATCATGGAAAAGAAATTTATTACCGATTCTGGTATCGAAATTGAAAGACTTTATACTGAAGTAATTCCTAATTTAGAGCAACCGGGTGAATGGCCTTTTACAAGAGGTGTTCAGCCCGATATGTATCGCGGAAAACTCTGGACTATGCGTCAGTATGCAGGATTTAGTACTGCTGAAGAAAGTAATAAACGCTATAAATACTTATTGGCGAATGGTACAATGGGTTTAAGTGTAGCTTTCGATTTACCAACTCAAATTGGTTATGATAGCGATCACATGATGGCTGAAGGTGAAGTTGGTAAAGTTGGTGTTGCTATTGATAGTTTAAAGGACATGGAAATTTTGTTTGATGGTATTCAATTACAGGATATCACAACCAGTATGACCATCAATGCCACTGCTTCAACTTTATTGTCGTTTTATATTGCTTTAGCTAGAAAACAAGGTGCTGATATCAAGAAAATTTCAGGTACCATTCAAAATGATATATTAAAAGAATACGCTGCAAGAGGAACTTATATTTATCCTCCAAAACCTAGCATGCGTATAATCACTGATATTTTTGAGTATTGCAGTTTAGAAGTACCAAAATGGAATACAATTTCTATCAGTGGATATCATATTAGAGAAGCAGGTTCTACTGCAGTTCAGGAAATCGCATTTACGCTTGCCAATGCAAAAGCATATGCACAAGCAGCTATTGAAAAAGGTTTGGATATCAATGTATTCGGACAAAGACTTTCATTCTTTTTTAATGCACACAATAACTTCTTTGAAGAGGTTGCAAAATTTAGAGCAGCAAGAAGAATGTGGGCTAGCATTTCGAAAGATTTAGGTGCAACAAATCCCAAAGCCATGATGTTGCGTTTTCATACACAAACCGGTGGTTCAACATTACAGGCTCAACAAGCTGAAAACAATATTGTAAGAGTAACATTACAAGCGCTTGCTGCAGTTATGGGAGGCACTCAAAGCTTACATACAAACGGATTTGATGAAGCATTAAGCTTACCAACTGAAGCCGCTGCAAGAACAGCTTTAAGAACGCAACAAGTGATTGCTTTTGAAAGTGGTGTTATTGATACAGTTGACCCTTTAGCAGGAAGTTATTTTGTTGAAAATCTAACAAATGAAATAGAGAAAAAAGCATGGGAATACATTGCGAAAATTGATGCAATGGGTGGTTCGGTTTCTGCTATTGAACAAGGATATATGCAAAGAGAAATTTCAGATGCTGCATATAAATACCAAAAGGAAATTGAAAACAACGAAAGAGTAATAGTTGGCGTGAATAAATTTACTGTAAAAGAAGAAGTTGCTCCTCCAGTTTTTAAAATCGATGAAAGTATTCGTGTTTCACAAACTGAGAAATTAAAACAATTAAGGTCGGAAAGAAATGCTGCTAAATTCAGTGCTGCAATGGCAAATCTTGAATCAGCAACTAAAGAAGGAAGAAATGTAATGCCTTATATAATTGATGCAGTAAGTGATTATGCTACTTTAGGAGAAATTGCTGATACTTTCAGAAATATATTTGGTGAATACAGAGCCTAAAAATCAAAGTTTAATCAAACCGGATTTTTCCTAAAGACGAATAAATAAATTCATGAGAAATTTTTACCTGCTTGGATTAATCATCCTGTTTGCTTGTCATTCACCTAAAAAGGCTGTTTTAACAAAATCGAATTCCATAACAATAGTTAAAGATTCGGTTCCTGAAGCAGATTCTACTGCTGTTGTATTAATTAATAAATACAAGAAGCATTTAGATAAACAAATGAATGAGGTAATTGCTGAATCTATTTTTGATTTAAAAAAGGAATTACCGGAGGGAGCTCTGGGAAATATGGTTTCTGATATTTTGATGAAATTTGCTAAAAGGAAACCTGAAAACAAACCTGATTTCTGTGTTTTAAATCATGGTGGATTAAGGATTCCCATGATTTATAAAGGTGAAATTTCAATCAGAACCGTTTTCGAATTACTTCCTTTTGAGAACATGCTGGTAATGGTTGAATTGAAAGGTGAAGATTGCCGCAAATTGTTTGATTTAATTGCAGATAGTAAAGGTGCACCTGTAGCAGGAATTACAATGGTGATTCAAAATGGTAAAGCAGAAGAAGTTAAAATTAATGGAGAAAATTTTGATCCAAATAAAACCTATAAAATTTTAACAAGTGATTATATCGCAAATGGCGGTGATCATGCTGATATGATGAAAAATGCTGTTAGTACTTTTCAATATGATATTAAACTAAGAGATGCTGTAATTCAGGAATTAAGATTGCTTACTAAAGATGGTGGTAAATTAATAAATCAAAAAGATGGAAGAATTAAAGTTCAATAGCAGAAGAGACTTTTTAAAAAAGACATCTTATTTAGTTGGATTTGGCGCATTGGCTAATACGCCTTTTCAATCATTTGGAAATTTACAGGCTAAAAAACTAACCATTTTACATACCAACGACTGGCACAGTAGAATTGAACCATTTCCTGAAATCGACAAACAGAATGCCGGTAAAGGTGGAGCAGCTTTCAGAGCGGCATTAATTAAAAAAATTAGGTCGGAAGAAGAAAATGTTCTTTTATTAGATTCCGGTGATATTTTTCAGGGAACACCATATTTTAATTTTTATGGAGGTGAACTTGAATATAAATTAATGACCCAAATGGGTTACGATGTTGTAACTTTAGGTAACCATGATTTTGATAATGGAATTGATGGAATTATCAAACAATTACCTCATGCAGGATTTAAAATTGTAAATGCAAACTACGATTTTAAAAATACAGCATTAGAAAAAGTAGTTTTACCATTTCAAATTATAAAAAAAGCCGGACTTCGAATCGGAATTTTTGGATTGGGAATTGAATTAGCAGGATTAGTTCCTGATAAAGCATTTGGAAAAATAGTTTACAATGATCCAATTATTGCTGCAGAGAAAACTTCAAAGTATTTAAGAGAAGAAAAAGGCTGTGATTTGATTATCTGTTTATCACATTTAGGCTTCAATTATAACGGGAAAAAAGCAAGTGACATGACTTTGTCAACATCTAACGCAGATGTGGATTTAGTGTTAGGAGGTCATACTCATACATTCCTTAATGAGCCTGTTATCAACACCAATAAACTCGGGAAAAAAGTAGTAGTTAACCAAGTGGGATGGGCAGGAATAAAGCTGGGTAGGATAGATTATACCTTTGAACCTCTAGTAAACACTGCTACTATTACAAGTTTCGATTCTATAAGTGTCGGAAACATTCAGAAAATATAAAGTGTTAAGAAATTGTAATGACTGAAGAGTATTGATTATAAAAGACTCTTCGTTGATTAGATAAATTTCTTAACAAAATTCACTACAAAGTTTCTTTCATTACAAAAAATTTTTTTTTGCCCGATTAAAAATTGTGTTAGAAATCAGTGCATAAAAATTTTCTATGAAATATTTATACATTTTGATGTTGATAACACTTTCCTATGTGAACTTTTTTGTTCATTTTTACGAACCGAATTGAAAGAAAAAGATATGACTGAAAAGACGTGTGAAAGTGTTTGGAATAGTATTCTGAAATTAATCCAAGACAATGTGCCAACTCAAAGCTTTAAAACATGGTTTGAGCCAATTAAGCCCATTAAATTAGATAATAAAGTTTTAACTATCCAAGTGCCCTCTCAATTCTTCTACGAGTGGTTGGAAGAACATTATGTGAATTTATTGAAGAAAACTCTTAAACAAGAATTAGGAGTTGGTGCAAGATTAGAGTACAATATTATTGTAGAGAATGGAACTAGTTCTTCTTCTCCTTATGTTGTTAATCTTCCTGGAAGTAGCTCTCAAAAAGGTGAGCCTCAACAAGCTGGTCAGGGTTTAAATTTAAATCCCGGAATCAAAAATCCGTTTATCATCCCAGGTATTAAAAAGGTAAACATTGAAAGTAATTTAAATACAGGTTTAACTTTTGATAATTTTATTGAAGGTGATTGTAACCGTTTGGCAAGAAGCGCAGGTTTAGCTGTTGCAAACAAACCGGGTGGAACTTCTTTTAATCCTTTGATGGTTTTCTCAGAAACAGGATTAGGAAAAACACATTTGGTTCATGCTATCGGTAATCTGATCAAACAAAACAGCAAAAACAAAATTGTATTGTATGTACCGGTTGAAAAATTCATCAACCAGTTTGTAGATGCAATCAGAAATAATTCAAGTCAGGATTTCATTAACTACTACCAACAAGTAGATGTATTAATAGTTGATGATGTTCAGTTCCTTGAAAACAAACAAAAAACTCAGGAAATATTCTTTACTATTTTCAACCATTTACATCAACAAGGTAAACAAATCATTTTAACAAGTGATCGTGCTCCTAAAGATTTAAAAGGTATGGATGAGCGTTTGTTAAGCCGTTTCAAATGGGGTTTATCTGCAGATTTGCAGGTTCCTGATTTCGAAACACGTTTGGCTATTTTAGAACACATGATGTACAACGATGGAATTACATTACATCGAGAGGTTGTTGAATATGTTTCACATAATATCAATACCAATGTGCGTGAATTACAAGGTGCTTTAGTTAGTTTATTAGCTCAGGCAAGCTTGAATAAGAAAGAAGTTAACCTTGATTTGGCTAAACAAATCTTGAAAAACTTCGTAAAAAACAATACAAGAGAAATTTCTATCGAATACATTCAGAAATTGGTTTGCGATTATTTCACCATTCCAGTTGAACAAGTTAAATCTAAAACCCGTAAACGTGAAATCGTACAAGCTCGTCAGATTTCAATGTATTACGCAAAAGATTTAACCAAATCTTCTCTGAAAACAATTGGTATGCATTTTGGCGGAAGAGATCACTCAACTGTTATTCATGCTTGTCAAACTGTTAACGACCTTATGGAAACCGATAAAAAATTCAAAGCCGATATCGATGAAATTGGCAAAAGAATTAAAATGAACTTAGTATAAAAATAAAGCCTCGCGATGCGGGGCTTTTTTATAAGAAAAATAATGATTGTATCGATTATAGTTGCTGCTGCTGAAAACAATGCGATTGGAAAAAACAACCAATTACTATGTCATTTGCCCAAAGATTTAAAATACTTCAAGTCCATTACAAAAGGACATGCAATCCTCATGGGAAGAAAAACCTATGAGTCGATTGGAAGACCTTTACCTGAAAGAAGAAACATGGTTTTAAGTCGTGGTGATTTTAAAGCCGAAGGAACAGAAACATTTTCTAATTTAAGTGAAGCTTTATCCTCTGCTGCGGCTTCAGGCGAAACAGAACTTTTTATTATTGGTGGTGATACCATTTACCAGCAAGCATTGGCTTTAACAAATCGAATATATTTAACACGCATACATCATCAATTCGAAGCTGATGCCTGGTTTCCGGCATTGGATGAAAAGGAATGGAATTTGATTCATTCAGAATTTCATGCAGCTGATGAAAAAAATGCTTACGATTTTACTTTTCAAACTTATGAAAGGTTCAGTATCTAAATCTTAAATTTGCAAAATCAAACGGTTTTCCGATAAACTTACTTTATGAATATTCTTTTAATTGGTTCAGGTGGCAGAGAACATGCTTTTGCAGAACAATTGACCAAAAGTGCACATTGTTCTCAATTATACATTATGCCGGGTAATGCCGGAACTGCTCAACTTGGAAAAAATATACTAATCAATCCAAACGATTTTCCTGCTGTTGCAGAATTTTGTATCAATAACGATATCAAGTTATTGGTTGTGGGGCCTGAAGAGCCATTGGTGAGAGGAATCAGAGATTTTTTTGAGGCTGATGAAAAACTGGCTCAAATAGCATTTGTTGGGCCCGGACAAGCAGGTGCCATTATGGAAGGAAGTAAGGACTGGAGTAAAGCTTTTATGTTGAAGTATGGCGTTCCAACGGCTGCATACCAAACCTTTACTGCTGAAACCATTACTGATGGAATTGAATACGTAAAGAAACATAGTTTGCCTGTAGTTTTAAAAGCAGATGGACTTGCAGCTGGAAAAGGTGTTTTGATTTGTCAGACACATAAAGAAGCCGTTGAAGAACTTAGTGCCATGATTGCCGAAAAGAAGTTTGGTGATGCAAGCAAAAAGGTGGTGATAGAAGAATTCATGAATGGAATAGAATGTTCTGTTTTTGTTTTGATGGATGGAAATCATTATGTGATTCTACCAGTTGCCAAAGATTACAAAAGAATAGGAGAGGGTGAAACCGGATTGAATACAGGTGGAATGGGAGCAATTTCTCCGGTGCCATTTGCTGATGATGTATTCATGCAAAAAGTAAAAGAACGTATTGTTGAACCTACTGTTTTTGGTTTAAACCAAGAAGGTATTTCATATAAAGGTTTTGTTTTTGTTGGGTTGATGGCGGTAAACAATGAACCATTTGTAATTGAATACAATTGCAGAATGGGTGATCCGGAAACAGAAGCGGTATTGCCAAGAATTCAAAACGATTTTGTAGAGTTGATGTTGGCAACTTCTAATGGAAATTTAAATGAAGTTGAATTAAAAATCGACCCAAGAGCAGCTGCAACAATCATGTTGGTTTCTAAAGGTTATCCTGAAGATTATGAAAAAGGATTTGTGATGAGCAATTTCGAAGAAGCATCAGGAAGTAAATTATACCATGCAGGAACCAAAATTTCTGAAAACAACGAAATTCTAAGCAATGGAGGAAGGGTTTTAGCCATCACCAGTTTAGCAGATACCATTCAGGAAGCCGTAAAAATCTCAAGAGAAAACGCAGAGAAAATTGAATTCGAAAACAAATATTACAGAAGAGATATTGGGTTTGAGTTTATGTAGGAGAGTTTTTATTAGTGCCTTAGCAAATAAATTTACTTTGATAGTTGAAGAGTTTAATTCATTACAGGGAATATACAGTTTCGAATTTGAAGGTATAGAAACTGAGCTACATGCTCACCCGGCGATAGAAATAATGATAGCAAAAAATGGAACATTTTCATTAGAGACCGAAGTTGAAAATTATTCCCAATTGAAACTTGCTATTGTTTCATCAAATATGAAGCATAAATTATCTGGCGCTGATTGCATTCTTAAAATTAGCATGATTGAACACCATAATCATTTTGTACTAGATAATTTGAAGTCACATAAGATAGAATTGATAAATGGATGTTTTTTGCTAAAGGTTTTAAACAATGAAGTTTTAATAATCAATGAGATAGTTCAAAGTATTAAAAACATTGAAGGACCTACAGAATATGATCCAAGAATTTCAAAGCTTATAAATTATTTAAATCAAAATGATTTAGAATATGATTCCGTGATAGAAACACTTAAAGGAATTACAAGCTTATCAGAAAGCAGACTTTCACACCTTTTTAAGTCTAATATTGGAATATCTTTAAAAAAATATCTTATCTGGACTAAGTTAAAATCTACAATCAAAGACCATTTGAATAGCAAAGACGATTTATTTTCATCTTTAATAAAGAGTGGATTTTATGACCAGCCTCATTTTAGTAAAAGTTTCAAAAGTATGTTAGGAGTTAAGCCATCCAAAGCTTACAATAGCAGAACCTTACAAGTTTAATAACTTGATTGCTCATACATTTGTCAATATTTTAAAAAAAATGACAATTACTGAGAAAATTAGGCCTGTAATAAAATCTGATATCAACCAATTAAAAATAGTTGTTGATTCATGTGAACTCTTCCCTTCAGAATATTTAGATGAAATGATTTCTGAATACTTTAACAATCCGGAAACTCAAAACATTTGGTTTACTTGCTTAGATAAGGAAGTACCGATTGCAATTGGGTTTTGTGTACCAGAAAAATTAACTGAAGGTACATATAATTTGTTAGCTATTGGGGTTAAAAAGGAATATCAAAGACATGGAATTGCATCTGAAATGATGAAGTATATTGAAGAAGTAATTAAAGAATCTGAAGGTAGAATTCTTATCGTGGAAACTTCTTCAGATGAGGCTCAATTGGGAGCAAGAAACTTTTATCAAAATATTGGTTATACCCAAATCGCAACTATAAAAGACTTTTGGAAAGATGGGGAAGACAAAATAGTTTTCTGGAAGCGGATTTAGTTGTGAAGTTAAATATTATCCATGGCCCAAATTTTGGTTATTTTCAGATATCAAACTATTCTTCTCACCCCACAAACTTCAACAACTTAATTCCTTCTTTAAAAGGGATATAAGCATGTCCGTTTTTTTTGTTTAAAATGGCTATTTCACTCATCAGTCTCCAGTGTTTTGCCATTTCTTTTAATGCATAAAAATAACTGTGTTTGGAGTCGTAAATATGTGTTGGCTCTGCTCCAGCTCCATTGAGTTCAATTACTTTAAAGCCTGTTCCTGACTCAAGTTCTTCCCAGGTTTTGTATTTGATATCAAATCGACCATAATAAAAACCTTCAATTTGTTTACAATAAGCATCGATGGTTTGGTTTAATTTTTGGTTGATTTTATAACTGATATCTTCAAATCTTGAACCTTTGCAATGATTGCCCATTCTGCTCAAAACAAGACTTTGGTTTTTAGATGGAATGAAGTTTTTTAATGAAACATTGTTTTCAAACAAAGTATTTTTATGTGGATGATACCTGAAATCATTTTCTACGATTTCTTCTACGGTGCGAATTCCATCTCCTGTAATTTGAACCGGATGTTTGTAAACTATCCCAGTAATTCTTCCTTCTTGTTGATGAGGATTACGTACATAAAACAAACCAATTTCATGTTCAAATGAAACATATTCCTGAATGATGAAATCAAAATTGATTTGCTGAAAATAGGACATTAGTTCTTTTTCAGTATGAATTAAACAAACCATTTTGCCTCTGCAACCATCATTCGGTTTTAAGATAAAAGGATAGGTAAATTCTTGTTTTGCAATTTGAATCAGTTTTTCAAGGGTAGTATCTTCCTTTAATAAAATAGATTTCGGATTGTATTCATTGGGAAGTAATTTTTCAATTTCACTTTTTCCTTCTAAACTCATTCCCCCAAACTTTAATCCCGGATTTGCTGCTTGAAAGAAACCACTTCCTTTTGATTTAATACCCAAATAAACAAGGTATGGTAATAGTGGCAGGTACAAAGTGTATCCAGGCCAATATTCCCAATTAATGAAGCGATGCCATTTCAACCTAAAAGAAAAAGGAATTTTCAATATTGAATTTTAATTTGATGATTAGTTTCTTGATTGAGTTGTAAGTCGAGGTACCTGTATTGGCTTATTTCTTTTCCAATTACTAACTGCGAAATGCTGATGGTCTTTACCAGGTTATTTCTATTCATAACAAAACCATTTTCCTCATCATGATTTTGTTGGTGAAACGAAATCAAATCTGATGCTTCCGGAATAGGTTTTGTTTCTAAAAATGATTGAAATAGTTGTTCTCTTTCAAGAATGATTTCCTCCTCATACAAAGTAACCGAGGAAAAAATATAATGAGGTGAATTCAGATCGAAAAAGAACTTTTGCTCACCATCCCAAACTATTCTTTTCAGTTGGTCATTAGCCTTAACAATCACCTGAAATGGTTCTATATCCTGTAATTGATAATCTTCTAAAGTATCAATAGGATTATTGCTTGAAATGATATCTAAAACCACCAAACCTCGACTTTTTAGATATGGTGGTTTTGATTCATGTCTTTTAAATCCGCCATTTAATAAAACCACTGCATTTCCAAAATTATCAGTAGCAAACCAGGTTCCGTTTGCCTGTGTATCTTTTGCATAGAAAATATCTTTGTTATTCAACGAGTATAACTGAGGAGCCAATGCAGGTAAACGTAATGTTTTTTCATCCCTGTTGGATGTTAGAAAAATTTGATTGTTTTGAACAATTACACTTACTGTGCACATAGACTTTCACGGTAATAAACTGTAGAAGGCGAAACACCGAAATTATGAGGTAATTTCATGTCGGTTAAATTCTCAATCGCAATTCTAATTAATGCCTGATGGTGAATACAATGTTCAAGATTAAAAGCCAGTTCTCTGTTATAACTGGTGTCAATTAGAATTACTTTTTCATCAATTAAATAATTCGATTGCAGTTTTTTATCCGCCTTTTCTAGTTGAAGAATGATTTGAGAAATGCCTTCAATTGCTAGTTTAGCATCAGTTTCTAAGTTTAAATCTCTTTTTCTATTGTCGTAACTGAACTCACCATTTTCATAACCAGCCAACATACAATAGAAAAATTCAATAATATGTCGGCAATGCTGACCAATACTTCCATTGTTCAATAGAGCACAGGATTGATTGTATTTGTTATCTTCTAAATTTTGAAGTACAAAAGCCAATTCAGTTAACGTATTTTTAATTTTTTCGACCATAGAAACTTTTGACTAATTGAAATAAAACATTCCTGTTCACAAAAACAACTATCAAGCAACAAATAGCAGTTATAATTGCTAATATAAATAATTTTCCTCCATCATTTTGCACATTAATTCCAAGAACAAAAAGGTGAGAAAATATAGCGCCCATCATGGTTGATAATCCCAGTAAAGCTCCATAAACTGATGTTTGGGGAACAAGTAATAAAAAACCTGCAATTAATTCTATGATTCCGGTTCCAATTCTTCCAACAGGTTCAATATTAAGAACTGAAAATATGTAAACACTTTCTGGTGCTGCTGTAAATTTGAAGAACAATGTTTGAAGCATTATAATTGCTGCAATAAGTTTGATTAGCCAAAAGGCAATATTTGAAATTGATTTCATTTTCGTGTTTAATTATTTTATTTATTTATTTTATTCCAATTGATATCTGCCTGAGATTTTAAGCGGCTTTCATCTTTGTTCCAGGTTTTTAATGTATTGTTAAAAAATGCATTATAAAAAAGGTAAAGTTTACCATTGATTATTTTAAAAGTTTCAGGATCAATTTCAACCTTTTCTCCTTTTTCTCCCATTGCATAAGCACACCATCCACCATATTGTGGTAAGAAGTAAGCCGGGTTTTTAATAAATAGATTTTTATTGCTTAAACTCGAGAAATAGTATTTGATTCCGGAAATTGTAACTGAATAAGTTTCACTTCCTTTCACAGCCTTTTTTTGAATATAATATGCAACTACATCATAACCAGAAACCGCAACATTATTTGAAACTAAAATGTGTTTGGCAATATAATTTGGAGGAGTACTTTGTGCTTTAATTTGTCCTATACTGATGAACAAAAATAACAGTGCTAAAAATTTGAATTTCATATTATTTGTTGATTTGAATAGATGCCTGAGATCTTTTACCTGTTTTAATATTTTCCAATAAAATATAGTACAAACCACTTGAATACCCAGATATTGAAATGGCATTGTTACTTGAAAATTCGCCTGTTTGAATGTTTTCACCTAATAGATTTATTAGTACATATTTATAGTTTTCAGAATCATTTGTATAAATAAAATCACTTGTTGGATTTGGATAAACATGAAGTTTATTTATTCCGTTTATCTCACGAATAGAAGAACTGATTTGACTTAATGTGGCACTTTTACCTGATTGAATCATGGTTTTATTGCTCGACTCCTGAATCATTGCTAAGGCAAATAGTCTTTTTGAATTCCAGATGGTTTTAATAAATACTGATTTTGTAATAGTAATACTTGTTCCAATTACAGATGGTAAATTAATACTTTCCTGCATGCCATGTCGAAGCACATTATAATGTTCAGATTCTCCATTGCCACCATCAACAAACACAGAATCTTCAGCTAATCCTGAAAATAAACTAGCCATACTTAGATTACTTTCGGCTACTTTTTTAATCTGAATTTCGTAGTTTAATGAATCTGTATTGCTTTGTTTTAGGTTGATTTTTACTTCAAAAGAAGAAAGTAAATTCTTGAAAGGATTAAATAAAGCAGCATCATTATAATTTGCCGAAGCTGAAATAACACTTCCATTGATAACCAATCTGGGTGTTCCTCCATAAATGCCATAATAATTAGTTCTGGCATCGTTGGTAACTGTATTTTGTTTGCTAAGTATACATCCACTATAAGGTGAACTAGGATGAATACTTAGATGAGTAATTTCTGTTTGAGCAAATAAATTGGCATGAAATCCGGGATTTCTGTTTTTACAAATACTACAACGTGTATTAGTGAAATGTTCAACTATTGAATTCAAAGGAACTTGCTGTGCCTTGATAATCGTTATAGATAAAATGAAACTAAAAAATAAGAAGAATTTTTTCATGTTTTTTATGATTTGTTTTTATAATAGTCGCTTCACCATTTCAATCCTTACAACTATTCTGAAATAATTTTTTCAAGTTTATCTTTTAGTTCATCTGAAGCCTTTACTTTTTTATCATGTAAGAGCGATTCTTTATATAGCTTTAACTGATTATCTATGATGTCTGATTGATGAATGAAGTTTTGGCAACATTTGCAGAAATGAACATGAATTTTCATTTCAATCCTTTGTTTTAAAGGAAAGGTCTCTTCATCTTTTTTAAGATAATTAAGTGAAACTTCTGAGCAATTATTTAATATTCTATTGATATAACTTTTCATGATTTTAAATGATTTCGTTTTTTTCTAAACAAGTTCTGAAAATGGTTTTAGCCCTAAAAATGATCACCCAAAAATTGGCATCAGAAATTTCAAATTGACTACAAATACTTTTTGTCTCTATTTCATCGAAGTACTTTGCTAAAAATATACTCTTTAAACGCTGTGGCATTTTCTCAAGACACTTTTCCATTGCGGCCGAAAAATCCTTACTGATGACAGTATGATCAGCATTGTTTGAAATATAATTGGGAGAAATTTTATTTATCCATCGACCAAAATTATGGGAATCAAAAAAGTGATTACCAAATTCATCATCTGTTTCTGAAATATAGGATGAGAAGGGCTTTTCAAACTTTTTCTTCCTATAGTAATCAATAATTTTGTTGTTCAGAATATTGGTTAACCAAGTCTTTTCTGAAGAATTTCCTCTAAATGAATCCTTGTTTTTAAAAGCAGCTAAAAAGGTATTTTGAACCAAATCCTCTGCTTCAGATTGATTATTGGTCTTAAAAAAAGCAATATGATACAGGTAATCAGCGTAATTGTTTACCCAGTTTTTCGTGTCTAAGAGTTCTTCCATTAAAATGAAAATTGGTAATTTACTTCAAAAGTGAATGCTCTTGTTAGTCCATCAGGCCTCACTTTTCTAACAAGCATTGGAGAAGCCAATGATAGACCAAGATTTGATTTTTTATTAAGTTGATAAGCCATGGTGGCGTTTAAGTTTAATGTTAATCCTTCTGAACCAATGATCTCTTTTCTTTCGTTTAATAAATTTAAGTAAGTATCATTTCCTAAATGATAAATTCCAAGCAACTGACCACCAATCAAGAATTTTGAAATTGGTTTTTTATAAGCCAGACTTGCTATTAAATCAGGATTTCTTTCAAATTTATTGGTGCTTGGGAATGGAATCATATCAGCAGCCGGACTGAAATAATTGTTATTGTTTTGAGTTAATGGTGCTTGAATTAAATTGAAAAATTCCCAATTCTTATATTTTAGCCAATAACCTGTTATGACATCTGTGGTTCCTAAAGAAGTTTGGTAAACCATTGGTAATGATATTCCATTTCTTTTAAAATTCGAATTGTTTAATGGGATTTTTACCGAACCTAAAATTTGGACATTAAGTTTGGAGTTCGTTTTTAAAAGATATGTGCCTTTTAAATATATATCGCCCACATTAAAAACTGAGGCTAAATCTCCATTGATATAGGAGCCTGTAAGTTTTATTTCGCCAATTATTTTTTTGCTTAAATGACCTGAAAAAAGAAAATAATTAGAATTAATGAAAACCCCTTCTTCGCCTAATGCTACAATATTTCCAAAAGCAATTGTTTTTCTTTTTTGAATTTCTTCAATTGAATCTTGCTGACGATGAAAGGATAATGAACAAGCTCCTGCATCGCTACAGCCTTGCGCAGAAAGTTTAAATTGGGAAACGATAGTTAAAATTAATAGTATAATTTTTCTCATGGGTTTGATTTAATTTACTATTAGACGAGTGGAATTTCATAACCTTACAAATTTTTTCAAAAAAAAGACCAGCTCAAATTTTGAACTAGTCTCTTTAGTTTTAATGATAATACTGTGCTGAAAAGCTTAGTTTTTTGTGAAGGACATTCTTTTATCTTTAGCTACATATTTCGCAAAAGCCAAAAGAGCTCCGGTTACCATGATATTTCTGAAAAAGTTAACCATTTCCAATTCCATTTCTCTGGCTTGTTCTGTTGACATCATAGTTTCTTTATTTAATTCATAACCCATAGCTCTTGGTAAATGCACAAGCACGGCCATTAGAATGACATAAAGTGCCATAAGGCTGTAAGCAAGTTTATCGTATTTGCCAATAACGGCAGCACTAATAAAAAGAACGATACATACCAATGTGAAATAATTCCAGAAATAAGGAAAAGGAATATAGTCAGGTACAAAAGCTGCTCCAACATCTGGTTTTCCTAAGTGTAAACCAACATACAGCAAAAATGATAATGGGAAAATGTATCTCCCGCTTGATAATAATTTGTCCATCTTAATTGTTTGGAAAAGGAATGATGGTTCTAATTTCAACATGACTGTTTGGGTACTTCAAAATCGGACAGGTTTTGCTCCATTCTTCCACCTCTGAAATTGAATCTGATTTGCAAATCAAAAATCCGGAAACCAGCACGCTATTGGCTTCTTTATGCGGATGGCCCGTTTTTGTTTCCTCTTTGTTTACAATGGATGCTTCATACTTAATTGGAGCTGTGCTCACCAATTTGCCCTGCATGGCAATATTTCCAATCCAGGCTTGCCATTTGGGCATGTCTTCTACCATGTCTTCATTGGTAGCTAAATAGCCGTTTTCTGCACTTGCATTACGGAATAATAAAAGATACTCTGTCATTTCTTTGATATTTAATTGTGATTTGATGCAGCAAAAATGGCATTCACAATTCTTATCAAAGTCGACAAAAGTCTATAATTTAGATTTTAACCTGCTGAATACATCTTTATTGATTCCGAGATAGGAAGCAAGTAATTTACTGGGTAATCTGCTCATTAAAGTCGGGCGATTTTGCATCAACCATTTGATTCTGTCTAAGGCAGATAGTGCAACAAATGTATTGATGCGATAAACAGAATTGGCATAAGAAGCTTCCAGAATTTGTTTGTAAACTTTATCAAACTGAGGAACTTTTTCCATCATTTCTCTAAAACCGGCTCTGTCTATCATTAATAGATCGCAAGCCTCAATAGTTCTAATATTTTCTGTTGCCGGATTTCCACTACCAAAGCTGATCAACTCGCTGCACCAATTGTTTTCAATCACAATTTCTCTGGTAGTTTCATTCATATCGTTATCGTAAACAAAAACTTGCAAACTACCTTTTGCTACAAAATATACAGCATTACAGGATTCAGACTCCTTCAACAGAAATTCATTTCTTTTTAACTGAATGGGTTTGAATTTAGAAAGCACTAAATCCATATTTTCGACTTCATTCCCCAGTCTGGAAATCAAATGTTGTTTGAGGGTTTCTAGCATGATTTAGATAAACTTTTAATTCAGTTTAATTGTTTTTGTCGAGGATAAAATCAGCCTATTTGAAATCTGATTGGAAAGGTTATTTTAGTTCTAACCGGTTCGTCTTCTCTTAGCATTGGGGTCCAAGTTGGCATTTTTTTAATAACTCTGATTGCTTCATTAGTTAGTTCATCATTGGGATTATCAGCTATATGAATATCGGAAATACAGCCATTTTTATTTACGGTAAAACTGAGTAAGACTTTTCCGCTAATATTAGCTTCTCTAGCTTTGGTGGGATATTTAATTTCCTTTCCTAAATATATGTACATTTTTTCATTGCCACCGGGGAATTCAGGCATTTTTTCAAATTCAAAATGAGGGATTTCAATACCATTAGAATTGTAACATTTTCCATCAATTAAGGTATCATTTCTATAGGTTTCAGTTCTTCTCATTTTACCATTGTCCCAATAGCTTTTTAAACTTCCATTTTTCTTTCCTTTTACATAATTTATTTCTAAAGCCAAGATTCCATTTTTATACCATTCTTTACTTGGACCATCAACCTTTAATCGACGGTAACTTGAATAATTTGTGTAGGATTTTAATTGGCCGCTATCATAATAAATACTTTCTATAACCTGGCTCGAATCATTAGGATAATGTTGGATGATTTCCATAAAACCATTTTTTTGTGCGCGCTCAATGGTTTGCCATTCTTCGTTATAGTAAATTGTATCCTGTGATTTTGATACATAATTTAATATCAAAAGGGAGAAAATAATTAAGAATTTTTTCATAGCTAAATTTTGAATGGAATATAAAATAAATTTTAAATCAATCCTCAATGGCTTCAATTCCCTTTTCCTTTAGTTTCTCCAAAGCATCTTTCATGCTTTGAATTTGTTCAACTGAATGTCCTTGCCAGAAACTCACTTCACCAACAATTTTAAAAGGAAATTTAGAACGATAGGATTTGCTTGGATTACCCGGAAATCTTTGGTTGTTTAAATTTGGATCATCCTCAATATCTCCTGTTGGTTCAACTAAATAAATTCTTTCTCTTCCTTCTCCCAAGGCCAGTTCGGCTCCCCAAATAGCGGCATCTAATGTTGATGTTAGGTAAATATACTTAGCCTGCTTTTGTTGTCCGTAATTAGAGTTCACACCTACTTCAATCATATCTCCAGGATTTAAATCAGCCTTGGTTCCATGGAAATAGGTTTGAGTAAGTGGAGTGGGTGAGGAGTAGTTAATTTGTTGCATTTTGATGAATATTTATGCTAAATGGAATTTCAATATCATTCATTTGAAAGATACTTCCAATTTTGACTTCTTAAAAATCAAAAAGGCCACTTCATTTGAAGCAGCCTTTTCGATTTGATTATCTTGAATCAATTATTTCTTTTTAGCTTTTGGAGCTACATAATCCGGCATCGCTTTGATATCGGCTTGTAGGTTTTCGTTGTTTTTCATGTAAGCATCATCACCATCAGCTTTTGCCAATTCCATTGATTTGGCTGATGATTCCATTGCACCTGCATAGTTTTTCATGTCTTTTTGGATTTTGGCTTTTAATAACCAAACCCAATATGCTTTAGGGTTCGCATCAATTGCTTTGTTCACCCATGTTAATGCAAGGTTCAAATCTTTGTGGTTATCGTAATAGTAATTGGCAGCACCAAAATAAGGTCTGGTATCTTTTGCCATTACTGTTTCAATTTGTTTGCTGATTTTAGCATCATAATCAGCAGTGATATCTAAAGAAACAATGGTTTGTTCCCATTTGATGTTCAACCTGCACTCATTCATACGCATATTGTTCAATTCAATGGTAAAAGTTTCTGTATAATCTTTGGTTGCTCCAACTTTTACATTTACTCTTAATACATCGTTTTCTTGTTTGTATGCATCAGGACTTGTTACATCTAAATCTTTGGTGATAATCACAACCCATTCGTTTTCACCCGGGATGCTCAATAAACCATATTTTCCGGCTTTTACATCTGTGCCGTTAACTTTTACATCTTCGTGGAACTGAATAGTGGTTGCGCCGTTAGCACCGGTTCTCCAAACTTTACCAAATGGTACAACGTTTCCAAATACTTTTCTTCCTTTTGCACTTGGTCTTGAATACGATAATTCAATTTTTGAAGTAGCAAAATTTTGACTGATAGAAGCAGTTGGACTAGGTTGAGGAAATGGAATGCTTTGCGATTGTGCTTGAGTAAATAACAAGGCACAAGCTGCAACGAGTAATAATTTACGCATCATGTTGTTTTAATTTTTGAGCACGCAATTTGAAGGTTTATGTCCAAAAAACATAATTGTTTCTGTTAAAAAATCTTTCTCTTTTTAGGTTTTTGAGAATCTTTTTGCTTTTACTTTGCCCCAAAATAAGATTATGTCTGCTTCATTTTTAAAGGATATGAAATCCATTCTGCAAACTCCCATCCAAAAAGGAAAGGATGTTTGGATTGCCGATACAGCCCGCGTTTTTGGTAAAGTTATTTTAGGAGATGAGGCATCAGTTTGGTTTTCTGCTGTATTACGAGGCGATTCCGACCTCATAAAAATTGGAGATAGAAGCAATATTCAGGAATCTGCTGTGGTGCATGTAGATCCAGGTTTTCCAACTACCATCGGAAACGATTGTATTATTGGTCATGGTGCCATTGTACATGGAGCTACTTTGGGGAACAATGTTTTGGTAGGAATGCATGCTACTATTTTAAACGGAGCTCAAATAGGTAATTTCTGTATCATTGGCGCTCATGCTTTGGTAACAGAAGGAACTATTATCCCCGATTATTCTATTGTTATGGGGACTCCTGCCAAAGTAGTAAAACAAATGAGCGATTCACATGTTGAAAAAGTAAAGTGTAATGCGCAGGCTTATGTCGACTTAAGCAAAGAATACATCAAACATTACGGAAACAATTCATAATATGAATTCCAATAAATCTTCCTATCACCAAATGAAATCACCACATTTAATCATAATTGGCGGTGGTTTTGCAGGTATCGAAATGCTCAAACAATTAAACGGTTTGCCCATTAAAGTAACCCTGCTCGATAAAAACAATTACCATACTTTCCAACCTTTGTTGTATCAGATTGCCTCAGGTGGTTTGGGTCCCGATGCCATCGCTTATCCGCTGAGGAAAATTGTTGGCAGGATTCCAAATATCGCTTTCAGAATGGCTGAGGTGCAGTCCATCGATACCAAAGCAAACAAGGTATTTACTGATATTGGTGAGTTTTCTTATGATTACTTATGTATTGCAACCGGTTCGGTAACAAATTTCTTCGGCAATAGCAATTTGCAGCAATATGCCATGGAATTAAAATCCATCCCACAGGCTCTGGATTTAAGAAGTAAAATTCTTCAGGAATTTGAAAAGGCAGTTTCACAAACAGAAAGTGGTCAGCTTGAACAAATATTGAATTTTGTAGTAGTAGGAGGTGGTCCAACGGGAGTAGAAACTGCCGGGGCCATTGCAGAAATCAAAAATAATGTCCTGCCTTCTGATTATACCGAGATTAATAAAAACTTCATGAAGATTCATTTGATTGAAGCTTCAGATAGAATACTCGCTGCCATGTCGGAAATCTCTTCTGAAAAGGCAACACAATTCCTGAAGAATCTGGGAGTGGAAGTACATCTTAAAACACAGGTGAAAGATTTTACCGGAACCGAATTGCTTTTGGGTGATGGAAGTATTATCAAAACAGAAACTGTGATTTGGGCAGCCGGAGTTAAAGGAGAATTTCCTCAAGGAATTGAAAGTACTTCAGTTGGAAGAGGCAATCGCATAATGGTTGATGAATTCAGCAGAATCAAAGGATTGGATAATGTGTTTGCAGTAGGTGATGTTGCTATGATGACACATGAAGAGAAATATCCAAACGGACATCCAATGGTAGCTCCGGTTGCTGTTCAACAAGCCAATTTGCTGGTGAAAAACTTGTTGGCAATCATTAATGGAAAAGAAACAAAAACCTTTACTTATTTCGATAAAGGCAGCATGGCAACAGTTGGTCGCCACAGAGCAGTATTTGAATCATTCGGTATCAAAATGCAAGGCATCATAGCCTGGTTAGGCTGGATGTTTTTACACCTGATGTTATTGGTTGGTTTTAGAAATAGATTGGTGGTTTTTGTAAATTGGTTATGGAATTATGTTTCCTACCAAAGAGCTATTAGAATTATTACCAGACCTTATAAAGGGAAGAGTTGAAAATTTCTTAATAGTCCTGAGGCTTCAGCTGAATATTTATGAATAGCCCTGTTGGCTTAAGCCCAGGGCTATTTATAAATTCAACAAGTTTTTCTTATTTTCGCCATTGGTGCTTTTACCAATTTAAGAATCATTTTATGAAAGCTAAATTATTTACCTTCCTTTTTCTTTTTACAAGTTTGATGGCTTTTGCACAAAAGCCTGAAATCAAACGCATCGATCCGCCATTTTGGTGGAATAACCTCAATACCCGCAACCTTCAACTTTGTGTGTATGGAACCAATGTTGCGGCTTTTGATGTGAAACTCAAAACTTCAGATGTAAGCATCAACAGAATTGAAAAGGTTGAAAATGTAAATTACCTGTTTGTATATTTAGACTTAGGAAAATTCTCAGGCAATGAAATATTAATCGATTTTATTTTTGAAGGAAAAGCCAAAACTACCAAGTATAAACTTCAAACATTACAGAAAAACATTGATAATATAAATGCAAAGGATTTTGTTTACCTGGCTTTCCCTGATCGTTTTGCAAATGGTGATCCTAAGAACGATGCCATTCCAACTTTAAATGAAAAAACTGCTAGTCGTGATACTTTAGGTGCTCGTCATGGGGGCGATTTAAAAGGTGTTTTAGACCATGTAGATTATTTACAGGACTTAGGTGTAACTGCACTTTGGTTGAATCCTACATTAATCAATGACCAGCCTGCCTATAGTTACCATGGTTATGCATTAACCGATCATTACCGCACCGACCCTCGTATTGGTACCAATGAACAATACAAACAATTGGGTGATGTATTGGCTTCAAAGAAAATGAAACTGATTATGGATTTGGTTCCTAATCACGTTGGAAGTAAACACTGGATGGTATTGGATATGCCTGAAAAATCGTGGTTAAACCAATGGCCTGAATTCACCAGAACCAATTACAGAGCCACTACTCATTTCGACCCTTATGCCAGTGAATACGATAAAAAGAAAATGGTGAATGGTTGGTTTGATGGACATATGCCCGACTTAAACCAAACCAATCCTAAATTGGCAGATTACCTCATGCAAAGTTATTTGTGGTGGATTAATTATGCCGGTATTGATGGATTTAGAATTGATACATACAGTTATGATGATTACGGTTTCATGGGAAAATGTATGGGTTATATTGAAAATGAATATCCAGGATTTTGGAGCACAGGTGAAGTATGGGAGCAAGGTGGTATTTTACACATGGCTGCCTTTACCAAAAACAACAATTTCAAAAAATCACCTGAAGGCTCATATTTAACAGGAGCCAAAGATTTTCATTTGTATTGGGGCATATTGGAAGCTTTAAATGTAAAACCAAAATGGGATTCAGGATTGGCCAGAATTTATTATGTTTTATCGAATGATGGATTATACGACAAACCTGAATTGAACCTAACTTTCATTGATAACCACGATGTAAACCGATTCTTTACAGACATCAACCAAGATTTTGCTAAATGGAAAATGGGATTAGGATTGTTAATGACAACCAGAGGAATTCCAAGTATTTATTATGGAACCGAAGTATTGTTCACCAATCCATTACCAAGAATCAACGATGGACAAATCAGACAAGATTTTCCTGGAGGATGGCCGGGTGATAAGGTGAATAAATTTACTACCAACGGAAGAACATCTCAGGAAAATGAAGCCTTTGATTATATCAAAAAACTGGCAGGACTACGAAAAGAATTTTCAGCCTTAACAACAGGAAAATTAATGCAATTCACGCCTGAAGGCAATCACTATGTATATTTCAGATACGATGAAACTGCTACTTTTATGGTGATATTAAACAGAGGAACCGAAACGCTTAAATTGGATACCAAAAGATTTGCAGAACGTATGCAAGGATTTACCGGTGGTGAAGACCATGCAAACGGTGATGTGTTGAGTAACCTCTCTACCATTTCTGTTGAACCCAATTCAATTAGAATTATTGAATTGCAGAAATAGATTTTTATTGAGTAAAATTTGATTCAAAATCCTCGTCTTAAAAAAATAGACGGGGATTTTTTTATTTATTGAGTTGAAAAAAGCAATGTTATTCTTTATTGGAGTGTGATTTTATGTTTACATAGATTGAAGTTTTTAAATCAAAACCATTCTTGATAAATCCCAAATCGTAAATCCCAAATCGTCAATCCCAAATCCCAAATCCCCTTTTCTCCTAGATTAACTCTTGCAATCTAGTTCATACAATTGCTGCATTTTTCCCCTCATTCAATTCAAGAATTATGCCTACTTTCGCAGCCCATGATGAACCAATTTTACAATACTTACAGGCCTTATTTTATTAAAACCCTTCAACTGAGTTATCCTATTGTTATAGGTCAGTTGGGCATTGTTTTAATGGGGGTGGCCGATATTGTCATGATTGGTAAATTGGATGCAGTGAACCTGGCAGCCGCTTCTTTGGCTAATTCGGTTTTCTTTTTAATTGCTATTTTGGGGATTGGAACATTGACTGCTGTTTCTCCGCTTGTTGCCAAATCAAAAGCTGAAGGTCATAATAATGAATGTGCAATTCTATTCAGACAAGGCATGTGGTCGGCATTGATTCTTTCTGTTTTTATTGGAATCGTTTTGTTTGTTCTGGCCGAAAACCTCGAATGGTTTGGTCAGACAGAAAGGGTGACTTTATTAACCAAAAACTACCTGCATATTTTAAATGCCGGTGTTTTACCCATGTTGATTTTCATGGCAGTGAAACAGTTTTCAGATGGACTGGGTATTACCAAACCTTCGGCTGTTATTACCATGATTGCTCTTTTACTCAATGTATTTCTAAACTGGGTATTGATTTATGGAAAATTTGGTATGCCTGAATTGGGTTTATTCGGTGCAGGAATTGCCACTTCTTTTTCGAGATTGGTAATGGCTGTGATGATGTATTTGTATGTACGTTTCAATCAAATGTATCAGCATTTTCATCATTTAAAACAACACGACCATGACATTATCTGGTTGAAAAAGATTTTTCAGATTGGACTACCTTCAGGATTTCAATACTTTTTTGAAGTAGGTGCTTTTGCCTTTGCGGCCATTATGATTGGCTGGATAGGAGAATATGAATTGGCAGCACATCAGGTTGCCATCAATATTGCCTCTGTTACTTATATGATTGCAACAGGATTATCAGCAGGTGGTTCTATTGCAGTTGGTGATGCACTGGGCAGAAGAAACAGACAAGATATCATTCGTTCAGGATATGCAGCAGTGATTCTTGCAACTGCATTTATGGGTATTTGTGCAATTGTTTTCAGTTTGTTTAATCAATGGATAGTTGCTTTATACATCAATGATTTACGTGTAGCAGAAATGGCAACCGGATTGTTAATTATCGCAGCCTTTTTTCAACTAAGTGATGGAATTCAATGTGTAGGTTTAGGAATTCTCAGAGGCATTGGTGATACCAAAATTCCAACTGTCATCACCATTATTGCCTATTGGGTAATCGGAATTCCAATAGGATATTATTTGGGTTTTAAAACCGGATTGAGTCTCTACGGAATCTGGATTTCATTGTCGATTGGTCTCAGTTTTTCTGCTGTTTTATTGAGCTTCAGGTTCAAAAAACGTAGCCGACTCATCGATTTAAATTATCATTCTGCCATCAATGAGCACTAAACTAAAAGTACATCTGGCACTCTTGCTGGTTTCCATTATTTACGGAGCCACTTTCACATTGGCAAAACTGGCGATGCCATTATACATCAAACCATTTGCCTTTATTCTTTTGAGAATCATGGTGGCCATTGTTTGTATTTTTATTTTCCATTCCATTTTTGTGAAAGGCAGTATCAAAGACAAAAAAGATATATTGCCTTTATTGGTTTCAGCTGTATTTGGTGTAGCTGCCAATATGATGTTATTCTTTAAGGGATTATCGATTACTACACCCATCAACGGAGCAGTGCTGATGCTGAATACACCTGTATTTGTGATCATCTTCGCGGCTTTGGTACTCAAGGAAAGTTTGAGTATAGCAAAAATCACGGGCATTTTAATTGCAGGATTTGGAGCCCTCATGCTCATGGGTGGAACCCGTTTTAATTTTAGTTCCGAAACAGTTTTGGGTGATATTTATGTTACCTTAAATGCAATTATCTATGCTTTTTATTTGGTGTATGCAAAAAGGTTAATGAAGAAGTATCATCCATTAACAGTGACGCTTTATTCATTTTTCTTTGGATTTTTTATGGTGCTTCCATTTGCTTATTCAGAGTTCAGCGAAGTGCAGTTTTCAATTTTGCCTGATTATATCTGGGGTGTATTGGCATTTGTTACCATCGGTTCAACATTCCTAACCTATGTACTCAATGCCTATGCATTAAGTCATGCCGATTCAGGTCTGGTTGGTTCCTATATCTATTTGCAACCCGTAATGGCAGCAATCATTGCCATTAGCAGTGGTAAGGATACATTGAGTATGGACAAAATATTGAGTATGTTACTCATTTCATTTGGTGTCTACCTGGCATCACAATCCCGATTTTTAAATTCATCAATTGTAAAAAAGTCAGTTTAGATGCTTTTTTATATCAGTAAATACTAAGTTTATAAATACTATTTTCGTTATATGATAAGATCAATGACAGGCTACGGACAAGCCGAATCAGAAGTTGAAAGATTCCAGTGTAAGGTTGAAATGAAATCACTGAACAGTAAGTTTTTCGAACTCAACCTACGCATGCCTCGCAATATGCAACACAAGGAAACTGAATTGAGAAGGGAACTTCAGAAATTGTTCGAAAGAGGAACAGCTTCGGTTTTTATCAATATGAATTATAAAAATGCAGAAGACAAAGTCACTCCTCTAAACTTGGATGTTGCTGAATACTATTTGGGTGAAATGAAAAAGCTTTCAGAAAGAACAGATATTCCTCAAAACAGTTTCTTCAATAATATTTTTGAGTTCCCAAATATTCTTGCTGTAAAGGAAGATGACAACAACGAAGATGATTACAAGAATTTGTTTACTTGTATTCAGTCGGCCTTTTTGAAGTTTGATGAATTTCGCAAACAGGAAGGGGAGATGTTGAGCAACGAATTGGTGAAGATGTGCAGAAAGATTGAGGAGAAAATGAATGAGCTGGAGCCATTTGAAAACGAAAGAATCGAAATCATCAAAGAAAGATTAAGTAAAGAACTGAGCAAGCTTGCAGCCGATATGGTTGATAAAAACAGGTTTGAACAAGAGCTGATTTATTATTTCGAAAAACTGGATATCAGCGAAGAAAAAGCAAGGTTGAAACAACATTGTGATTATTTTCAAAGCACCATGAAAGAAGCCAGCAGTGGTAAAAAACTGGGTTTCATTGCACAGGAAATGGGAAGAGAAATCAACACCATCGGTTCCAAAAGCAACCATCCCCAAATGCAAAGAAAAGTCGTAGAAATGAAAGACGAATTGGAAAAGATCAAAGAACAGATCAACAATATTCTGTAGGGATGAAGGTCCCTTCATCCCTACCACCGGTAAGGATGCAGAGCCCTGCATCCTTACAAACCGGCCTATCCGATGCTGAGGTGCTCTCTTCGAGGGAGAAAAACGGTTCCAATCAAAGCGAATTAAAAGAAAAAAGCAGGTTCTTTACGGTATTGATTGATGTGGTTTTCGAACCCATGTTCATCATTCTTTTATTGTCTTCTTTATTATATTTTATTTTAGGGAAGTACCAGGAAGGTGTAATCATGCTTGTTGCGATTATCATCGTTACTGGTATATCCATCTTTCAGGAAGCTAAAAGCAGAAGTGCCGTTGAGGCCTTGAAAAATCTAACCGGACCAAGAGCCAAAGTCATTAGAAATTCAGACTTAGTTCAGATACAAATTTCTGAAATTGTTTTGGGTGATATCATTATTGTTGAAGATGGAGATACCGTTCCGGCAGATGCAGTTTTACTTAAAGCCAATGATTTTTCTGTCAACGAAAGTATGCTAACGGGAGAGTCATTACCTCTTTACAAAGGTCCCGATAAGGAAGACAAACTAATTTACAAAGGAACCATGGTATTGTCGGGTTCCGCTACAGCCGAAGTAAGCGCCATTGGTAAATCAACCAAATTAGGTACAATTGGTGATTCACTCATTGAAATTGAAGAAGTAAAAACTCCCCTACAGTTACAAATCAATAAGTTCATTTTAAGTATGCTCCTGTTCGGACTACTGGCTTTTGTAGTGGTTTGTGTATTGAACTATATAGAAACAGGAAATTTCATTCAAAGTTTATTATCCGGATTAACATTGGCGATGTCTGTTATTCCTGAAGAGATACCTGTTGCTTACAGTACATTTATGGCATTGGGTGCATATCATTTGTATAAAAAAATGGTGATTGCGCGTAATCCTCATCGTTTAGAAAGTTTAGGTGCAGCCAGTGTGATTTGTACTGATAAAACCGGAACCATTACCGAAAATAAAATGGTCCCAGCTGAAATTTATGAATTGAAATCAGATACTTTTTTCGCTTTGGATTCAAAAGAATTTCAAATGAATGAGGTATTGGAATACGCCATGTGGTCATCAGAAACAGAACCATTTGATCCCATGGAAAAAGCCATACATGAATTGTATTCAAATAAGAGTGATAAAGATTCCAGAAGAGATTTTCAAATGTTCAAAGAATATCCTTTGGAAGGCGAAAATCCAATCATGACGCATGTGTTTTCAAATCAAACAGAAAATAAAATAGCTGTTAAAGGAAGTGTGGAAGGCGTTTTGAAACAATGTAATTTATCTGATGAAGAGAAAGCAAATTTTCTTACAAAAGCCAATTCTCTTGCAGCAAAAGGACACCGTGTTTTGGCTGTAGGAAAAGCAGAAATGGACAAGAATCAACTACCTGAAAAACAAGATGCCTTTCGGTTTATTTTATTAGGACTGATTTCATTTTACGACCCACCAAAGTCGAATATGAAAGATGTAATGGCTCAATTTTACAAAGCAGGCATCAGGGTTTTGATGATAACAGGAGATCATCCTGAAACTGCGAAGTCTATTGCCAATCAAATAGAAATGAAAGGTGCAGATGAGGTGATGATTGGCACTGAATTGATGAATTTGAGTGATGAAGAATTAAAGGAAAAAGTAAAATCAGTTTCCATTTACGCACGTATGTTTCCGGAAGCAAAATTAAGAATTGTAGAAGCATTAAAGTCGAATGGAGAAATAGTTGCCATGACAGGTGATGGCGTAAATGATGCACCGGCATTGAAGGCCGCACATATTGGAATTGCAATGGGGAAAAGAGGTAGTGAAGTTGCAAGAAACATTGCCACATTGGTTTTGGCTGATGATGATTTCAGTCATATGCCGGAAGCCATTGCATTAGGCAGAAGGATTTATGATAACCTCAAAAAAGCCATCAGATATATCATCTCCATTCATATTCCAATTATCATGATTGTAACACTTCCCTTGATTTTATTCTGGAAATATACCAATTTGTTTTTGCCGATTCATGTTATTTTTCTTGAATTAATTATGGGTCCAACTTGTTCTATCATTTACGAAAACGAACCCATCGAACCCAATACCATGGCTCGTCCACCTCGTGATTCAAAATTATCTTTCTTTTCATTCAGGGAACTTTCTGTTAGTATACTTCAAGGTTGTATCATTACAATTGCTTGTTTAAGTTTAGGTTATTATTATATCCAGCAGGATTATTCTGAAGCCATGGTTAGAACCATTGTTTACATGACACTCATCTTTTCAAATTTGTTTTTAACATTAGAAAACAGGTCATTCAGGTATTCAATCTTCACAACTATTCAATACAAAAACAGATTGATACCAATGATTTTAGCTTTGTCATTAATCATACCGGTTTTATCATTGTTTGTAACACCCATCCGACAAATTTTCGAGTTTGAAATTCCGAGTTTGTTGGTCATGTTCAATTGTTTTGCCGCTGCATTTATTGGTGTGATGTGGATTGAAATATATAAATACATCCGCCGCATCGGTAGCACCACGATTCATCGCGGTGAAAAATAACCCGATTCATCCCGATGTTAACAAAAATATGGAACAAAAAACATAAGCATTGGCATCTTAATCCATCTTCCTGAAAAGAATGTTCATGTATACTCTTTTTGCAGGTTTTTTAATTGGGTTTTCAGTTGGCATAGGAGCATTTGGTTACCACTTGGTGGCCGATTTAGAATGGATTGATAGTTTTCATATGGCCTGTTTAATTCTTACAGGAATGGGTCCGGTGTTGGAAATGAAAAAAACTACTTCCAAATTGTTCTACATTGGAGTTGCTTTTTTAAGTATCACCGCCGTTTTCTTTGCTCCTTTAATCCATCGGGTTTTACATATTTTACATCTTGAAGACCAATCTGAGTCTTAAAAAGGACTATTTATTGGATTTTCATGCTGCTTCAATTTTATTTTTGCTGAACTAAGTGTTAATTCGTATCCCCAAATTAAGGAATGAATAAAGTCATCATATTCTGTGCTCCATCTGGTAGCGGAAAAACAACCATTGTTAAACACTTGCTTCAACAAAACAATCAACTCATGTTTTCTGTGTCGGCTTGCACCAGAAACAGAAGAGAAGGTGAAGTTGATGGAAAAGATTATTATTTTTTAACTAAAGAAATCTTTGCGGAGAAGGTTAAAAACAATGAATTCCTTGAATACGAAGAAGTTTATGGAGGTAATTTTTACGGTACTTTAAAAGCTGAAATCGAAAGAATCTGGGCTTTAGGTAAAGTTGTTTTGTTTGATGTGGATGTGGTTGGCGGACTTAATATCAAAAACTATTATGGCGATAATGCATTAGCTGTTTTTGTGAAACCTCCTGATGTAGCAACTTTGGAAAAACGCTTAAGACATCGTTCTACCGAAACTGAAGAAACACTTAAAATGAGAATAGAAAAAGCCGTTCACGAATTGGAATTCCAGTCAAAATTTGAAGAAGTATTGTTAAATGACGATTTAAGTATTGCTTTAGAAAAGGCTGAGTCTTTGGTTAATTCATTTCTTAATAAGTAAGCATGAACATCGGTTTATTTTTTGGTTCATTTAATCCTGTGCATACCGGACATCTTATTATCGCCAATTATATGGCAGATTATACAGGTTTGGATGAAATTTGGCTTGTAGTAAGTCCGCAAAATCCATTTAAGGTTAATGATGAATTACTGGATGAAAATGCCAGATTGGAATTACTCAACCTCGCTATTCGTGATGATAAAAGGTTCAAAGCCATTGATGTTGAATTTCACTTGGATCGCCCTTCCTATACAGTAAATACCTTATCACATTTGAGGGAATTACATCCGGAACATGATTTTACTTTAATTATTGGTGGTGATAATCTTCAGAATTTTCATAGATGGAAGGATTATCAGGAAATATTAAAACAGCATAAAGTATTTGTTTATGCCAGAGCAGGTATAGTAGAAAAGCCTTTACTATCTAATAATCCTCAGATTAAACTCTTTGAAGTTCCTTTGTTGAATATATCATCAACTTATATAAGAGAAAGTATTCAAGAAGGTAAATCAATACGATATTTAATTCCGGAAGCAGTAAGAAAATTGATTTTAGAAAGAAATTACTACCAGGAATAATCAATCGATTGAACCCAAATCAATCTAGAAATTAATAAGGAAGCGCCGGAATCTCGTTAAAAGTATGTGCCTCTGCTGCTCTTTTAATAGTAATCAATCCTTGTTCAAAAGCCTGTTCAGTTGAACTAATTTTAGAACTTAGCATATACCTGAAAATTGGATTGTTCCCAACATCACCCGAATCTAACCAGGTTAATTTTGTTTTACCACCAAGCGCTTCAAACATAAATGTGGCTTTAGTAGTAATGGTACCCTCATTCATCCATAAATCGTAATCAATACGTTCATTTATTTGGCTATTGCTGATATTTAATCTGCCACAACCATATAATCCACCTCTAAAATACTGACGAGCACCTGCACCTTCACTATTTCTTGAATAAAAGAAAACCAGTGAACTATCAAGTTCTGTGTTCCAAGGACTCCAATCTTTCCAGTTTTTCATGTTGTTTAAATACTGAAATGTTTGATTAACAGGACGGTTCACAACTATTGATTTCTCAATTCTATATGTGTGAGGTAAAAAGAAAGCGATGCCTAAAAACAATGCTACCAATAAAAAGATGCCAAGAAATACCCTAAATAATTTCATTCTGTATTTGAATTGACTGCAAATCTAAAATATTTGTCGAGCTATTCACCGACCATTTTATACCAATTACCGATTTTTCTTTCAATTGGGCCGAATTTATAAAACGGGCAGTAGGCATGAATATACCTTTGACCTATCAAAACGAAACAAATTATGGAAATCATAGAAACAAAAACAAATGAAAACGGAACTTTTGAAGAGAACAAAGTTCCAAATCAAGAAAACGGAAATAATGGCTGGAATGGAAGAGTTCTTGCAGGATTATTATTGGCATCTTTTGGAGGTTTATTTTTAGTAAGAGAACTAGGAGTTGAACTTCCTTCTATCATTTTCACTTGGCCAATGTTATTAATTGGAATTGGATTGTATACCGGAGCTCGACATAATTTCCGTAAACCGGGATGGTTGGTATTAGTATTAGTTGGTTCAGTATTTTTGGTTGGTAAAGCATTTCCGGATTTAGAATTTCAAAGATTTGTTTGGCCAATTTTATTAATAGGTGCAGGTTTATTTATGGTATTTAAACCGAAAAGAAATAAAACAGAGTTTGGTGGCCACCATTTTAAAAACAGACATTTTAGAGGAAAACAATATGATGGAACCCGATCTTTTGATATAGGTTACAATGAACAATCTACCAGCGAAGATTACTTAGAAGTAGTTGCCATTTTTGGAGGAACAAAACGAGTTGTACTTAGTAAAGAGTTTAAAGGTGGTGAGATAAATGCCATATTTGGTGGCTCTGAGGTAAATTTAATGCAGGCTGATATTGATGGAAGAGTGATTTTAGAAGTAAATAATATTTTCGGTGGAACAAAATTATTGGTTCCTGCTAATTGGAATGTTCAATCTGATATTGTAACTATTTTGGGTGGTGTTGAAGACAAAAGACCAATGATGGCGCCGAGTTCATCAGCAAATAACAAGGTTTTAATTTTAAAAGGAGCTTGTGTTTTTGGTGGAGTAGATATTAGAAGTTACTAATTAAATTTTATGAACTGGTATACTGCAAAATTGGTTTATATTATCGAAAAGAATTTCGAAAAGCAGGCCACTGAAATTGAAGAAAAATTGGTTTTAATTGAAGCATCAACACGTGTTGATGCTTTAATTAAAGCTCGTCAGATTGGAATTGAAAAACAAGAACAAATCAGTTTATTCAATGGCAATTCCTTATTTTGGAAATTTATGGATGTTGTAAGCTTAGATTTGATTGAAAATTGGGATTCAGGAATTGAAATTTACTCCTGCATCAAGGAAATCGATTCAATCAGTCAGCTTGATTATTTTAAGTACCAAGGACAAAAACTAATGATGGATTAATTTTATGCTATTAAACATTTCCTTTAAAAGAGTATTTTATTTGTTTGGCATTTGGTGGTTGTTATGGTTTTTTATCATCGCATTTGTTCAGAACAATTTTGGTTTAAACTGGAAGCTAGCATTTACAGATAGTGCGATAACAAATCTATTATTGGCTATTTCGGGATATGTAATTTATATCACCTTAAAATATTATCAGCCAACCAATGAAAACTTCTTTTATTTACGGCTTTGGGTAGTATTAATAGCAATTATCAATTCGGCAATACTGTATTATGTTTTGCCATATAATCCTTTTGCCGATGCTAATTACTTATCCATATTAAATAATGGTTTGTATTTAAGATTTTCATATCAGTTTTTGATGTTGGCTACCATTACTATGATTAACTGGATGGGAGCTTATTTTCTAAACAAACAGGAATTGGAACAACGTAAAATTGATGCAGAAAATCTTAGTAAAGAAGCTGAATTGTTAAACCTAAGAAAGCAATTACAACCGCATTTTTTGTTTAATAGTCTGAATTCTATTCATACTTTGGTAGGTTCTAAACCACAAGAAGCCAGAGAAATGATTGAACAGCTTTCAGGTTTTTTAAGACATACTTTGAGGAAGAACGATCAGCAATTAATTTTTTTAAAGGAAGAATTACAGGGACTTCAACTTTACCTGGATATTGAAAAGGTAAGATTTGGTAATAGATTAGATGTGATTGTAAATACCCAGGGTTCATGTTTAGATAAAAAATTACCTGCTTTAATTTTACAGCCTTTGGTTGAAAATGCAATTAAATATGGTTTGTATGAATCGCTTGATAAAACAAGTATAGAAATCAATACTACTTGTTTAGAGAATGAATTAAAAGTTGAAGTTAAAAATCCATTTGACATAGAACTTAATAAACAAAATTCAGGAACTGGATTTGGATTAAGCTCAGTTCAAAGGCGTTTGTTTTTATTATATTCACGTAATGATCTACTTCACACAGAAAGAAAAGATGGCTTTTTTATTTCCACGATATTAATTCCGCAGCATGATTAAATGTTTAATAATTGATGATGAACCTTTAGCAAGGGCAATGGTTTTGGAATACTTACAAGCCTATCCTGAAATTGAAGTTCTGGCTGAATGTGGTGACGGATTTGCAGGAGTTAAAGCCATAATGGAACACAAACCTGATTTAGTTTTTTTAGACATACAAATGCCTAAAATAACCGGATTTGAAATGTTGGAATTGATTGAAGAAAAGCCGGCTATTATTTTTACAACCGCTTATGATTCTTTTGCTTTGAAGGCATTTGAGGCACATGCTATAGATTACTTACTCAAACCAATCAGTTTGCAAAGATTTGATGCTGCTATTAAAAAATTCAAACTTATGTTACCTGACAATTCACCCAAAATGAAGTTAGATGAATTGTTAGAAGAGGCTTCGGCACAAAAAGAGAATCACGACAGGATTATAGTAAAACAAGGAACTCAGGTAAAGATTATTCCGATTGAACAGGTAATTCGTTTAGAGGCTTATGATGATTATGTGAAAATAAGGGTAGAGGAAAATACTTATGTAAAAAAAAGTACTTTGTCACATTATGAGAAATTACTGCCTGAAAATAAATTTATTAGAGTTCATCGCTCACACATGTTGAACCTTAGTTTCTTAAATGGTTTTGATGGACACGATTATTGCTTGTTAAAAAACGGAGAAAAAATCCCAATAAGTAAAACAGGATATCAGAAATTAAAAGTGATATTGGGGTTGTAGAATGAATGATTTTATTGCTTTTTTTTAAACATTAATTATTTATAATATTATACATCAAGCCTAATCCATATACATGGTCTTTTTTATTTGAACAATTTAAGTATGAAACTCGTATGCCAAAACTTTTCTTTTTGATTTGAAATTTAACACCTCCATTAACATACAGACCTTTTGTTCTATAAACTTCTGACCAAGCACTTTCTTTTTTTTTATTCAACATATTATATCCTATTCCGGCACCCAGAAAAACTCCATAACTTAAAGTTGATCGATCACTGCTACCATTCCCAAAATTTAATTCTCCCACAATCGGTCCATCTATTATTACATAAGATTCATTTGGATTTTTAGCATAACCAATTGAAAAGTGTGTACCTGCAGAGATTTTTACTTCATTGGAAATCGTCAATACATTAATTCTTATCGAATTCGTAAAGCAATAACCAAGTCCTTTTAATACCGGATTTGAAACATAATAAGTTGAAATTCCTAATGCATCGTATTGATTAAACTGTGCTTGTATTTGCTTAAATGGTAAAATAAAAATTAAAAACAAAATGTATGATAAGTGGATTTTTTTCATGACGATTTGATTGAGTATATCTTCATCTGGAAATTCGAAAATGGTTTTAGTTTTAAATCATGCTTTAGTTTTGCAAATTTTAGAATTCTATAACTACATATTCTACTTTCCTTTAATGACTTCAATTCTCTAAATAGTTCTATTTTGCCTTCCTATTAAAATTATCAATATAATCATAAATAGCCAAAACTTCTTGTTGTGATAAATCAAATTTAGGTTGAAAAGATTGATTGTATTTGTTAAAGACTTTGATGGCATCAATATCACCACTTTTTATTAAAGCATCGGCATTGGTGGTCCATTTGTAAAGCCAGATTTTTGAATGATTTTTTGTTGAATTGGCCAAACCGGGTCCAACAAGTACATTATTTTCCGGATAATGGCAAGAGGAACAATTTCGAAAGAATAATTTTTCACCATTCAAATTCTCCTTACAACTAGGAAAAGCAATATCCCAAAGCCGATTCAGGAATTCGCTTTCTTTCTTCAATTCCTTTTGACGTTGATTTTCCTTGAATAATTTAAGCATGAATTCTAAGTCTTTATTAATATCATTTTCACTTGAAAACGAATCATATTTTCTAATAGCTTCTTTAACTTTATCCATGTTTGTGGCTTCTAAAGTTAGATTAGATTTTATATCCTGACTCAATTCAAACTCCTTAATAGCAATGGAAGGAGCTTCTTCTTTATAGCCAATCGAAATTAAAATGGCCTTTCCAGACTTTGGCATGAGCATTTGTTTTAACGACTCATTTCCTGCATAAAATTCTATATTATCTGTTGTATTGAGTCGATATAAACTCTTCAATGAGCTAAAAATGATATAGGCATAAACCCTATCAAAATCGTTACCATTTTTTATAAAAATGCCTTCAGTTGTTTTTGGTCCCCAACTTTTCGCTTCTATTCCTATATCAATATTAATCCAACCTGTTTTGCTCCAGGTGAAACCATACGTTTCCATCCGGTATTTCTCTCTTTTAAAAAGAAGCTTTTTATATTCATCAACTACTTCTTTTGCTGCTTCATTTTTTTTCTTGAGTTCTTTTCTCAACCTTTCTTTTTCATTCAATAGGTCGGATTTTACTTTAGCTAGTTGTTTCTCATAAAATCCTTTTAAAATTAAAGCATACTTATTTGCTTCCTTTACCTTGGTTAATCGCTGTTCTGAGAAGTTTATAAAGTCTTTCCCATATTGATTTTCTCCAAGTAAATCTGCAGCTAGTTTGTCTACTTCATAGAGATTTTTATCTAGGTTTTTGATATAGGTTTCTAATACAACATTATTACCGGTTTTAAAGATTACTTTTAATCTTTTTTCAAATTCTCTTGTTGCAATAAATGTGTTTTGGTATTTGTCAGATTTGATGACTTTTATAATTGCAGGATCAATGCCACAATTTGATTTTGTTTTGGGGTTTTCAATAGGTTTCTCTTTCTCATTATTAGAAGAATTATGAAAAGACTCTGTGGAGCTTGTATTGTTTTCATTTACATCGGATTTGTTTTCATAAGGTTCGTTGGAATTAGTTTCAACGAAATCGTTTGTTAAAAAGCTACCATCCGTTATCGAAAGTTGATAATACAAGCTGTCTGTTATTTCTTGAGTTGCGCTTTCATAACTTTTATATGGCATTCCTTTTTCAACTTCTTTTTGAAAACCTTCAGGTAAAAAATCAAGCTTATTGATATCAAGTGTTACAAGAAAATTATCCAGGTCTTTTGGTTCTATCCAATTCATATTTCCCTTTTCATCTCTGATACCATGATAAGCCCTCATTCCTGCTTTTTTATTTGATGTAGGAATTTCAATATGAATTGGATTGTCTTCATTGATGCCTAGTTGTTCTCCATTTGAAGTAGCATTAAAATAAATCATGCCATCTGTTTCAAGAGGATTTCCATCAGAACTTGTTGTCATATTGGATAGTAACATATCTTCTAATGATAGTGCCTCGGCTAATTCAATTTTAACATTGTCCTCAATAATTTCTCCTTTTGAATTGATAAAACAAGCTTTCGGAAAAACGATTATTGTTCCGTTTTTGCCTTCAATGACATTATCTTGATTGGCTTTAATCTCAAAAGTCTGACTTTGAACAATTGAATTTTTAAAAGGATCATTTGGGTGTAATTTAACTGTATTAGAAATATTGCTTTTATTACACTGTATTAGTAATACTGATAAAAGAGTTATAAATATTATTCTTACAATTTTATGGTTCATGTGTAGTGTTTGAAAATTGCTCTTTTCTGCATTACTTTTTGTTAATTGAGTTCCAGAAAAGTAGTATGAAACCAAATATAGAAATTTACAAAGGATTTGTCATTCTCCATTTTTAAAAATAGAGATGTTTAAGTATAGTACTAATTAGCAAATATCTTCCGAAATTATGATTTCAATTATCATAATATGAATTAGGAAAGTTGAAGATTGACTCCATAACTTTTTAGATTAATCAAAATTATTCTTGTAGTTTTAACTATTGAATTTAGAATGCAATTATGGAAAAAGAATTTTAAATCGTCCTTTTCTTTATTTCAATCTTAATCACTTATTACGTGTTTTCTTATAAACCCAAAAGTTTCTTCCACCATGCCTTTTTTACGTTTGGAAAATTGATATATGATGAACTTTGATGTTTATTATCTTCTTCTATGGTTTTAATATTTTCATTTTCAATAAACAATTGGTCACCGTAGTCTATTGTATGAGCTATAGTAGTTCCGTTTTCCAAGTGAATTGTTATTTGTTGATACTCATTATTTGTAAGATCAACTATTTTTTGCCCTTTATAAACCAGGTTCTTCGCTAAGTCCCAATTTTTGTTTGTCAGTTCAATAAGGGGTTCATCGTTTTCCCATTCAATGATAAAGTCAGATGAAAATCTATACATTTCCTGTTGGTCCAATTCCATCACTGTAGAAAAATAGTAAGCAGGAAAAATTCCTGGCATATAATCATAAGGGCCATCCTGTTTGGTGAAAAACAGAGAACTCAGTGTTTTACCAACAAGCATATTTTTATATTCAACTAATTCTACCATTTCGATTTAATTAGATAAAATTGTATCTGTGTTATAACTCATTTGATATTTCCAATATTTGAGTCAAACTTACAAATTTGATTTTTTATGGCACTTATTTACTTCTCATGTAAACAAATTCCATTACCATCGAAATCCTTAGTCCAGGCAAATGTACCCCAGGGAGTTTTATCAACCCTATCCATTTCAATACCTTTTGATTTTAAATTACTTATTTCCAATTCTATATTTTCCGTTTCCACAATCATTCCATGGAAAGTAGAAAGTGAGATAGTTGTGGTTTGATTGGGTAGACCCATTTGAATCCAGGTTTCTCCGTGTGCAGCAGGAGCTTCAATTAAAACTTCAAAGCCTAAGTTCAAATAAAATTCTTTTGCTTTTTGCTGGTCCTTAACCGGAATCATAATGATTTCTATGTTTTTCATATTGGAAATTACTTTATTCAAAGTAAATATTTAAAGGTAAAAATTATACTATATTGGTTGTTAACTTATTACTTCAAAAGTTTAATGACCTAACCTATGAAATACCAATACAAGCTTAATTCACTTATTTACTTTCTTCTATTGGGTTTATTGCCCATTTCAGGCATGGCCCAAAGAGGTATTTGGCCTATTGATACAACAAAAGTTATTTGGAATAAAACTTTTGATTTTGAACAAGGAGAAAATTTGAATACAGAATCTATCTGGCAATTTGGTAAACCAAGTAAAACTAAATTAAATGCGGCGTATTCCGGTAACAGAGCCTTAATAACAGACAGTGTTAAATCGATATCTGGAAAAAGAAATGATACCTATCTATTTAGATTTTCTCAATTTAGGGATTCACATGCTGGAAATTTACATCTTGGTTTTAGACACAAATATGATTTTGATAGTTTAAGTGGTGGTTTAATTAGCATTTCTACCGATAAAGGTAAAACCTTTTATAACGTTTGGAGTGATACTGGATACTTTGCTTCATTTTGGTGGTATGATAACCTGTATGCAAAAAATAGTATACTCTGGAATGGACAGCCTGGTTTTAAAGGAAGTTCAACTGATTGGATTTATACACAAATTAATTTCACGTTTTTCATTCTCGTGAAAAATGAAGACTCAATTTATATTCGTTTTGATTATGTAAGTGATTCAATGTCAACACCCCATGAAGGCTGGCTGATTGATGAAATAAAAATAGGAGGGGAGAACAGAGCCGGTGGCATAGGAGATAATGCTTTATATAGTGATATACATGTGTTTCCAAACCCTACCAATGAGCAGCTTTTTCTCGAAAATGGAGCAGAACCCATCCGAAATTTTACCCGATATACCTTACTCAATCCTTTAGGTAAAGAGGTACAAAGTGGGACATTGTTACCAAGACAAATTAATACACTGAATCTCGAAGATTTGAAAAATGGACTTTACTTTTTGCAACTTGAAAATTCCAAAGAGGAGATTGCTATCAAAAAAGTGATGAAGTATTAGTTAGAGGAATGGTTATTTATTATAAAAAAAAAGCAAATCCTGATACCTTCAGTCATAACTATTGCAAATATGTTTTTGATTTGAATTGAACAAGGTGATAATTGAGTATTGATTATTGGACAATTAACCTAAGATTTATTTCACTTAAAATCTTTTTAATGAACTAATGAAAATTTCATTTTATTTCAAACAAAAACAAATCGTTAACTTTTTAAAACAATGTTGTTGAGACAATTCCTCTTTAATTTTTCGGAATAAAACATGAGTATAAAGCAAAGAGTCCAAATGAAATGATGATTAAGCCAGAAAATCGGTGAATCCAAATAAGTTTATCCGGTGTGATTTTAGCCTGAAAATAACTCACAACAGTGCTTAGAATTAGCCACCACAATGCTGAACCCAAGAATATACCCAGAACCAATGTCATTGATGATACATATTCTGTTTTAGTGGTGCCTAAACCTAGACTCGCAAATATGGCCAGGAATGAAAGTATGGTTGCCGGACTTGTAATTGTTAAGAAGAATGTTGAAATAAAGTTACTAAGAAGTCCTTTGCTATCAACATTTGCAGCTTTTGATGCTGGCTTTGAGAAAAAGGATTTTACTCCTAAATAAAGTAAAAATGATCCACCAATTAGTTTAATCCAAAATTCTTGTGTTAATAGAAATGAAGAAATTGCGGTTAATCCGAAACCTGCAATCATACCATAAACTGAATCAGCCAAAGCAGCTCCCATTCCTGTGGCAAAGCCTGCACTGCGTCCTTCTGTTAATGTTCGTTTAATGGTAAGAACACCAATAGGTCCAACCGGCGCTGCAATTGAAAATCCAATTATTAGTCCTTTTATTAAATAGGTTGTTGTCATATTTTTTATACCGCATTATAATATACTTAGTTTTAAATTTCACTAAGTTGATGGAAATGCCTGAAAATCAAAATTGCTGTTTTAAATTTAATTAAACAGGATATTTAAAAAGCTTGAAGCAAATTTATTAGGGTTGTATTTGATGACTAAATACTAACTATCCACTATTAAAGTATGTCGCCCCTTCAGGGCTAGCGGAAGAGCGGGTGTTTATCGATGGGCTTTTACTCGATGGGTTGCACCCATCGTTTAAGGATGTCGCCCCTTCAGGGCTGCGGAAGAGCGGGTGTTTATCGATGGGCTTTTACTTGTCTCGTCCTGAAAAAAGTTTACACTTATTGATTAATAATCCTGTTACAAGTTTACACATTTTTTTAAATCCTGAATACCGTTTACATTTGTTTTACTGGATGAAGCGGAAGCGAGCTCTGCTGAGGAGCAACTCGCCAGGAATAAT
>CALRIT020000023.1:0-60620 GCA_943361925.1 Vulcanococcus limneticus LL | reverse complement strand
TTATTCTCAATTAGCTTATCGTTATATCACAACTTTTGGTTCTGATACTGCGGCTTTGGCTGAACCTGCTAATAGCGCAGAATACATTCGTCAGGCTTACCGTTTTTATGGTGAACAAATAAACACTGTTTCTGCATTTGCTTACAATTGGTTAGGTACTGGAGTTTTTGAAACTAGGCATTTTATTAATTCTTTATATGGATTTTTAGGTTTGGTTTTTGTATCGCTCATTGCTTTCGAATTGGCTTCATGGCGAGCTGCAGTTCTTGCGCTTTTATTCATGTTTTTTAATCCGGGTTGGTTAGGTAATTCCATGAACAACCCAACGGATATTCCTTTTGCACTGGGTTTTGCTTTTTCAGGTTTATTCCTTGTAAAAGTGCTCAGAAAAATGCCTTTCCCTAAATTTTCTCATGAAGTTTGGTTGGGTGTAGGTATAGGAATGGGTATTGCTTCAAGGGTAGGCGCATTGTTAATTATCGCCTATTTTGGATTGTTTCTGGCTGTTTTATGGTTGAATAAATTGAGGTCGAAAAAAGAAAATGCTTTCAAACTCATTCTTCCTTATGCAAAAATCTTCCTTGTAGTAACCATAGTTGCTTATATAATTGGAATTTTAGTTTGGCCTTATGCTTTAAACAATCCGATTACTCATCCATATCAGGCTTATGCAAAGGCATCAGAAAATGCCTTTTATACAAACAATGTAGAGTTGTTTGAAGGTAAACGCATGTACATGTTAACAGCTGCACCTTGGTATTATGTAGTGAAGTTTTTGGGTATTGGTAATCCCATCTATTTAATTGTTGGATTTCTTGGTAGTATTCTGGCTTTACCTTTTGTTAGAAAAGAGAAAAATGCACCATTCTGGGCTATGTTAATTTTCATGAGTTTGTTCCCAATTGCTTATGCAGAATTAAGTAACCTGAATTATTACAATGGCTGGAGGCACTACTTATTCATTTTATCATCTGCTGTTCCTTTAGCGGCTGTTTTTTATGATTATTTATTAAGCAGAAATAAGGTTGTAGCTATTGCAGGTGCTGTTATTTTAGGTGGATTATTTGTAAAACCTACTTTGTGGTTTGTTCAAAATCACCCGAATCAATATGTTTATTTTAATGAATTTACAGGTGGATTAAAAGGCGCTTTTGGTACCTATGAAACCGATTATTATTCTAATTCTTGTAGGGAGGCTGCCGAATGGATTGCTAATCAACATCCAAAAGATTCATTAGTTGTGGGAATTAATAATGAGATTACAACAGCTGCTTATTGGGCTCATCAAATCAATCCAAGATTAAATTTCGTTTGGACACGTGAAAGTGAAGAACAAAAGCAAAACTGGGATTATTTAATTATGACAACCAGAACATTCTCACAGCATGAATTATTGAATGGTTCATTTCCTCCAAAAGGCACAGTTTATACTGTTATGGCTGATGGAATTCCATTAGCTGCAGTAGTAAAAAGAGAGAATAATTTTATGCCTTTGGGATATACTGCGCTTGAAAAAAACAACCTGGATTCTGCAATCTGGTATTTTGAAAATGCAGTTAGATATGCTGATAAAGACGAAGAAACCTGGCGTTGTTTGGGTTTTGCTTTGGTAAATAGAGGAAGATTAGATAGCGCAGAAATGATGTTAAAAAAAGCAATCGAAATTTATCCTGAAAACTTTTCTGCATGGAGTAATTTAGGAATTGTTCATTTTAATAGAAGAGATTTTGCTAAAGCTAATGAAGCATTTGCAAAATCAACCCAATACAAAGAAAATGTTACAGAAAGCTGGTATTATAGCGGATTGTGTTACATGAATCTGGGTGATTACAATACTGCTATCAAACAATTCGAAATGGCTTCAAAACATAGCGGAAGTATTCCTGAAATTTACTACTATATGGCTAAGTCTTATGAATACGTTGGAAGTCTTGAAAAAGCCTCTGATGCTTATCAAATGGCACTTGGCATTAACCAAAACTATGCCCAGGCTTGGTTCGATTTAGCTAATGTATTTACCAAATTGGGTAAAGCTGATTATGCTGCACAATGCATGGATAGATACAAAGCATTGGGTGGAAATTAAGTCTTTCATTCTCATTTATTCACAGCCTTTTTTAAGGCTGTCTAAAAATTCTTAACTTTGTAGAGCCTTGATTTATCAAGGCTTTACGCATTTTAAGGGACGAATAGTGCCCCCTTTCCTATACTATCCACCACCATATGCTTAGAAGCCATGGAAAAGGCTAACTTATTAGGCCTTAGTTTCGTAGTTAATGATTCTTGTTAATAAGTACGAACCACAGATTTCTGCAGACCATGCTTTCATCGATTGTGTCAGGCAACACGATGAGCTAAGGAATATCTATGAATTTATCGATTTGCCTGAGCAAATTAGAGCGATTGAGGCTCAGAATAGTTCAATTCTTAGGAACTATTATGCCAATGCTTTGGATCATAACCTCATTGAAATAAAGACTGTAAAGTATATCATCAATAAAAACTTACGTGCGAGCGGCCTGAATGAACGCGCAATTGAAGTTTTTAGTAAAGCAGAATCTTTACTTCTTGAAAGTTTAGATCAGCCTTTGAGTTTACCTCTTTTTTATCAATTACATAAAATCCTGGTTTTAGAACTTTATCAGGGAAATGGTGATGTTAATTTGTTTTCTAGTAACCAAATTCAGTTTCCTGAAAGATTAAATGTTGAAACTGAACTGGAATTGGATGGTTTATTCGAATTTTTAAATAACGACAATGAATTTCATCCAATAGTACAATCATGGATGCTACATTTTAAATTAATGTCGCTAAATATTTTTGAGGAACTTAAACCAAAAGCTGCGTGCCTTCTACAGTATTTCTGGATGGCTAAAAAGCAAATGGATTTGTTTGGTTTAATGAGTCTGGAGCATGAATTGTACATCAACAAAAATGAATATGTTCAACTAACTAAATCTGATGAAGTAAATTTAAATGAGCAATTGATTTTTGGTTTAAGAATGCACCAAGATCAATTAGCTAAAATCAAGGATTTACTAAGAACCTTTTTTAGAAAGCAAGTTGACTTCGAAAAATTAAATCCGCGCCAGAAAAACATCATGAATTATGTTTTTGAACGTGGTTATAAATTAAAAGAGATTGATGAGAATGTATTAAATAAGCGTCAGAAGCTTATCATGTACATTGTTCAGCATAGAGGCTTTATTTCAACAAAAGAATTGGTAAACGAATTCGATTGTAATAGAAAAACCATTCAAAGAGATTTTGCTTTGTTACTCGAATTAGGTTTGGTAAGATCAATTGGTGCCGGTGCTGGATTGCGTTATTGCATCAACTTACATGAGAAAACAAATCCTCAACTTGAAACCTATCAAGCGGATTTTGTCAATAACAACGAGAATTCCGGAATGGAAGAAGAGGAATTCAACGAAGAAATTTAAAAGAATAATTTAATCCAATAAAAAGGGCTGACTCATAACATGAATCAGCCCTTTTTTTTACAACTCATCTTCGTTGTAGAAATAATCTTCATTGGTTGGATAGTCTGGCCAGATCTCTTCGATGGTTTCAAATGGTTCTCCATCATCTTCGAGTTCCTGCAGGTTTTCTATCACTTCCAAAGGTGCTCCCGAGCGGATTGAATAGTCAATCAATTCATCTTTGGTTGCTGGCCATGGCGCATCATCCAGATAAGAAGCAAGTTCAAGTGTCCAATACATAATATTAATATTTAACTTTACGCGAATTTAAAAATTTGATTGGCTTTACCACATCTATTTTGGTAAACAAATTATTATTAGTCTAAATTGTTGATTTTGAGACGATTCAATTGTGTTTAATCTGTCCAGTTTCCCGTTTTCTGTTCTAATAAATGCATTTATTCGTTTCCAGCTCTTTGGAAATGCATGTTTTTCATCCAAATTCCTCAAGTGATTTTTCAATTTTTCAAACTGCTCTTCTTCAATATTTTGGTTTTCTATCAACAATATAAGTTCCTGTCCCAAGCTTTCACTTTTCTTCCAGCCGATCATAAAATCATTCCATTTTATCAACTCAGAATTCAAGTAGTTTTGAATACGAATTTCTATTTGTTCAGGTGAATGTTTAATCCCACCTGAATTAATGATAAAATCTCGTCTTCCTATTATTTTCAATTCTCCTTTATCATTCAATTCACCAATATCATTGGTTTCTAACCAATCTTTTGTGATATCGTTTTTGATGCAGATGCACTGATAGTCGTTTAGTTTAATTAAAGTGTTCTTAAGTGGCTTAAAATAGCTGCTATGACCAATTTTTCTTATTGCTACGTGTGAAAGTGTTTCAGTCATACCATAACTATGATATACATCTAAATCATTTTCTTTTATCAGTTGCTCCAATTCTAAGGATATACTGTTGCCTCCAAGTAGTATTTTTTTGAATCTTTTTAGTTTGATAATTGCATCTGCATCTTGTTTGATACTTTCCATCATCTGCAAAGGAACCATCGAACAAAATGTATAATCATGTTTTGATTGTATATTGATAGTTGAAGCTGATTGAATTGGTAATACACTCAATTTTGAATCAAGTAAAGCTGCTCTTAAAACCAACATTGCTGCACCAACAAAGTCAGCATTCATCAATAAAAGCAAATGATCGTTTTTGGTGAGTCCAAATGCTTCTATACTGGCTTCTGCGCTTAGTTTGACATGTTCTTTACTAAATATAAATTCCTTTGGTTTACCTGTAGAACCCGAACTTTTGAAAATGAAATTTTCATTGCCAAACCATTTCAATAAAAGGGCTCTTACTTTTTCATCATTTACACTTTTTAATACAATCGAGTGGAGCAATTCATAATTGCTTTCATCAATAGAAATTTCCTGTGTTAATGTTTCAAATTGAATAATCATTTTTGTGATTTTTCAAATTCGTTTAAGTATGTATCAATTCTATCAAACAATACTTCATTTCCATTTTGTTGATAGGTATTTAGTTTGTTTTGGAAGAGTTCAATATCATACAAAAATGCTTTTAAATGGTCTTCTTTCATTTTGTTGAAATGTCTGCCATAACCACATTTTTCAATATATGCGGCGTTCATGTATTGCTCAAACTGACCTTCCAATGGAAAAGAATAAATGGGTTTCTTTAAATAGATGGCTTCACTGATAAATGAAAATCCTCCATTGGCAATCACTGCTTTCGATTTAGCAAAGTACTCGATGAATTCAGTTTCTGAGAATTTTTTCAAGATTACATTTTCATCTTCCTCTTCAACATTGTATCCGTAAACAATGAATTTTTCCTTTTTTAATTTCTTCAGGATTTCAATCAATTTCCTTCCTGCTCCGGTTGATTGGTAAACCAAAATATGATTGCCTTTTTCTACTTTTGCATCTTGTATAGATTGACGAATGATAGGTGGAACCAATTGTGTATTTTCCTTGTTGATTTCAGCTTCAAAAAACGAACTGATAAAATATTGCTCAGCACCCGGAACCTTTGCTTTTACAATGTTTTTGGCCAGTCTGTAATTCGATTTTTCATCATCTTCAATTTCAATATCTAACTTACATCTGTCCATTACCTGCATATTGTCTATGCTGATAAATGGAATGCCATGGGTTTTTGCAAAAAAATGGGTGAATGATTCGAAATCGGAAATAATAATATCAGGTTGAAAATTTTCATCCAGAAACAAAAATTGTTCGAAGTTTTTAACTAAGGTTTTAGGAAGGTTCTTTAGGTTCAAAATAAAGGTTCCGCTTTTTGAAACTTTCCCTTTTTTGAAAGCAAAATGTAATCCTTCAATTTCATAAACTCTTCCCGGAAAAGCTTGACTCAAAAAGCTAAAAGCCTTATCACTTGAAACTATTTTAACATCATGTCCTTTTTCAAGCAAATGTGAAACAATTACTTTTGTTCTGGTTGCATGTCCCATGCCTTCTCCCGGCACTCCGTATAATATTTTCATCCTCGTTTTTGAAATAATAAAGGTCGTGTTTTGTCGAAATATAAAAAGCCAGATGCCACTATAATTCCCATGAATGAACCAACAGAAACATCAATTATGCTATGGGCTCCTAACATCACTCTGGATATAGCCACCAAACTTGCCCACAAAAAGGGAATCCAATAATATTTTCTAAAGGATTTTCTAACTCTTAATTGCAGAATAGAATACGATAAAACCACAGCAATCATCCATGAATTAAAACTATGTCCTGATGGAAAAGAGAAGCCTGATTCTTCAACCCAATGAGCCTTTACCAATGGATGAATATCTCTGAAGTTACTATCGTTTTTTGTGATGATTTCCTGTAAAACCAATCGTCTTTCTTCTTTGGTTTTTTCGTAAAAATGTTCAGCTTCATCTGGCCAGTTGCTTCTTGAAAAAATAACTAAATGGCTAGGTCTTGCCGCCGATACCAAAGGTTTGGTGATGTGCTCGTTTAAATAGGCAAAGAGAATAAAAAAGAGGAGCAGGGAAAGGAATGATTTTAAGAAGGAAAAAACTTTGTTTTTAAATCCTTCAAGTCTGATTCCATAAAACCAGGCACATAAAACCAATATGATGATGGTTCCATATTTTCCGGCGGTTTCGGTTATGAAATAGGAGGGAAGTACCCAAATCGAATGAATATCAGTTCCCAGAAATGCCAGTTGAAAAAATCCAATTGGTAAAAGCATCAAAGCAAAGAATAATATCGATGTCTGAAAGACTTTACCAATTGGATGTTCCATGATTAAGCCAATAAATTTTTCCAACTTACAGCCTCACTTACCAAGGCTTTTATTTGGTCGATGGCGATTCTTTCCTGAACCATATTATCTCTATAACGAATGGTAACAGTATTGGTTGTTAAACTTTCGTGATCAATAGTAATACAGAATGGAGTTCCTAAAGCATCTTGTCTTCTGTATCTTTTTCCGATAGCATCTTTTTCTTCGTAGAAACAGTTGAAATCGAATTTTAAATCATCGATAATAGCTCTTGCGATTTCAGGTAAACCATCTTTTTTGGTTAATGGGAAAACAGCTAGTTTAATTGGAGCCAATGCCGGAGGTAAAGCCAGTACAACACGTGTATCTTTTTTATCGCCTTCACCTACTTCTTCTTCTTTGTAAGCTGCGCACATCGTGGCAAGGAACAAACGATCCAAACCAATAGATGTTTCAATTACATAAGGAATATAGTTGCCATAAGCTTTTCCGTTTTCATCAAGTTCAGCATCAAAATACTGAAGTTTTTTACCTGATAATTCACCATGGTTTCTCAAATCGAAATCGGTTCTGCTGTGAATTCCTTCCATTTCTTTGAATCCAAATGGGAAATCAAATTCAATATCAACTGCAGCATCAGCATAGTGTGCTAATTTCACATGGTCGTGGAAACGGTATTTCTCTGCACCAAATCCTAATTTATGATGCCATTTAATTCTAGCTTCTTTCCAGTATTCGTACCATTCTTTTTGTGTACCCGGACGAACAAAAAATTGCATTTCCATTTGTTCAAATTCACGCATACGCATGATGAACTGACGCGCAATGATTTCGTTTCTGAAAGCTTTACCTGTTTGAGCAATTCCAAAAGGAACTTTCATTCTTCCTGTTTTTTGCACATTGAGGAAATTCACAAAAATACCTTGTGCTGTTTCAGGACGTAAATAAACTTTATCAGCCTCACCTCCTGCCATAGCGCCCATTTCGGTGCTGAACATCAGGTTAAACTGACGAACATCGGTCCAGTTTCTGGTACCACTTACCGGACAAGCTATTTCGTGTTTTTCAATCAGGTTTTTTAGTTCAGCTAAATTGCTGTCCAACAAAGCCTGGTCCATAGCAGCTTGTAATTCTTCTGCTTTTTGGGTTTTTCCGTCTTTGTTATAACGCTCAATTTTGTCTTCGAGTAATTGGTCGGCACGGTATCTTTTTTTCGAATCTTTGTTGTCAATCATTGGATCGCTGAATCCATCGATATGGCCTGAAGCTTTCCAAACTTTAGGGTGCATAAAAATGGCAGCATCAATCCCAACGATGTTTTCATGCATTTGCACCATCGATTTCCACCAGTATTGGCGGAGGTTGTTTTTTAACTCAGCACCATTTTGTCCGTAATCATATACAGCACCTAAGCCTTCATAAATTTCACTGGAAGGAAATACAAACCCATATTCCTTGGCATGGGAAACCACTTTTTTAAATACTTCTTCAGACATAGCCGCGAAAATAGTGATTTTGATTGAAAATGGCGCGTTGAATCGGGATTAGGAATGATTAATTGGTATAGTAAGGATGGACAGCCGTCCATCCATACAATACCATCCCCGCCCATCCCTGCCTTCATCGTACGGATGGACAGCCGTCCATCCCCAGAATTATATTGATTCATACAATTTCGCCAATCCTACATTGCTATACCGTCCATAATCCCAAACTGAATAGCATTGAAATTGAAATAAAATTGAATTGGTTTTTTAAAATGTAGCTCAATCAAAACTCAATTCAAGCTCAAAAAACCTAATTTTTGAGCTCAATATCGAAACAAATTGAGCTTGAAATGGTTGGTTTTAGGATTTAATAATACACATTTTTATTTGATTCGGTTATAATTTGTAGGGAACATATAAATTGTGAAAGTCTCTAGATTTAGTTAAATTTGGATATGCCAACAGTTTTATTCATTTATGGTTGGAGATTATTCTTTTATTCAAATGAAAACAAAGAACCAATTCACATTCATGCAACTAAAGGTGATATGGAATGTAAATATTGGATTTTGGTTGAAGAAGTAGAAATAAAAGAAGAGTTTTCATTCAATATGTCGCCTAATGCTAAGAAAGAAATCAAGAAAATTATTTACCAAAACTTTGATTTAATTATAGAATCCTGGAATCAATTTTTTAAACAATAAAATGATAAATACACATAACATAGAAAAAATAAGTTTTGAAGCCAATTATATGATTCTTCAAATTGATGGAAGGTCATTTACTTTGGAATTGAATAAATTATCTTCTAAACTACTAAATGCCAATAAAATCGAAAGAGAACTATATAAAATATCACCTTCAGGATATGGTATTCATTGGCCCTTAATTGATGAGGATATTTCTATTGAAGCAATATTGAAAAATTTGTAAATTAAACTTTGTTTGGATAGAAAGCCTTCCAACCTTGGTTTTGTTAATCAAGGTTTTCATTAAAATATTAAACCATCAATAAAGTCATGAGATTGTTATTTTTTATAATGGCAAGTTTGGTGTTTACTAATCTGTCAGCTCAATCAGAATACTCAGAGAAAATGATAAAAGAGCTATGGCAAAAAGATTCGTGTGGAGTGGGAGATGAGAGGTCAGAAATAAAAAATTATATTTTGTCGTCTAAAAAATTCAAGAAGAAAAATATCAAGGAAGTAAAAGAATTGTTAGGATATCCAATTGAAACAGATACTATTGAAAACGGTAAGGTTTTAGTTTTTTATTATATTGTCGATAGCTTGTATTTTGATAGTTGTTCTTGTTGTTTAAAGGACCTCTCGTTAATAGGTTCTTTATCTATTTATTTTCGAAAGAATAGAATAATTAATATCGAATTTGGGATGGAATAATTATTTTTTTTGTACGGATGGTATTGTAGGGATGGACGGCCGTCCATCCCTACAATACCATCCCCGCCCATCTCTGCAATGTGCAGATGGACAGCCGTCCATCCCTATCCCTAGCACCCATTATTCTTATTAATCTCTCTTTTAAAAAGCAGATTGTTATTATGTGAGATATAATCCCCGCTTATAATCAAAAAAGGATGATTGTGAGAATATCCCGCGCTGCGGCTTTTTACTATAATTTTATCATTGACTTTCAAGCTGCTTAATAACTCAAATCCTTTAGGACTAAATTGCATCATGTACTCTTCACCTTCAATTTTTACAATGAGCCATTTTGGACCATTTGCTGGAGCATTTTCACGCTGAAAGGTAACAGAGGTGACTATAGCTTCCATGTCACTGAAATCTTTGATGTACTTTTTTATTTTATCATGACTGGCATGAACCTTTTTCCCGGCGGGTGAAGCCTCCCAATCTTTGAACTTTTTTCCTTCTGGCGAAGCTTCCCATTTTTTTCTTTCCTCCAAAGCAGCTTTTTTTTCTGCCTCAGTCATTTGTCTGGGAGCAGCAGGTTTGGCTTCTGTTTTCGCTTCTGTTTTTATTTCACTATTGGTACATGCATAGAACAATCCATTTACCACAAAAACTGATACAATCAGCAATAACAAGCTTCTTTTCATAGGTTTCTTCTCTTTAATGATGGTTGGTTTTTTATATCGACAAATACGGATGGACCGCCGTCTATCCCTCGCAAATTAGGTTTTTGTCAATGAACCTATCTGTCCAAAAATCCCAAATGCATTTTTTTGTATCCTATCTTGCTAAAATCGAATCCCAACTGAAGATAATAATCACAGCACAAATCAATAATGAGATGATGAGTGGTTTTGCTATTGATTTTTTAGGATAGTTCAATGAACCCGGTATCAATGTTTTCTGAAAATGATCAGCCAATATTTTACCTCCAATATAGTTGATAGCCAATGTCAACAAGGCCATTGGTCTGGAGGGTATCATCACAATTACCAATGTGGCTACAAAGTACAATATGGCAAAAATACTTACCATTTTTGCTGCTTGTTTATTGCCAACAGCCCTCAGGTTCGATACCAGTAAGGCTGCTCCGAAAATAGATGAAAACAAGATTGAAAATGCAATGATATTCAGCCTTGAATAAATCTGAATACCACTGCTTTCTATTTCTTTTTCTACCGAATAACTTTCTGTTTTTTCTTCTTCTTCCATTAAAATCTAATTGCTTTCATCATGCACATATAAAACACTCACCGCTCCAGAAAGCATAAATATTCCTGCCAATACGATGGCGTAAATCGCATTGTTATTATAAAGTGAATGAACTATTGGTCCGCCTACAATACCATTAATTATTTGTGGGATGGTAATGAAGAAATTAAAAATCCCCATATAAACACCCATTTTGGCTGATGGTAATTTGCCAGCCAATATCGCATAAGGCATAGCTAAAATAGATGCCCATGCAAATCCAACTCCAACCATCGAGAACAATAAATCGGTTTTATCATCCGCAAAATACATGCTGATTAATCCGATTCCACCTGCAATTAAAGAGAAAGCATGTGTTTTTTTCTTGCCAATCATTGCAGCAATTCTTGGTAACATCAATGCATAAATGGCACTTACTCCATTGTATACGCCAAAGATAATTCCGGTCCAGTTTTGTGCATCTCTAAACTGATCACTGCTGGTATCATCAATCGATAATCCATAAACATGGTGTGCAATTGCCGGTGTAGTAAACACCCACATACTAAACAATGCAAACCAAGAGAAAAACTGAACCAATCCCAATTGTTTCATGGCTTTTGGCATGTTAGCAAAGTCTTTGAAGATTTCAGAAAATTCTGATTTTGTTTCTTCTTTCTGACCATTATACAAAGCCATTTCTGCCGGAGAATATTCTTTTGTGAAAATCACAGTAATTAAAATACAAGCAAGGAATGCAATGGCTCCAACATAAAATGAATAAGTCACATTATCTGCCACCATTCCTGCCGGTGCCGATGATGAAACTCCGAAATAATTGAACATGATATAGGGTAACCATGAACCAACTACTGCTCCAATTCCAATTAAAAAGGTTTGAATAGAAAATCCCAATGTTCTTTGTTTGTCTGATAAATTATCTGCTACCAATGCCCTGAATGGTTCCATGGCAATATTGATACTGGCATCCATAATCATCAACATTCCTGCTCCAATCATCAATGCAGATTTGGCTTGAAAAAAGGATGCTGAGTTAGGTAACAACAACAAAGCCAAACAGCACAAAATCGTGCCTATCATGATATAGGGTTTTCTTCTTCCAAATTTACCCCAGGTATTATCACTGTAATGTCCGATAATAGGTTGTACTATCATTCCGGTTAAAGGTGCTACCAGCCAAAACCATGACAATTGCTCAACATGAGCACCATAGTTTTGTAAAATACCGCTGGCATTTCCGTTTTGTAATGCAAATCCGAATTGAATTCCCATGAATCCAAAACTCATATTGAAAATCTGAAGCAGACTGAGGCGTGGTTTTTCTGTACTTGTCATTTTACATTGGTTTTAGGTAAAGATATAAAAAGACCTCATCCTTTGCGAATGAGGTCTGCTTTTATTGAATAGATAAACGGATACTTTCTCCTTTTTTTAATACAATTTGTTTTTCATACACTTCACAAACTAATTCATCTTTTTCGTTTTGTTGAAGTACAATTTCTTCTTTGCTTACACTTACTTTAATATTGGCATTTCTGTAATGAACAAGGAAGCTGAATCCTGTCCATTGTTCAGGCAACATCGGAGAAAAGTTCAATAAATTATTTTTGATCCTTAATCCGCCAAAGCCAATTACAACTGCCATCCAGGTACCTGCCATACTGGTAATATGTAATCCTTCATGAACTTCTCTGTTGTAATCATCCAAATCTAAACGAGAGGTTCTTAGGTACATTTCATAAGCCTTTTCCTTGTAACCCAATTTAGCTGCTTGTATCACGTGTATACATGGCGATAATGATGATTCATGAACGGTTCTTGGTTCGTAGAAATCAAAATTTCTTTTTAATGTTTCTTTATCAAAATGGTCTTCAAACAAAAACAATCCTTGTAATACATCAGCTTGTTTAATGAAGCACGACCTCAATATTCTATCCCAGCTCCAATGTTGGTTAATAGGTCTTTCAGCCGGATTTAAATCAGCTGCCATTATTTGTTCTTTGTCTAAGTAACCTTCTTGTTGTAGGAAGATTCCCATCTCATCATCTTTCGCAAAAAACATATTGTTCCAGATATGCTCCCATTTGTTCAACTCTTCTTTTTGCAAAGATGTTTTTGAAACAAAATTCTGGTAATAAGCAGAATTATTTTTCTCTAAATAATGAATAACCTCAGTTGTGTATTTCAAACACCACATGGCGATATAACTCGTATACCAATTGTTGTTTACGTTGTTTTCATATTCATTTGGTCCGGTAACGCCATGCATTACATATTGCTTTTTGGCAGCCGACCAATGCACTCTTTGTGCCCAGAATCTGCTGATACCTAAAAGAACTTCAGCTCCACCTTCACTTAAATAAGATAAATCGCCGGTATACAAAGCATATTGGAAAACAGCGAATGCAATTGCTCCATTACGGTGAATTTCTTCAAAAGTAATTTCCCATTCGTTGTGACATTCTTCTCCGTTCATGGTTACCATTGGATACAATGCTGCTCCTTTTGTAAAGCCTAATTTTGCTGCATTTTCAATGGCTTTATCCAGCTGTTTGTATCTGTAAACCAATAATTGTTTTGAGATAGTAGGATCTGATGTTCCCAAGTAAAATGGTATACAATAAGCTTCGGTATCCCAATAGGTTGAACCGCCGTATTTCTCTCCGGTAAAGCCTTTTGGACCAATATTAAATCTTGGGTCTCTGCCTGTATAAGTTTGATGCAACTGGAAAATATTAAAACGGATTCCTTGTTGTGCTGCGGTATCTCCTTGAATTTGGATATCACCATTCTTCCAGATTTCTGCCCAAGAATTAATATGTCTTTGTTTCAAAGTATCATATCCCATTTCATAAGCTTTCAGAATACCGGCTTCACAGGCTTGTTCTATTTGATTGCTATCGTAGTACAAACTTGATACAATAGAAACATATTTTTCGAAAGTATAAGTTTTGCCTTTTTCGAATTGAATATCAGTTGAACTTTGTGCTTTCCATTCGGCGCTGGAGTAGCTGGTTGACTGAATTTCACTGCCATCAACACTTACTTTTACTCTGAAACCTTCGCATACTTCAAAGTTCAGTTTATTGGTTTTAGAACGAAGTAATGCATAATCTGAACCATGTTTTTCATTCACCCTGCTCCAGAATATTTCATCGTAATTTGAATCTTTGTTTTTAACATAAGAATCAATGAATGCATTCCATTTTACAGATGCATTTTCATGTGCTTTAATTTGATAACGGATACACGCAATTTCATCATCTTCTCGGCTCATGAAACGTTCAACAAATACATCAAACTTTTTACCGCTGCTTGTTTGATAAGAAAAGCTTCTTTGTAACAAGCCTTCTTTCATATCCAAAACACGTTTGAAATTAGAAGGTCTGTTTGCAAATAAATCCATTGATTCATCATCAATTTGAATATCCATGCCAATCCAGTTCGGACTATTTAATACCTTGGCGAAATATTCAGGATAACCGTTTTTCCACCAGCCCACGCGGGTTTTATCAGGATAATAAACGCCTGCAACATAAGAACCTTGTAGTGATTTTCCACTGTATTTTTCTTCAAACATGGCTCTTTGTCCCATCTTCCCATTTCCAATACTGAAAATACTTTCAGCTGCTTCATGAAAAGCTGGATCAAATCCTTCTTCAATAATTTGCCATTCGTTTTGTTTAAAGTAATCTTTCATCGCTTAAAATTTTATCTGATTTAATTTTTCAAAACTTAATCCTTCCAAAGAAGGAAAAACAATATCTGCTTGTGTTAAAACATCTTCACTTCCAATACCAATGGCATAAAATCCACCTGTTTTTGCAGCCTGAACACCACTGATTGCATCTTCAAAAACAATACATTCATTTGGTGCACATCCAAGCTCATATGCTCCCAATAAAAATACTTCAGGATCTGGTTTTGATTTAGAAGTTTTGGTTCCATCAATAATGGCATCAAAGTATTTGTAGATATCAACTCTTTCAAGAATCAATACAGCATTTTTACTTGCTGATCCCAATGCTATTTTGCAACCATTGGCTTTTAAATCGGCTAATAATTCCTTTGTATTAGGTAGTACTTCATCAGCATTCATTTGATGAACAAGCTCAAGATACCACTCATTTTTATTGAACATCCACTCAGTTCTTTGCTCTAATGTGGCACTTACTCCGCCTTTTTTTAATATCACATCCAATGATGCATCTCTCGACAATCCCTTTAATTGTTCATTGTCGTGTTCATTAAAATCAACTCCTAATTCATTTGCCAATCTTCTCCAGGCAATAAAATGGTATTTCGCTGTATCCACCAGCACTCCATCTAAATCAAAAATACAAGCCTTCATGTTCTGTTTAAATTTCTATTTAACTTCAAATCCCTTGTTTTATTGGGGATTTGAACAAGCTAGCAACTTACTAATTTTTTAATTAAGAATAAATTCAAATGTGATTTTTTACGATACGATAATCAAAATTTCCATTCTTCTTTAAATTTTGAATTTTGATTCCTTTACAAACCCACGTCTTCTCTGCTTTTTCTTCCTTTATTCAATTGTCCTTTTGTCAATACAATGTTCCTTTTACGTAAAAAATCAGCTTAACAAATTGTTTCTACCATCTTCAAGCCCTATTTTCGGAAGTATGAAGAGGATAATTAGTAGTAAAAAAGTTTTCATTTGGGCTTTATGCCTTTCTGTTGTTGGACTTTTATCGTTTAAAGTAGGTGATAAATACTTTGAAATATCAAAAAATCTGGAATTATATGCATCTGTTTTTCGTGAAATCAATACCTATTATGTAGATGAAATTGATGCTGGTAAGATGAACAAAAAGGCCATCGATGAGATGCTGAAAACACTAGATCCTTACACCAATTTTATTTCTGAAGCAGAAGCTGAAGATTTCCGTTTTCAAATGACGGGTCAGTATGGTGGAGTTGGTGCACAAATTATGCAACGTGATGATTATGTAATGGTAACCGATCCTTATGAAGGTTTTGCAGCTCAAAAAGCCGATTTACGTGCAGGTGATATTTTAATTGAAGTGGATGGAAAATCTGTGAAAGGAAAAAATACTTCTGATATCAGTAAATTATTGAAAGGTCAGGCTGGTTCTGAGGTGAAACTTTTAATCAAACGAGGTAATGAAACCTTAACAAAATCGATTATCCGTGAAGAAATCAAATTGAAAAATGTTCCTTATTTCGGTATGATTAATGCTGAAACCGGTTATATTAAATTGACTTCTTTTACAAACGATGCAGGTAATGAAGTAAGAAATGCTTTGGTTGATTTAAAAAAGCAAAATGCTAAAAATGTGATTCTTGATGTTCGTGGAAATCCCGGTGGTTTGCTGAATGAAGCCGTAAATATTGTAAATGTTTTTGTTCCTCAAGGACAATTGGTTGTAAGCACAAAGGGTAAAATTTCTGAATGGGATAAATCATATCCAACTCAAATGAACAGCACTGATATCAATATTCCTGTAGTGGTTTTAACAAGCAGAGGTTCAGCTTCAGCATCAGAAATTGTTTCAGGTACTATTCAGGATTTGGATAGGGGAGTGGTTATCGGACAAAGAACTTTTGGAAAAGGATTGGTTCAATCAACACGTCCTTTGAACTACAATACCCAAATTAAAATTACAACAGCTAAATATTATACACCAAGTGGAAGATGTATTCAGGCTTTGGACTACTCACACCGCAATGAAGATGGTAGTGTAGCTTCTGTTCCTGATTCATTAAAAAGAGCATTTAAAACTAAAAATGGAAGAACAGTTTATGATGGTGGAGGTGTTGAGCCAGATATCAAAGTGGAATTAAAAACATTGTCGTTACCGGTACAAAGTTTGGTTGCAAAACATATCATTTTTGATTATGCTACCAAGTATAAGGAAACCCATGCTACTTTAGGTAATGATGCCAAATCATTTAAATTTACTGATGCTGATTTTGAAGATTTCAAACAATTTGCATCAAACAAAAATTACGACTATACAACTAAAACTGAGCAGGAACTTGAAGACTTCAAATTAAAAGCAGAAGAAGAAAAGTACTTTGAATCAATTAAAGCAACTTACGAGACTTTAAAACAACAATTGAAAAGAGATAAAGCAGCTGATATTCAAAAGAACAAAGAAGAAATTGTTTCTTTATTGGAAGAGGAAATTGTTAAAAGATATTTCTTTCAAAAAGGAAAAACAGAAGCATCTTTTGCTCACGATTTAGAAATTATAGAAGCTTTAAATGTGCTTGCAAATCCAACAAAATATGCATCTTTGCTTCAAGTAAAGAAGTAAGTTTTGTTAGAATTAGCTGATTATATTTTATTGGCACTTTTTGGTTCATTTGGTGCCTTTTTATCTGGTTTTCTTGGTGTAGGTGGTGGATTGGTTTATATACCTGTTTTAGATTATTTTTTATCTAAAATGGGTTTAAAAAACGATGTTTTAGTAAAAGCCATCCTAGCCAATTCTCTATTTACAATCATTTTTTCAGGAAGTTTAGCTTCTTATAAACAGTATAAAATGGGAAATTTTTATCCCAAAGAAATACTAAAAACAGCTTTACCGGGAATGCTGAGTGCTTTGGTATTGACTTATTTTATACAAACAGGAAATTGGTATTCGAAGCAAGTATTTAACTATGTTTTTGCTTTGATGTTGTTCATTATCATCATAAGAATGTTTGCCAAGAAACCGGTTTTAATTGGAGAGCAACTTGCTCCTACCTGGAAATACCAGACAATCGGATTTTTTGCAGGTTTAGTTACAGCTTTTTCGGGATTGGGTGGCGGCGTTGTCATGACTCCCTTATTCACAGATTGGATGAAACAATCTATCAAAAAAGCCTCTTCCATTTCAAATGGAGTAATTCCGATGTTTGCAATTGTGATGGGGGTTTTTAATTTATCTGGTCCTGCATCACAAAAAATAAGTAATTATCAATATGGGAATATTTATTTTGAAGTGATTTTTCCCATGATTCTTGCCACTTTTTTCTTCGCTCCTTTGGGTGTAAAAATGGCTCAGAAAACTTCACCAAAAATTGTTCGAATTGTATTTGCATGTTTTGTTTCAGGTGTTTTGCTTAAACTCATATTTGAAATTTTAAGGAATTTGAATGTGATTTAAAAAGCATTCAATAAGGAATTAATACCCGAACTTCTGTATTTTTGGAGCGATATGAAAAAAATCGCACTTAGTCTTATACTGTTTATTCCGTTTTTGCTTGCTGCTCAAACACTTCCAAAACCGGATGCAGATATCATTCAATCGCTTGAGCACAATATTTCTTATTTAGCTGATGACCGTCTGGAAGGCCGATTGATTGGCAGTAAAGGAGAAAAAATGGCTTATGAGTTTTTGGTTGAAAATTTTCAGTCAATGAACCTATGGCAAAAGGGTGAACAAGGTTATTTGCAAAATTTTAAAATCAAGAAAATATCCTACAAAAAGGCGTCATTAATTTTAGAAACCAAAGCTGGTGAAATCAAATTTGAAAGAATTGACAGAGGGAAAAATTTTCCAATTGAAGGTTCTGGTATCGGAGAAGTTTCGGGTAAATGCGTTTGGTTGGGTTATGGAATTGAAGCGCCATCTTTGGGACATAATGACTACGCCACACACAAAAGTATCAAAGGCAAAATTGTAGTGATTAAATTAGGACGCCCTGATGCCGATAATCCTCATTCAAATTTAGCAGCTTATGCTTCTTTGGAAGCAAAATTGGATACTGCTTTCCACAAAGGTGCTGATGCTGTAATTGTTATTAATACAAATGATGCCAATATCGAACCCGATTTTAAACCTATTACAAAGGCAAAATTTACTTATGGTCCGGTTTATTTTTTAAGTAAAACCAATAACCTCGATTCTATCAATTTTGTGAATGCAAAAGCAGCAATTGCAATTGATACCATGGGAATTGAATTGGAAGGTCATAATGTTATTGGGTATATCAACAACAAAGCGGAAAAAACAGTAGTAATTGGTGCTCATTACGACCATTTAGGATACAATGAATTAGGTGGTTCAACTTATAGAAAAACACAAAACGAAAAACCTCAGATACACAATGGTGCTGATGACAATGCTAGTGGAACTGCGGCTTTGATTGAACTGGCTGAATTGATTCAAAAATCTCCTTACCGTTCTCAGAATTATGTCTTCATTGCTTTTAGTGGCGAAGAAGAAGGTTTATTGGGCTCAAGGTATTTTGTTGAACATCCAACCATCGATTTAAACAAAGTAAATTATATGATTAACATGGATATGGTTGGACGTTTAGATACCACCAAAAACATGTTCTCTATTAGTGGAACAGGCACTTCTCCAAGATGGGATTCTGTATTGAATGAAATAAGTGTAGATAATATCAAAGCTAAATTCGATCCATCAGGAACAGGTGCCAGCGATCATACCAGCTTTTACAATGCAGGAATGCCGGTTTTACATTTCTTTACAGGTAGTCATTACGATTACCACAAACCATCAGATGATTGGGAATTGGTTAATTTAAAAGGAGAATTGAGTGTCATCAAATACATTTATACCCTTATTGGCAAACTCGATAAACAAAGCAAATTAAGCTTTACCAAAACCAAAGAAGTTCAAGAGAACAGCAGAGGTTTTAAAGTAACTTTGGGTATCATGCCCGATTATTTGTTTGAAGGAAAAGGCGTGAAAGTAGATGGAGTTACAGATGGTCGTCCTGCTGCTTTGGCCGGAGTGAAACGTGGTGATATTTTACTTCATTTAGGTACCATAGAATTAGCTTCGATGGATGCTTATATGAAAGCCTTGGGTAGTTTTGAAAAAGGACAATCAACTTCTTTAAAACTAAAAAGAGGAACAGAAGAATTAACATTTCAAATTAAATTCTAAGTTTTAGTTTTTATGAAATTAAGTGTAGTGATACCTGCTTACAACGAGTCTGAATCGATAACGGAAACGCTTGAAAGTTTATACCTGGTTTTACAAAGAGAACAAATACCACATGAGATCTTGGTGGTAAACGATAATTCAAAAGACAATACTCTGGAAGTATTGGAAAACCTGAAGAAAAGCATTCATTCATTAAATGTGGTTACAAATGCCGGTCCCAATGGATTTGGCTATGCAGTAAGAAAAGGATTAGACAATTTTTCTGGTGATTGTGTAGCAGTAATGATGGCTGATTTATCAGATTCTCCGGAGGATTTGATAGCGTATTATAAAAAATTATTAGAGGGTTATGATTGTGTATTTGGTTCACGCTGGAGCAAAGGTGGAAAGGTTTATGATTACCCAAGACATAAATTGTTTTTGAACCGTGCAGTGAACAATATGGTTCGATTGCTTTTTGGCATCAGGTACAACGATTGCACCAATGCCTTTAAAATGTACAGGAAAGAAACCATTCAAGGCATTCAGCCCCTTTTGTCACCACACTTCAATTTAACGCTTGAAATGCCGTTAAAAGCTATTGTAAGAGGTTATACCTATGCAGTTTTACCTAATAGCTGGACCAACAGAAAATTTGGTGTATCTAAATTGAAAATAAGAGAAATGGGTTCGAGATATTTCTTTATTTTATTGTACTGCCTCATAGAAAAATTCTTTGCCCGCGGCGATTTTAAAAAGAAGTGGGATTAGTTTGGAATTAATATTGTTTTAAAGTTATTGCTGGATTAACTGATCAACCTGAAGTTTTAATTTTGGTAATTCTCTGCAAACAATAGTCCATAATACTTCATCTGAAATATTGTCGTAACTATGAATGATTCTATTTCTGGTTCCGATTATTTGTTTAGCATTTTCAATTGGAAAATCTTTGTCAACTTTTAAAATTCTATTAACGGCTTCTCCAATTAGTTCAAGATTTCTTTCAACTGCTTTTTTAGTTTTAAGGTCATTCTGATAAGCTTTAAAATCTCTCTTTTCTCCAAGGAATTCGAAAATTTCATTGATACTTTGTTGAATATCAAGCAGACAAGTTTTGATACTAAACTCCATATATTTTAACCTTTGTATTTTCCACTTGTTCTCTGAAGAAACGGTTTTTTATTGCTCTTTCTTCAAGAAGATCAACTTGACGTTTTAATAGTTCTTCAAGTTTTAATTTCAGATTAAAGTACAAATCAGTGTATTTAAAAGGATCATTTTCATTAAAATCAACAACTAAATCAATATCTGATATAGCAGAGAAGTCACTTCTTAATACAGAGCCAAAAGCATATAATGATTTCACATCATTCTCTATACATAAGCTCTTGATTTGTTTTAAGTTGCTTTCAGAAATTTCCATAAACAAATTTAAGTAATTTATTAATGCTTACAAACTAGACAGTTGTTTAATATAATTAGACTACATATTCTACAATAGTCACCAAACTTCCCATCACCTTCAGGTGAAAATACTTCCATGGGTCTGTGTTCTTTTTGTGCATAGCTATCGGTGTACTTCCATTGTAAATTTAGGTGATTTGGGCCTTAACTTAGTTAATTTTACTTTTTCATTTTTATATCATAACAAAGCTGCTTAAGATGGCATGCATAACACTCGATTTTCAGTTAGAGTGAATATATTTATTTTTGTAATTCATTCTATATTCTAATGGGAACTATTTAGTATTAATTTTTCATTTAGTCAATATACCATTCAAACAATGATTTTGGGTCATTTACTAAAACAAGTACTATAATTATCATACCTGAAACATAAATGTAAACTTGAGATTTGCTTACAGACATATTTTTAATGTAAAAAAATATTGTAGAAAATATCCATAGGATACTCAAATAAAACCAGCATCTCAGGAAAAAATCAAAAACACTGTAGTAGAAATTGCTTGGGAGTGATTTAGGGTCTGGATGATTATAATGTGGCAAGTAACCTAATTTGTTCCAAGTAAAAAAGGTGAACGAATAAAATGTAAAGAGGCTTAAAATTGGGGCGATTGATGTAAGCCATTTAATTAAATTTACAATTAATTTTAGCATAAGTTAATGCAATTGGTCAGTTTTTTTTTCAGGTGATGCTTTACTAACTCAGTTTAAAAGTTGTATTCCTACAAGCAAGGGTACAATCATTATAATAAAGACCAACAATACATTTTTTATCGTTACTACTTTATAGTCTTTGGGATATTTATTCACTATCGTCATTGCTCGTTTATGAGTATAGAATAGCACAAATAAATAATCATATATAAAAGCAATGGGTAAAAGGTATAATTTGTTTGTAAAGTAATCTTGACTAAATGATTTAATTGGTAAAATATTTATTCCAATGAAAAATCTTAAACTATTCCAGATTAAGAAGAAATGAATAAAAATTGTTATAGCAACAAAAGTTGCAGCCATACTCCTAGAGGTATTGTTTTTTAATTTCTTAAATAGCAAGTAATGAAAAGCGAAAATGAAATTATACATGTTATTGAGGAAATACAATCAAATATATTTTAAATGATTTTAATAGGTATGTAAGTTTAATTTAAGTATCAAGCTCCCCAAAGACCAATAATACCTAATTGTCTGGCTGTTTTTAAGGATGGGTTAAGCATGTTCAAATTTTGTTTACTCTGATTTTAGTTTTAATTGGCTATTAAGTAGGATAGTTTTTTTTATTTTCGAATATTTATCTTTTGAAAAGGGGCCAAATACATTTGAATAGTTTTTTTTACTTTGAATAAAAACTGGGTCAATAGTTTTATTGATTATCCAATATTGTCTAAAAGTACTTGATTGGAATTTTTTTTCATATTCATCGAAACTTAATTCACTTGATCCTGGAACACTATCTCTTGGTATTTCTTCTATTACAATAAATTTATTATCAAATGCATAATCATTAATATGACCATAGATGAAAACGCTAGGAGCCTCAGCCGAATTTAATTGTTTAGTAATATAAATGTCTTTCATACTGTTGTAATGAAGTTCGTAGCCACTACCTAAATCAGGAAATTTATTACAACTTAAAGAGCACAACAAAGCCGTTAAAATTAAATAGTAATTTATTGTCTTCATATAATTCTATTTAGCAACATAAATACAGCAATTGAACATAACGAATTTCAATATTGGAAGTTAAACAGTAAAAGGATTTAATTATTATTTATTAAAGTTAATCAGCCAACCTTTTTCATCTAAATACTCAATATTTAATGGGATTGTTTCAATAATTACCTTTTTAATAAAATTTGAATCCATGTTCATTTGACTTATTGAATTTAGCGAATCAATATCTAAAATATAGAGATTAGATTTTTTATCCTTTTCTAAAAAATCTTCCCAATCATTGTTTGGAATTGCAAAAGTCTTAGTCTCATTTTTTTTATAATAAGTACCCTCATTTTTCTTCCTTTCCACAATTAAACTATCTCCTATTCTATAAGTAGAATTGAAATAAGGTTGAGACATTTCGTGCAATTCTTGGTTAGAAACACTATCACTAATGATAAAATCAATAGTTCTATTTGAATTATTGGTGATTTTAAGAATTCTATTGCTTAGATGGTACTTATAATAATTGGAAGCAATATATATTATAAAAGTGCATAGTAAAATGGCGCCTATATATGTAAATAATTTCTTTTTCATTTGTTTGAAAAGGTAAATACTCAAAATACTATAAGTGAAAATTGGGTTATTGGATTCTGACCTTTTTATTTAAATCGTACTTAATTTCTTTTTTAAAAACTTAATCTTAAACTTTGGTCTATATGTGTTTCAAATCTAACTCTTAAAACATTCGCAAAAACCTTGAAAATTTGCACAAATAAAAAGGGTACAATAATTAAAGAAAATGCAGATACAAAAAGATAGTTTAAATTTCTAGAATCTATAAATTGAAAGATATAAGCTATTCCAAAAATAATCCCCAGAATAAACCATACAAAATATCCTATTGCAGGTTTTATGTTGATTTCAATAGTTGATTGATCATCACCTTCTGAAGAGATATAACCAACTAATTTTGTCTTTCCTAGGAAACCTTTTACCAAGGCATTCTGTGAAATTTCCAATTCAAATGTATCATTTGAGTTTAAATTTCCTGAATACTGACTGCTGTTTGTTTCTTTGGAATTTTGCTCAAAAATGGAGGATAGTCTTTCATACAATTCTTTTTTTGAAAGCTTGTATGAATAACTTTGTTTGGGGTAATTTAAAAATGGAGTTGAATAAAATTTCATTCAGCTAAATTGTAAAGTTCGAATTTAATCAAAGATTTTATGAATGACTTTTTTCTTTTTCCTTTGGTACAATTTTCTAATCCCAACACTTTGCTGTTTTATTTTGCTTTAAAAACTAAATTCAATGCAGAGTTTGTATTAGCATCTAATTCTTACTCCCCAACCTTAAATCCATCTTCCAAGTTTTTACCTCTCATTTTGCAGTTTTCAACCATGTAATAGGTGCAGGGGAATTGGTCCCAGCAACTACTATTATTTTTGGTGGTATAAACTTGGTTATTGTTCCAGCTTTGTGCTTCTATGGCTACATGCGGATAGGCGTTCACTTCAAACAAGGAAAGTTTTGGCGGATGAATGTATTGAGTTCCGGTTAATAACAATGCAACAAAAAGCAGGGGATAGCTAAATGATTTTGTAAAGTCCTTTTGTATCAAATGTGAAATACTATACAAACCCAATCCTATAATCAGCCACATATAACCAAAGGTGTATCTGATATGCGGTCCATTGCTCATGCAGAAAACTATTCCAATAAGTGCCAAGCCTAATAGGATTAAAATGGTTTGGTTTTTTTCTTTGATTTGAAATACCAGAATAACCGGAACTGAAATGATAACTAACATCATCATTGCCCTGTTAAATACATCATGAAATTTAAACCAACCTGGTAACCATTCCATCAAACTTAGTTGAGCAGTTTTATAGATATCTCCACCGGGCAATTTTCCCCATTGTATAATACTAAATCTTTCAAATTGTAATACCTCTTTCGGTACTTTCCAATCTACCTGAAACAAGTCAAGTCCATCAACAGGATAAGCCAGCCATCCCGATACCATTACGTTTCCAACTAACCAAGGGATAAAATAAACTATAGCAATAAGTGCTGTTAGAAGTGGAAGTTTAATTCCTTTATTGTTTTGAATAATTTTAATAAATGAAACTAGCGACAACAAAGCCAATGGTGCTGCATTGAGTTTGACAGTAATGGCAAAACAGCTCAAAAGTATGATGATGAAATAACTGATTGTTTCATCTTTTGATGATTGAAATGCTTTTAAAAACAAAGAGCTATTGATAAAGATAATACAACTCACTACAAAGTCGGGAGTTACGCTGCCAACAAAGGCTGTTTTACAACTGAGCGCCAAAAAGAATACGAATCCTAAATGGAGATAATATTCTTTCTGTTTTGGTTGATAAGCATTCAGCAGATATGAGAAGCTAATAACAAATAAAAGTCCATTTAAAACATATAAACTGTATTCACCCCAACCTAATAAACTTTGTAAATTAAACCACCAGTTGTTGTTGGCAAGGGGACGATTAAAATTACCCAATCCAAGCACATTACCTGCGTATTCGGCCCATTTCATGGCTTGTAAATGGTAATCACCAATATCACCTGTGCCCGGTCTGATGTAAATTGATAAAGCTGCAACAAAAAATAGGATAATGTTTACTGTTGAAAAGGCCCATTTGAAATATTGATTGATAACATTTCTATTGAAATAAATCGAGCCTAAGCCAATTAACATCACACCAATTTTAATTGGCCATTGTATAGGTAAAAACAGATGAAAGCAAGCAATGATAAAAGCAAGTGTAAGTAAACCAACAAGCATGCTGATTTCCGGTTTTACTTGCTCACCTTGTTTCTTTTCAATAGGCTGAAGAATCATTCTTCCCCATAAAAAAGAGATAAATCCGCTTATAAATAAAATAAAAATGACCGCTAGCATAGAATATTTATTGGCGGCAATTTAAAATTAAAACCTTCTAATTTCGATTAATTTTTAACGATTGTTTGATTCAATCATACTTTCAATGTTTTCGATCATATCATCTAGATAATTTTGTATGATATGCCAAACTATTTCGTAATCAATTCCAAAGTATTCATGTATAATTCGATTCCTAAAACCTCTTATTCGTGTCCATTCGATACTTGGGTTTTGAAGTCTGAAATCTTCATCAATTCGATTAGCAGCCTCACCAATAATTTCGAAATTTCTTACTACGGCGTCTATAGTTTTATCATCTTCTAAAAAATCTGAGTAATCTAAGCCAAAAGTGTATTTCTTGATTTTATTAGAAGAGTCTAACATGTCCTTAAGCAACAAAATTGTGTCTCTTTTAGACATATATCAAATCATTAATTATCGATTTATAATATGATTCCTTAATAGCTTTTTTAGAAACTAAATCAACCTTACATGCAAGAATTTTCTCAAGTTCTTCAGCTAAATCTATAAAACGGATGCCAATTGTTTCGGAGAATTCCACAAGCATATCCAAATCGCTGGAATTATTTTCTTCCCCTCGGCTATAAGAACCAAATATTGCCAAGGATTTAATTGAATAATCCTTATACAATTGTTCTTTTTTAGAACTTAAAGAAGATTTAATAGAATCTAGACTATGCATTTGTCAAAATTATCGAATTTTAAATGAAATTCTCCAATCACTTAAACGTAATTCCCAGATTTCTTAATTGGCGTTTGATGAAGTTTTTCGCACCTTCTTTTAATGGAGTCATCATTTTTTTTGCGGCACTGTCTGTTGGTCTGGCTTTAAAAACTGTATCGTGGTATTTGGCTGCATCTGCTCTTAAATCTGTGTAATAATAGGCGTAGAACGACTTTCTTGTAACACCCTCCGGTACTTTAATTGCTGCATATCCGTGGTAACTGATTTCGTTTGTTTCAAAAATTAAACAACGGTTAAATTCCGGAAACACTTTTTTATCCAGGTTCGTCATGTCGGCATTCCAAAGTTCTGTATGTCCGCCATACGATTCCTTCCAGTTTTTGTTAAAAAAGATTAAAAGGTTCACGCGGCGGTGAATTCCTCTATCGGCGTGAATATTAAAATCGATGTGAATATCCAGAAAACTTCCATCTCCACCTTGGTGTAATCCACCTCCCAAAGCATCAGGAACAGAGTACAATCCATCAATTCCTACCAGCTTACTCATCAGCTCACACCATTCCTTGCTGTGCATTTCCTGACGTAATATTGAGAATATTTCAGAAAAATCTTCAAAATTTGAGCCTTCTGCTTTAAATTCATTCACCCCTTTGTATCTTTTATTAAATACCTCTTCTTTGGGGAATTCATTAAATATTTTGTCGGCCATTTCTGCTTGTAAGAAATTGTCGATGACCAAATGTTTATAGGGCTTGGCGTCGGAAAACTCCTTTGCCATTTTGCTGATATTTTCTTCTGAAAAAAGTGATTGATTGATGATTTTCATATCCTTGGTTTGATTACAAAAATAACATTATTTAGAACTTTTCTAAATAACTTGAATTTTTCCTCAAAAAGCCTCCTCTTTTTATTGCATATTTGCAGTGATATGAGTGTACGTCAGGAAAAATTTGCAGGATTGATTCAGCAGCATTTGGCTGAAATCCTTCAAAGACATAAAGAATATGTAAGTAATGTATTTGTAACAGTGAGCAGGGTTCAGGTTTCACCGGATTTAGGATATGCCAAAGTTTATTTGAGTTTATTTAAAGCACCGGATAAAAACTTATTGCTGAATACCATTAAGTTACATAGCAAAGAAATTCGCAAACAATTGGCATCCAAAATTAAAAACCAAGTGAGGGTTATTCCTGAACTGGAGTTTTTTGTGGATGATAGCCTCGATTATGTTTTTCATATGGAAGAGGTTTTTAAACAAATAAATAAACAAGACGAACAAAATAACCTACAAGACGACAAGGCATAATGAATTACGATCCTATTAAAAAAGACCTGGGTATTGTATTTAACAAACAACCCTTTTTAAGAAAATTATTTTACAAGCTTTTAGACCTTTTGCTTTTAAGAAGCTGGCATGTTCACCGCGAATTAAAATTGTGGCGTAAATCAAATCCTTCTGCTTTAATCTTAGATGCAGGTTCCGGTTTTGGACAATATAGCTTCAACATGGCTCAACAAAGTCCAAATTATGTGATTGATGCAGTTGATGTAAAAGACGATCAAATTGCTGATTGTAATGCATTCTTCCAAAAAGTTGGTTTGAGTAATGCTGTTTTCAGAATTGGAGATTTAACTCAACCAATTGCTCAAGACAAATATGATTTGGTGATGTGTGTTGATGTAATGGAACATATTTTAGAAGATGTTACCGTTTTCAAAAACTTCAACCAAGCCATGAAACCGGGTGCTATGTTGTTAATTTCAACGCCGAGCGACCAAGGTGGATCTGATGTTCATGAAGAAACCGGCGAAAGTTTTATTGGCGAACACGTTCGTGATGGATATCCTGTTGCTGAAATGGCGGATAAGTTGAAACAAGCAGGTTTCGAAAAAATGGAAATTCTTTATAGCTATGGTGCTCCTGGTAAAATTGCTTGGAGATTAAGCATGAAATATCCAATGCTAATGTTAAATGCAAGCAAGTTGTTTTTCATTATCATTCCATTTTATTACCTGATTACTTTCCCAATTAGTTATGTATTGAATTATTTCGATACACATAGCAAACACGCAACTGGAACAGGTTTAATTGTAAAAGCCTGGAAAAGCTAATTAAATGAATCTTTCATTCAGGATTGCTTGGCGTTATTTTATATCACGAAGAAAAAGTGGTGTTTATAATGCTGTCAGTTTAATTTCCTGGATTTCTTTAGCAGGTTACTTAGTTGGCGCTGCGGCGCTGGTTATTGTATTGTCGGTATTTAATGGCTTTGGTTCTTTATTTGGAGTGATGTACGCACATTTTGATGCCGATTTAAAAATCACACCAACAAAAGGTAAAAGCTTTTTACCAACTGAAATTGCCTTCGATAAAATTAAATCCATTCCCGGAATTAGTTCTGCCGAATGGGTGATTGAAGAAAATGTATTGCTGAGATACAACAATAAACAGGGCATTGGAACCATTCGTGCAGTTTCTGAAAACTATATTCATAACTCGCATTTAGATACCAATATTCTAAGAGGCGTAACTTATTTACAAGCAGGGGATACCAATTTTGCTATGGCAGGATTGGGTTTATCGTACCAATTAGGTATCGACCCTGATGATCAATTTCATTATTTAGGAATCTATTTACCTCGAAAAGGTGAAGTAGATATGTTAAATCCTGATGGAGCTTTTGCAAAGGGTGTGATTGCTCCATCAGCAATTTTTTCTGTGCAAGAAGAAGTTGATGCCAAATATGTTTTGGTGCCACTTAGGTTTGCTCAACAGAATCTGGAAAGGGAAAACGATTTTTCATCTATTGAAATCAGGTTATTGCCAGAAACAAATTCCAATAAAATTAGAAAGCGGATACAGGAAATATGTGGTCCTGATTTTGAGGTAAAAAACAGGTTCGAACAAAGAGCTTCTTTTTATAAAATCATGCAATCAGAAAAAACAATTTCTTATGTAATTCTGGTTTTTATTTTACTGATTGCTGCCTTTAATACCATTGGTTCTTTATACATGCTGGTATTAGAAAAGAAAGCTGATTTAATTATTTTAAAGGGGATGGGTTTTGTGCCTCAAACAGCCTTTCGATTATTTCTTTTTGAAAGTTTATTAATAGCAGTTGTTGGCGGATTAGGTGGAATATTATTAGGAGCAGGATTTGTATTGGGCCAAGAAAATTTTGGTTGGGTTGCACTACAAAATGCCGAAAGTTTTGTAGTACAAGCCTACCCTGTAAAATTAGAGCTAATAGACCTGCTAAATGTGTTTATTACCTTATTGGTTTTGGGATTGGTTACTGCAATTTATCCTGCATCTAAAGCTGCTTCTATTGTGGCTCAGGAAATGAAGAAATAAATGCTTGATGTTTTATTGAATTCCATCTCTATTTAGTCTCGTTAAAACAAACGAATTTGAATCAACTTGTATAAATCATAAACCATTAAACTCAATCGATATCCGTAATTGAGGAAAATTATTTTCTCATTGTTTTTTTATAACCGTTTAATGTTTTGCGGCAGTTGTTGTTTCAATAAATATTATTCCATCAAATTTATCCAGAAGCTTATTTTTAAAAATAATCTTTTTTACATTGTACTCCTTTTTCTCCATATCATAAACAAGGTCGATTGTAATTACAGACTTAGTTTTTGAAAACAAATTTTGAATCGAAGAATTTTGCTTTGATTGTGTTAAATCTAAAAAAAAGTTTGGTGCAGCACATGCTGTAAAAATTCTTTCATATGAATTGCTGTTATCCTCAGGAATACTAAGTGAGTCGGCGCTTCTTTTGTTTTTGTTATAAAATCCTAACTGGCCTTTAGATGTTAGAAGTGCAATTGAGAAATAAGCACTTCCTAACTCATTTTTTAGATGTTCACCCATCGTTTTCCAGTTCCCATAATTTCCCTTTTGAGTAATATGTTCATTATGCGCCCAAATGATTGTTTTGTCGGCTTTAATTTTATATGAATTTAGGATGTTTTCACACATAAATTTATCTCGAAAGTTGGCTCTTTCAAATTCATCATTCAGTGATAAATATTGAATTGAAGTAAGCATTGGGTGAATGAGTCCAAGTAGTTTATTTTTGATAGTATCATTTTGTAAACTAGCAAATTCTTTTATACCAAAAGCTATTTTATCCAAATACTCTTTATTGATTTGCTTCATACTTTTCCTGCTTATAAGCGTGTCTAAGTCTGATGATGAAGCGTAATTTAGTTTTGATAACTCAAGCTTTAGTTTTAATAGTGTTGGTTTAGGGAATTGCATGTCAAAACCTTCAATTGAAATTTTATTTACTTCAGTTTTATCTGAATTATATTGTTTTAGCCATTCTAGAATTTCTCTCATTTCTTTTGTCATCCATGCAGAAATTCCCATATTATATACTGCATTTTCAGATGTTCCAATACCTTTTTGTATGTAATCATTGGCAATTTGAGTTCCGGTATAATCAGACTCAATACCGATTTTGGTATAGTTTAATTTAAGAATACAATATTTTATTATTTGAAACTTGCTGGTAAAGAATTCATGAGTACCGTGAGTATTCTCGCCAAGTGACAAAATTTTGGTATTTCTTAAAGTTGAATCCAGAAAAGAGAATTGCTCAATTTTATCTTCTTTACTAAGTTCAATTGAATACTGTTTCAAAACATCACAATATTCATCCTGAGCGCGTGTATTTTCCGAAAGAAAAAATAAAACTAACAGGATTAATATTGGGTACCTCATAAAGTAAATTTTAGTTTTAAGCCTTTCTATTCCTGCTCCTGATGAAAATGTGCGTATTTTCTAAATCTTTCAATCACAGTTTGCATATCCTCAGGTAAATCACTTTCAAAATAAAAATCGGTTTTTGTTTTTGGGTGATTAAATCCAAGTGATTTGGCATGTAATCCCTGACGAGGCATAATTTCAAAACAATTCATGATAAAATGTTTGAATGAACTGCCATGAGGTCCACAAACAATTTCTGCTCCACCATAACTATCATCGGCAAACAAAGGGTGACCAATACTTCTTAAATGCACCCTGATTTGATGTGTTCTTCCGGTTTCTAATCTACATTCGATAAGTGTGGCATTTTGAAAACGTTCAATAACTTTATAATGAGTTACACTCCATTTACCCTTATTTTCATCTTTGGATAATTGAAATATTCTTCTATCTCTTAAACTTCTGCCGATATAACCACTTATGGTACCTTCATCTTCTTTTAAATCACCCCAAACCAAAGCTTGGTAACGACGTTGAATGCTGTGGTCGAAGAATTGCTTCGCTAAATTGGTCATAGCAACCTCATTTTTGGCAATAATTAACAAACCACTTGTATTTTTATCAATACGGTGCACTAACCCCGGACGAATGTTCTTTTCCTTCATAAAAGGATTGTCTTGCAGGTAAAAAGCCAAAGCATTCACCAAAGTACCTCTGGCATTGTTATATCCGGGATGTACAACCATACCGGGCTTTTTATTTACCAAAAGCAAATCATCGTCTTCGTAAACAATATCTAAAGGAATATCTTCAGGCACAACCTCTGTATCTTTTGGCGGAGTTGCCATCACAATGGATATGACATCCAAAGGTTTGATTTTATAACTCGACTTAACGGGCTTTTCATTTACCAGAATTGAACCGGCATCTGCCGCAGCCTGTATTTTGGTTCTGCTCGCATTCTCAATTCGGTTCATCAGGAACTTGTCTATGCGCAACATACTCTGGCCTTTATCAACCACCAAACGGAAATGTTCGTATAATTCCTTTTCTTCTAATTCGTCAAATTCTTCGTCAAATTCATTCATCTCCCGCAAATATACTCCGATTAAAAAGCTTAAGCCAATTTTTACTTTTTTAATTAAATCCAATCAACAAAACATCAACCCTCATTTAACGTTTAAGCTAATGATCCCAACATCCCAAATCGTAATTAAAAATCCCCAATCGTAAATCCCAAATCGTATATCAAAAATCCCAAATCCCAAATCCCAAATCCCAAATCAAAAATCCCCAATCTTAAATCGTAAATCTCTCTTTTCATAATTAATATTTATTCTTGCATATGTTATTCAAAAAACCATCATACATATTCTACGCTATCAATATTTGTTTACTGGCATTGGCTTTAGGTATTTTTATTAAGGCTGATGTAAGTGAAGACCAGAAAGCCAAATCTGGGTTTCAATCGAATTATCAGATTTATTCTATACCAACACCTGAGTTCTGCACCTTTGCCGGACAAAAAATCTCTTTACGCGATGCAGATGCACAAGAAAGATTTGACAGAGAATTGTTAACCAATGTGTATTGGCAATCGCAAACCCTATTGTTTATTAAAAGAGCAAACAGATTTTTCCCTACCATTGAAAGAATACTTAGACAACAAGGAATTCCTTTAGACTTTAAATATTTGGCCATTGCAGAAAGTGGTTTACAACAAGTAGTTTCTCCCGCAGGAGCAGCAGGTTACTGGCAGTTTTTAGATAAAACAGGCAAACGTTATGGACTGGAAATTACAGAAGAAGTGGATGAAAGATACAATATTGAAAAATCGACATTAGCAGCCTGTAAATATTTTAAGGAAGCATATGCACAATTTGGCGATTGGGCATTGGTAGCAGCCAGTTATAATATGGGCATTGAAGGTGTAAAACGTCAGGTACGTTCACAATCTATTAAGAAATACGAAGACCTTTATTTAAACACAGAAACATCACGTTATTTATTTAGAATACTATCGATAAAAGAAATATTAGAGCATCCTGAAACTTACGGATTTCATGTGCCATTTAACCACTTGTATAGCGAGCCTGCAACTGTTATTGTTAAGGCTGATATCAGTATAAGTAACCTAACAGAATTTGCCAACGAAAACTATTGTAACTATAAATTATTGAAATGGTACAATCCGTGGATGCGTAAACCATTTTTAAATATAGCACCGGGTAAAATGTATGAAATTAAATTACCTGCTGATAGAATTTTAAATTCACCATTGGCATCAAAAGTAAAAGATGGTATTCTTCAATTGGGTGATATGAAAATGGATTCCATTATAAAGGAAGATTTGATTTTAGAATTCGAATACGAAGTTCAAAAAGGCGAAACTTTTGAAAGCATTGCCAAAAAGCAAAACATCAGCAAAGAAAACTTAATGATATGGAATGGCTTCACTTACGAACAAGCTCTTAAACCCGGCACAAAATTGAAGATTAAAAGGGTCGATGAATAGGTAATCAGTTTGGAGTGTGAGTATTGTGCAAGCAAGGAATCAGTTTAGAAAGAAAATTTGCCTCCTCACTCACACTTTAATCAGTTTGGAGTGTGAGTATTGTGCAAGTTTATAATTACGTTGTTAACCAAACACCCACCCACACACTCTCACACAAAACTCATTTCTCTTCCTTATCTTAGCACAATGAGTACAACACAAACTTCTCTATTGCTCGACGAACTTCGTCGCATCTCAAACAAAATGACAACTGTTGATTTGTTACGTAAATCAGAATTGATTGCAATACTCTCATCAACAAAAAACTTTACATCAAAAGAACTTCTAAACTACCACGATACACTCTTGTTTTTGCTGGCTTATCCTCAGAATAAAACAATCTATCAATTAACACAAAATGCATTTTCTGTTTTTGAAAATCAATTGTTTTTGCACATCAAAAAGTACAAATCAAAAGCTATAAATGAACTCTTGGGAACTGGTCTTTCGGGTACTTATCTAACCAGCAGTTTTGGCTTCGATTTAACTAAACATTTGGTTTTACAATACAAGAATCAAATTAGTATTGATACCATTGATTGGGAATGTGAAAACGGCATTGAAATACTCAAACTTATTTTACCTAAATGCGAACAGGATATTCTTTTACTCAAGGAAGAAAGCATTACCCAATGGTTTATAGAGCTGGCAGGTGAAGGACAAAACGCTTTGGAATTCCTGCTGCGTAGCCTCGAAGAAAAATTTCCTGAACCCGATGTTTGCGAATATTTCTTTTTAAAACTAAAGGTCTATGTAAGAATAGATTTTGGCGGAAAACTGCCTTCACGTTCTGCCATAACACATACATTTAATCCTGTTTTTTACCACGACAAAGTACTCATCAGAAAAATAAATCTATTTGATGAACTGAAAATAAAAGTAAAAGGTCCTTCGTCACTCAATGCCCAGGCCAAAGAACAAAGCTGGAGAACAAGTCAGTTGATGTTACTTTCATTGGGACGAGAAACCGATCCTTTGGCTTATGGCAGAGCAGAAGATGTAGAAGTATATGAAACAGGCAGGGGACTTAGTATTTGTTTAAACGGCATGAGACCGGGTAAACGATTGCCCTTTGAATCTTATATAGGTTATATGGCTTATAAAAACGGAAGACCCATTGCTTATGGAGGCGCATGGATATTTGGCAACCGTGCCCGTATTGGTTTAAATGTATTTGAACCTTATAGAGGCGGAGAATCTACCTGGATATTTGCGGCCATTTTACGCACTTATAGTTTGGTGTTTAATATCCAACACTTGTTGGTAGACCCTTACCAAATTGGCAAAGACAATGAAGAAGCCATTGAATCGGGAGCATTTTGGTTTTATTATAAACTTGGCTTTAAACCCATTCAACAAAACCTAAAAGAACTGGCAGGTATGGAGTTCGATAAAATGAGCAAAAGCCCTGTTTACCGCACAAGTAAAGCCGTATTACGTAAACTGGCCAATTCTACCTTGGGCATACATTTAAACAATGAAGCCATGCACGAAGAACCCATGTTAATAGCTCAATTTATTAGTAACAGAATTAGAACAGAATACGGCGGCAACAGAAAAAAGGCATTTGAAGAAGCCGGAAAAGCTTTGCGAAAGCTTTTAAACATCAATAGCCGAAAAGCCTTACCACAGCAGCTAAAAGAAACAGCTTTGTGGTGGGTCCCTCAATTGCAAAAACAAAAACTAAGGGAAACACAAAAACAAAAAATAACAGCCCTCTTGTTTGAAAAAGCAGCAGGTAATGAGTTTGAGTACACCCGAGTTTTACAAAATTTCCCTTTCCTCATAAAAGCCTTAGAAAAACAAGGCCTTCCTGAAAAAATTTAAGGAAAGCAGAGGGAGATTTAAGGACAATAAATCGCTTATCGGCAAATAGTTTTGAAGCCTGTCGGAAATGGTTCCGGTAGCTAATTAAAAATGCCATGCGAATATATTTTACCCTATTTCTCTTTTGTATTTTGGGATTGGTTATACCGCCCAAATCCACCGCACAAAGCAATATTACACCGGTACCATTGTACCCACCCTCACCCAATACTTTAAACTTGGGTAGGTATGGAGAAGTGCCTGTTGGATACTATAATGGTACTGCTTCAATTAGCATTCCGTTTAACAGTATTCAAACTGCATCAGGTTTTCAAGTACCCATTGAGCTCAATTACAATGGCTCCGGTGTTAGAGTAGATGATTACCCCGGAACAGTTGGTATGAGTTGGTCATTGAATGCTGGCGGTATGGTAAGTCGAACCATACAAGGTGGTGACGATTTTGGTCAATATGGTTATTACCACAACCAACAGCCTTTGCCTCCAAGAATTTTAGATGATATGTGTGAAAATCAAGGAGAGAATTATTGGAATAATATCATCCTTTTTTCTAATCAAGGCCGAACTCCTTATGCTTCAGATTCCAGGCCTGATTTATTTAATTTTAACTTTTGTGGTAAGAGCGGAAAATACATGTATAGGATGGATAAAATGCCAGCTATTTTTCCTTTCAAGAATTATCAAATATATGTTCATTATCAAAACATGGTTAATCCTGCGACACAACAAATTTATTGGATAATTATTGATGAACAGAATAATCGTTATGAGTTTACCCGAATGGAAATAAATAGGCTGTCTACTTTACCTAATGGAGGTGTTCAGGACCCATATATTTCTGGAGCATATTTAACGAAAATTATAACTGCTAAAAATGAAGTTATAAATTTTGAATATGATGATTTTGAATACACCTATCAACAAGGAAAATCATATTATTTTTCTGCAAGTCCTAAATGCGGACACGAAGGTTCATCAGGTGTAAGTACAACTCAAATACAAGTTAAAACACCTGTATTAAAAAGAATATCTTATAATCATTTTGCTGTAGATTTTATTTACCATACTGATGCATTTTCAGGTTCATATCAGAAGATTTTACATCAGGTAATTTATACGGTAAACGGACAAATGCAAAATGGTTTCAAACTTGATTATGATACTGATATGCAGAAACAAAGGGCTTGGTTAACCAAATGTACCCAACTGCCAAATAGTGCTACTACAGAAAATGGGCCTGTTTATGAGTTTACATATTATAACAAAGATTTATTGCCTGCAAGATTACATCATAGTCAGGATTTCTGGGGATACTATAATCAGAATCAATATTCGCTTTCACTTGCTCCTAATATTCCTGAAGGATTATTTGCAAATGAATGTGCGATTCCTGGTGATAAAGTTGATACAAGACCTCTGATTAATAGAAATTCTGATGAGGAACTGATGAAATATGGTTCTTTAAAACGCATTCAATATCCAACTGGTGGTTATAGTGAATTTGAGTTTGAGCCTCATCGTTTCACTAATACTTATTATACATATTATAACATAAATGACGAGCAAATTGGTGCCGGTTTAAGAGTGGCTCAAATTACAAATTTAAGTGAGGATGAAAGGTTTTTAAGTCAGAAGAAATTTGAGTATCAGGATGGATTAATCATGTCAATACCAATGCCATTTTTTCAATCTATTGCCAGTTGTGGCGGTCCTGCCGTTCAAATGTTTAATAGTAGCTCTTCTTCATTAATGCAAGCAAGTCCAACAGCATCCGGTTCTTTAGTTGGATATGGAAAAGTGATAGAATACAACCTCGATGAAAATAAACAGGATAATGGTAAAATTGAAAGAACCTTTTACAATGTTCAGGAGGAAAAGCCATGGGAAATTGTCTTAGGTAGAAGATGGACTCCAACAACACCAACGCAAGCATTTAACTGGCAAACTACAGGTTTATTTTTCCCGACTGGAACTCCATACAATAATGAAAATGGAACAAGGAATGGTTCTATATTAACAGAAGAATATTTTAGAAATAGAGACAATCATTACGAAGTAAATAAAAGAATTTTTTATGAATATGATACAGTCGGTTTAGGGAGAGTTCAAGGACACATTTTTGCGTTTCCTTCCTGTAATACCAATACACATTGGAACTGTCTAGAAATGGTTTATATCCGTTATTATACAAATACTTTATACAATAGGTTGATTAATAAAAAGACCTATAATTATTCAATAGGTAAAGTTGAAGTATATGATGATTTACCTCTACTTAATGAGGAGAATTATTTATTTGGTTCTGGGTCATTTCACTTATTATCCGGTACAGAAAAAATTAGTGGTGACATGAATTTAAAAACATCATTTGAATATTTACCAGGTTTAATTGCTCCTCAAACAAACAATGATCATTACCGATTAGCTATTATTAATAATACAAGTAACTATCGAAATAACTTGTTACTAGATAGAATGGAGCTAAACTTTAACAATGATTTATTGCCAATTCAAATGCGTAAAAAAGTGATTTCAAATTCCCATCAATTACTTCCGGCAATTAACGATGATGTCACTGATTTTACCTACAACGATAACGCATTGATGAAACAAGCTGTCACTAGTGACAATCAAAAAACTGCTTTTATTTGGGATCCTATTTATGAAAAAATAACAGCTTTAATCTTAAATGGAACTGAAGAAGATTTTGTTTATGCCGGATTTGATAACAGTAATAATCATAGAATCTCATATCAAAATTCCGGTGTTTTTGTTACACCTGAAGCGAAAACGGGAAATAGTATATATAATTTAAATTCAGCTCCTCTAAGCTTTGAATTGAACCCGGGTAAATACAAACTTAGTTTTTGGTATAAACAAAATGTTTCTCAAGTCAATATTTCAATTGGTTCAGGAAAATTATTAAGTTATGATAATGGTACTGAGGATGCATCCGGTTGGTATATGTATACAGCATTGATAGAAATAGATGCGAATTCTATAGTTGATGTTTCCGGAAACCTACTAATGGATGAATTAAAAGTTTATCCAGTGGAGGCTTCACTAAAAACATTTACCTATTCTCCTAATGGAATGATTTCAAATAGCAATGAGGCAAATGAAATCAGCACTTTTAAATACGATGCATTTGGTCGACTTACACTTGTAGGAGATAATGAAGGACAGGTTAAAACACAAGTGATTTCTAGAATCAAACAATAAATTATTTCATTTTAATACTATGAACATGTCGAAATTATTTACATGTATAGGATTCCTATTGCTTGGCATTCAGGTTTCCGCACAAAATAAAAACTATGTTAAAACCATACTACCTGATAATTCTGTATTATTAAATACAGTTAATCCTACTGATCAACTTAAAGGCAGAACCGAAATTACATATTTTGATGGTTTGGGAAGGCAAAGTCAAAAAGTTTCTGTTGCACAAAGTCAGGCGGGTAGAGATATTATAAGTCCTTTTACCTATGACGCTTTTGGTCGTGTTACTAAAGCCTGGATGCCATATACCGCTATTGGTACTGGTGAGTATCGCTTTTCTTTTGAATCTGAGCAGGCAAATTTTTATCAAACAAATTTTGAAATTGCACAAACATCTTCACCATTTGCGATTAGTATTTTCGATCAATCACCTTTAAATAACTTGGCTGAACAAGGTTCTCAGGGGGATGAATTTCAACCTGAAAACGGACATTCAAATAAAGTACTTGAACGAACAAATACCATTGAGGATGAAATTCTTTGTTTTGATGTTAGTTCAAGCACAGGAATGCCATTCGTAAAAAGTATACAAGGAGTTTTGCATGCTTCTTTGAATTTTGATGGTGTAAATTTGGGTAATTTTACTTTTGGTACAGGTAGACAATTATTCAATTGTAGCAGCCAAATTGGTGTTTCTAAATCTCCACTTTCAGGTATCTCAGAAAAATTTGCTTATCCATTTAATATGAATACAGCCAATGATATCAATTTTAGATTGACATCAGGGAATTATACTTTAAAGTTTTTTGCTCAAAAAGTTAATGGGGGAAGTCCTGTAATTTATTTAAAAAACATGACTGATAATATTGTTGTTTTAGGTAGTGTTGCATTAAACAATAACTGGACAGAATACACCGTAAATCTTCAGGTGACTTCAGGTTTAAAGGAATTTCAATTTAATTGTTCAGGTCCTACAGGAGTTGCTATTATTGATGATATCAGAATTTACAATACATCAACACCAGGAAATACCCCGCAATATTATCCATCCGGAAAACTTTGGATAAAGGAAACTTGGAATGAAAATGGAAAACATAAAATGGATGTGAAAGATGGTGCAGGAAATACTATTTTATCAAGAGTTTTTGCCAAGGATTTAAGCAAAATGGAAACATATTATGTTTATAATTCCAAAGGACTTTTATCTGATGTTATTCAACCAATGGGAGTGAGTGAATTATTCAATCACAGTATGTCGTTTACTACCCAATTAAATAGTCAATTGGCTAATACCACAATATTTGATTTATATGTTTTTCATTATGTATATGATGATAGAGGCAGGTTAATTGAGAAGAAGTTGCCTGGACTTGCAAATAGTAAATATGTATACGATAAACTCGATAGAATGACTATGCAGCAAGATCCTAAACAAGCATTGGAAGGGAAGTGGAGTTTTATAAAGTTTGATGCTTTTGGTAGAGAAATTATAAAAGGTATTTGCAGTTTCGAACAAGCCATGTCAAGGAATGATCTTCAGGATTTAAGTAATAATTCAACCTATTATTTTGAATCTGCTATAAATTCAGGTTTATTTTATACCAACAATGCCTTTCCTAATATTGGAATTACTGACACATTACAAGTTCATTATTATGATAGTTATGATGCCGGTTTAGATGGTACATCAAATTGGACTCACCATGTTCAATCTTATTTTAGAGGTAGTCCAAATAATTGTCCTCAAGCTAAATCTGTTGTGAGTAAAAGTAAGATTTTAAGCAATGGAAACGGTGGTTCCTGGGTAAGTACAATCCTTGCTTATGACAAACAAGGTAGGAATATTATTCAGTTTATTTTAGATCCTGAGGGTGGATTATCTGCTAAAGAATTAGATTATAATTTCAATTCACAGGTTACCAGCGAAACTAATTTTCATGGAAAACAGGTTTTAAACGCAAGTATTTCATGGAAAAAATCCTATGAATATGATCACGCGGGAAGAATTGTAAATACATGGATTAAACCACCAAATGGAAGTGAAATGTTAATGAGTAGGATTTTATACAATGAACTTGGTCAAATACGAAAGAAGTCAATTCATTCATTTCATCCAAATCATCCGTTTCTTCAGGATATTGATTATAAATGGCATGTGAGAGGTTGGTTAAAATCAATTAATAATACCAAAAATTTAGGTAAGCAAGATTTGTTTGCTATGGATTTTCAATATGAAAACAATTTTATGCATACAAATACCGGAGGTATATTTACGAATATTCCTTTATATGATGGAAATATTTCCGGATATGAATGGAAGTGTAAAAGAGATGAATATACCAGAGGATATGTTTTTACTTATGACCAATTTGACAGGTTGGAAAAAGCTGACTATTACGGAAAAAGTAAAGATGGTTTGTTAGATGAAAACTTCAGGTACCAGGCAGAGAACATGACTTATGATTTAAATGGCAATATATTAACCATGGATCAATACGGTCAGGTTGTTTCTCAAAAAACAAATTCTCCTTTGGATTATAATTGGATTGATAAGTTAACCTATAACTACAATGGTAATACATTGCTCAATGTAACAGATGCGCTTCCTGTGCCTCAATCCGGCTTAAATGATTTTGCTGATAGGTCAAAAGGTGCCAAGGATTATTCATACGATGCAAACCTGAATATGAGTGCTGATAAGAACCATGAGATTACAAATATCATTTATAATGAGATTGGATTACCTTATAAAATTGAATGGAAAAATGGCGATTATTTGGTCAATTTATATGATGCATCTGGAATAAAATGGAAAGCTACATTTTATCACAATGGTAAAATTTCGGAGGAGCAGAGTTATAACAAGGAAGTTATTTATCGCAATGGTTATTTAGATGTGATAGCACATGAAGAAGGACGTTTAGTATCACAAAAGCAAGCCTCTCCGGGTGGTGGTTTGACAACAAATGGTAAATATTTATTCTATTATGACCATAAAGACCATCAAGGAAATGTAAGAGTTACATATACCCCGGAATTAGATGATAAAGGAAACTGGAAATGTACCTATGAAGATGATAATATAGAGCCGGGCGATGGTGAAGGGGATGATGGAAATTTTGATCCGAATGATGATGAACCTGAATTTGGTGGAAGAGCTGCGCCGGTAAAGACCAAAGAGATGGCACATGATGGATTACATTCTGGAAAAGTAGTTCAGAATTATGGTACCCATATTAAGTTTGAAGTGCAAAAAGGCGATACCATTTTAGCCAAAGCATTTGCATATTTAAAAGAAAAAAAGGAAGCATTTAATCCTAAAGATGCATCCTGGTTATTGAGTTTAATAGGTTTTCAGCCACCGATTCAAACACCGGGGAAAGATGGAGCACCAACGACTTCAACTCCTCAAATTAGTCTTAACATTTTAAGTTTATTAAATGGCTTAAATCATTTATTAGATAAAAAAGACCTCAACCAAAACATATCAGGTTCTTTGGTCATTAGGGCATATGATTCAAGTGGAAATGTGGTGAGAGTAAAAGTGAGTCCTGTTGTAAGTATTGAAAAATGGGAAGAGTTAAGTGAAATGATGGTGATAGATACCAATTCAATTTGTTCAGCAGAAGTATTTGTAAGCTCAAGGGATGGAAATATTATATTTTTTGATGATATTGCAGTAGAACGTAAAAGAATGCTTGCCCAAATTATGCAAGAGAATCATTACTACCCATATGGACTAAACATCAAAGGATTGGAGTTCGTTGCAGCCGGACCTGATACCAATCACTATGCCATGTATACAGGCAAGGAACTTGTACTAAGAAACCACCTTGAATACCTGGATTACGGCGCTCGTTATTACGACCCACAAATAGGCAGATGGCATGCTGTGGATCCGTTGGCGGAGAAGACAAAATCAGTAAATATGTTTTGTTTCAATCTAAGTAATCCAATTTCTAGGGTTGATCTAAATGGTATGGAAAGCACTGACCAAGAAGAATCTGATGTAGATAGGCAATGGCAAATGGAATGGGAAGCAATTCAGAACCGAAACCGTAATTACGGTACAAATGCAAGCTCTCCTCATTTTAAGATTAATGATTTAATTGTAAAGAAGAGACGGGAACTTAAAATTGATGTGGATGGATTTTGTTCAAATCCTAAAATTAAAAAATTAAGAATTGAAGAATTAGAAAGAGGAATACTTAATATTATAAAAGGAATTGTAATTCATAGGACGGCCTCATCAACAGGTGCAAGTGCTATTCAAAGTTTTAAAACAGGAAATAATTATGGAACTCATTTTTTAATTGATGAAAATGGGGTTATATATCAAACTGCTAGTTTAAAATATTATACAAGACATGTTGGAAAGGTTAAAAATCCAGAGTTTCCTAATAATACAAATTCAATAGGAATTGAAATTGTAGGTGCTTATTCTCCCACTAAGGGTTGGGATGCATTAAATAATAAGCAATTGGAATCTTTGAGTTGGTTATTAGGTAATTTGATGGAAGAGTATAGTTTAAATATATATAAAATTTTTGCGCATGAAGATATTTCATATAAAACACCCGGTGAGGGTAAAACAGTATTAGATGCTTTATATAATTTTAATACTTATAGGTCTCCAAGATTAGAAAATCCAAAATAGAATAGTATGAAATATTGGTTATTCATAAATATATTACTTTATTTTCAGTTTGTCTTAAATTTGAATATAAACAATTTAAGCAAATCAAACCTTGAAATCTCAAAGTCAGAAATACAATTTATTAATTTTGAGAAGCATTCTGAATTCGTAGAAAACCAGGATAAATATACAAAGCGATGTGAAAATTGGAATTTAAATAAAGACCAGCTTGAATTAATTTTCAAAGATTTAGAAAGCTTTGATTTTAATTCTTATGATTATTTATTTAATAGAATGCCATGTTGGGTTGAAGGTAAAGCAATCTTAAAGAATGATACAATTCATTTTCAAGTTAATAGTGGAGGAGGTGTTTTGGTTATGAAAAGTGATTCAGTTTTTTATTTTGGATGTAGAAGTAAGCTTTGTAAACCATTTTTTATTATTGAGAATAACTCAGATAAATAAATAAATCATACAAGTGATTTAGGTTATATTTTAATTCATTACTCAGCCAAATGATTTTTTAAAATAGTTATTTATAAAAATTTTCTAAAATTTAAAATACCCAAAAGAAAAGTTTAAATTGATTTCTTTTGGGTATTACTCTTTATTAGTCAAAAGATCTGAAAATTATATCTTAAAATGATTACCAATTAAGAGAGGACTGAAGTTTCTTTTTATTAGAAAACTATGTAAAGACTTTGAATGTTGAACTAAATTTAGAAAGCTAAAAGATTAAAGTTGTTAATGTTTCAAATAGTTTTTGAATTTTTAAAAACCTTAATTTGTTATGATGCTCGAGTTAATTATAAATGAAATAAATGGCAATTAAATATGAGGTATTTTGTTAAATTATATTTTTTGATATTTCCCTTTTTTATAAGTGCTCATAGTTTCAATTTGTTAATAGTAGATACTAATTTGGTAAAAGTTAACCAACTTAAAATATGTTTGAATAACCAAGATAGAGTGTGTTTTTTTCAAGAATTCCCCAATACATTTAATGAATTTGAAATTTTATACGGGTATTCAGATTCAACAGGTGGTGCTGTTTTCTATAATGATTATTCAGAGCATATTAATTTTTTATTTTCCGAATTTGATGTTGAGACAGATTCTAAGAAAATAATTCAAATATGTTTAAATGGCAAGTGGGATGCAGATGCTGTGAGTTTGTTACAGTCAAATGTGCGAGATTTACTGTTAAATTATAACAGGGTTTTTTTAGCAACTCTTTTTAAGTTTAAAAAGGACGAACAAGAATCGTTTTGGTATTTTATTTTTGATGGTCCTCACCGAAATTCTTTTGGGAACAGATTATTTCATGAGGCTTTACTCAACCAAACACAGGTTTTTTATCCTGAAAAGGTGGAAGGAATTAGAAATAAAATTAAAATGATGATACTTACAGAGGAAAAAGATTAATAAGCAACACATGTCCCTTACCTCCCTTTCCCACAATTACGCCGCTTACAATTTATGGGCCAATGAGGCCATGATACAATGTTTAAGAAATACTGAGAAGGAACTGCTGAACAAAACAGTTCCTTCCAGTTTTTCTTCTATCAACTTCACCATTCAACACATGTTAAGGGCACAGAAGTTTTGGCTGGCTTTTATTAAACAAGAAGATACTTCCGGTTTTAAATGGGCTGTAAGAAACGAAGACATAGAAGTGTATTTTGAAGAGTTGATTGCAAATTCTGCTGAGTTAAAAAAGGTTTGTAGTGAGTATACAGAAGCTGAACTAATCGAAAAATTATCTCTTCAACAAAGCTGGGCCAAAAACAAATTACCCAGGTATGAATACATTTTGCATGTGGTAAATCATAGTACCTTTCATAGAGGTCAGCTTGTTACTATCTTAAGAATGCTTGGTATAAAAGAGGGTATTCCTGCCACAGATTATAATATTTGGAACTGCAGGGAGCAGCAATAAGTTTTAATTGGTATTTTTTGAATTCAGGATTTTACTTAATCTTTCATTTTAAAATTGAATAAAGGTTTTAATTCCTTAAAGGAATTCGTGTTTTGTTTTTACCAGAATCTGTGGATTTGCTTTATTACCCAAGTATCAATAACTATTTTTTTTAAAAGATTTATTTAAAGCAATATGATAGCAACATATTCTCAAATTTATATACAATATGTATTTGCTGTAAAGGGACGAGAAAACCTATTGTTAAAACCATGGCGAGATGAAGTATTTAGGTATATAGGTGGAATTATAACAGCAAAGAAACACAAAGTAATTATTGTAAATGGAGTAGAAGACCATGTGCATGTTTTTGTTTCGCTCCATCCTGCTAGCTCTGTCGCTGATTTGGTTAGAGATGTTAAAAACAATTCAAGTAATTTTATTAATCAACAGAAGTATATTAAAGGAAAGTTTTCTTGGCAGGAAGGTTATGGGGCATTTTCTTATTCTAAATCACAAGCAGAAAAAGTTTATTCATATATTTTGAATCAAGAAACTCATCATCGAAAAAGTAGTTTTAAAGAAGAGTATTTAGATTTTCTCAAAAAATTCGAATTGGATTATGATGAACGTTATTTGTTTGATTGGATTGAAAAATAGTTTTTTTCGATATTAATATCTTAGTGATTTGTTCGTAGAAATCATATCAGCCCGATGGGGTTCACCTTTCATGTTATCGCTTGTTTCTACAATCATATCAGCCCGATGGGCTTGGTTTGAAGGAATGATTGTGTTATTCATGAAGAATTTTATTCATTGTTTTACTTATAATATTCATAAAACCAATAAATAATTATATGTTGGTTGAACTTCATTTTAATGACCTAAAAAAATCTATAACGTTAGCATTTTCTCGCGATACCATAACCCCATCGGGGTGAAATTATAGTAGCAATAAAAAACGAGAAATACCCAAACCCCATCGGGGTGACATGCTCATAAATCATGACGAAATCAGGCTTCGAAATCATATCACCCCGATGGGGTTTAAACATCATGCTATTGCTTGTTTCTACTATCATTTCAGCCCGATGGGCTTGAAATTGGTTTGAAAGAATGATTGTTTTATTCATGAAGCATTAGGTTTATTGTTTATCTTTTTCATAAAGGATTCGGATCAATAATTTTGTTTTAGTTGAACTGCATTTTTGTGATTTTAAAAGATAACGTCAGTATTTTCTAATGACGCCATAACCCCATCGGAGTGAAATTATAGTAGATGTTTCATCCGCATTTTTTCTCGCGACACCATAACCCCATCGGGGTGAAATTATAGTAGTAGCAATAAACAAGGAGAAACCCCAAAACCCCATCGGGGTGACATGCTCATAAATCATGACGAAATCAGTCTTCGAAATCATATCACCCCGATGGGGTTAAAACATCATTCTATCGTTTGTTTCTACTATCATATCAGCCCGATGGGCTTGGTATTATTCTGAAATAATGATTATATTATTCATGAAGCATTTGATTCATTGATTCACTTATAATATTCATGAAACCAATAAATAATTATATGTTAGTTGAACTTCATTTTAATGACCTAAAAAAACCTATAACGTTCGCATTTTCTCACAACATCATAACCCCAGTGGTGTGAAATTATGTTAGATGTTTCATCCGCATTTTTTCTCGCGACACCATAACCCCATCGGGGTGAAATTATAGTAGCAGCAATAAACAAGGAGAAACCCCAAAACCCCATCGGGGTGACATGCTCATAAATCATGACGAAATCAGTCTTCGAAATCATATCACCCCGATGGGGTTTAAACATCATGCTATTGCTTGTTTCTACTATCATTTCAGCCCGATGGGCTTGAAATTGGTTTGAAAGAATGATTGTTTTATTCATGAAGCATTAGGTTTATTGTTTTATCTTTTTCATAAAGGATTTAAATAAATGATAATATGTTAGTTGGACTTCATTTTATCGATCTTAAAAATATCACGCTAATATTTTCTTGCGAGCCATTAACCCCATCGGGGTGGAATTATAGTAGCAAAAAAATAAATGACGAACAAACCCCATCGGGGTGACATGTGTTTATTCAATATGTTTTGAAACCAAATGTGGCTGATGGAATTCAATTCTAATATCGGATGATTCAAGATTACCCAAATATTGAACTTACATTTGAATAACTCCTTTCTCCTATTTACATTTGAGTTAAACGCAGTCAAAACGTAATTGCACCAAACCTAATGTGCAATTCAAAATATATATTTCAAAGATTCCCCAACAATCAATTAAATTATTTGAAAATGATTTTGCCAAATTCCATTTTGAGATTTTGTTTAACTTTATTAATACTATTGTTGGTTGCAAATTTGTCTCTTTATTCTAAGGGGTATAAAACAATAATTATCAAAAAAGACATCATAAACTCCGTCATTATAAACAAATCTTCTTTTCCTAAATCAAATCCTACATTTACTTTTCTTTTGAAAAGGGGTACTGGTTTAACATCAAAAAATGATTTAGATACTTTTCGAAAAACAAACAAAATAGTTTTGTTTAGAATTAACCTGAAGGACTACGAGCATTCTCAGAAACTATTTCTTATAATTAAAAGTCAAATCCCAACAAATGAAGATATTGAAAAGCCGCTCATTTCCGCATTTTATGATACGAGTTCTAAAGTGAGTATAGTTCCTGAAAAATCCTGTAACTATCATCATGAGCTGTTAAATACAACACAACAAGTTTCTTTTAGAGTGGACACTACATTCAAATTTTTGTATTTGGTAATGGCTTTCCCGGATTCTTTCAATACAGAATTTACTTATTCAATTTTATGTAAACCAAAATCAAAAGGAGATAAAAAACAATTTGATATTTACCATCATAAATATGATTATGATAGGCAGCCTTCCTTTTTTATGGAATCTTCTTTTTTTGAATCACATTATCCGGATTATTATGATTATTCTTCTGTCAACTTAATTGATCCGGCTTTTGAAAAGCCACATCTAACAATAGGAAGTGATTCTCTGTTCTACAATAAATGGATGATAAAATTTATTGAATTGGCCGAAATAGATACTGCTTTTGCTGCAGATTGTAGTCCCCCGCAAATACCTATTGAAATGCACTATGATAGCAAAGGTAACTTAGTTCATTATCAGGTTTCAGATATGAATAATTTAGTGATTCAGCCACATATAAAGGCTTTGATTCGTTTGTTAATAGAATCTTTACCTAATACATTCACTTGGACACCAGCCTTAGACAATGAAGGAAAAGTAATTGAGTATAAACGGAAATTAATATTTTCATCCGACTTTTGTTGGAATTAATGAACATTCATGTAATGTAAAATACAAATATTTACTATACGAAATGATTCGTTAACCGAAGAAAGTTTTGTGATAAATGAAATTCAGTTGTTGAATGAAACTTTTGCTCCAGAAATAACACCCATTCTATAATATCATATAAAATATGGAAAATCCTTTAGATATATATAGTGCAATTTTTATATCACATGAATATGAAAGAGCCATTTTTCAATACAAAAATGGTAAGGTATTTCTTGCTCAAGGTAACTCTCCACTAATAGAATTATCTATTTCAAAACTGGTTGATGGAACTAAAAACATGATTCGATATTATAATATCATAAATGGTGTTAAAAAATGGGGAATCATAACTCTTGGTGGCAGTGATAATATACCTGCCATTTACGATTATATCTCACCCCTGATTGCAGATAATTATTTTAGAGTTTTTATTGGAGATTATTCTTGGGAGTTTGATGAATATTCCTCTGATCTTTTCGGCGAATATTTGGATACACAATCGTGGAATGGAGATGATTATTTAGGTACATTAAAAGAAGGAAAATGGGGGATAATTGATTTGGAAAATCGCATATTGGTTCCTGTAGAATATAATTGGGTAGAATTAATTGATGATAGAACAGTCTGTTGTAATGTAGGAGGTGGTCCCATCATAAAATGGTATGAGGGTGATGGGAAGCAAGAAATCATTTCAATTGCAGATGGATTATGGAAAATGTTTTTTTTAGATCCACATCACAATAAAATAGAAACTGAATTAGGTGCCTATGATGAAGTTAGAGAAGAATTTAAAAAATTATATGCTAAACGAATGGCTTCGGGAGAAGAATATCAATTTCATTCTCATAACTGGCAAAAAATCCAAAAGTTCGTTACAAATAGCGAAGACTAATCAACAGGAGTAAGCAGAATTCTTTTAATTAAAATAAAACGAGTTCAGTTTTTTTAATGAACTTTTGTATCTTGTTTTAGGTAAAATTACCAAATCAACATTTGGAATTACATTTTCTGAACCTTAAAATTATGACTGAAAATAAAAAAAGAAACCTTGGAAATGGCATGGCTATTGGCGCTGCAATTGGTGTTTTAATAGGATTTATTTACGGTAAGAAATCAGGAAATATTCAGCAGAGTTTAGGACTTGGATTGGCAATTGGTTTAGCAGTTGGTGCCATTATTGATTGGATACTCAGAAGAAAATAATCTTGTTTTGTTTGATTTTATTTTTAAATTTATTCCTTAAATATTTATAAATGAGAAATTTATTCAAACTAAGCCTAGTTTTTATGGTAGTATTTCTTTTTGGATGTAAAAAGGAAGAAACCACAACTACAACAAGTCCAACTACCAAAGAGTTAATCACTTCGGCAGCATGGAAAGTTAACAGTTACAGCACCACTTCAACTGATGCTGAAATTTTAGCAGAAGTAAAATCATGGAATGATGATTTGAAAACTTCACCCTTAACTGTTACTTACAAAACTGATGGAACATATTCATACAGTGATGGAGCCGACAATGGAACCTGGGAATTGTCAGGGGATAAAAACATTATTTTTGGTAAAGGTACTGCTGATGAAATTACATCAAACATTGATAAACTTACTTCAAACAGCTTTGTGCTTACTTATCCTTTTGAAGCTGCTGATTCAGTGGTAGTAAGTATTACTGAAACTTGTTCACGATAAAAGAAATTAAATCATAATAAAAAAAGGGCTGTTTCAAACATTGAAACAGCTCTTTTTGTTTTAAGAAATACATAAAGGTTTTTACAATATAGTTAACTAAACTTTGTATAAATTGGAATTTAGATTTAACTTTTATAAATTGAATTTTACAATTAATAGAACACTCCTGAATTAATAAGTTGATGAAAGTTAAAATGAAAAGTTGGGGAATAATTGTTTTCAGTTTGTTGCTATTTTCATGCAGTTGGCAAATAGAAATGCAACCTGAAATGCATACTCAATCTGTATTGAATGAGTATAAAGATTCTGTATTTGACTTTGGTATTGTTGCTTTGGTTGATAATGGTAAGTTCAAGGATACAGGTTCAATAGGTTATTCATTTGATAAAAATAAAATATCAATTAAAAACAGGTTTTGTATTGGGAGTTGCACAAAGATGTTTACTGCAGTTGTCATTTTAAAATTGCATGAAAAAGGTCTCCTGAATATAAATGATAGCATCTCTAAATACTTACCCGAACATAAGTTTATTGATGGTGCAATTACAATCAAACAATTAATGAATCATACAAGTGGAATTACTAATTTTCTTAAAAATGGTTTTCAGAACGAACCTTTTATGAATCCACAGGGTGACTTCTCAGACAAGGTTTTGTATTCCAAAATTGATACAATTGATTTTGTAAAAGGAAGCAGGTTTAGTTATTGTAATACCAATTATTTTCTGCTTACTAAAATTATTGAAAGGGTAAGCGATAAATCCTGGGAAATGAATATTCAGGAATTGATTATCAATGAGCTGAAATTAAAAAATACGTTTCCATATTACTCCAATACAATAGAGGGTTTGGCACATCCCATCATTGATGGACAGGATTTACATTCTTATTCAAAATACCCATCCAATATATTAACCTCAGGCTCTGGTAATATAGTAAGTGATGTGTTTGATTTGAATACCTTCATCAGAGCTTTATTCATTGATAAAACTTTGTTGAGTAAAAATAGTCTTAAACAAATGAAGGATTTCTATGAATATAAAAACACCAAATCAGGTTTGGGTGTGTTTGAAGAAAAGTTTGGAAATAGAATTCTTTTAGGCCATACAGGACTACAAATCAGTTATATTAGCTATGCATTTGTAGATGAAAAAACCTTGGGAAGTATCATAGTTTTGAATAACAATGCGAATGATAAGATGATTGATTTTGTGTTTGATAAGCTGGTAAAAACTAAAGTAAACTAATTATTTCAAACAATCATTTTTTTTATTTAACTCTAATTTGAAAAAGCATTTGAGTAATTATGTTAGGCCTAAAATTGAAAATTAGATTTACTTAAAATGCTTCTTGAAATTTTCATTCATTAGAAACGTTTCAAGATTATTGTTTTCTAAAATATTAATCTGATACTTGTTGAATCCTACTGAAAAATGAAGATTTTGTTTTTAATTATTGCCTTAGGTTTTTGTCAGATTTCGTTTGGTCAAAATCAAAAATTGCCTTCCTTTATTTATAAATATAAATCAGGGGGAATAGCTTCTGAATATTTCTTTAGAGGATATACCGATAATTTTAAAAGTCATTGGTTTGTAAGAGAGTTTTATAAAAATGGAAATCTTCGCAAAGAATATGAATGTATTGATGATACTAATCGAATTATCTTTAATTCAGTTATTTATAATTATTATAGAAACGGTCAACTAAGTAATAAATTTATACAACCACAAAAGTCTTTTTATGGTGCTTATGATTATTATTTAGGGTATTGGATTTTTTATTATAAAAACGGGAAAATAGAATATGAAGGAATATCAATATTGGGACAAGGGTACTTCGGTTTATGGAAATACTATTATCCTGATGGAACTATTAAAATGAGAGGGTTTTGGAGAGGATTTAGGAGAATTGGTTATTGGGAATATTTTGATGAAACCGGTAAATTGATAAAGTGGAAAAACTATGATTAAACGAGATTTTTTTACCTTTAATAACAATATTCAAAAAGCAATAATTTATAGAAGATTTATATTGGTTTCCAGAATTAAGAACTATTGAGTAATTTGTTAAATTGGTGACTTTCCGTTTCTTTAACTCTTTGTTTTTTAATAATTCTACATGAACAAGCAATCACTCATAAATAAACTATCAGAAAGCCATGATTCATTTTTAAGCTTCCTTGAAAAATTATCGGAGGATGAATTTTTATTTTCCAAGCATAATAAATGGACAGCCGCACAACAGTTGGAGCATATTTATCTTTCTGTAAAAATAGTTCGACAGGTTTTAATGCTGCCTCCTTTTCTAATCAAATTGATTTGGGGGAAATCAAATAAAAAGAGTCGGACTTTTGATGAATTGGTGAAAAAGTACCAGCTCAAACTCGAAAATGGTGGAAGAGCAACAAGCGGATTTGTTCCAAAAGTTGTAACTCATCAACAAGCGCTTAGTTTATTGAAATCCTTAAAAAAAGAAGTGATTTCATTAAACAAAAAAATAGATAAATTCTCTGAAGAAGAGCTTGATTCCCTTGTTTTACCTCATCCGCTTTTAGGCAAATTGAGTATCAGAGAAACATTGTATTTTACCATATATCATGTTGCTCATCATGAAGCCCAAACGAAATTGAATCTAAAAAAGTAATTGTCTTTTTTTGCTTGATATTGTTCCTTTTAAACAATCTGATTGATTTGCTGTTATATGGAAAAACATAAGCATGAAGAATACCAATTCGCTCTCTTTTTCTTTCATCAATAGATTTACTTTTCTGCCAATATTTTTAATTGGTTTGGTTCTGATTTCATCTTGTTCAAAGAAAACTGAAAAGATTGAAACGCCTGTTGTAACAGCACCATTAACAGGCACACCTCAAATCAGCATTACTACATTATTGAGTAACCAGGGTATTATTTGGGGATTTGATTTTCTTCCCGATGGAAATTTAATCTACACACAAAAAACAGGAGCTATGTTTTTGTTTGATACCACTACACGTGCTATTACAAACATTACAGGCTTACCAACTAATATTTCATCAGCCGGACAAGGTGGCTTGTTAGATGTGGCTATATCACCAGATTTTGCTACTACAAAAACAGTTTATGTAACTTATAGTATCACAGGTGGATTTCTTTCACTTGCACGATTTGTTTTAAACGGAACAAACACCAGCAATTGGATGGTATTACATACTACAGAATCCGCTTCAACATGGAATGGACATTTTGGTAGTCGTATTGTTTTTGGAAAAGATGGTAAAATGTACTGGAGCATTGGTGAAGGTGGAACAGCAAGTTTAGGAGGAGCAACTAGTCCACACCAAAACGCACAAAAACTAAATACGCTTTGGGGTAAAGTACATCGTTTAAATTTAGATGGCAGCATTCCCTCAGATAATCCTGTAATAGCAAACCAAGGTGTTGCTAGCACTATTTATAGTTACGGACATCGTAATCCACAGGGAATGGCATTTGAGCCAGTAAGCGGTCAATTATACGTGAACGAACATGGTCCGAAAGGAGGATGTGAACTAAACAGGGTAGAAGCGAGTAAAAACTATGGCTGGCCTTTGTATAGCATGGGAGTAAATTACGACGGAACTATCATTAGTAATGGACATACTGCATCCGGAATCACAGCGCCCTTAAAAAGCTGGGATCCATCATTGGCACCATCAGGACTTACTTTTATCAACCATTTATCGTACAGAGACTGGAATGGAAACATACTAATGGGAAGTTTGAGTCGTAAGCATTTGTTGATGGTAAAAATGAACAATGGTGTTGTTGGAATGGACACTGTTTTGCTAGCAAATGAAGGTCGTATTCGTAATGTTAAAATGGGTCCTGCCGGCAAAATTTATGTTAGTGTAGAAGATGGCGGCAGGTTGTTGGAGATTAGAGCGAAGTAGAGAATTTGTATTGCATAAACTTCCCGAATGCTAGGACTTTTTTTGAGTTCATGATTCGGGAAGTGATTGTAGAGTAAACAAATCTTTGTGAAATGGTTGATTTGGATATTCTTATTTTATTTCCTCAGCAATTTTAGTTGAAAGGTATAAAGGCATTTTTTGAATAGCCAAGTCTAGTTTCTCTAAATTTATTTTTTGAAGGTTTTTATCCTCCAAGTAATTGATATAATTTTTATATAAAAAGACAATCAGCAACCTGTTAAAATCATCAAGTTGATTATCTGAAATGATCTCAATCATTTTGTTTTCAATGTCTTCAAAATTTGAGGTTTCAGATAAAGCCTTTCCAATTCTGTTAATGCTACCAAAATAATGATTATTGCTTTCATTTTCTATTCTTAAACAAATACCTAAAAGTAATCTGTTTACATCGATATCAAGAACCTCTAATTCTTTGATGTAGGTTTTACGTTTTGCCCAGGCATAACTTCCATCACTTAAGCGGTCAAAACGATCATTCATAATATCTAAATGAGCCCTAAGGAATATTTCCCAATTGACAGTTTCCGCAGATAACTTGGCTATGTTTAAAGCATGGACCCTTGGACTATTGTCCATACTACAGCCGCCAACTACTCTTCTTCTTCTTTTAAATTCAAGCTCTTTTTTCTTTGAAAAGTAACGACCTACATATTCTTCAAATTCATCATCCGTTCTTCCATAACTTATCGTGTCTTGAATGGCTTCTTTAAGGAGTTGCATAAATTTTACATCATGGGTTATTAAACTATCAGTGATTGATATCCTTACTGAATCCCATTTTTTGTAGGCTGTATAGAAACTTTTATCGGCTTCATCATCGTCATCTCCTTCGGCTTTGTAAACTGGTTTTTTGGTAGCAAGGTCTAAATAGTCCATAAACAATTTTAGCTTTTCAGGCCTTTCTATTTGATATCTTACACCGCTTCTAATTGAGTTTTCAAGAAATATACTACCCGATGAGTCTACTAAACAATCAGAATACTGAATCATTTTTGCATATTTTTCAGGTATGGTTTGTTGCTTAAATTCTTCTGTAAAATAGAATGCTATCAATCTTTCCTCACTGTAGTTAGTTTTATCAAAGATCTGTAAAATCCATTTACCTTTAAGGGGTTTATTATATTGAGAAATGTCTTTATAGACCTTGAAAGTATGATCATACTTGTCATTGATTCCAACACTTCTGAATTCTAATATTTCTTGTTTTTCACGGTTTGTGTATTGAAATTTTATTATCAATAAATCTTTTTCAGTTTTTGAGTTGGGGTATTTTCTCATAAAATCTTCAAAGCTGATATTGGATTCAATGTCTCTTTTGGCTTTTTTTATGTTTCCATTTTTTAGATTGATATAATGAGCCTTGGTCTGAAAGTATGATAAGTAGGACCGATTGATGTCACAAACTTTGAATTTAAGGTTTAATGAGTCGACTATATGTCTTAGTTGTTTAATAGTGGTATCACTATATATCAATCCATTATTTGATTGACTAAATTCTGTTTGCTGTGAATAGGAATGACTTGCCCATATTACAGCTATAAAATAGAGTATTTTTTTCATATTAGTATTATTTAATATTTGAATCACTTTGTATTCTATTAGGTAGTTGCATTAAATATTAATGCAATTAGTGTATTCACCTCCCCAGCATCTCCGCAGTCTCTACCAAGTGAATGAATTCTGCTCTATAACCTTCTTCGTCTTTGCCTTTGTTGGTTTTTGCGATGGCTAAAATATCAGCATACTTCATCTTTTTTACTTCTAGGTTATCTTTTAGTTTCATCCCAAATAAAGCTACTGCATAAGCAAATTGTATTTCAGATGATGTCTGCTTGATGTTTTCATTTCCGTTTTCAATTGCTACTTCGAATTTGATGCTTTTTTCTTCTCCCGGTTTTTTGTACCTCAGCTTAATGAAGCCTACTTCGTTTTCATTGTTGCCACTTTTCAAAACCTGATTGGTATACCTTAAACTATCTGTATCATCATCACTTTTGCCTGTGTTTAACATTAGTTCATAAATAGCAGTTACACCATGTCCTGCTCCTAATTCACCAGCATCTTTTTTATCATCATTAAAATCTTCTTTGTTTAATATACGGTTTTCATAACCAATCAATTTGTATGATTCAACAAAACGAGGATTGAATTCTATTTGTATTTTTACATCATTCGCAACACTTACTAAGGTGCCACCCAATTCTTTTACCAATACTTTTTTTCCTTCAAGAAGTCCGTCTATATAGTGATAATTGCCATTTCCTTTATCGGCAAGATTTTCCATGGTTTCATCATTGATGTTTCCTGTTCCGAAACCTAGCGTGCTTAGATATACACCACTTTTTCTTTTTTCCTCAATCAGACTAACTAAGTCTTTGACATCATAAATTCCAACATTAAAATCGCCATCAGTAGCAAGAATAATTCTGTTGTTTCCTTCCTTCATAAAATTGTCTTGTGCAACTTTATATGCGAGTTCAATTCCAGCACCACCGGCAGTACTTCCACCAGATTGTAATTTGTCGAGGGCATCAAGAATCTTAGGTTTGTTTTTACCATTTGTTGGTTCCAAAACCAATCCTGCTGCACCTGCATAAACAACCATGGCAATTTTGTCTTCAGGACGCATTTGTTCAACCAACATTTTTAGGCATGATTTTAATAATGGTAGTTTATCATCACTACTCATCGAACCCGATACATCAATTAAAAAAGTTAACATATTGGGCTTACTGTTTTCAATCTCAATTTTGGGCGATTGTAAATGAATATGTAATAGTTTTTTGTTGGATGCAAAAGGATGATTCAGCACTTTAGACTGAATAGAAAAAGGATGTGTTAAATCTGTATTTGGTAAATCATAAGAGAAGTAATTAATCATTTCTTCTACTCTCACCGCATCTATTGGAGGTAATTGATTGGATTGTAAATACCTTCTGATATTGGAGTAAGAAGCTTTATCTACATCAATTGAGAAAGTACTTAAGGGAGCACTTTTCACGCTTACAAAAGTATTGTCACTTTGTTTACTATATTTTTCAGCTCCTTGAGAAACCCGAACTCCGTCGATATAATAGGCTGATCCTTCTGCTCTGGCACCACGGATATTTGGTGTGGAGCCTCCTCTTGATTCAACGCCCATTGGAGCATTCGCAATGGAATTTATGTTTCTTACAGGTGAACCCATGATGATTGTAGTGTGAGAGCCCATTGGATCTATCAAGACTTTTTTTTGTTTGACTACAACTTCTTTTAATTCAGTTGTTGCATGCATTTGAAGATGTAATAGTGTATGATTTGTTTTGGTCAGGTCGATATGATTGAGTAATAAATTTGTATATCCAATATAACTTAATAACAAAGTATAATTGCTATCAGGTTTGATGTTTTTCATCTCAAAATTTCCATCATCATCACTGATTGCAGTAGCTATAATATGATGATTTAGTTTGAGCGACAGACTCACATAATCCAAAGGTTTTTTAGTTTTGGCATCAATTACTTGTCCTGAAATAATTCCAGGATATTTTTGAATATTTTGCGCGTACATGGAGCTGCTGAATATCATCAACAACATCCAAAGGATGTGTTTCATTTTCATAATAGTAAAAATTAGGATGAATGAGCGCGCTTGTAGTGAAAGTCACCGAAAGGTAAAAAAGGGTTGTAGGTAAATAAAGATTTTACCTTTTGTTGTATTTGCAGTTTAAACTTGTTTACATGTTAAACTTTAAATGATGCAAACTGAATTACAAATTTGATGTAGCCTAAATGTTTTATTTTAATTCGGATTTATGCATGCATTTAATAGAATCTAATTTATAGTTTAATTGATACTTCTAAATGTCCACCTAAACCTAATTCAACTATTTTTTGTAAGGTGCTTAAACGAACCTCTTTAATATTGTTTTCAATTTTAGAAATGTATCCTTTATTGGTGCCGCATCTAATTGCTAGTTCTTCTTGCGTAAGTCCTTTTTCTAGTCTGGCTTGCTGAATCAAAAATCCTAGTTTAAATTCTTCATATCCTTTTTCGAATTTATCTCTTTTAGGTGTTCCTTTTTTACCGTATTGTTCATCAACAAATTGATCAAGGGTTTTTAAATTATTTTTCTTGCTCATATTCTTTTTTGATTTTTAATGCTTTTTCAATTTCAGTTTTTGGGGTTTTCTGAGTTTTCTTCTGGAAACCATTGGCTAATACAATTATTTTACCTTCATCAAAGAAACAAAAGATGCGAAATATGTCACTTCCTTGTTTAACTCTAATCTCATATAACCCATCTGTTCCCGTAAGATGTTCAAAATATTCAACTGGTATAATTCTCTGGTTTTCAATAATTCTAAAGGTCCATAAGATTTTATCTTTTGTTTTTTGTCTTTGCTTATTAAAAAAAATTGTGAAGTAGTTTTTGTAAAATGTGATGCTTCTGAATTTTACTTCATTCATTTTTGTAAAGGTAATTAAAGTTATCCGAAAGGACAACTATTTGGTTTAAAAATTGGATTATTTTAACAATGTAAAGTTGTATAAATTAAGCTCCAAATTTCATTACCATTTTTAAGGTAGACCTTAAAGTAATAGCTATAAAGATTTGATTAGGATAATTTGATTTTAAATTATCAAATTATTACAGTTTTTCATTTAAGAATTAGATTTCTAATTATGCTTTTAGTCATAAAGACTGCTCATTTCCGTATTCCATAAATCAATTCATCTTCCAATAAACCATTTTTGATGAACGATTTTTCAATTCTGGCTTCAAGTACAAAACCATTTTTCTCTAGAACTTTTTGTGAAGCAATATTTCTTCCAAATGGTCTGGCAAAAATTCGGGTTATTGGCAAATTGGTAAAAGCATGGTTTACAATCAGCGGAATTGCATCCGATATAATTCCTTGTCCCCAAAATGGTTCTGCCAACCAATATCCCAATTTGGCATTTAATCGCTGAATATCGTCTTGTGGATGAATTCCAATTCCACCACAAGCTTCGCCATTAATTTCAATGGCAAAAATATGATGAGTATCATGTTGAGAGGCAAACGCAATAAATGCCTTTCCTTTTTCCTCGGTATACGGATATGGGAATTTATCTGTTAAGTTAGCGGCTATCAGCGGATTATTGGCATATTTTACCAATGAATTCAAGTCATTTTCGTTCCAGAATCTTAGTTTAAAATTGGCAGTTTCAATCATTTTTTAAGGAGTTAATCAATCTCAATTTATTCAATTTGTCATGAATTGGTATCATGTTTTTAGAATTCAGTTTGAAATACCTTTATTTGCATAGAACACTTGAGCAAAATAGACCACATAAAAGCGCCAATAGAGCAGGAATTAGACCTTTTTGAATCAAAATTCAGAGAGGCCATGAAGAGTAATGTTGCCCTTTTGGATACGATTATGACCTATATCGTAAAGCGAAAAGGCAAGCAGGTGAGACCCATGTTTGTGTTTTATGCAGCCAAGTTAATTGGTGATATTAACGAATCTACTTATCGTGCTGCAAGTATGGTAGAATTACTTCATACAGCTACATTGGTTCACGATGATGTTGTTGATGATAGTGATGAACGCAGAGGTTTTTTTAGCATCAATGCACTTTGGAAAAATAAAATTGCCGTTTTGGTGGGTGATTATTTACTATCTAAAGGATTACTTTTAAGTGTAAAAAATAAAGATTTTCATTTATTGGAAATTATTAGTGTAGCAGTTGAAGCCATGAGTGAAGGGGAATTATTACAGATAGAAAAATCCCGGAATCTCAACTTATCAGAAGAAGTTTATTACGATATCATCAGAAAAAAAACAGCATCATTAATTGCTTCATGTTGTGCCATTGGTGCCGCCAGTGCAGGTGCCACTCCGGAGCAAGTTGAGTTGATGCGTTTATTTGGTGAAAAAATCGGCATCGCGTTTCAAATCAAAGATGATTTATTAGATTATAATGATGATGATATTGGTAAACCACACGGAATTGATATCAAGGAAAAGAAACTAACCTTACCAATCATTTATACTTTAAATACTGCTGATAAGGCAACAAGAAATTCCATAATCAACACAATAAAAAATCACCACAACAACAAACAAAAAGTTGATGAAGTGATTAAATATGTAAACGAGCACGATGGCATAACCTATACCAGAGAAGCCATGAAACGCTACAAACAAGAAGCTCTCGATATCTTAAAACAATTCCCAAACAGCGAAACCGCCGAAAGTTTAGCGGAGCTGGTGGAATATGTGATTGATAGAAAAAAATAAAAGAAA
>CALRIT020000022.1:0-66103 GCA_943361925.1 Vulcanococcus limneticus LL | reverse complement strand
TATAAGCTCTATCAGTTTGCTTAACAGCTTCCTTTAGGTTGTTTAAACTTCTGAAGTATCTGTTTTTTATCACATCGGGAGCTACATGATGTCCTTGTTGTGCAACTCTTATGTTTACACGACTAATATTAATTTCAGGATCTTCTGTTGCTACAAAATATAAGTAAACTTTGTAACCTTTAATTTGAGCCTTTTTAAAAAAATCTATTTTTTGGGCATGACTCATTACTGTTTCATATGTAAAGGAAACACCTTCATTCAAAAGTTTTAGTCTAATAAATTCTGCAAGGTCTGCTGCTAAATAAGAATCAATAAATGTGTCAGTATAAAGTACATTATCAATGACATCTAATTGTTTGTACAAATCGAGTTCATTTCTTTTTACAGGAGAGAATTTGCTGGATTTGAAAAATTCTATGATTTCTTGTTTTGAAACTTCGATAGTAAATAGAGAAAAATCTAGGCACTTTGAGTTTCTTAGAAAAAATTCTATTTCATCAGCATTAATATAAACGCCAAGGTTTACTTTATTTTCATTTAGTATTCCCTTAAAGATGGTTGTTTTTCCGGAACCATTGGGTCCGGCAAAAACCCTCATTCGCTAAACTGCCATTTAGCTTAGAATATACTGTTCAGGTAAATGAATTTTTGTCTTTTTAATCTCTTTGATAAATCGCTTTTCTCCACTTGTAGAAACTTCATATAAGTTTCCATTTTCCATTATTAATTGAGGAATATTGGTTTTCTTGGCAACATCACTAGCTTTAGATGTTGCAGCTATAGCTGCGCCTAATAAGGCGCCAATTATAGCTCCTTCTTCCTTGTCTTTAGATAAAATTGCCCCAATACTTGCACCAAGAATTCCTCCGGCAATTAATTTTTCAATGTCATTTAGTGGAATACTCATAAATCAAATTTAATACTTTTATTCTAGACCTGGTATAATGACAAATTTCAAATGTTTAAAAAAAAATTAATGCGCCTCCAACCAATTATCACCAGTTCCAACTTCTGCTTTAATTGGAACATTCATTGGCATGGCTTTTTCCATTTCTTCAACTACTAATTTCTTTAAAATTTCTACTTCATCTTTATGTGCATCAAATACCAATTCATCATGCACTTGTAGAATCATTCTTGAATGTTTGATGGTATCTTTTTCGGCTTTTAATCTTTTGTGAATATTAATCATCGCCATTTTTATCATATCAGCTGCAGAGCCTTGTATAGGTGCATTGATGGCATTTCGTTCTGCAAATCCTCTTACAGTAAAATTAGCTGAATTGATATCCTTCAAATACCTTCTTCTTCCTTGTAAAGTTTGTACATATCCATGTTCTTTAGCAAACTCAATGGTTTCACTCATATAGGTTCTAATGCCTGGATATTGTTTGAAATACTCATCAATCATTTGGGTTGCTTCTTTTCTTGGTATGCCCAAATTCTGACTCAATCCAAATGGAGTCTGACCATAAATCAAACCAAAATTTACTGCTTTTGCATTCCTTCTTTCATCACTAGTTACTTCTTCAATAGGTTTTCCAAATACCTTGGCAGCAGTTGCCTGGTGAATATCATAACCTTGTTTAAAAGCTTCAATCATGTTTTCTTCATTGGCAATAGCTGCAATGATTCTTAATTCAATCTGAGAATAATCTGCACTCAGTAAAACATAATCTTCGTTTTTTGGAATAAAGGCTTTTCTGATTTCTTTTCCTCTATCACTTCTAATTGGAATGTTCTGCAAATTCGGATTGTTTGAACTCAATCTTCCTGTTGCAGCAACAGCCTGATTAAATGAACTATGTATTCTTCCTGTTTTAGGATTAATCATGGTTGGAAGTGCATCTACATAAGTTGATTTTAGTTTTTGTAATTGTCTTACATCTAAAATACAACGTGCAATTTCATGTTCACTTAATCCTTGTAAAATATCTTCGCCGGTTTGGTACTGACCTGTTTTCGTTTTCTTCGCTTTTGGGTCTAGTTTTAAATGTTCAAACAAAACTTCACCCAATTGTTTTGGTGATGAAATATTAAATGGAACACCGGCTAATTCAATGATTCTTTTTTCTAATTTTTGAATTTCTATTTCAAGTTCTTTTGAATAGGCATTTAAAAAATCAGAATTGATTCGAATGCCTTCCATTTCCATATCACTTAAAACATGCACCAATGGAATTTCAATGTTGTTGAATAATTCCAATGCGTTTTTATCAATTAATTCAGGAGCTAATTTCTGTTTCAATTGAAGAGTAATATCAGCATCCTCAGCGGCGTACTCTTTAATTTTCTCCAAAGGCACATCACGCATGCTTAATTGATTTTTACCTTTTTTGCCTATCAGAGTTTCAATACTTACTGGTTCGTAATTCAAATAAATTCCGCTTAAGTAATCCATTCCATGTCTAAGATCAGGTTCAATTAAATAATGAGCCAGCATGGTATCAAAAATGGGTCCTTTGAGGTCTAAACCATAATTCTTGATGATGTTTAAATCGTATTTAATATTCTGACCAATTTTGGTAATGGATTCACTTTCAAAAACAGGTCTGAATTTTTCTAGGATTTTTTTTGACTCAGCATCATCATTTGGAAATGGGATGTAATATCCTTCATGAGAGTTCCATGCAAAAGATAAACCAACAATCGATGCTTCAGTACTTTCTAATTGTGATGTTTCTGTATCAAAACAAATTTCAGTTTGTTCCAATAACAATTTTATCAATTGATTCAATTCCTCATCTGTTTGAGCAATGTGGTATTGGTGTGGAACATTTTGAATGGTGTTTTTTGGTACTGACTCTGTTTCCTCTTCAGTAGAATCAATTGTTGGAACCGAGGATTTTTCAGTTGATTTAGATTCAATTGTACCCTGGTTAAACAAATCGAACGCTCCATTTGAAGCTTGTTGTTGTTTACTTGATGAACTTTCAGGAGCAACTGTTGAATCAGGGAAAAGTCTTTTTAATAAAGTTTTGAATTCTAGTTCAACAAAAAGTTTTTCTGTTTTTTCTCTATCCGCTTTTTCAATGATTAATGATGCTTCATCAAACTCAATCGGAACATTGATATCGATAGTTGCCAATCGTTTTGATAATAAAGCCTTGTCTTTATTGTTTTCTACATTCTCTTTTTGTTTACCTTTTAATTCATGTGTATTAGCAAGTAAACCTTCAATACTGCCATATTTCTGGACAAGTACTTTTGCGGTTTTTTCACCAACTCCTGGTACACCGGGGATATTATCAACCGCATCGCCCCAAAGACCAAGGATATCAATTACCTGACTCACTTCCTGGATCTCCCATTTCTTTAAGATTTCAGGTATGCCTAAAATTTCAACATCATTTCCTAATCTAGCAGGTTTGTAGATGAAAATATGTTCTTCAACCAACTGGCCAAAATCTTTATCAGGAGTCATCATGTACACATCAAAATCTGCCGCAGCAGCTTTTTTTGCTATCGTTCCAATAATATCATCGGCCTCATATCCATCCATAATTAAAAGAGGAATATTTAATGCTTCTGTAATCTGGCGTATATAAGGCAATGCTTTGGTTATGTCTTCAGGTTGCTCTTCACGATGAGCTTTGTATAATTCGTACTCAATATGTCGAGCTGTAGGAGCGGAAGTATCAAATGAAACACCAATATGTGTAGGTTTTTCTTTTTTAATTACATCCAATAAAGTTGTAGTAAAACCAAAAATGGCTGAAGTGTTAAAGCCATAACTTGTTACACGCGGGTTTTGGCTAAAAGCAAAATAAGCTCTGTAAACCAAAGCCATTCCATCCAATAGAAAAAGTTTCTTTTCTCTCATGGCTGCAAGATAAGAGTTTAAGAAAATTTTGTTGTCCTGAATTAGAATTTAGGATTTTTCAGCTTATTTATTTAAAAATTTACTTGACAATAACAATTATGTAATCTTTGAATTTTACTTTCGGCAGCTTGATTAATTATCTGAAAAACTGAATGTTAAACATTTGGCTTTAAATTTTTCATCAAAATCTGTTTTTTAGGTTTACCTTAATTCTAATTTCGAAGCCATTGAAGAATTTTATACTTGTTATATTTTTTGTTTTTTTAAACATCTCATTAGTTTTTCCGGGTTCCATTTTTACTTCTAATTCCAACCTTGGTAATTTTGGAAATTGTCCTGTTTCTTTTGCAGCCAATCCTGCGAGGTATAAAGTTTGGGGTTCAGGTTTGACAAATCCATTAATTGTATCAGCTTCGAACCATTTTGAAATTTCTTTATCAGTAAACCAACAATTTTCAAAATCAATCACATTGAGTCCAATTTCGGGTTCAGTTGATACTATAGAAATTTTTGTTCGATTTATTCCATCAGTTTCAGGTGTTATTACCGGTACAATTTTAAATTCTTCTATTGGCTCAAGTTCTTTATCGGTTTCTGTAAAAGGAACGGGAGTGAGTTCTGTTTCAATTCCTGCCAATTATTATTCAAGTTTAAATCAAACAGGTTCTGCATTACTTACTGCTTTATACAATAAGATTTTAGGACATAATAATATTTCATACAATGCTTTATGGAATACCTATATCAATACCGATATGTATTATGATGGAACTTTATGGGATGTTTATTCAACCAATATTAATGGAAAGGAAACGCCTTATACATTTACAGTTCCAGGAAATCAATGTGGTGTTTATCATGTAGAAGGTGATTGTTATAACAGAGAACATAGTTTCCCGCAATCATGGTTTACCAGCTTATCGCCAATGGTTTCTGATATGCATTTTATCTATCCAACAGATGGTTATGTAAATGGAATTCGTAGTGATAATCCTTATGGAGAAGTTACTTCACCTACTTATACAGCTCAAAATGGAGGGAAACGCGGTCCAAGTATCACTCCTGGTTTTACAGCGACAGTTTTCGAACCTGTTGATGAATATAAAGGTGATTTGGCTAGGGCACAATTTTATATAGCAGCACGATATAATAATCTTATAGCGGGTTGGGTTACGAATGGTTCTGCAAATGATATTCTTGCAGGGAATGCTTATCCTGCTTACGATGCCTGGTTCTTAAATTTACTGATTAAATGGCATAACCAAGACCCTCCAAGTGTAAAGGAAATCAATAGAAATAATGCTATTTATGCTGTTCAAGGGAATCGTAATCCTTTTATTGATAGTCCTCAATATGTAAATAGAATTTGGGGCTTAAGTAAACCTGCTGAACCAACTATTATTTCTTCTTCTATAAGTATCGATTCAATAACTTCAACTGGAATGAAATTGTCATGGAAATCGGGTAATGGCAACCGACGATTGTTAATGATGAAACAAGGTAGTTCTGTTAATCAGTTTCCTATTGACTCAGCTCAATATGTTGCAAATTCAAATTTTGGTTCCGGTACAAATTTGGGTTCAGCAAATTATGTTGTTTATGATGGAATGGGTTCATCGGCTATAATTTCAGGATTAACATCAGGCCAGAATTATCACTTTGCTTTGTTTGAATACAATGGTTTAAATAAAACGAGTAATTTTCTTACATCTAGTTTTGCTACCTATTCTTATATTTCCAATACAATAGATACTTTAATTACTTGTGGTGATTCAACCCTCTTAACTGCTGATTCAGGTTATACTTCCTATTTATGGAGATACCAGAATAAAACTTCAAGAACAATAAAAGTAGGCTCTTCAGGTTGGTATGCCTATTCTGCTAATAATGGTTCAAATTCATTAAATGATAGTATCTATCTGGCATTATTAAATGCTAAAATTACTAAACAAGATACTGCTGCTTGTAATTATGAATATTTGAATTTTAGTGTTAATTCTAGTCCGGGTGTTAGTGTTCTTTGGTCGAATGGTTCTGTTAATACAAACACAACTTATTCAATGAATCCTACTCTGGTTACAGTTCCTGATAATGGAGATGATCCTGATGACACCCGTGTGATTACATATCCTTATCAAAAGAATTTTTGGGTACGTTTAAGTTATTTGGGTAATGTTTGTTCTGACACAGCATTTGTTACCATTTATGAGCCTCCTGTTATTAATTTGACTGATACTGTTTTTGCTGTTGGTAAGGACAGTATATTGTTATCAGGTCCCGCTGCTTATACAAATTATGTTTGGAGTAATGGAGTTAAAAGTAGAAATAACTGGCTCAAAAATTCAGGAGTTTATTCTTTGAATGTTTACGAATCCATTGCTTGTTCTGCCTCAGATACAAGTCGATTGATTTTGTTTAATGGATTTGATTCTGATTCATTAAAAGTTTGTGGTGATAGTGTTCAATTGTCAGCAGATTTGGGAGCAAATTCTTATTTGTGGAATACGAATTCTACTTCCCGACAAATTCAGGCTAAAACATCAGGATGGTATTATTGTACCTATACTTTGGGTTCATATCAGGCACGAGATAGCATTTATATTTCAATACATTCAATTCGTGCAACAACAATTACGGCATCTTCATCAACCATTATTTGTGCAGGTTCAACTGTTAACTTACAAACCAGTTTAAATCCAACTTATACCTATTCATGGCAATTGAATGGTAGTTATTTAGTTGGACAAAATTCCAATTCCATAAATGCTAATAGTTCCGGTTTTTATAGATTAATTAGTTTGAATGCTAATGGTTGTGCTGATACTTCAAATGCTTTATTAGTTCAGGTGAATGCTCCAACTCTAACAGTATCTCCAAAAAGTAATACCTATGTTTTTACCGGTAAATTGAGTTCAAGTATAAACGATTTAAACAATTGGATTACCTATCAAACTAGCTCAAATTCTTATGTTCCTTCTTCAACCCTGCCAAATCAATATTCTAGTATTGTTTTGCCTGCATTGGGTTCTTGTGCAATAAATGAAGTTCAGCTGCAAGATTCATTTATTGTAGGAAATTTAACAATTGACAACAATGCTAATTTAGCTTTAAATAATCATCAACTTAGAGTTTTAGGAGTATTAAATGGAGATGGAAGAATTAAAGGAAATGGTAGTATTGTTTTTTCTGATACAGGTTCTTTCGCCACTTTAAGAATGCACAATAATTTTGATACTTTAAGTAATATAACTTTTAATAGAAATTCCCGGTTTTTAGATATTCTTGATACCTTAAAAATTGAAGGTTTAGTTAATCCAACTGCCGGTCAGATTAATAGTAATAGTTTCCTTGTTTTATTATCAACCTCCACCAAATCTGCAGGAATTTTAAAAGGGACTGTAACTGGAAATGTAATAGTCCAAAGGTTTATACCCGGTAGTTCAGGTAGAAGATATCGTTATTTATCTGCACCATTTAGTTCAGGACCTTCAATTAATTCAAGTTGGCAGCAACAAATTCATATTACAGGTGCTGGTGTTTCAGGAACCATTTGTCCAAACTTAACCCAACATTCAAATGGATTCGATGCAACATTATCAAATTCTCCAAGTTTCTTCACATTTAATGAAACTACCGCTACAAGCTCAAATACTTTAGGTAGCGGAGGTGGAACTGTTTATCAAAATGCATGGCAAAGTATTAATGGAACAATATCTAGTAATTTGGCTGCAGGTAAAGGATATAAGGTCTTTATTAGAGGCAACAGAGAGCAAGGATGTAATTTATTGAATGGAAATAATCCAACTCCTCAGAACATTGTTCTGTCTTCAAGAGGGATAGTTCAATCGGGCAGTTTTAGTTTCAATGTTACTTATAGTCCAGGTAATGGTGACGGATGGAATTTGTTAGGAAATCCATATCCCTGTGCTATCGATTGGAATTCTTCTGCTTGGTCAAGAACCAATATCGATAACCATATCTGGATTTTTAGACCTGCAGGTAATCACTTTGCAACTTTTAACGGTGCTTTAAATGTTGGAGTAAATTTTGGCTCAAATATCATTGAATCGGGCTCTGCTTTTTTTGTAAAAGCAAATGCCGCAAATCCTGTTCTGCAAGTAAATGAAGATGCAAAAGTTGGCTTACAAGCTACACCAAGGCTATTTAAAAAATCAACAAAAAGTTTAAGGATGTTTTTGATAAAAGCGGGTGAAGTCATGGATGAAAATCTTTTTTCTATGCTTGATGCTGCCTCAGATTCAGTTGATATTTTTGATTCAGAAAAAATGCTCAATCCTTCTTTAAACATTTTTAGTTTATTGAATGATTCTTTTTCTTTATCTATCAATAGTTTTCCAGTAGTTTATTCCGAAAAAAGTATCAATCTTGATTTTCAATCTTCGTTTTCAGGTAAACATATCATATCATTTAAACAGATTGAAGATTTTTCTGATTATGATGTATTGCTGGTAGATAATCATTTGGGAGTAATTCAATTGATTAATGACAAATCTCATTATGAATTTGTGAATCAAGCTAATATTCCAACGAAATCGAGGTTTAACCTGATTTTTGTTTACAGAGCTTCTGTTGATTATTTAAAAGCTAAACAAAAGATAGAAAATAGGTTTAACAATGATTTGCAAATTATTCCTAATCCTGTTTTCAGTTGTTTCAAAGTTGAATTTTCGCCTAATGAAAAAGCTTCAGCAAAACTTAATATTTTCAATGCCCAGAATCAATTGGTTTATACAGCTGAAAATTATATTTCAGGCAATGAAATTGAATCTATTAATTGGAATAGTGGAATTTATTTTGTTGAAATTAGCAATTCTTCAGGCTTATTAAAACGAAGCAAATTTGTTAAGTTTTGATTTAAATCCATTAGAAATAGTAATTGATTTTTATTCGACAATAAAAGTCCTGAATGGTAAAATGTTTGTTTTTCAGCTTTTAATAAATCGATTGGAATATCTCTAACATCAGCATAAAACAAAAAAAGCAGCACTTTCGTACTGCTTTGCCTTTTGTGGGCCCACCTGGAATCGAACCAGGCACCTACTGATTATGAGTCAGTTGCTCTAACCGAATGAGCTATAGGCCCTTTTTAAGGACTGCGAAAATAAGTGATGCCTTGGCTTTTTCCAAATTCAAAATTTACTCTTTTATTCTGATTTGCACTTTTTCCTTACTTTTGGTTTTTTAAAATTATGGAAAAACGTGTAACAGCTTTTGGTGGAGTTTTCTTTAAGTGTCAGGATAAGAAAGCTTTAATTGAGTGGTATAAAAAACACTTAGGTATTCCTTTAGAAGATTGGGGAGCAATTTTTCCTTTTACAGAATCTGTGAAAGTGCATCCCAATGCCTATAATGTTTTTTCTCCTTTTCCTTCTCATACCAACTATTTTGAGCCTTCTTCTTCTAATTTGATGTTTAATTTTATTGTTGAAGACTTAGACAATTTAGTTTCATTATTAAAATCAGAAGGTATCGAAACACTTGCTGGTCCTGAATTAAGTGAATTTGGAAAGTTTACTTGGATTTTAGATTGTGAGGGTAATAAAATAGAACTTTGGGAACCTTCTAAAACATAATTTATGATTGAGGTTATTAAGGCTCCTCCTAAGAAATGGTTTTATCCAATTATATCAGCTCCAATTTTTTTGCTGATGTTATTACCTATGCCCATTTTGTACTTGTTATCTGATTTACTTCGCTTTCTTGGGTATAAAGTTTTTGGGTACAGGAAGAAGGTAATTATTGAAAATTTGAAAAATTCTTTTCCTGATAAAGATGATAAATGGATTGAGGATATAGCATGGAAGTTTTACCTGAATTTGTTTGATGTAATTCTGGAAACTTTAAAGATGTTGAACCTTTCAAAATCACACTTAGCGAAGCGAATTGTTTTAAATGATTCAACCTTAATCGATGAATACAAAAAAAACAAACAGTCTTTTATTTTAGTAGGTGGTCATAATGGTAATTGGGAGTGGGGTGGCCAGCATATGCATAATCTTGGTTTTACTATGGGTGTTTTGTACCATCCTTTGAGCAGTAAATGGTTCGATTGGTTAATGTATTATCAAAGAACTCGATTTGGGGTTCAACCTATTCCTATGAATCTTACGCTTAAAGCAATGTTGGCTGCTAAAAATGAATTTCATTGTTATGCTTTTATTGCAGACCAAACCCCAAGTAGTGAAAATTGCCATTGGATGAATTTTTTAAATCAGGATACTCCTGTATTTATGGGGCCTGAAAAGATTGCCAAGAAGTTTAATTACCCTATTGTTTTTTGTGATTTATACAGGGTTGGGAGAGGTAAATATGAATTGAATTATAAATTAGTAAGTGATTCTCCAAAAGATGAACCGGATTTTTTAATTACAGAACGCCATACTCAATTTCTTGAGCAACAAATTCAGCAACAACCGGAAGCCTGGTTGTGGAGTCATAGAAGGTGGAAACATAAACGCAAAATTTCTAATGATGCAACTAGTTAAAATGAATAAAACTTGTGCTTTAATTCTGTTGAGTCTGACACTTCTCTTTTCATGTAAAAGTATTGAGAAAGCTGATCATCTTTACTTTAATGCTCAAGTTCATACAATGGATTCTGCAGATGCTATTTACAATGCTTTTGTTGTGAATGATGGCAAAATTTTGGCATTAGGTGAAGCTAATTTACTTGAGAAGCAGTTTTTAATTTCAAATAAAACAGATTTAAAAGGTGCGCATGTTTATCCGGGTTTGATTGATGCGCATTGCCATTTTTATGGACTGGGATTATTTCTTCAACAAGCAGATTTATCGGGTTCCAAATCAATTGAAGAAATTGTTTCCCGTTGCATCAAATTTTCATCCAATTCAACATTAAAGTTTATAAGAGGAAGAGGTTGGGATCAAAATTTATTTGATTCAAAAGAATTTCCTGATAATTCGGCACTCAATGCTGCTTTTCCTGATATTCCTGTTTTTCTAAAAAGGGTTGATGGTCATGCTGCAATAGCAAATGATTATCTGTTGAATTTAGCAGGAATAAATTCTAAAAGTAAGATTTCAGGCGGAGAGATTATTTTGAAAAATGGGAAACTTACCGGTGTATTATTGGATGAAGCAGCTGATTTTGTTGGAGGTTTTATGCCTCAACTTACCTATGCTGAAAAGGTAAGTGCATTAATGAAAGCCCAAGAACAATGTTTTATTTATGGATTGTCTACAGTAAATGATGCCGGTTTAGATAAGGATATTGTTGAACTTATAGATTCATTGCAAAATGTTGGTAAATTAAAGATTCGTATGAATGCCATGTTAAGTATTTCAAGGAAGCATTTTAGCTACCTGGATTCTTTAGGTGGAATAGATAAGGATAGGTTAAAAGTTCGTTCGTTTAAAATGTATGGTGATGGTGCTTTAGGTTCAAGAGGAGCTTGTTTAAAGGAACATTATACCGACAGAAAAGGACATTTTGGTTTCATGATTTCTTCTCCAGATTCTTTGGAAGCAATGGTGAAATTAATTGCTAATAGTCGTTTTCAATTGAACACCCATTGCATTGGTGATTCTGCAAATTTTCTGATTCTCAGTTTGTATAATAAATACTTGTCTGTAGGTAACGACAGACGCTGGAGAATAGAACACGCACAAGTAGTTAATCCTGCAGACAGAGATTTGTTCAAAGCAAGAAATATCATTCCTTCTGTTCAACCAACACATGCAACAAGTGATATGTACTGGGCAGAAAGTCGTTTAGGTTATACTCGCTTAAATGGCGCATATTCTTATGCCTCTCTTTTAAAACAAAATAATTGGTTACCTTTAGGTACCGATTTTCCTGTTGAAGATGTTTCTCCATTTTTTACTTTTGATGCTGCAGTCTCTAGAAAAGATGCAAAAGGTTTTCCATTAAATGGATTTTTACCTGAACAAGCATTGAGTAGAGAACAGGCTTTAAAGGGTATGACAATTTGGGCTGCAAAAGCAGGATTTATGGAAGATGAAGTTGGAAGTTTAGAAATAAATAAAAGAGCTGATTTTATAGTATTAGATGTTGATCTTTTGAAGGAAGATTTGTTAAAAATTAGAAATCTAAAGGCTAAATATTTATATATTTCCGGAGAGCTAGTTAAATAAAATACCTGAAAATCAGTAAAATAATATAAGAAAAATAAAATGTCATGGCAATTAATGTATATACATATAAATTTGTATTAGAAATCAGATGAGATTAGAAGAAGCTATTAAACAAACCAAGTTCGTAAGTCAGCAACAGAAGGCTTTTTTAAACTTATTTTATCTCAGCGGTTTAATGAAATCTGCGCAGGCAAGATTTTTTAAACAGCATGATTTATCTCCGGAGCAATACAATATCCTCAGAATACTTAGAGGACAGTATCCAAATCCGGCTAATATTGGTCTATTACAAGATCGTATGTTAGACAAGATGAGTAATGCATCGCGATTGGTAGAGAAGTTGAAACAAAAGTCATTGTTGTCGAGAGAGGAATGTCCTAAAGACAGACGTCAGGTTGAGGTATTAATTACCCAATCAGGTTTAGATCTTTTAGAATACCTTGATCCTGCAATTAGGAGCTTTGAGATGGATTTTAGAGGCTTAAATGAAGAAGAGCTAATAAAATTAAATGAACTTCTTGATAAACTCAGCGATAGTTTCGAGCTTGAAGAATAATTTTCAATAAATACAAAAGAATATGAAAAAGTTAATGATGTTTTTAACAATCGCAGGTCTGGGTTTATCTGTGTTTGCTGGTTCTCCAAAAAAAGCTACTAAAAAAGCTGCTGATTCTTACACTGTAGATGCAACTGCTTCTACTTTCAAATGGCATGCTAAAAAAGTAACAGGTGAGCATTTTGGTGTTGCTACTTTTAAAGGTGGTTCAATTTCAGTACAAGGTACTTCTTTAGTTGGTGCTGAAATTCTTATCGACATGACAACTATCGATGCAACAGATTTACAAGGTGAGTGGCATGATAAATTGGTTGGTCACTTAAAAAGTGATGATTTTTTCTCTACTGAAAAAAATACAACTGCTACAATTAAAATTAAATCTGCAACAGCAATTAAAGGTGCTAAAGCTGGTGAAAACAACTATAATGTAGTAGCTGATTTAACTATCAAAGGAATCACTAAAGAAGTAAAATTCGGTGCTTTCGTAGTAATTAAAGATGGTCAAGTAATTGCAAATGCTGAGTTTGATATCGATCGTACTTTATATGATATCAAATACGGTTCAGCTTCTTTCTTCGAAGGTATTGGCGACAAAGCTATTGCTAACACTTTCAATGTAAAAGTTAGAGTTGTAGCTAAGAAATAAGTTTTAATCTTAATACTTGAAAAAAGGGGATGCAAATTTTTGCATCCCCTTTTTTTGTGTTTTAAAGGAATCAATTTGTTTATCAGAGCTTAATCGAGGATATAATTATTTTAAATTCTTGGATTACTTCAAAGTTTATATTCTATTTTATTTAGTAAGCTTTTTAAAAATGAATTTGTTATATCTTCTATCAATCGTATTTTTCATTTGGCAAACTTACCCTACAAACTCCTCCACCAATTCCGGTGGTCTGGCAATAATTGCTCTTTCATTATTTTCAATGATGGGCCTTTCAATTAAAATAGGATTTTCCGCTAATACCTTAATCCAGTCTTTTTCGCTTAAATGGAGTTCTTTAAAACTGGTTTTGTAGAGGTCTTCATTTTTTCTAAGCAAATCAATGGCTTTTATTCCAAGCTTTTTTAAGAGTGCTTTTATTTGTTTTTGATTGAGGGGCGTTTTTAAATATTCTATTACCTCAAATTTGATTTCTTTCTCTTGCAAAATTTGCATCGCTGTGCGGCTTTTTCCGCAACGACTATTGTGGTATATTTTTAACATGTTAATTTAGAATCTAGAAGCAAATTTAGTCTTGAAAATTTCTAATCATGAACAAAAAAAACGGGGCCGATTTCTCGAACCCCGCTTTAGCCTATGAAACAAATTGCACCTCTACCCCAGATGCAACTATCTTATGAACGACTGAATTAATGTTTTGTTTTAATCAGTCCGAATCTTTCTTTAATTCTGTGTGTCAAAAGTAACATAACTGGCACTAATATCAAGGTTAAAAATGTTGCAAATGATAAACCAAATATCATTGTCCAGCTCAAAGGTCCCCAAAACGCCACCGAATCACCTCCGAAAAAGATGTGTGGGTTAAGTTCTGTAAACAAAGTTACGAAGTCGATATTTAAGCCTACTGCCAAGGGAATCAGGCCTAACATGGTAGCAGAAGCTGTTAAAATAACAGGTGTCATCCTGGTTTTTCCGGCTTCAATAATTGCCTCTTTATACTCCATTCCATGGCTATGTAAGATTTCGGTAAATTCAACTAAGAGGATACCATTTCGTACTACAATTCCTGCCAAAGCAATAATTCCTACACCTGTCATGATGATTGAAATATCCATTCCAGTAAATGAAAATCCTAAAAGAACTCCAATTATACTGAAGATGATTTCAGATAAAATAATGATAGGTTTTGAAATCGAATTAAACTGAGTTACTAGAATTAAAAAGATCAACCCTAATGAAATCATTAATGCACCTCCAAGGAAAGCTCCTGTTTCAGCTTGTTCTTCTTGTTCACCAGTCATGTCAACTTTAACAGTATTAGGTAATTTATATCTTTCAACTGCTTTTGTTACACTTGCAACAACCTCATTTGGTGTGAAGCCTGAAAGTACATTTGAAGAGATGGTAACAACACGTTTCTGATTTTTTCTTTTAATACCGCCGTAATTGTTTACATACTTAATGGTTGCTACTGATGATAGTGGTATGCTTCTCATCATTCCGCCCATATTCATATCACGGAAAGCAATCTTCAAATTCATGATTTCATTGATGTTGTTTCTTTGATCAAATGAATACCTTAAATTGATTGGATACTCATCATTGGCATCTTTGAATTTTGAAATTTCTTTACCAAAAATGGCTGTTCTTAATTCCATTCCAATTTGACCTGTTGAAATTCCTTCTCTGTTAGCTCTTTCTCTATCTATAACTACTTCAATTTCTGGTTTGTTTGATTGTAAATCCGACTTCAATTCCTCAACACCCGGAATTGAAAGTGAATCTAAATAACGTTTCATGTTTTTAGAAACTACTGATAATTCTGAGAAATCATCACCCGAAATTTCAATGTTTACCGGTTTACCTGTTGGTGGTCCGCCTTGTTCTTGATCAACAGAAATTTCTGCACCTGGGATACCTTTAACTGCTTCTCTAATTTTATCCAAATAAACTACCGTAGACTTCCCATTTCTTTTTGAGAATTCAACAAATGCAACCGATACTTTTCCTAAATGTGGTTGTGCTGAGAATGATGCTTCAAAGTTACCTTCATCACCAGCACCAACTGAAACATTTGAGATAACAGATTCAACCATTTCATTAGAATCTCCAATTACTTTATAAATTCTTTTTTCAACAATTTTCGTGATTGAATCAGTATAAGTTTGGTCTGTTCCTATCGGTAATCTTAAATAGGTATAGATAAAGTTCGGGTCACTTTTTGGAAAGAATACAACTCCTGGTTTAGCAATTCCTGTAATTACAATAGATGCAAAGAATAAAACAACAATTCCTACCATTGTCCAGATTGGTCTGCTTCCTGCAAGAAACCATGTAATTCTACTTTTGTAAGCTTCTTGTACTCTTGGCCAAGTATGATTTTGCCAGTTTTCTATCCACTTGTATAAAACAAATCTGTTTAGCGAGTAAAGTCCGAATAATAGAACTAAGAAATTACCCATTCCATGATTACCTGAAATGTAGAATATCAATGCCAATGCTCCAAAAATTGTTGCAGTTATTTTGTATCCTTTTTTGTTTTGTCTTGCTGCTTTTTCTTCTTCATGAGTTTTCATAAAATCAACAGCGAAAACAGGATTCATAATATAAGCAACTACAAGAGATGCACTCAATGTAATAATTAATGTTATTGGTAAGAAGAACATGAATTTACCAATTACTCCTTGCCAGAAAGCCAAAGGAATAAATGGAGCCAAAGTTGTAAGTGTTCCTGAGAATACTGGTAAGAATACTTCACCTGCAGCTAATTTGGCTGCTTTTTTAATCGGAACTTTTCCGTTTTCAAATATCCTGTGGGTATTCTCAATTACCACAATTGCATCATCCACCACAATACCAAGTGCTAATAAGAAAGAGAACAATACAATCATGTTTAAAGTAAAACCAAATGTTGGCATGATAATAAATGCAACTGCCATAGATAATGGTACTGAAAGCCCAACGAAAATTGCGTTTGTTGTTCCCATGAAAAACATCAGAATTACAGTTACCAAGATAAATCCGATGATAATGGTATTAATCAAATCATGAAGAGTAACTCTTGTATTTGAAGACTGGTCTCCGGTAATAGTCACAGTTAAGTTTTCAGGGAGTGAAGTTTCCTTCATGTCCTCTGTTATTTTTTTGATTTTATCACTAGCATCAATTAAGTTTTCACCACTTCTTTTAATAACATTTAATGTAATTACATTTTTGTTATCTAAACGCGCAAAACTCTCTTGTTCTTTAAATCCATCTGTAATTGTAGCGATGTCTTTTAAGTAAACCGTAGCTCCTGAACCTGCTCTAACAACGATATCACCAATTTTATTTGGGTCGATAAACTGACCAACAACATTAATTGATCTTTTCACACCTTCCATTCTCATTTGTCCGCCTGAGATGGTTAGATTTTCGTACGCAACAGCTGATTCAATATCTCTAAAACTTACACCTGCTGATTGCATTTTGTACATATCAACATCAATTTTAATTTCACGGTCTAAGGCACCAACAATATCTACACGGGTAATTTCCTTTAAACCTTCAATTCTATCTTGTAAGTCTTCAGCATATTTTTTCAATTTATCAAGACTATAATCTCCAGATAAATGCACGTTCATGATTGGAAGTTGAGAAACGTCGATATCAATAACTTGTGGATCATCTGGTAAGTCATTTGGTAAATCGTTTTTCGCTTTGTCAACCGCATCTTTTACTTTTTGTTTGGCAACAGGTACGTCAACATCTGTATTGAACTCAACGTTTACCATTGAGAAATCCTGCAATGATGAACTTGTTACTTTTTTTACGCCTGATATCGATTTAACTTGTTTCTCAATATTTTTTGAAACAAGGTTTTCCATATCAGCTGGAGAAGTTCCTGGATATATTGTTGTAACTAATATTTGAGGAAACACTACTTCAGGAAATTGTTCCTTAGGTAATGAATTATAGCTAAACAAACCTGCCAGCGTAATAATGATGGTCATGATATAGATACTTGTTTTGTTATCTATAGACCAACTGGATGGTTTAAATTCTTTTATTTTATCTAACATATTCTATTCTGTTAATAGAGTTTAGTATTTGACACTTTCTTGATCGTTTAAGTCTTGGTAACCGGCAATAATTATTTGGTCACCTTCATTTAAACCTGATGTAATTTCGGCTTTTCCATTATAGATGTTTCCTACTGTTACTTCTTTTTTCATCGCTTTTTTGCTAACTGCATCAGCAATAAAAATTACTTTTTTGCCTTCTGAATCCTGAACCAGATTGATTGGAACTACAATCGCTTTTTCTTTGTGGTAAGAAACAACTTTTACAACAGCAACCATGTTAGGAATAAAATCTTCGCTTGAAGGTAAATCAGCTTCAATTCCGAAAGTTCTGTTTAATAAATTGATTGATCTTCCACTATATCTCAAAGTTGATTTTAATTCTTTTTTGATATCGGGAAATTGAAGAATTACTGAGTTACCGCTTTTTACTTCAGATGCATAAGTTTCAGCTAAATCTGCTTTTACTTTTAACTTGCTGAAGTTTACAACTCTGAATGCAGGATATCCAGGTACAGAAGCTTGTCCTGCTTTTAACATTACTTCATCAATGGTTCCGTTAATTGGAGATTTAATTAGGTACATGTCTAAGTTTTCTTTTACTGTAGCTAATTTTTGCTCAAGAGATTCTTTGTTGTTTTTTGCTGATAGGAATTGAACTTCACTACCAACACCTTTGTCCCAAAGTGCTTTTTGTTTGTTGTATAATTCAGTTACAAATTTCAAATTGGTTTCTAAATCTTTCAATTGTGTTTTAACAATATCTCCGTCAAGAGTAGCTAATACTTGTCCAACTTTAACTCTGTCACCGGCATTAACTAATACTTTAGTTACTGTTGAAGGTACTTTAGCTGATAGAGTTACATTTTCATCTCCATCAACATAACCTTGAACATCAATGTATTTGTTGAAGCTTTCGAATTTTACAGCGCTAACGCCAACAATTTTACTTTTTTCATTCGCTTTACTTGAGTCACCCGCTAGTGTGATTTCTTCTTCAAGTGTTTTAATTTTAGAAGAGATTTCAGCCATTTCTCGCTTTAACGATTCCAGCTCCGCTTTTTTGGCAGTAATGCCATTTTCTCCATTACAAGCTACCATTCCCAAAAGAATTAAGCTGCTTAGTGTGATGATAATATAGTTTTTCATATATGGTTTATTTAATATTTTAATATCCGATAGCTTTTTTAAGTTCTGCTTCTGCAACTAATATGTCGTATAGTGTTGAAAGGTAATTCGACTCAGCATTTAGATAATCGTTCTGAGCACTTGTTAATTCTAAGCTTGATCCAACTCCTTCTTTCAATTTTAAATTTGATTTTTCTAAAATGTCTTTTGCTAAATCAACATTTTCTTTTTGGATTTTTAACTGTTGACGAGCTCTTAAATATTTTGCTTTAGCACTAATTCTTTCAAGTTCAATTGCTTGAATTAAAATGCTTTTTCCATTTTCAATTTTTTTATCATTTATTTTAGCTTGTTGAATTTTTGACTGTTTCATTAGACCATCAAAAATTGGCATTTGAAGAGTTAGTCCTGCAAGAGCACCATTATACCAGGTTTTGCCTACTTCGCTAAATTCTGCACCAAATGTATTTCTTTGAACTTGAGCAAATGCAACAATTGATGGTAAGTAGGAATACTGCCATCTTTGCTTGTCGATATTGTTTAATTTTTTTTGTTGCTCAAGAATTTGTGCATCGATTCTTTTTGAATAATCACCTGCAGCCAAATCCATTCCTAAGTTTTCATTGGAAGCTTGAATTGTATTGATTTTATCAGTTAATACAATACTATCACTAACATTAGCACCTAATTGTAGTTTTAATGCTGTATAAGCAATTATTTTACCATCAATTAGTCTGTCTCTTTGTAAATTTAAGTTTGATAATTGTAATCTTACTCTGTCTGCATCCATCTTTTCCATTAAACCGGCTTTTGCAGTTTCAGTTAAATCATAAGTGGTTTTTTCCAGGTATTTAATATTACTATTTAAAATATCCATGGTTACATCAATCAGTAAAACCTGGTAGTAGGCTTTTTTTACATTTACTTCTAATTCAATTTCAGATTGATGAGTTCCTAGTTTTGCAAGATTTACATATTGGTTTGATGCTTTTAATCCCATCAAATAAGAACCATCAAACAATAATTGAGAGGCACTGGCACTAACTGTTAAATTGTTTTTAACACCAAATTGAGCTGGAACAATTCCTGCTGGTGGCGCAGGAGTCGTAGCTGGAATTACTCCATAACCAACTAAGTTTCCGTAAACTACCGGACTAATAAAATCGGGTAGGGCAGTGGTTGGAATAGTGAAGTAATGCATGAATTCTGCTTTACCTGTAACTTGGGGTAAACCTGCTGCAACTATTTCCTTTACTCTTTTTTTAGCTAATAGTTCGTCTAGTTTTGAGTTTTTTAATGTGGCGTTATTGGTTTTCGCAAATTCCAATGCCTCATTTAAGTTCATCTTTTTAATGTTTGAATCTTGTGATTTAGCTATAATACTAAATACAAGCGCAAACATTGTGATGGCTAATTTGACTTTCATATAGGGTTATTTATCTGTTTTAATTGTTTGATCGTTTAAATATTTGAGTCCTTTCTCAGTACAAATTCCTCTTAAATGATATTTCATCATCTCTAATTGTAATTCTTTTAAATTGAATTTGTCTTCAAGGTTATTATCTGGGTTGATTAATAAATCTACCAGGTGAATGTAAAATTTTGCAACCAACTCTTCATTTACATCTTCTCTGTACCAACCTGATGATTTTCCACTTTTAATGTTTTTTAGGATTTCATTGTAAATAAATTCAACCCTGAATCGGTTTAATTTATCCCAGCAGGGTTTAAAATATTTTTTCAGGTCGAATATGATACTTTGGTTGATTTGCTTTTTCCTATCACTTAATGTTTCTGATATACTCAGCATTAAATCAATTGGATTTTCATGCTCCCGACTTAAATTGGTACAAGCTTCCTTTTCTTCACTTAAGTGAGCTTCTATTGCTTGGTCTACTAGTTCGTTTTTGTCGGCAAAGTGCTGATAAAGAGTTTTTTTTGATATTCCCAACTCACGGGCAACATCATCCATTGTAATGCTTTTGAAGCCAAATTTGAGGAATAAGTTACTAGCACCTAACAATACCTTATTCTTATTTTCGTCTACGTTTGTCATTTCGGGGGCAAAGATAAAACTTTTACAGTATTGGAAACTTTAAATGTTATGAAAGTTTCCTTAGTTTCCGAACTGCCTGATAATGAAGATGTTAATTTTTCGTCAGTTTTCTTGTTTTATACAAGTGGTTAAAATTGTATTTCAGAAATCATTTTTAAGAAGAATTTATCGGCATTGAGAATAGAAAAGGAAATTTGAGTGAAATTTTCTTTCTTTTGCAGAAATACATTTTTTCGTAATGAGTTCAAGCAGACGACCATATTTAATAGGAATTACCGGTGGAAGTGCCAGTGGTAAAACTCATTTCTTAAATTCTTTAAGGTCAATATTTTCAGAATCAGAGGTTTGTATTATCTCTCAGGATAATTATTACAAAACTGCATTTGAACACAAGCGTGATGAAAATGGTCATATCAATTTTGATTTACCTGAATGTGTAGATTTACATCAGTTTGCTGTTGATATAGCTAAATTGGGTAGAGGCGAAAAAGTTGAAAGAGAAGAATACCTTTTTCAGCATTATGATAAAAAAGGGAAAATGCTCGAATTTAATCCAGCACCTATTATTATATGTGAAGGTTTATTTATTTTTTATGAACCAGAGATTTTTGACCAGTTTCACTTGAAAATTTTTATTAATGCTGATGAAGAAATTGCATTAAATAGAAGATTGGTGCGTGATGTTGCAGAAAGAAATATTGAAGAAGATTTTGTTTTGTACCAATGGAAACACCATGTATTGCCTTCTTACCGACAATTTCTACTTCCATTTATGGCACAGGCAGATTTAATCATCAATAACAATGTACATTTTGGACATAGCCTAGGTGTACTTTCTGATCACCTGAGGAAACACCTGCAGGAAGCAGATACTGTTAGACCTTATTAATAAAAAGCGTTTTAGTATTATTAAAGATTCAGTTTTGAAAAAGTACTGAGGTTATTTTTTTGTTAGTAAGAATTAAAGTAGGTACTTAGGATGAAAAAATACTTTTTTTACACATATCTTTTATTTCTTTTCGGATGTTCCAATTACAACGATTTAGGATATAAAGTAATTAGAGACAACCTATATTCTGACGAGAAAGGATACCTTTACTTAAAATCAGAAAATAATGAAGACATAGACTCTGTATATGTTGTATGGTTAACGACTGTATATTGTCAAGAATGCCGATCCAAGACGGAAAGTAGTTCTAATTTTGAAATGGAACTACATGAAATTATAGATTTAGAAAGTTTTCATTTGGACTCAATTGATGGCGAAAATGAAGTGACATTTTATTCAGATAAGAATTATAAATACCGCCACAAAAGGATGGCAGATGGTGGTACATTAATTGCTGAAAAGTAAGAGAAGAATAAATATCAAACGTCCACTAGCACTTGTTTTGCATCAGCCATGTTGAATTGCAAAACTCAATGGTATTTTTCCAATTGAAATTTAGAAATATAAACAGCTTTTGTTCAATTAAATCCCGCCTTTAAGCAAGGCCCCAAAACGATTACCTCAATTCTTCTTTTCCCCTTAATTCATGGCTTGAGTAGCCATTACAACTCTTACTTTTAGTTTTGTTCCGGTTGCAAGAATATCAACTAAATCCTGAATGGTTAATTCTGCATCCATACGTAATACAATCGTAGGGTCAGGAACACCTGCAGTTTCCTGTTGAATTCTACTTTCTAAATCAGCTGGAACGATTAGTTTATCGTTTAAGTAATATTCCTTACTTTTATTAATAGTAAGTGTAACCTGCTTTTTGTTTAAAGTTTGGTTGTTATTTGCTTTAGGTAATAAAACCTTAATAACACTGGGATTAGCAACTGTTGAAATAATCAGGAAAAACAACAGCAGGAAAAACATGATGTCGTTTAATGAGGAAGTTGATACCTCTGCTTCAAATTTCTTTTTTCTTCTGAAATTCATAATTTATTTTCAGATAGGTTTAGCTTTCTAGAATATCAATAAACTCAATAGCATTAATTTGCATTTTATGATTAAATCTGTCGATTCTGGTATTTAATATATGGTAACCGGCATAAGCCAATACCCCAACAATTAAACCTGCACCCGAAGTAATCATTTTTTCATACAAACCACCTGCAATAATTCCAATACTGATATTATCACTTACAGAAATATTATAGAAAATTTTGATAATACCTGAAATGGTACCGATAAAACCTAACATCGGAGCAATACCGGCTGTTAATCCTAAGAATCCTAAATTTTTCTCTAATTTATCTGATTCAATACCTGCCGCACTTTCCATAGCACTTTCTATATCCTTAATTGGCTTACCAATGCGGTTAACTCCTTTTTCAATAACTCTAGAGATGGGAGTATTTAATCTTTGGCAATAAGCTTTTGCTGCTTTAATATCACCTTTTCCTAATAAATCATTCAAATTTGCCATGAAATTTGCTTCAATTTTGAATGCCTGGTTAATAAATACCCATCTTTCAATAATAAAATAAATACTCAAAAGTGAAAGAAACCCAATAGGAATCATGATGACACCACCTTTGATAATTAATTCGAATAAATTTAAACCAGCTTGTTGTTCCATGTGATTTTACAGAAAATTTTGTACTAACGAAACTAAGCCAAGGAGTCAAATCATAGGCTTTCACTTTCCCACAGATTGTATATTAAAGGGCTCAGAAATCCAAAAAAATGACCAAAACCCGCTTAAAATAATGATTTTCAAAATTTTAAACCTTTTTTGCTTTTACTAATGCCCTCCCTTATATTTGCCAGCCTTAGAAGAATAGATATATTATATAGAATAGATAGCAACAATGAAAAGTAAAGGAGCAGTTAAGTTTTTTGCGATTGCCTTAGTGTTGGTAAGTATTTTCCAGTTATCATTTACTGCGAAAACTTACTTAGTAGAGAAGGATGCCGAGGCGTATGCCAATGGCAATGTAGAATTAGAGCGTAATTACCTCGATTCAGTTTCGCGTTTACCGGTGTACAATTTCCTCGGTATCAAAAAGTTCACCTATTTACAATGTAAAGAGCGTGAATTAAATTTAGGTCTCGACTTGCAAGGTGGTATGAACGTTACCCTTGAGGTTTCTTTGGCTGATTTGGTTCGTGGTTTAGCTAACAACAATGCTGACCCTAACTTTAATAAAGCAATTGAACAAGCTCGTGAGGCTTTAAAAACAAGTCAGAAAGATTATGTTACTTTATTTGGTGAAGCTTACAACGAAATAGCTCCAAATGCTAAACTTTCTGCAATTTTCGCAAATCCTAGCAACCGCGATAGAATCAAACTTTCTTCAACTAACCAGGAAGTTTTGGCTTATATCCACGATGAAGCTAACCAAGCAATCGATCGTTCTTTCCAAATCTTACGTGCTCGTATCGATAAATTCGGTGTGACTCAACCTAATATTCAAAAATTAGAAGGTAGTGGAAGAATTTTAGTTGAATTACCGGGTGTTGACAATCCAGCAAGGGTTCGTAAATACTTACAAGGTTCTGCTAAGTTGGAATTTTTCCAAACTTTCGATAATCCTGAAGCTTTCAAATATTTAAGTCAGGCAAACGATATTTTGAAAAAATCTTTAGTAGCAGAAAAATCAGCTCCTGTTGGAACTGATACTAGTGCTACTGCTGCTGATACAACTAAAAGTGCTTTGGCAAGTTTAGGATCAGCTTCAAAGCCAACAACTGCTGCTGCTGATACAAGCAAAAAAGATACAGCTGCTGCTGATCAAAAATCATTTGAAGAGTTTGCAAAGGAAAATCCTTTGTTCGCTTACTTACGTCCTTTTGCTGATGACAAAGGTATGTTGTCTACTAAAGGTTCAAGTTGCGGTACTGCTGCAATCAGAGATACAGCCAAAATTAATGCTTTATTAGCTCGTCCTGAAGTTAGATTGGCTTTGCCTTCTAATATCAAATTTGCATGGGAGTACAAAGGTTTTGGTGAAAATCAAGAAGGTGTAATCATGCATGCTTTAAAAACAGACCGTGATGGTTCTGCTTCTTTAACTGGTGATAAAGTAATTGACGCCCGTAAAGACGTAAATCCAACTGGAGATGTTGAAGTAACAATGAACATGAATAGTGAAGGTGCTAGAATCTGGAAAAACCTAACTAAAAATAATGTGAATCATTCAATTGCAATTGTATTGGATGATGTAGTTTACTCTTCACCAAACGTTCAAGGTGAAATTCCTAATGGTCGTTCTTCAATTACTGGTAGCTTCACAATGGAAGAAGCAGGTGACTTAGCAAATATCTTAAAGAGTGGTAAATTACCTGCTCCAACAAGAATTGTTGAAGAAGCTGTGGTAGGTCCTACTTTAGGTGCTGAAGCAATTAGCTCAGGATTATGGTCGATGGTTATTGCTACTATTGTTATCCTTGTATTCATGGTTGTTTATTATAACAACTCTGGTTATGTAGCTAACTTTGCAGTATTAATTAACGTATTCTTTATTATAGGTGTTCTTGCATCTTTAGGTGCAGCACTAACATTACCTGGAATAGCAGGTATCGTTTTAACAATTGGTATGGCGGTTGACGCAAACGTGTTAATTAATGAAAGAGTTAAAGATGAATTATTAAGCGCAAGAAGTTTGAAAAATGCTATTACCGATGGTTACCAGCATGCTGCTTCTTCAATTATTGACTCAAACTTAACAACCTTATTGGCTGGTATCGTGCTTTATTCATTTGGTACAGGTCCAGTTCAAGGTTTCGCTATTACTTTAATTATCGGTATTCTTTCTTCAATGTTTACTGCGGTATTATTAACCCGTGTTATCACTGAATGGCAATTGGATAAAGGTACTATTATTAAGTATTCACGTGAATTCTCTAAATCAGCTTTCCAAAATTTAAATTTCGATTTCGTAAAAAATCGTTTCAAGTTTTATGCAATCTCAGGAATTATCATTTTAATTGGTTTGATTTCAATTTTCACTAAAGGATTTACATTAGGTGTAGATTTTAAAGGTGGTTGGACATATGTGGTTGAATTCAGTAAACCTGTTAGCTCAACAGATATTAGAACAGCTTTGGAAACTCCATTTGGTTCTGCTCCTGAAGTAAAAACTTTTGGAACTGATGGTAAATATAAAATTACTACTACTTTCATGATTGATGATCAAAGTGCAAATGTTTCAGAGATTGTTGAAGGAAAATTAAATGAAGGTTTGAAAACAATTGATCCTTCTACAAAAATTTTAAGTTCAGCTAAAGTAGGTCCTACCATTGCAAACGATATCAAAGTAGCATCAATCTGGGCTGCTATCCTTGCTTTATTAGGAATTGGTTTATATGTATTAGTACGTTTCCAAAAATGGCAATATGCTTTAGGTGCTACAATTGCTTTGGCACATGACGTATTGATGATGTTAGGATTCTACTCAATTTTTGATGGAATTTTACCTTTCCCTATGGAAGTTGACCAAACCTTCATTGCTGCAGTATTAACCATCATCGGTTTCTCTATCAATGATACCGTGGTTGTATTCGATAGGATTCGTGAATTCTTAGGAACACATCACCATGAAACCAATAAGCAAAAAGTTATTAATGATGCATTAAACAACACATTAAACCGTACTATCATTACCTCATTAACTGTATTTATGGTAACATTGGTATTGTTTATTTTTGGTGGTGATGTAATCAGAGGATTTAACTTTGCAATGTTGGTTGGTATTATTTTTGGTACTTACTCTTCAATTGGTATTGCAACTCCAATCGTTATTGATTTCGACAAAAAGAACAAAAAGTAATTTTCTTTTCGAATAATTAATAAGGGTGAAATGAACTTAGGTTTGTTTCACCCTTGTTTTTTTTTGTAGGCAGTACACATTTTCTATTGATAACTTCAATAGCTAACTCTTGTTTGTATAACATTAGCATTCCAACTTCGCAATATGCGTAAATCTATATTTTCACTGCTATTTGCAGGAATTTTAATGCTTGGTTTTCAATCTACTGCACAAGAGTTAGAGCCAAAAGGTAAAATTAAAGATCCAAAGGGATTGAGTCAGAAATCGCATAATTTTTTCATGTCGAAAAAACTCGATATGGCTACTTACCAAAGAGATTCCTTACATAGGTTGGTTATTGCATTTAATAAAGATACAGCTGAAAGAGGAATTCAATATAGATTGCTTGATTCACTTCACCGTGATCTGCAAAGCAGGTTTCAATCTTTAACTGAGAAACATAACAAACTTCAATCTGATTATTCAGAAATGAATGATAGATATACAGATTTAATCAAATCAAGTTTAAGTAAAACTGAACAATTAAATCTTGCTTTGAAAGAAAAGGGTGATCAATTATTAGCAAGGGAAAGGAAATTAGCTGAACTGGAAGCCATTATTCGTCGTCAGGATTCAATTACCAATGCTTTGAATGATATCGTTAAAAAAGCACTTTTAAGCTTTAATTCTGATGAGTTAACAGTGGAAATGAAAAATGGTAAAGTTTATGTGTCATTAAGCGATAAATTATTGTTTAAATCGGGTAGTGCAGAGGTTGAAGAAAAAGGTATGGATGCAATTAAAAAACTTTCTGATGTATTGAATAAAAATGCTGATATCGATATTTTAATCGAAGGTCATACCGACGACAAGCCAATAAAAACAGCAAGTTTCGCTGATAATTGGGATTTAAGTACAGCGAGAGCAAATAATATCGTACGTTTATTGATAGATGCACACCACGTAGATCCAAAACGTTTAACTGCGGCCGGTAGAAGTGAGTTTCAACCACGTGCAAACAACGAAACTGTTGAAGGTAGAGCAAAGAACAGACGTACAGAAATTGTACTTACTCCAAAACTTGATGAATTGTATAAACTCATCAATAAAAGACGCTAGATTAAATTTACCAAATCGTTTTTTAACTCTTCTAACCTTGCTTCAAGTTGTTTGGTTAGCTCTTTAAGTGCGTAAAAACCCTTAGTTTGTTCTTCACTTAAACCTCCTAAGTTTGATCCATCGAGCATTGAGTTGATTTTTAAAATTGGCTCAGAGAAATCATGACTTAATTTCTCAGCAATTTTTTGCAGTGTAGTATTATGGTCTCTTAAGAATTCTTCCTGTTTTTTTATTGGGGTGATATCATGGGTAATGCCCATACAACCAATTACCTTCCCCTTTTCATCTTTAATAGGATTTAAAGATATCAGAACAAAAGTTTCTTCCTCTCCAACCCATCTTTTTTCTTCAAACTTAAATGGCATTGCTTCATCTAAAACCCTTTGATATATAGGTAGCCACTTATTTTTTGCATCTTCTTTTACATCTTTAAAAATATTGTCTCCAATAGCGATATTGCTATTGTATACTCGTTTTCTAAGGTCGAAGAAGGCTTTGTTTCCGGCAGTTAATTTAAATTCCAGATTAAACGACCATATAATATCGAAGGTGCTATCAACCAAAACTCTAAATGCATTTTTATTGGTTTCAAGCTCTGTTTTAATGTTTACATCGCTGGTAACATGGTTTAAAATGCAAACAAAATTTTGGTTTTTATCTATTAGCTTTAAGTCAAAAAAATTACCTGAAACTGGAAGGTTTTTTACAATTTTATACTTCTGATTTCCATGAATGAACTCATTGATAACTTGCTTGATTACATACGGAATTTGTTGTTCGTCAACAGTTTTTCCAGCAATTATTTCAATATCCTCCAATTCTGTGAATGAAGAATATGCATTTTCAACAATGCCATCATAATTTACCTCAAGGAAATAACTGTCCATATTTTATTGCAAGATGTTCATTTCAATTGCAAGGTACTCATCTAAACTCGAAATTTTAGCATCAGCTATACTCCACCAATTTTCGTTAATATGAAGCGTCTCAGGAACTGCAATACATGCCATTCTTGCTGCTTTTGCTGCTATTACACCATTTTTTGAATCTTCAAAAACCAAACATTCATGTGCTTTTGCATTCATTGATTCTGCGGCTGTAATGAAAATTCCTGGATGTGGTTTGCCGAATTTTTCCTTTTCAGCTGAATGTAATTGATCAAAATAGGTTGATAAATTTAGTTTTTTAACAACGGTTTCGATTAATTCCATTGAAGATGAAGAAGCAAGGGCAATTTTATTACCCTTGCTTTTTAGGAATTCCAAAACTTCATAAACACCTTTCATAGCAACTGCTTCATTTTCTATAAGCAGTTTCATTGTATCAATAATTTCTCTTTCTGTTTTTTGAAAATCAGGATTTGGCCAATTTTGATAACGATACCAATGTTCAATTACTTCAGGTAATCGAAATCCCATTACCTGACGTAATAAATCATCATCAAGATTTAATCCATATTGTCCCAAAACGAGTTTTTCTGCTCTTTTCCACAGTGGCTCTGAATCAACTAATAAGCCATCCATATCAAAAAGAAAACAATTAATTTCTTTTCTCATTTTATGAATTCATCAGACTTTCAATATGGTCTGCTTCTACCGGAATATGAGCCATTAAATCTTTACATCCATCTGCAGTAATTAATACTTCATTTTCAAGTCTGATTCCAATACCTTCTTCTTGAATATAAATACCCGGTTCACAACTAAATGTCATACCAGCTTGCATTGGCTCATATCTCATTCCAACATCATGAACATCAATACCTAAAAAGTGACTGGTTCCATGCATGAAATATTTTTTATAAGCAGGCCAAGCAGGATTCTGATTTTTAATATCATTCAAACTGATTAATCCTAAATCAACCAATTCTTTTTCCATTAATTCACCAACCTGTTTATGGTATTCCATCAAAAGAACTCCTGGTTTTAAAAGAGATTTGGCACCATTCATAACGCTTAGAACTGCATTGTAAACTTGCTTCTGACGAGCTGTAAATTTTCCATTTACCGGAATTACCCTTGTCATATCACTTGCATAATTTGCATAATCAACTCCGCTGTCAACCAATAATAATTCACCATCATTACAAGTTCCATTGTTATCTACATAATGCAAAATGCATGCGTTTTTACCAGAAGCTACAATAGGATGGAAGGAATGTCCATTCGCACGATTTTTTAAATATTCATGAATGATTTCAGCTTCTACTTCATATTCTTTTACACCCGGTTTTACGAATTTCAATAAGCGTGCAAACATTTTTTCACTAATACCAATTGATACATTCATTAAATCCAATTCAATTGGTGATTTAATGCTTCTTAATCTTTGTAAAATTGGTGCAGCTCTTTCGAATTCATGAAGTGGATATTTGTCCTTCATTTCTCTCGCAAATCTTAAATCTTTATAAGGAGTTTTAATGCTTGCACGGTCATTTTCGTTTAAATTCAAGTAAATGTTTTCAGCATAATTTATAACAGAATGAATTTTTGCTTCATAATCTTCCATCCAATAAACATGTTGAACTCCACTCACTTCTTTGGCTTGTTGTTGAGTTAATTTATGTCCGTTCCAAATCACCATCATATCGTCAGTTCTCTTGATGAAAAGCGCTTCACGCATTTCAATAACAGGACAATCCGGTGATAAAACTAAAATGCAATCTTCCTGATCAACTCCACTTAGCCAGAATAAATCTGAGTTTTGCTTAAAATTATGTGTTGCATCTCCATTCCATTGATGTTCGTCGTTTGATAAGAATATGGCAACTGAGTTTTTTTTCAATTTAGCCGTGAATAAACTTCTATTGAGTTTAAACAAGTCTGAGTTAATTCTGTCGTATTTCATGTTCGATATTAAGTTTTTTAACAAAAAAGGCCAACTGAATTCAGTTGGCCTTTTCAAATTTTGTAATTTTATTGGGCTCTGAAGACAATTTCTGTTAACCACTTGGTGGTATCTTTTTCAGTCATTGGGTCTGTAATATAATATTCTAAGGGTGCACCAGTTGCTTTCATTCCTTGTGAACTTAGGTATTCGAATGCCGGAAGATAAACTTTTCCTGTATTCATATAATCACCATAATATTTAACTGTTAAGGCTTTTCCAGCATCAAGTTTTCCGGCTTTTATCATACCATTATCTTTTCCTTGTCCGGTAAAACCAATAGCAACTTCAATATCAAATGTATTTCCACTAGCTGAATAGTTTATGGTGAAAGGAGCACCATTCATTTGTAAACCTTGTGCTTTTATTTCAGCTATTAATAATCCGTAATATTCACCAAGTTTAGCTCCAATTTCTTCACCTTTTAATTTTTCTCTGATACCAAAATAATTTGTTCCAGCAAAATCTTTCAGCTCAGCATCAAATCCTGAGATTTTTGGTCCTTGTGCTTTTAATTCAGAAACCTCTTTTAATTTAGCTAAACCTTTTTCATAATCAGGTCCAACCATATTTTCCATCACTAATCCAAAGTATCTGAAAAATGGATTGAATCCTAATTCACTTTCTAAAGTCCATTTTACTTTAACTTCATCACCACTTGTTTCAAAGATAAAATCTGCTTTAGCAGCATCCATCCCATCAAATAACATGGTAGTTGCAATTAATTCATATGGTTTACTATCTGTGATGGTTAATTTCCCTTTTCCTACATTTTTATTTTCGCTGCTCCAAGTATAATAGGCATCCTTGCCAATATAATTTTCACTAAAAACCCAAACAGTTGCAGTATCTAATCCATGCCATGGACTCCATTTTTCCCATTCTTTCAGGTTGTTAATCAATTCAAAAGGCACTTCTGCTTTTGATTTAATAGTAATGCTTCTTTCTAAACGAGAGGTTTTAGGTAAGAATAGGCCAATGATGGCAAGTAATAGGACTAATCCAATTACAATAAATAAAATACGCTTTAAAATTTTCATGGTTAGGTATTAATTTAACAAAAGTATAAACATTTTAATTTAGAAACTTTAAATATGATAAACGGCTGATTTATAGTTCAAACTGCGCAGCACACCAATCATTTAATTCGAATGATTGTTTGAATTTCCATCCGGCAATTTCTGTTTCTTTTAAAAGGTCCTTCAAGTCACTTTCATAAAAACCGCTAATAAATAATTTTGTACCTGATTGTGCATGTTCAGCAAGTTTTTTAAAGCTTGTCATCAATACATTTTTGTTGATATTGGCTAGTATTATTTCAAATTTTTCATCCTTTAAAATTTCCAATCCACCTTTTTCAAAATTGATATTTATGATATTATTATAAGTTGCATTTTCACTAATATTTTCGGCTGCCCAATCATCAATATCATTGGCAAAAACTGATTTGCAACCTAATTGAGATGCTAAAATTGAAAGAATTCCGGTTCCGGCTCCAAAATCAAAAACCGTTTTGTTTTGCCAATTTTCTTTTAACATCAATTTCATAATTAAAAAGGTTGTTTCATGATGCCCTGTTCCAAATGATGTTTTTGGCTGAATAATAATTTCATAAGGAAACTCCTTTTCAAGTTCATGAAACGGGGCCGAAATCCTGATTTCATTTTCAATAGTTACAGGTTGAAATTCACTTTCCCATTGTTCATTCCAGTTTTGTTGTTCAATTTCATTGGCTTTAACAGATTCTTTTGGAATTGAATATTTTTCTAAAAGCTCTAAAAATTCTGTTTCATTCCATTCTTCTTTTGGTAAATAAGCTTCAAAACCCTCATCTCCTTCAAGAAATCCTTCGAAGCCAATTTCAGCTAATTCGGCAATTAGCATGTCTTTTATTTCCTCTTCGCAAATTATTTCAAATAACAAATAGCTATTCATATCAGTAAAATTGTATTTTAGTAAGAAATTCTAGAAATCCCCTTGCGAATTAAATACCTTTTTAGTGTTTGTTTAGTATGTCTTGTTCAAATAAGTTTTGGACAGCTACTTCGATTTGAACAAATCGATGACAAATTAGGTTTGTCTCAAAATACTGTACATTCAATGGCACAGGATGATGAGGGATTTTTGTGGATTGGTACAGAAGATGGACTTAATCGTTTTGATGGTTATAATTTTGATGTATTAAGATTTCATGAAAATGATCCCAATTCTATTTACCCTGGTAGAATAAAGCAATTATCTTATCATTCGGGAAGTTTAGGAGTGCTAACAGAATCTGGTATTAGCATTGTAAATACATCTACTAAAAAGTCTAAAAATTATGTTTTACCTCTTACAATTAATGAACCACGATTTTTATTTTTAACAAAAGATAAAATCTGGATGGGGGCTGATAATGGCCTTTATTTATTAGATAAAGCAAGTGGCGCATTTATATCTATTTTGCCTTATGTGCCAATTACAGGAATTTCATTATTAAAACAGGGTGTTCTATTGGTTTCAACACCTGATGAGATTTATTTGATTTATCTCTTTAATAATGCTGTTAAAAGAGTTAATTTCAAGTCTCAGGACTTAATATTAGGTTCATCAGTCAATGCAAAAGGAATTGTTTGTTTGGTTACTGATAACCATCAATTTGTAGTTGGATCAATATTCAAAAGAAGTTTAAGGATTAAAAGGAGCATTTCGATACCTGAAGGTGGTGTTTTTAGAACCATTTTTGGAGGCCGATACAGGTTCTTTCTTGGATTTGATAATGGTTTAATAGTAGTTGATTCGATGTTTAGATTGAAACACTATTATCATCAGTCAGATAATAAGTTCTCTCTTTCACATAATAAAGTATTATCTATTTTTCAGGATAGAAACTTAAACTTATGGATTGGCACTTCTTCAGGTGGTTTAAATAGATATCATCCATATAGATTTAAGTTTAACTCAATAAGCGGAAGTTCAGGCTCTGAGCAAGGCTCTTCATTAAATATTTATGCGGTTTCACCTGCTCCAAACAATACTTTTATTATTTCTACTGATGAAGGTAGAATTTTTAATTTTTCACCTGAAACAAATGAATTAGAGCAAAAGGCTTTTTTAAAATCATACCCAATTTATTGCATTACTCCAATTAACTCAGATAGCTCCGAATTTTTATTGGGCTCCAGCAAAGGAATTTTTAAGTATAATTCCATTTCAGGTAAAGCCGATTTTATTCAAATTAGTGGCATGGAGAAGTACGTGAATCAGGAAGTACTTACTTGCTTAAAAGAAGCTGATAACAGGTTTTGGCTTGCAGGAAAAGAAGGTTTGTTTTTAGTCGATATCAGGCAGAAATCCATTATTATGAATTACGATATCAGTAATTCCGGATTAGGTGGAAATAATGTAAGAAATTTAATACCTGATAAAAATGGCAATTTCTTTATAGCTACTTCAAAAGGACTCTATTACTATAACAAAGAAAATTCAGAAATAAGCTCGATTCTGGTAGCACGAAATGGTAGAAAATTGCATATAACATCTGCACTAAAAAGCAAAAGTGGAGATTTATTTATTGGAACTATCAATCAAGGTTTGTATCTGAAGAAATCAAATGGAAACGTACAAAATTTTACTACTGATAATGGATTAGCCAATAACAATGTTTATTCCGTTCAAAAAGGAAATTTAAATGATGAAATCTGGCTAAGCACAAATAGCGGTGTTTCCAAGATGAATTTAAAAGACTTTACATTTAAAAATTATGATTTAAATGATGGTCTGCAAGGAAATGAGTTTAATGAAAAAACCTCTGCTAATCTTGCTGATGGAAGAATTTTATTTGGAGGAGTTAATGGTTTTAGCTATTTCTATCCATCAGACATCAATGATGATACTACGAATTGTCAATTAGCAATAAAATCTTTTTCATCATTCAATAAAATTTATGATACAAAACAGGATATATTTTTAAGTTACGACCAGAATTACATCAATATTGAATATGTGGCTCTTGATTTTAATCTTTCTGGAAACAATAGATTTATGTACCAGGTAGATGGATTAAATGAAGAGTGGACAGATGCCGGAAACAGAAGGTTTGCAAGTTTTGCTCAATTAGCACCGGGTTCATATACATTCAGGGTGAAAGCAAGTAATTCTGATGGAGTTTTTAGCAGTAATGTGGCTCATCTTACTTTTTATATTGCAAAACCTTTTTGGACAAGATGGTGGTTTAGAATTACCATGATTTTATTCTTTGCCGGAATAATAACAGCAATTATTTATTGGAGAGTAAGAAATGTTATTACCGAGGAACAGGAAAAGCTAAAAATTAGTGGAATGGTTGGCGAATTAGAGTTAAAAGCACTTAGGGCGCAAATGAATCCTCATTTTATTTTTAACTCATTAAATTCTATTCAGGATTTCGTTTTAAACCACCAGGGAATGGAAGCTGCTAAGTATTTAAGCAAGTTTGCTCGCCTTGTTAGAATGATACTTGATAATTCAGAATATACTTTTATTAGTATTTCTCAAAAAATTGAGTTTCTTCGCTTATATATTGAGTTGGAGTCGCTTAGAATGGATAATGGTTTTGAATTTCATTTATCTTTGGATAAATCAGTTAATCTAGAAGACCAAATTCCTACTATGGTAATCCAACCATATGTAGAAAATGCAATTTGGCATGGATTACAATATAAAAAATCTCACAGGGTGCTAAAACTCCATCTTTCTATGGAAGATGAAGATTTTGTCAGATGTGAAATTGAAGATAATGGAATTGGCAGAGAGGCTGCCATGCAAATTAAGAAACAGAAAGGTAAAACTCATGAGTCAAAAGCTATGAGGATTACCGATGAAAGAATTGAAATATTAAAAAAACTATATGGTTTTGGTCCTAGTGTTGAAGTTATCGATTTAGTTGATGATGGCATAGCAAGAGGAACAATGGTCATATTAAAATTACCTATACATCATGGCTGAGCCACTTAAAACAATTATTGTTGAAGACGAAATTAGAGGTAGAAATGCTTTGAAGTCTTTATTAACCCATTTCCCTGATTTGGTAAATCTTGTTGGGGAAGCCGGAAATGTTGATGAAGCAATTGAAATCATTGCCAAAACCGATCCGGATTTAGTTTTGCTGGATATAGAAATGCCATATAAAAATGGCTTTGACTTGCTTAATGAAGTGCCAAAAAGGAATTTTGATGTGATTTTTACAACGGCCTATAATAATTACGCAATTCAGGCTATTAAATTTAGTGCACTCGATTACCTGTTGAAGCCAATTGATATGGAGGAATTGTCTGCGTCTTTACACAAGGCAGTTTTAAAACGTCAGAATAAAGACAAACAAGAAGGTCAAATTCAAATAGAGAATTTGCTTAATAATCTAAAGGCAATTAACAATCAGAATTATAAGTTGAGTTTGCCTACTTCTGAGGGTATTTTGTTTATTTCACTTGATCAAATCATTCGTTGTGAGTCGGATGCGAATTATACTCGTTTCTTTTTGGTGAATGAAAAACCAATTTTAGTTAGCAGAACATTAAAGGAATATGAAGAATTATTACAAAATTATAATTTTTGTAGGGTTCATCATTCAAATTTAATTAACTTGCGTTTTATAAAGAAATATGTGAAAGGGGAGGGAGGTATTGCTGTGATGTTGGATGGTGCTGAAGTTGAGGTTTCCAGAAGAAAGAAAGAGGCTTTTCTGAAAAGTCTTGAAAATCTTTCCACTATTATATAATTATTAACCAATTAATAGTCTATACAAACCATTTGAAGGGTTTGAATAATTAGTTAAAGTATTAGGGGCATATTTGGATATTGATTATGAAAGCCAAAAAGATAGCCCTGATATCATTTTTATTGATTGTTGTGAGTCTCCTGCTAATGGAGGTCATAACAAATTGGGGTGAAGGACTGTAGAGCTCCCGCTTAAGCCTAATTTACCCGAAATTAAGAGCTTGCCATTGAAGAATGGCTTGAGTAAAGGTTGAGCCGGGGCCGCGTAAGCGGCCCTTGGTTCTTTTATAGGGGTCTGTTTTTACTCCATTAAATAAAAAAAACCGAAGCTTTCACTCCGGTTTTCTTCATTATTCAAACATATTATTTCTCTTCCAATCTCAGTTTTAAATCTAGTCTGTGCTTACGAGCAGTGTCAATTGCTATGTCATATCCTGCATCTGCATGTCTTATTACTCCCATTGCAGGATCGTTATGTAATACTCTTTTTAGCCTTTTTGCTGCGGCTTCTGTTCCATCTGCAAGTATTACCATTCCTGCATGAATAGAGTAGCCCATACCAACTCCACCACCATGATGAACGCTTACCCAACTTGCCCCACCTGCTGTATTTATTAATGCGTTTAGAATTGGCCAGTCAGCAACTGCATCAGAACCATCTTTCATTGCTTCTGTTTCTCTGTTTGGTGAAGCTACTGATCCTGTATCTAAATGGTCTCTTCCAATAACAATTGGACCTTTAACTTTTCCGGTTCTAACCAATTCGTTAAAAGCAAGAGCCGCTTTTTCTCTGTCTCCTTGTCCAATCCAACAAATTCTTGCAGGTAAACCTTGGAATTCAATTCTCTCTTGAGCCATATCTAACCAACGATGTAAAGAGGTATTTTCCGGAAACAATTCTCTCATTACTTTATCAGTTGTATAAATGTCCTGAGGATCTCCGCTTAAAGCAACCCATCTGAATGGACCTTTTCCTTCACAAAACAATGGTCTGATATAAGCTGGTACAAATCCAGGGAATGAGAAAGCATTTTTTACATTTCTTTGATCGTGTGCCTGACCTCTTAAATTATTTCCGTAATCAAATACTATCGCACCTTTTTCTTGTAAGGTTATCATTAGTTTAACATGATGTGCCATCGTATCTAAAGAAAGTCTAACATATTTTTCCGGTTCAGTTTTTCTCATTCTGTCCGAAACCTCTTCAACCAATCCTTCAGGATAATAGCCATTTAAAGGATCATGGGCTGATGTTTGGTCAGTTAATAAATCCGGAGTAATATTTCTTTCGATTAAACGCTCAAGTAAATCTATAATATTACAAACAACTCCAATTGATAACCTTCTACCTTGTGCTTTTGCTTCAAGAGCCATGTCAATTGCCTGATCAATATCTCTACTCATTACATCTAAGTAACGAGTTTCAAGTCTCTTTTTGATTCTCCATTCAACCATCTCTGCTGCTAAACAAACACCATCACACATGGTTACAGCAAGTGGTTGAGCTCCACCCATTCCCCCTAATCCAGCAGTTACTGTTAATGTGCCTTTTAAACTTCCACCAAAATGTTGACGAGCAGCTTCGGCAAAAGTTTCATAAGTTCCTTGAACAATTCCTTGTGAACCAATATAAATCCAGCTTCCGGCCGTCATTTGGCCATACATCATCAATCCTTTTTTATCTAATTCATGAAAAGTATCCCAATTAGCCCATTTTGGTACCAACATTGAATTTGATATGATAACTCTTGGTGCATCAGGGTGAGTTGGAAGAATCCCAACAGGTTTGCCTGATTGTATCAAAAGAGTTTCATCATCTTCCAAATCTTGTAAAGCTTTTACTATTAAATCAAAACTTTCCCAGTTTCTGGCTGCCTTTCCAATTCCTCCGTAAACAATTAAATCTTCTGGTCTTTCAGCCACATCTGGGTCAAGATTGTTATGTAACATTCTTAATGCAGCTTCCTGAACCCATCCTTTGCAACTAATTTTACTTCCGGTTGCAGCATGTAAATCTCCTCTTTTGTTCATGATTGGTATTTTTGGCAAACTTAGTTTTTAAACCTTATTTGTCAATTCTTATAAGTAATAAAATCGAGCAAAAATTAATTTTTACGAAGTTTTAGTTTTTAAATTTCATTTTATTGCCATTTATCCCAATTAGTGCGAATTCATATTTGCTTTCTTAAATTTGCAATCTTGAATAAAAAGGCAATTTTCGGTTTTCTGTTATTGGCAGTATTTTTTATAAGCTTACTGCCTTATAATGCTTTTCATCACCACCAAGATGAATTGCACAGAATTGCTGTAGTTGGAAACGATGAATCACATCATTGTAAATTAGATGATTATGCCTGTCAGGATGATTTATTGGAAAATCATGAATGTGAACACCAAAGCCATTTGGCTGAATCTACTCCTGATTGTTTCTTTTGCCAGTTTCATTTCAATAAAGTTTTCGAAATTACTGTTCCTGTTTCAGATTTTTTTGTAGGAAAAGGAAACGCAATTGTTCAAAAAACAGAACTTCATTTATTTAAAACTTCAATTTTTGTTCTTTTTAATAAAGGACCACCATCAATATCTTATTAACTAAATAGGCTTCGAACTGAGGCTTATTCTTCTTTCGGGTTTTATTATTAATTAAAATTTACTTTTTTGAAAAAAGCACTTGTTTTTATATGGGTGCTTGTGTTTACTTTTTTGTTTTCTAATGTTTTTGCTCAGGATAAATCGCTGAGTAAATACTATAAAATTCAACTGAAAGTGTTGGATAGCATAAGTGGATCCCCGCTTGCTGCTGCTACAGCGCAAATCAGTAAACATAGGCATTTCCATTTCACTGATGACAATGGTTTAGTGAAACTTGATTCTGTTAAATCAGGTTTAAATCTTGTTCAGGTGAGTTTTGTTGGTTATCACTCTTTTGAAAAGGTTTTGGATGTAAGGGCCGATATGAATTTAGAGGTTTTATTATGTCCTACAAACTTTCATTTGCATGAATATACTGTGCATTCTCATGAATTGACAGAATTTGGTTCTGAAAACCAATCGAGAATAAAACTAAGTGCTTTGCAAATTCAAAGAACATCTGCATTGGTATTTTCTGATTTGTTTAAACAGGTTCCAGGAATGCAAACTTTAAGTTCTGGTCCTGCTATTTCTAAGCCCATTATTCGCGGTTTACATAGCAATAGGATTGCATTTTTTAACAATGGAACTAAACTTGAATCACAAAATTGGGGTGCAGAACATGGTCCTGAAATTGATCCATTTAGTGCCAATGAAATTGAGTTAATTAAGGGTGCTGCTTCTGTTGAATATGGTCCGGAGGCAATTGGTGGTGTGATAAAAATTTCACCAAAACCCTATCGACAATTGGATGGAATAGATGGTGTAGTTTCAATGAATGCTTATTCAAATAACAAAGCTTTTGCGTTTTCTAATTTGTTAAATGGTACACATGGAATCAAAAGACATTTTAACTGGAGGCTTCAAAGTAGTTACAAAGTTGGAGGTGATTCTAAAGCTCCAGTTTATGTGATTTCTAATACCGGTTTTAAAGAAACGGATTTGAATTTTTCCTCTCTTTACCAAGTATCAGAAGCTTTTGGAATTGAAATTACAGGTTCTTATTTTCATAATGAATTAGGAATTATGAGGGCTGCACATATTTCAAGTACAAGTGATTTGCAAAAGGCAATTAATAGCTCAAAACCATTAATTGAATTTCCGTTTAGTTACGAAATCAATAGGCCCAAACAGGATGTTACTCACAATGTTCTTGCTGCTAAATTAAATTACGACTATCCTCAATTGGGTAAGATCTGTTTCATGTATGCTTACCAAATGAACCATAGGATGGAATATGATAGAGGTGTAAGCTGGAATCCGAATTCCTTAACTCATACTTTACCTGCCTACGATTTGAAATTGTATTCCGGTAATTTTGATTTACAATTTGAACACAAAGAGTTCCGGAAAATTACAGGCAAAATTGGAGCAAGTTATTTAACTCAAAGTAATATCAGTTCAGGTACACAAAAGCCACTAATTCCAAATTTTATTGCCCAGACAATTGGTGTTTTTATTTTCGAAAAATACAAATCTGGCAGATGGAATTTAGAAGCAGGAGCGAGATTTGATTCACGTATTCAATCAGTTTATCAAAGGATTTCAAATACAAGCATAAATGAGATTAATAAAAATTATTCAGGTTTAACATTTGTAGCTTCCTCTGCCTTTCATGTAAGCTCTGAATTTCAGATACAATTCACTCAATCATCTGCTTGGAGAGCACCTGCTGTAAATGAACTTTATAGTTATGGCTTACATAATGGCTTGGCTTCATTTGAAATTGGGAATGAGAATTTAGTACCGGAATTCGCTTATAACAGCGATTTAGCTTTTAAATGGAAAACAGATTTTGTTTCAATAGATTTTAATTTGTTTAAAAACACAATCAAAAATTTCATTTACGCAAAACCAGATACTAGTCCTACTCTCACCTTACGCGGGGCATTTCCAACATTTAAGTTTACTCAAACCAATGCCGATTTAAGTGGATTCGAAATGCAGGTAGCAAAACCATTATCAAAAAGATTTTTGGTGAATTTATCATACTCATTTTTGTATGCTAATGATGTAACAAACAATCAACCTTTAATTTACATGCCTGCTAATAGATTTAAATCTTCTTTTGTATTCAATCAGTCAAAATGGAAATACTTTACTGATGTTTTTTCAAGTGTAGATTTTGAATCGGTTTTCAGGCAAAATAGATTTGTAGATGGACTTGATTATGCAGTTCCACCACCTGCTTATTTTTTAATTAATCTTCAAACTTCTTTTACTATTCAGACAAAATTATCAAACATGAATTTTGTGGTAGGAGTAAGGAATTTAATGAACAATTCATATCGGGATTATATGAATAGATTCAGGTATTTCACCGATGAACCCGGAAGAAATTTTTATTTATCAGTTCAATTCCCAATTCAATATTATCAAACAAAAAAAAATTAAGAGTTAAACTCAAAAAAAACATCATGAAAAAATTATTTTTATATCTATTTATTTTCTCAATTATCTCTTTTGCTGCATGTAAAAAAGAAGAAGCAAAAAAACCTGAAGTGAATAATGCTCTGGAACAAATCACCTCTGTTTATTTAAGCATAGTAAATCAATCAAATGTTAACGAAACTTATCTTGTAAAGTGGAAAGATTTGGATGGTGATGGAGGAAATGCTCCATCAATTGATACTATTTCATTGAATAACAACAATGAATATAAGGTTGATATTTTAGTTTTAGATGAATCAAAAAATCCTATAGATACAATTTCTTCGGAAATAGAAGAGGAGGCTGATGCGCATAGATTCTTTTTCACTGCTTCTAATGAGATTAAAGATATGTGGAGTACAACTTACTTAGATTTCGATTCAAAAAACAGACCGGTTGGATTGAGTTTTAAAATTAAAGTAGAAAGTGCTAATTCGAATTGGCCTGTTTTAGGCAGTTTAAATGTAGTTTTAAGTCATTACGATGGAGTTGAAAAAGACAATAATCCTTCATCAGAATCTGATTTGGATATCAATTTTCCAGTAAGAATATCAAGATAATCTTTGCAATAATTTAATATTGATGCCACTCCAATAGGGGTGGCATCTTGTTTTAGGGCCGTTTATCAAAAAATAGGTCGGATGGTCATATTTAAAACTTTTAAAGCTTGTTTTTATTTAATATTCTTTGTTGTTTTATTGATTAGTTCGGGTTAAAATGTTAATTTTTATAGCTTAACCTAGACGTTCAGATTGGAGAAAAAGATTATGAAGAAGGTTTTAAATTTTAGATTGTTTTATTTGATTGTGTTTTCGGTTTTGCTGGTTTCTTGCGCAAATAATTCAAGTAAACAGCAACAAGCACCCATTATTCCACTTACCAACTTTTTTAGGAATCCAGATATTTCTTATATCTTACTTTCTCCTGATGGAGATAAAATTTCATTCACTAAGCCTTACAAAAACAGAATGAATGTTTTTGTGACCAAAATTGGCTCAAAAGATACTTTTCAAGTAACTGCAGTTGAAGATAGAAATATCAGTGCTTATTTCTGGAAAAACAATAACAGGATAATTTACGTAAAAGATAATGGTGGAGATGAAAATTTTCACCTTTTCGCAGTGGATGCAGATGGTAAAAATCAAAAGGATTTAACTCCTTTTAAAAATGTTAGAGTTCAAATTGTTGATGAATTGATTGATTACGAAGATGAAGTTTTGATAGAAATGAACAAACGTAATCCTGAATTATTCGACGTTTACAGATTAAATATTAAAACTGGTGATATGATTTCTGTAGCTGAGAATCCGGGTGGTATAAGCAACTGGATTACTGACCATACAGGAACCATCCGTGTTGCTGTTCAAACTGATGGTGTAAGGTCGAATTTACTGTATCGTGAAAATGAAAAAAGTTCTTTTAAAGTAGTGCTCCAAACATCTTTTAAGGAACAAGTAAATCCTTTGTTTTTTAGCTTTGATAACAAGTATATTTATGCTTGTTCCAACTTAAATCGTGATAAATCAGCAATAGTAAAATTTGATATTTCGAAAGGAAAAGAAATTGAAGTATTGTTTGAGCATCCTGATGTTGATTTGGAAAATCTTGATTATTCAAGAAAGCGTAAGGTTCTTACTTCAATTACTTATCACACTGAAAAAACTGAGATGAAGTTTTTGGATAAAACTACAGAGGATATCTATGCAAAACTTAAACAAAAGCTGGGTAATCAATACGAAATTATCATAACCAGTACGAATAAAAATGAAGATAAGTGTTTAGTCAGAACCATGAGTGATAGGTCATTGGGAACTAGCTATTTTTATGATATTACCAATGATGAATTGACTAAAATTATTGAAAGAGCTCCATGGATTAATGAAAATGAAATGAGTGAAATGAAACCCATTTCCTACAAGTCAAAAGATGGTTTAGTTATTCATGGATATCTTACTTTACCAAAAGGATTGGATGCAAAAAATTTACCTGTGGTTATAAATCCGCATGGTGGACCATGGGCCAGAGATTATTGGGGTTTTAATCCTGAAGTTCAGTTTTTGGCAAACAGAGGATATGCAGTTTTACAAATGAATTTCAGAGGCTCAACCGGTTATGGCAGAAAGTTTTGGGAATCAAGTTTCAAACAGTGGGGTAAAACCATGCAGCAGGATATTTCAGATGGGGTAAACTGGTTGGTTTCAGAAGGAATTGCAGATCCGAAAAGAGTTGCAATTTATGGTGCTAGTTATGGTGGTTATGCTACTTTAGCAGGATTAACCTTTACTCCTGAACTTTATGCTTGTGGCGTAGATTACGTTGGCGTTTCAAATATGTTTACCTTTATGGGTACCATACCTCCCTATTGGAAACCATACCAGGAAATGTTTCATGAGATGGTAGGAAACCCTAAAGCTGATTCAATTGCTTTAAGAGAAGTTTCTCCTGTTTTTTATGTAGATAAAATTAGAGCTCCTTTATTTATTGCTCAGGGTGCAAACGACCCTCGTGTAAATAAAGCTGAAAGTGATCAGGTTGTTGAAGCACTTAAAAAACGTGGTATTCAAGTAGAATATATGGTTAAAGACAATGAAGGACATGGTTTTGCCAACGAGGAAAATCAGTTTGATTTTTATGGTTCAATGGAACGCTTTTTAGCTAAACATATTGGTGGTAGAATTTCAACAAATACTTCTAAGTAATTCATGATTAAACTTCAATCAATAGAGAAAAGTTATTCCGTTGGAGGTAATTCCCTAAAGGTTTTAAAAGGAATAAATGTAGATATAGAAAAGGGCGAAATGGTTTCTATTATGGGTTCCTCAGGTAGTGGAAAATCTACCTTGTTAAATATTTTAGGAATTCTTGATGATTATGATTCCGGCTCCTATCATTTAAATGGACAGCTTATTCAACATATGAATGAAACCCAAGCTGCTAAATTAAGAAATCAGTTTATTGGTTTTGTTTTTCAATCATTCAACTTAATATCTTTTAAAAATGCTATGGAAAACGTAGCATTACCCTTGTATTACCAGAAAGTTCCTCGTAAAAAAAGAAATAGTCTTGCCATGGAATATTTAGAAATGGTAGGATTATCAGCTTGGGCTAATCATATGCCTAATGAATTATCAGGAGGGCAAAAACAAAGGGTTGCAATTGCACGCGCACTTATTTCTCAACCTAAAATGATTTTAGCTGATGAACCAACAGGTGCATTAGATACTCAAACAAGTTATGAGGTGATGAGCTTATTGAAGGATATCAATTCAAAAGGTATTACAGTTGTTATTGTTACTCATGAACATGATATCGCTGAAATGACCCAAAGGACAATCAGATTAAAAGACGGTTTAATAGTTTAAGCATGTTTGATTTAGATAAATGGCAAGAAATATTTGCAAATCTTTCCCGCAATAAACTAAGGACCTTTTTAACAGGTTTTAGTGTTGCCTGGGGAATATTTATGCTAATAGTTTTGCTGGGTGCGGGAAATGGATTGGGAAATGGTGTCAGGCATCAGTTTAATAGAGATGCTGTGAATAGTATTTGGCTAAATGCAGGAAAAACCTCTGTTGCTTACGATGGTTACCAACCTGGAAGAGATATTAGATTTACCAATGAAGATTTTGATTTTGTAAATAGAAATTACAAGAATATGGAACATGCCAGTGCAAGAATGCACATGTGGGATGTGAAGCTATTCAGTTACAAAAATAGGTATGGAAGTTTTAACATGAAGGGTGTTCATCCCGGAATGATTTATCCTGAAAAAATTGTAGTTATTCAAGGCAGATTTATCAATGATTTAGACTTAAAAGATTGTAGAAAAGTAGCATGTATCGGTAAAAAAGTTGCCGATGATTTATTAAAAGGAGAGCAGCCTCTTGGTAAAGAAATAAATATCAATGGTATTCTTTTTCAAGTTGTTGGCGTCTTTACTGATGATGGAAACGAAGAGGACAATAGAAGGGCTTACGTACCTGTAACCACTACGCAAAAAGCTTTTACCGGCACCAATCATATCGACCAGATTGTTATGACAATTAACGAGAATGATATGGAAAAAAGTGAGGCTTTTACTGATGAGTTAAGAGCGATGTTAGCCAGAAGACATCATTTCGATCCTAATGATAAAAAAGCAGTTTTTGTTTGGAATAATTTGACAGAATTCAAAAAGATTATGGGTTTGATTACTGGCATTAATTTGTTTATCTGGTTGATTGGAATAGGTACTTTAATTGCAGGAATTGTTGGTGTAAGTAATATCATGATGATTGTTGTAAAGGAAAGAACCAAAGAAATTGGAGTGAGAAAAGCTTTAGGTGCAAGTCCCAGAAGTATAATATTTCTTGTAATGCAGGAGGCAGTTTTTATTACTTCACTTTTTGGATATATTGGTTTGATTGCAGGAATTTTTCTATTGGAATTATTTAAAACAAATGTTCCCGGTTCCGATTTTTTTAGAAATCCTGAGGTTGATTTAAAAGTGGCTTTATTAGCCATGCTAATGTTGGTAATTGCAGGTCTTTTAGCAGGATATTTTCCGGCAAAAAGAGCAGCTAGTATTCATCCGATTCAAGCTTTAAGAGACGAATAAACATGTTTATAGACAGCGATAGATTCAACGAAATTTACCAAACTCTGAGTAAAAATAAACTCAGAACCGGACTCACTGCTTTTGGTGTTTTTTGGGGTATCTTCATGTTAATGATTATGCTTGGTTCGGGCAAAGGACTTGAAAATGGAGTTACTAAATCATTTGGCGGTTCCGCTACCAATGCTATTTATATGTGGACTCAATCAACCACAATTGCCTACCAAGGATTACCAAGAGGCAGAACCTATAATTTTCTTGTAGATGATGTTCAGGCTATCAGAGATAATATCCCTGAAATTGAATACCTGGCGCCCTCTTGTCAATTAGGTGGTTATAGAGGCGACAATAATGTGAGTCGTGGTATAAAAACTGGTCCATTTGCAGTTAGAGGAGATTTTCCTGAAAATATATTCATTCAAACTTTTAAAATTTTAGAAGGCAGGTATATCAATAATTTAGATATTCTTGAAAAAAGAAAAGTTTGTGTGATTGGAAGCAGGGTTAAAGAAGTACTTTTTGAAAAGGATGAAAATCCACTTGGTCAATACATTCAAGTAAATGGTACTTATTTTAAAATTATTGGAACTACAACCGTTGAAAGTGGAGGTGGAGAGGCGGAAGAAAAAACACAAACAGTATATGTACCTTTTTCCACCTTTCAACAAGCATTTAACTGGGGTGGAAGAATAGGATGGTTTAGTATTACAGCAAAACCTCAGTATGATGCAAGTGTTGTAGAAACCAAAGTGAAAAAACTTTTGTCTGCCCGGCACAAAATCTCTCCTGATGATCCTTATGCAATTGGCAGCTGGAACAGTGAAGTTGAATTCAAAAAAATACTTGGTCTGTTTAAAGGGATTAGTTTATTGGTTTGGGTAGTTGGTGTAGGTACATTATTAGCAGGTGTTATTGGAGTTAGTAATATCATGCTGATTATTGTGAATGAAAGAACCAAAGAAATTGGAATTCGTAGAGCAATTGGTGCATCTCCATATAGTATCATAAGTCAGGTTATTGCCGAGTCTATTTTGATTACAACCTTAGCGGGTTATTTAGGATTGGTTTCCGGAATATTTTTAATGGAAGCAATAAATGTGGCGATACAAGGACAAGATACAGGAATGTTTCATCAACCTGGTGTTGAAATTGCAGTGGCTTTAAAAGCTTTGACAATACTAATTATTTGCGGAGCCTTAGCCGGAATTATTCCTGCTAGAAAAGCCGTTTCAATTAGTCCTGTTGAAGCACTTAGAAATGAATAATAGAAAATAGTAAGTTATGAAAAAAATAATGAAGTGGGTTTTGGGCCTGGCATTGGTGGGTTTGTTTATTTACACAATCTGGTTCCTTTATCAAAAATCAGAACAAAAGCCTGTTGTTTTTAAAACAATTGAAATGCTTAAAACAAACATTATCAAAAAAACTGTTGCAACCGGTTCTGTTGTTCCTAGAAGAGAGGTGAATATCAAACCTCAGGTTTCGGGAATTATTGAAAAGATTTATGTAGTTGCCGGACAAAAAGTACGTAAAGGTGATATGATTGCACAAATCAGAATTATACCTAATATGATTAATTTGGCTAATGCTGAATCTCGTGTGAATCGTGCTAAACTGGCTTATGAAAATGCAAAAATTGAATTCGAAAGAACCCAAAAACTCTTTGAAGATAAATTGATTTCATTGGCAGATTTTCAAACGGTAAGATTGGCTTTTAATAACTCAAAAGAGGAGCTTGATGCTGCCGAAAACAACATCCAGTTGATACGTGAAGGTGTTAGTAAATCATCTGGAAAATCAACAAATACAATTGTAAGAAGTACAATAGAAGGAATGGTTTTAGATGTTCCATTAAAAGAGGGTAGCAGCGTTATTGAAAGTAATACCTTTAATGAAGGTACAACCATAGCAACTGTTGCCGATATGGGCGAAATGATTTTTGAAGGTAAAGTAGATGAAAGTGAAGTAGGAAAAATTAAACCAGGAATGGAACTTATTCTAACTGTTGGTGCAATAGATTCTGATAAGTTTAAAGCTTGGCTTGAATACATTGCTCCAAAAGGTGTCAAGGAAAACGGTGCAATTCAGTTTCAGATAAAAGCAAAGGTAGAACTTAAAAGGAGCTCGTTTTTAAGAGCTGGATATAGTGCTAATGCTGATATAGTTTTAGATCGAAGAGACAGTGTTTATGCTATACCGGAAAGTGTATTGATTTTCGAAAACGAGAAAACTTTTGTTGAAGTTGAAAAATCAAATCAGGTTTTTGAAAAACTTGAAGTAAAAAGAGGTTTAAGTGATGGAATTAATATTGAAATTATTGATGGCTTAAAACCGGGAATGAAAATCAAAGACCCAAATTCTAATAATCCTCCAACTCCATAATAAGTTAATTACATAGTCATAAAAAAGAGGCTGTTTCACCTATTGAAACAGCCTCTTTTTTTATTTAATCTTTTTAATTGCGTTTTCTGGTAGTTACTTGTTCAATTCGTTTTTCATAGTTTGTACCTTGAAAAATTCTATTGACATAAATTCCCGGAGTATGTATCATATCAGGGTCCAATTCTCCCGGTTCAACTAATTCTTCTACCTCTGCAATGGTTATTTTACCTGCCATTGCCATTAAAGGATTGAAGTTTCTTGATGTGGCTTTAAAAATTAAATTACCGTGCGTATCACCTTTCCATGCCTTTACAATGGCAAAATCTGAATCAAAAGCTTTTTCTAAAAGGTATTGTTTACCGTTAAATTCTCTGATTTCTTTTCCTTCTGCAACTTCAGTTCCAACTCCAGCTGGTGTAAATATTGCAGGCATTCCATAACCTGTAGCCATACAACGTGTGGCAAGTGTACCTTGAGGGATTAATTCTACTTCCAGTTCACCACTTAACAATTGCCTTTCGAATTCAGCATTTTCACCCACATAGGATGAAATCATTTTTTTTACCTGACGGGTTTTTAAAAGTAATCCTATTCCAAAATCATCAACACCGGCATTGTTTGAAATACAAGTAAGATTTTTGATGCCCGATTTTACTAAAGCATCAATACAATTTTCAGGTATTCCGCAAAGTCCAAATCCACCTAACATAATGGTAACGCCATCTTTAATTCCTGTGATGGCTTCTTCTGCATTATTAACTACTTTTTTTAACATTTTATTCAATAATTGCTGATAAATCTCTGTCGCACAAAGCCTGACAAATACTTTTCATTTTTTCCTGAGATCCACTTTTTACAATGGCTTTTCCTTTTAAATGAACTAAAAGTGCACATTGTTCTGCTTGCAAATAATCATGTTCGCAAATTTCAACCAGGCATTCTATTACCCAATCAAAAGAGTTTACATCATCATTGTATAAAACAACTTTTGATTCCTGGTCTTCATCCTCAAGAATTAATACATCTTCCTGTTCTTTTTCTTTAGGATTACCTCCAAAATTATTTTGATAGGATTTAAACCAATTCTTCATTTTCTATTTTCTTTTTTTGGGAGAAAGAAAACCTATTTTCATTTCCTTCTCTAAGTCTTTTAATATTTGCACGATGCGTATAAACAACCATTAATGCAATTACTAGGCAAAAATAAATAAAAACTTGCTCATTGCCGTAGTATAACCAAACGTAAAGCGGACTCAAAGCACAAGCAAGCATAGAGCCTACAGAAATATACCTGGTTATCCAGACAATAATTACAAAAGTTAAAGCACACATCAACGAAATAGGCCAGCTAATTGCAATGACTACACCTAAAAGAGTTGCAATTCCCTTTCCACCTTTAAAACCGGCAAAAATCGGATAAATATGCCCCAATACTGCAAATCCTCCAAGTATCATTTGCATGTTATGAAATTCGGGTGAACCTGAAGATATTTTGTTCTGCATTAATGCAATACTTCCTGCAGCTAATCCTTTCAGACAATCAACAAAAAGTACAATAAAACCAGCCTTTTTGCCCAACACCCTCAAGGTATTTGTTGCACCTGCATTACCACTTCCATGTTCACGAACATCAATTCCATAAAAGGTGGTTCCAATCCAAACTGCTGAAGGAATTGAGCCTAATAAATATGCCCCTAATGAGCCAACTACTAAAAATAAAATATCCATTATTTCTTTAATGAGCGTACAAACTTATTTCTATCAGAAATATTGGCTTGCCTTATTTGGTAACCTTCTTTTTCTTTTGAAACTTTATCAATATTAGTTTTTATCACCTCATTAAACAAGATATCCGAGCTTAAAACAGCCATTATTCCTTTTTGATATCTGAAAAAATACCAGCTTCCCTGAGGTTGTTGTAAATAAATTGTCATCTCATCTCCACCACGTTTTTTTACAATTTCAACTTTTCCGGTAAGTCTTCTTTCGATTAAAAATTTATCAATACTTTTTATACCAAAATCACCAGTATTATTTGTAAATGCTCTTCTCGACTGGTCCCAAACCATTTGTAAATCGGTAATAAAGAAAGTTTTTTGTAATTCCTCTAAAGTTTTACTTGATAACTCGTCCTCCAGATTTTCACTCAGTTTATTATACGTTTTTTCTTCAACCATATTTGGAATACTGAATTTCAAGAATTTTTCATCAAAGTAATTACTTGAAGCAGCAGCAGATTGTTCATTTAATGAATCATACATCATTTTTATGGCCTGGTTTGGTAAAATCATGTCGATGCACATGCTTAGTTTCATGCTAAATGTGGTATCTCCCAAATTAACACTTCCATAACCACCTGCATTAACAGTATATCCGGGTGTTTCTAAGCCAAAATTAAATTTCCCTTCCCCATAAATAATTTTCTTTTGCTCACTCATGGCTAAGAAATTGCCTCTTCTACCTAATCCATAAATTTTGTTGATGTCACCAACTCTAAACTCATCAAATTTTTCATTGTAAGTAAAAGTACCTTCACATTTTAATAATTCCTGATCACTGGTATTTCTTTTTCTAGAGAATACAGAGGCATATAAATGTGTAGAGTCATTTGAAACAAAGAATCCATTACTCAATGTTTGTCTGTTCAAATTTGTAATTGGTGGAGTTAGTGGAATGAAAATTGAATCAGGATTGATAGTTGCCGCCGACCTAAACCAATCTGTTTTTGGTAATGGTAATTTGTGGTTGGCTTTAAAGAATCCATTATACTCGAGATTTTTATTGAAACTATGTAAAATCGTATTTCCTCTAAATCCAACTTTTGGTCCTACCATAAAATTATTTGTATCTGGAATTAAAGTTTTTCCTTCTAAGAACTTCTTCTCTACAACATAAATTTGGTCTAAATAGAATTTCTGTTCTTTTTTGTTCTTGTCGAAATAAGAATAGGTTCCTGAACCATTACAATCTGTTCTTCCATTTATTTTGATATTTACTTTATCAATTTTGTGGAATTTATTAAGTGTATCAGCAATAATTTTAGCATTTAACAACAAATCCATTTCAGCATTTTGCCTGATTACCGCCTTACCGCTATCAGGTAATACTTTAGAATCTGCAATGATAATATGTGGGATTTTTTTGCATTGCATTACATAATCACCCAAAGTAAGAAATACACTTCCTGCAGCAAATTGCAGTGAATCCTGTCCTGGTCTTTTCGATAATAAATAACTTGCAGCATCAGCTTTATTGGCATTTACAGGACCATTAAATTCAAGCGTTTTTGGAATCATATCCCACTTTAACTTTTCAAATGAGCCTGCATAATTGTTAAGTACGAAGGTGTTATTGATACCAGGGAAGTTTTTGTATGTAAACTCCGCAAACTTTTGTTCCAGATTCACATAGGCTTTTACCTTTCCAGTTTCAAATGATACCTGTGTTGTGTCTTTTGGATTTTTTTGTCTGAATACTGCATCCTCAGATAAAATTTCTACAGGTTTTAATTGAAAGAGATTTGCTTGTAATTCTCCTCCTTCAATATCCATTCGTCCTACTGCATTCATTGCTTTGGGAGTTAGAATAATGGTTCCATATAGTTTGGCGCCATCGTATGCAATTTTCATTGGTTCACCTTTGTTGCTAATAAACATGGTATCCTGGTATGGCAACCAATGGTTATATACATTAGGAGATTTAATGATGGTAGGGAAGAGTGAGGTTCTATCGTTTTCGAATAAAGTGGAATTCGAATTCATTGAATCGAGTAAATAGATAAACCTGTTTGAATAGGTTTTCGAAGCGAGGTAAGAAAGAGTTCCAGAACCAATTAATCCATCGTTGCTTAATCGTAAATCTTGTGTTGCTGTTCCTTTTCCTCCATATAAATTGAATTTATAACTTGAATCAAATGGGATATAAAATCCTAATGATTTATCAGGTTGCATATAAATTTCCTGTCTCATTTCGGGTAGTATTCCACCGGAAACAAAATTTCCTTTTAATGCCAGTGTCAATAAATTCAAATCACTCAAACTATCTAAAGAAAATGGATCTACATCAAAGTAAAATCTGGTTCTATCATAATTTCCGCTTTGAGTACTTGGATAATCGTAAAATACTTTTGAACCAACTTCTGAGGTGAAAATCGGATATTTTGGTATATGTCTTCTCCCTGATTTATTATAAGGATAATCGATTTCCAATGTTCCATAAATATTTTGAATTACACTTTTAACATGTAAATACCTTCCTGCCGAATCATCCGGATATAAGAATTTTAATGAATCAACATTGTTCAAACGGATTTTAAAACTGTTATAATCAAAAGCAAAGTTGTTACCATAAAAATCGGCCATACCGGCTCTTAATTTTCCACTGAAATCCATGGTTCTGTTCTTCTTTACAGTTAAAACCTGATCTCTTGGAATGATATATACATTTTGCGAATCACTAAAGAAAAACTTTGGAACTCCTTGAACAACTAAATCATTATTAATTAAACTGATGTGAGCATTTGATACTGCACTAATGGTTGAGTTAAATGAAATGGCATCATAATCTGTTTTGCCATTGTGTGCGTTAACATAATCTATCAATTTTCTTTTCACGTAAACCATGTTACGCGGTCCATCAAAATTCACAAAACCTTTGTCATTCAGTTCAATCATTTGAATTCTGATTTCGCTGATATTACTTTTAAATTTTGCAGCATAAAACTCTACATTAAAACTATTGGTTTTATAATCTTCACAAAACTGTTTAATTCTTTGTAAGGGATTATAACTTAATACACCACCAATGCGCTCATAGTTTACATCTCTGAAATAATTGATAGATTCAAATTTTACAGGTGCATCTCCAGCTAGGTTGTCAATTTCAATTTTCGGACTGTTTAAATCCCATTTAATTTCATCAACGTAAAATTCTAAATTATGGAAATAGTCAACAAATGGTGCAGATGAAATACCCATTTTATTGTCTCTGTATAAACTAATTTTATCCTGATTAATTAAATAACTGAATGCAAGTTGAGGGTGATAAATTGAGTCTTTATCTAAGAATATAGTAACCTCTGCTTTTTCTACCGAAATTTTGTTTTCTCTAACATAGAATTCAGGAGATTGGATTCTTAAAAAAGGTTTGTTTTTAAAACTAAACCAGAGTTCTGCTTTTCTGTTTGAATTTCCCTTTCCGATTACCAATGCTCCACGCATTCCAAATCCACCTCTAAACTTTGCTTTTCCATAAGTAACGCCTGTGAATTCCGCAAAATATCCTTCAAACTGAGGATAAATTGATTTATCACCTTGAGATTTTCCCATGGGTTTATCAATTACTTTACCCAACATTGGTTTTGCTTGTAAATCCTTATTGTAGAATGTGCTAGAATCTGCTTCAAGTAAACCATCACTTAATTCAATTTTATAGTTTTTGATGATTGCATATACACGCGATGAATCTAAACCAACCCTGCTCCAATCAACTTTTCCACCTTTGCCAAGCCAAATGTTTTTACTGCTTAAAAATTTTCCTGATGTATTGTATAACTCAAAAGTATCACCAGGTGTCATACAAATTAAATCTACCTTTTTAAAGGTAAAATTTGGTTCTGCTTCTGTGTTAAATTCAACTTCAGAATTACTAACAAGCCAGGTATATCCTAGGCTGGCAAGTTTTTTTTCTACCAGAATATTTTTCGAAACCAAGAGGTATTTTTGAAAGTCTTCTTTTGATTTTCTCATCACCACAGACATTGCTTTGTGGTAAGAATCAAACTTAGCCAACATATTATCTTTGGTTAAAGCATTTAATGAATACAAGTAGTTTTCAAATTCAGGACTAATTTGAGAACCTGTTTGAAGCATTTCATTACATACTTTTATGAGTTGATTTTTTTGAGCAAGAGTATATTTTCCTTGCGCATAATATCCTGCAAATTCTTCAGCTAAATCCTTTACTTCTTTTTTAGGCGAACTTGAAATATATTTTTCAAATTCATCACCAAAAGCTGTTGGATTTACAGTAAAACTAGTTGGTCGTTGAGCCATTATACTTCCTGAAATGAATAGGAAGATTATGAGAAAAATGTTGTTTTTCATTTGCGTGTTAAGTGTTCCAATATACAAAAAAAAGGCCTAAGCCTTATATAACGAAAACTTCAAGAAATTGAGGTGAAAGAGTTGCTATTTGAAAATCAGGCCATTTGAGTGATTAATTGAATCCTCAAATGGCCTAAATTTAGTTTATTTCATTGCTTTAATAATATCAGTAAAGCTTCTGCTTTGTAAAGCGGCTCCACCAACTAATGCTCCATCAATATCAGGAGCTGCAAATAATTCTTCTGCATTGTCTGCTTTTACGCTACCACCATATTGAATAGTAATAGATTGAGCAGTTTCATTATTGTATTTTTCGCTAATTAAATTACGAATAAAAGCGTGAATCTCCTGAGCTTGTTCAGTTGATGCTGTTTTACCTGTACCAATTGCCCAAACTGGTTCATATGCAATTACAACTTTTCTCATTCCGGCTTCATCCAAATGAAATAATCCTTCACTTATTTGTTTCTTTAAAACATCAAAATGCTGGTTGCTTTCTCTTTCTTCAAGGGTTTCACCACAGCAATAAATTGGATTTAAATCATTAGCTAAAACAGCATCAACCTTTTTAGCCAACCAATCATTGCTTTCATTAAAATATTGTCTTCTTTCACTATGACCAACAATTACATAACTTACACCGCAACTTTTAAGCATAGATGCGCTTGTTTCTCCGGTATAAGCTCCAGAGGCATGGTTTGAGCAATTTTGGGCACCAACAAATAGATTTTTAGCATCAGAAATCATTCTTCCAACTGCGTTAATATGAATGAATGGTGGAATGAATACAACTTCAGCACTTCCGCTATATTCGTCTTTTACCATATTTGATACTTCAGAAACAAGGGCCATGCCTTCTTCGAAGTTTTTGTTCATTTTCCAGTTTCCTGCAATAATCTTTTTTCTCATGGGTATATAGGTTATTTAAAGTTTGTTTTCCCAAAATCTGTATTCAGCTGTCATCTCGAATAACTTTTTATATAAAGCTTTGTCTACATCGCCAAATACCACGTTTCTTCTGCCACACATTGCTTCAGCAGTTTTGTAGAATTTATTTAAAACGTGTGTTTCAAATCCTTGTGCACCTCCCCAGCTAAAATCTGGAATAAAGTTTCTAGGGAAGCCTGAACCAAATATATTGGCTCCAACTCCAACAACTGTTCCGGTATTAAACATGGTATTGATTCCGCATTTTGCATGGTCTGCCATCATCAATCCACAAAAAGTTAGACCTGTTTTTTCAAACCTTTGACTTTTATATTGCCAAAGTTTCACTTCATCATAGGTATTTTTTAGGTTACTATTATTCGTATCAGCTCCCATATTAACCCATTCTCCAATTACGGCATTTCCTACAAAACCATCATGTCCTTTGTTGCTATAGCTAAAGAAAACACTGTTATTTACTTCACCACCAACTTTGCAATGAGGGCCAACTGTGGTAGCGCCATAAATTTTCGCATCCATTTTTAAACCTGCATCTTCACATAAGGCAAATGGACCACGAATCTTACAGCCTTCCATAACTTCAGCATTTTTTCCGATGTAAATTGGTCCGGATGATGCATTTAAAATTGAGAATAGAACTTTTGCTCCCGGTTCAATAAATACTTTTTCAGGATTAATTACTTGATTTCCTGCTGGAATAGGCTCGGATTTTCTTCCGGCACAGATTAATTCAAAGTCTTCTTCAATAGCCTGAGCATTTTTAGAAAAAATATCATAAACCTGACTAACCTGTAGAATATTCTCAGATTTTGTTTGAATTTTTATTCCTGAGAAATTTTCTGAATTAAATTCACTGATTTCAGATTCTTTAACATTTGCTGAAATTAAAATATCGTTTTTAAACAAGGCTTCACCAGTTTTTAATTGTTTGATTTCATCTGCTAGGATTGAATTCGGGCAAATAGAACCATTGATTAAAAGATTTTCACTTTTAACAATTAGAGGATATTTTTCGGAGAGGTAAGATTCTGTAAGATAGGAAGTTTCGTTTGATTTTAGGTAGTTTTCCCACTTTTCGTCGATATTAAGAATGCCTATTCTGATTTTGGCAATTGGACGAGTAAATGTAAAAGGAAGTAATTGATTCCTTTCTTTTTTTGGGTCGAAATAAATGCAATTCATTCAAATAGGATTAAAAAAATAAAGCCTTCCAATTTGGAAGGCTTTACAATATTAAGCATCTAATTACTTTTTAGCATAACGCTTTTTAAATTTATCGATACGACCTGCTGTATCAATAAACATAGCTTGACCTGTAAAGAATGGATGTGACTTGTGAGAAATATCCAATTTGAATAATGGATAATCAGTTCCGTCTTCCCATTTAATGGTTTCTTTTGTTTCAACTGTGCTATGACATAAAAACATGTAATCGTTAGACATGTCTTTGAAAACCACTTTTCTATAGCGTGTTGGATGGATTCCTTCTTTCATATACTTATATTTTTTCTTTACCTGTTTGTTTCAAATTTTAAGAAAGTTTCTGAAACAGTTCAGCTTGATTTCATAAAATTTGGGAGGGCAAAAATAAGTTTAATTGTTCAAAATCAAAATTTTTGGACATTTTTTTTTGATTTCTGCCTTGAATCGCAAAGTACGCTAGTTTTTTGGTATTTTTTTATAAATCCTAAGATTATCGTTTTATTGATTGTTTCGTCCTTTTGAGTTTAGCTATTTTTTAAAAAAGCTTATTACCTTTGAATTTAATGAAAACTCAGATTTTAAATCACCAACAAGTTTTACAAATACTGAAAAGAATGGCTTTTCAGATTGTTGAAAGGAATTTTGATGCCAAAGAAATTGTTATTGCTCACATTTCAGGTCAAGGTAAAGCTGTTGCAGATTTACTTGAAAAATTCTTGGTCGAAATTACTAAGCAAAAAATAACTCGATTAAAAATTCAAATTGATAAATCTTCACCTAGTGCCGATAATGTTATTTTGGATGCTAGTGTTAAATTCAAGGATTCAAGTCCTATTGTTTTGGTTGATGATGTGCTTAATTCCGGAAGAACGATGGTTTATGCAATGTTGCCATTTTTGGAGAGGAGAGTTTTGAAAATCCAAATTGCAGTTTTGGTGGATAGAAGTTATAAGAGTTTTCCGCTTGAGGCCAATTTTATTGGGACTTCATTAAGTACAACATTACAGGAACATGTAAGTGTAATTTATAAAAAAGGTAAAATTAGTGTCTTTCTTGAATAATTGAATTCAAGTCCTAATAGTTTTTTGTGAGAGCCAATTTCCCTACGATTAAATCAGATTAGAATAGAGTCAGGAAGTCTTTACAAATTAAGTTTAAAACATTTTCTAAGTACAATTTAGAGCAAAAAAAAACTCGACAAATGGTCGAGTTTTTTTTATAGTACGTTTTTAACTTACTTAACTTTAGCTTGTAAGCCGGCACCAGCTTTGAATTTAACAACTTTCTTTGCAGGGATGTTAATTTCTTTTCCAGTTTGAGGGTTACGTCCTTTACGTGCAGAACGTTTAGTTACTGAAAATGTTCCAAAACCAACTAGGATCACTTTGTCGCCTTTTTTCAAAGCAGTTTGAGTTGAACCCATGAATGCATCTAATGCAGACTGAGCTTGAACTTTAGTGATACCAGCAGCTTTTGCCATTGAATCGATTAAGTCTTGTTTGTTCATTTTTATATAGTTTAAGGGTTATTGTTGTAACAAACTTAGTAAAGACAGCCAAAAAATCAAGTGCCTCCAAGCTTTTCTTAAATATTTTTTTTTCGACTTTGCACAAATTATTAACAAAAGTTAAAAAATGAGCTACTTTTTGGATTCATTTTTGAAATTAAAAAAGGCCTGAGATGCCTGTAAAATAAAGGATTTATTTGATTTTATCGGAATTTTAATTTGAAAATGTGATGTTTCAAAAATTTCTTTTCTTTTTTCAAAAATTTCTGTCAATTTTAACAAAATCTGTCCTTCATTACTACCTGAAAGTAAGGGTCTTTTGGTATTATTTTCGATTAATCTCTTGTTTAAAAGTCCTAGTTCAGCTTTTAAATATATGCAAAAACCATTCTCTAGCATAGTTTTATTGTTATCATTAAATACCGGAAATCCACCTCCACAAGATATCAGAACTTTATTAAGGTTTAAAAATTCATCTAGACTTTTCTTTTCTAGATTTCTGAAATGTTCTTCACCTTGAGTTTCGAATATTTCAGCTACTGATTTCCCTTCAACATTCTCAATATAACTATCACTGTCTATCCAATCAAAATTTAGTTCTTTAGCTAGTTTTTTGCCCAATGTAGTTTTTCCTGAACCAGGCATTCCCCAAATAAAAACTAAATCTTTTGAAGGCATTTTAGTTGATGTATTTATTTAATACTTCCGGACTTGGTAAATTATAGCAGCTCCATTTTTTTACAACCACATTATCTTTTAGTAAGATTAAACCTGGATTAGATCTAACCATAGATTTCAATGGAATTGCATCCATATTATAATGGAAATAATTTAAATTATGATGAACTTTATATGCTTTTATATCGTCTGTTGAACTTGAACTGAACGCCCAAAAATTTCCTTTTTTCAATGATAAAAAGTGGTCAACTGTTGCTTGAATAGCCTTCTCTTGGCCTTTTCTTCCTTCTTCTAATTTTGTTTGAACTAGAACCAATTTATATCCTTTATCTGTGAAGAATTTTTCGGTATACTCAACACCAGTTGAATCATAAATTTTAAAATCATGAATAGGCGGATGATATCCTTTTTTAATTAATTTATCCTTCCTGTCTACATAGGTATAACCATCTTCTTCAGAAGGCAAATGATTCATGTCAAACTCAAATTCTTTTCCGCCTTTTTCATAGATGAATATCATTTCAATGATATCTTTTTCTGCATTTTCAGGAGTTAGCGTCAGTTCATATATATTGTTGCCAATTTTATAGGGTAAAAAATCCTTTACAGGTAAAAACATGTAAGTGTATATTGTAAAAAATGTTGAAACCAGAAAAGCAGTAAATAAACCTATATGAACTATAGCTTTATTAAACAGTGGTTTAATATGACTAACTCCAAAAAATATGATAAGTATTAATACAAGTAATACTAAGTCTTTTTCAAAACTTTGTACCGGCGTTAACTTAATGGCGTCTCCAAAACAACCACAATCTGTAACCTTATTAGTTATTGCACTATATCCTGTTAAAAGTGTAAAGAATACTATTAATAGCAACAATAACCATGAGTTTAATCTTGCATAAACACCCAGTAATAATGCAAAGCCTGATATAATTTCAAATATGCAAATTACCATTGCCAAAGGAACTGCTAATGGCACAAAGGCTGTGAAATTAAAAATTTCGAAGTACTCAACTAATTTATAACTAAAACCAATGGTATCATTTGCTTTTATTAAACCTGAAATGATGAAAAGTATACCGACAAATGCCCTGCTTATATGTGTTAAAAGTTTCATGCTATTTTATTTGTTTTTCTTCTGAAAGTCTGATTAATGCAAAAATTGAATAGTTTATCATATCCATAAAATTACTTTCAATTCCTTCACTTGCTAATGTTTTTCCCTTATTGGAAATTATTTGGTGAATGCGATTAATACGCATTAATAACATATCTGTGAAAGTGCTTACTAACATTGAACGCCAGATTTCACCATAATCTTGGTTTTTTTGTAACATTAATGTTTTTGTGTTTTGAATATAATTATCGTATGATTTAATTAAATCCTCATCGGTGCTTACATACCTTTCATCTTCGTTTGTTTCTATTTGAATCATTGCCATTACACAATAATTGATAATGCCCATAAACTCACTTTCAATACTCTCTCCAACCATGTTTATGCCATTCTCTTCAATGTTTCTAATCCTTACTGCTTTAATATATATTTGATCAGTTACAGAACTAATTCTCATGATTCTCCAGCTTTGGCCATAATCTTTATTTTTTTTAATAAAGAGCTCTCTGCATAAATTAATTACCTCGTCGAATTGGTTTGATGTTTGATTTCTCAATTTCGTAGTTTTTATTTGTCGGGGTACAAAAATAAACTCTATTAACGTTTTGCAAGCATTTCAAACTAAATTTACACTTAATTGTGCTGGTCGGCTTCTAGATTTATCGAAACCCAAGGTGATGGGAATCCTTAATTTTACGCCGGATAGCTTCTATTCAGGCTCCAGAATTAGTGGTGTTGACCAAGCTCTGGAAACTGCTGAAAAAATGTTAAATGAGGGGGCCACAATATTAGATATTGGTGCTCAGTCTACGCGTCCCGGTTCAAATCAAATTTCATGGATTGAAGAAAAGAAAAGGCTGGAAACAATTGTTCCTCAATTGGTAAAAGCTTTTCCTCAGGCAATTTTTTCAATTGATACCTACAATTCTAAAGTGGCAGAATTTGCGGTTAATGAAGGTTTTCATATAGTAAATGATGTTTCTTCATTTGATGATGATGCCGATATGCTTCCTTTTTTAAAATCTGCGAAAGTTCCTTACATCATGATGCATAAAAAAGGGAATTTTGATACTATGCAAAAGAATCCTCAGTATGAAAATCTGATTATTGAAATATTGGATTATTTTAAATTAAAGCTTGAATTGTTAAACAATGCCGGTTTATCTGATATTATTTTGGATCCTGGATTTGGTTTTGGTAAAAATCTCAATCATAACCTCGAATTATTGAGGTCATTGGAATCATTTTCGGTTTTAAATTTGCCAATTCTGGCGGGTTTATCAAGGAAAAAGATGATAAGAGATATTGCGAATGTTGAAGTGGAAGATTCTTTAAATGCCACTGTTGCAGTTAATATGATTGCTTTAGTTAATTCTGCAAAAATTCTTAGGGTTCATGATGTAAAAGCGGCAGTTCAAACTATTAAGATTTACAATGCTGTTTTTCAGAAGTCAGTGTAATCGAGTTAATTTTATAGATGCTTTTTGTATATTGTGAAAAAAAACATTTGAATGGAATTTATAGAATTAGCGAAATACAAGTTTACTTTAATCAATCTAATTGATTTACTGCTTGTTATGCTTTTATCTTATCAGCTCTTCAAATTGTTAAAGGGGAGCTTAGCTTTTAATATATTAATTGGTTTAGCTACGATTTATTTATTTGGACTTTTGGTTAGATATTTTGAAATGCCTTTGTTGGAAGGTATATTAAGTGAATTTACAAAGGTTGGAATTATTGCAGTATTAATAGTATTTCAGCAGGAAATAAGAAAATTTCTTTTAATAATTGGTAATAGTTCTTTTTTAGGTGAAAATAAATCATGGTGGAATATCTTCCCATGGAAATGGAAAATTGAAGATTCTTTTGTTACTCCATTTGATGAAATTTTAGATGCTTGTTCAGAGTTGGCCCAAGCTAATTCTGGTGCAATTATAGTTTTTCCTAAAACCTCTGAAATGAAATTTATCGGTACTTCAGGTGAAATTTTGAATGCCAATATTACAAAGCGTTTGTTGCTGGCAATTTTTAATAAAACCAGTCCTCTACATGATGGTGCAGTTATCATCGCAAAAGGACAAATCAAATCAGCAAATTGTGTTTTACCTGTTAGTGAAAATCCTGTTTTAATAAATAAATATGGATTACGACACCTTTCTGCAATTGGAATTACAGAACAAACGGATGCCGTGGTTTTAGTTGTTAGCGAAGAAAAAGGTACGATTAGTTATGTTTCGGAGGGAAAAATTAGAGATGATTTAAGTGTTCCTGAAATCGTTGAAAAATTAACCCGCAATTTCTCTAAAGAAATGTTAGGCGTTTCTTAATCTCTGAAGTTTTCAAATTGAAGAGGAATTTCAAAATCCTGTTGTCTTAAATTTGCTATTAAGGCTTGTAAATCATCAATTTTTTTGCCACTTATTCTAAGTTGATCATCGTGAATGGCAGGTTGAACCTTAATGTTTAATCCTTTTATATGGTTCATTATTTTTTTACCAAGTTCCTTTTCAATGCCTTCTTTTATTTTTATTTCCTGGTAAACTAATTTTCCACTCGATTTTGTTTCACCGCTTATGTCCAGTGATCTAACGTCTAATCCTTGTTTGCTGAATTTGCTTAAAATAATATCTGCAATCGATGAAATTGCCATATCCTGTTTTGCCTGAACTTTAATAATTTTTGATTTTTTATCCAAATCAATCTCACATTCTTCGTCTTTTAGGTCATATCTGCTAAATAATTCCTTTTTAGCAGTATTAATTGCATTGTCAATCTTTTGTAAATCTATCTTACTTACTACATCAAAACTTGGCATGTTATTGTTTAATTTGTCTTAATACTTTGATAAAATTTAAATGTTAAGGCGCTTGGGAACAAATATCACATTTAAATTCAAAATTTATTTCTAAAATGCATAATAAAAATGAGGAGGTTTAAAATGAAAAATATTTTAGCGATAATTTCAATTTTGGCGCTGTCTTTACTTGGTTGTAAAGATAAGAATGTTGTTAATCCAGATGGAAATACCAGCATTAATCCTTTAGATACATTAACTCAATTCAATGGTTTAGTTGTACCCAGTGAAGGTACGGTTGAAATAAACCTTAGTCATGTTTTTGCTGATAAACAAATTATCTTAAATACTGCAAATTATATTAATGCCTCTCAAGATACCTTCAATATTGAAGATCTGAGATACTATTTCACTAACTTATCTTTTCAAAAACAAAATGGTGATTGGGTTAATTTGAAAAATTATCAATTGGTTGATATTAAAACTGCATCTAGTCAAACTTTTACTATTACAAAACTTCCTGCTGGCCACTATAAAGCAGTAAAATACATGTTAGGAGTTGATAGTGTGAGTAATACAAGTGGATTACAAGATGGAGCTTTGGACCCTTCTTGGGGAATGTTTTGGACTTGGAATACTGGTTATATTTTCTTTAGAATTATGGGTAGAAATCCTAATTCTGCGAGGGCTTATAGTTTAGATTTAGGTGGAAATGAAAATCTTCCTTCGGTTATAAATGATTTGAATACTTACAAGTTGAAAAACAAAAATCCAAAAATTTACTTTGAAATGGATATCAATGAAATGTTTCAAAATCCATCAAATTATAAGTTTGAAATAGATGGTTGGGCAATTCATACAAATACTGCATCCGGTGCAACCAAACTTGCTATGAATATGATGGATATGGTTAAAATTAAAAAAATTGAATAATGAAAAACTGGCTCGCAATAATTCTTTTTTCATTAACGATTTATTCGTGCAAGAAGGATATAAAGGTTGTTGCTTCTGATACATATTCTTATGATCCAACTCCTTATGTGCTTAAATTACCTCAAGGTTTTGGTTGGAAACCATTTCCAATTCCTACAAATAATCCATTAACCATTGCAGGTGTTAAATTGGGTGAAAAATTATTTCATGAAAAATTGCTTTCAGCAAATAATTCCCAAAGTTGTGCAACATGCCATAAGCCAGAATTTGCTTATTCTGATATTGGAAATCAATTTAGTACCGGTATAACAGGAGAACTAGGAACTAGAAATGCACCTGCACTTTTTAATTTACCTTGGGCAGATTTGTATAATCAAAGCGGACATCGCTATTTTTGGGATGGTGGAAAAGGCGATTTAGAACAACAAGCAATAGGACCAATTATTAATCCAATTGAAATGGCTTCTGATTTGAAGGATGTTGTTAGAAAATTACAAGCCCATCCTGAATACCCTGGATTATTTAAACGTGCTTTTGGTTCAGATTCAATAACGAGTTCGAAAATAGCAATGGCTTTGGCTCAGTTTGAAAGAACTCTAATTAGCTCAAATTCTCCATTTGATAAAGCTGAAAGAAGAGAGAGACAAAGAACTCAAAGTGAATATAGAGGAATGCTTTTGTTTAATTCCGAGGAGGGTGGTGATTGTTTTCATTGTCATGGAAACTTAAGTTCTCCATATTTTACCAATTTTATGTTTCATAATACTGGCCTAGAAGAAAGTATAAAAGATTCTGGTTTGTATCGAATTACTGGCAATCCTGCTGATATTGGAAAGTTTAAAACACCTAGTTTAAGAAATTTGGTTTTTACTGCTCCTTACATGCATGATGGAAGATTCAAAACCTTAGAAGAAGTAATTGAGTTTTACAATTCAGGCGCAAAATTTAGTCCTACTCTAGATCCTAATATTAGTAAACACATAGTCACTGGAGGTTTAAATCTAACAACTCAGGAAAAGGAAGATTTACTTAATTTTTTGATTTCACTTTCTGATTCAAGTTTTCTTAAATAAGAATTTTTGCCTCTGCTTATCTCCATTTAACTAAAGAAATTTTCCGGAGTAAGTTTCAATAATTTTTAATGAAAGTTGTCAATGGAAATTGATTCGCAAATATAATTTCATATTTTGCTCGTAAAACATTTTTTTAGAGTAAAAGTTTCTTTTCCTAAATAAGATTCTGATGATTGTATCATCAGAACTGTCAATTTTCATGAGCTAGATTTTAGTTTTCTTGTTTTTTTTTCTCTGATTTTGTTCGGTTTTTCCTTATTTTATGCTTGATTAAGTGTTTTTTATGAATTTATTAATGAAATGACCAATTGGAAATTGTCATTTTTATACCTACTTTTGAGAAAATAGCCAATTAATTTTTTGTTTATGATTATACAATTTACTAAACAATTTTTATTATCATTCTTGTTGATTATGGGCCTTGCCTATACTGTTGATGCGCAGTATTGCACACCAGGTGCTGGGTCTGCAGCGGATGATGATATTTCAAGGGTTTCCATTACAGGTGCTGGTGGAACTTCAATTAACAACTTAACTGTTTGTTATGCTACAACTCCACAGTATTGTTATTATGGAGCAGCTTCTCAAAACCCACAGAATATAACAATTGCTCCACTAATTTTGGTGCCTGGTCAAACTTATTCTATTACAATTGAACTCACTCAATGTAGTGCTAATTTTTATAACAACGTTTGTAAAGTTTGGATTGATTATAATAAGAATTTTACATTTGATGAGCCTGCAGAATTAGCTGTAACTATTACAAATAGTGGACCTAATTTTCCAGCAACTTTCACAAATACTTTCACTGTTCCTGCAAATGCTACATTAGGAGCTACTCGCATGAGGGTTATGGATTGGGAAACTACTGCACCTGCTACTGTTACTCCTTGTGGCATTGCTACATGGGGAGAAACTGAAGATTATGATGTAACTTTAGGTACTCCAAGTGGTAATCAAGTATTACCTCCAATTGCCGGAATTTATCCAAGTATGGCTACTCCAAATCCAACTTCAAGTATGGATACAGTTTGGTTAAACAGCCCTCAAAAATTGGTTAGCACAAGTACAAATGCCGGTCGTAGCTACTGGGATTTACCTGATGAAACCTTTTTAGAGCCAGGATATTCTCGCACACCTGTTAAATTTACAACTCAAGAGTACATTGATACAGCTAAATACAACCAAAGCTTTACATATACATTTAAAAGAAGAGGCTTTTGGCCTGTAAGATTACTTGCAGTTGGTGCAACAAGACCAGATTCTCTTCGAGATAGTACAGTTAGATATATTTATGTAGATACTCCTGGAACAGCTCCTGTAAGTAATTTCTTTACACCACGTCGTAAAATTGGATTTGGCGAGTATACTCCATTTGTTGATTTGTCAGATAAAGGACCTAACCAATGGTTCTGGTATTTTTATAATTCAACGGATAGTACTCAATGTAATAAATGTAATAACCAACCATTCTTCCCTAATTTCTTTGGTAATCCAATGGAACAAAATCCATTGTTTTTTGGAGGTGACCCAGGAAAATGGAGTATATGTTTACAAACATGGAATGCTAGAGGATGGGATACTACCTGTTATAAAGATTACTTAGAGATATTAAATAGTTATTTTGTATGTAGTGGTTCAGGCGCAAGCAATGTAACAGACCAAGAAGGCTTTTTATTCGCAGCATCTGGACCAAATTTCAGTTATACAAGAAGTCAGGTAGGAACCTGTGCAGGTATCTTAATTAAACCATGTGCAGATAGTGTTATCTTCTATTTTGACAGATTAAAAATGTTACC
>CALRIT020000021.1:0-67431 GCA_943361925.1 Vulcanococcus limneticus LL | reverse complement strand
GAACCTTCGAAGTCGTAAGACAACGGATTTACAGTCCGTCCCAGTTGGCCGCTTTGGTATCTCCCCGAATATTAAAGAACAACGTCTTTAAAGGTATAAAAATCCACCCGTGGTGCATTGCAATTTGAGCCACTTGCCGGAATCGAACCAGCGACCTACTGATTACAAATCAGTTGCTCTACCAGCTGAGCTAAAGTGGCTTGATACAAACTTCAGTTTGTAATTTCTTGCTTTGCAATCACACCTTTCTGACGGGTGGAAGTGCTTGATATACCTGCAAAGAACATCTAAATTTTCAGCCCTTTCTTTTTAAAAGGACTGCAAATGTAGCGATTTACAGGACATTTGCAATATGGAAGCTAAAATAAATTCTGTTAAAGACGTTGGAAGCGTAACAGCGGTGCAAATGTAGATTTATTTTTTTTATTTCAAACCCAACTTTAGAATTTCCTTATAAATTACTCAAATCCAGCAAAAAATAATTAAAAACAGCTGGAATTTACCCCTCTTTTTCATAGAATATCTATGCAGATTTTTTCAATTTCTGAGTCAAAAATAAATTTATTTTTTTTCAAAGCCAAAAAAAAAGCCGGAAATAATTCCGGCTTTCCTCATATAAATGAAATTTAAATTGATTTCGCTTGTAGTTTTTCTTTGTGCTTTTTAACCTGAGCTACTAACTTATCCAATACTAAGTCGGTTGCAGCTTCGAAGGTAGTAGCATGTTCTTTAGCAAAAAGTGGGTTTCCGTTTAAGTTTAACTTGATTTCAATGACTTTGTTCTCCTTTTCTTGGTCTTTTTCAAGTTTTAAATAAACATCAGCACTTCTTACATTGTCTAAAAAGGTCTGGGTTTTTTGAACCTTTTGTTCAATAAAATCAAGCAATTTTTGATCTGCTTTGAAATGAATAGATTGAATGTCGACTTGCATAATTCTGAATTTTAGATTGAGTTTGGATAACACCTGCCTGGCTCCCCTCACCCGATTTGGCTATTTTTATGACAGGATTTTAAGCTCTTGGATGTTTTTTATACACCTCTTTTAATCGTTCTATACTATTATGGGTATAAACCTGAGTGGCCGATAAGTTTGCATGACCCAATAATTCTTTGATGGCATTTAAATCTGCTCCTTCATTTAATAAATGAGTTGCATAAGTATGCCTTAATACATGGGGACTTCTTTTATCTTGTGTACTAACCAGCGATAAATTTCTTTTGACAATTTCATAAACTTTTCTGGGGTTTAAAGTTTTTGATTTTAATGAACAAAATAAGGTTTCGGAAACCAGGTTTTCAGCCCTTTTTAAATCGATAAAGTCTTCAATCATTAATCTGATTTCAGGTGTTATAGGAACGATTCGTTCTTTTTTCCTTTTTCCCAAAACTTTAATTTGTGATTTATACAGATTTAAATCTGTTTCCTTTAGTTGAATAAGTTCGGATAAACGTATGCCTGTAGCATAAAACAAACCTATAATAAGTTTCTCTTGTTTGCTTTCAAAATCATCTCCAAATTCAACCTCTTCCATCAACTTATTGATTGGTTTATCTTCAATAAATACCGGTAAACGTTTGCTGATTCGGGGGCTTTGAATTTTAGCCATTGGACTTACTGTTATCCACGACTCTCTTAAGGCATGTTTATAGAATGATTTTAAAGCAGAAATTTTTCTTGCAACACTGCGTGAATTGACACCTTTTTCAAGCAACTCCGCCATCCATGATCTAATTTGTAAATGAGAAATTCCTGATAAATCTTCGGTTTGGTAATTCAACTTTAAAAAAAGGAAAAATTGTTCCAAATCGTTTTGATAAGCAATTGCAGTATGATTAGAGAATTTCTTTTCAAACCTGATGGTATCCAGAAAATGTTCTATCGATTGCTTCAACTCCATGCTTTAAACTTCAAAGACTAAGATAAATTAAATTTTGTTAATTACAACTGATAAATCAAGCAACTTGATATTATCGGAATTAAAACACAGATTTTCAAAAAAATGAAATTGTCAGTTTCCTGCAACAAATGTTTGGGCATAAAAAAAGCGCATCAAATTGATGCGCTTTTATGGATTCAATGCTGAATTAACTGCTCGCTTGTTGTTGAAGGAATAGTTTGTAAGCTGCACGGATCTTTTGTTGACGTTTAGTGATACAAGGTTTAATAAATTGCTGACGTGAACGTAGTTCTTTAACAACACCTGTTTTCTCATACTTCTTCTTGAATTTCTTTAGAGCTTTGTCTAAAGATTCGTTTTCTTTTACGTTAATCTGGATCATTTTTGTGCACCTCCTTTCCTTGAGTCTCCTTTGTTTTATTTAAGGGACCGCGAAAGTATGATTAAATTCTAAAAAACCAAAGTTTTAAATGAATCTTTATAAAGAAAGTAACTGATTTGCAAGATATGACCAGGTAAATCTCTTCTTTTCCTCAAGAATTGCCTCTGACATTTGGTTTTCGAGGTCTTTATCGAAATAGTTATTCCATCTGAAAGCTATTTCATCTGAATCAACTTCACATACTATTCCTGCTTTGCCATCCGGAACTAATTCGGCCAAACCACCCACATTTGTAACCAACATAGGTTTATTGTAGTAATATGCTATTTGAGTAACTCCACTTTGTGTGGCTGAAATATAAGTTTGTGCTACCAGACTTGATGCACAAAAATAAGTTCCAACCATTTCATTTGGAATAAAGTCGGTTCTTAATATGATATCATTTTCTAAACCCAAATCCTTTATTTGCTGAAGGTAAGGTGCAGAATCTTCATAGAACTCCCCTGCTATTATTAGTTTTAATTTGTGTTTTTCACGGTTAACCTTTGCAAAACTTTCTAATAGTAAACTCAGGCCTTTGTACTTTCTGATGAATCCAAAAAAGAGGCAATAGTTATAATTAGGATCAAGTCCCAGTTTTAAAACTGCAATTTCTTTTGAAATAGGTTCTCCAAACATATCATACATTGGATGAGGAACATATACCCTTGGTTTTTGAGGTTGAAGTTCTTCCACTTGTTGAAAAACTTCCTTCGACATACTTAAAAATCCATCGATAGAATTCAGAAAATAATTTGTGAAGGGTTTATCGAAGAATTTCTTTTCGTGAGGAACAATATTATCTGTAATAGCAAGAATTCTTGTTTTTGAATTTCGTTTTAATAAACGAGCAATGGTTCCAAAAGCCGGCCCCATAAAGCTCATCCAATAGCGAAAAACAACATAGTCGTATTTCTTTTTTGAAAACTTTCTACCTGTAATCAACCAATTCAAGGGATTGATTGAATTAACAACAGAGTGAATGGTTATATCAAGCGGCTTTGGGTCGTCTGAAAATTGTGTTTTACCAGGAAATAATATCTTGGGGTACTGCAGACTAAAACTCAGGATTTCGCATTCGTATCCCAAGTTTATAAATTCTCTGCATAATCTTTCATCATAAGTAGCTAAACCACCTCTAAGAGGCCATGCAGGACCAACAATCAGTACCTTTTTTTTAGCCATCTAAGCCAATACGTTTTGTTATGCCATAAATATTTCTTTCGGTTGCATTACGCGAAATCATTTCACCAATAAAACCGGCAAGAAACAATTGAACTCCAATAATTACTGCAACCAATGAAATGAAAAATAATGGCTGATCAGTGATATTTCTTTGAATTACATCTCCATTATAAACACTCCAAATTTTATCACTAATGATATAAATTGAAACAATAAATCCGAAAATAAACATCAATGTACCCAATACACCAAAAAAGTGCATGGGTCTTTTACCAAATTTTGAAACGAAGAAAATAGTTAATAAATCAAGAAAACCATTAATAAATCTGGAGATTCCACCAAACTTGGTAGAGCCATATTTTCTGGCTCTGTGTTGAACAACCTTCTCCCCTATTTTTTTAAATCCGGCCCATTTTGCAATCACAGGAATATACCTGTGCATTTCATTATAAACTTCAATTGATTTAACAACCTCGGATCTATATGCCTTTAACCCACAATTGAAATCATTCAATTGAATTCCTGAAATTGCTCTGGTGGCAGCATTAAAAAATTTAGTAGGAATAGTTTTGGTAAGTGGATCGTAACGTTTTTTCTTCCAACCACTTACCAAATCATATCCTTCCTCTGTAATCAATCTATATAAATCAGGAATTTCATCCGGACTATCTTGCATATCGGCATCCATTGTAATTACTACATTGCCTGATATTGCATGAAAACCTACATTTAAAGCAGCTGATTTTCCGTAATTCCTTCTAAATTTTATTCCTTTTATTGCAGGGTTTCTTTTTGAATTTTGTTCAACAAGTGACCATGATTTATCGGTACTACCATCATCTATCAAAAGAATTTCATAGGTGAATTTATTTTCATTCATCACCCTTTCAATCCATTCAATTAATTCAGGAAGTGACTCATCTTCATTTAAAAAAGGAATTACAACTGAAATATCAATACTACTTTCTGTGGTCATTTAAATTAAGCTTCTAAATTATTGTAAGCAGCATTAGGGTTTTCTCTTTTAGTTACAGCTGCCAAAATAAGAGAAATAATTAAACCGAAAAATAATGAAATAAAGTATCCAAAAATAGTCATCATTATTGGAGTCATGAACTTCTTACTCATTTCAAGAGCTTGTTCAATTTGCTCATCTGGCATGTCTTTTTTCAACATTTCAGCTCTATTTACCTCCATAATTTTATTTACGAATTCAGGATCGATGTATGCATAAAATACAAATGTATATAAAGCTGTAATTAGGCCCCCAAATACTATAATCAACATACCTGTTCCGAAACCTTGACCAAAAGACATGAATCCGGCAAGGGTATCGTTTTTCCTTGATTTCATGGCAAAAAACAGAATTGCTGTATTAACTGCCAATGATAAAATGGTAATCATCCAGCTTTTGTCCATTACTTCAAGAATGTAAAGAACCAATGCCATACCAATATTGGCAAGGGCGTAGATGATACTGAATTTAATAATTACCTGATTTTTAGTAGTAACGTGTTCGATTTCCATGTTTTGATGATTTTTTAACAATTATACCATTATTGTTCAAAAAAAGCGAGCATTGAATGATAAATGGAAAGTTCGAAGGCACTTAACTCCATGTTTGGCTCCGGAGTAAAGCCCTCAGCCTCTTGGAAAAACAGAACCAATCCAACAAAAAGTTCTTTAATAGGATTGTCAGCAGCAATTTTACTCTGAACAGTTCTAATAGATATTAAATCAGCTTCAAGGATATTTTCGTTTTTGATGAAGCTTTCATAAATTCTCATTTCATCCTGGAATTCATCTTCATCAACCAAAAGAAATTCGTTTAAGAAATCATCTAAAGTAATTTCAACTTCTTCTTCTTTTGCTTCACTTAAATACAAGAATAAGTTTAAAAGTTCAGTTCCTCTATCTAAAGTTTTAGCTTCAATCTGATCCCATTCTTCAGAATCAAAAAATTCTTCAGGTTTATTCTCCGCAGATAAAAATTTTACCAGCAATAAATCGAAAAGCACTTCTCTGATGTCTTCATAATCAGTATTTTTATCGATTAAGCTATCGATTAAATTTACTCTGAATAAAAACTCTTCTCTGGCATCACCAATAATATCCCAACAATCTTGAGTAATATCAGATAAAGACCTTGAAGTTGCATAATTTTGAACCAAAGCCTTTAGGGCCGCATATATCGGAGCTTCTTCCCTTGTTAATGATACTGACATATTAATTATAATGGATTTGATCTTTTACATAAACCGCAAATACTTTACCGGTTAATGTTTGGTTAAACAATGGTGAATTTGTTGATTTCGAGCGGCTCTTGTTATAAACCCAGTTTTTATTCGGATTAAAAACTGTTAAATCTACTTTAGCTCCGATTTGAATAAAACCTGTTTGAATATTTAAGATGGATGCAGGTTTAAAAGTTAAAGCAGGAATGATATGTTCCCATTCAACATTTTTAGGTTTTGATTTAACAATCATAGCCAAAACTGTTTCAAGGGTATTCATTCCGGGTGAAGCATATTCGAATTCAACCGCTTTATTTTCTAAATTTTGTGGATGATGATTGCTACAAATAGCATCAATTGTACCATCAACTAAACCTTCCCAAAGGGCTTTCTGGTCTGATTTTCCTCTTAAAGGAGGGTATACTTTAAAATTGCTATTGTAATCTGATAATACTTCATCGGTAAAACAAAGATTTGCAACAGCCACATCACAAGTAACTTGTATTCCGGCTCTTTTAGCTTTTCGGATTAATTCAACTGAAGCTTTTGTAGAAATATGTGAAAAATGAATTTTAGAACCTGCATATTTAGTTAGTTCCAAATCCCTCATGATTCTTATTTCTTCGGCAATTGAAGGAATTCCCTTCATACCTAAATAAGTGCTTGTTTCGCCTTCGTGCATTCTCCCGCCGGCACTTATGGTAGATTCATCTGGAGAACTTAAGATTAAACCGCCAAAAATTTTGCTGTATAACAAAGCTCTTAGTTGCAATCCTGCATGGTGAACCGGTCTGTTTGCATCTGTAAAAGCAATTGCTCCGGCCTGAAACATATCATAAAGTTCTGCTAGCTCTTTGCCTTCTCTGTTTTGAGAGATACATCCATAAGGATAAACATTTACAGGAAGATTTTTATTCTGAGCGGAAATGTATTCAACACCTGTTTTTTTATCACAAGCAGGGTCGGTTGATGGCAAAAGTGCCACATGAGCAAATCCACCGGCAATTGCAGCTTTTGAACCTGTGATGAGTGTTTCACGTTCTTCATGACCGGGGTCACAAAAATCGGCACGCATATCAACCCAAGCATTTGAAATCAAAGCTTTTTCAGCATCAAAAATTTGGTAAGATTTTGAAACAGAAACAAAAGCTTTTTTCGAAGATGATTGAATATCTTCAATGAAACCATCTTTTATTAAAATATCACAAATTTTACCATTAAAATCTGATTTGCTATCGCAAACCTGTGCATTGAGTATTAAAAGCTTCATATAACAAGTGGTGCTTCCGCGCAAATCTATTGAAAAGCTTTGAAAATAAGTCTAAAAAAATGAAAGCAAAGCTCAATTAGTCTGATAAAATCTAATTTATTGAATTTTCCTGCGCCTCAACAGCAGCATTTCAATCAAAAAGAAAATAAAAGCTGCAATTAAAAAATATCGCCATAAAGGAACTCCATTTTCATTGGCAGAAATTCCCAAACTCAGCTGAGCGTCATCTTCTTCCGCAATTTTAAAACCTTTTTCTATTAGTTTTTCCTCAGTTAAGTAGTTTAACTTTGATTCATTTCTAAGGTAATTCAAAGCCAATTTTGCAATTAGTTCTTTCTTCTCATCCTTTAAATCGAAAAAACCTGCTTCATTTAAATCAGTCGGTAAAAGGGCAAAAGTATTGCCATCTTTATTATCAGTTTCACAAATCCATTCTTCTTTGGCTTTATAAATTTTAAAAAGCTGATTTGAATTTTTACCAGTAATTGGAATGAGGTTATTTAAGCCCAAGCTGTAAGACAAAGCCAATTTTGATTTTACCTGAAAGGGCATTTGCAAGAAAACAGGAACAAAAAGTGCATGCTGAGAAAAATTTCCACTGGTTGAACTCAAATCGTTTGCTGCCCAATAAAACTGACCTTTGCCAAGCGACTTTCTAATTAAAAATTGAATTGAATTATTGGTTTGAAGAATACTTTTAACACCTGAATTTGAATTCGCCGATAATTCAAAACTCTTATTGATTTCGGGGAATGAATTCTGCTCGTTTAAATTATTAAAAACACCTCTAAAAATGGGGTCATTTAATTCAACTTTGTTTACTATAAAATTTCCCGTTTTTAAGTTGCCATAATTAACACCATGTTTTGTTGAAAATTCATTGTAACCGGTTTGCTCTAAACTAGGCAGCACAACAACAATTCCGCCATCTTTAGCAAATCGTTCCAATTCATTAAACAAACCCGAAGAAATTGTTTTTAATCTATCAATGATGATTAATTGATAGCTATTAAAATCAGAATACTTTAAGTTTCTTACTTGACTTTTTTGAAGTTTATAAGTAGCATCTAATTGGTATAATTGAGAAAATGCCGGATTAGGATTATCCTCATAAATTTGAAGAATATTGGCTTCATCACTCACTTTAAAAGTAAAGTAATATTCATCATCAAAAGAAACAGGATAATCTGTAATTTTTATTGAAGCTTGATGCCAGTTTCCATCATTAATCTGTAAAGGAAAATCAATGATTTCACTAGAAGAATTTTTACATGAAAAGGTTTGAATTGCCTTTTGGTTTCCATCTAAAATTAATGATACAGATTGATTTTCTATATCGTTTTTAGAGCCATTTTTGAGTTTAACTTTTATGGTAAAAAGCTGATTCTTTTTTACAATCGGGTCGGTAAACCAAACAGAATCAACCCAAACATTTGCAGAATTTTCAGGTAATAGCGGAAGGTACTTAATGGATAAATTTGAATCTAACTGAAACTCATTTATTTTGGCTTGAGATTCTTGTGCATCACCAATCCAATAAGCAATTGAACCATTTTCTGATTGTGATTGCTGACGAGCAAGAATTTGGTTGAAGGATTTTGATTGTGTAGAAATTTTAACTTCATCAAGCAAATTCAAAACATCTTTTTTATTATAATTTATTCTATGTTTTGATTCAAAATTATTGGTTAGAATTTGATAAGAACGAGAATCTCCATAAGCATTTATAATAGTTCTGGCTTTATTTTTAGCTTGTTCAAGAAGTTCAGCATCTTTACCTTTGGCATTCATTGAAAAGCTATTATCAATATAAATAAAAACGGGAGCATTTGATTTCGCAGCAGAACTTCCCTTTGGTAAATAAGGATTGGCAAAAGCAAAAATTAAGGCTGATAAAGCTAATAACCTAAGTAATAAAATGAGGTAATGTTTAAGCTGACGTTGCTTTTTATTTTGTTGAAGAATTTGTTTGAGAAATCTAATATCAGAAAAGACTAACTTTTTGGGGCGTCTGAAATTAAACAAATGTATCACAATAGGAATTGTCAGAAATCCTAAAGCATATAAAAATGATGGGTTAATGAACTGCACAACGCAAAATAGGTTCTTTCAGTTAATTTTTACAAGTGAAATAGCTGAATGTTAAATTCAAATAGCAACAAATTACATCTCATAAACCACTTAATGACCATTTTTTGTTTTACAATTAAAGAAATCAAAATATATTCACAGCAAATTAAATTGTAGAAATTTTAATAAAAGTAACAATGAAAGGTATAATTTTTACTGAATTTTTAGATATGGTTGAGAAGAAATTTTCAATTGATACCGTAGACAAAATTATAGAATCATCGAATTTAGCAAGTGGTGGAAGTTATACATCTGTAGGTACTTATCCGCATACTGAAATGGCTGAATTGGTAGTAAATTTAGGTAGAGAAACCGGAATTCCTGTTAAAGATTTATTGATAGCTTTTGGAAATTATTTATTCAACAGATTGGCTGTTTTGTATCCTAGTTTTGTAGTTTTTGAAAATGGTTTGTTATTTTTTCTTGAAAGTATTGAAAACCATATTCATATTCAAGTTAGAAAGCTTTACCCTGATGCAGAACTTCCACAATTTAATACTAAACGCATTCACGAAAAGAAATTAGAAATGATTTATGTAAGTGAAAGACATTTAGGTGATCTTGCAGAAGGATTATTAATGGGAGCCATTGAATTTTTTAAGCAAGAAGCCTCATTAAAAAGAGAAAGACAATTGGATGAAACAATTAAGTTTACAATTGAGTTAATATAAGTAATTGAGCAAGGAAGAAGAAATATGGAAAAAACGACTTGAACGGGAAAGGAACGCCCGTAAACAAGCCGAAAAGTTGCTTGAAGAAAAGAGTCTTGAGTTATATGTTAGAAATACTCATTTAAAAGATATAACTGAAAATCAGGAAATTTTAATCAATCACAGAACATCTGCCCTGCTTAAAGCTTTACATGAAGCTAAAGAAGCCAATCTTACAAAAAGAGAATTTTTCGCTAATGTGAGTCATGAATTAAGAACGCCTTTAAATGGAATTCTTGGCATGTCACATATGCTTCTGGATACCAATTTGAACAATATTCAAAGGGATTATACCCAAACAATTTTAATTAGTAGTGAGATTTTACTGAATCTTATTAATGATATTTTAGACTTTTCTAAAATTGAAGCAGGAAAATTAGAATTAGAAGAAACTGAATTCGATTTATCTCAAACACTTTATGAAGTTTTAGATATTTTAAGTTCAAAAGCTAATGAGAAAAAAATTGAACTTCTTCTTAAATACGAACCTAGTTTACCCAATTCTTTAAAAGGTGATCCAATTAGATTAAAACAAATACTTTTAAACCTTGGAAGTAATGCTATTAAATTTACTGAAAAAGGAAAAGTAATTATTGAAGTTAAACTAGTTAAATCTACGAAGAATCATAGTATTTTAAAGTTTGAGATAAGTGATACAGGAATTGGAATTCCTGATGATAAAATTAAACTTCTATTTAATCCATTTACTCAGGCTGATGCCAGCACCAACAGGAAATTTGGAGGTACGGGATTAGGTTTATCCATTTCTAAAAAACTGGCAGAAATGATGAAAGGAGAAATCGGCGTTGATAGCACTCCTAATGAAGGTTCAACATTCTGGTTTACTACTAAATTTAAAACTAAAAATAAACAACAATCTACAATAGATGGGCCACCTGTTTTGTTTGTAGATTATGAAGCAATTTGTATTGATTCAAATGAAGAAGCCAATTATGAGTTGATTAAACATTTGAATGCATGGAATATCAAGGCTGAAAAAATTGAATCGGTTTCTGCATTGCAAAAAATTAAAATTAAACCTAATACGATTTTGATTTTAGGTAATGAAAGTGAAGAGAATTTTTTAAATGAATTAGTTGAAACGGATTTACAAAACAAATTTGTTTTAAAAATCTTTTTATCAAAAATCAGAACTACAAAAATCATTGAACTGGCTAAAATGAATCATTTTGATTCTATCATTTTCAAACCGTTAAAGTTCAGACAAATTCAGCTTGAATTAAGTGCTTCATTAAATACAATTAGCGAAAAATCAGAAACTGAAAAGAAAGAAAAAGTATCAGACAATAAAAGTCAAACTGATCTACAAATATTGATTGTAGAGGATAATTTAATCAACCAAAAAGTTGCATTAGCCTTACTTAATAAATTTGGATACAAAGCACAAACTGCTGATAATGGGCTAATCGCATTGGAGAAAATGAAACAACAAAAGTTTGATTTAATCTTCATGGATTTTCAAATGCCTGAATTAGATGGATATGAAACTACAGGCAGAATCAGAAACGGTCAATCTGGAATTTGTTCTCCAAAAATTCCTATTATTGCCATGACAGCAAATGCCATGAAAGGTGATCAGGAAAAATGTCTGATTGCCGGCATGAATGATTTTCTGTCGAAACCTATTATACCTGCAGAACTGGAAGAATTATTGCAGAAATGGGTGGATATCATTCAACAAAAAAAATAAAATGAATATAGATTTAAGCGGGAAAAACGCATTGGTTTGCGGAAGTACCAAAGGAATTGGATTTGCCATTGCAAAACAATTTGCTCTATTAGGAGCCAATGTAACTTTAATGGCCAGAAATGGTGCTTTATTAGAAAGAGTTGTTAGAGATTTAGATACTGAAAAAGGTCAGAAACACAATTTTTTAGTGGCTGATTTCTCTAAACCTTCGGAAGTAAAAGAGGCTATACAATCGAAAACAAACTCACATTATTTATACCATATTTTGGTAAACAATAGCGGTGGACCAAGTCCGGGACCACTTGTAAATGCTCGAGAAGAAGAGTTCTTAAATGCATTTAATGCACACTTATTAAGCAGTCATTATTTGGTGCAAAATGTAGTTGATGGCATGAAACAAAGTGGTTATGGAAGAATCATCAATATCATTTCAACATCTGTTAAAATGCCTTTGAAAGGATTGGGAGTATCGAATACCATTAGAGGTGCAGTTGGCAACTGGAGCAAAACTTTGGCCAATGAATTAGGTCCGATGGGAATTACCGTAAACAATATTTTACCGGGTGCAACATCAACCGACAGACTTAGTCAGATTATAGAAGGCAAAGCCATGAAAATGAATGAAAGTGTAGATGAAGTAAGCAAAGAAATGTTAGCTGAAATTCCTTTAAATCGTTTTGCCAAACCAGAAGAAATTGCTTATGCCGCAGCCTTCCTTGCATCGGAATTTGCTGCTTATATCAACGGAATTAATGTTCCGGTAGATGGCGGCAGAACAGGGAATTTGTAATTAGTAAAAACCATAATTAACCTATAAAATCCATCACCATGTTACACGTAGAAACCATCATTAATTCAGATATTGAAACAGTTTGGAATTGTTTTACCCAACCTGAACACATTACTAAATGGAACTTTGCCAGCGATGATTGGCATTGTCCGGCTGCTATTAACGAAGTTAGAGTTGGTGGTAGAATGAGCTGGAACATGGCTGCTAAAGATGGTAGTTTTTCATTTGATTTGGAAGCCATTTACAAAACTGTAGATGAGTATGAATTGTTAGAAACAGAATTATCTGATGGAAGAAAAGTCATCACCAAATTTGAAGAAGCTGAAGGTGGTGTAATGGTTTCAGAAGATTTTGATCCTGAATCTGAAAACCCACATGAAATGCAAGTTGGAGGTTGGCAAGCTATTCTTGATAATTTCAAAAAGTATTGCGAGAGCTTATAAAAGTTCTATTCAACAATCCATTTTGTTGAATACACTTTTTCACCCTGGGCATTTATCTGAATAAGGTAAATGCCCTTTTTAATTTGGGTTGATGAATGAAATTTTCCTGAATCATCCAGCTTATCCTCATAAATAACACTTCCCAAAATATCAACTACTTTTAAGGATGCTCCATTAAAAGAAGAATTGTATTCAATAGTTAAATTGCCTTTGGATGGATTCGGATAAATTTTCAAGTCTATATCAGGTATTTCAAGTCCTACCAAAACCTCATCAGAGTATTCAAACTTCCCATCTTTATCAACTTGTTTTAGTCGGTAATACAATTCCGTTTCTCTTGCATCAAGGTCTTTGAATTCATAAAACCTATTGATGTTTGAATTCCCAAATCCACCAACTTTACCAATGTCTTTCCATTCATCAGATTTGCGTTGAACAAGGAAATAATCGTTATTGATTTCTGAAGCTGTTGCCCAGTTTAACATCACCTCGTTTTCATTCATTCTATTGGCTTTAAAATAAAGCCATTTTACAGGTAATGTTGTTGTACTTCCTGTTAATGGAGCAGTTGTTTTGAATGCACAGAAATTGGTATCTCCATTCATTTCAAAAACAGAAACATGTAATACAGTATTAGTTGGTAAACCTGTTATCACCACAAAATTTCCGGTGTCTTTGTATACTACATAGTTATTTGTTCCCATTAAAGTACCCTGACCAAAAACAGAGCGAGCAGTATATTGAGTAAAGTTAACAGGAGTAGAATTCACAGCAGAACTTAATCTGGCAATGACCAATCTTCTTTCTCCATTTCCTTTGGTAAAATTAACCCTGATGCTATTACCTGTAATGTTTGTAAATGTTAAACCTGTTGCAGATATTGTTGGAGAAATCGCTCTTACCGTTACGCTTTTCTGAACGGAATCTGAACAATTGTTGAAACTCGATTTTAGCTTCACTGTATAATTTCCCCAGGTAGCAAAAGTTTTGGCTTTGGTTTGAACCGAATCTTTTGTACCATCAGAAAAAATCCATTCGCGTTTTGCTTTTGGATTGCTGAAAGTGGTATCATTAAAAGAGAAAATATGGCCTGTAAATAACTGTGGATTTGTATTCATGGTAAATCCAACTTTTGGAATTCCATAAATACTAAACTCAGGCATAATCATGGTATCACGAGGATTGATGCCAAAAATTCTGAACCTGTATTTTGTGGATGAAGCGATATTTGCAGGTAAAGCCCAAATGATACTATCAGTAGTATTTTTTGCTATAGTTCTTGTTGCAGTGAATGGCATATTGATGAAATTACCAGCTGCATTACTCAATTGAATGGTGAAAGTATTTCCGTTTCCTAATGAATCTCGGCTACCAAATCCTATTCTTAATGAATCACCAAAACAAACATCCGGTTCGTTTGAATAAACCCAGGTTCTTTGGTCGAATGCTTTTAACATCCAAGCATCTTGATAACCAATTAATGGAGTTGAAAAATCGTTGTCTTGCTGACTATCTGTATATCCTGAAAACAAATAGGTATGAGGCTCCAAATTATCCACCTTATTCAAAATTTCAGTATTGATTCCACCCCAGGTATAATCCCAAATTTTCTTTCCTCTTTGGTCTAATTTAATTGTCCAATAATCAAATCCACCAATTGAATTTTGACTCTTTACAATATTACTTGGACTGTTAGAAATTCCACTGATTAAAAATCCGCCATCTGAAGATTGGTTGAATGAAAGTAAGAAATCTGAACTTGATCCTCCATATGAATTATCCTAAAGTTTTTTTCTATCTGCATCTAATTTCACCAGCCATAAATCGGCTGTATTGATACCAAAACTGCTTGTTGACTTATCTCCACTTACATCAGATTCCGAATTTCCTGCCAAAAGCATGGATCCATCAGGTAATAGTTTGATGGCTCTTAGAACATCTTGACCAATGCCACCAATGGTTTTATCCCAAACCTTAATTCCTAAAGAATTAATTTTGATAATCCAATAATCACCCATAGAACTTTTTGCTGCTTCCGATTTTGAGCCACCAATTGGACTATTCGACATCCCACCTAATATGAATCCATTATCGGGCGTTGGTTCGAGTGCAGTGTATTGTTCAAGTCCACTACCACCATAAGAATAATCCCATTGTTTTACACCTAATGAATTGGTTTTAACAACCCAGAAATCTAAGTCTCCAATTTGGGCTGCTGTCTTATCTCCACCAATGTCACTTTCAGAATATCCTGCTAAAATATAACCACCATCTGAAGTTTGATAAACTGAAATCAGATTATCCTCTAAAGTACCACCAAAACGTGCATCCCATTGTTTGTTTCCTAAGGAGTTTAATTTTATAATCCAGTAATCTGAACTTCCTCTATTGTTTTGAGATTTGTCGCCACTGATACCGCTGAAAGAAATTCCTCCTAATAAATAACCGTTGTCTGAAGTTCTAATGATGCTTCTTAATTCATCATAACTTGAGCCACCAAATCTTCTTTCCCAGAATTTTGTACCATTAGGAGACATATAATTTATCCAATAATCGGCTGAACCTTTACTTGACAATGTAACTGTACCGCCAATTGGACTTTGTGTAAAACCGGCAATTACATAGGAGCTATCAGGCAAATAAACAGCTCCAAATCCTCTGTCGATATCAATTCCGCCCATTCGGTATTCTTGCACTTTACCCTGACTTTGAACCACGTAAACTTGTTGGGTAGCGCTGGTATCAGGACATCCATAAATATTTGTATTAACTACTCTTGTAGAGAATAATCCACCTTTTGAATAGGTTCTATTAAATGTTGCTGTTGTTGCTGAATACAAATCACTAAACATCCACGACCTAAAAACAGAACCTTGAGTTGTATCAGAAAAAGTATAAGTAGTTTTGTTCGACATCCCCAAAAGACTACCAGAACCGGCATTTAAAATGAAGCCTGATTTTGGTTTTGGATTGACTGTAATTTGTATAACTGAAGAAGCTCCGGTGCAGGAAAATCCATTCAGTGTAAAAACAGGAATAACAGTATAATTGATGTTCTGTGGTGTGGAAGTTGTGATGCTTACTGTATCCCAAATAAAATTTTGTGCATTTCGGTTTCTGTTTCCAGAAATTGCCGAAACAGATGCTGATGTATAATTAAAATTCAGAGGATTTCCTGCAGGAGTGCCTACCAAAAACAATTCAACTTTATCGCCATTACAAACTGATTTTGAAACCACACCTGTATAAGCAGGAATAGGATTCATTTTTATCATTAACCAATTGGAAGTATCTGCTAGAAAAGTTCCGGCTCTTGAAATCCTTCTCCACCTTCTAAAACTGATACTTTGAGATTGTTGCGATAGGTTTTGAGTAGAAACAGAATTTACTACTGTTATGGTATCTGCATATTGCCAGAGCCATGGTGCTGGAACTGTATCAGAATTAACTGCAATTTGATATAAGGCTGATGAGCCACAAACATTGGGTGTAGCTGTTTGAATTTGAGTAAATCTGCTTGCAAAAACAGATTGTACTAAAATAAAACTCAGTGCAAATAATATAGGAGCTAGTATATTTTTCCTTTGATTCATACATCGGAAAAATAAACAAGAGAGACCTAATAGAAAAGTTAATTTTGATGAAAAATCAAAAACTTTACATGGACAAATTAAAACAATCCGTTTGTTTCAGCTTCGATTCTTGAAATGATACTTCCTAAATGTTCATTGTTTTCAGCAAAGTTTAGGTCGTCTACCTCAACAATAATATGTTTTCCACGATATGAACTCATCCAGGCTTCGTAACGCTCGTTTAATCTTCTTAAATAATCTAAACGGATGCTGTCTTCGTATTCACGACCACGTTTTTGGATATTGTTCACCAAACTAGGAATGCTTGCTCTTAGGTAAATCAATAAATCAGGAGCTTTAACGGTTTGCACCATCGATTCGAACAATCTTTGGTAAGTATCAAAATCGCGGGTACTCATTAAACCCATGCTATGAAGATTTGGTGCAAAAATGTTTGCATCTTCATAAATGGTTCTGTCCTGAATCACATTTTTCTTTCCTTTTTGAATTTGTAACAAGGAATTGTAACGCGTATTCAAAAAATAAATCTGCATATTGAAACTCCAACGTTGCATATCTTCATAGAAATCACTGATATAGGGATTGTCTTCTACGTTTTCATAATGTGGTTCAAACTTGTAATGTTTAGATAACAAGGTTGTTAATGTTGTCTTTCCCGACCCGATATTTCCTGCGATTGCTAAATGCATAATCCTAATCTCTATATATTCTGAAAACAATAATACGTCTAATTAAACAAATGTAAAAAGAGAATTGTGTTTGAAAGAATTTTGTGGAAAACACTTTTACATTTCTTTGAACAATTTTTGGGTCTTAGTCCTCCAGAATACCTGCAAACTCCAAGCATACAGCATAGTAAGTTTATTTTATCGAAATGTGACTGAAGAAATTCTGATTTGCTTGGCAGGAAGATTGTTTTCTTCTATTTTGCATCATGCAGATTCAATTTTTCGGTGCAGCCAGAATGGTAACCGGCAGCAAACATTTAATCACCACGCCCAAAGGAACCAAAATTTTACTTGATTGTGGTTTGGTTCAAGGTCGTTTTGATAACAAGGATGACCTCAATCGCTATTTTGGTTTTGATCCTGCTTCGGTAGATTATTTGATTCTATCACATGCTCATATCGACCATGCGGGTTTGATTCCAAGATTGGTGAAACAAGGTTTTAATGGAATTATCTTTTGTACACCTGCAAGTCTCGATTTGTGTAAAATTATGTTAATGGATTCAGCGCATATCCAAGAGCAAGATTTGGCTTTTGTAAACAAACGTAGAAAAAGAAAAGGTCAAGAAAAAATTGAAGCCATCTATGGTGTTGAAGATGTTGAAAAAGCTATAAGTCTGATGCAGGAAGTGGGTTATGACCAGGAATTGAAAGTGGATTCTGAATTCAAATTTCACTTTACAGATGCAGGTCATTTAATGGGTTCTGCATGTGTTCACCTGGATATCAAAACAGGAACTGGCAAATCAAAGAAAATTACTTTTACAGGTGATATCGGTAAATATGGCGATTCAATTCTTCGCGACCCACAAGAGTTTGACCAATGTGATATTCTGATTTGTGAAAGTACTTATGGCAATAAAAAACATCCGGTTGCTATTGATGCCGAAGTAGAATTACTTTCAATCATCAACCATACCTGCGTTGAGAAAAAAGGTAAATTAATCATCCCTGCTTTTAGTGTTGATCGTACCCAGGAGATTGTTTATTTATTAGACAAAGCTTACAACGATGGAACTTTACCCAATATCAAAGTGTTTGTAGATAGTCCGCTATCTGTTAAAGCCACCAATATTATGCGTGAACATGATGAATGTTACCGTGAAGAATTTTTGGATTATATCGCCAAAGATCCGGATCCATTTGGCTTTAAAAACTTACATTTTATAACTGAGCTGGAAGAGTCAAAATCATTGAATGAATATAAGGGACCATGTATCATCATTTCTGCAAGTGGAATGGCTGAAGCAGGCCGGGTGAAACACCATATAGCCAATCATATTCAGGATCCATCAACCACCATTTTATTGGTTGGATATGCCACTCCTGAAAGTCTTGGAGGTAAACTAAAAGCAGGTGATACCTTGGTAAATATTTTTGGAGAAGAATATCAGGTAAAAGCTGAAGTTAAAAACCTAGATTACTATTCTGCCCATGCTGATTACGAAGAAATGATTCGCTTTTTAAAATGCATCGAACCAAATAAAGTAGAAAAACTATTTTTGGTTCATGGTGAATACGAAAACCAACTGGCATTTAAAGAGCGATTAACCAATGAAGGATTCAAGCATATTTACATTCCCAATATGCGCGAATCGTTTGATGTGTAGGGGAAGGAATTAGAATATATCTTTATCGATTTACTGCAGATTTACCTATAAACTAGTTTTGTATTTCTAAGGACAATTGAATTGAATTTTTATACCTCAATACCTTTGGGCTGAAGCCAACAAAGCTATTGAGGTATCAGAACGATTTTGTTGGGATTTTGAATTCCTTTTTTGCTAGGAAGTAAATGGAAATCCTCCTGCTTAATTTAATTCTCAGTTGGAGTTTCTTCTGTCTTTTCTTTTCTGCTTCCTCTGTACATTTCGAATTTGTGGTATTTACATTCCAATGGTCCATTCCATACAATCATTCTTTTAGAAGCAGCCAGTTTCATGTGTTTCAATGCTTCTTTGTTGCTCGATAAAATCCATGCATCAAAACCTTCAAATCTTTGTTTAAGGGTATCCCCTATCATTCTGTAAAACTGATTGATTTCTTCGATTTCAATCCTTTCTCCATAAGGCGGATTCATGATGAGAATCCCTCCACCTTCAGGCGGTCTTTGTTCTTCGAAACGCATATTGGTGATAGAAATATCGTGGTGCAAACCCATTTTTGCAGCATTGTTTTTAGCCATATCTGCTACTTTAAATACGGCATCATTTCCAATAATTTTTCCATCTAAAGGACGAACTGCATCTTCTGCTTCTTGTTTAATTCTTTCCCATAATTTGGCATCGTAAGATTTCCATCCCATGAAACCGAAATAAGGTCGGTTGATATTTGGAGCAATGTTTTTAGCAAACATGGCAGCCTCAATTAATAAAGTCCCGCTACCACACATGCCATCCATAAAAGTACCTTTTCCATCCCAGCCACTGTGAAGTATCAAAGCCGCTGCTGTAACCTCATTTAATGGAGCCATATTGGCATCAGCTCTGTAACCACGTTTGTGTAAAGACTCATTAGAACTATCCAATGAAACAATTACTTCGTTGTGGTAAATATGCACATGTATTCTCAAATCTGGGTCGTAAACATCTACATTCGGACGAACACCAAATTCTTCTCTGAACAAATCAACCACAGCATCTTTGGTTTTAAGAGCCACATATTTACTATGGTTAAAAAAATCTGAATGTACAGTAGCATCAGCAGCCAAAGTACCGTTTACATCTAACAATTTTGTCCATGGAAACGACTTAATTCCATCGTATAAATTCTTTTCATTAAAGGCCGAAAATTCAAAAATAGGAACCAATAAACGCATGCAGGTTCTGAGTTGCAGGTTACATTTATACAACAATTCCAGGTTACCGGTAAAGTACACAGCGCTTTTTCTTTCCTCAATATCTTTGGCACCCAGGGCCTCTAATTCTTTGGCCAAAAGAGGTTCAACACCTTTTTGAGTTAAAGCAGTAATAATAAACTGTTCCGGTAATGGATAAGGATTAATCATTCTGCAAAGGTAAGGGAAATGAGGGAAAGGGAGATGGGAAAAAGATGCGCATAATTTATATCTGTTTTGCTTTTGAAATTACTTGATGAATTTGATTCAAATCCATAATCCAATTGAGCAATTCTGGGTTTAACCAAAGTAATAATTCTTGTAAAATTAGGTAGTTCGTTTGAATTCCAGAGAAATCTAAACTAGAACTTTTAAAACAAAGTGGTTCATTATGACTAATTCTATTTCTAAGTATTCTTATCTTATTTAATCTATCTGAAACTTCTTTTCTTCCTATACCTGCCGGCAAATTTTCGAATATTTTAATGGGTCGACCTTTTAAAATTTTATAATGTTGAATTTCGTATAATTCAGTCCAAAAGCCAAATGACGTATCTGCAATAATATGATTACATGTCACAGGTAATTTTAATCGTCTTAATCTCTTTTCTGATTTTTCTATCGAATTCTTCAGGAAGTCATTTGTTATAAATATTTGTTTCTTTTTATCAAAATGTGATAGAGATGAATCACTCATCATTTTTGTTTTCTGATTAATGATCCATTCGGAATCAGAAAAATAATTACTAAGTTCATGATTCAATTTATTTCTTAAAACTACTTCGAAAAAACTAATCAAAGGATAGAAAGATTGAGCCACTTTTAGGTTTTCCTTATATATTAAAATTGCCCTTTTTTCATTAAAATTAGACGCAATAAAATACCGCTCAAAGCGCGGATTGGAAAGATAAAGACATAATTCCTCGTATTTCATTTAAAATATTTATTGTAAATATCTGAAATATCTTTAGCTTTGTAACATGATGCCTGGCATAGCCTCTTGCTTAATAGTAACGTAGCCAGGTGAAAGATTTTAAAAGGTTGCCTAGGCAGCCTTTTATGTTTTTGGGGGTTTGATGAACGTTTACTACGGAAGTATTTTTACCCTCGAATACCTAAAAGTTTTATAACAACATGAGGTATGAATGATTAATGAATCTTTGATTAACTCATAAACTCCTTTTGTATGTCCGGCTGAGATGGAATCGCTGCTATAAAAATCTATTCGAATGTTTTTTCCTGAATGAACAATTTTAGTAATTGGATTTAGAAAACTTGTATCAGGATTGAAGCTGATGATGCCTTTTTGAACAGGCACAATTTTCATTTGGCCATTTAAATCAACAGGAAAAATTCCATGTAATTCTTGCACATGATTGCCATTGATTTGCCAATAATTATGACCTGCATTTGTTATCCAGGAATAACCTGTAGAATCTAATTTCCAGTTGTCATCTAAACCTGTTTGTAACGCTATTTCATTGTCCTTTTTGCAAGCTGAAATAATGAAAACAGAAAGTAATAAAATGATGAGGTTTTTCATGGCTAATGGTATATACAAAAATAGATTTTCTTACCAAGAATAAACCAAATAAAGTCTTAAAATGATTGAGGAATAAACACAATCAGATTTTTATTCGAATTATGGAGCAAAATAGATTTGAAGTTTAAACCAACATAAAATTAAAAAAAATACTATATCGGGTTGTGATTGAAACTACATTAAATCAATTAATTTTTTTTTGCATCAATTTTAAATATGTGGATTTATTGATATACTTGTTTACCACTTTTTTACCCCTAAGATGCATTTTATTTTTTATATGAATGAAGTAAAACATTTGATAGGGAGAAATATTGTGAAACTATTTCAAACAAGAAAATTAAAAGAAAGAAATAAAATTATATGAAAAAATTTATCGGTTGGATATTGATTATTTTCTGCTCATTCATGTTATTGATTTTTGCAATCGGTTTGATTGGGATTATTCCTGGAGTTATGGATTATAGCTTTATGGAAAAAATTTCAACTAAAGAAATTATAACATCTTCTATTGCATACTTCATGTCTTTATTGGTATTTATATTCGGATTAAGAAATGGGTTAAATAAAGTTAAAAAGAACAAAGTAATTGAACCCATAAACTACGATAAAGAACTAAATATTAATTTGAGTGGAAAAATTGAATACATTGATTACAGAAATCTGATTTTGGGATTAAGTTTTAAAAATCCGATTTATTTAATTTCGTTTGGGATTACGCTTTTGTTCTCTATGAATTATATTTCGTATGGAGAAAATATGAATGATCAGTCTGGTTTCAAATATTTAACATTTATATTTATTGGAGTATTTTTAATTTCTTCTATTTTCACCCTGGTTAAAATTAAAAATCTCTACAATTCAAACAGTCTTTTTCACGAAAAATTAAACTATATATTGACTAATGAATCAATACAAATTAAGGGTGATTCTATAGATTCTACGCAAAAATGGACACGGTTCTATCAGTTTAAAGAATCGAAAAAGTTCTTTTTATTTTATCAAGGAAAAGAGATAGCAACTTTGATAGAAAAAAAAATGTTTTCAGAACCTGATTTAAAAGAATTTCAAAACTTTATTCAATCATTGAATATTAAGAAAATCTAACAAAATAATTATACCATTTAAGTTAAATAAGGTCTGCTAAATATCTATATTAGCACATATAATCAATCAAATTGAATAGGTTTCATATTGGAGTTAGTTAGACTAAACTAGCTAGTAACCGCTTTAAAAAGAAAACCAATGACAGATCTCCAAAGATATAAAGGACAAGCACTTCCAAGGCAATCTTATATGACAGAATTTTGCGTTGTTTGTCCGAAGTGTAATCAAGAGGCAAAAGTTACTGTTGAAAATCCATATATCTTAAGTGATGCAAAACTTCATTGTAGTAATTGCAAACTAATAGAAAAAGAAGAAGACCTAATTAGATACAATGTTATAGTAAAAAGAAATTGTTTGAATTGTGGTAAATCTTTTGAAGAAAACTTTCCAAATAGAAAAGAAAAACTTACAGAAATGACGGTAAGCTGTCCAAACTGTAATGATACTAAAAAATATAAACCACGCAACGACAAGTATAAGATTAGCTATAATAAGGAATCTCCAAGAGACCCTATCTTTAAACTATCATTATGGTTTCAATGTGATATTAAAGGAAATACATTATGGGCTTATAATCGTAAACACCTAAATGAAATTAATAATTATGTTTCATCAAAACTACGAGAACGAGAAGACACAAGCTATTCGACAATGGTTGAAAAACTTCCCACATTTATAAAAGTAGCAAAAAACCGAGACCTTATTATTAAAGCAATTGAAAAGCTAATGAAAAAATAAAATGTCCTCTAATAATACATTTTGCATACAGTTAGATTTAGGTATTGCAATAAAATTTTGTGAGCTTAGAAAAAGAAACTCATCAATACTTAAAAAGTTTTTCAGCAAGTATAAAAGAACTATATAATGAAAAATAAATATTTGATTTTTATCCCATTGCTATTTATCAATTACATTTCTTATTGCCAAATAGTTGATGTTTTTACTGAATTTTCCGGAAAACCAAGTAGGATTTTTTCAAGTGGCAACATTATTTATGTGGTGGAACAACAAAATGATAAAATTACAAAAATTGATATTTCACAAACTAAAATCTCATCAACAGATGTATTAACAACAGGCTTAGATGGTGCAGGAAGTATTTTATTGGTAGGGAAATTCTTATATATAGCCAATTTCTATAAAGATGAAATTTCCAAAATAGATATTTCTAGTGATACGCCTACATTAATAAGTGTGCTAAAGGGAATTGAAAAACCAAATGGACTAGCCTTGGATGGTAATACTTTATATTTTTCTGAAAGTTACTCAGGACAAATTTCAAAAATTGATATTTCTTTAACTACACCAATAGCTCAAAAAGTAGTTTCTGGATTAGGTTTCCCAACAAGTATAATTATACATGAAAATTATTTGTATGTCTCGGAAACTTCTGGTAGTAAAATTTCAAAAATAAATTTAAAAACATCAAACCCTACTCCTATTACAGTTACCACCGGTATTATTCAACCATTAGGAATTCAAATTAAAAATAATGAATTGTATGCTGCAAGTCTATATGAAAACAAAATATCAAAAGTTAATATTTTAGACATTCCATCATTGCCTTTTACAGTGGCATCAGGCATAAACTCTCCAACAGATTTATTATTTATAAATAACGACCTGTATTTTAGTCAATTTGAAGCAAAAAAAATTTCAAAGATTAGTATTCCACTTTTTACGAATGAAAGTAACATTTATAATGAAAACAAAGTTGAATATTACCCAAACCCAACTTCTGACTTAATAAGAATTAGCAATATAAATGACAATACAATCTATTCAATCTACTCAATTAATGGAATACAATTAAAATCTGGTTTAATTTCAAATAATCAATATATAAATCTTATTGACTTAAATGCAGGTATATATTTTATTCAATTTGAAAATGGTAAAGGAATAAAAATATTAAAAGAATAATTGTTAATAAGTGTAACGAAAGATTTTCAGCAAGACCAAAATAAAAATCGAAACTGTAGCCAATCAAAAAAGTATTTTCAACCTATAAAACCCATGAACAAAATTTAAGTCCACTCCTCTTGTTTTTATTTTTTATAAAGCCAATTTTGCTTAACAAAAGTAAAATAGATTTGTAGCCAATTATGTTCTACATGAACACTCTCAAAAAATACTATTGAGCCCTAGTTGGAAAAACTCCTTCATAACAAATATAGCTCTGAATAAAAGGAGTTCCATCCTCCATAGTTTCGCCTTGTAGATAGTAACTACCATCCGATTTCTTTTTTCTTAAATCGGGAAGCTGAAATGTACGTATACTGTCACCACCATAAGTATTTCCTATTGTTGCATAAAGTGGTTCATTATTTACAATAGTTAAAATTTGACCTTCACAAACAAACCACCCATTAGGTGCCCAGTTAAATGCCATTTGTACAATAGTTCCTATGTATTGTTCCATTATGTTTAATTATTATTCTCAAATATAAAAGTTTTATACTACAATTTTTTACATAAAAATCTAAAAATTAGTGCTCTTATTTTCAAAACTTATAAAAATGTAGCAGTTTATTTTACAAGAATCAAAGTTATTATACTTAAGCGCTCCTTTATAGCAGCTAATTGTTATGCTAGTTTTTTTGTTAAGGAAACTTCGTATTTTCAACTTAATTTCATGCAAACTTCTAATGAATATAATCTAGTATCAAAGAAAGTTAAGTACAAAATGAGAAAATTTGCAACAGGTTTTTAAGGAGGCTTTGAGGAAGTAGAAAGTAATTTCTTGTTGATGGTATTAAGGCATTGTTATTTGCTTTTGGATTCGAAAAAATGCCTTACTTATTTTTGATATCCTATAATTATAGTTTTTATTTATGAGGAATTATTGATATACTTGTTTACTGCTATTCTACCCATTAATCTGTTTTTTTTATTGGGTGGAGTTGCGAAAAAAACTAGTTATCGATCATCTTAAAAAAAAGATACTATGAATGAATTTGGCGGAGATTGGACAGAAAATAAAATTGAAATAATTGTTGAGTATGCAAAAGCATATTTAAACATTATGAATATATATGCAGACAAGTATAATTGGAAATTACTATATTTTGATGGCTTTGCTGGTTCTGGTTTTATAATTAAAGGAAAAGACGAAACTAAAAAAATTATTGTAGGTGCAGCTAAAAGAATTTTAGAAATTGAAGAACCAAGGCCTTTTGACTTATTTTACTTTGTTGAAAAAGATGAACATAATGCCAATCACCTAGAAGAAAACACAAAAAAGCTTTACCCTAACAAGAATGTCCACGTAGTAAAAGAAGACTGTAATGATAAGATAAAATCTATGAGTCAATTCTTGACAACATCAAAAGGAAAAAATTACAAAGTTTTAGCTTATATAGATCCATGTGGTATGCAATTAAATTGGAATTCTTTGCAAACTTTGCAAAAACTTTCCGTTGATGTTTGGATTTTAGTACCAACAGGTATGGGAGTAAATAGACTATTAAAAAAAGACTCAAATATTTCAGATGCTTGGGTATCAAAACTCGAGATATTTTTGGGAATGGAGAAACATGAAATACTAAACTATTTCTATAAACAAACTATAAGTTACACTTTGTTTGGAGATGAGACTATTGTTTCAAAAGAAGACAAAGCAATAGAGAAATCAGCAGTTCTCTTTAAAGAAAGACTAGCAAGTTTGTTTAAATTTGTAACAGAACCGTACATTTTAAAAAATAAATCAAATTCAGTTATGTTTCACTTTTTTATGGCTTCAAACAACAAGACAGCAATTAAAATTGCAAACGAAATCATAACTAAATATAACAAACATTAATATTATGGCACAATCAAGCATAGAATGGACTGAAATGACTTGGAATCCTACAACGGGTTGCGACAAAATTTCAGCAGGTTGTAAATTCTGCTATGCAGAAGTTATGTCAAAGCGTTTACAAGCAATGGGTGTAGAGAAATACAAAAATAATTTTGAAATAACAATTCACGAAAACGAATTGCAAACACCATACTCTTGGAAAAAGCCAAAAGTAGTGTTTGTAAACTCAATGAGTGACCTTTTTCATAAAGACGTGCCGATTGACTTCATTAGAAAGGTTTTCAAAGTAATGAAGGATAATCCACAACATGTATTTCAAGTATTGACAAAAAGAGCTGACATTTTAAGATATTATGATAGCGAAGGTTGGTTAGACTGGACTCACAATATTTGGATGGGCGTTTCAGTTGAGAACAGCAAAGTAACTAAGAGAATTGATTTGCTTCGTGAGATCGGAGCAAGAGTGAAATTTCTTTCTTGTGAACCATTAATTGGGGCAATTCCAGATATGAACTTAACAGGTATTGACTGGGTAATTGTAGGTGGTGAAAGTGGTCGAAAGCCGAGACCCATAAAAGAGGAATGGGTTACAGACATAAAAAAACAATGTTTAGACGCGGACGTAGCATTCTTTTTTAAACAATGGGGCGGAACGAACAAAAAGAAAAATGGACGACTTTTGGAAGGAAAAACTTGGGACGAAATGCCAGAAATAGAACTTCATAAAAATGTGTAGATAAAAAAATATCTCCTGTACAATAGTGACCGTTGAGTTGTTAAATCAAGGTTTGTGCCTAAATCAAATTTTCTGGCTGGTTGGCAGTCAAGTGCTCCGAAATTGCCACCTTCGGGTAGATGCCAAACCTTCAAAAATTAGATGAACTCATGCAAACTTGTGATGATTTATAAGCTATTATCAAAGAAAGCCAATTACAAAACGAGAAAATTTTAAAACAGATATTAAGAGAATCGCTGAGGAAAAAAAATGAATGTGGAGTTGTTTTTTGAGGAAACTGTTTTCTTATAATTAGTTCCTTTTTCTGCTGATTGAAGCATTTTTTAGGTTTTAATTAATTTCCCGTTTAGTTTTTATTATAGCAGAATTATTAATATAATTGTTTGAAGAGCTTCTACCCAAATGTGAGCAGTTTAATTCATTTTTGGAGGTGGGTATGCAATTATTAATGCGTTATATGAAGATTTAATAAAAAAATAGAATATGAGTAATATTGTAGGATTAATTAAAAGCTATTGCAGGACTTGCTGTAATGAAAATAATCATAAAGTTCTATTTAAAGAAACAATAAATAGAGACACCGAAGATTATCAGTGTGCAACAGACTATTCTACAATTAGATGCTTAGGGTGTGGGACAATATCATTTAGAGAAGACTTTCATGACTATGAAGCAATGTACCCAAACGACCAAGATGAATGGGAGCATTCAATTACAATTACTATTTATCCTCCATTTCTAAAGGACCATCGAAAGCTGGAAGGAGCTTGGCGACTTCCAGATTCTATTGAAACAGTGTTTGAAGAATCTGTAAATGCATTAAAAGCAAATTGCAACCTGCTAGCGGGAGCTGGTTTTAGAGCCGTTATTGAAGCGATATGCCTAGACAAGAGCATCAAAGGCAGAAATTTAGAACTTAAAATCAATAATCTAACAAAGGAAGGTCTTATTACTAAAAAGGAGTGTGAAAGACTTCACTCTGTTAGGTTCTTGGGAAACGACTCAATTCATGAAATGAAAGTCCCAGACAAAAAACAATTAAAGGTTGTACTAAGTATAATTGAACACATTTTAAAAAACATCTATTTAATTGATTTGGAAATTGGTAAAACACTCGAAACACCAATTACACAATTTCCTAAATTTAAAATTTTGTTAAAGAAGAAATTAGAGACTTTCAAAAATTTAGACGAATTTCCACTTGTCAAATTTCTTGATAAAGATGTTCGGAGAGTAAAAGACTACTTTGTGCCTTTTGAAGCAGAATTATTAAAGGAAATTAATAATGGTACTTTCACAAATTTGAAAATAGGTGCCATAAAGTCATATGGTGGTTCGACAGGAAATGTACAGCATTATGTTGTTAATGAAATCAGCAACTAATAATCCAATTCCAATAGCTGTGCAATTCGTTTCAGTTTAACGGGATTTATTATTTAATTAATTCGTATCACTGAGTTACTTTTGAGCCTAAACTCACACCTATGGCAAATGTGTAAAACGTTAGCAGACATTAAACAAATTACTTTATATTAAAAAAATGCATGATGGCAGTGAAGACAAACGAAAAAGTTTTAGTTAAACATGGAAAATTATCTACAGAGTATTTCTTTTCACCAAAGCACAGAGGTAATCCTACAGACGAAATTTCAGTTTGGCTTATTACTCATCTAGAAGAACTTGAGGTCTTCAATACTTGTTTTGCAAATTCTTGGATTGTACATTCTAATGGCTGGGGAGTATCAAAATCATTATCCCTTTTAGGTGAAAATTTGAGAAATCGTAGATTAATATTAGCAAAATTTGTCTTTGATCAAAATCTGTGGCACGGCTATCCGGCTGATCTTCGATACAAGCCAAAGGACAAACCAGTTCCTGATATTTTAATGTTATGGTACCAGGCTGGCCTAATTGATAAACCCACATTAAGTCGCATAAAACAAGGTCAAATATGAAACCATCCAAAATAACTATTCTTGGAAATTATTGGGACTGCCAGATATATCGTGGTCGATTATATATCACTTGTATGGATGGATCAATAAAAACAATTGATTGGAACAAATTAGTTGACTCATTGTTGAAAGAAGATAAAAATAATATTGCTATTACTTATGCTTTTAAAAATGGTAGAAATCTATATCATCCAGAACTTTATGAACTCTTTGCTGACATTGATATAACGAATTTGTTAGAACAAAAATTTAATCTACTATCAAAACAAGAAATAATTTTTGATGAACATCAATTGAATAATTTCATTGTTGGCCAGCAAGAATCACCATTCAAAGAGCTGCAAGTAGATTCCGAAATTTTCAATAACAAGATGTTCGTTTTAACACATAATTGTCTTTTGTCATCTTCAGTTCATGGTAATACTAAATATCCTGTTTCAACAAAATTTAACAAGCATTTTGACTTGTATGGTATTTCGATGCGCGCTAATAAATACGCGAGAATAGCTTTATCAGCAGGAGATGAAGGGTTATTTGAATATAATGCTTCATCTAACGAACAATTATCCATGCGAAATGATAAAAGAATGAGCCAAGTTTCCAATAACCATTCTTCGTTTTCAGACTATTCCTTTTTAAGCATTTATAATTCCTCATTATGTGGTAAGTCCTTTCTTTCATACTTCATGTGGGATGAAATTCAAAATGAATCAAAACCCCGAAAAGCCTTAGTCTGTGAATTTTCTGAAAATGAAATATTCAACAGTGAAAATTGTGAAATTCAACCATATTTAAGTTGGGGTTTTAATGAAAAGATATACAGGGCAATGCCAAATGGAATAGAGATTGTTCGATTTAATAATTATTCTAAAGAGACAGGTAATATATTTTCAAAGTCTAAATTTATTCCATTGCAACCATGGAAAGGAGATGTTTTGGCAGCTTTCACATCATACTTTGGAACGGTATTACAGTGTGAGAATGCTGTTGTTGTAATGTTAAGCGATGGTACATTTCACAATATCCCTGGAGCTGCAACTAAGGTAAGAGTATATCCAAGATCTCTTAATTATGAGAACCATCTGCATGTTATTCTAGATGATCGAATCGAAATCTATTCATTCAATAATGATTATTTTATTGATCAAAAAAATAAAGACTTTGGAGTCGCATTCAAAATGCCTAAAACATTTGGTTATGTCAGGGGAGGCTATGTATCTAAATATGAACCCGATGAAAAATACTACGATTTTGATTATGATAAAATGTCAAAACCTGATGGAAAAGATTCTGATTTATATATTGAAGATTTACCATTTTAATGTATATCTTTTAAAAGTGGCTTTGTAAAACTCGTTTTTTGGGGGAGGTAAAAAAAGCGGTCGTCCCCTTTGAGGTTTTCGATATATTTGATACATTTATGTACTGAAATACTTGCTGTACAATGCAGTGCAGCGTTAATTCATCCCTCTCCCAAAACCAAAAACACCCCGCAAACTCTCATCTTCAGGGCGTTTTTTTTTATACGAATCTTATCTTTTACGAATTCAAAAACACAAACTGGTTCTTATCATCTAATTCAATTTTTACTTTTGAATCGCGGTTGATGCTGTTGCTTAATATGGCTTTCGATAATTCATTGAGAATACGTTTTTGAATCACTCTTTTTAATGGTCTCGCGCCGTATGTTGGATCGTAACCCAATTGTGCTAACCAGTCGAGGGCTTCTCCGCTTAACTCAATTTGAATGCCTTGTTCACCTAATTGTTTTAAGAGAATGCTCATTTGTAAATCGACAATGCTTCTTACATCTTCTCTCGATAATGGAGTGAACATAATCACTTCATCAATCCTGTTTAAGAACTCCGGACGAATGCTTCTTTTCAATTGCTCCATCACACCGATTTTAGCTTCGGCCATCAATTCATCTTTGTTGAATTCAGTTAGTTTTTCAAACTTTTCTTGAATCAACTGAGAACCCATATTACTTGTCATGATGATGATGGTATTCCTGAAATTGGCCAGTCTGCCTTTGTTATCGGTTAGTCTTCCATCATCTAAAACTTGTAACAAAATATTAAAAACATCAGGATGTGCTTTCTCAATTTCATCCAATAACACAACCGAATAAGGTCTTCTTCTGATGGCTTCTGTTAACTGTCCGCTTTCTTCATAACCAACATATCCCGGAGGTGCTCCAATCAATCTACTTACAGTATGTTTTTCCTGGTACTCACTCATGTCGATGCGCACCATGGCATTTTCCTGGTTAAATAAATAATCAGCCAAAGCTCTTGCCAATTCTGTTTTACCTACGCCTGTTGTTCCTAAAAAGATAAAGGAGCCTATTGGTTTCTTAGGATCAGACAAGCCTGCTCTGCTTCTTCTAATAGCATCTGAAATAGCTGCTATTGCTTCCTCCTGCCCTACTACTCTTTTGTGTAATTCCTCTTCAAGATTCAACAATTTCTCTCTGTCACTTTGCAACATTCTGTTTACCGGAATGCCTGTCCATCTGCTCACAACGCCGGCTATGTCTTCACTATCCACTTCCTCTTTCACCATGGCTTTATGGTCTTTGGCTTCATGTAGTTTTTCTTGTAAGGCTTCCAATTTACTTTCAACTTCCTTCACTTTGCCATACCTGATTTCTGCTACTTTACCAAAATCACCGGCTCTTTCAGCTTGTTCGGCTTCGAGTTTTAATTGCTCAATTTCTTGTTTAGCACTCTGAATTCCTTCCACCACATCCTTCTCCGATTTCCATTGTGCTTTTAAGGTGTTTCGTTCCGATTGCAGATTGGCAATTTCTTCACTCAACTCATTTACTTTAGCAGAATCACCTTCACGTTTAATGGCTTCACGTTCAATTTCGAGTTGCATGATTCTTCTATCCAACTGATCAATTTCCTCAGGCACAGAATCAATTTCCAACCTTAATTTAGATGCTGCTTCATCAATTAAATCAATGGCTTTATCCGGTAAAAAACGGTCGTTGATATAACGCTGTGATAATTCAACAGCGGCAATAATGGCTTCATCTTTAATCCTAACTTTGTGGTGGACTTCGTACCTTTCCTTTAATCCACGAAGGATAGAAATAGCAGCTTCGGTATCCGGTTCATCTACATATACTTTTTGGAAACGTCTTTCGAGTGCTTTGTCTTTTTCGATATACCTTTGGTACTCGGCTAATGTTGTTGCACCAATTGCTCTAAGTTCTCCTCTTGCCAAAGCAGGTTTCAGAATATTCGCAGCATCCATGGCACCTTCAGAACTTCCTCCGGCTCCAACCAATGTGTGAATTTCATCAATAAACAAAACAATTTCTCCATCAGATGAACTCACTTCTTTCACCACTGCTTTCAGTCTTTCTTCAAACTCACCTTTGTATTTTGCACCTGCAATCAAAGCACCCATGTCGAGAGAAAATACCCTTTTGCTTTTTAGGTTTTCAGGCACATCACCATTTACAATTCTATGGGCCAATCCTTCAGCAATAGCTGTTTTACCTACTCCTGGTTCTCCAATTAAAATCGGATTGTTTTTGGTTCTTCTTGATAAAATTTGAAGCACTCTTCGTATCTCTTCATCTCTTCCAATTACAGGATCGAGTTTACCTGTTTTGGCTAAATCGTTCAGGTTTTTGGCATACTTATTTAATGATTGATAAGTGGCTTCAGCATCCTGCGATTTAACAGATTCTCCTCCTCTTAATTCCTTGATAGCTGCTTTCAGAGCTTTCTCTTGTACACCGGCATCTTTCATTAAATTACCAATGGCATCATTCGATTTGGCCAATGATAAAATTAAGTGTTCTATGCTGACAAACTCATCACCAAATTCCTTTAGAAAACTTGTTGCCTGAATGAGGACCTGGTTTGCATTTGAAGACAATTGTAATTGATTATTGCCTGATACTTTTGGTAAGGTATTTACTATTTGATCTGTTCCCTGTAGAATTCGAGTTGGATTCACTCCTATTTTTTTGAAAAGGAATCCTGTTAATTGCTCATCTGTTTGAATAATTCCTTTCAAAAGATGTGCAGTTTCAATACTAGGATTTCCATTTGTAGCGGCCATTTGCTGGGCCAGCTGTACTGCTTCCTGAGCTTTGATGGTGAACTGATTGAAATTCATATATTTTAGTATTAATTGTTTCTATTGTATACCCTATTCCGTCAAGTATCAATCCAATTGAGTTTTTAGGAAAAATTGTCTTTTTTCTTTTAATTTTTTTGGTTTGATATGCAATTTTGGCCACAAAACGAATTTCGTTTTTTAAAATTCAGAAAGTTTGACTGCTTATCAAACAAAAAAAGGTAGAGAAATGAATCCCTACCCAATATTTTTTCTCAAATCAAGTATTATCTGCGTTTTGAATTATAACCTACCGACAATCCAATTCTAAAGCCATCTTTGGTAGGAATGGTTGCATATAAATTAAGTGGAATATTCATTTTACCTGATTTAATTGTTTTACCAACTGCAACTACTAAAGCTGATGTAAATGCAAAATCTCCTCTGCTATCTAACCTGCTTTTAACCTGTAAATCTTTTATTCCCAAAAGGTCTAATTCTGATTGGGTATAAAATTTACCATTGTATTCAGCACCTTTTAATTTAGTTGTTGTTGAAATGGTTGGACCAATAGCGATCTCCCATCCTGAATTGTTATTTCTAAAACCATTCAAAAATGTAAAACTTGGAATAATCATTTGTTGATCGATACCGGTAACCATTGGAATGAATTCAAACAAAGCCTGAAAATTACCCTCATTTAAATATTGTTTTTCGAACTGATATCCAAACTGGAACATAGCAGGATAAGCTTCAAATCCACCATCCAATTCTGATTTTTGAAGGATATTGGCATCAGCACCAAAAGAATAAGTGTAACCAAAACGTGGTCCAGATAAATTCACAATATTTTTATTGGGGTTGTTGATGGTATTTTCGAAATCATTCTTTTTGGTTAAATGAATCAATAGTTCTTCATTTACAGGTAAGCCATACATCTTTTTGATAGCAATTGAAACCATTGATTGAATTTCTTCAGGGAAATTTAGAAACTCCATTACATGTGTTTTTTCAATGGTTTTTTCTTTTACATTTATCAACCTAAAAGTAAAAATGGTATTACCCGGATAGGTTTCAACACTACCTGTAAACATAAAATCAGAATTCACTTTTTCACCAATTTCAACCAGACAAATTTTGCCATAACAATTGTTCACGTTCAACTGATTTTTTTCTATCAAATAATTGATATCGTATTTATCAGTTACATCATATTTATCCAGACGTTCCATTTCAAGTCTTACTAGATTTCCCATTTGCACAGCATCAAGAGAAAATCCTTTGGTATCGATGTTTAATACAGTTAATGTTGGCTTTTTAGTTTGAGCAACTGCATTCAATTGAGAAACTAAAAGTAATAATCCAAATAAAATTGATTTTAACATGTTGAAGCTTTTCATAATTTTTTTTTGTTTGATTTGATGATACAAAGGTGGAGCAATCAGAAAAGCTACACCAATTGCTTTGTGGTCTGCTTTTGCCAAAGCTTGCATAGATTCCCACTTTATGAATTTTTCAGGTCAGTGAGTTTCCATATTTGCAGATTATGCAAATTGCGTTTATGATTTATTGATTTGAGCAATATTATCAAGGATAAAAAATTGGTATCAATCATTTTTTTTTGCCCCTGAGCTGAAGCCCAGGGCTATTGACAGAAACATTTTTTCAATTCCTCATTTTCCATGGACTGAAGCCGCATGGCAATTGAGGAACCAACACGATTTTATTGGGATGTGGAATTTTTATATTTCCCTAAGATATTTAAATGCTCCGTTGATTCAGCATGTAGGATAATTAAAATGATTGGTTTTCCAATTTTTTGCATGATTGTTCCCAACACATTTTTTTTAATAACCCGGGTTTAAACCTCGGGCTATTAAAAAAAATAAATACATTCGCCCCATGAATTTAGCAGATAGAGTCCATGTAATCAATGAGCCACAAACCATTGCCATGGCGAAAAAATCGAGAGAATTAGCAGCATTGGGTCATAACGTAATTAGTTTAAGCTTAGGCGAACCCGATTTTGCAACACCCGAACATATCAAAGAAGCAGCAAAATCAGCTATTGATAATAATTTCTCTTATTATACTCCTGTTGCAGGTATTCCTGAATTAAGAGAAGCAATTTCTCAAAAATTCAAAACACAAAACAATCTGAATTATAATGTCGACCAAATTGTAGTTGGTACCGGAGCTAAACATGCTATCATGAATACCATTATGGCAATTATCAATCCGGGAGATGAAGTGCTTATTCCAACGCCATATTGGGTGAGTTATTCTGAAATGGTAAAATTAGTTGGTGGAGTTCCTGTATTTATAAAAGGTACAATTGAGAACGATTTTAAAATCACTGCTTCACAATTAGAAGCAGCCATTACACCTAAATCAAAAGCCTTTATTTTCTCATCACCATGTAATCCTACAGGTTCTGTTTTTAGTGAAACAGAATTGGCTTCTTTGGTTGATGTATTCAATAAGTTTCCTGAAATATTTATTATCGCTGATGAGATTTATGAGTTCATTAATTTTGTTGGAAAGCATGTAAGTATTGGAAGTTTTCCGGGCATGATAAACAGAACAATTACTATCAATGGTTTATCAAAAGGTTTTGCCATGACAGGCTGGAGATTGGGTTATTTAGGTGCTCCAAAAGAGATTGCTATTGCCTGCGAAAAAATTCAGGGTCAGTTTACTTCTGCTACAAGTGGAATTAGTCAGAAAGCCGCTGTAGCTGCTCTAACCGGCGATTTAACTCCTAGTTACGAGATGGTAAAAGCCTTTAAAAGAAGGAAACAAATTATGTTTGATGGATTAAGTAAAATCAATGGAATAAAAATTAATGACCCAGAAGGAGCATTTTATTTCTTTCCTGATATCAGTAATTTTTTAGGTAAACAATACAATGGTGAAGTGATGCATACTGCTACTGATTTATGCATGTATGTCCTCAATACAGTTTACGTTTCAATGGTTACCGGTGAGGCTTTTGGTGATGATAATTGTATCAGAATTAGTTATGCAACATCAGATGAAAAATTGGTTGAAGCTTGTGAGAGAATTAAACTTGCTTTGGATAAATTGAGTTAATTCTGAAGTAATTAATCCCATTTCTAAGCCTGTTCAGATTAGTCTATAACAGGCTTTACTTTTTCTTGAAGTTTTCGTTTGATGAATGGATAACTAAATATAGAAATCAATAAAATTCCTGCTCCTATATAAAATGGCCCCGACATAATTTCTGAATCCTTGAATAACAAAACCGAAAACACAACACCATAAATTGGTTCCAGGTTATTGGTGATGATGACTGTTAATGGGTCAATTTTCTTGAGAATTTCAACACTTAAAGTAAATGCCAATGTTGTACAAACGATACTTAATATCAACAAGAAAATTAAATTATTGGTATCGAGAAATGAAAATGGTAATAAGCTAAAAGGCAAACCTGCATCAAAAAGTTCATAAAAACTTACACCTGTCATTAAAACAAAGGCACCTAAAAACTCAAACAATGTTATTTGGGCTGAATCATATCTGTTGATTAAACTACCATTATAAACGCCAAACAAAGCGCCTAAAAATGCAGCTAATATTCCGAAAATTATACCTGAGAAATAAACTGTTTCAGCAGCTGTTACTATCCAAAGACCAATCATAATTACCAAGCCATAAATCAAATCACCCCAAAAGAATTTCTTCTTTAATAACAAGGGTTGTAATAAACTAGCAAATAAGGTAATGCTGCTAAATCCCATCATAGCAACAGAAACATTTGAAACTTTGATGGCATGATAAAAGAAATACCAATGCGCTCCAACAACAGTTCCCCATCCCAATAAAGGAAGAATGTTTTTTAAGGGCAATCGAAATGAAACGCCTTTATACCTTGCATAAACATATAAACTGAGTAATGAAAACAACAATCGCCACCAAACCAATTCAATTGCAGGTAAAGTAATTAACTTTCCTAAAACTGGTGTAAATCCCCAAAGGAGAATAATAAAATGAAGGACGAGATACTTATTAAACTTCAAACTATTTTGGTGCTGTTTTTAATAAGTACAAAGCAATTAAAAAGAAAACAATTGTTGGTATCCAAACTGCCAATGTTGGAGCAATCACACCGGAATTTCCCATGGTACTAAAGATTTGAATCACCAATAAATACGAAAATGTGATTCCAATTCCTATACCCAAATGAAAGCCTGTTCCTCCTCTGCTTTTTCTTGATGAAACCGCAACTGCCAATAATGTAAGTACAAAAAATGCCACCGGAACCATTGTTCGTTTATACAATTCTACTTTGTATTTACTCACTTTAGGATTTCCTTTTTCAGTTTCTTTTCTGATGTATTCTGTGAGCTCAGGATTGGTCATTGATGATACATAATTGGTTTTCACAATGAACTCATCAGGACTAATTTTCAGCACAGTGTCCATTGTAATTCCTTTGATTAAATACTCACGTTCACCATCAAAAAGTCTGCGTGTATAACCTTCAAATGTCCAGCACGATTTTTCTTTGTTCCACAACAATCTGTTTGCAAAAGTTCTTTCAACTAGTTTGCCATCTTTTAAAGATTCCAATGTAAAGTTAAAACCAACACTGTCTTCATAATTAAAAGATTCCATGTGAATGATATTGTCTTCATCCAACATATTAAAGATATTGTTATTCTGTGTTTGAACATGGTCGTGAATCCAATCATCTTCAAACTTTAATCTGTATTTATCACAATAAGGCAAAACCTGAGTATTGAGAATTAAAAAAACAACAAACAATACAAAGGCTCCAATCATATAAGGCTTTAAAAATCTTGGATATTTTAAACCACTGTTTAGAATGGCAATAATTTCGGTATTCTGAGCCAGTTTGGAATTAAAAAAAAGTGTACTTAAAAATACAAATACAGAGCTAAACAATCCCATAAAATAGGGAATGAAAAAAATATAGTAATCAAAAATAAGCACACTTAAAGGAGGCTTACGTTTAATAAAATCATCAATTTTCTCACTGATATCAATAAAGATAGCAATCAAAGTAAAAAGCAAAACCGAGTAAAAAAAGGTCTGCAAGTACTTTTTAAGTATGTATTTATCTATTATGCCTAAGCTGAAAAAATCTCTCATGATTTGGAACTGCAAGTATCAACTATAGCAAATTATTTGCCAAACTATTGTTTAAAAGAATTGATTTTCTGAAATATCTGTGTTTTTCAGAATTATTGTGAATTAGTGACTTTGCTTACAAACCACTCAAAATCACCTTGAAAAACCAGAACACCATTTTTATCAAATAATTCAACCTTTAAAAGCATCAAAGCCCTCGACTTTTCAATAAAATTTGCTGTAAATGATTCAATTGTATCATTCACCAGTTGCACCTTTGAATAAATTTTTCCGATTGCAGGTTTCTTGTATTTCACTTCCGATTTCCTGAGCAAAGGAAAAACATCACCTTCTATACCATCGAATTTTGTTAGCAAAAAGTGACCACAAGTTCCTTCAGCCAAAGCAAAAAGTGCAGCAGCGTGAACCGTTTGAACATGGTTCGTATACTTGTTATCATTGGTTAACATCAAGAAATACTCAGGATTATCTGATACACTTAAACCAATGAGTTGATTAAATGGCAAATCAATAATATGCATGCCCAAATGTAATAGATTTGCTTTGATTCATTGTTGTGTTTATGTACTTGTAGGTTCCACTCAGTTTTTTACCTTTGCCGTTCATGAAATTTACAATTCAGTCGAAAGATGCTGCCTCAAAAGCCAGAGCGGGTGTTATTGAAACCTCAAGAGGTCCGATAAATACCCCAATTTTTATGCCGGTTGGCACTCAAGCTACTGTAAAATCAGTTTCTCAAAAAGATTTAGCTGAACGAGTAAAAGCACAAATTATATTAGCAAATACTTACCATGTTTATTTACGTCCGGGTTTGGAAGTAATAAGCAAAGCAGGTGGTGTACATAAATTTATGAACTGGGACCGCCCCATGCTTACAGACAGCGGTGGTTACCAGGTTTTCAGTCTGAGTGAAATCAGAAAAATAAAAGAAGAAGGCGTTTCATTTCGCTCTCATTTAGATGGAGCCAAAATATTTCTTTCACCTGAAGATGCTACCGATATTCAAAGAACCATTGGTGCTGATATTTTTATGGCTTTTGATGAATGTCCACCCTACCCTTGCGATATCAACTATGCAAGAAAATCGATGCATTTAACACATCGTTGGTTAAGTAGGTGTATCAAACGTTACAATGAAACCGAAGCTTTATACGACCATTACCAAAGTTTGTTTCCAATTGTACAAGGAAGTGTTTATCCTGAATTGAGAAAAGAATCTGCGCAATATGCAGCCGATCAAGGAATGGACGGCAATGCAATTGGTGGACTAAGCGTAGGTGAACCGGCTGAACAAATGTATGAAATGACAGACCTAGTTTGTGATATTTTACCATATGATAAACCTCGTTATTTAATGGGAGTTGGTACACCGGAAAATATTTTGGAAAGTATTGCGCTTGGTGTAGATATGTTCGATTGTGTGATGCCAACCAGAAATGCGCGTCATGGATTTATTTTCACATCAGAAGGCATCATCAATATCAAAAACGAAAGATGGAAACTGGATTATTCTCCATTGGATCCAATCTTTACTCCTGATTACTCTAAGGCTTATGTAAAACACCTGATTAAATGTAATGAGATGTTAGGCGCAACTATCGCAAGTATTCAGAACTTAAGCTTTTATGTTTGGTTGAGTCAGGAAGCCAGAAAACACATCTTAGAAGGTGATTTTATGGTTTGGAAAAAAGAGATTTTGGAGAAAATTACAAGGAGATTGTAATGACCATCCATAGCCCCGGGCTTTAGCCCATGGTTACGGAAAAATTTCTTTAATTTCCCTCACCCGTTTGATAAAATCTTGATTGGCTTTTTTAGGATATCTAATGATGTAATCGTCTAAAAAAAGCAGTTTCCTTTTTTGTTTTCCTTTATGAGGAACATTGTAAACGAAGTTGAATTCCGGTTGAGAAAATTCAATTTTACCGGAAGAATTTCTTTGTAATCTGAGTGTTTCAATCACGCCTAAACGCGTTTCTAAGCTGTACATACTTGTACAAAAATTACCAAGTGAATAATTAACCAATGTTGTATGTGAAGTGGAATCAAGGTTATTTTTATTGGTAAGAATAATTTCAGAACCTTGAAAAACATGCGGATGTGTACCAATGATTAAATTGGCTCCGGCCTGTGCAATTTGATGTGCCAGTTTCATGACAACATCTCTTGGATAAAACTCATATTCATATCCCCAATGCATTGAGATAATCTTAAATTCAATTCCATCCTTATGCATTTGTTGAAGTGCTTGTTGAATCTCCTGAATTTGAATTGAAGAACTAATATTATAAGGCGCAATTCCACTTTGGATGTGAAGTTTATCCTGATCTTTTGCCTTCGGATTATTTACTCCCCATGCACAAGCATAAAAGCCAATTTTAATTCCTTTTGAAGTAAATGATGTGTACATTTTACCATCTATATCTTTAACACCATTGTTTAAAATTGCACGATTATTTAATAGTCGTTTTGTATTTAAAAGTGACCCAAAACCTTTGTCTAAACTATGATTATTTGCTAGCGAAAGCATAGTTTTATTTGGAGGTAAAAAATGAATCAGGTTCTTATCAGAATTATAAGTTCTATAATCAAACCAAAATTTATTGATGTCTTTAGTAGTATCGATAATTGTTTCCAAATTACCAATAAACAAATCGCTCTGATTGATTTTACACTGAACTGCAGTATCCATAAAATCAAGCCAATTGTTTCGAATCCACATGATATCACCAACAATGTTTATTAAAACCTGATTGGTATCATTGGGATTAACAACAGGTAAGTTTTTGTTAGCCACTTTTTGCTTTTCGAAATAATTCTTCAAGGCTGAAGGAGCAGTATTTACAGGAAACAAAAACTTTCTTATGTAAGCGGGAGCATTCACAATTCCATACAAAAAGGAGCGCCCTTCCATTGATTTAATTTGGTAGGGTTTAAGTTTGGGTTTCGACAAAAACAAAGAATCAATATTCGTTGCATAGCATTTGGAATTCATTATGAATAAACCCCCAAAAGCAAGAATAAATATGATTTTTTGTATCATTCAGGATAGCTTTAATTTAATTGAAATCGTTATTAAAAATCAATCGAAAAAAAATTAAAACCTAGCCACTAAATCAGCATTTAACTTTATCGATTAAACTATATCATCAAGCCTATTTACTTTTTGAAACGATATCCATCACAAAGAACATTTCAGTTGCTATTTGTTTACATCTCTCATCATACTTAGCAGCCTTTAATGGAGAATTGTCAAACTCTTTAGGATCTTGATAAGGCAAGCCAATTCTTAAATCAGCACCTTCTACAAAAGGACAAGCTTTATCGGCTTCGGCACAAACCATTATTGCAGCGAAGTTTGTTTTAGGATTGGTAGCATCTGTATATTTTTTGGAGAAAATTACCCATGGATTCCACTTATCTCCAATACGAACATATCTTAATGGATTATCACCCTGGTTATTTGAATAAATTTCGATACCGGCACGTTGAAAAGCCACAATAGCATTGATATTTACTCGTGTTTGTTCTGTACCACCAGAAAAGGTAAACACACTATCGATCCCATAATAATAAGAAGCAATTTGTGCCCAAACCTGTGCCATATGACTTCTACGAGAATTGCTTGTACAAACGAAAAGTAAGTTAGAAGGAAGATGTTGTTTTTTCTGTTCAAGAATGAAATTTGCTATTTCTTTTAATTCTGATTTTCTTTCACTTGGAATATCATTGAATTTACTGGGAATTGCTTTGCAATAAGCTGTTAGTTTGGGGTTAAATTCTAATTTTTCCTTGCTTTTAAAAGCCAAAGAAGTAATTAATAATATTGATAAAACTATGCCGGTAAAATTCTTTTTCATGATTAAATGTGCTTAAATAAATTAATTAACATTCACACAACAATAATGCGCTAAAATTAAGCAATTGTAAACAAATTAAACTGAGATTAAAGGCTGATGAAAATCCAAAATTATGCATAGTTATTTGCGCTAGTAAATGAGATGGATTTAAAAAACTTCAATAAATTTATAAATCTTTTTAAAGCTCAATAAAATAACCAATTTGAAGAAAATCTCTACCTGTTTCATCATTTATTTTATAGTCGAATTGATGTAAATAACCAATTTGAATTGATGTAGCTTTAGAAGGCTTTATTTGAAACGACAAGAGTATTCTATTCCTTTCAAAATAGGGTTCAGTATCAGTAAAAAACAACTCATTACTTATACCAACTTGATAAGGTTTAAAACCATTGAGGTCTTTTCCAAATGGGTATGACAATCCACATCTATAACGGAATCTGTTTCGGTAACCTTTTGTGGTAAACCTAGATTCTGAACGGTATCTTTGTTCCACCCTTAAGCTCCCAATATTCTGATAAAGTGTTACTTGAGGCCAGATTCTTATTTCATTGTTGTTTTTAGGTAATTCAAAATTTCCACCTTCTTTATAGGTTTGATAAGAACCCATTGCCAAAGTAAAAACTACATTATCCTTAAATTTATAATTAACTCCGCCTTTGTATTCGTAATAGTGAAATTGGTCATACATTTTTAAGGACCTTAATTGAGCTTCTCCAAATAAACTTAATTTTTTAGTATGCTTATACTTTAAGTTGATGATGTTCCAAGTACCTAAATCAAAAGCAAAAACAAATTGACTAATGTTTAGAAATAGTAAAACCAATACTGAATTTAAAACCCTATTCATTATTTTTTTCTATAATAGAAATTGACTTTTGAAGAACCAATGAATTGGGAATGGTAATGATTTCGCCGTTTTTGGTTTTAATGTGAACGAAAAAATAAGTAAGATGTGTGATTTCGCCTTCGAAAGGGCAATCTTTATCTAGCACTTTTAAAATATGACCTATTTTTAAAGGATGATTAAAAAACAAAATGATGCTAGAAGTAATGTTTGACAACAAAGACCATTGAGCAAAAAAGGCAATTCCCAAAGCAGTTAAAACTGTACTTGCAAAAACTAAAATTTCATTTTGTTTGAAACCCCAAACACCTGTAAGTAAAATTATGGCACCAATGGTAGTAAATAACTGTGCCGTTCTAATGGCCATTTTACGTCTACCTTTTTCAAGTGATGTTTTTTTGAGAAAATTATTGACAATCGTTTTTATAACAAAATACAAGGAAATATAAACAAGCAAAATAATGATGCTTTCTATTATTTGAACTTTAACGTTTTCCATAGGTGAATAAGGTAAAAATGAAGAACAAAAATTGGGTAAAATAGTTTGAAGGGGGGATGTGGGAATTAATCTGTAGAGATGGACGGCCGTCCATCTCTACTTTTATCTATTTATTTTTTTTTGATTTGAACTACCTATTTTCCAAAGAAAACATGAAGGAGAAGAATCAATCTATTTTCCTAACCTTTAAAGGAATAATAACTTTGTATTCTTTTGATTCCCTCTGAATATTAAATAAGCTTGCACCTAAAAAACTTCCTCTTATACCAACTAAATTTCTGTTTCGAATATCGTTTGTGGTACTAAGAAAATCATCCCTGTATTGTTTGAAATTTTCATAGGAGACCAAATAAGCGTCAATCGTAATTTTGGTTGATTTTAGATATAATCCATAGCTATTAACTTTAGGCAAAAATGGTGCAGAAAAAAAATCAAATGTATCTTTTAATAGCGATAAATAAGTTTCTGACATATCCTTTTTGAAACCACTATCGAGATTATTTTTCTGGTATGCATATTTGGGATATTTAAACAAATAATCATAGAATAATCCATAATAATCAAATTTATTTAGTAGAATAAAGTTTTCAATTTTACCATCATAAAACTTTAAACCAGCATTCTTATTGATTGAAATAGAATTGAATTGAAGAGAATCTTTTGGTACACAAAAAGCATAAAGTATTTTATTATTCTCCCATATTATAGAGTCATTGTATTCTATTAAAACAATAAAATCCCCTGATAAAACAAGCTTTTCAAGCACCTTAAATTTAGGAACTTGAGCTGAAAGTATAAATGGAACAAAATAGCTAAAAAAGAATAAAATTTTCCTCATTATGAAAGATTCATTTTGAATTAATACCTAATTATAAAATACTTTATCAATTTCTCATCCTTCACAAAAGGAATTTTCCTTCTTAAATATCCTTTTGGTTTGCGATGCGTATATACAATTCTACAAGGTTCTAATCTCCCGAAATTTACAAGTTTCTCCTCTTCGCCATCAAAACTTTGAACAAATGTCCTTTGAATTTTATTTCTTTTAATTTTATAGGTTCCAAAATTACCATAAATCCTATCATTTAAATCTCGTTTATTGGGGAATTTTGAATATCCATGGCTTACAAAAAGACTCCCATCTGCAAAATATAAATTGTAAAAATAAATGGTATCAGGTTTACCCTTCAATGAATCATACATTATAATTGAACTAATATAAACAACATTTGTATCAATAAAATAATTTTTAAGGTTAATTGATTTCTCTTCATTTATGGCCATCACTAAACTAAAAGACTTCAACTCATTTAGATTTTTAGCTGTATCTAGTTGGGAAAATATTTTTTCTTTTTTATAAAAACCATTTGAAAGTTTTATTCTTGAAACGACTTCATTTTTAAGCAGTTCAAAATTCCAATCTTTTTGAGGGGCTTTTGAGTTTTGGTAGTTTATTTGGTTAAAATAAATAGTTAATGTAACATTATCTGAATACCAAAGCACAACTCTATTAAGATCCGGATCACAAGATCCATCATAGCTATATTCTTGAAATTTAATCAAAGTATCATTTTGTAAAACCAATGAAAACTTCTTTCCAATAAATTTATTCAGTCCTATAGAATAAATTTTTGAAAAAATTATTGAATCATTAGTAGTTGAATCTATCGACCAAGATTTAGCATTATTAAAACCAAATAATACAAGTTGAAATAAAATGAAAATTGTTGGTTTCATTTGGGTTATATTAAGTTTAATAATTAGAAAACCATTAAATATTTTAGAATCAATCCACTGCTATATTCTCTCTTTGGAATAAAATCTATTTATTCTATAGTTTTTAGTTAAAAATTGCTTCAGATTCTAGAATACAAATAGAAGACAAGTATTTACCATAAACAGTTCAAACTATTACAATCAATACTTTAAATTACCTATTCAAATTTGGCAATTAGTTTGGTGTTTTAAAAATTGGTTTTTACCTGGTTTGAGCAAGGGGACACAAAGGACAATTGGGACTTGAATATTGATTATTGAAAATCAACCAAGCAATTTGAAATTTTGATTATAAAGAAAAAAATCTAATTATAACGGGGAAATATGAATTCCTCTTTTAATTTCTAGGATTTTACACCTAAACAAAATGCAAATTCCCTTTTAATTCAACGTCTTCATGTGTTGTAAACTTCCCATTTCTCACTCGTTCAACTGCCTCATCTATTTCTCGATTATATTCGCTAATGAAATCATTGACTTCATTTGTATTTGAAAGAGCCAGCACTTTGATTTTATCTAATAAGCCTTCATCGTTGGTATTCAAAACCCATTCTGCGATTTTTTTTCTTTCATCAAGCGTTACCATCATTGTAGTGTTTAATATTTCGAATTTAAAGAAATTCAATCAAAAATAATCTGTAGGGATGGACTGCGGTCCATCCCTACAGATTATATGGCCGTCCATCCCTATTAAAATCCATCCCAGATATTATGTAGGGATGGATTGCAATCCATCCCTACTCGAAATGCAATGATAATTGTATCAATTGCGGCGAAATGCTTTGGATATAATTAGTAAAGATAAAACCATCTCTATGCATAGCGTTGCCAAAGGTTTGGCAGGCTTTTAATTCTGGGGAAAATTTGAAGTATTCGAAATAAAAGTCAAATCCTACACCTGCTTCCCAACCATATGTTATCGGATTTAAGGATACAACAGGATCTTGCAATCCTCTGTTTTTCTTTATGGTTGAGGCGAAATCATAACTCATTCGAGCTCCACCAATTACATACAATCTTGTGTTTTTTCTTCTTGCTGATTTGTACTTAAATAACAATGATGCATCACAATAAGCCGATTCAATTTTTACATCATCAATTGAATTTTCAAACTTATAAACCATGTTTCTTTGTACAAATGAAATAACTGGTGCCATTAAACGAATATCCATATTGTCGTTTAAATGAAGATTTGTTATAGCACCTAAACCTATACCAGGAAAATTTTTAACTGTTATTTGGCGAAGTGAATCATTAGGTAATTCCAATGTCTTCACATTTAAATGCGCCCTTCCAATATTGGTGGCTAAGGTAAATCCAAAATGCAACACACGGTTATCGTACTGCTCCAGGTTTGGCTGGGCTGCCGACAAAATTGCTTTTGTTAGAAAAAGCAAAATAAAAATTACTTTCCTGCCAAATAAAGTGTGCAAGTGCCAAATGTTAAAGGTTGTACCGAAATATCTTTATATCCGCAAGCTAATAAAATTGAGGCAAATTCTTGTCCTTCCGGAAAATGTTGAACCGATTCAGGTAAGTAGGTATAAGCATTGCTGCTTTTCGATAACATATTTCCCCAAACAGGTAAAATATTCTTAAAATAAAACTGAAATACTTGCTTAAACGGAAATCCACTTGGTTTAGAAAATTCCAGTATAGCAACTCTTCCTCCTGTTTTTAGTACTCTATGCATTTCTTTCAATCCTGCTTCTAAGTTTTGAAAGTTCCTAACGCCGAAAGCCACAGTTATTGCATCAAACTTATTGTTATCAAAAGGTAAATTTTCACTATCACCTTTCACCATCGAAATTTTGGAACCCAATCCTGCATCTTTGATTTTAACTCTTCCAACCTGCAACATTTGTTCAGATAAATCGAGTCCAATGATTTCATCCGGATTTAAAACTTTCACGGCTTCTAAAGCCAAATCTCCTGTTCCGGTTGCTACATCCAAAATTAATTTGGGTTGATAGGGTTTTAAAGCTTTCATGGCTTTTGTTCTCCATCCTTTATCAATTCCCAATGATAAAAACCTATTTAAAAAATCATATTTAGGAGCAATACTGTCGAACATTGCTTCTACCTGCTCTTTTTTTGAACTCGATGAACTTTGATCCGGTTTAATTTCTTTCATTTTTATTCAGTCAATCCGACTGCGAATATATGTGTACTTAATAAGATGCGATTATATGATTTTGGCGTTTTTTCTGGCTTTCCAGAATTCATCGTTAATTTTACCAATAAAGTTCAAAATCTCTTTTCTACCTGTTTGGTCTAATGCTGATGTTTTAAACATTTGTGGCATTTGTTCCCAATCCAGCGCCAGTTCAGCACAAAATGCTTCAATATTTGCATCAGCTTCTACCGATTTTAATTTATCGAGTTTAGTGAAAACAACACAAAACGGAATTTGATTTTGACCTAAAAAGTTGATGAAACTAATATCATTCATTTGTGGCGGGACCCTTGAATCAACCAAAACAAAAACACAAGCCAGTGGCTCTCTTTTTTGAAGGTAGTTCGATAAAGCACTACTCCATTCATGACGTTTTTCCTTGCTTCTTTTTGCAAAACCATATCCTGGTAAATCAACCAAATACCAGTTATCGTTTATCATGAAGTAATTCATGCTCACAGTTTTACCCGGTGTAGAAGAAGTTCTTGCCAACTCCTTTTTCTTACACAACATATTGATGAGCGATGATTTCCCTACATTACTTCTGCCAATAAAAGCATATTCCGGAAAAATGGCTTTTGGACATTCCTTTAAACCCGGAACACTCATTTTAAAAACTGCAGATTTTACTTCCATACTGCAAAATTAAGCCAATTCAAACAATTCTGTATAGTTTAATAGCTTAAAGCAGGTAAATTTATCTGATTGTCACCCGAATTCCTGCATAAATTCTCCTTCCTAACATGGGTGCATAGTTATAAGAAGGGTCAAATGTATAAGCATTTGGATTATTAATCGGATCGTTTGCCGTTTTATCAAAGGGGTCAAACGGTCTCATTATCGGATTTTTAGGAAGGAAATTCAGTAGATTTTTTACTCCAATATATGATTCAATTCCCTTTTTATATTTTTTAGAAACTTGCAAATTCATCAAACCAAACCAAGGTGAATATTCAGGTCTGAAATCGTTGGGTAGGATTGGTAAACGCATTGGACTATATACCTGTCCGCTTAAATCAAAACTCATATCCATGTTTCTCCATTCGTATGAAAGTTGATAGGTTCCAGAAAATGGTGGTGCATGTAATTGCTGTCTTTTTTCTAATCCACCGGATGTTTTTGGGAACATCGTATAAACTTCCATCAATGTTATTCCCGCATTGAGTTTAACAGGAAAAGTAAAACTCAATTCTGTGTTTAAAGTTAATCCTCTTGAAACCGCATGTTCAGTTAAATTTGCATAGATAATTGCATTGGGGTCGGTATCATAATCGGCTTGAATTCTATTATTGAAAATAGTATAAAACATACTTGCATCAATACTTAAAAAGCCCTTTTTGAAATTGATAAATTTGTTATAATTCAAATTGGCATTCCAACTTTGTTCGGGCTTTAATTCTTCCTTTATAATAACTGTTCTTGAACCTGTAAGAGCCGCATGGTCTTCCGTAAATAAGTTCACAACTCTAAATCCGTTTCCAATGCTTAATCTCCATGTTTCTGTTTGATTAGGTTTGAATCTATAATTAACTCTTGGTGAAAAAATATTTCCATGGTTTTTATAATAATCATATCTCAATCCCAATAACAAAGTGTGGTTTGAATGAATTGAAATTTCATCTTGTACAAAAATTCCGGGCAAATAGGTATTGATAGGCTGATTAAACTTTCCATCAGAACTTGATGTTACAATTGAATTGTCATCATACCAAGTATACCTTAAACTCATTCCTCCTAATAAATCGTGCCTTAAACCTAGTTTTTTATTGAATGTATTTTGAAGAAAACCTGTGTGTTGACGAGCAATAAACCAGGTTGTTCCATAAGCAGAATATTGGTCGTGGTAATTATAGGAATACTGTAAATTAAAACCTTGATTCTTTATTTTATAAGCTTGTTTTCCAATTAACTCAAAGCGATTTGTATAAATAGTTTCGCCATAAATACTATCGGTTCCCATCCATTTGTCATCAAAATTTAATTGACCACCAAAACGTTTTTCAGTAAAAAATCTTGAAGCAACTGAACCTTCAAAATCCTTTTTTCCATACTGCCATTTATTAAAAATAGAAAACCTCAACTGGGTAGGAATATCAGTAAATCCATCATCATTAATATCAAGTCGATTTAAGAAATGAAACAAGTTAATTCCTGTAAGTTGATAAGCGTTTTTATGTTTACTTTTTATTGAAAAATCTAGGTTCTTTTCCAAAGTAGAATTGGCCATCATATCAATAAAAATAAAAGGAGCTTTTTCAGGTTTTTTAGTAATTACATTTACCAATCCACCAACGGCTTCGCTTCCATATAAACTAGCTGCAGGACCTTTAACTACTTCTACCCTTTCTATTAATGAATTTGGAATTCCACTTAAGCCATAAACAGAAGATAATGCGCTAACAATAGGCATTCCATCAATTAAAACCAATGTATATGGACCTTCTAAACCATTGATATGAATATCACCTGTATTACAAACATTACAATTCATGGTTGGCAAAACACCGTTTACCATTTGTAAGCCTTCAAACAAATTGGTACTTCCACTTTTCTGAAAAAACTTCTGAGAAAAAATTTCTACTGGAACAGGAGAAGCTGAACGCGATTGCTCTTTCATTGTTCCGGTAACTGCAACTTCATCTAATCCAAATGCATGAGGCTGTAAATTAAAATTGAGTTTAAGTTTTTGATTTTCTTTTACAATAACTTTTCGAATATTAGATTGATAACCTACATAAGAAACCTGCAAGTGATAGGTACCCGGTTTTAGGTTTTCAATTTTATAAAATCCATTTTCATTTGTTTGAACTGTAAATTTAGTTTCCTGAACAAAAACTACTGCAAAAGGAAGTGTCTCATTGTCTGATTTCACAAATCCTTCTATTTCAGAAGCCTGAAGACTTCCAAAGCAAACAAACAGAAATAAACACAATAATCTGAATTTCATCACGCTACAAAAGTGAGGTAATTTTTAGAATTCACAAAATAAATTTTTAGACAAGTCTAAAATAAATTTAAAGTTTATCGAAAAATCAATTCGATTCAATTCCCTTACCTTTGAAAAATGCAGTTAGGTTTAATAGGATTTCCTTTAAAAAATGGCTTTTCAAAAGCTTATTTCGAAAATAAATTTCGTGAATTAAACATGTTGGATTCAAGGTATGATAACTACCCTTTTGAAAATGTCAATGAATTCAAAAATTTATTGGAAAATCATCCAAACTTAAATGGCTTAAGTGTAACCATTCCACATAAGCAAAATATCATTTCATATTTAAATGAACTAGATCAAACAGCAGAAAAAATCGGAGCCGTTAATTGTATCAAAATAACAAAAAAAGAAAATGGTGAAATGCAACTTAAAGGTTACAATACCGATGCATTTGGATTTGAACAATCATTACTAAATTTTCTCGAAAACAATAAGCCTGAATCAGCTATAGTAATCGGAATTGGAGGTGCTGCAAAAGCTGTAATTTACATCCTAAAAAAACTTGGAATACAAGTGATTTTAGTTGGAAGAACAAGCAATCAAAATGAAGGTAAAATAGCTTACCAAGATTTAAGCGAAAATCATTTTAAAACAAGTCAGTTAATTGTTAATTGTAGTCCTGTTGGCATGCATCCAAACCCTGAAAATCTGGTTTCAATTCCTTATGAATTTGTGAATGAAAATCATTATTGTTTTGACTTGATTTACAATCCTGATGAAACGCGCTTTTTGGAGGAATGCAGATTAAAAGGAGCCAAAACAAAAAACGGATTGGAAATGCTACATGCGCAGGCAGAAAGAGCTTTTGAAATTTGGTCGGAATAAATTAAACCTTATCTTTCTAAAACAAACTCAACTGTTCGTTTAATAACCTAAACGACATTCTATGAAATTCAGTCGGACCTAGTTTGGCAATAGCAGCGCGATGGTCGATTGTTGGATAACCTTTGTTTTTCTTCCAATTGTATTGTGGATACATCTCATGAATATTCAGCATGAATTCATCACGATGTGTTTTAGCTAAAATAGAAGCAGCTGCTATGCTCTGAAATTTTGAATCACCTTTGACGATACACTGATGTGGAATATCCTGGTACTTTATAAATCTGTTACCATCAATTAGTAAAGTTTCAGGTTTGATTTTTAATAAATCCAAAGCTTTATGCATCGATAAAAAACTAGCTTTTAGAATATTAACTTTATCAATTTCATGATTGCTCATAGATGCTACAGCCCAAGCCAATGCCTTTTCTTCTATTTCAGGTCGAAGTTCTTCTCTTTGTTTTTCGGTTAATTTTTTACTGTCATCTAATCCCTTAATTCTTTTTTTAGGATTGAGAATTACAGCCGCTGCAAAAACAGGTCCGGCTAAACAACCTCTTCCTGCTTCATCGCAACCAGCCTCTACTTTACCTTCTTCAAAAAATCGTTTTAAACCACTCATTTATCTTGTAAAAACTGCATGATTGCCATTCGTATCTTTAAGAACCAATTTTTTGTTTTTCTGCTCGATTAAAACTGCTGCCAGTAAAACTCTCATAAAATCTGCTTCCATCATACCTTCACAAGCTTTTAAAGTAGATTCACCTGGAAGAAATTGTTTTTTACTTCCTTCAAAAATAAAATTGCCGCCAATAACATTACATGAATTAAAGCCTTGGTATTTGCTTTGAATCAAATCTAAATTTATATAAACATGTTTGTTTTTATTGCGTTTAATTTGATTACCATTTAGTTGTTCAAGCATCCATTTTCCTTCCAATGAAAAATCAGGAACAAACATTCCAACACCTTCATAATGCTGGTAATTGGGGTCTCTTTCGTACTTTACATCTACAATAACTTGGTATGAATATTCCTTTGAATCACCAGCAATTTTCGACTTTTTAGGTTTCATGACAACTTTTAAATGACCTAAAACTGTTTTAAAATTATAATGATAATCGGGTGAATTAAAATTTTGGAAAGGTTCGGCAAATGCTGCTGTAAAAATCATTCCTGTTGAAGACAAAAATCGAATAATTTTATTGTTTGATTGATCAACTTCAAATGACCATTCAGGTGAATTTCCTTTAGCAAAAAACAGAATTCCTTTGTTGTGGTATTCCATTAATTCAGCCTTTAAACTCTTCGATTTTACATTTGTTTTTATTTGTTTTTTCTGATTTGATTGAGCATTACTTAAGCTAAAAAATCCCAATAAGAAAAATAACAAAACACCTATTAATTTATTCATGTTTATCAGGTAATAAATTCACAATTTTCTCTTGAACTTCCAACAAATTAATTCTATCCATGCAGGAATTCCCAGGATGTTTACACGAATTTTGATCACATGGATTACATTCCAAAACATGATGAATATAAACACTATTTGGTCCGGGAGGATAAAACACTGTTGGTTCGCCAGGGCCAAATAAACCCAAACAAGGAATATTACTAATGGCAGCCATACAAAGCGGACCACTTTCATTGCCTACATACAAATCAGCTTTTGATAAAAAGGCGATTAATCCTCCAAGATTTATTTCTCCTGCCAAAGAAAAAGCAGGAACGCCACTTAATTTAATGATTTGATTGATAAGGTTAATTTCAGAACTATCACCTGTAAATATTACTGCAAAGCCATATTGTTTATTCAACCAATTAGCCAACATCCCAAATTTTTCAGGATTCCATCTTCTGAGTTCTTTTCTTGCCCCAGGATGTATCAATACAAACTTATTTATATTGTGCTTTTGAAGCCAATTTTTAGCTTTTGTAATTTCAGATTCAGAAGCGTACAAATGTGGTTGAAGACTTGGAACTACATCAAACAAAGGAGAAATAATTTCAGTATTTGTTTGAATTTCATGAGGATGAGCACCCAATTTTTTATTTTTAAGTCGAATTGTAGCCCTATCCAATCTAATTTTTGGTTGATGAAAAAATGCTTTGAATATGGTATTCCAATTGCCTCTTAATTCAAGCCATAAATCGTACTTCTTTTCAGTTTCATTTAAATCGTGTACAATTTTATCGATGGATGGATGCGCTTCAACCAAAGCAAAACTGAAAGGTTTACATAATAAAGTAATTTTTGAATTTGGGTATTTTAACTTCAAGGCATCAAAAACATGCAGTGAATAACACAAATCGCCAATCTCATCTAATTTAACCACCAAAATATTTTGCACAGGAATTTCTTTGATAAATTTATTCCTATTTATTAGGCGACTCAATAGAAATGAGCTCCCATAAATTAGTTTTTCCTGATAGTTATGTGGTATGAATTTCCCAAAAAGCATGTTGCAATGATACAAAGTTGTTTTGAATGATTTAATTTACCGCCCTCGTTGCCATGAATTGTGGCAAAATTTGAATATGAAAAAGACCTTTATCAGCAACTTAATTTTATTGATGTCGGTGAATCTGCTCATAAAACCCTTTTGGATTTTAGGCATTGACCGAGGTGTTCAGAATTATGTTGGTTATGAGCAATACGGAATTTATTCAGGCTTAATGGCTTTTTCATTGTTATTGATTACCCTTTTGGATTTAGGAATCAATACTTATGTTTCATCTAATGTTGCTAAAAATCCTGATAAACTAAAAGATGAATTTATTCCTTTAACCGGCTTCAAACTTGCATCAGCAATTATATATGTGGCTGTTACATTGATTCTTGGCAAGCTAAACGGATTTGATTCTTACCGGATTCAACTCTTATTGTTTTTAACTTTCAATCAAATTTTATCCTATTTCTATATTTATTTCAGAAGTATTATTGGTGGATTACAACTGTTTCGTATTGATGCTATTTTATCAGTAGTAGATAGAATTTTAATGATTATTTTCTGTGGTTTGATGTTATGGACCAGCTTTTTAGAAATGAGTATAGAAAGGTTCATTTATGCGCAAACAATTGCTTATTCATTGGCCATTTCTGCAACTATCCTTGTTTTAAAAGGCAAACTAATTGATATCAAATTTAAGTTCAACCTGCCACAATTGAAAGGTGTTCTTAAACAAATGTTTCCGTATGCTTTGTTATCATTAATCATGACATTTTACACCAGAATGGATGCCGTTTTATTACCCAAATTATTGGTTGATGGAGATTATCAAAATGGAGTTTATGCCTCTGCTTACCGACTTTTAGAAGCATCGAATATGATGGCAGCCATGGTTAGTATGTTGTTGTTACCAATTTTTTCAAAAATGATTTCAGAGCGGGAAAACATGAGTAGTTTGGTACAATTGTGCACCGGCATTATGATTATTCCTGCAATTACTCTCAGTTATTCGGCATTTTTATATCGAAACGAGTTAATGTATGTGATGTTTCCAAGAAGTGATGAATTTGCAGGAGAAGTATTTGGCATAGTAATTCTGAGTTTTATACCTTTAGCAAGTATGTATGTGTATGGAACCTTATTAACTGCCAATGCTGAAATGAAAATCTTGAATATTTTAGCGCTTTTGGCATTGGTAATCAACTTACTAATAAATTTCACCATGATACCTGAACACAAAGCTTTGGGAGCAGCCTGGGCAACGCTTGTAACTCAGGCTTTTATCGGAATTAGTAATTTTCTGTTTGGCAAAAAGCAATTAAAGCTGGAATTCGAAAAAGGATTTGCTATAAATTTTTTCATCAGTGTGATACTATTATTGATTGGTGGTTATTTTATAAAAAACATTCTTTCAAACTGGTTAACAGGGGTTTTAGCAATCGGATTGCTTTCAATTTCATTAATGATTTTATTCAGAATTATAAAATTAAAGGAAAGTCTATTATTGCTTCGAAATCAACTCGATAAAAGAAACAACAAATAGCAGGAATTTTATATTTTTGCAGGATACCTTATGAATAAGAAAAAGAAGCAATATTATTTTGAGCTCATTGATGTCATAGTTTTCATCGTTCGTTGGAGAAAACAATTGATTATCCTTTCAAGTGCAGCTGCAATACTTTCAATTATTATTTCAAGTCCGCTTGTTATAAAACCAAAATTTAAATCAACGGCAGTTTTTTATCCTTCAACCAATAACTCAATTTCAAATGCATTATTGGCCGATTCCAGGGTTACACAAAAAGATCCACTTGAATTTGGAGAGCAAGTTGCTGCTCAACAATATGTTCAAATTTTAGAATCTGATGTTTTAAAATCGAGAGTAATCAGACAATTTAATTTAGCCGAACATTACAAAATTCCTGCTGATGACAAAGAAATTAACTTTAAGGTTGGTAAACTTTATGCCAAAAACATTTCAACCAAAAAAACTCCTTATGCTTCAATTGAGGTAAATGTTTTGGATGAAGACCCTCAAATGGCTGCCAATATTGCAAATGGTGTAGTTAGTATTTTAGATAGTGTTAAAACTGAAGTTCAAAAAAGAGTTGCTCTTCAAGCACTTGCCATCATTGAAAACGAATACAAAAGAAAAGAAGAAGAAGTAAATACTATTAAAACCCGCATGAGAGAACTGGGAGAAAAAGGTGTTTATTTTTATGAAGAACAATCAAAAGCTATTACTGAAGTAATGGGAAAAGTTGGTCCGAATGATTTCGTAATTAAACAACAAAAGGCTTTATCGATGTATGGTGCTGAATCGAAATTTCTTTATGGAACTTTAGAATTACAGGTTGAACAATTAAACGAATTAAAGAAAAAATTCGACCAGGCTAAAATCGACGTTGATGCTCGTTTAAGTAATGTATTCATCTTACAAACAGCTTCTGCAGCAGAAAGAAAAACCTATCCAATTCGTTGGATGATTGTTGTAGGTTCTATTATTGGAACCTTTGTTATGAGTTGTATTGTACTTCTTTTCATTGAAAAATTCAGAGAACAAAAAGACGCTCTCATTGCTTAATTCCATTCAAGAAAAAGAAAAAAGCAAGTGGCTCTACTTAATTGTGGGTGCCTTTTTATTGCTTAATACTTTTGCAATTGCTTTCGAATGGTACTGGTTTGCTGCGCTTCCTATTGCTGCTGTTTTAGCCATTCTAGCCATATTAAAATTAGATTTCTTACTACTTTCAATCGTTTTTTTAGTCCCTATTTCAATAAATATTGAAGATATTGGACTAGGTTTAGGCATAAGTTTACCCGATGAACCGCTGATTATTGGCGTTTTTCTTTTGGTGATTTATAAATTTATTATCGATGGCGAATACGATTTTAGGGTTTTAAAACATCCTATTAGTATTGCGATAATGATTAATACTGCCTGGATTTTTATCACTTGTTTAACCAGTCAGGAAGTCATTGTTTCATTCAAATTTCTTCTTTCAAGATTTTGGTACATTGTTCTATTTTACTTTTTAGGAGTCGTTCTGTTTAAGAAATTTTCAAACATTTCAAACTATTTATGGGCCTATATCATCCCATTAGCTTTTGTGATTTTATTTACTTTATATAAACACAGCGACGATAATTTTTCTCAGGTAACTTCATTTGAAATCATGGCGCCATTTTACATTGCCCATGGAATTTACGCTGCTGCAGTTGCATTTTTCATTCCATTATTTGCGCTATATATCATATTTGGTTTTAGAATGAATGCCCATATATCAATCGTAATTGTTTCTATTTTCTTGTTGATGTTATTTGGCGTTGGAGTTGCATTCTCATTTACTAGAGCAGCCTGGTTAAGTTTAGCAGGTGCTTTGGGTTTTGGTGTTCTGATGATATTCAGAGTGAGGTTATGGCAAATGTTTATTCTATTAGGAATTGGAGCCTTGTTTGTAGTTGCCAATTTTGATGATATTTTTTACCAGCTTTATCAAAACAAACAAAACTCAGCTGAAGGTTTTGAAAAACATTTGGAATCAGTTTCTAATGTAAGAAACGACGTTTCAAATTTGGAACGTGTAAATAGATGGATGGCAGCCATCAACATGATTAAAGAAAAGCCGGTATTGGGATTTGGACCAGGAGCTTTTTCGTTTACTTATGCACCTTATCAGGACCCTGAATTTAAAACTCCAATTACTACTGCATTTGGTGATCAGGGACACGCACACAGTGAATTCCTGAATCCAATGGCCGAAAGTGGCTGGTTGGGCCTACTAACATTTTTAGGTGTTTTGGTGATGGTTTTCCAGAGAGGACTCAACCTCGTTTATAAAGCAACTGATTTTAGAGTGAGGATTTTTGCAGCTTCTGTTTTATTAGGATTGGTTACTTATTTTATACATGGCTTGCTGAACAATTACAGCGAACAAGATAAAATTGCAGTACTTCTTTGGGGCGCCTTTGCGATGATAACCGCAATGGATTTGTATCACAAAAAGGAAGTTCAGGAAAGTTTGTAGTTCGGATAATCTAAAGTTTCTTTAAAAAGAAAATAAAGATCCGCATATTATTGGGATTTATAATTTCCAAATAGCTCCAGGCTAAAGCCACGGAGCTATTTGAAAATTACTTGCAGGATTCAAACAAATCCCCTATTTCTTCACTATAGATAATTTCAAGCTAATGATGTTACTCATGGCCAATAAGCCTTCGTTAAAAGCATTTCCTAAAGCATAATCTATTGAAATACGACTTAATTTTAGTCCTACTCCTAAACTTGGCATAGCATTTAAAGTTTCTTTGCCATCAAAATCTTTTACTCGCTGGAATTTTTGTAATCCTCCTCTTAAAAATACCAGATTTTTGTAACCCATTTCCAATCCCAATCGAGGGTCCATATTAAAAACTTTGCTGCTAATTAGCACATTTCTTTGTCCATCAGTAGTAAATTCAAAATTCAATTCAGGACGAATGCTGATTTTATTCGACATCAATTCAAAAGACCTGCTTGCTCCTAAAACCAATCGTGGTAATGTTATTTCTAATCCACCTTTAGGTAATGTATTTCCTGTGCTAATTAATTGTTGTTTATCTGATTCACTTAAGTTATAGGTCCAGGCATTAAATGTACCAGTGATATCATAAGCTGCAACACCTAATTGGTAATTTTTATATTTATAGGTTGCTCCCAAATCAAATCCAAATCCCCAAGCACCGCCAAAATCACCAATAACACGACGAATGACTTTCATATTGGCACCAATATTCAAATTTTCAATTCCGGTTTTAGTAGCATATGAACCAACAAATCCATAATCAACTGCCGAAAATTCCTTGATTAAATTATAATTGATTTGTCCATCCTGCATTAGATACAAAGTGTTTGGGATTCCATCAATACCAAAACGAATCATGCTAATGGCTGCTCTGCTTTTTTCGTTTAATTTGAATCCAATTGCACCATAATCATGTTTTGCAATTCCGGCAAATTGTTCATTGTGCATCAAGCCAATCTGAAAATTATCATCAATTCCCATTAATCCTGCAGGGTTCCAATAGGTGCTTGTAACATCATTTCCACTTGAAACAACAGCGCCTCCCATAGCCATTGCACGACCACCAATGCCAATTCCTAAAAATGCATTGCTATATTTTAATGTTTGGGAATTACTGTTTACAAATTGTAATGCCAGTAAAACTAATAAGACAATTTTCTTCATTCAAAAATTTGTTTCATTTCAAAAATACGAGAATAAACTTCTCCAAACCAATTCTCTTCCAAATCTAAGACACTCTTTAATAAATCACGCCTTTCATGGAAACTAATTTCAGGAAGTCCGGCTCTCATCATAACTCTAGTTAACGAATAGCCAAATAGGTTATTATCAGTATAATTTAGAATATATCCGGCTTCTCTAAAATGATGAAACATTCTACACAATCTTTCCGTTTCTAAAAGTCCCTGATTCTTAAAAAAGCTATCCAATTCAGAAATATCTATCAAATTCAAATCAGCATAAAATTGTTTTCCAATTCCCTGATAATGCCTGATTAAAAGCCTATCCATCATCATTTCAAACAAAATATGACCTAAAAACCACTTTCGTTCAATGTTTTTTAAATCTGCATTTGATTTAATTGCTTCTATACAAATGGCAGTTCCTGTTTCAAAAAAATGTGATGAATGAAATTTTTTATCATCTTCTAAATGAGTAAAACAACCATTAAGCATTTGCTCGTGGTTTATAGAAAAATCACCATTTAACTCCTTGTATTTCTTAATAGAACCTCTTGCCAAATCAGGAAGAATGAGTCCTAAATTGAAGTATGGATTACCAATTTTGTGGTGAATAAAATAATGTGATAAAAAATTCAAGTCCTGCTTTTCATGCAATTTCAGGAAAATTCTCTTGAACTCCATAAATAATTCAGCCGCCAAGCCTTATTTTCGAAACTTATTATAGAAAGAACTTTGTCATGGGTGTAAATTTTATTGAAGAACTAAAATGGAGAGGCATGTTGCACGATATCATGCCGGGAACAGAAGATGAATTAAATAAAGGTATTTGTAGCGGTTATATTGGATTTGATCCAACAGCCGATAGTTTACATGTGGGCCATTTAACCCAAATCATGACTTTAATTCACTTCCAAAAAGCAGGTCATCGTCCTTTTGCCCTAGTTGGTGGTGCTACCGGAATGGTTGGTGATCCATCAGGAAAATCTCAGGAAAGAAACTTACTAAACGAAACTGAACTTCGTCATAACCAAAATTGTATTGAAGCGCAATTAAAAAAGTTTCTTGATTTTAATACAGGCGAAACCAGCGCAGTAATGGTTAATAATTACGATTGGTTTAAGGAATTCAGTTTTCTTGATTTTATTAGAGATGTTGGTAAACACATCACTGTTAATTATATGATGTCGAAAGACTCAGTAAAGAAAAGACTGGAAGGTGATAGTGGAATGAGTTTTACGGAATTTACTTACCAGCTTGTTCAAGGTTATGATTTTTATTACTTATGGAAAAACCACAATTGCAAAGTGCAAATGGGTGGCAGCGACCAATGGGGAAATATTGTAACTGGCTCAGAATTAATCAGAAGAAAAGATGGCGGTGAGGCTTTTGCAATTACAACCAATCTTATTAAAAAGTCTGATGGGACCAAATTCGGAAAAACTGAAAGTGGTGCTGTTTGGCTGGATCCAAAAAGAACTTCACCTTATAAATTTTACCAGTTTTGGTTAAATGCAAGTGATGCTGATGCCAAAGAATGGATTAGAATTTTTACGCTTTTAACTCAAGATGAAATTGAAGCGATAGAAAAAGAACATGAAACCGCTCCACATTTAAGAGCATTACAAAAAGCTTTGGCTAAAGATATTACGATCAGATGTCATGGTGAAAATGCTTATGAAACGGCAATTGCTGCTTCAGGGATTTTATTTGGAAACTCAACAATTGATGCTTTTAAGGAATTGGATGAAGAAACTTTCCTTGATATTTTTGATGGTGTGCCTCAGTTTGAAATTGAAAAATCTGTTTTGGATGCAGGAATTGGTCTGGTTGAATTATTAAGTGAACAAACTCAGGTATTTCCATCAAAAGGAGAATGCAGGAAAATGTTACAGGGTGGTGGTGTTTCTTTAAATAAAGAAAAAGTTAGTGATGCAGCAGCCATTATCAATTCAGATTCACTAATCAAAGACAAATACCTTTTCATTCAAAAAGGGAAAAAGAATTATTACCTCATTAGCATTAAATAACTATGAAAACTATAGGACCAAAAGATTTGCCATTAGCAAATTTTCATAATGCTTTATTAACTGCAGTTGCTCCAAGACCTATTTGTTTTGCGAGCACAGTTGATAAAGATGGTAACATGAATTTATCACCTTTTAGTTTTTTTAATGTTTTTGGATCTAATCCTGTTACATTTATTTTTTCACCCGCCCGTCGTGTAAGAGACAATAGCATTAAACATACTTTGGAAAACATCATGGAAACCAAAGAAGTGGTAATTAATGTGGTGAATTATGCAATGGTTCAACAAATGAATCTGGCGAGTTGCGAATATCCAAAAGGAGTAAATGAATTTACTAAAGCTGGATTTACACCATTAGCATCACAAATGGTAAAACCATTTAGAGTTGCAGAAAGTCCGGTGCAATTTGAATGTAAAGTACGTGATATCATTGAAACCGGAAATGAAGGTGGTGCAGGAAATTTAATCATAGCAGAAATGTTGTTGATGCATATTCGTCCTGAAGTTTTAACAGCAGATGGAAGAATTGATCAACAAAAAATTGATTTAGTAGGTCGACTAGGAAGTGATTGGTATGTGCGTGCAAGTGGAAATGCTTTGTTTGAAGTTCAGAAGCCTGCAAAAAATCTTGGTATAGGAATTGATACACTTCCGGAGTCAATAAAACACAGCAAAATTCTAAGTGGAAACGATTTAGGACAGTTAGGAAATGTTGAACAATATCCGGATGATGACAGCATTCAGATTTTCAAAAGAATGAACAAAACCCTTGCCGGTATTCATTCTTCGGCTATCGACAATGTTGATTTGAACAATAAACTACATCAGTTTGCACACCAATTATTGGAAACAAATCAGGTGGAGGATGCCTGGAAAGTGCTATTAAGTTAGGGCTTGTATCAAAAAAGAAACAATGTGTTCAAAATAATGCACACTATTCTCATTTAATGGTTGTCTAGAAGCTTAAAAAAACTTTTAAAGAACTAAAAAACAAAGCTTTACAAAATTAAAACAAGCTTAAAATGAACTTTGGCACAGTTATTATACTATAAGTAATATCTAAAATTCATTTTGCTTTATTATATAGCCCAATCAACTAGCCATTGATTGGGTTTTTTCTTTTTTGGGATTCTGATAAATGCAAATTTTTTATCAATCATAAAAAGCTACTTTGTAAATCGTATTCAAAAGAATATTTTCACAAAATCATACTTAAAAAATGGAAAATACAGAATATAACGAAACAGAATTGGTAAAAGAGCGTCATGGTTGTGTTACAAGCTGGCTGGTTTTTATGATTGTGGCAAATTCATTAATCGGATTAATTTACCTGCTAGTACCTGAAAGTATTTCTAAAGAAATGGATGGTAAAATTCCAATATACATTTTATCGATTCTTGGATTAATTGCTATAGCCAATGTTGTTTTTTCATTGGCACTTTTTAAATGGAAACTTTGGGGCTTTTATGGATTTATTGTTTCAAGTTTGGCCTCATTTATCATTAATTTATTGATTGGAACAGAGGTAGTACAATCTGTAATGGGTTTAATTGGAATTGCCTTTTTATATGGAGTGCTACAGATTAAAAAGGATAATATTTCTGCCTGGAATTTTATGGAGTAATAATTGAAATGAATAAATAAATAAATAAATAAACAATAAAAGGGGATGCGATTACGACATCCCCTTTTTACTTTAATCTTCTCTCGATCCATCATCAGCCATTCTTACCATTCTTGGATAAAATGTGGCCAAAACATCTACCAAATCTGTTTGAGCTTTCATTACTTCATGAATGTTTTTATAGGCCATTGGTGCTTCATCCAATCCTGCGCCAATCAAGTCAACCTGATGTTCTTTCAAGATTTGTTTCATGTCGATTTTGCTGATAGTTTTAGTAGCCTGAGTTCTACTCATCAATCTTCCTGCACCATGCGAAGCCGATTGAATTGAATTCTCCTCCCCTTTTCCTCTTACCAAAAATCCGGGTGCTGTCATCGAACCGGGAATAATTCCCAATACTCCTTTTGATGCAGGTGTTGCTCCTTTTCTATGAACAATTAATTCTTCTCCATTCACCATTTCTTTCCAAGCAAAATTATGATGATTTTCAACCTTATTCAAAACCTCTGCTCCTATTGCTTTACTCATTCTTTGGTGAATAATTTCATGACAAGCAGATGCATAATCTCCGGCCAAATTCATGGCCAACCAATATTCCATTCCTTCCTGTGAGTTCAAATCCAAATAAGCCAGATTCTGCGCTTCCTGAGGTAGTTTACATAAGTCTTTTGCCAATCGTGTATAATGTCCGGCAATGGTTGCTCCAAATCCTCTTGAACCCGAATGAGTAAGCAATGACAAATACCTTCCTTTTTTCATTTGATATTCAGCAACATCATCTTTGAACTCAATGATTCCGAATTCAACAAAATGATTTCCGCCTCCCGATGTTCCTAATTGTCCATGAGCTTTATCTTTCATTCCTTTTAAAAGCGGAATTTCATCAAACAAAGAATTATCTAAAACAGCATGATTAGCCAAATCTCGTCCCTTCCAGGCATTACCGGCTCCGAATTTTGTCATGGCAATCAATTCTCTTTTATATTTCGCTTTGTTCTCCAAATAAAAATCTTCAGGAATATCATAAACCGATAAAGCCATTCTGCAACCAATATCAACACCAACGCCATAAGGAATAATAGCATTTCTTGTTGCTAAAACTCCACCAATTGGCAATCCATAACCTTGATGCGCATCTGGCATTAATGCTCCGGAAACAGTGATTGGTAATCGCATAGCAATATTCATTTGGTTGATGGCTCCTTCTTCAATCCCGTTTTTACCATAAATCGCAAAAGATTCAGTTGTCTCTTTTAAACTAATTTCCTCTTTTGATTCCTGACTTTTATTTATTAAAGCAGCAATCTCTCCTAATTTAATATCAGTCAAAAAATCATCAGGATTCACCAATAACTTACTCAGATTTTCTTTTTCTATTTCTGATAATTGATTCCCTTCGAATAATACATTCAACATTCCAATTACTCTTCCTTCTGGAAATCCCATTTCAACAAACACGTTTGTTCTTTTTACTTTATTTTCCATTTTATTTTTTTGATTTTAAAACCCCTCTGCCATACTTAGACAGAGGGGGCCGCCTTTTTCTTTATCAATAGAATCACATTACAAATCTGACTCAATCGACAATTCAAAGATGGAATCTCATCTACGCAAGGGAATTTCGTAGTAAATACTTTGATTCTTTTTCTACAATTTAAACTGATTACCAAATGATTAAATTTATTTTTAACCAAAAATAATTTTCAAAGCGCAAATTGATTGCGTAGTTAGTATTTTAGTTTTACAAAAAATTACCCATGCCAATCAATAAACAAGCATTAATCAGATACAATACCATCGACCAATGTCTTCAAAATAGAACCAAAAGATGGACCCTTGAAGATTTAATGGAAGCTTGTTCAGAAGCATTGTTCAAGTTTGAAGGAATTAGTAAAGGCATAAGCAAACGTTCTATTCAGCTGGATATTCAAAACATGAGAAGCGAAAAATTGGGCTACAATGCGCCAATTATTGTTATCGATAAAAAGTACTATAGCTATTCCGATAAAGATTATTCAATTACCAATACACCTTTGACCGGACAGGATTTAGGTACTTTAAATGAAGTATTAAATATACTTAAACAGTTTAAGGGCTTTAATCACTTTCAAGATTTAAATACATTAATAACAAAACTCGAAGACAAGCTGAATCTTCATTCGCAAAAAGGAAAATCCTATATTCAGTTTGAGAAAAATGATTTGTTAAAAGGCATAAATCATATTGATGGATTACATCAAGCTATTAAAACAAAAACCTGTATTGAAATCAAATACAAATCTTTTAAATCCAAAACAGAATCTTCTATTTTACTCCATCCATTTTTATTAAAAGAATACAGGAACAGGTGGTTTCTATTAGGCAATAACAATAAAAGAAAACTATTGATGATTCTGGCTTTAGATAGAATTGAAGACTTTTATGAAGTTAAAAAGATAAAATACATTGAACCCGATATTAATCCAAATACTTATTTTAATGATGTGATTGGAGTTTCAAAATTACCCGGCCGGAAACCTATTGAAATCATTCTGGAATTAAACCAGGTTAGTGCTCCTTATATCAAAACAAAACCTATCCATCAATCACAAAAAATATTAAAGGAAACAGAAACATCTTTACTTATTTCTATTCATGTCATTTGGAATTACGAATTAGAAAGAGAGATTTTAGGATTTGGTGAAGACATTAAAGTTCTTGCTCCAAAACGTTTAAAAGGAAAAATTTACTCTCGCCACAAGAAATGCACTCAGCTTTATGAGGCAGATTTTCTTGAAGTAGAATCAACTCAAAGCGTATAAATTTTAAGCACAAAAAAGGCCGATTCTCTTCAGAACCGGCCTTTTTCTTTTGATTATTTTCCTCCTAATTTATCAGGATCAATTCCTCTTTTCTTTGCCATTTCTTCCAGTTTAATCTGGAATTTCGATTTCGTTACAGGCTTCTTTTTATTTTCTTCCAATTGTTTGTGAATTGCTTTTTCATCAACAAATCCTCTAATCAACAATTGTTGTCCGATAGTAAACAAGTTAGATACAAAATAGTAGTAAGTTAATCCTGATGAATAACTATTAAAGAATCCTAAGAACATAACAGGCATGATATAACTAATGTATTTCATTTGTCCTGTAACACCTGTCATTTGGTTATTGTAAATCGTATAAACTAATGTTGAAGCTGTCATTAATAAGGTAAACAAACTCACATGGTCGCCATAAAACGGAATATTAAATGGTAAGTTAAAAATGCTATCATAAGTAGATAAATCGGTAGCCCATAAAAATGCTTGTTGTCTTAACTCAAATGCCGATGGAAAGAACTGGAACATGGCAATTAAAATTGGCATTTGTAACAATACCGGCACACAACCACCCATTGGATTTACACCTGCTTTGCGGTAAATCTTCATGTTTTCCTGTTGTTGACGAGCCATATCATCAGGATATTTAGCTTTAATTTCATCAATTTCAGGTTTCATTACTCTCATTTTTGCAGAGGATAAATAAGAGCGGTAAACCAATGGAAACAAGATGGTTTTAACAATTAGAGTTAATAAGAAAATTATCAAACCAAAATTGGTTAAATATTGTCCCAACCAGTAAAACACATTTACCGTAACTACTTTATTCACCCAACCAAAAATTCCCCAACCCATTGGTACAACTTTTTCCAAACCAATATTTAATGTTTGAAGCGTTTTATAATGGTTCGGACCAAAATAGAACTTCATGTCAATTGTTTCAGAAGCGCCATGGTTGTAAGGTAGAATTAAATTAGCAGTCATGAACTTCGGATATTTCTTCTGTTCATCCTTTTTGGTTTCAATTGCACCTTCAGTAAAGTTTTTGGTCGCAATTAAAGTTGAATTGAAATATTGCTGTTTGAAAGAAACCCAGTTAATTGGAGTTTTCAAATCAACTTTTTCATCTTTAGTTTCTGAGATAAAATCAGCTTCATCATCAGGATATCTGTAATAAATTGTGCTGGTTCTTTCTTCCGCTTCCTGTGTTTTTTCCTGTAACAAAATATTTTGTTTCCAGGTTAAATCTAAAAAGCTGGTATTTTGAGCCACAACCGACTCCATCCCATTCATTTTAATACTAAAATCAACATCAAAACCTTTACCTAAAACATAATGATGTTCGATAAATTTACCCGGCTCCATTTCTAATTTATAAACAATACCGGTAGCTGAAGGCGTTGCTTGATAAAATAATTCTGAAGAGTTAAATGCTTTTACATCAGATGTAGGGAATTCATATGAAAACTGACTTTTCTCCCCTTCCAATAAAACAAGCGGAGAACCATCTGATCTCTTGTAGTTTTTCAATTCAACTTTGTAGATTCTTCCACCTTTGTTAGAAAAAGTTAATCTAAGTTGTTCTGATTCAATTGTAATAAATTCTTCTTTACCTTGAGAATTTGCTGCAAACTTTCCAAATTGATTATTCAAGGAAACAGAATCAGGTTTTGCTGCCAATTCAGCTTTTTTCTGCTCAACAACCTGAATGGCAGCAAGACTATCCATCTTTTTGCCTACCAATGCAATTGAATCTTTTGCTCGTAATTGAGCATCCAGCTCTGCTTGAGATGGCTGGTTTACATAGGCAAAGGTAATCATGATTACAAAAATCAAACCCAAGCCTATTATCGAATTTCTATCCATTTTTACTAATTAAACGCGGCGAAAATAGGGCTTTTACACAAGAGTGCATAAAAGAAAAGAAGCAATTTGTTTTAGGTTTCGACAAATCACCTAATAATCAAGTTTAATTCCTGTTTATCAGCAAACTAATAAT
>CALRIT020000020.1:0-70539 GCA_943361925.1 Vulcanococcus limneticus LL | reverse complement strand
ATCATAAAATCAATGAGCAATACCTTCAGAACTACCTGGATGAATTCTGTTATAAATTGAATAGAAGATATCTGGGAGAAAATATTTTTTCAAGATTAACTTTGGCAGTCGCAAAAAGTTACTGGTAAAGTAGCGGATATTCGTTAAATGATAACTATCGTTTTGATTCTTATAACAGCTGCCATTAGTATTCAGGCATTTTATCAACCTAATATAATGGATAAGCTTATTTTAAATCCGTATTTGGTAAAGAATAAAAATGAGTGGTGGAGGATGTTAAGCTCAGGATTTTTACACGCAGATTGGTCGCATTTATTGATGAATATGTTTGTACTTTTTGCTTTTGGTGCAGAAGTAGAATCATACTACATGTTGTTTTTTGGAGCTTCGGGAAAGGTTTTATTTGTATTATTATATGTTAGTTCAATTATTGCAGCCAATGCAAGTAGTTATTACAAGAATCAAAACAATGGATATTATAATTCATTAGGTGCTTCCGGTGCAACTTCTGCAATAGTATTTGCTTCAATTTTGTTTAATCCTTTACAAAGATTTTATTTTGGAATTCCTGGAATTTTTATGGGAATCATTTATTTAGTTTATTCAAATTATGCTGCCAAACAAAACGCTGATACAATCAATCATGATGCACATTTTTTTGGTGCTGTTTATGGTTTGATTTTTACCCTGGTTTTAAAACCCCAAATCGGATTGTTTTTTATTGAACAGTTGATGAAAAGATATAATTAGTAAAAACTTAAATCAATTCAACATTCACTTATAAAATTGATTTATTGTGAGTTTTAAAATAATATTCGATTTTAATTTCAAGATTTAAAAGAAAAATCCAACTCTAAGGTCCCAGGGAGAGCCTGTAAAGGTATTTTGGTTATCATACATAACATTGTATAAAACCATAAAATAAGCACCTTTCCCGGGATTTAGTCCGCCGCCAACCCATGTTTGTTGAATCCAATCTCTTCTTGTATTTCCTTTAGCATCAATTATTTTGGGATAACTGATTGGATTGTATTCAGTGTGTAAAAAGATGTTGTTAATCAGTGTTTGACGAGCAAAAATCTGTGGACCGAAAATATTAGACTTATATTTAAATCCTACATAATTCTGTTGAAAATAAATATAGGTAAATCCAGCACCCAACATTGTTTTTGGTTTAATATTGTAACCAACGGCTGGTTGAATCAATAACATTCCACCGCCATTTGATAATCCACCTGTTAAGTTTCCACCAAACTTCCATTTATCGGAATTTAAACCTTTACCATAGGGGTCTTCATACTTTTTTTCCTCTTTTGCTAAGTCTTCATCTAATGGTTTCACCTTTCTTTGAGCAAAAGTCTGATTGCCTATTAATACGAATATAAAAGCGATTAAAATATGTATTTTCATAATTATAAAATTTAAACTGTCTGTTTTTTAGGAACCACTTACAAGTTTTAGCAAAAATAAATGATTTGTTATTGAAAAAAATCGAATAGTGTTTCTTTAATTCGCAGTTACCAACGAAAGACACATGAGCAAAGTACACAATTTCTCTGCAGGTCCTGCAATATTGCCGGCCTCAGCTATCGAAGCAAGCATTCAAGCCCTTCAGAATTTTTCTGGAACCGGATTGTCATTAATTGAAGTTAGTCACAGAAGTAAGGAATATGAGGCAGTTGTGACAGAGGCAACTCAGTTGGTTAAGGAACTCCTTAATTTAAATGATGACTATGAAGTAGTGTTTTTACAAGGTGGAGCAAGTCTGCAATTTGACATGATTCCGATGAATTTTTTGAATGAAGGAAAAACTGCTGCTTATTTAAATACTGGTGTTTGGGCAAAAAGAGCTGTAAAAGAAGCTGGTTTTTTCGGAAATGTGAATGTTGTAGCAAGTAGTGAAGACAAAAATTACTCATATATCCCTAAAGATTATGTAATTCCTGCTGATGCTGAATATTTCCATTGCACTTCAAACAATACAATTTATGGTACCGAAATGTTCGAATTTCCAGAATCTCCTGTACCAATGATTTGTGATATGAGTAGTGATATTTTCAGCAAACCTGTTGATGCTTCAAAATTTGCTATGATTTATGCAGGTGCTCAAAAAAATATGGGTCCTGCAGGTACTACTTTAGCAGTAATCAGAAAAGATTTATTAGCAACTGTAACTCGTAAAATACCTACTATGTTAGATTACAGAGTTCATATTGAAAACGGAAGTATGTACAATACACCAAGTGTATTTGCAATTTTTGTTACAATGCATACGCTTCGTTGGATTAAATCTGTTGGTTTAGAAGCGATGGAAATCAGAAATAAAGAAAAAGCTGATTTATTATATGCTGAAATCGATAGAAATAGCATGTTTAAAGGAACAGTAGCTGTTGAAGACAGAAGTAGAATGAATGTGAATTTTGTTTTAAATGATGCCAGTTTGGAAGATGAATTCTTTAAATTATGTAAATCTCATAATTTAAGTGGATTAAAAGGACATCGTTCGGTTGGTGGATTAAGAGCTTCAATGTATAATGCGCTTGAATTAGAAAGTGTACAGGCATTGGTTAATGCTATGCAGGAATTCGAAAAAAGTAAAGCCTAATATTTCTTTAATAAAATTTTATTATGATAAAAATACTTGCCAATGATGGCATTGACAGCAACGGAAAAGCGATTTTAGAATCAGCCGGATATCATGTTGAAACTACTAAAGTTCCTCAGGAACAATTAGCAGAAGCTTTGAAAAATTATGATGCTGTTTTGGTTCGTTCTGCAACCAAAATCAGAAAAGATATTATCGAGGCTTGTCCAAATTTAAAGTTAATTGGAAGGGGAGGTGTTGGTTTAGATAATATTGATTTAGAAGCAGCTAAGCAAAAAGGAATTAAGGTAGTAAATACCCCTGCATCTTCATCTGTAAGTGTTGCTGAATTGGTTTTTACTCATTTGTTTTCGGGATCCAGATTTATTCAACAAACCAATAGAGTTATGCCTGTTGAAGGTAATGCTAAGTTTGGTGATATGAAGAAACTTGCATCAAATGGTATTGAGTTGCAAGGCAAAACCATGGGTATTTATGGATTTGGAAGAATCGGACAGGAAGTTGCTAAAATTGCAGTTGGTTTAGGTATGAAGGTTTTGGCATTTGATCCGTATGTAACAAATGTTGATTTAATTTTAAATCTTCCAATGTTAGGAACAAATTCAAGAGTTAAAGTTCCAATTCAAACAGTTAGTGAGCAATCGGTAATTTCGCAAAGTGATTTTATCACTTTCCATATTCCATTTAACGAAGGAGATAAATCACCAATTGATGCCGCTAAAATGGCTAAAATGAAAAAAGGTGTTGCCTTAATAAATTGTTCAAGAGGTGGAGTTATTTCAGAATCAGATTTATTGGATGCACTAAATTCAGGTCAAGTTGCTTTTGCAGGACTTGATGTTTTTGAAAAAGAACCACCTGTTAATCTTGCTATACTTGAACATCCAAATGTTTCTTTAAGCCCACATATTGGTGGTTCAACAAAAGAAGCGCAAAACAGAATCAGTATTGAATTAGCTGAAAAAGTGATTGAATTTTTCAAGAACGCTTAATTAAATTATATGGCTGTAATTAAACCTTTTGCTGCACTAAGGCCTGCCAAAGAAAAGGCCGGACAGGTTTCTTGTCAGCCTTTTGATTCTGGTTCAAAAGAACAAGCTGCTAGTGAAATTAAGAACAATCCAAACTCTTATTTGCATGTAGTAAAGCCATATCTTCATTTTAAAGGTGAAAAGAAAAATCCGGAAAAACATTTTCCGGTTGGACTTGAATACCTGAATAAATTTAAAGAAGAAGGTGTTTTGATTAAAGACAAAACTCCATCGTTTTATATTTATAGAATGATAGTTGGAAGTCATGCATATACCGGAATTATAGCAGCTGCTTCAATAGAAGATTATCTAAACAATAAAATTCTTAAACACGAGAATACATTAACTGAAAAGCAAAACGAAATCGCAAGCCATATTCAGTTTTATAATTCTTTAGGAAACCCTGTATTACTAACTTATCCTGATGATATACAAATTGATTTACTAATAGATCAATACATTCAGAAACATGTTCCTGAGTACAATTTCATCAGCACAGATCAAAAGAAACATAATCTTTGGGTTGTAAGTAAACAAAGTGATATTGAATTAATTGAACAAAGATTTTCTAATATTCCTTATTTATATATTGCTGATGGTCATCATCGTTCTGCGGGTTCTGCAGCTTATGGCGAAAGAATGATAGCTCAAAAAGGTAAAGGTAACGGAAATGAATCTTATAATTATTTTCCTGTTTGTTTGATTCCTTTTAGTAAACTTACCATTTTTGAATACCATAGATTGGTTAAAGATAAAGCAAAAGTTAATGCATCGAATTTTTTAGATAAGTTAAAATTGAGTTTTGATTTAGTTCCATCGGGTTCTCTGCCGGTTCAACCTTTAAACAAAGGTGAATTTGGAATTTATTTTCAGAATAAGGCTTATTTACTAAGTTTAAAACCTGAAATTAAATCGAAATTAACAGGTATTCTTGAGCTTTTGGATGTTAGCATTGTTGAAGAATACATCCTTAAAAACATATTTGAAATTAGTGATAGTAAATCAGATCACAGATTGTCGTTTATGGATGGAGGCAAAGGAATTGGTCATTTACAAGAATCAGTTGATTCAGGAGAATTTGATTTAGCAATTACACTTTTTCCAACTTCAATTGAAGAAGTGAAAGATGTTGCAGAGAATAATTTGATAATGCCACCCAAATCAACCTGGATAGAGCCCAAAATCAGAACTGGCTTACTCATTCTAGCTCATGATGAAGGTGAAATTGTAGGTCAATAAATTCAAAAAAAAGAGGCTGTCTCACTTGATGAAACAGCCTCTTTTTTTATTCGAAAAGTACCTTAGAAGAATCTTTTAATCAATAATAAGGCCCTTCATTTTTGCTTTTGTTTAAACTTTTTTTATTAATATACCAGACTTAAAATTTTGGTTTTAACAACCATGTCTTCATCAATTTTAGTTAATTCAACCGGAGTAATTTCATTCACTAACATTGGATCATAATTGGTTTTTACTTTGATATAGTTTTCTGTAAAACCATACATTGTATCATTATCGTTTTCTGCTTCCCACAAAACCTGATAAGATTTTCCTATATTTTGTTCATAGAAAAAATGACGTTTTTTATCACTTAAGATATGAAGTCTTTTACTTCTTTCTGCCCTAATTCCCATTCTTATTTTTCCAGGCATTTTATAGGCAGTGGTATTTGGACGTTCGCTATAAGTAAAAACATGCAAATAGCTAATATCTAAATCAGTTAAGAACTTATAGGTTATTTCAAACTCTTCATCTGTTTCTCCAGGAAATCCAACAATTACATCAACACCAATGCATGCATGAGGCATTTTTTCTTTGATTCGATTCACCCTTGAAGCATATAAATCGCTCAGGTATTTTCTCCTCATTGATTTCAGCATTTCATCTGAACCGGATTGTAATGGGATATGAAAATGAGGTACTATTTTTTTAGATGTGGAAGCAAAATCGATAATCTCATCAGACAAAAGATTTGGTTCAATACTACTGATTCTAATTCTTTCTAATCCATCAACATTTTCTAAAGCCTGAAGTAAACCCAAAAAAGTCTCACCATTTTGAACGCCAAAATCGCCGGTATTTACGCCTGTTAGTACGATTTCTTTAGTTCCTTGATTAACAATTTCTATAGCTTGTTTAACAGTATTTTCGATGGTATCACTTCTACTTTTGCCTCTGGCTAAAGGAATGGTACAAAAAGAACAGAAATAATCGCAACCATCCTGAACTTTTAAAAAGGTCCGGGTTCTATCTCCAATGGAATAAGAAGCATGGTAATCTAAAACTTCTTTTATTTTTCCATCATGAACTTCAGCGGTTTCTTTTTTGGATAAATCACCCAGAAAATTATGAATATTGAATTTTTCAGCTGCACCTAAAACCAAGTCAACACCCGGAATACCTGCAATTTCTTGTGGTTTTAACTGGGCATAACAACCTATAATTGCTACAAAAGCATTAGAATTATGACGTAATGCTTCTTTAACAATTTTCTTACATTTTTTATCAGCATGATCTGTAACGGAACAGGTGTTAATAACGTAAACATCCGCTCCATCCTGGAATTCTACTTTTTGGTATCCATCTTCCATTAAACTTCTGCCAATACTGGAAGTTTCGGAAAAATTTAATTTACAGCCTAATGTATAAAAAGCTACTGATTTTTGCATGAACCGCAAATTTAAGGATATTCGGGTAAAAAGCAGGAAATGAATGAAAACAAAAAAATCTCAATTGTTTTACCTAAGCTCTAAATTGTTATTAAATTTTACTTCCTTAGAATCTGCAATAATTCGGTTTCTGTAAATCAAATATTCTTCTGAACTTAAATTTACAATTGTTTTAATATCTCCATTTTTATCTAACTCTATTTTACCAAATGCAGGTAAATTGTCATTGTTTTTGGCCAAGCTTGGGTCAATTAAAGGAGTTCCTTCTATTGTTGCTGATTGTTGACCATAAATGTATGGAATCCACCAAAATTTAGTATAAATCACTCCATCTAATAATGCAACACAACCAGGAGTACTTTCAATAGCCTTATCAACAGCTTCTTTAATATTTACGGTGCCAGTAGGGAAAATAACTATCCAATGAACCATGTCTTTTCCTTCTACTCTATTTTTGCCACGAACAAAACTTGCTCCTTTAGAAAGGTCTACATTTTTAGATGATATTAATGTAAAATCAAGTACTCGATGTGAACAACTACTTAAAAGAAATAATGATGATATTAATAAAATATTTGACAGGTTTTTCATAAAATTGGTTTTAAATATGTTAAGTTTTTAAAACGTTTTTTGATTCCCTTTTATTACATAATCATCAAAATTTCATCGTAATTTTTAATTAATCATTCAATTTTACTAAAGTTTAATCCAATTCCTCAATATCCCTTAATTCTATTTGTAAAGCTTTGGTGGAGATAAAAATTTCATACAAGCTCAAGCCCAATGAAACCATTAAACTTAATAAACTTAAGCTGAAGATAATCAGTGTATATGTTTGATTTCCCAAGAAAATAAATGTCATACATAAAACACAAAAGAAAAAACTCAAAACACCTAAACCTTGCATGTATTTTATGAGGTTGAGTCTTAGTTTAAGGTTTTTAATTTGCCCTCTTAAAATGGAGGCATTGTCTTTTTCTTTTGAATATTGGTTATGCAAATTTCTGATTAAATTAGCTATTGCTAGAAATTTATTAGTATAAGATAACATTAGTAATGATATAGCAGGAAAAAGTAAAGCAGGAGTGTTAATTGATATTTCCATAAATCCAAAAATTACAAATTTGTCTAATTATTTTGTAAAGTTCGGCTAAAAGCAACCTTTTTAACAAAATATTTATCATATATATAGCTTGATTTGATAACTTTACGGAACCAAGAAGCTTATGCGTAAAATATTTACTTTCCTTTTTTTCATAATATCAATTCAGGTTTGGTCTCAAAACTGCCAAATGACTGTTTCATCAACAACAGTTTGTATTGGTAATACCAGTTTATTTTCGGTGAAGTTTGATGCCGGACTCACAGCTACTTCATATTCATGGAATTTTGGCAACACAGCTACAAGTACCCAAAGTGCACCGGTTTATCAGTATCCGGTTAGAGGAACATTTACTCCATCTGTAACAGTTAATTTTTCAAATAGTACAAGTTGCACAATAAATGGTCCTAGTATAAACGTAGTTGACATACCTAAAGCAGATTTTGTTCTTACCACTAAAGACACTCAATGTTTTAATGGCAATCAAACTTGTATAACTGATTTATCTGCCCCTGGCTTAGACAATTCACCTTTAAGTACACGTGTAGTTTTATTTGGTGATGGTTCATTTAATAATTCTGCTCCTGGTTCAGGAACAAATATTTGTCATTCGTATACTTCACCAATTGGAAATGCTTACAGTTTAGTATTAGAAGTTGTTGATGGCAATGGTTGTTTGGCTAGAAAAGAAATTCAGGAAGCCGTTATAGTTTGGTCTAAAATGAATGAAGTTAGTTTTTCTACAAGTTATACTCCTCAATGTAACCAAACACCCGTTCAATTTATAAACAGTACAAAAATCCCACAAAACCAGGTTAAAAGATATTTATGGGATTTCGGTGATGGTCAAACAGCAAGTAGTCCTTGGAATAATTTTACCCATGTATATACACTTGCCGGAACTTTTGCGGCTAAGTTAATGGTTGAAGATTTATATGGATGCAGAGATACTTTTACAGTTGATCCTGCTGCATCAAACAATAAAATTGATAGTACAATTTACTTAAACATGGTTGGTTCATGTTTTAGAGCAAATCAATTTTCATTTCAATCAAAAAACTCTGTATTGGCAACAATTAACTGGAATTTTTACAGAATTGGTGATACCACTAATTATGATACAGTTTCAAATATTCCAAGCCTAAGTCAAGTTTTTAGCAAATGCGGTCAATATAGAGTTACAATGTATGTTTCACTTGGTTCTTGCAAATCTGTAACCGATACATTGATTGATGTATTTGGTCCGCAAGCTGTAATTGAAACCAATTATGATCCTGTTATTAACAGTTCTCAATGTGAGATTCATGATACAGTTTGGTTCAGAAGTCCTCCAAAAGACAATTCGTGCTTGTATAAAAATAATAATATTTATAGGCTTTGGGATTTTGATGATGAGTTTGCACCCAATTGTACTACTGATACAAAAAACAATATCAATGTTGGATTGAACTGTAGGTATTCAAAAGATTCGGCAGTTGTTTACCATATCTATAAACAAGGCGAAGAAAAGTGTTATAAGCCAAAATTAATTCTAACCGATATGGCTTCTGGTTGTACCGATACAAGTAGTATGTCGTTAAAATTAACATATCCAGATGCTGGTTGGGATAGTACATCAAATCCAATAAGAAGAGGATTGTATTATACTGGAACTACATGTTTATTATCACCAATTAGGTTTTGGTTAAATGAAACTTTGCCTCTTTGTGGAAGACAAAGAGCTTATATCAATTTAGATTCAGCTTGTGGCAAAGATAACTGGACAGAAATAGATTCAACCACAGACATATACGATTATATCTATAATTCTACCTGTAATCCTTCCGGTTGGGTAACTGTTGGATTAATCATTAAAAATGGGTTTGATAAAAATGGTAATGTTTGCATGGATACTGCCTGGTATCATCATATGTTCAGGTTATTTCCTATGGACCCAAGTTTTAAATTGACCAGAATGAATTCAGGTTGTGGTCCATGGAATATTAAATTAAGTATGGTTGATTCTATTCAGGATAGTTTGAAAACAGTTACATTTAATTTTAATAACCAACAAACAATCACTTTAAATTTTGGAGCAACAGATTCCATCATACCAAGTCAGTATTTTACCTTTACCACACAAGGTTTAAAAAGAGTAACTGTTACTATTGTAAATACAAGAAATTGTAGTAGGGTTTCAACACAACAACTGGCATTTGGATTCATTAAAACATTTATTCCAAGAAAAGAAACTTTATGTGTAAGTGATACTTTGAAACTCGATGATTTGGTTCAGTATTTTAGCTCCAATTATCCATATTGGCGAGATCCACAAAGAGCTGCAGCAGGATTAGAACAAATATTTTGGGATTTTGGCGAAGGTGGAGGATTTAATGTAACCGGTTCAATTCCTGGATATAAATATTCAAAGCCAGGAAATTACAGAATTAGAATGGTGGCGGTTGATTCACTAGGTTGCAAAGATACTGTTACATTCCCAAGAAGAATTAGAGTTGTAGACATGGTGGCATCAATCAAACCAATGTTACCAAGGTATTTATGTGCACCACAAATTTTAAGGTTTAATGATTTATCGTTTTTGATAGATTCATCAGCAATCTATGGCTCTGGTCCTTATGATTCAATAGTTAAATGGACATGGGATTTTGGCGAAAATAAAAATCTGGTTTTAATTAAAGACCCTGTTTATGATTATACATCAAATGGATTGTTTAATGTTAAGTTGAAAATCAATTCATATCATGGATGCGAAGACACTGCCAGTATTCCTATTTTTATAGATGGACCAACTCCATCATTTACCATGAGTGATACATTGGGATGTAGTCCATTGAAGATTAACTTTACAAATACAACAGGAAAGCCACTAATCAACTGGATTTGGTTTTTTAGAGATGTAAATAATTCAATTTTATCAACTCAAAAAGATACAAACGTTACATTTACTTATGATGTACCAGGGATTTATAAAGTTTATTTATTAGGAGAAGATACTTTATTCGACCCTATAAATGGCATTATGAAAACTTGTCGTTCTGTATTTCCTGATTCTTTAAATATCAATGCACCTTTAAGAAGATTGAGAGTTACTGAATCTGTAAAAGCCAATATTGTTGGACCGGATACTGTATGTGTAGGAATTCCATTTGTATTGAACTCACAAAGTGTAAAATTGATTCCTGGTATAAAATGGAATATGGGTGATGGCAATTTTGTTAATACATTATGGCCTGATACCAGTGTTAAATATACATATAATACTGAAGGTGATTTTAGAGTAAGTTTATTGCCACAAATTGGGGGAGGTGTTTGTATTGATTCCAGCTGGAAAATGATTAACGTAGGTTCGGTTGAAGCCGATTTTGAATTTGATGAATCGAAGGCTCCATCTTATCAAATGAATAATTTATCGAAAAGAGCTACAAGGTATGAATGGAATTTTGGCCAGCCTAGAGCAGGAAGTGCTAATTTTTCAACTGAAACCAATCCATTTCATACATTCCTACCAGATACAGGTGTATTTACAATATGTTTAAAGGCCTTTAATAATCAGGATTGTTATGATTCTATTTGTAAAACTACTGAAGGTAAAGTGCTCATTGTAATTCCAAATGTATTTTCTCCAAACAATGATAACAAGAATGATGCTTATGATATCGACATCCAAGGTGGAAGGTTATACGATTTGAAAATTTTCAATAGGTGGGGAGATGTAGTTTATGAAGGCGAAAAAGATGGAATTGGTAATGATGGAAATAACTGGAATGGTAAAAACAAAAATACAGGTGCAGAATGTCCTGATGGCGTTTATTACTTTGTATTTACCTACAGGTTATTGAATATGGCTGAACCAAAAAGTGTTCATGGAACTATAACTTTAATTCGATAGAAAAAACCTTATTCAAATTTTTCAGGTCTAAGTACTTCAACAGTGCTTAAAAAGCATACGATTGAGTATTTACCAAAGTACTTACTTGAAATAATTTCGAGAATTTTATTGGCAACTTCTTCTTTAACCAGAGTTTCAATTTTGATATTTCTTCCTTCCCAGTTGGTGAAGTGTTTTGAGTGAATACCTTCTCCTTCAACTTCAGAAATGGTATAACCTTTACTTCCACATTGTTTGATGTCGGCGATTAATTTTTGTTCAAGTGCATCCAGTGCAATAATTGTAAGGAGTTTTAATGGGACTAGTTTCATAGATTTAGTTAAATTGATGAAGCCATTGTGAGAAATTGAGATACAAAGGAATACCTAAAGTTACATTAAAAGGAAAGGCAATTGCCAATGATGCTGTTAGATAATATCCGGGATTTGCTTCTGGTAAAGCCATTCTGATTGCTGCAGGTGCAGCGATATAAGATGCACTGGCGCATAAAACTGCGAATAAGGTTGTTCCACCAATTCCTAATCCTGCCCAAGTTGCCAGCATAGAACCAATAAGTCCATTTAAAACCGGAATTAGTATTCCAAAAAATATCAGCTTAAAACCTACTTTTCTTAAGTCTGATAATCTTCTACCTGTTACTAATCCAACTTCAAGTAAAAACAAACAAAGAATTCCTTTAAATGGTACTTCAAAAAATGGAGATACTTGTTCAAAACCTTTTTTACCTGTAATCAATCCAATGATTAATCCGCCTGTTAATAATAAACTTCCTTTTCCTGTGAGCAATTCATGCATAATTTTACTGCCTGATTCACCTTTTGAATCTGAATATTTTCTGGCAATAAATATGGCAATCATAATAGCAGGTACTTCCATGATGGCTAACATGGCAGGCATAAATCCTTCCGAAACGATGCCTTTTTGTTCTAAATAAACAGAGGTTTGACTAAATGTTACAACGCTTACAGAACCAAAATGTGCAGCCATTGCAGCTGAATTAATTGAATCAAATTTTGCTAAAAATCTTAAAATGAGGTAAACCCAAACCGGAATCATACAACTCATAAAAATGGCTGCAATACTAATTTTATAAACCTCACTGAAACTACTGGCTGATAGTTTAACACCGCCTTTTATTCCAATAGCAAAAAGCAGGTAAATGGTTAAACTTTGGTATAAACTATCGGGGAATTTTAAATCACTTTTGATTAAGGTAGCAAAAACACCTAAAACAAAAGCGAGCACTATGGGCGAACTTAAGCTACTGAGTAATATTTCAAGCATATTAAATTAAAAAGGGTAACCAACTCCGAAGTTGAATATAGATTCATCCCATAACAAACCAAGGTCGCTATAAGTTTTTAAAACGAATCTTTCTTTTTCATTTTTTCTTGGATCAAATACCGGTAATGCCCAATCTACCCTGAATACAAGAAAATCTAAATTCAAGCGAAGTCCTACTCCGGTGCCTGCTGCCAATTGTTTATAAAACGATTCTAATTGAAAAGCAGCACCTTCTCTACCATCATCTTTTATTCGCCAAATATTTCCTGCATCAGCAAAAACGGCTCCTTCAAAATACCTGTTAAACAAATTGAACCTTAATTCAACATTGGCTTCTATTTTAACATCACCACTTCTATCTAATTGTCCAGCTACATTATAAGAACCCGGTCCCAAAGATCTTGGTAGAAATGCTCTAATACTATTTGCGCCTCCATTAAAGAAACGTTTGTCGAAAGGCACAAAATCCGGAGAATTCCAAAATGGTAAAGCCAATCCACCTGCTATCCTAAATACTATTCGATTATTTACATCTAAAAAATGATTGTATCTAAAATCTGCATAAGATTTGATATAATTAAAGAATCTTACGTTGTATATAGTATAATAACCACTGTCGTTTTCCTCTTTATTTAATGCTTTAAAAATTAAGCGAGGAATAATTCCTGCAATTTCAATCGCATCCCATCTAAAGTAGATATAATTCTTTATTTTTTTGTTTCCCTGATTTGAATAGAGTAATCCGAAACGGCTATTTGTAATAAGGTTATTCGCGAAAATGCTTTGTAAATATGGATCATTTTTGCTTTGAATTTCAAGTTCATCATTAGCAAAATTTGTTTTGATAAAACTAATTTCAGCAGGAGCAAAATTATAGGTAATTTGTCTTTTTGAAAATTGGTAGTTTAAACCAACAGTAAATACATTTCTCAACCAACTGACATTTTGTTCATAGATTACTGATGAAGCAATAATGGTTTTATTGACTGTACTTGAAAATGAATTATTCAAAAATGTTAATCCTATAAGTTTTGGTATAATTAAATTGGCACTTAAACTTGATTCAAAACTATTAAAAAATGGTTTAGTAGGTATAGTTGGACCTCTTTGAGCCTCCAATGAAATTCGATATCTAATCTGAAGGATTTCGGCTCCATTAAATATATTATTGATATTGGTGGTTGCCATGGTAGCAAAACCATAATTTCTAAAAGTTGAACCCGTAACCAAATTGGCTTGGTCGGTAGTAATAATCTGTGGTTCAAATGAAAGGTCATACTTTTTAGCAGGAATTAACCTAATATTATAATTAAGTTTATTAGAATCTGCTTTATTGCTGCTGATATTAGCTGAAATATTAACTGACCGAAACAATTGCAAATCGTTTAATCTTTGAAAGGTTCTATTTGATCTTCTTTGACTAAACAAACTACCCGGTTTAACCGAAATTAATGGCGCAAATATTTTAGGATTTAATTTGTATCCATTGCTGATGAAATTATAGTTTTCGAGTTTTAAGGTGTCTTTTGATTTTAAACTATCGTTCAATCCGGGCAAATCAATTTCAACATTGATATCTTTTATTGAAAAGATTTCATGTTGTTTGAAGTTTTCAGGATTTTTAATATTTAGCCCAATGAAACTTCTATAATTGGATTCCCATGCAGTATCAAAATCAAACTCAATGGCTTCTTTATTAAACGAATAATAACCATTACTTCTAAGTAGTTCAGTAATTCGGTTTTGTTCATTGAATAAATTTTCAAGCTTTAAAGGATTTCCTTCTCTCAAATACGAGTCATCTCCATTAGCAGTTACAATCGAATCGATTTTTTTATCTGAGATGTGATTTCGAATACTATACAAAATATAAGGTTTACCTAAAGAAACATCAAAATTTAGATTTGCCTTGTGTTTTTTGCCGGAAATTTGATAAGTAATTTCAGGATAATAAAACCCTTGAGTTTTTAAAAACGACTTCATACTTTTAACACCGGCATCAATATAGGTGCTATCTAAAATTACAGGCGGTTCTCCAATATTGTATCTCAGAAAACGCTTGAATTTATTGTCATTTCCGCCAATTCCAAGAAAATATAATCTTAAACGAAGTCTATAAAATCCTAGTAATTTTTTATTAGGAACTTGTTTAAGTTGTGACTCTAAATCAGAAGAATAAAACCGTGCAATCTCGGTTTCTTTAATTTTGATATTGTTTTTATAAAGAAAGGTTCCCTCATTACGAGCATGTTTAGCTATATTGCATGCACCGCTAAAGCCAACTATTAAAGCCAGCAAAAGTATTTTTCCTATGTTGTTAAAGTCTGATATCAAGTTAATAAAGTCGTTGAAAGATAAGAAAGCAAGGACTGAACACCAAGTTTTCGTTTCCGAAGGTAAGAAGCTAACAGGAGATTTGTTAATTTCAGGATTGAATTTAAAACAATTGTATTGTTATTCAGAGGTAATTTCTGAAAAAGAATTTGCTCAAGTTCCATCCTCTAAAATACAGATTATAAGTGGGAAAGAAATGGAATTAATTAGCAATTTAAAAAGTCCGAGAGAGGTTTTGGCGCTGTTTGAAATTCCTAAAACATCTAATAAAGATTTGTTGAAAAATCGATTTATAATTGCTTTAGATACTATTCAAGACCCAGGAAATTTAGGTACAATCATTAGAATTGCTGATTGGTATGGTATAAAAGATATTCTTTGTACGGAATCAACAGCCGATTGTTATAATAATAAAGTGATTCAATCAAGCATGGGTTCTATTGGCAGAGTTAGTGTCCATTATGGTGATTTAAAAAAATGGTTTAATGATTTAAAACTCCCGGTTTTAGCTGCGGATATGGTTGGAATTCCTGTAAATCAGGTTGAAATTAAAAATACATCAATTTTATTAATTGGTAATGAAGGAAGTGGAATAAGCGATGATTTAAAAGAATTTATTAGTCAAACTATTACTATTCCTCGAATTGGAGAAGCTGAAAGTTTAAATGCTGCTGTTGCTTGTGGGATTTTAATTCATCAACTCAGCCAAAATTAACTGCCATATTTGACAATTTTAAATGATGGCACGTGAATTGAATAAATTGTATGCTCTTCGGAGAACTAATATTAAGAAATTATGAAAAAAGGTCCTGATAATCTGTTATTGAGCAATCTTATAAATGATGAATCCGATTCAGCTGATTTTATATCTTTATTGAGTCAGGAAGAAGAAGAGGCATTAAACAAGGAAAATGTTCCTGAAATTCTGCCAATTTTACCGCTAAGAAATACCGTTTTGTTTCCAGGTGTTGTAATTCCAATTACTGTTGGAAGAGACCGCTCTATTCAACTTTTAAAGGATGTAAATAAAACAGGTCCTAAAATGGTTGGTGTTGTTACTCAACTTAGTTCTGATACTGAAGATCCTGAAATGAAGGATATCTATGTTTATGGAACAATGGCCAGTATTGTAAGAATGATTAAAATGCCTGATGGCAGCACAATGGCTGTTATTCAAGGTAAAAGAAGGTTCAAATTATTAAAGCAAATCTCTAATACACCATACTTAACTTGTGAGGTTGAAGCTTTAGAAGAAATGGATTATAATGGCGATGATGAGTCATTAGCTATAGTTGAATCAATCAAGGAAATTTCACAAAAAATTGTTTCAATGTCGCCGCATATTCCAAGTGAGGCAGGTATTGCAATCAGAAATATAAAAACACCAAGTTATTTAGTAAATTTTGTTGCTTCTAACTTAAATGCGGAAGTTTCAGTAAAACAACAAATTCTTGAATTACTTGATTTCAAATCGCGTGCTTCAAGAGTTTTGGAGGCTTTAAATAAGGATTTTCAGTTTACTGAACTTAAAGCCCAAATTGAAAGTAAAGTTCGTGGTGATTTAGATAAGCAACAAAGAGATTTCTTCTTGCAACAACAAATCAAAGCGATTCAAGAAGAATTAGGTGGCGATTCTCCTGAAAGAGAAATTGAAAACTTAATGAAAGCATCTCATGAAAAGAAATGGGCAATTCATGTGAAAGAAGCATTTCAAAAAGAGATTGAAAAATTAAGAAGAATCAATCCAATGGCTCCTGATTACAGCATTCAAATAAACTATTTGCAATTGCTTTTGGATCTTCCATGGGATGAAATTTCAAAAGATAATTTCGATTTAAAAAGAGCCCAGAAAATACTTGATGAAGACCATTTTGGTTTAGAAAAAGTAAAACAAAGAATTTTAGAATATTTGGCTGTTATCAAACTGAAAAATGATTTAAAAAGTCCAATTCTTTGCTTGTACGGCCCTCCGGGAGTTGGTAAAACATCATTGGGTAAATCTATTGCAAAAGCACTTGGACGTAAATATGCTAGAGTTGCTTTAGGTGGATTACATGATGAAAGTGAAATCCGTGGACACCGCAGAACTTATATTGGTGCGATGCCAGGAAGAATCATTCAAAATCTAAAAAAAGTAAAATCAGGTAATCCTGTTTTTGTTTTAGATGAGATTGATAAGTTAGGTAATAGTTTTAGAGGAGATCCATCGAGTGCATTGCTGGAGGTTTTAGACCCGGAGCAAAATGGTAGCTTTTACGATAACTATGTTGAGATTGAATATGATTTGTCGAAAGTAATGTTTATTGCTACTGCAAATTCATTGGATACAGTTCAACCTGCTTTATTGGATAGGATGGAAATCATTGAAATAAATGGTTATACCATCGAAGAAAAAATTCAAATTGCTATTAAATACTTAATTCCACGTCAGAAAAAGAACCATGGTTTAGGTACCAAGGATTTTGATATTTCTGCTGATGTTTTGGAGAAAATAGTTGAATCTTATACCAGAGAAAGTGGTGTTCGTGGATTAGAAAAACAGATTGCTTCAATTGCTCGTCATTTTGCTAAAGAAAAAGTGATGGAGAATAAGTATGATAAAAAACTAACTCTTGAAAAAGTTCACCAAATTCTTGGAGCAGAAAGAATAGAAAAAGAAATTTATCAGGGAAATGATGTTGCCGGTGTTGTTACGGGTTTAGCTTGGACAAGTGTAGGAGGGGAGATACTTTTTGTAGAAAGTAGATTAACTCCAGGAAAAGGAAAACTGACTTTAACAGGTCATTTAGGTGAAGTGATGAAGGAATCAGCAATTACTGCACTAACATTTTTAAAATCACATTGTGCTTATTTACAAATCAATCCGGAAGTTTTCGACCAATTTGATTTGCATATACATGTGCCTGCAGGTGCAGTTCCAAAAGACGGACCTTCAGCAGGAATTACCATGTTAACTTCATTGGCATCGGTTTTCACACAAAGAAAGATAATGCCTAATTTGGCCATGACAGGCGAAATAACTTTAAGAGGAAAAGTATTGCCAATTGGAGGAGTTAAAGAAAAAATTCTTGCTGCAAAAAGAGCAGGTATCACCGATATTATTTTATGTGAAGCAAACAGAAAAGATATTGATGATATAAAAGCAGATTATTTAAAAGATTTAAAATTCCATTTTGTTAAAAACATGCTGGAAGTATTGGATGTAGCTTTATTGGAAGAATTAGTTCCAAATCCAATTCAATTAAAAACTAAAGAAGTTAAAAAGAAATCGAAATCTTAGTTAGGGCCTGCTGAAAAAGACAGAAACAGGTCAGATTTTAGACGCTGCCAAATTAGATGTATACATCATACTTCAATTTGGCAGCAACGACAAATATGGCCTGTTTCTGTCTTTATTTAATTTGAAAACTAATTTTATTTAAAGTAAGTATTTTTAAGAAATTGTTCTTAAAACCCAACATTTTGATAATTAAAACACGTTCTAATTGATTGATAATAAGTCCTAATAAAGATTTTCAGCAGGCCCTAATTATTCGAATTTTAAGTTTTTAAGGGCTCTGGCTTTCACTTGGGTAATTCCAACGATGGCCAGAGTCATAATTCCACCAAAAACAACTGAAGGTACAGTTCCCATTAGTTTTGCAGCCAAACCACTTTCAAAAGCTCCAATTTCATTACTTGAACCAATAAACATGGTATTCACTGCAGAAACTCTTCCTCTCATATGATCTGGAGTTTGTAGTTGTAAGATATTTGATCGAATTACAACACTTACACTGTCAAATGCTCCACTAAGAAACAAGAGTATAATTGATAGAATAAAACTTTCAGATAAGCCAAAACCTATCATACAAATTCCAAATCCGGCTACCGCAGCAATAAGAATTTTTCCGGGTTGTGGAATAGCCTTGTTTATTGAAAGGAAACTCATAGTTATAACTGCTCCCAAAGATGGAGCTGCTCTTAAAATTCCTAATCCTTCTGGTCCTACCATTAATATTTCATTGGCAAATACAGGTAATAAAGCGACTGCACCTCCAAATAAAACTGAAAATAAATCTAAAGAAAGTGCTGATAGAATCACCTTATTGTTAAATACAAAACTGATTCCTTCTTTAAGTCTTAATGCGATTCCTTCAGTCTGACCGCCACTTGGACTAAAATCTCCATGCACTCTTGTGAGGTTGAAGAAGCCAATTAGCATGAAACTAATTATTATACCAAAACTTAAATCAATTCCGCCAAAAGCATATATCAAACCTCCAATTGCTGGACCAACAACAGCCGCAAATTGCCAAACTGTGGAGTTTAAGGTCCCTGCATTTACAAGTAATTCTTTAGGTACTAATTTAGGAATGATTGAGAATGATGAAGGTGCATAAAATCCGCGAGCAATTCCACTAGTAAAAATAAAGAAGTACATGAACAAAACCCTTGATTCATTTTGAATTTGAAGCAAAGAAGTATTGCTTAAAAACAATCCAATACTACTAATAATTAAACCGGTAAGACAAATTAAAAGAATCTTTTTTTTGTTTTTAATATCAGCTAAATGACCGGCATAAAGGGCTACAGAAAGTGCCGGAATTGCTTCAGCCAAGCCAATTAAACCAAGGGATAAAGGATTTTTAGTTAGTTCAAAAATCCTCCAACCCACTAAAACAGCCTGCATTTGAAAACCTAAAGTAAGAAACAGACGGGTTCCTAAAAATGCACGATACGATTTTATTTTAAGTACAGTTCTTGCCGGATTTGAGCTCATTTAATTATTCATAAATAGCCATTTCCAAATCTCTTTGTAACTTGGTTTTTTGCCAAAAGTTAAAATACCAATTCTATAAATTCTTCCTGCCAACCAAACTGTGAAAATAAAGCCTGAAATCATTGATAACATTGATAACAGGATTTGCCAAACCGGAACACCAAAAGGCAATCTCACCATCATAACTACCGGGCTGGTAAAAGGAATCATTGAAAGCCAAACTGCAATTGATCCATTAGGTGCATTCACAACAACACTTTGTGCAAGAACAAATGCGAGTATTAAAGGCATTGTCATAGGAAACATAAATTGCTGAGTATCGGTTTCATTATCAACGGCGGAACCAATAGCTGCAAACAAAGAACCATAAAACAAATATCCACTAATAAAATAAAACAAAAACATACAAAGGATTAAAGTGAAATTGTAGTTTCCTAAATCATTCATAAATCCACCAATTCCACCTTCATTTGTGTTTTCTGGAATATTTGCACCTTGTGAAGCAGCAATTTCTGTTGGTGAAACATCCATTAAATTCATTACAGTTCCTGAAACAGGTCCACTTAAAACACTTACTAAAACAATCCAAAGTAAAAACTGAGTAAGTCCAACCATAGCTATACCAACGATTTTACCCATCATCAATTGAAAAGGTTTAACAGATGAAATTATAACTTCAACAATGCGATTTGTTTTTTCTTCAATAACACCTCTCATTACCTGAATTCCATATAAAAATATAAACAGATAAATTAGGAAAGCACCAATAAAACCAATCATTGTGGTAACTCCAGAATTGCCTTTCTCAATACCTTTTTCAGTATACTTAATGGTTTTTAGGTTTAATTTCTGACTATTTATCTGAGTTAAAATCTCTTTATCAATTCCTTTTTCAGATAATTTTTTATTTTTAATGGTAGATAAAAATTGAGATTCTATATAGTCTAAGGTATTTAAACTAGGTTGTTCTTTCCCTAAAAATTCAAGCTCTTTAATAGAATCAGAATTAGCAGGAATAAAAATGATTCCATAGTTTTCATCACTTTCAAGAACTTCTTCTATGTCATCTTTCTTAATATCAGTATATTCAAATGTAATGGTCTTACTATTCTTTAATTGATTTTCGAAATTACCAGATTCATCTACAATAAGAACTTTTTTTGAAGTATCAGAAATATCTTTGTTGAAGCTGAAATAAAATATAATTCCGTAGAATAAAACAATTAGAAGAGGCGATAAAAGTGTCATCACCAAAAACGATTTCTTTTTTACCCTGGTGATGTATTCACGTTTTGTAACAAGCCAAATTTTTTTCATACTATTTGTTTAAATTACTTGATTCAACAGCCTTAATAAAGATTTCTTCCATGCTTGGAAGTTTTTCAGAGAAACTTAAAATCTCCACATTTTGATTCATAATAGATTGAATAATTTGGTTATTATTTAAGTTCTGTTTCAAGGAAATTAATGCAGATTTTTTCTTTTTTGAATCAATATGTTCAATTGAAAAAGTATCATTTTCATTTAAATTCTCACCATCATAAATTACTTCATAAGTGTTTGATTTAAATTGATTTTTAATATCTTCAACATTTCCCTCTAGCACTTTTTCAGAACGATTAATTAATGCAATTTTATCACAAAGTAATTCAACTGAATCCATTCGATGAGTAGAAAAAATTATAGTACAACCCTTTTCTTTAAGTAATAAAATTTCATCAACTAACAATTGGGCATTGATTGGGTCGAATCCTGAAAATGGTTCATCTAAAATGATAAGTTTAGGTTCATGAAGAACAGTGGCAATGAATTGAATTTTTTGCTGCATTCCTTTTGAAAGTTCTTCAACTTTTTTACCTAACCAGGATTGAATTTCAAATTTATCAACCCAATATTTAAGTTTAATCTTGGCATCTTTAGGAGATAAACCTTTCAGCTCAGCAAAATATAAAAGTTGCTCTGCAACCTGCATTTTTTTGTAGAGTCCTCTTTCTTCAGGTAAATAACCCATTTCGTAAATATGACTGCTATTTAAATTCTGACCATTAAACAGAATGGTACCTGAATCAGCCTGGGTTATTTGGGTAAGTATTCTGATAAAACTTGTTTTTCCTGCACCATTTGGGCCAAGTAGGCCATAAATTTTTCCTTTGGGAATGTCTAAGCTAAGGTTTTTTAAAGCAGTATGATTGCTATACGTTTTAGTTACCTGATTTGCCTGAATAATCATGATTGCAAGAAAGTTAATTTTTGTGATTGAAAGCTTATTTTTTATTAGAAGGTTTGTAAAAGTGATAGAATGTTTAAATAGTTTATGAGATTTGAGTTATGTTACTTCCAAAAAAATTCTTTTTAAAATGATGAATTTTTAAAACCAAAAAATCAAATGATAATCATTTTTAAATTAAAGTCTATCTGTTTGAAAATCTTATCATTATGAAATTTCAATATTGCATAAAATGATATTGATTAATAATCAATCAGATGTTTTTATTCTATTTATTAGGTATAAATATTAATTTAAACCCACTTTTTTTTAATTTTACTGTTTTAGGAACAATAATTTAATTAATATAGCAAGTCGTTAATTAATTTTACAAAGGCATATAACTTTTGAATAATAGTATGGAATTAAAGAAGGGTCTCATTATTAGTGTTATGATGTTATTTTCTGTAATGGTTTTTTCTAAGGAATTAGAATTTAACAAACCATTGGGAATGAATTCAACTCAAAAGTATGAAACGAAAGGATCTACAAGATTAGGAATTTCAACGGGTGTAAACCTTTATATTGGTACTCAAATGGATTATCAACTTACTAGAAATTTTGGTGATATCAATGAGTTAAAATTAGGTTATGGCTTAGGTGTTTATCGCACAATGAACAATAACTGGGAATATGGGGCTACTTTAAAACAGGGTTCATTTGCGAGCTTAAAATCTAATAAAACTCAAGGAATTATGGGTAATTTTAATGAAATGCAAATCAACTTTCAAAAGAGTTTAAATAACAATATTTTACTGGATGTTGCTTCATTAACCTTTAATCTTCAATTAGGTTTTGGTGGCATTTATTACCAGTCACAATATTTTTACACTGATCCAAGAAAACAATCTATTACACAAATTGCTTCGAGTATTGGATATGGTTATTCAGGAGAGGGACAATTCAGAGCTCAAAAATTCTATAATATTCCTGATAAAAAGTTTGCTGCAGTAGGAAATATCGGCTTCAATATTGGTTATAGATTATCAGGAAATATGATACTTTATTTTGAAAATATTTATACCCAAACTACTACTACCACTCTCTCTGGAAACTTATTAATGGATTCTAATTTTCCGCCTGATGGAATATTCTATTCTGGTTTGAGTTTATACCTAAACCTTGGTAAAAAGATTGGTTCATTCGGCCGAAATAGCTGTCCACGTTGGTTTTAACCATTTATTAAGAATTTCATACCACATAAAAAGTTTGTTTGTCAATTTAATTTTTCCTTAAAAAATTGCGTTTCTTTGTATGGTAATAATACCAATCATTGAAAACTAGATTTACATACTTTTTAGTTGCTACATTTCTACTGCTATCAACTGCCTCATTTGCTAAAATAAAAGTAGGGCATACTTATAGATTAGGAGTAGGTATTGGTTACACATATTACTTGGGTGACCAAATGGATTATAAAATAACTTCTAATTTTGGGAGTTATAATGAAAATAGAATAGCACAATCTTTAGCATTTTATAAAACAATTAACAGCAATTGGGAAATTGGTGGTTTTGCAAGAAATGCATCAATCATGACCTTAAAATCTGAAAATACTCAAGGATTGGAGTGTTTTTTTCAAGATGTTCAATTTACAGCTCAATATAGTTTAAACAATAATGTTGATTTAAGTGGTTCAGCCATTACATTTAATGGAACATTGGGTTTAGGTCTAATTAATTTGAAATCAAGATACTTTGGTGTAAATCCGGTTTCGGAAAGGGAGCTTGCCAATTTTGCAACTATTGGATATGGTTATGAAGATGGATATTTAGGCACAAGAAACGCTCCTGATAAAGTTACAGCCGTTACTGGCCACGCTGGTTTAAATATCGGATTACGTGTTTCAGAAAATATCAGAATTTATCTAGAAAATAATTTCAATTTAACTACTACAAATAAGCTTTCAGGAAACTTATATAAATATTCATGGATTCCTACAGATGGTTATTGGTATTCAGGAGTAGCCTTATATATTGGATTTGGCGGAAAAACAGATGCCTGTCCTAGATTCTACTAAAACAGGCATCCATCATTAATTTATTAGAATTTTTTAGTTGAAGAATTCCTTCATTCTATCAAAGAAATTTCTTTCATTATGTTCTGGTTTGGGGTCGAAATTCTCAGCAGTTCTTAGTTTTTCAAGGATTGCTTTTTCTTCTGAACTCAACTTTTTAGGTGTCCAAACATTGATATGAACCAATTGGTCACCATGATAACCACCGGAATTGACTTCAGGTAAACCTTTACCTCTTAATCTTAGTATTTTACCGGCTTGTGTTCCTGCATCAATTTTTAGTTTTACTTTTCCATTTACAGTTGGAATTTCAACATTAGTTCCTAAAGCAGCATCAGCAAAATTGAGGAATAAATCGTAAACAATATTATTACCATCTCTTTTTAAAACAGGATCATCAATTTCTTCAATAAGAATAATTAAATCACCAGGAATACCGCCTCTTTCAGGAGCATTTCCTTTGCCGCTCATGCTCAATTGCATTCCATCTGCAACACCTGCAGGAATATTGATACTAATGATTTCTTCACCCTCAGTTCTTCCTGTTCCTCTGCATGAACCACAATTATTTGTTATTACATTACCTTCTCCATTACATGTAGGACAAGTGCTAGTTGTTTGCATTTGTCCTAGAAAAGTTTGAGTAACTCTTCTTACCTGACCGGCTCCACCGCAAGTTCCGCATGTTTTAAAAGAAGATTTATCTTTAGCACCATTTCCACCGCAACTTTTACAAGCTACTTGTTTGTTTACTTTAAGTTTCTTTTCAACACCGGTTGCAATTTCTTGTAGAGTTAATTTCACTTTAACTCTCAAATTACTTCCTACTCTTTGGCGTGTTCCGCCTCTTTGGCGACCGCCTCCTGAACCTCCAAAAAATGATTCAAAAGGATGTCCATCACCAAAAATATCTCCAAAATTACTGAAGATATCATCCATGTTCATATGTTGTCCGCCAGCGCCACCAGCGCCACCAACACCTTGGTGACCAAATCTATCGTATCTGGCTTTTTTTTCTGAATCGCTTAAAACTTCATAAGCTTCAGCAGCTTCTTTAAATTTATCTTCAGCCTCTTTATTACCGGGGTTTTTATCAGGATGGTACTTGATTGCCATTTGCCTGTAAGCTTTTTTTATCTCCTCAGGCGTTGCTCCTTTACCGACTCCTAAAACCTCATAAAAATCTCTTTTTGCCATTTTATTTTAAATTATTCACCAACAACAACTTTGGCGAAACGAATAACTTTTTCATTTAAGAAATATCCTTTTTCTAGGGTATCTATTACTTTACCTTTTAAATCCTCAGTAGGAGCAGGAATTTTAGTTATTCCTTCATGAAATTCAACATCAAACTCTTTACCATTGGTTTCCATTTCCTTTAATCCTTTTTGGGTTAAAGTGGTTTTTAATTTGCCATAAACTAGCTCAATTCCTGTTTTCATGGCATCATTACCTTCAACAGCATTGATGGATTTCATGGCTCTTTCAAAATCATCCATTACCGGAAGTAAAGAAACTAATGTTTCCTGGTTTGCACTTCTTAATAAATCAGATCTTTCTTTAGTGGTGCGTCTTTTATAATTTTCGAATTCAGAATATAACCTGATGTATTTATCTTGTACTTCTGTCAATTCGGCTTTCATTTTTTCAATTGGGTCAGTTTCTGTGTCAGTTTTTGATTGATCATGATTTAGAATTTCGTCAACCATTGCTTTTAACTCCTCTTCCTGACCTTGTCCATCTGCCTGATAATTCAAATCTTCGTGTTGATTCTCTTCTTTTTTGTTTTCTTGCTCACTCATTTGTAAAACTATTTTTTCAACTTAAGCTCAAAGATTTTGCCATGGCTTGAATTGTGACATTGTGACATCAACTAAAATCCCCTTAAAAGCTGCTCCAATTCTTCAACATTAACATTAATTGCTATAATTTTTCCTTCAGGATTTAAAAGGAAATTTGATGGTATTCGTTTAATTCCGCATTTAATAACCAATTCAGAATTCCAAACTTTAAAATCACAATAATCGCTGCTCCATGGAAGGTTATCTTTTTTAGTAGCCAAATCAAATAACCTTTGCTCCTCATCCAGGCTAAATGAAATGATATAAAACTTTTTACCTTTTTTAAACTTTTTTTCTTTGTATTTTGAATAAATGGGAATGAATTCCAGTTGCATTTCTCTGCTTTCAACATTCCAACTCGACCAAAAATGAATGAGAACATAACTTCCTTTTAAACCGGAAAGTCTGTTTTCTTTTTGAAACATTCCCCTATATTGAAAATTTGGAAATGTATCTCCAACATTCAAGGTTATGTTCTGACCATTTGCTTGGTTAATTAAACCTATCAAACAAAAGAAAAAAAGAATACGTTTCATTAATCAATTCGGGTAATATCAGCACCAATTGCCTGCAAACGCTTATCAATAAATTGATATCCACGATCAATTTGTTCGATATTGTTGATGGTACTTGTTCCTTGAGCAGCCAAAGCAGCAATCAGCATAGAAACCCCTGCTCTGATATCAGGTGATGACATTGTAATGCCTCTTAATTTCGTTTCTCTGTTCGAACCAATTACCACTGCGCGATGTGGATCACAAAGAATAATTCTTGCACCCATATCAATTAAATTATCTACGAAAAACAAGCGGCTTTCAAACATCCATTGGTGGATTAAAACAGAACCTTTGGCTTGTGTTGCAGTTACAAGTGCAATCGAAATTAAATCGGGAGTAAAGGCAGGCCAAATACCATCTTTAATGGTTAAAATTGAACCATCAATTAATGTATCAATTTTAAAAGAATCCTGTGAGGGTAAATAAATATCATCTCCTTTAAATTCCATATGAATTCCCATTCTTTGGAAGATTTTCGGAATGATACCAAGGCTTTCAATAGAACAATCTTTAATTGTTATTTCTGATTGTGTTGTAGCTGCTAATCCAATAAAACTTCCAATTTCAATCATATCAGGAAGCATTCTGTGTTTGCATCCACCTAATGATTCAACGCCTTCAATGTGTAATAAATTAGAACCAATTCCTGTAATTTTAGCTCCCATTGAATTAAGCATTTTACATAATTGCTGTACATAAGGTTCGCAGGCAGCATTATATAAAGATGTTGTACCTTTTGCGAGTGTTGCTGCCATTACAATATTAGCTGTACCTGTAACAGATGCTTCATCCAAAACCATATAGGTTCCTTTTAAGTTACTTGCATTTATTTTGTAAAAGCGATCACCTAAATTATGTTCGAAATTTGCTCCAAGATTTTCAAATCCTCTTAAATGAGTATCAACGGGTCTTCTACCAATTTTATCTCCACCAGGTTCAGGAATATATGCCTTTCCAAAGCGAGCTAAAAGCGGTCCAATTATCATAATAGAACCACGTAAACTAGCACCTTTCTTTTTAAAATCGTCACTAATTAAATATTCAAGATTGATGTTTTTAGCCCTGAATGAATAAGTTCCTTCTTCAATTTTGTTGACATCAACACCTAAATCACCTAATAACTCAATCAATTTCATAACATCCCTGATATTGGGAATATTACTAATGATTATTTCTTCCTCTGTAAGCAATACCGCAGATAAAATCTGTAATGCTTCATTTTTTGCACCTTGAGGGATAATTTCTCCCTTTAATTGTTTACCGCCGTTTACTTTAAATGAGCCCATTTTTATTTTTTAAAAGGTAAAGTTAAATCCTCCAAGCAAATTAAATCCATAAACAGGATATTTATACCATCTTTGGTATGTATTGCCGGTTAAATTATTAAAATTGATAAATGCTGATAAATGTTTTTTATACCTGTATTCTAATCCAAAATTCACATCAGTAAAGGCCTTTATTTTATCTTCAGTTATACTACTATCGCCTTTTACCAATACATTCCTGTCTCCCCAATAAAACAAATCTAATTTGAATAGAAATTTATCTCCCATATTATAAGTAAGGTTTGTTTTTACTTCTAATTCAGGTCTTCCTGATGCTTTACTTATTTTAGATAATGTGTAGTTATTTAAAATTGCAGCTGCGTTTATTCTAAACTTTTCACCGAAACCATGATTCACACTAACTAATAATCGAGTTAAACTACCTTTTCCTTCATCAAAAATAGTAAACTGACTATAAGAACTAGAATCATAACCGTAAAATAAATTGTTTTCAATTTTTGAAGATGAAGTTTGAATATTAAATCCTGTCATAGGTCCAATCTGACCTTTAAATCCGCCATAAACTTCAAACTTATTAATGGTATTATCTAATTCAGGATTCAAAACAAATATATTTTCTGAAGTAATACTTCTCAAGGTATTTACCTGAACATTTCCATTGATACCGGCATAAACCGTCATTTTACTTGGAATTATAGCAAATCCTCCTTCAGCTTTAGGAAAAAAATGTCCGCTTGATTTACTGCTATCAGCAATAAACAGGGTATTAAATCCACCTCTTAAATAAAACTCTTTTTCTTCAATTTTAATTTCCGGATTTAAGTGAAGAAAACGTCGGTTATAAGTTAAATTGCCATTGTTATACTGGTTAATTCTAAAACCTGCATCCAACTCAAAAGGGATCTCTTCAAAGGTTTTTGTTAGGATACTTTTTAAAACAAAATCATTTTCATTTTGACTTCTGTTATTTTGATACCTGTAATAACCTAATTCAGTTTGATGAGCAAAACCACTGCTATCTTTTTTTGCTGATGATGCTCTTCCTTTTAAATCTATTGTTTCATAAATAACCTTTCCAATATTCTCTGCATCACTTATGCTTGTAGGAGTTGCATACAATTGAATTCTATTCCTGTAATAGTAGGCATCTAATGAATAAACTTGTTTTGCTTTGAATGTTTTCACATAACCATAAAGCGTATTGTTTGAAAAATTGTTGAAATTTTCATCACCATTCGACGACAAATGTTTGACGAAAAATCCGGTTTGAAACTTCTTATTACGAACACTATTGATGTAAAATTCGAATAGGGGAGTTGCATAATTTCCAAATCCAAAACGTGTATAATTATTTTTCAATTTAGGCAATGTTGAAGTTCCTAAACTCAATGGTTTTATAGTATAAACATTTGGTTCTACAGCAACAGGTTTAACTGCTTCTACCTCATATTTAAATTCAGGTCTTTTTAATTCCGGTTTTTCAGGATTTGGGTTAACCGGAATTTTAATTGCATCAGATAAAATAGGTTTAAATGTTTTTTCAACATCAAAAATTCTACTTTCTATAGTGGTATCTTTTGTTTGAGAATTTGCTTGAGGAATGAATCCAACAATACAAATAACAATGCCAAACAAATACATTTTTAAGTTCATTTTATTTGTTTTCATTTTGTTTGATTCTTTGCTCTATTTGTTGTTTCTGTTTGTCTTTTTGTTGATTTTCCAGGTCATTAACTTCTATTAATTTTTGTTTCGCAAGAGTTAATATATCCTGACCTTCATAATTATCAATCAAACTTTGTAAAGTTGCCTTTGCTTGAAAGAAATCGTTTTGTTTGATTAAAACATCCGCTAAAAGTAAATATGCTTTTGCAACCCAGAATTCGTAAGCACTGAATTGATCAGCCAAATCATAGATTGTTTTTTGAGCAGTTTTATATTCTTTTCTCAGGTATTGAATGTAAGCAAGGTTGTATTTAGATTCTGCTCCATATACATTTTTTGTTTCTCTTAAAATGCCTGCAAATTCTATTTGAGCGGAATCTAATTTGCTTCTATTCATGTAAAATCTTCCAGCAATTATATGTGCTTCCAGTAATTGGTCCTTTAATCCAATTCCTGAATTAATGTATTTAAAAGCCGCAACTGCTGCCGAATCTGACTTACCTTGTAAATTACTGCAACGCATTTGACCCAATATCGAAACCATCAAATTATCTTTTAATGATGCAATTCTTTCCAATGCTGAATAATAAGTATAAGCTGCATCATAATTTTTCTTCATATAATGAATTGTAGCTGCTTGTCTGGTACTTCTTTCTGTGAAATCACTCCTTAATGCATTGGCAACATATTCATAGTTAATAAGAGCTGCATCGTGGTTTTTTAAGATGCTTTCAGATTCTGCCTTGAAATAATTTGCTTTTAAAATGAAATATCCACCCGGGAATTTATTGATATAATTTCCAAACGATTTTGTTGCTTTAGTATAATCTTTAACCTTATACAAATTAAAGGCAGCTTCATATGAAAGTGAATCTTGAGAACTTGCTGAAACAACTATGTTTGGTAATACTTTTATATATTCTAAATAGGCATCACTTTCACCTTTATTTACCAATAGATTTTTAACTATTACCAATCCTTCTTTTGCTTCTTCTGAATTAGGATAATCAGTAATTAAAATTTTCACTTCAGCTAAAACTTCATCATCCATTTTAGCATTAAACAATGCCAAAGCCTTACTTAACCTTGCTTTTCTAATATAAATACTTCTTGGATAATTAGTAATTAAAAGGTTGAATTCACTAATAGCAGCCGGATATTCTTCACTTAATAAATATAAATTGGCATTTTCAAAAACTGCATCATCAATATAAATTGATTTTGGGAACATAGAAATAAGGGTTTTTAAAACAGCTCCTTTTTCCTTGTATTTGTTTTGAACACCAAGAATTAATGATTTTTGATATAAAGCATAATCTGAACCATTAAGTTTATCACTTACTACTTTATCATAATACTCTATTGCTAAATCATATTTTCTTGATACAAAATAACAGTCTGCAATTCTTATTACAGCATCAGTATAAACTTCAGGACTGGCTTTTCCGGGATCCTGTTTTACGTATTCTTTAAATGATTCAACCGCTGCATTATAATCTTCTATTTTAAGGTTTGAATAACCACTTTCATAATAAGATAATGGGTAAAATCTTGTAGGTTTAAAATCAGAGAATGATTGTGCTTTTTGGTATGATGTTAAAGCTTCTTTATACTTTGCATTTTTATAGGAAATTTCAGCTAACCAAAAATGTGATAGTCCATTTATATAAGGGTCATTTCCAATTTCAAGAGCTTTGTTAAATAGTTTCAAAGCATCAGGAAATAAGTTGTTTAAATAAAGTTCTTCTGCTCTGTAGTATAAAACTCTTTGAAGCATAGTTTTTTCAGCTTTACCAGGGTTTTTAAGGCTTTCCAAAATTCGAATTGCTTCTTTATAATTCCTTGCATTTAAAAGTAAACTTCCAAGATTTGTTCTTACTTCATCTATGTGATCACTTTCAGGAAATTGTTCTAAATATTTAACATATTTAGTCATTGCGCTTCCTTGAACATTCATTTCATCCGAAATTTTTGCACTAAAATACAAAGCTTCATCAGCCATTTTGCTTGTTGAATCTGCTGCATAACATTGATCGAAAGCCGCAATTGCATTAGCTTTTTTGTCTGTTTTTAAATAAGAATCAGCAAGCGTAAATAATGAACTTTGTTTTATTGAATCAGATGGATTTTCAATTTTTAGAAGTTGTTCAATAGCAAAATTGTATTGTTGATTTTTATAATAGGAATAAGCCAATTGGAAATAATCATTGTTTTTTGGCATTACCGGAGCATCCTTCATAAATTGTTCTAAATATGGAATTGCTTTAGAATAGTTTCCAATATTATAATGTGATTGCCCTAACATTCCAGCAACATCTATAGCCAAATCTTTATTGGTAATGGTATCACAATAATTAATTACCTCTTTGAACTGTTTTCTTGAAAAATAAATTTGAGCTACATATACTGATGCTAATGGCCCAAATGTTTTATGGTATTTTATTCTACCAAAATGTTCAAGGGCTTCATTAAAATCACCTGATTGATAACAAACATAACCATAGTAGTAGTTTGTGGCATCGTAAAACTTACTCTTTTCGTCTTTGATAACTTTAAAAGAATTTTTAGATTCCTTAAACAAATTCGATTTAAACTGGCAGTAACCTAATGTGAAATAATACTCTTTTTGGTCTGTATTTGATAAATAATCAGGATTTAAATCGCTTAGCCATTTTACCGCATCTTTATTGTTTTTATTTCTATAGTAATAACGACCCAATTGAAATTTAGCCAATTTCGCCTTTGGATTTTCAGGATATTTTTGAATAATAGCGATCAATGAAGATTCAGCATCAGGATTAAATAATTCCATAGCGCAGGTAGCAGCATAGTATGTGGAATTAATTTTTAATTGTGGGTCTTTTGTGATGCCTGAAAACCAGGTGAAATGTTTTTGTGCCGCAGCAAACTTTTCTTTTTCGAAAAGCTCTAAACCTCTGTTGTAAAAACGAATTTCATCATCATAAACCGCTGTTCTTTGAGCATTTGTTGTCAATGCAAAAAGTAGAAGTATTACAAGAAAAGCCATTAGCCTTCCCATGAATAGCAGGAACTTTTGCAGCCATTCCTGCTGTTTTGTTATATTGACTTGTGCTCGCATAGTTAGTAAAACGAAACTATACGAGCACAGTTATTCTAGAAGCTCCAATTTATCCCCAAAGTGGGCATAATTGGCAATTGATTGATGCGTTTATAGTTCATTCTGTCGAAATAGAAGATATTTTCTCTATTTAACAGATTTGTTCCTGAAGCAATCATTGTTAATGTGTTTTTTGCATTAAACTTAATCTTTTTACTTAAAGAAGCATCAACTCTGTGGTAAAACGGCAATCTCCCTGAATTTACATCAGTATAAGAAATACCTAAATTCCCATTTTGGTTATTGATATTGGTTGAAACGCCACCATTCAAATTCAATAATTCATAAAAGCCCTGAGTTTGTGTAAAAGGAAATCCTGATCCAAAATTATAACGTGTATTTAAACTCCACGAATTGTTTTTTCCAAACTGATAAGTAAATACAAGATTAAGGTTATGACGTCTGTCGAAATGCGGGAAATACGTCCTTCTTCCATCATTTCGACTTACAAAAGTTAATGAATAAACAGCCCAGATATAAACTCGTTTCTTTTCGTATTTAATCCGCATATCAGCGCCATACGCTTTTCCAGTTTCTTTAATAATATCAGCTCTTTCGTAGTAAGGTTTATCCTGATTTTTTTCATTATCATCATAAATTTTATCACGATTGATATTTGTAACCTGACTAAAATTTTTCAGGAAAACTTCTGAATTTACTTCAATATATCTTCCTAAATCAAATTCTAAACCCCCAACCAAATGCTCAGCAGTTTGTCTTTTATATTCGCTGCTTGAACCATTTACTTTATCGGGACTTGCTAAAAATCCATAAAAAAGATTCACCACATCCTGGTCACTTACAGCACTCATAAGATTTTGAGAATATGTACCCGCAGCAAATTTTAAACGAATATTAGAAGTTGCATTGTATTTAATTCCTAAACGTGGTTCTAAACTTGATTCAGCCAATGATGCATAATAAATTGCTCTTAATCCCGGTTCAACAACCAATCTGTTCCAAACCTTTTTGTACTTAACAAATGCTTGTAATTCAGTATTATAATCTTTGGCTTCCAATTTTCTTCCAACACTGTTCAGGTAATTAAAGTCTGTTGCAAATCCAACTGCATCAAAACCATATTTAATATCATCTTTACCAATAAAATTAGTAAAATTAATACTTCCATTAAATCCATTTATAGAGCTTTCTCTTGGTAATCCATCTGTTTCTAACTGTTTCATTAAATAGCCTGAATATCCAAAAGCTGCATTAATTACAGTACTTGATCCATCTGGAATGACAAGCATATTTGCACCAAAACCACTTGAACCCCAATTGTATTGTGTATTAGAAAAGTTTGCCTTATCTGTGAAATTAAATCCAAACAAGTTAATACGACTTCCATTAGAAGTGATATGGCTAAATTTACCATATAAATCATTAAAGGAATAAGGCAAACCATTTACAGGATCAGCATTTGGGTAAAATGTTGGAGCTGTTTTATTTAAATAAGATGTTTTATAGGATAAAATAACTGAAGAACTAGAACCGCCTTCACTAAAAGCAGAAATCGGTCCTTCAAGTAAAATTTTGGCAGTTATTGGATTTGCGCTCAATTTTCCACCAAATTCCTTTTTGTTTCCTTCTCTGGTACTAACATCGATAATTCCTGAAATTCTTCCTCCATATTGTGCATTAAATCCACCGGCACTTACTTCAGCATTTCTAATAATATCAGCATCAAAAACAGAAAATAAACCAATTGAATGGAAAGGATTGTAGATAATCATACCATCCATCATAACTTTATTCATAACTGGAGGTCCACCTCTAATGTATAATTGTCCACCTTGGTCACCACTAAAATTTACACCAGGTAATACTTGTAGATATTGAACCAAATCCGGTTCACCACCAAAAGTAGGTAACTGTTTTAGTTCTTTCTGGGTGATTACGTTTGTAGAAATATTTACATTTTCTTTTGCTTTTTGTCTATCTGCTTTAACCTCAAATTCTTGTAATTGAGTTGATTTTGGTTTTAGATAAAAATTCTGATTTTGAATTCTACCAGCTGTTAAATTCACTTCAAATTTGGATGTATCGTAACCAATTGACCAACACATTAGTGTGTATTTGCCTGGTTTTAAGCGAGTAATTGTGTAAAAACCATTGATATCAGTGGCTTTTCCTAACATTAACTCCTTCACTACAACATTTGTGAAAATTACAGGTTCTCCATTTGATTTGTCGTAAACAAAGCCCCTAACTTCAGCTGTTTGAGCCTGGTTTTGAAAATAAACGCCTAGACAGATTATTAATAAAAGTAAATTTTTTTTCATTTGATCGGCACGAATATAATAGTCAACCCTAAGACTTCAAGTTAATTTTTATCTTCAAAAAGTTGCATTGCTTTAATAATAATTAAAGGTTTTCGTTATTTTGCGGCTTGCTGTGGCATTGCCATTCAAACAAATTTTAAATGAATGAATAAAAAACTGTTTCATTATAAGCCAATTGTAATTACATTTCTAATTGTTTCTTTTTGTTTTTTTAGCACCATTAAAGTTTCGGCGCAATCAGGTTTGATGCAAACCAGAAACCTAAGCATGTTGAAAATTGACCAATTAAATGATGACCAGATTACTCAATTTTCTAATGAATTAAAGAAAACAGGTTTATCGTGGACAGAAGCTGAAAAAGAATTAAGGAACAGAAATTTGCCTGAAGATGAAATTCGTAAATTAAAAGTTAGGATTGAAAATTTATCGGGTCCAAGTTCAAAAAAGAATACCACACAAAAGGAATCAACCAGGACATTAAACAATAATATTGAACCTATTGAACAAGTTCTGAACTCATTTCGCTCGCCAATTTTTGGAGCAGATTTATTTAGTAATAAGAATTTAAGTTTCGAACCGAATTTAAAAATTGCAACTCCATTAAATTATCAATTAGGTCCTGATGATGAATTAATCATTGATTTAACAGGATATTCTGAAGAAACCTATCAGTTAAAAGTAAGTCCGGAAGGAAATATAAGAATTCCAATTTACGGAACTGTTTCTGTTTCAGGTGCTACAATTGAACAAGCCAAGTTAAGAATCAGTAGTTTAATATCGAAACAAAACCCTACCATTTCTACCGGTGAAACAAAAATTGGTGTAAGTTTAGGGAATATTAGAAGTATTAAAGTGGTTATTTTAGGTGAAGTAAATTTGCCGGGAACTTACACTTTACCATCGCTGGCAACTGTTTTTAACGCCTTGTATGCTTCAGGTGGACCAAATGAAAATGGTTCATTTAGAAATATTAAAGTAATAAGAGCCAATAAAGTAATTGCAACATTAGATGTATATGATTATTTAATGTATGGTACCTCAAAAGCAAATATCAGATTACAAGACCAAGATGTAATTAAAGTAAGTGCTTATGAAAACCGAGTAGAATTTAGGGGTTATGTTAAAAGAGAAGGTTATTTTGAAACTAATAAAACCGAATCTTTAAATGATTTATTAAAGTATACTGGAGGTTTCAGCGGTAATGCTTACAGAGAAAGAATTAAAGTTGAAAGGAACGATGGCAAACAAAAAAGTGTTGCTGATATTCCTGCTTCATTATTTGGAATTTTTCAGGCTCGTAATGGTGATGTGTTTTATGTTGATAGTATTTTAACTCGTTTTTCTAATCGTGTTGAAATTAAAGGTGCTATTTTCAGACCAGGATTTTTTGCTTTGGAAGACAATCCTACGGTTTCAAAATTGATTAATAATGCTGAAGGTTTAAGAGAAGATGCATTTAAAAGTAGAGCAATTATTTACAGATTGAAGGAAGATAATTCTCAAGAAATGTTGTCGGTTGATTTGGAAGAAGTTCTTTCCGGTAAAAAAGCAGATGTAACTTTGAAACGCGAGGATGTTTTAATCATAGCTTCGAAAAATGAAATGAAAGAGCAGCAGTTGGTTATTATTAATGGAGAAGTTTTAAGACCAGGCTCATACAAATTTGCTGAAAAAATGAAACTGGAAGATTTGATTGTTGCAGCAGGTGGCCTTAAAGAAAATGCTGCAATTCAAAGAATTGAAGTTTCAAGAAGAATTAAAGATGCTGATAGAATGTCGGAAGGAGCTGCTATTTCTATGGTTAAATCATTTGAAGTAAATCAGGATTTAAAAGACAGAAGTAATTTTGAACTTGAAGCATTTGACATGGTTACAATATTTAAAGCTCCCGGATTTTTAGAACAGAAAAAAGTTATTTTAGATGGAGAGGTTATGTATCCAGGGGTTTATGTACTTCAAAAAAATGACGAAAAAATCTCTGATATCATTAAAAGAGCGGGTGGTTTAACAATTAATAGTTTTCCTGAAGGAGCGATTTTAATAAGAGCAAAAGATAATTCAATTACAGGAAACGTTATCAAAGAGAACAAACTAAATGCACTAAGAAAACAAAGTAAAGATACTTTGCAAATTGATGAATTAATTGAAACAGAAAGCAACAGAACAACAGATATAGTTGGTATTGACTTGCAAAAAATCATGAAAAAACCGGGTTCAAAATTCGACCTTTTATTACGTGATTCAGATGTTGTAAGAATTCCTATTGTACGTCAAACAGTTTTAGTTTCTGGCCAAGTTTTGTACCCTGTTCGACTACGTCATGAAAAGGGTTTGAATTTCCGTTCTTATATTTCTCAAGCAGGTGGATTCTCTTCAAAAGCACTCAAAAGAAGATCTTATATCATCTATTCAAATGGTACAGCAAAAGCAACTAAAAACTTCTTGTTTTTTAAACTTTATCCAAAAGTAAAACCCGGTTGTGAATTGGTAGTTCCTGTTAAAGATGATAATAAAGGACTTTCAACCATTGAAATTGTTACATTAACTACTTCTTTAACAAGTATGTTAGTTATTCTTAGTACTGTAATTAAATAATATAGAAATGGAAAATGGTATTCAGCTGGAAGCCTTAAAAAGTTTCTTGAACAATTATTTGAAGTACATCAAAAAGTATATCTACCTATATATTATTGCTGGAATTTTAGGCTTAAGTGCAGGTATTTATTATGCTTATCAATATAAGCCATATTATGTTGCAAATCTTAGCTTTATATTAAATGATTCAAAGTCATCAGGTGGAAGCGCATTAAGCGCTTTGGCCGGTCAATTAGGTCTTGGTTCTGGTAGCCCGAATATTACTGATGACCGTGTTTTGTATCTAGGGAAAACCAAGAGAATTTTAGGTGAAGCAATGCTCAGAAAATTATCAAACTCGGATGTAACAATTGCAGATAAACTTGCTGAAGTTTTGAAACTTAAAAATGGTTGGGTAAATGATACTACTTTATTTGATTTGGATAAAATCAGAGCCAAACATGTATCGGATTTAACCTATAAAGAAAATAAAGCTATTGATCAGATTATAGTTTTTATTTTGAAGTCGAACCGCTTACAAATGGAGTCAGTTTCTAAAAAGTCAAGTTCGTTTGTTGGGGTTCAAAATTCAGGTATTATTCAAATAAATTTTGAATGCAGAAATGAACAATTAAGTATTGAATTTGTAAATGCTATTTATGATGAATTAGCTAAGTTTTATATCAATACAATGACAAAGAACTTGCAAGCTAATTATGATTTAATTGCCTACAAAACCGATTCAATTCGCGATTTACTTCATGAAATTGAAGCAGAAACAGCATCTTCGAGTGATATGGCTATGAACATTTTTCGTTTCAAAGGAAAATTAAATGAACAAAGGTTAAGAAGAGAGGTCAATATTTTGAATATTCTTTATGCAGAAAGTATTAAAAATAAAGAGATTGCTAAATTTAATCTGGAGCAAGACAGACCTGTATTCCAATTAGTTGATACACCAATGGCTCCACTTGATACCAAAGGAAAATCAATGGCTACATATGGCTTTTTAGGAATGTTTGTTTTGGCGTTTTTAGGAATAGGTTTATTTAGTTTAATTTATTTGATAAATTTTATAAGAAATCCTGAAAACAAGTTTACTGCTTAGGATTATTTTTCAAATGAAAAGCCTTATAAATAAATTCTTGGCAGGCAGGCACGAACGAAGTTTGCTTATTTATAAGAATATTTTCTATTCCTTTATTTTGAAGGGTGGAGTGGCAATTTTGGGTCTTTTAATTGTTCCCCTTGTTTTAAATTATCTGGATAAAGAAGAATTTGGTATCTGGAACACACTTTCTTCAATTGTTACCTGGTTTTATTTTTTAGATATTGGTTTGGCTAATGGATTTAGAAATAAATTTACCAATTCTATGGCTGCCAAAGATTATCATAATGCCAAAAGGTATTTGAGTACAACCTATGCCTTGATAATCATTATTTGTAGTTTGATTTTTTTAAGTTTTGAAATCATAAATCCTTTTTTAAACTGGAATTCTATTTTAAATTCAAGCAATTTAAAAACAGATGAATTTAATATCCTGATTCAATTTGTGTTTTTGTTTCTCTGTTTAAAAATGATATTGTCAATTTTAACTACATCCCTAATTGCTGTGCATAAAGTTGCGGCAAGCGGTGTACTTGAATTATTGGGCTCTTTATTAAGTTTTTCAGGGATTTATTTTCTATCGAATTTGGGCAGTGGTTCCTTGTTATGGGTAGGATTAGTATTTAGTTTTTCACCTGTTTTGGTGCTCATTTTTGCAACAATTTACTATTTTAATAAAGATTTCTCGAACGTTAAGCCTGATTTTAAATACATCGATTTTTCATTAAGTTCACAATTGTTTGGAAAGGGAATTCAGTTTTTTATTCTACAAATTGCTGCTATGTTTATGTTCCTTTCGAACAATATTATTATTACACAATTGTTTGGCCCACTTTCAGTAACTCCATTTAGCATTGTAAGTAAGTTGTTTTCTATACCCACAATGGGATTTACCATCTTAATTACACCGTTTTGGTCGGGGTTTGCAGAAGCATATCATAAACAAGACCATTTATGGATAAAGACCACCATAAATAAATTAATAAAATTTTGGCTTGTACTTATTTTAGCAATGTTTGTTTTTGTAGCAATTTTTGATTTTCTAATTAAAATTTGGATTAAAACACCTTTAGATTATCCGTTTTTACTCGTAATTTTTAATGCATTGTTTATTGTAATCAGCAGCTGGGGTTCAATTTTTGCTCAATTTTTAAATGGTGCAGGACTCATTCGTATTCAATTCTATTTGTCTATACTATTGGCAATTATCAGTATTCCAATGTCTTTGTTTTTATGCAGATATTTGGGTTTTGGAATCGAGGGTATCATGTTATCAAACATTATTTGTTTGCTTCCGGGAGCATTTTTCGGACCTATACAATACCATCTTATTATGAATAAAAAAGCCAATGGTATTTGGACTAAATAACCTTAATTTGTGTTAGACATCACTAATATGGAGATTAAAATTCCGGTATATCAACCTTCACTTTCTGGTAATGAAAAGAAGTATGTAAATGAGTGTTTAGATTCTACATGGATTTCATCTAAAGGAAAATTCATATCAGAGTTTGAAAAAGGTTTTGCAGATTATATTCAGATTAAACATGCAACTGCTGTTTGCAATGGTACTGTTGCAATTCATTTGGCTTTATTGGCTTTAGGAATTGGTCCTGGTGATGAAGTAATAGTGCCTACTTTAACTTATATCGCTTCTGTAAATGCCATTACGTATACCGGCGCCACACCAGTTTTTGTTGATAGTTTGCCTGATTCATGGCAAATGGATATTAAAGATGCTGAACGTAAAATTACTGATAAAACCAAAGCAATTATGGCAGTTCATTTATATGGAAATGCCTGCGATATGGATGAGTTAGTAGAAGTTTGTAATGAAAATAATTTGTTTTTGGTTGAGGATTGTGCAGAAGCAATTGGCACTTTATACAAAGGAAAACATGTTGGAACTTTTGGTAACATCTCAACTTTTAGCTTCTTTGGAAACAAAACTATTACTTGTGGAGAAGGTGGAATGGTTGTAACCAATGATGAAACTTTAATAGATAGATCGGTTCATTTTAAAGGTCAGGGTTTGGCAAAACACAGACAATATTGGCATGATGTGGTTGGGTATAATTACAGAATGACAAATATTGCTGCTGCAATTGGATTGGCTCAACTTGAACAAATTGAAACATTTCTTCAGAAAAAGAGTCAGGTTGCAGCTTGGTATCGTGAAGGATTAAAAAATCCCAATATTCAATTTCATGAAGCTCATCCAGATGTTTATCACTCTTATTGGATGTGCTCAATTTTAGTAAACGATGCTTCACAGAGAGAACCTTTAAGAGATGAATTGGCGAAAAATGGAATAGAAACAAGACCTTTATTTTATCCAGTTCATACAATGCCTATGTACAGCAAAAATTTCCAGAAACACCCTGTTGCGGAAAGCTTAGGTTGGAGAGGAATTAATTTGCCTAGTTACCCAGATTTAACTAAAGATCAAGTTTTAGAGATTTGTAATATTATTAACCATTTCAATTTTTAAGGTGGATTTAGTATTTGGAACATCAGGTTTTGCAAAAGAATTGGATTCATTTTTCTATGATATCCGAGAGGCTGGTTTAAATTCTTTTAATCCTGATTTTTTTATAGGAAGAGATTTTATTGGTCAAAAAATTAGTGGTATTGATATCATTTCAGAAGATGATTTTAAATTAAAAGTTCCTACTGATCAAACTGCAAATGCATTTATTGCTGTAGGTTCACCTATCATAAAAAATAAGATATTTGGCATGTTGTCGCAATACCCAAATTTCCAATTCCCAACTGTAATTCATCCAAAATCTTCTTTCGATAAAAGACCCGGAAAAGTAGTTATTGGTAAAGGTTCAATTGTTTGTCCGGGTGCAGTTATTACAACAGAAATTGTAATAGGTGATTTCGTTTTGGTTTATTTAAATACAACCATTGGACATGAAACAAAAATTGGTGATTTTTCAACCATATCACCTGGAGCTAATATTTCAGGTAATGTGAAAATTGGTAAAAATGTTTTTATTGGAACAGGTGCAATGGTTCTAGAAAGATTGACTATTTGTGATGATGTTGTAATTGGTGCAGGTGCTGTTGTAAATAGGTCAATTACAGAACCAGGTGTATATGTTGGTGTTCCTGCAAAAAGAATTAAATAATGAAAGTAGGGATTCCAATAGCAGGTTTTATGGATTGGGGTGGAGGTATTGACTTCCTAAGAATCATCCTTAAAGGACTTAATGCTGTTCAAAAAAAATACAATCTGCAATTGGTGATTTTAGTACCTGAAACCAAAGGTTTATCCTTAACAGACCAGATTAAATTACAAATTAAAAAAACGATAAACTTCCTTAGTAATTCCAATAGATTTACAACTTCGATACCCAAACACGATATTCAACAAATTAGAATTACCTTATCAAAGGAAGCCAAATTTGATTTTATATCATATGCTAATTCTAAGAAGGATTTAATTCAAACTTGCAATAGAGAAAACATTGAAGTTTTAGCTCCTTCTTATTTTAATTTGGGAAGTAGTTTTCCAATTCCTTGGGTAGGATATATTCCCGATTTTCAGCACAAATATTATCCTGCTTTTTTCTCAGCAAAAGAGCTTAGAATCAGAGAAAAGATATTTCTAAATTATCTTTCAGAAGCCAAAACAATCGTTGTAAATGCTAAGGCTGTAAAAAACGATATAACTAAGTTTTATGGTGATGTAAAAGCAGAGATTTTTTCACTTCCGTTTTGTCCGCTTTACAATTCATCAGAACAATTAAAAGGTGTTGATATTAGCAAATTTAAGTTGCCTGAAAACTACTTTTTAATTTCAAATCAGTTCTGGAAACATAAAGACCATGCAACTGCTTTCAAAGCATTGGCAGAGTTTATCAAACAGAATAATAAAGAAGTTCATTTGGTATGTACAGGTTCAATGTCGGATTACAGATTTCCTGATTATATCAACTATTTAAAGCAATTGATTGTTGATTTAGGAATTGAAAATAATCTTCATTTATTAGGTTATATATTAAAGGAAGAACAGCAAGAAATCATGTTAAGATCAAAGGCTTTAATTCAACCAACTTTGTTTGAAGGAGGTCCGGGTGGTGGCTCTGTATATGAAGCTTTGGCTTTAGGTGTTCCTGTTTTAATGAGTGATATTCCTGTAAATAAGGAAATTGATAATCCATTGGCTCATTTTTTTATAGCAGGAAATGAAAGTAGTTTGGCTGCAAAAATGTTGGAACTTTTAAAAGTTGAACATTTAGATAGCAGTACTTTCATGGAAATTCAGAAGAATGAAACCCAGGCATTAGGTGAAATGATTCTGTCTGCAATCAAACAACAATTGAAAAATGATTAAGAAGTTTGAAATAGCACTCATTTATTCAATTGGAGTTATTTTATTAACTAGTTTGTATGCATTTACAGGTGTCACACATATTTCTTATATCCCGTTTTTTATAGTGATTCTTGGTATTACAGGCTTTTATTCATTTGCTCGTTTTAAGGCCGAAAAGTTTATCAATCTAATTAATAACTGGAATGTTGCTTTCTTTTTTATCAGCTCTAGTTTTTTAATGATAATTCCATTTTTTAATAATGGTGCTGAAATTAAAATCAATGATTTAGTTCGGGTAGTTTCCTATTGTTTATTTTTTTCATGGACTTTCTTCTTGTTTGATAAAGCAGAATCTATGAAGAACTTTTTGTTTAAACTTTGTCTTTCTTCATTGCTTGTTTTGTTTTTAGAAGGCTTGGTTTATATAACAATGCCATTGGTTATGACACTAATGTTAGCAAAAGAGCCCGATAGATTATATGAAATGACAGGTTCATTAGGTGATAGAAATTCATTCGCCAATGCAATGGTTTTTTTATTGGCTTTGATTCTAATTACAATGCCTCAAATGAAAAAAGTTTATAAGATACTTTTTTTAGTTTTTGTGATTGGAATAACAATATTTTTTGTTGAAAAATCAGGCTCAAGAGCGGCTTTGTTAATGATATTTTTATTACTAACTATTCAAGGTTATAATAAAATTACTAAGAAGGGTTTGATTTATATATTGATTGGTGGAATAGTTTTTTCAATGGTATTTCTTGCATCATTACCAGCTTTGAAAGAATATGCTTTGCAAAATCCAGCCTCCAGTATTTCCAGGTTATTTTTCACTGATTCAAACCCAAAATCCATTGCCAGTAATATTGAAAGAGCAAATTCAATTTATGCAGGTATAGATTTTATTTTCCATAACTATATCATTTTTGGGCCGGGTTCTTTTGCTTTTGAAAGCGAATGGTGGGCTTTTACCAACCATGAGAGTCATTTTCCTCACAATGTTTTTATTTTCATCTGGTGTCAATATGGTTTATTTTCAATAGCCTATTTTTATTTTTTGTATATAGCCATTAAAAGAGGATTGAAGTCTAAACTTTATTCAATATTAGCCATTTATAGCATTCAGTTTATTTTTTCACCCAATGCTTTCTATTATGTTTATGCATTTTTAGTGATGTTTATTATCGACATTAATTTCTTTTTATTGAATCCTCCTAATAAAACCGAAGAGATTTCAAATGCTAGTAAAAAGTCCTTCATTTAATTGACCTTAAAATCCTTTGTTTAAAAGGATTTTAGCATTTATATTTGATTCCTAATTTGGGTTGAATTGATTGATAAGGAGCAAGATAAGCAAAGTATAAATGAGAATAGAAAATCAAATCCGTTGATTTCGGTGATTTCTATCAATTACAATTCTGCTTTTGAAGATGTTCAGCTTACCATCAATAGTGTCTTAAATCAATCTTACCAAAATCTTGAATACATTATTATTGATGGTGCTTCAACAAATGGCTCTTTAGATATAATTAAATCCTTTCAAAATAAAATTGATGTGTTGGTTTCTGAAATAGATTCAGGAATATATGAAGCTATGAACAAAGGGATTCGTCTTGCAAAAGGAGATTGGATTATTTTGATGAACATGGGCGATGCTTTTATTGATGATCAATTGCTCTTGAATAGAATTGTTAATTCAGGAAAATTAGCTAAAGAAGGCATAGTTTATGGCAATACAATAATGGTAAAAGGACAAGTAAAGTACATCAAACATTACCATCAGAATTTAAATGATAACATCATATTTGGCGTTTTAAAACTCAATCATCAATCTATTTTAACACACCGTTCTGTATTTGATAAAATAGGTTTGTTTGATGAAAAGAGATTCAGAATTGGAGCTGATTTCTATTGGATGAACAAAGTTTTATTTGAAATGGGAACTTCTGCTTTTTCTTATATTGATGAAATCATTGCCATTTATAAAGAAGAAGGCGTGTCTTCAAATCAAAATAGTTACAAAAGAATGCATTTTGAAAACAGGATTTTATTGAAGGATTTTTCAAGTAAATTCATGTTGTATTTGAATGAAATCATTTATTTCATTTCCTTGATTAAAACCTTCTTTTACAATAAATTGATTGCTCATCCGAATGTCTATTTGTTGTATAGAAAACTGAAATATTTTAATAGTAAAAAAGTATCAAACTTGAATTAATATGTTTTCAGTTATTATACCATTATACAATAAAGAGCTTTATATTCAGAAGGCAATTCAATCTGTTTTAAACCAGACTGTTTCTGATTTTGAAATTATTGTAGTTGATAATAACTCTACAGATTTAAGTTATGAAAAAGCTAAATCAATCAGCGACCCAAGATTAAAGTTTGTATCTGAAAAAACGAAAGGTGTATCATCTGCCAGAAATAAAGGGATTCAGGAGGCGAAATTTGAATACATCTGTTTTTTAGATGCAGATGATTATTGGTTGGAAAATCATTTGAGTCATTTAAAAGATATGATTCAAGTACACCCTAATATGGGTTTGTATGCCAATAGTTATTATATTGTTGAATCAAATGGAAGTCAACGAGAACGTGTTTTTTCTCAATCATCAGAAGGGGAGATAGTTGTTTTGAAAAACTATTTTAAAGACATTTCATCAGGTGATTCTCCCATCCATATTGATGCAGCTTGTGTTCCTAAATCGGTATTGCTAGAAATAGGCTGTTTTAATCCTGAAATTCATTATGGAGAAGACAGTTTATTGTGGTCTTTGATTTTCCTGAACTACCCAATGATACTTAGTAATTTTGCTGATGTTGTTTATGTTAGGTCGGCTGATAATAGATCTGATACACCTGAAAAATTATGCTTTGAATTACCTGTTGTTAAAGAATTGGAGAAATTGCTTGAACATCAAAATGCTTCAAAATTTCAGAATGATATTCGTGCATGTATTGCTAAGCAATTATTTTTAAACCTGGTTTCTTGCTTAAAAACAGGAAGAATGAATGAGGCAAAAGCCTTTGTGAATGATGTAAGAATCTCTTATTTCCCAAGTACATTAAAGTTAAAGTTTTTAACTGTTTTATCTTATCCACCCAGCTTTGTAACGAAGTTCATTTTAGTTCTTTTGTATAATTTAAAATTGGTTAAATGAACAAAAGGATAAAGATTTTGTATATAGCCTCTACTTTAGAATCAGGAGGAATAACACAAGTATTGTATAATACCTGCAAATACATTGATTACTCAAGATTTAAGGTTTTTATCTTAACCTTGTCTCCGGAACCTGTTAATACGCAGATAGAGCGATTTAAGAAAATCCCGGTTCATTTGGAATCTTTGAATTTATCAAGAATTGAAGCACTATTTTTTTTAAAGAATCAATTAATAAATAAGGTTAAAGAAATCAATCCCGATATCATTCATACTTCAACTTACAGACCTTCTTATTATACTTTTAAATATCTAAGCTCCTATAAAAAAATGGTATCATTGGCTTCAAATCTTGAGCCTAATTACCAAAAAACTTATGGTAAAATATTGGGTACTTATATTGCAAAAAAGGAGTTTTTAGCATTTCAAAATGCTGATACTAAAACTGTTGTTTCATACACATTAGGTAATATTTATAGCCAAGTTTCAAACATACATGTCATTCAAAATGGGGCAGATGAACAATTGTTTTTTAGGCCGGATGCTGATTTAAAAAGCAAACTTCGAAAAAAACTTAATTTGAATCTTAACTCAAAAATATTCTTGAGTATTGGAGCATTAACTCCTCTTAAAGACCCCAAAACACTGGTTGAGGCATTTATAGAGAAATCTCCAGAATCGAATGAAATATTGCTTATTTTAGGTGATGGACCTGAAATGAACGATTTAAAACTAAAAGTTGAAAATCAGCCTCAAATTCAGTTATTGGGTTTTAAAAACAATCCACAAGATTATTTACAAGCAGCTGATGTTTTTATTTCATGTAGTCATTCTGAAGGACTACCAAATACTGTGGTCGAAGCGGCCTCATGTGGATTGTATTGTATTCTTTCTGATATACCTCAACATCGCGAAATATTTGATGAAAACTCCAATCAGGCAAGCTTTTTTTCTTGCTCAAATGTGCAGGAATTGAGCAAGTTATTGATGGAAAATGAACCGGGTTTTGCAAATAACAACTTTTCTTTAACTGCAAAAAAAATGACTTCTTCCTATATGGAATTGTATGAAAAATGATGAATAGGGAAGTATTATTCGGAAAATAGTCAGATTTTATATTGATTGCAGGTTCTTGATGGAATCAAAAGTAAAATTAAGCTTATCAATTGTTTTATATAATCACTCTTATCAAATTATAAGTGGATTGGTAGAGAATGTGCTTCAGATTCCTGCACAAATCAAATTGTTTATTATTGATAATTCTGAAACTGATAAAATTAGTAATCATATTAAGGATAGTCGAATAGAATACATTTTTAACAACAAAAACTTAGGCTATGGAAAAGCTCATAACAAAGCTTTGGCAATTGTTGTTAGTGAGTTTGACTATCATTTGGTATTAAATCCTGATATTGAATTTGAGCCTGGTGCGATAATTAAAATGTTGGAATACTTGGAAAAGAATCCCAATATTGGATTGTTGATGCCAAAAGTTTTGTATGAGGATAAACAAATCCAGTATTTGTGCAAAATGTTTCCGACGCCTTTTGATTTAATTATGAGAAGGTTTATCCCCGGATTTCTTAAATCAATATTCGAAAATCGATTGCAGCAATACGAACTTAAACATAAAGACTACGATCAAATTATGGAGGTTCCAAATTTATCAGGGTGTTTTATGTTGATGAGGTGTTCTGCTTTAAAAACAGTTGGTTTTTTTGATGAAAGATTTTTCATGTATTTAGAGGATACAGATTTAAGCAGAAGAATCAACGAGTATTACAAAACTATTTATTATCCCGAAGTTTCAATCATACATCATTTTGAAAAAGGTTCGTATAAAAGTTTCAAATTATTAAAGTACCATATCTTATCTGCATTTAAATATTTTGGAAAATATGGCTGGTATTTTGATACGGTTCGTGATACCATCAACAGCACCATGAAGGGAGAGTCAATCAAATGAAAATCTCTGTAATTACAGCTGTTTATTATAACAAAACCTATATTCATGATGCCATACAATCTGTATTGTCGCAACGAAATGTAGATATTGAATACATTATTGTTGATGGAGGTTCAAAAGATGGTACTGTTGAGATTGCTTTGTCGTATGGAGATAAAATCAACAAGTTTATTTCAGAGCCTGATAATGGAGTTTATGATGCTTTAAACAAAGGTATTGCCATGGCTACAGGTGAAATCATTGCGATGTTACATTCCGATGATTTTTATACGCACGACTTAGTTTTATCTCAAATTGTAGAAGCTTTTGAAACCTATCAATGTGATGCAGTTTATTCGAATTTGTATTATGTTGATGGAAAAAATACCAATAAAATAGTGCGTGTTTGGGACAGTGGAACTTTTCCTCCAAGTGATTTTTATAAAGGATGGATGCCTCCGCATCCTGCATTTTTTGTAAGAAGATCGGTATATGAAAAATATGGTGCTTTTAATACACTTTTAAAGAGTTCTGCTGATTATGAATTGATGTTAAGATTGATATTAAGAAACAAAATCAGCATTCAATACATTCCTAAATTTTTCGTGAAAATGCGCACGGGTGGTGCCAGTAATAGAAGCTTCCTCAATCGTTTAAAAGCCAACATTGAAGATAGAAAAGCATGGCAATTAAATCATCTAAAACCTAAATGGTATACTTTGATTTTAAAGCCATTTATCAAAGTATTTCAATACAGATTCTTTAGTTATTTCGCAGGCAATAATTCCTTGAACCCATAGTTCAGTAACGTTTCGTCAATTTTGTCAAGAATTAAAGTGTCTTTGTCTAAATCAAATTTTCTTGCAAATAAAATATGTTCAGATAAAGATAGAATGGTTTCAAAATCCTCCATATTCATGCTTCTTGGCAACTGATATTTCGAAAACAAACCTACTTTATAATCATCAGGATTTGTCCAATTTGAATAAGTTGTTGAAGGACGAATTGTTCTTTTTAACTCATTTTGAAACAATGGAATAATGCTGTGGAACATGGTTTCATCCGGACAAAATGTATCTATATGGAAATTCAGGTAATCAGGATGGACTTGCATGAAATCAAGGATTTTTGTTAAAGTAATTGTAGATAATGACCACCAGGTATCACCACCATGAGCTTCTAAATAAGAAGGATAAGTTCTTTTTTTGCTGATTTTTTGTATGACATCAATTCTACCTCTAAAAACACAAATCAATGTCTTAAGTATGTTTTTGATTGTATAAAATTCCTTGTTATAAATTGATGGAATCACTAATAAATCACCTTTTTTTGATGATAGGTCAATCTTGTAAAATGCAAGTCTTAACAAACCATTGTTTAACCAAATTGGATTAGGTAAACTAAAAATATTTATAAACTCTGAATCTTGTTGTTTTAAGAAATAATTATAAATGTATTCATTCGATTTTACCGGATAATCCTGCCCACTCATTAAAATACAATAACCGGGTTTGTTTTTAAAATCAACTAGTTTCAATAAAGCCAGCGTTGCATTTACTGTTCCAATATCACACCATTTTGATTCTATTCTTTCAGCTTCAGATACAAAAGTAATTTGATCATTTTCTTGTATTAAACTTTTGAATTCCTGTATATTAGAGTTTTTGTCGATATGGATATAAAAACTGCAATTCTTATATAACAATCGCTCAATTAGTCTTTTTAATTGTTCCGGATTTTTATGAGCAATGAGTAGATAGTGTAAATGCATTTTACAAAATTAGCCTTTAAAACTTAAACCAAAACTCACTTATTTTTATATTTTTGTGAATCATTCAAAATCATATGGACGTTTACTCAAATAAAGCCCCGGAACCTGTTGGACATTACCCTCATGCTAAAAGAGTTGGAAACCTTTTGTTTTTATCGGGAGTGGGTCCCAGAGAAAAAGGAACCAAAAAAATTCCGGGTGTTGAATTAGGAGAAAATGGTGAAATTTTATCTTATGATATTGCAGTTCAATGTCATTCTGTATTTAATAATATCAAAATGATTTTAGAAGATGCAGGCAGTAGCTGGGATAAAATTGTTGATGTAACAGTTTTTCTGACCAATATGAAAGATGATTTTCCAATTTATAACAAGATTTGGGCTGAATACTTCAAAGTAGATCCGCCTTGCAGAACTACTTTGGAAATTAATTGCCTGCCAACTCCAATTGGTATTGAGTTGAAGGTAATTGCTACCATCGACTAAATCGCAATTACCTTGGTTTTTTGAGGTGTTTCCAGCTTGCCTTCAACACTCTGAATAATTTCTTTTTTCAAAACTTCACTTAGGTTTCTTCTGGCATATTGTCGGTAACTCACCATGCTTATTTCTCTTACTGGAACAGGATTTGAGAATTGCCTCAATTGCTTTTTTCTACTTGCATTAAAATCCAATGTTGCTAGTTTAGGGACAATGGTTATTCCTTCATTTACTTCTACAATTCTTAAAAGTGATTCAATGCTTCCGGCTTCATAATTCAATTGACGTCCTAAATCCTGCTTTTGCAATTCGCATAAATTCAACATTTGGGTTCTTAAACAATGTCCTTCTTCCAAAAGCCAAAGTCGGTTTATATCTAAATCGTTTGGTAACAAAAATTGCTTGTTAAGTTTGCTTTCTTTTTTCGAAACAAATACTTCAAATGGTTCATAAAACAATGGCTCTTCAGTATATGCTTCAAGATGAAGTGGTGTTGCTAAAATCCCAATATCAATAAGGTCTTTCTCTAAATGCGACAAAATTTCTGCAGTACTAATTTCAAACAAATTCAAGTGTACTTCAGGATATTTTTTCAAGAAATTATTCAGGAATAAGGGAAGCAAATAGGGTGCAAGTGTTGGAATAATTCCCATACGTAATTCACCTTTTACTTCCTTTTTTATGCCATTACTGATTTCTTTTAAAGCTGAAGATTCTCTCAAAACAATGCGTGCCTGTTGTATAATTTCTTTACCGGCATCGGTTGGACAAACAGGTTGTTTACTTCTGTCGAATAATAAAAGACCCAATTCTTCTTCAAGCTTTTTAACCATCATACTTAATGTGGCTTGAGTTACAAAACAAGATTCTGCTGCTTTGGCAAAATGACGATGTTGGTCGATTGCTACAATATATTCTAACTGTTGTAAATTCATCTCATAGATTTTATCTATGCAAAGATAGAAAATATCAGTTTGATTGAACAATAAAATTCATGGAGTTTTGCTCCTGAAATTAATAACAAACAAATGCAAAATAGAATTTTATCTATCGGGAATGCGTTTCCTGAGTTCAACAAAAAATCGGTAGTATCAATTGAAAAAGGTAAAGAATTTGCCGACATCTCCTCAAACGAGCACAAAGATTCTGGTAAATGGATGGTGATGTTTTGGTGGCCAAAGGATTTCACTTTTGTTTGTCCAACCGAAATAGCAGAGTTCAACAAACATCACTTAGACTTCAGCGACAGAGATGCAATCTTATACGGAGCTTCAACAGATTCTGAATTTGTACATGCGGCTTGGAGAAACAACCACAATGATTTGAAGGACCTACGTTTTCCGATGATAGCAGATACATCAAAATCTTTGGCAGAAGAATTGGGAATATTATCTGCAGATGAGAAAGTTGCTTACCGTGCAACATTTATTGTAGACCCACAAGGTATTATTCGTTGGGTATCGGTTAATGATTTAAGCGTTGGACGTAATGTAAACGAAGTACTTCGTGTATTAGATGCATTACAAACTGATGAATTATGTCCTTGTAACTGGGTAAAAGGCGAAGAAACAATTAACGCATAATGGAAACTTTAGTAATGAATGAAACCCTGCAAGCAATGTTGCAAATTGCAGGACAAGAAATGGTTTCTAAAGGATTAGAAACTGTTGTTAATACTGAAAACAAGTATTTAAGGGACTTGAAAATCAATTTAGGTAATGCATTACAATACCAAACCTTATCAAAAAAGGAATCTTATTTGTTAGCCCTATCAGTTGCCATCAATGAAAAGAACAAATTAGCAATTGATTCATTCACTAAATTAGCGATGAATGAAGGCTCAACAGAAGCTGAAATTGCAGAAACCTATGCTTGTGTAAGTTTATTGAATGCCAATAATGTATTGTATCGATTCAGACATTTTACAAAAAAAGATGTTTATCAGAATTCACCTGCAGGCATTAAAATGAGTATCATGATGAGTCCGGTTTTTGGAAAAGAATTCTTTGAATTAATGAGTCTGGCTGTATCAGCATTAAATGGCTGTGAATTATGTGTAAATGCACATGAAGCTTCCTTATTAAAATTAGGCACCTCAGAAAATAGAATATTTGATGCCATTAAACTTACGGCAATTGTAAGGTCATTTACTGCAATTCAATTTTAATCTAAACAAAATTAAACTATGAAAAATTATATTGGAATTTCTCCTGAACAAGCAGAATTACTAAGTTCTAAACTCAATATGTTATTGTCGAACTACCAGGTGTTTTACATGAATACTAGAGGTTTTCATTGGAACATCACTGGTGAAAAATTCTTTGAATTACATTTGAAATTTGAAGAAATTTATAACAATACCATTCTCAAAATTGATGAAGTTGCAGAACGAATTCTCACCTTAGGAGGAGTTCCAATACATAGTTTTTCGGAATATCTGCTGCAATCAGAAATTCCTGAAATCAAAAACATGAGCAATGGAAAAGAGGCAGTTCGTAATTTGTTGGAAGGCTTTGAAGTCATAATTCGTATCCAAAGAGAAATTCTTCAATTAGCAGCTGATGCCAATGATGAAGCCACGAATGCACTCATGAGCGATTATATCAGAGAACAAGAAAAATTGGTGTGGATGTTTGTGGCGTATTTGAAGTAAAAAGCAACTTTAGCTTTTAGCTATTAGCCATTGGCACTCCGCCAACAGCCAATAGCTAATAGCCAAAGTCCTATATACTAGCTATGTAACAACAAATCTCCACCGCTTTTTCCATGTCCTGAACACTTACGTATTCTTGTTTGCTATGGATGCCCATTTCACCGGTGAAAATATTCGGACAAGGTAATCCCATAAAAGATAATCTTGAACCATCTGTTCCACCTCTGATATTCATTATTTGAGGTTCGATACCGGCAGATTTATATGCTTTTGCAGCTCTTTCCATAACATAAGGAACGGTATCCAACATTTCCTTCATGTTTCTGTATTGTTCAGTTACTTTTATTGAATAAGATGAACCCGGAAATTTTTCGCAAGTTGCTTTTGCATAAGCTTCCAATCTGTCTTCATATTCTTTCAGTTTAGCTGTTTCAAAATCTCTAATAATAAACTGAATTTTACTTTCTTCTGCGCCACCTTCCATGTGAACCGGATGTACAAATCCTTCGTATCCGGAAGTGCTTTCAGGTGTCCATGAATCTGTTGGAAGACTATTTAAAAAATGAGCAGCGACTTTTTGTGCATTCACCATTTTGCCTTTTGCATAACCGGGATGTGCACTGATACCATAAAAGGTAACAAGCGTTCCATCAGCAGAAAAACTTTCTCCTTCAAGACTGCCTCTTTCGCCACCATCTAAGGTATATCCAAAATCGGCACCCAATTTTTCCATATCAACTTTGTTTACACCTCTTCCAATTTCTTCATCAGGAGTAAACAAAACCCTTATTTTTCCATGAGGAATTTCAGGATGTTGAGCTAGGTAATCAACAGCATCCATGATTACTGCGACACCCGCTTTATCATCTGCACCCAATAATGTTAATCCTGAAGCAGTAATGATATCATCACCAATTCTTTCTTGTAAGTAGGTGTGGTGGTTTTTCGAAACTACGATATTGTTATCATCAGGTAAAACGATATCTGAACCATCCCAGTTTTTATGAAGGATTGGTTTTACATTGGTACCGCTACAATCAGGTGAAGTATCAACATGAGCGCAAAAACAAATTACAGGATGATTGCCTTCAGCTGTAGCAGGTAATGTTGCATATACATAACCCCATTCATCTAATTCAGCATCAACTAAACCAATGCTTTTTAATTCTTCAACCAAAATTCTACTCAAATCTTTTTGTTTCATTGAAGAAGGTTGGGTATCTGAATTAGGATCAGCGCATGTATCAACTTGTACATATCTCATCAATCGTTCTGCAACTTTTGAACGATAAGTTTCTTTAAATTGATTCATATTAGTCTTCAATTTTTACAGCAGTACCGCTGGCTGTAACCATTAACATACTACCTCTTTGTCCCAATGTTTCGTAATCTAAATCAATGCCAATAACAGCATTTGCTCCCATAATTTGGGCATTTTGAGTTAGTTCTCTTAAAGCATCTACTTTTGCTTCTTTAAGCACATTTTCATAAGAATTAGAACGACCTCCGAAGAAATCTCTGAAACTTGCGAAAATATCTTTTACAAAATTGGCTCCGATAATCACTTCACTGGTTACAATACCTTTGTACTCAGTTACTCTTTTACCTTCTACTGTTGGTGTGGTTGTTAATAACATGATTTTGAATTTTTTCGAAGATATATTTTTCAAAGCGACTCTCAAAAACTATCAATAAAATGAAACCGGAACGGCTTTTATTCCAAATAAATGGTTATTTTCTCCCAATAGAAATTCTTTAGAATCAAAATTCAATTATTCGAAACAAGGATTGGTTTATGACAACAAATTATCGAATCATATTAAATTCAATAAAAAAACATGTTCTTTTGAATGAAGATGAAGAGGCTTGCTTCTGCTCATTTTTTAGTCAGAGAAAAGTAAAAAACAAAGAAGCTTTATTAAAAGAAGGTGAGATTGCAGATGCTACATTTTTTGTAAATGAAGGATGTTTGCGTTCCTATAATATTGATGAAAACGGATTTGAGCATATCCTACAATTTGCTCCCTCAGGCTGGTGGATAGCTGATTTGTACAGTGTAATTAGTAAAAGACCTGGTACTTTAAATATTGATGCACTTGAAAATTCTGTTGTTTTGGAAATGAAACGTCATGACCAGGAAAAGTTATTCTTAGAGCTTCCCAAAATTGAAAGGTACTTTAGAATCATAACCGAAAATTCATTGGTTAGTCATAGACAAAGATTGATTGATAATATGAGTTTAAGTGCTCCTGAACGATATGAGGTTTTCTGTAAACGTTATCCTGAACTCATACATAGTCTGCCTCAAAAACAAATTGCAGCTTATATTGGAGTTACGCCTGAATTTTTCAGCAAAATGAAATCAAAAATGAAATAAAGCTGAATTTCTTAATCTAGGTTATTTTTTTTGAGTGCTTACCTGACGGAACTTTGTACCGTAATTGAAAGTTATGGATAGAAAAGATTTTATTAGGAAAGGACTATTGGGAACAAGTTTATTTGTTAGTAGTTCATCTAAATCTGATTTATTTAGCAACAATATTGATGAATTAAAACCATTGGATATTGTTGGATTCAATCATTTACCAAATACAAAATCAAATATTATGGAAAATTCTGTTTTTCATCCTGCAAATAGCAGAGGAGATGCCAATCACGGTTGGTTGCAATCTAAACACACATTTAGTTTTGCGAATTACTATAATCCCGATCGCATGCATTTTGGTGTATTAAGGGTTTTAAATGATGATACAGTCGCATCAGGAATGGGTTTTGGAACTCATCCTCATGATAATATGGAAATCATTTCGATTCCTTTAGAAGGTGATTTGGAACACAAAGACAGCATGGGAAATACGCAGGTTATTAAAAATGGTGATATTCAGGTGATGAGTGCCGGAACAGGTATTTATCATTCAGAATTCAATCGTAATAAAAATAACTTGGTGAAGTTTTTGCAGATTTGGGTATTTCCAAATAAAAGAGATGTTACTCCAAGATATGATCAGATTACTTTAAATCAGGAAGACAGACAAAATCGTTTTCAACAAATACTTTCTCCAAGTGCAGATGATGAAGGCGTTTGGATACACCAAGATGCTTGGTTTCATTTGGGAAAATTCGAAAAAAACAAAACAACTAATTATACATTTAAAAAGGATGGTAATGGTGTTTATGTATTTGTTTTATCAGGAAAATTGGAGGTAAACGGACAATTGTTAAACAATAGAGATGGGTTTGGTGTTTGGAACTCTAAATCAATTGAATTCAAGTTTAATGAAGATTCTGAAGTATTGTTGATGGAAGTTCCAATGAATGTTTAATCACTTTTAAAAAATAAAAAGATATGAGTTCAATTAAATGGGTTGCAGACCCAACACACAGCGAAATTAGTTTCAAAGTAAAACACATGATGATGACAAATGTAACAGGTACATTTGGTCAATTTTCGGTAGATGCAGAAACTGAAGCAGAAGATTTCAGTTCAGCAAAAGTTTCATTTGCTGCACAAATTGCCAGTATCAATACAGGTAATGAGCAAAGAGATGGTCATTTGAAATCAGCTGATTTCTTTGATGCTGAAAAAAATCCTGAATTAAAATTTGTTTCTACATCAATGACTAAAAAAGATGATGAGAACTATGTTTTAAATGGTGATTTAACAATTGGTGAAGTAACCAATTCAGTTAGTTTAGATGTTGAATTTGGTGGTATCAACAAAGATCCATGGGGAAATCAAAAAGCAGGATTTAGCATCACAGGTAAAATCAACCGTAAAGAGTTTGGTTTAACATGGAATGCCGCATTGGAAACAGGTGGTGTTTTGGTAAGTGAAGATGTGAAATTAGCAGCAGAAATTCAGTTAGTTAAAGTAGCTTAAAAAATATAATCCCGGCCAATGGCCGGGATTTTTTTATGAAACAAATTTTAGTCATTGGAAGGCATACTCAGATTATGCAAACAGTATTGAAGTTAATCAACGAAATGGATGATTACCATGCCATTGGTTGTTTAACAGACCAAGAAGCAATGGATTTTCTAAAAGTGAATTCAATAGACTTATTGTTGATTGGAGGTGGTGTTGAATCCAAAAGTGAGTTAATGCTCCGAAATTTTGTAAAGGAGAATTTTCCATCAACAAAAGTAATTCAGCATTTTGGTGGTGGTAGTGGACTTCTCTTCAATGAATTAAGAGAGGCTTTTGGTGAATAATTACCTCACAATTTTAAAAGCTAAATGTCCTGTACCCGTTGCTTTCCAAAGTCGTAACCAGATTGGAAGTAACATTTCCATTCCTCTAGAAGCACCGATATCTCCCAAATCAATGATATCATTCCAGCCAAATTCCTCTAATAATTTTGATACAATTAATTTGGATTCAGCATCATTTCCACAAATAAACATACTGGCATTATCTCCCGCTAAAGCTGCATTTACCATCACTTCGCAGTTAACCATATTTAAGGTTTTAACAACAAAAGTTTCTAGACATAATTGCTGAATTGCTTCTCCCATCGACCATGAATTTGCATATTGAGGAATTAAAGTTGGAGGCATTCCATTAGAAAAATCAAGTGGATTACTTAAATCAATTATTATTTTAGACTTTAAGTTTTCAATACCTGCTAATCGAATTGCTTCTTCTGCAGATTCACCTTTTGTACAATTAAATAGGATATCAGATTGAATGGCTACTTCCTCGAAAGTCCCGATTTGAGCATTAGGACCGGCAGTATTAAGCCAGTTTAATGCCTTTTCATTGTTTGATGTGCGACTTCCCATTTTTACTTCATAACCTAATTGAAGCAATTTGTTGGCAATAGTTTTCCCAACTATTCCTGTTCCTAAAACTCCTATTTTTTTCATAGTTACTATCATTTTTACAGTGCAATATAGAATCTAGTTTTTATCTTCGCAATAGCTGTCAATTCTGACAGTATTATAATTTTTTTAAAATGATCATTCAGAATAAGGAAGTTGTTATTGATTTATATGGAGAAACTTTTCATTGTGCCTTGGATGTAACCATGAGTTATATTGGGGGTAAATGGAAATCTGTTATTCTTTGGTATTTAAGAAACAAAACCATGAGGTTTTCTGAATTGAAAAAGCAAATTCCTGATATCACTGAAAAGATGTTGAGTTTGCAATTAAAAGCTTTGGAAGAATCGGGATTGGTAAAACGGGAAGTATTTATGGAAGTGCCATTGAAGGTAGAATATTCATTAACTGATTTTGGAAAAAGTTTAACTCCGGTTGTAGAAATGATTGCCAAATGGGGGAGGAATCTTGCAGAAAATGAGGGAGTTTTCAGAACCATTGAAAAGGAAATGAAAAAACAAAAATAACCTTTACAAAAAATTGATAATAAAGCAGTATTTTTAAACTATGGAAACGAATAAAAATAGAAGAAACTTTTTAAAATCAGCAGCAGTTTTAGGAGCTGTTGCATTAAGTAATCCTCTTGAAATTTTTGCAGCTACTAATGAAAGTGCAAAGTCTTTAGCTGAATTAAAACCTGTGAATGGTAAATATGAATTACCGGCCTTGGGATATGCATATAATGCCTTAGAGCCTCATTTTGATGCTAAAACTATGGAAATTCACCATACCAAACACCACCAAGCCTATATCAATAAATTGAACGAAGCTATGGATAAAGAAGTTCAATTGAAAAATGTTCCTTTGGAGTATATGTTGCGAAATTTAAACAGCATGCCAGATACTGTTAAAAATGTGATTAGAAATCATGGAGGAGGTCATTGGAATCATACTTTCTTTTGGAGTATATTAAAAACAAGTACAAAACCATCTGCTCAAATGAGTAATTTGATTCAGAATAGTTTTGGCAATATGGAGAATTTCAAAAAGGAATTTGAAAAAGCCGGATTGGGATTATTTGGCTCAGGATGGGTTTGGGTTGTAAACCAAATGGGTACTTTGAAAATTGTTACAACTGCAAATCAAGATAATACTATTATGGAAAATGCTGAAGTAAAAGCAAAACCAATTTTGGGTATTGATGTATGGGAACATGCGTATTATTTGAAGTACCAAAACAAACGTGCAGACTATTTAGCAGCATTTTGGAATGTATTAAACTGGGATCAGGTAGAAGCAAATTTACGCTAATAGCTTGATTGCGAACTTGGAAAGAAAAAAATAGAAAATGTATTTGGCAAAATCTATTCTCTTTTCTACATTTGCAGTCCTCAAAAGGGAACACGGTGGTTTTAGCTCAGTTGGTTAGAGCGCCTGATTGTGGTTCAGGAGGTCGTGGGTTCGAGCCCCATATTCCACCCAAAGGGAACGAATTTAATCGTTCCCTTTTTTTGTGCCCCAAATTTAGGTAAACCTTAAAATGTAGTGATTTATAAATGTTGAGAGATTTAATTACTTTATAAACCTTTTAAAAATCAATACCTTACTATTTTATCGTTTTGGAATTATTATGAAAATTGACTCTTCAAGTTTCATGATTTAGTTTTCAGAAAAAAAGCGGTGGAAAAGGATAAAAATATTATTTCAATAGAAAATCTAATTTATTCAATCAGGTCGAAACAAGTTATGATTGACAAAGATTTGGCCATGATTTATGGCATTGAAACCAAAGTTTTAAATCAAGCTGTAAAACGAAATTTCATGCGATTTCCTGAATTATTTAGGTTTCAACTAACAGATGAAGAGTATTGGAAATGTTCAAGGTCACAAATTGTGACCTTGAACATTTCGGAATCAGCGAGCCCTAAATATAAACGAGGTGAAAACCTAAAATACAAACCTTATGCCTTTACTGAGCAAGGAGTTGCAATGTTATCTGCTGTTTTAAAAAGTGAAACAGCAATACAACTTAGTATTCAAATCATGGATGCATTTGTAAAGATGAGAAAAATAATTCAGGACCAATCAGGCTTATATCAAAGACTCAATATGGTTGAAACCAAACAAATTGAGGCAGATATAAAGTTTGAAAAAATATTCAATGCATTGGAAGATAAGAATCAAATTCCAGCTAAGGGATTGTTTTTTGATGGGCAAATTTTTGATGCTTATATTTTGGTTTCTAAAATAATTAAGTCTGCCAAATCATCGATAATTCTAATAGATAATTACCTGGATGAATCGGTTTTAATTATGCTAAATAATAGAAATAAAGCTGTTAAGGTAGAATTGTTTACTTCAAATCTCAATAATGAATTTTTGCTGGCATTGAAAAAATATGAGTTGCAAAATCCATCTATTCAAGTCACTAAACTTACAAAATCACACGATAGATTTTTAATTATTGATGAAAAGGAATTATATCATTTTGGAGCATCATTAAAAGATTTAGGTAAGAAATGGTTTGCTTTTTCACGCTTGGATGATTTAGTAGAAGAGGTTTTGTATAAACTAAAAATGGAAAAAAATGCTGATTGTTAATATTGAACTTTTACTGCAACGAATGCTGCGTTAAGGATAGGAGCGGAAATCCTTTTTGTGAGGCACGAGCAAAAAGATTGGAGTGCATAGCCTGACCCCGCCCTCAAGCGGGGTAACGCCCAAATAAAAATTTTTCTTAGTATTTGGATTGTTCATTTATAAAATTGATGAAGATTTTATTGCTGTAAATCATTTTCCTTGCTTAGGTGATTTCTCCTTAAATTCGTGGTATGAATGCAGAATTAACTGAGTTGAAAGTTGAAGGAATGACATGCACCAATTGTGCGATGAGTGTCAGGAAAAGCCTTGAAAAACAAGGATTACAACAAGTAGATGTAAACTTTGCAAGTGGTGAAGTTCGATTTGAAAATGTAGCAGGTTTGGCTCCGGAAATTATTATTGGTGGGATTGAAAACCTAGGTTATAAAGTGATTAAAGAAGGTGATAATGAAAATCATAAGGAACAATTTTTTTATACGCTTGAAGGAAAATTAGTCTTCTCAGCCATTTTTACTTTGCCTTTGATGTTGCATATGATTAGCGATTTTTGGCTTCTTCATGATGCTATTTTTCAATTGGTTTTATCAATTCCTGTTTATTCTTTAGGTCTGTATTATTTTGGAAAAAGTGCTTATTACAGCCTTAAAAGTGGAGTTCCAAACATGGATGTTTTGATATTTACTGGAGCTGCATCTGCCTTGTTTTACAGTGTGTTTGGGACATTTTACTATTGGGGTTCGCATGATATGCACCAATATATGTTTTATGAAACCGGTGCCAGTATTATTTGCTTTGTTTTATTCGGAAATTTTCTTGAAAAGAGGTCGGTGAAAAGAACCACACAAGCTTTGGAATCATTAACAAAATTGCAGCCTAAAAAAGCAAAATTATTGATTGGTAAAATTGCTTCTGAAGTATTTGTAGAAGATTTAAGGCCAGGTGATTTTATCAGAATAAATGAAGGTGACCAGATTCCTATTGATGGAGAAATTATTGAAGGAGAAGGATTTGTTGATGAAAGTATGATTAGCGGAGAGAGCATTCCTCAACAAAAATTGCCAGGAACTATGTGTATTGGTGGAACTATTTTAACTGAAGGTTTATTAAAGGTTAGGGTTACTACATCACACAAGAAAACCATTTTGGCTGAAATTATTGAAATGGTAAAAAGAGCACAATCGAATAAACCTGCCATTCAACAATTGGGCGACAGGGTTTCTGCGATATTTGTTCCAGTTGTAATTGGTATTTCATTACTCACATTTTTGGTTTCATATTTTATACTTGATTTAGGTTCTGCACAAAGTATGTTAAGAGCTGTTGCTGTGTTGGTGATATCTTGTCCGTGCGCCATGGGACTAGCAACTCCAACAGCTGTGATGGTTGGAATAGGGAGAGCAGCTAAAAGAGGAATCCTTATAAAAGGAGGAGATACCATTGAAATTTTAGCGAGAACCAAAACATGGATTTTTGATAAAACCGGGACATTGAGCACAGGCAATTTCAAATTTTCAGAACTTAAAGTTAAAGAGCCTCAGCAACTGGAATTCTTGCAAAACCTGATTTATCAAATTGAACTACATTCATCACATCCCATTGCAAAATCACTTGTTATTAACCAGAAACATTGGTTAAAAGAGTCATTGAATCTTGAAAACATTGTTGAAGTAAAGGGCAAAGGAATGCAATTTGACTTTGAAGGAGTGAAATATTTTTTTGGAAAAAGTGGAAGTGAATCTGATTTGGAACTTCAAGAAAATGGAGTGGTATTAGTCAGTTTAAATTTACTGGATGAAATGAAACCGGATGCAGAATTAGTGTCTGATTACCTAGAAAAACAAGCAATTCAGTCGGTGATTTTAAGTGGCGATAAACAAGAAAAAGTAAATAAAACAGTTGGTGCAATTAATTGGAAAGGTGAGGCTTATGGAGATTTGATGCCACAAACAAAACTAGAAAAGCTGAAAAATTATAAAGAAGCTGGTTATTTATGTATGATTGGCGATGGCATTAACGATGCACCTGCCATGACAGAAGCCAATGTTTCAGTATCATTTAGTAAAGCAAATGATATTGCCCGTCAGGCAGCTCAAGTGGTTTTAATGAAAAGTGATTTAAATAGTTTGATGGAGGCACATCAATTAAGTTTATTAACCTATAAAACCATTAAACAGAACTTATTCTGGGCATTCTTTTACAATGCATTGTGTATTCCGTTAGCGGCTGCAGGTTATATGCATCCTATGTTAGGAGCCTTGTCGATGGCCTTTAGTGATGTGATTGTAATAGGAAATTCTTTGTTATTAAACTTTAAGCGTATAAACGTATCAAAGAAATAAGAAGCTTTTAAAAAAGCGATCTTTTTATATATTTGAGGTTTAAGAGGTAAAGGACTATTGTTTAAATCATTCACATTAAATAAATACAACAGTCTTCAAATTTTTCAGTTTCTGAGATTTGGAGCCTTTTTCCTTATATCAATTCTTCTCGCTAAAATAACTTACTACCAATATTCGGGTGGTTATGGAACTTTAATTATTAGCAGGTACGAAATGTTACTTTTATTAAGTGGCAGTTTAACCTGGTTTTGGGTATCGAGTATCACCAATACCCTGATTCCATTTTACAGTTCAAGTTCAGAAGAAAAGCAAAAAAGGATACTCTTTAATGCTTTTGTCTTACTCACGTTTTTCTCTTTGCTGGCAGGGATTGCAGCTTTTGTAACAGGGTATTTTAATCCTGAAGATAAAGACCTTTACCAGATGTTTGCAATCGTGATTTTTTTGAATACTCCGAGTTATTTGGCAGATTATATTTTCTACCTAAAAGAGAAATATCGTTCATTAATTATTTGGGGTTCACTCACATTTTTAGCACAGATTTTATTGTTGTGTTGGCCAATTTTTAACAGGCAAACTTTAAATCTAGCTATTAATTTATGGTTGATATTATCATTGGTTAAATTCAATTATACCATCATTTTATTGATGAAGTATTCAACAATCACCATCCATACAAGGTTGATTCTTGACTTCATGAAGAAAGTGACTCCATTCATGTTCAGCATATTATTGGCCGGCAGTATGGATTATATCAATAGTTATATTGTAAGTTATTATTTCAGTAAGGTTGATTTTGCTATTTTCAGGTATGCATCAAAAGAACTTCCTATATTTTTAATTCTAGCCAATTCATTGAGTAATATTTATAGTGGTGAAATTGCCAATTTAAATAAAGAAGGTCAGCTGGAAGAGGGATTAAAGCGTTTAAAACAATCTTCGAGAAGGCTCATGCGCTGGTTATTTCCTGCTACTATATTATTGATTTTTACCAGTAAGTATTTGTTTCAATTGGCTTATAACAAAGATTTGGTTGAAGGATATCAGGTATTTAATATTTATCTATTATTGATTATAAGCAGGATGATTTTCCCTCAAACAGTTATTATGGGTTTGATGAAAAACAGGGTATTTTATTTGATATCAACCAATTATTTAATCATCAATTTAATTTTATCTTTTTGGTTTGTTCAACTTGGTTTAGGTCTTAGAGGAATTGCATATGCTACAGTAATTTCTTACATAATTGAGAAGATAATGTTAGTGATTTACTGCAAAACTCAAGGAGTTGATGTTAAAAAATATACTCCAATTGGTGAGTTGATATTATACTCTATAATTACCATAGTAGCTTATGTTTTAAGCTTGAATTTCAGTTTACCTGATTTAGCTTCTTTTTAAATTGCTTGAAAATTTTACCTTCGCAGGGTATGTGGAGCAAAAATATTCTTGAAACAATTGGTAATACGCCACTTGTTCAAATCAATAAAATTACCAGAGAACTGCCTTGTACAGTTCTTGCAAAAGTTGAAACGACTAATCCCGGTAATTCAATTAAAGACCGTATGGCTCTTAAAATGATTGAAGATGCTGAAAAGGATGGTCGTTTAAAACCTGGTTATACCATTATTGAAGGTACAAGTGGAAACACAGGAATGGGATTGGCTATTGCGGCTGTAATCAAAGGATATCGTTGCATTTTCACTACTACAGATAAACAAAGCAAAGAAAAAGTAGATGCATTAAAAGCATTTGGAGCTGAAGTTATTGTTTGTCCTACTGATGTTGACCCTGAAGATCCACGCTCATATTATTCAGTTTCATCTCGTTTGGTAAGAGATATTCCTAATTCATGGAAACCAAATCAGTATGATAATTTATCGAATTCTGCAGCACATTATGAAAGCACCGGACCGGAAATCTGGGAGCAAACTGAAGGTAAAATTACACATTTGGTAGTTGGTGTTGGAACGGGCGGAACTATTTGTGGTACCGGAAAATATTTAAAAGAGAAGAATCCAAATATCAAGATTTTAGGTATTGATACTTATGGTTCTGTTTTCAAAAAATACAAAGAGACAGGCATTTTTGATAAGGATGAAATTTATCCTTATATCACTGAAGGAATTGGTGAAGACTTCTTACCACAGAATGTAGATTTTAATGTCATTGACCATTTTGAAAAAGTGACTGATAAAGATGCAGCTGTGATGACAAGAAGAATTCCTCGTGAGGAAGGAATCTTTGCAGGTAACTCTGCGGGCTCAGCTATGGCGGGTTTATTGCAAATGCGTCATATGTTTAAAAAGGATGATGTAGTGGTAGTTATCTTCCATGATCATGGTACTCGTTACCTTGGAAAAATGTTTAATGATGATTGGATGCGCGATCGTGGTTTCTTATCGAATGAACAAACTAAAGCAATTCATTTGATTGAAAGTCATAAACACCAAAAGTTAATTACAGTAAAAGAAACTGATACCATTGATGCTGCAACCAGAATGATGCGTAAGTTCTTTATATCACAAGTTCCTGTAACAAATGCTGCTGGTGAATTCACAGGTTCTTTAAACGATACCCAATTGTTCAATAGCATTATGGAAGGACATGATATCAAATCAAAAACTGTAGATTCATTGATGTCTGCAAGCTTCCCGTTTGTTAGTCCGGATGCATCTATGGAAGAAGTAAGTCGTTTGATTACAAAAGACAATGCTGCGGTTCTTGTAAAAGACTTAATGGGAGATGTTCATATTATAACCAGACAAGATTTGATTGAAGCGATTTAAAAATCTGTGCATCCAATAAAACCCGATTAGATAAAATATAATTTATCGATATAACAAAAAAGCCCGTGACATTGTCTCGGGCTTTTTTGTTGGATTATTTAATCTTTAGATTTATAAAACGATATTCACAATCTTTCCTTTAACAAAAATTACTTTCTTTGGACTTTCACCTTTGAGCCAGTTTTGAACGATTTCATCAGCTAAAACAGATGCTTCAATTTCTTTGGCATCGGCTTGTAAACTGAATTCAATATTGGTTCTGTGTTTACCATTGATTGAAATAGGATAGGAGAAAGAATCTTCTATTAAATACTCAGGATTAAACACAGGATAACTTGCTTTGCTGATACTATCATTGTTACCAAGTTTATTCCACAATTCCTCAGTAATATGTGGAGCATAAGGATTCATTACAATGATTAAATCTCTTAATACTTCAAAGTGATTTGATTTCAATTCAGTTAGTTCATTTACGCAAATCATAAATGTACTTACTGAGGTATTAAATGAGAAGTTTTCAATATCTTCAGCAACCTTTTTAATGGTTTTATGAAGACTTTTTAATGCCGGTTTTGGAGCAGGTTCATAACTGATTTGTAATTCACCTTCAGCATTAAAAAACAAACGCCATAACTTTTTAAGGAACCTTGAAACACCTTCTATTCCTTGTGTACTCCAAGGTTTGCTTTGTTCTAAAGGACCTAAAAACATTTCGTATAAACGCAGGGTATCGGCACCAAAATTTTCAACAATGGTATCAGGCGTTACAACATTGTATTTCGATTTCGACATTTTTTCAACTTCCTGAAAACAGATAATTTGTTCTGATTCATTGTTGTTAAAAGAAGTAAATTCACCCTTGTGATAAAACCCGCCAGCAGTAAGAAACACTGCATTTTCATAATGATGAGCTTTGATGAATTCAGGATATTTTACAACAGCTTTTTCAACATAATTCACATCAATATTTGAAGAAGAGAAACTTGGGTTTTCTGTTTCAAAATACTTCAATGCATTTTCACTGATAAACAAATCAGAAGGGCGAGAAGAAAACTTATATTGTTTACCATTGATTATTAATTCATAAAATGAATCAACTGCTTCACCTTTATCATTATTGATGGTTACTACATTATATAATCTTGAACGACTTGGTTCAATCTTCCTTAATTTTTCTGAAGTGCCTTGAATCATTCCTTGATTAATCAGCTTTTTAGCCGGTTCATCAGTAGGAATTAAACCCAAATCAAAAAGGAATTTTGTCCAGAAACGTACATACAATAAATGTCCTGTTGCATGTTCACTTCCTCCTAAATATAAATCAACTTGTTGCCAATAGTTAAGACTTTCTTTTGAAGCAAATTCAGTTTGGTTTGTAGGATTCATATACCTCAAAAAGTACCATGAACTTCCTGCCCAACCCGGCATGGTGCTTAATTCATAATCGTATTCACCTTTGTACTTCCAGTCTTTTGCTCTTCCTAAAGGTGGTTCGCCTGTTTCTGTAGGAAGGTATTTGTCAACCTCAGGTAACAACAATGGCAATTCATCTTCACTTAAAGGATATGCAATTCCATCTTTATAATAAATAGGAATTGGTTCTCCCCAATAACGTTGTCTGCCAAAAATAGCATCCCTTAACCTGAAATTGGTTTTACCTTTTCCTGAGCCGTTTTCCTCTAAATGTTTGATACAAGTATAGATAGCTTCTTTAACTTCTAAGCCATTAAGAAACTCTGAGTTAATTAATTTACCTGATTTTTCATCCCATGAAGCTTGGTTTAAATCATGACTTGAAGGAGTTTCAATAACTTGAATAATAGGTAAATTGAAATGTTTAGCAAAAGCAAAATCTCTGCTATCATGAGCAGGAACAGCCATTACAGCTCCTGTTCCGTAACCTGCTAAAACATAATCTCCAATCCAGATTGGAATTTCTTGCCCAGTAAAAGGATGAATCGCAAATGAACCTGTAAACTGACCACTTACTTTTTTTACATCAGCCATTCTTTCACGTTCACTTCTGTTTTTAGCATAAGTAACGTATTCATCAACAGCAGTTTTATTATCGCTAGTAGTTAATTCAGAAACCCATTCATGTTCAGGAGCAAGTGTAACATAACTTACGCCATATAAAGTATCAGGTCTGGTTGTAAAAACTTCAATTTTTTTATCAGAACCTTTAACTGCAAAAAATACAGAAGCTCCGGTGCTTTTGCCAATCCAGTTTCTTTGTGCTTCCTTTAATGAGTCGGTCCAATCTAATGAATCTAATCCTTGAAGCAATCTGTCAGAATAAGCAGTAATACGAAGGCTCCATTGCATCATCAATTTCCTTTCGACAGGATAACCACCTCTTTCACTTACACCTTCTTTTACTTCATCATTGGCTAAAACAGTTCCTAACGCTGGACACCAGTTTACATAACTTTCAGCTAAATATGCCAATCTGAAATTCATTAAAACAGCTTCTTTTTGTTTTTCAGAATATGATTTCCACTCTTCTGAAGTAAAGGCCTCAACATTGGTCTCAATGCCACCTGTTAAGATTTGATCTGAGGTGCCTAAACATCCATTTTCTTCAAATCTTTTAATCAAAATATCAATACCTTCAGCTTTGTTACTGATAGGATTGTACCAAGAATGGAACAATTTCAGAAAAATCCATTGAGTCCATTTATAATATTCCGGTTCAGAAGTTTTTACCTGACGAGACCAGTCATAACAAAATCCAATTTTATCTAATTGTTCACGGTAACGAGCAATATTTTCTTTAGTTGTTATTGCAGGATGTTGACCTGTTTGAATTGCATATTGTTCAGCCGGCAAACCAAATGCATCGTAACCCATTGGATGTAAAACATTAAATCCTTTAAGTTTTTTATACCTACTATAAATATCAGAAGCAATATAACCCAGTGGATGTCCTACATGTAAACCTGCACCACTAGGATAAGGGAACATATCAAGCACATAGAATTTGGGTTTTGAAGAATCTTCTTCAACTTTATAAGTCTGATTTTCATTCCAATATTGTTGCCACTTACTTTCAATTTCCGAATGCTTGTATTCTTTGCTCATATATCTGAATCTGGTTTTTAAAGTCTGCAAAAATAGACGCATGTTGAGGCTTTTCCAATTTGGATTTTTATTTTGCTTGGCTTAGGGTGTATTTTTGTTAGCTATAAATTGCGTTTTTACGATGAAACAAAGAAGAAGAGTCAGTTATATTTCGGCCATACTAAGTATCTCTATGGTTCTGTTAATGCTTGGTTTATTGGGTATTCTGATGATTCAATCGTTAAAACTGGGTACTGCCATTAAAGAAAATATGGTGGTACAATTGTTTTTAAATGAAAATATTAGTCAGGAGCAAATAAATCAGATTCAGCAAAAAATTCAGACTGAAAACTTTGCAAAAGAGCTGAAATTCATCAGTAAAGAACAAGCAGCAGCAGATTTTAGTAGAGAAATTGGGCAGGATTTTATTAGTTTTTTGGGATTTAATCCTTTGATGCCATCATTTCAAATAAAATTAAAAGAAGATTTTACAGGTTCCGATGAACTTAATAGGATAGAAGGTGTATTAAAGCAAATTCCAATGGTTATCGAAGTGAGTTACCAAAGAACAGTTTTTGAACAAGCATCATCTAATATTAAATCAATAGGCGTGGTCTTAATAGGATTGTCACTTTTATTTGCAATAATTTCAGCCATATTAATCAATAATACGGTGAGATTAAATTTGTATGCACAAAGATTTGCTATTAAAAGTATGCAATTGGTAGGAGCAACTCATTGGTTTATAATTAAGCCATTTGTTTGGAGATCTGTAAGAAATGGATTCTTCGGTTGGGCTATTTCATTGGCTATTTTAATGAGTATTTTGAATGCCTTACCACTTTGGATTCCATCGATAGAACAATTGTATGATACCGGAAAATTCTTTTTATTGTTCGTTTTTTTATTGGTACTTGGAATAGGTATGAGTATGTTTAGCAGCTGGTTAAGTACCAAAAGGTATCTCAACACCAAAATAGAAGATTTGTATTAATTCCTTGTTTAACAGATATTGCAACCATGAGTAAAGAAAATTTAAAACCTAAAAAAGACATTTCAGGCAACCAAAGCTTCATTTTTGGTAAAGAAAATTACATGTTAATGATTGCTTCAGTTGCAATTATTTTTGTAGGATTTGCTTTAATGACAGGCTCTGAGGATATTTTTGATTTCAGAAAATTAACCTTAGCACCTATTGTTGTTTTAAGTGGATTTGTAGTTGGCATTTTCGCAATAATGCGTAAAAGTAAAGCTGAATAATGGGAATATTAGAGGCTGTTATTCTCGCTATTGTTGAGGGAATTACTGAATATTTGCCGGTATCTTCTACTGGACACATGATAATTGCATCATCAATTTTAGGAATTCAATCAGACGAATTCGTAAAGATGTTTACTGTTGCAATTCAGTTTGGAGCTATCCTTTCAGTTATAGTTTTGTATTGGAAACGATTCTTTCAAACCTTTGATTTTTATTTAAAACTTGCAATTGCGTTTTTACCAGCAGCAGTTTTAGGCTTTTTATTAAATGATTTTATTGATTCACTTTTAGAGAATGTTATCGTTGTTGCGATATCATTATTATTGGGTGGAATATTATTATTGTTTATAGATAAATGGCTTGATAATGAAAATTCCAATGATGATGAAGTAACCTGGAAGAAAGCATTAACGATTGGTTTTTTTCAAGTTATTGCTATGATTCCAGGAGTGTCGCGTTCTGCTGCAACCATTATTGGAGGCTTATCTCAAAAGCTTACCAGAAAAGCTGCTGCTGAGTTCTCATTCTTTTTGGCAGTACCTACAATGTTTGCTGCAACAGGATATAAAATGTTAAAGTACCACAAAGAATTTGGATTTAATGCAGATAATATTCCTGTTTTAATGATAGGAAATATTGTTGCTTTTATAGTAGCATTAATTGCTATTAAAGGCTTCATTGCATTTTTAACAAAAAATGGATTTAAAGTTTTTGGTTGGTATAGAATCATAGTAGGTAGCATAATCCTTGCATTGTATTTTGCCGGCTACGAACTTCAAATTTTATAAGATAAATGCCAATTGACTTAGAGAATGGCTCTGTCATTCTTGTTAACAAACCACTTACCTGGACTTCTTTTGATGTTACTAACAAAATCAAAAGAATGATTATCCATAAACTTCATAGAGATTTAGGAGCAGTAG
>CALRIT020000019.1:0-98974 GCA_943361925.1 Vulcanococcus limneticus LL | reverse complement strand
AAGGTCCGCGGCTACTGTGAGTTTGGAGATTTGCTATACAGCATTTTTCTATAAACATGTGACCACCTTCGGGGTCATAAATTTCATTGAATAGAGCAAATTAATTCCAAATTATTTATTGAAAATAACTCTCAATTAATAAACTGGATTTATAAAACCATTTCTGGTAAACAAACGGAACTTCCTATTCAATTATTAAGACTTCAAATATCAAAACCAAACTTAAATTTTGATTTGATAAGTCAATCCATAAATATGAAAGCGATTGATTTCTTTTGACAAGTCTAATTCTCTTTGCATGGTATAATATAGCTCTAATCCGGAATTCCTTGTTAGTTTGTATTCAAGCCCAAATGATACTCTATATCTATCTAATCCTTCATCTTGAAAAGGTTTTAATATATAATTCAATTCACCTGATGAATAAATCTGAATGCGTTTATTGAGTTCATATTTTACAGTAAGTTTATTTCTATTGGTCCAAATTGCTTGTTTACCATCTTCACTACTGTAAATATCTTTATATAAACATTGCCATCTATTCTTAAAAGAAATTGACCATAGCCCAAAATCCTTTTTCAAAATAAAAGATAAATTGTATTGATGGCGGATACTAAATGATTCATCCTTTCTTTGTCTATGAATTAATTTGTAATCAGCTTGTACATGTAAAAACTTCAAAACTTTATAATCCAAACCCAAGTCTTGATAACCAAGTCTGTACCTAGTAATATTTCTATCAAAACGAGTCTGATTCGAAAATGAAAGATTGATACGACTATTTACTTTTTTTTCAATATTTAAACCGAGCCAAATTGATGCATCTTCTACAAGTTCATCTTGTGCTTGTAAACTTCCTAGAAAGCTAAAAACAAAAATCAGACTTAAAATAAAACCCCTCATTTTATTCTCCTTCAAAATAATAAACTTTTATAAAAGCTGCATCTTTAAGAAAATCGATTTTAGTTACAACAGCTCTGTTGATGGGCAAACCGGTTCTTTCTTTTAAATCATTTAACAAATCATTGTATCTATCAGCTTTTACCAGATCAATTTTTTCATACAAGATTGACTTAGATAATTCTCTTTTAAAGAAAAGGTTACTTTCTAATAAATAGGTTATGAGAATTAAAATAGAATTTACTATTACAATAAACATGTTTTCATAAACATCATCAGCATCTTTAATCTTAGTAATTGCTGAAATCAAACCCATTGCAATTACCAAAAATAAGTAGGTCATATCTTTTATACTGATTCCTTCTGTTCGATAACGTAACATGCTGAACACGGCGAATAAACCAAAGGCAGCGCCCATACTTAACTCTACTTTATTCAATAAATAACAAATAAAGAATATGACGATATTGAAAATTAAATACGTAAATAGAAGTTCATTGTTTTTATAAATTCTATAATAGATGAATCTAATCAGCACAAAAACACTAACAAAATCTATAATTAGTCTTAATCCTATTTTACCGGCAAGTTTTAATAAAGCATCAAGTCCTGTTTTGGCAACAGTTTCATCAACAGGAACCTGAAGTAATATATCAGTTAGCATATATGTATTGTTTTAATTGACTTAGTCTATGTTTAAAATTATTTTTCTTAGCCTCTGAGTAAGTATTTCCAATTCCCATACAATACTTGCTCAAAGAACCTTCTCTTATTCTGAGTTCTTTCATTAATTTAATAAATGGAGAATCAGTTTTACTTTCTTGTTTTAGTTCTGCTATTACCAGTCCATTAAAGCCCGACTTTTCATTTCCTTTGATGAATTCAAGTCCTGTATCAATAGTTAATCTTTCAGGTTTATACTTATTAACCAGTGTTATTCTTCCATAATTTATCCATAAAACTGGTTTTAAATCCTTCACCGAAAATGGAGTATGTTTTGTTAGAAATTTTGGTTTAGCACCTGTATTAAGTTCATTTGTTAATTCTTCCTGAATTCTGTTTTTTAAGGTTCGCCCCTTGTTGTTCTTAAATTTTATTTCAAAGAAACTAGTTCCGCTTTCTACATAATTTCTTTGCCTGATTTTATAACGATTCAACCTTCCATTGTGATGCTGTGTATATAAATCAAGTGTTTCTGTATCGAAATAAAGTGATTCATAACGACTGATTCTTTTACCTTCAATTTCTAAAACCTTATAATTTAACTTCAACTCATTCAGTACAAGGGAAAGTTTTGTTAAATGAAAAGCAAACTTAGTTTCAGTTCTATTCATCAGTTTAACACCATCCATTTCATTAAGGCTGATGGGCTCAAAAGAGTTTAATATGTTCAGAAATTCACTCAAAATGTATAGCTATATTTTTTTGTTGATTTAAGTACACCTGCTCCATCATAGGTTTTTCTTTCCAGTTTTAAACCTTTGCTATCATAGGTATATACATGGCGTTTGGTTAGTTTTAGATTTTCATCATAGAAAGCTTCTTCAATTTTTTCACCTAAAGCATTGTATTTATTGATTCTTCTTTCTTTTAATTTCAAAGATGAATCCAGTTCGTCCTCCTCAATTATATCACCACTTTTATTATACTTATATTTATGAATGGTTTTTATTTGACCATCTTTATTATAATCTGTTAATTCAATGAGTCTGCCATTTTTATCATATACAGATTTTTCCTCTGTTAATGATTTTCCATTTTCTGTTTTAGTAATTGTTACAGCTTTGATATCATACTTTTTAATATCTTTTTTACCTTGAGCAAAAAGTTGAAAAGCAGCAAAAACAAAAATAAATGCTAATAAATTTCTCATGATACTTATTTATAAATAGTGATTACTCCAGCATCGGTTGTATTATCTTCTGTTACAGTAAATTCTTTAACAATAGCTACATCACCTGAAGCAGACTGTAATGTTTTATCTTTTGAATACACATAGATTTTATATTTACCGGCTCGTAAGTATTTAAACTCAAATTCACCATTATAACTGGAGCGAATTCTGTCGCCATAACTCACATCGGAACCATAAATTATATAAACCCATTCATCCATTGCTGGAAATTCAGCTTGCTTAACAGTAAAAGTTGCATTCCATTGTTCTGCTAATAATGTACCTTTTATTCTTCCGGTACCACCCTCCCCTTCCGGCTTTTTGCATGCCGTAAAACTCAGAATGGACATCGTAAAAAGGAAAATTAATACTGTCTTCAATTGATTCATTTTATTATTGATTTTTTATTATTTTAAATGTTTTTGTTTGCAATCCAGGTATCGAAACTTTTAGCAAATAAACACCTGCCTGCAATCCGGAAAAATTTAATTCCGAAGAAAGTTGATTTGATTCAAAACTCAAGACTTCTTTTCCAAACAATGTGTACAAGCTTAGAATAGAATTCTCCATTAAGGATTTTTCTATGTACAAGATATCATTCACCGGATTTGGATAAACTTTAATCAAACTAGTTGAAAGTTGATCATCTAAAGCAGAAACACAAAAGAACTTATTTAACTCCATAAAAGTGGCTGGATAAATCCCAACAAAATTCGAAGAAGCATCTGGACATCTGCCAAATGAAACATCCTCAGTTTGTTTTCCAAAACTTACACTATCCATTAATAAGCCATTTGCATTGGTTAAAAATACTTCATCACCTTCAGAAGAAAGTGTAAAATTTGTATGATTGTATTTATTAGTATTTGCTAATCCATCAGCCCAAATAATTAAAAACTTACCCGGTTCAATAACTGCTTGTGCTGGAAATGCATATTTAAATGGATTTCTAATATCATCACTTAAATAAGAACCAAATAAACTAATTGTTTCATTTGAGGTATTATAAAGTTCTATCCAATCAGTAAAAATTCCATATTCATTGATATCAGATTTTGAATTACTTGCCAATACTTCATTGATAAAAATCTTAGAACTTGGTAAAACCGTTGGTTGAATTCCTAAATAATAAAATTCATGCTGAGCTCTTGCCGGTGAAAAAACTCCGGCCTCGGTATTTTCAGCATAAATAAAATATTGTGTACTTAATGAAGATACTGTAAATGATTGTCCAAAAATTCCATCAGAAGCCTGAGCATCATTGTGTTTTCCATCATCAAAAAGTTCTATTTCAGTAAATAAATCATTTGATGTATTTCTGTAAGAGAAGTAAACACTAGTTGCATTGCTTGTAGTAACATTTAAAACAACAAGAGAATTAATTGATGGTAAAGAATTACTAAATTCAATTTTAGATATTGAAGGTGCAGTTGTTTTTAATTCAGTTGTTGATTTTAAATAAACCGCTCTTGCTTCCATTAATGTTTTTATTCCCGGAACTTGGTATGAGCCAAAAGTATAGTTTGTTGTTAATGCACCATCGAACTGAGTATTACTAAAATACTTATTACTATCTGCTAAACTTGCTTCTCTGATTAAAGACTGATATTGATCTGCCAACTGGCTATATAGTCCGGATTCAACGCATTCTGTTAACATTGTTCTAAGATGTGCAATATATTTTTTCTTCCATTTAGCATTCGATAAAACTGTTTGCATCAAAGGCCAATCTGAATGTGTTGAGTGATAAATTGGACTTAGTTGTTGCATGTTTGTCACAGATAAACTTCCCATACCGTTATTAGGTGAACCGGCAAAAGGGAAAGCACCAAAATTCATATTTAAATCCCACACAATCGGATTAAAAACGCCATTTTTATCTTTGTATAAATAGTAGTTTTGAGCAAATACTCCTGAATAAGAATCAAGATTAACAAACAGACTATTGTAAGCTAACATCCATAAAACCTTATCTATGTCTAAAACCTTCTCAAGACTTTCCGATTTGTTTGTAATTGTATTACATAAGTCCTTTAAATCTGTCCAGCCTGACAATGATTTCATTTCATAATAATTGTAATAGGCTGTTGTATCATCGCCTAGGTATTTTAAATTACTTTTCACGGCTGGCCCCGGAGTATTAGCAGGATTTCCTTTAATGAAAGTACTTTCAGAAGCGGAAAAATTCCTTTCACAAAACTTTTCATTGATACTTTCGGCACTTGAATACAATCCAATATAAACTCCATTTACATAAACTTTAGCAAAAGCAGACTTTGGAGATTTCATGTAATTGTTTAAGATTTTATAAGATAAAACCTCTCTAATTAAAGATGGATCACCATAACCATTACTCAATTTGATATCAGTAAACCCTTCATGATTTTGCTCTTTAAAAGTATTGAGTTCTATATGAAAAGGATTTTTAATATTGGTTGAATCAAATGAACTATTCCCTTTGTATTTAATGCCAACACTATCAAACAAAATTCCATTTAGTTTTACTGAACCCATTAAATAAGTTCCGCTACCCAATTTGGCTGTATCTAATTGAAAATCCCAATTTGGAGCACTTAAAAACATCTCAATTTTTTGAATTGAATCAGCATTATACCAGGATTGTGCTCTTGCCGAAAACGAAAGAGTAAGTCCTAATATGAAATACAATATGTATATACTTCTTTTCAAAGTTTAGTAAAGCATTAGTTTTTTTGTTGAAACCTGATTTCCGCTTTTAATTTTAACTACATAAATACCCTGACTAAAAAGAACTCCATTCAGATTAATACTTTGATTATTTAAAATGCTTTTATCAAGCATTAATTTACCATTTGAATCATAGATACTAATTTGAAATTCCTTCAAATCACCTAAACCATTTATTGTAATTTCTTCTAAAGCAGGGTTTGGATAAATCGTAAAATTAGTCAAGTTTTCAAGATTACTTAAACCGGTCATAGCACAAAATCCACAATTGGAAAAACAAATTGAATCCAATACCAAATCAGATGTTAAAACAACTTGTCTTTTACCATTCACCGCGCAAGAAGTAGGAATTACTTCAGAGTTTGCTTCAGTATTTCCATTAACGAAAATATAATCAATAGTAGCTCCACTATCGGCATAAGCCTGGTATTCATAAATCTCGTTTATAAATTTATACATGTATGCAGATGTATAACTGAAGTTATTAAATGTACCTGCAACATGAATTCCGTTTGAGTTAATGGTGCTTTGTCCTTTTAAATCAACCTTTAATCTAACTAGTTTTTTTCCCTCAGGAGCATTTCCTGCGAACATCAATGGGCCAATTAAAGTGGTATCGTTTGTCAATGAATCTAAATAAAACCATCTGTTATCATTAAAATCATAACCTACTCTAGACTCTTCAGGAACAAATTCCACCTCATAAAACAAATCGCCATTAACAAATTTGAATTCATATTTTCTTCCTGCTGGAATATCAACAATTACACTAAATATTTTAGGATTGTTAGGATCAACTGTTAATGCAGTAGTAGCCGAATTCCAGTCACCACCATCATATCCTGCTAGTGTTTGAAAATCACCGGAAACATGCAATCCATTTGGATTGATAGTTTGTCCGGTCATGTTAACACTTAGTTTAACTTTTTTAGCGCTAAGTGTATTCAAACCTAAAAGAATGAAACAAAAAACAATTGAAATTCTGATTGAATTTTTCATGACTTTACTATTTACTTATGACTAATTTTTTTGTAACTGAAACTTTATTCTCTGAGCTAACATGTAAAAAATAAACACCATTAGCTAGAGAAGATAAATCTATTTCCTTGATATTTTCACCTTCATATACCAAATCGCCGTTCATTGAAAATACCATTGTATTAAAATGTGTAATTCCATCTAACTCCAGATTAAATATACCGGTTGAAGGATTAGGGAATACTTTTAGTTCATTCAATTTTAAATCATCATTCATACCTGTTGATGTATTTGAATATTTATAGGAAGCAGAATAAACATTAAAACAAGCTGCTGCATCTTTAATTCTTACTACGTAAATAGCTTCTTCAGTTGGAGTATAAGATTGTTGATTAGCACCTTCAATTAAAACTCCATTTTTATACCATTGATAAGCCGAAGCAGAAGAAGCATTTAATGTTGTAGCATCTTTGGTAATTGTAGGTTGAGTTGGAGCTTGGTTTTCAACATAACATTTTTCATATTTAAATGATTGAGGTACTGAACCACCCATCGTTTTCGACCACAATTGAGTTCCGGCAGAATTGATTTCATAAACTATACCTGATAAAGCCAAACAAACTAACATATTTCCATTTGGCAATTGTTGTGAATTACCCATATTGCTTGTATAACCTGTTGATGCATGTCTTTCTGTATAAGTTGAAGGAGCAAAAGCCTGCCCTGCTGTTCTATCAAAATTGTATCCATTTTGAGGTAAAATAATTTGGTCAACAGAAGATTTCGTTGCAGAAGCACCCTTATTGTTAAATCCAACTAAACGACCTGCATTAGGAACACCTTCAGGAATCCAATGAGCGTCGTGAGTTACATTTAAAATTGTAGTACCACTTGCTCCATAAGCAGCAGGATTTCCCCAACGAAACAAGATATCACCACCTTTACCAGAGAAACCACCAGTATGACTTGCAGCTTCTTCAGTGCTGGTGCTATGGTCGATGATATACCACTCATTTAAGTTGTGTGAACTTAAAGCAATTTGATCGGTAATAGGATTATAATCGACTCCATTCATATGAATCCAATCTTTTTTCAAACCATAATTTATATTGAATAATTCAGGATGATCTAAAGCAGCAGCATAATAATTTGGTTTACTAACATCTGTTGTTTGGAGCATATGATCCCATACTCTCCATTTCCAAACAACTTCACCAGTTGTTTCTCCTGTTTGTTTGATTTCAGCAACGTGTTCCGACCAAACTTCACCATTAAACGAACCTCCCATGGCAGCAACTTCAGCAGCAGTATGTCTTTCATAAGCAATCAATAAAACATTACCATTTGGCATTACGTGAAAATCATGATGAGAACAATAATCTGTTGTAGAATATGTATAATTCCAAACAATATTTCCAGCCCAGTCCATTTTAATAATTTGACCACAAATTGGTCCACCGCTAAATGAAACACCAGACTTAGAAATGGTTTTGTACAAATAACCACCCGGAGCTAAATAGGATGAATATCCGGTTTTATAACCAGCATGAGACCATGTTTTAAAAACTGTTCTATTTGTATCAAGTAAGGTTGTTGTTGTTGAATTTTGAGTGCTATATAATATATAATCACCCCATTGTTGAGCATACATCAATTGTGAACCCCAAACCATTTGAATGGCTAATAACAGAAACATCTTTAAACTTTTCATATCCGTATTTTTTTATCAATGTTAAGCTAATGTTAAATCGATAAAAAGTAATAGCGGCAAAAAATAAAAATATTGAGGTGAATCAATTTATGTCAAAAAATTGTCAGTCGCTTAAAACACTCAAAACCCTTGTCAATCTTAGATTCTGACATATCCTTTACCTAAATAAATCTATTAAATTCAATCAAATAAAATTAAGAAATGAATGAAATCTTATAACAAAAATGAAAAGTTCTGTAAAAGTATTTGAGGCATATTTTGTAGTAAATGTACTTTAAGTAGAAAATATTTCTTAATCAAATATCATAATTTATTTATTGTATAAAGTATTAGTTGAAATCAAAGAAAACTCGCAATAGCACTCTATTATTTTATTAAGCATTTGCAATTAAAAACTTAAACTTTTAAATAGTTTTAACTTACCGCAAACATTTATTGCTTTACCTCATTCATGGTATTAGGGCTATATTAGCTCATATATTTGTTATTGAATGTTAAAGCACTGGCCGAAAATATTACTACACATACTTGGAATAATTCTTTTTATATCCTTGCCAATTATGTATGCCCCTGCAGAGGGAATATTTGAAACCATTACCCATAATAGATTTGCCCAAAAAGATTTATTGGTATACTCATTATTGGTGGTCTTTTTTTATATTCATTACTACTTGTTGATTCCAGAATATTACTTCAAAAAAAAGTATATTCATTATAGTCTTTTGCTTATAATTGGTTTGATTATTACCAGCATCATCCCTATATATTTATTCAACTTTGATGAAGCTTTACATCATCATATTAATGAAAATACTATAGATGTTTTAAGACACAAAATTCCCAAAAAACATAAACCACCATTTTTATTTGAATTCAAACAAAACCTGTTTATCTATATGGTAGTGGTGCTTTTTTCATTGATGATTAAAATTAATAATCGTCTCAAACATTCAGAAGAAAAAAGAAGTGAAGCTGAACTCTCCTATTTAAAAGCACAGGTAAATCCTCATTTTTTATTTAACACCTTAAATTCAATTTATGCATTAGCAATTTCAGGCTCTGAACAAACATCTGACATGGTATTAAAACTCAGCGGAATCATGCGATTTGTGCTTACTGAGGCAAAAAAAGATTTGGTTCCTTTAGATAAAGAAATTGAATACATTGACGATTATATAGCTTTACAAAGAATACGTTTAGGTGAAACCTTTAAACTTTCATACAAAGTAAAAGGCAAAGGAAATCAACTTGAAATTCCACCTTTACTATTAATACCAATTATTGAGAATGCCTTCAAACATGGCGTAAATCCTGAAGAAAATTCATGCATTTTAATCAATTTAGAAATTGAACAATCAAAACTAATTTTAACAGTTGATAATAATAAAGTCAAAAAAACAAGCTTTCATAATTACCCTGGTGGACTTGGACTAAAAAACGTAAGAGATAGATTAAATTTATTGTATCCATTAAAGCATAAATTCAAGATTGAAGAAGATTCTAGAGAATTTAATGTTTATTTAGAAATAGAATTATGATAAAAGCCATAGCACTAGATGATGAGCCATTAGCCTTAGGCATTATTGAAAAATTCTGCCAAAAACTGGATTATATAAAACTTGAAAAGGTTTTTACTAAACCTAATGAAGCCGAATTATACCTTGAAAAAAATCAGATTGATTTGGTTTTTTTAGATATACAAATGCCATCAAAATCAGGCATAGAGTTTTTTAAAATTATTCCTAGTACTTGTAAGGTTATTTTCACAACTGCATTTGCAGATTATGCCGTTGAGGGATTTAATTTAAATGCGGCTGATTATCTTCTCAAGCCATTTAGTTTTGATAGATTTAAAACAGCAATTGATAGGGTAAAAGAATATTATGATTTATTAAAAGCAGACCCCAATCATGAAGATAATTATTTAAATGTAAGAGCTGATTATAGTTTACATAGAATTAAACTTAATGATATTTTATACTTTGAAGGTTTTGATGATTATGTAAAAATCATAACTGTTCATCTGAAACCAATTGTTGCCAGGTTAACAATGAAATCTCTTCAGGATAAACTACCAAACAACCAATTTGTAAGGGTTCATCGCTCCTACATTATTCCATTAAGTAAAATTGATCAGGTAAAGAATAAACTTATTCTAATAGGTGAAAAGGAAATTCCAATTGGTGGTGCGTATGAAACAGATTTCACGAAATATTTTGAAAAGGAGAAATAGAAACTAAAATATTTCACTTAAAATTCTATTCGAATTTAATTCAGGAAACTGATGTAAGTGAAACTGGTAATACCTGATTAAGGCATCCAACACTTGTTTTCTTATATCCCTTGATGTTTCTATTTCAAATAAATTACTCAGATTTGAACTCAGAATTTGTTTTAAAAATAAACTTTCATGACGACTTAATACGTCAGATGAAAACTCATTTGAATTCACAAATATCCCTTCTTTTAAACTGAAAAATACCCTTTCATTGTCATGGAAATTTTCAGGGAAAAAGCCCAAGTATTTTGATAAATGCGCCATAAAAAAACATGGAACATTTGCTAAGCTTGTTTCTTGTAAATCTATAAATTGAATTGTATTAAATAAAAAATCAAATAGTTGTTTGTCGACCTGATTTTCTTCTCTTAAACACTTATTTAATAATTCAGAAATAAACAAGGCAATGGAAGATTTATATAAATCAAAATGTATTTTATATAAGGTTGGAGAACATTTGAGTTCTTTAATTCTTTGCAGATTTTTATTTTGTTGTTGAAAAGTATCAAGCTCAAGTAAACTTAAAACCTGCAATTGTGATGGTTTTATTGAACCCTTTTTACTTCTTACACCGTTTACCATATATGATTGTAATCCATATAAATCGGTATAACATTTTAGAACAACAGAGTTTTCTGAATATGGAATAGTAGAAATTACAATTGCACGAAGTTTACCTAACATGAATTAAATAGAATTGTGAGCCAATAAGCCTTCCTTTGTAGCTAAATAAGAATAGGCTTTCATGTTATCTGAATCATAGATAAAACTTCTTACATATTCCATTTTTGCCTCGTCCCAGCGCATAGCTACAATCATCTTTTTATGTATCAGCGTTTTTATTCCATCAGCAACAATTGGGGCAGGTAGATTAACCTCCTCCAAAATATTTTCAAAAGGCTCAACAAAATATACGCTATTAAGTATATCTCTTTCTAAATCGCTTAGTTCGTATACCATATTAAATGTGTTTTCTTCCCTTCCAATTATAACCCGCCAAATTGGCCCATATTCCAATAATTAGAACATAAAAAATATGAAAAGGTTCGGCTATCAATAAAAATAAAATTAAATAAGATCGTTTAAAAAAGCGCAATACATCAAACAAAAATAAACCTTCAATTAAAGCTTTAAAAGCAATTTGTATGAATGCCAGCCAAAGGAAATTATCATAGAATATACCCAGAATAAAATTCAACAAAATACTTAAATTAAAGAAATAGGCAGCTGCTAAAATTGCAGTGATAGATCTATTTTCATAATGCGTACTCTTTGATACCCAACGTCGCCTTTGGTTGGCCAATTGCTCAATCGAAGAATTGGGAGATGTGCTTACCAATGCGCGTAAATCCTTTAAAAAGAATACCTCATCTGGATACATTTTAAATACTTTATGAAGCAAATATTCATCATCTCCTGAAGCAATATGGTTATTATCATCATAACCTCCCATTTCAATAAACACTTCCTTCTTAAAAGCAAGATTTGCAGCACTACACATATTGGGTTTCTTAAGTCTGATGGCTGCACCTCCTATCCCAACCAAACCGCTAAACTCTAAAGCCTGAATATGCTCAAAAACTCCGTTGGAAGAAAATTCAACCGGTGCATAAATCATTTTACAATTGTGTTCAACAATAAATTCATTGAGTGCTTTTAACCAATCAGAATTTCTTCTGCAATCTCCATCTGTTAAAACTATCCATTCGGTTTGAGCATTATTGACACCAAAAGTTATCACATCCTTTTTGTTTTTGATTTCGGAATAGGTACTTAAATCAACCAATTTCAAAGGAAAATTTTTGTTATCCTGAATAAATTTCTCAGTAATCTCTCCTGTTCTATCTGTTGAATGATCGTTTAAAATAAGTATTTCGAACAAATCAAAAGGATAATTCAAACTTAAAAGACTATTTAAATTCTCAAGTATCAATTCCTCTTCATTTCTAACAGGAATTAGGATAGTAAACTTTGTTTTGTTTTCATTTTTAAATGGCTCAGTTCTTTGTTTGATTAAAATCCAACCAATCCAAAACATTAAAATCAAGACAAAATAAAATGCCAGAAGTGAAAATGAAATTATATACCAAGCTATCATGTTTTTATTTTATAAATGATGAAGTAACCATATAAAGCCGGAATCAGCATATTAATTATCCAAAGTGTATATGAAGCCAATAATATTCCGGGAATATTTGATGAAAACATGCCAATAAACCAAATTGCTGCTGAGCCACGTAATCCTAATTCAAGCAATAAAAATGAAGGAACAAATGACTGAACAAAAAAGGTAGATATAATCGCAGAAAATGCATCAAAAGCTGAGATTTCAACCTGGAAGAATTTTAGTAATAACCAGAATTGAACCAAATAAGTACAAAATCTAACTACTGATAAAATCAGCACATTAAGCAATAAATCACTCTTTTGTTCCTTAAAAACATTAATAGATTCTTCATACTTTTTTAAAAATCTGAACTTATTTAATAGTGGACTTAAAAGCCGGAAATTAAAGAAGATGAATACGGAAAGTATTGCTGCCAATAAGCAAAGAATTGCAGTTAATTCAGGCATATCAGCTTTAGATAAAACCAATCTCCAGTAAGCAAACAAACCAAAAACAATGGTAGTTAAAACCTGCGCGGTATATCCAATAACAGCTAATAATGCTCCTTTTAATTTGGCTAATTTATTTAGGTTTAGAACTCTTCCTGCAAAATCTCCAATTTGGTTTGGTGTAATAATACTTAAAGCAATACCTGATACAACAGCAGATGTCGACTCTTTGAATGTAAAATGCTCATATGGCTTTACTAGTACCATCCACTTTTTTACTTCAAGAGAAATATTCAAAAACATCAATGAGAATGCTAAAAAAAAGAAGAATAAAGATTTAGGTTGATATAGTACCACAAAATCTAAATACCTTTCATTTATATTAAATGTATTGGTTAATTTGTAGCCAATAAAAGCAAATGACCCAATTAGAAGTACCAGCTTCAAAAATTGCAGTAAGTATTTCATTTGGGAATTTGAGTTCATTAATAGATTAGCTAAGTTTGGCGGCAAAGAAACAAAGGCAAGCGACGATAAACAAATACAATGATTGAAAAGAAGGAGAGAATTATTTTGGGTATCGACCCCGGCACAATTGTTATGGGTTATGGAATTATCATAACTAAGGGTAAACAAGCGGAATTACTGGGCATGGGCGTACTTAAGCTTGATAAATATGAAGATTATGCGCTTAAATTAAAAAAGATATTTGAACGCACAGTTGGCTTAATTGATGAATTCCATCCGGATGAATTAGCGATTGAAGCGCCATTTTTTGGAAAAAATGTTCAATCGATGTTAAAATTAGGCAGGGCTCAGGGTGTAGCAATTGCTGCTGCCATGAGCAGAGAATTAAGTGTAAATGAGTATTCTCCTAAAAAAATCAAGCAATCTATAACAGGAAATGGTAATGCGAGTAAAGAACAGGTAGCAATAATGTTACAAAGAATTTTCAAATACGAAGAGAACCATAGTTTTTATGATGCTACAGATGGATTAGCTGCAGCTTATTGTCACTTTATGCAGAACACTCAAATTATCAAAGCAACACCTGCCAAGAAAAGCATAAAAAAAGCTTCCAGTTGGGAAGCTTTTGTGAATCAAAATCCTGATAAAATAAAAAAGAAACCTTAAGCATTAAACTGGATTAAACTGGCTTCTAATTTTATTTGCTATTTCAGCCAGCGTTTCCTGACTTAAATTTAATTTTTCATTTGAAAAATTCATTTCATTCATTGAAGAAAAAGGAATCAAATGAATGTGGGCATGAGGAACTTCCAATCCAATTACAGAAACACCAATTCTCTTATCGGGAAAGGCTGATTTTAAGCCATCAGCTACGATTTTAGAAAACAGATGAAGTCCAACAAATTTCTCAACATCCAAGTCAAAAATATAATCTACTTCAATTTTTGGAACAACTAAAGTATGTCCAATTGTAAGAGGACGAATATCTAGGAAAGCAAAATAATCTTCTGTTTCTGCGATTTTATGGCAAGGAATTTCACCATTAATAATTTTAGAAAAAATGGTGCTCATTAAAGTGTAATTTCAAGTATTTCGAACTTCAATAAACCTGCAGGTACTTTCACTTCCACTACATCACCAACTTTTTTACCCATCAGGCCAATTCCAATTGGAGATTTAAATGAGATTTTTCCTAATTTCAAATCCGCTTCCTTTTCATTAACCAAAGTATAAATCAATTCTTTTTTTGTTGTTTGATTTAAGACTCTCACATTACTTAGCATCATTACTTTGCTGGTATCAAGCTTTGACTCATCAATAATGCGTGACATGGTAATTAAATCGTTTAATACTGCAATTTTTGCTTCTAATAAACCCTGATCTTCTTTTGCAGCATGGTATTCTGCATTTTCACTTAAATCGCCTTTATCTCTAGCATCAGCAATTTGCTTTGTAATGAATGGTCTTTGCACATACTTCATATCATGAAGCTCTTTGTTTAATTTCTCCAGACCCTCTTTTGTTACATAATTAAATTCAGCCATAACTAAAAAAATATTTCTATGTTGGTTATAAATAACAAAAGAAACGTTCCGACAAGTCGGAACGTTTCTTTTTGGTTATACAAGTATAATAAAATTCGGACTATTTTCCAGCAATATTCAAACGAATACCAACTGTATGCATACCATTAAAAATTCTGGTAGGTGCATAAGAGTAATCCAAGGCAAATGCAGTTCCACCTTTAGTTACGGGAACTTGTAAAGTGCAACCCGCCCAAATTCCATAATCAGGGGCATAATTTGTAGGATTGTTCATATCGTTGGTAAATGAATTACCATTTTGAACATTGTATGCAGCTCTTAACATGAACATTTCTTTGAAAGAATATTCAGCACCAAAGCCTAAGATATTCGATTGAAATGCATTGTATTGGAAATTACCGCTGGCAGTTAATCTATGAAAGTAAGTACTTTCATTTTTATCTAAACGCATATCATAAGATAGACCAATATTCACCAAAGCAGGTAAGTTAAATTTATCAGCATCAAACAATGCTCTTCTATCAGCACCAGTAGAAGTATTCATAGCACGGAAAGACAAACCTGATCCTGAATAAGTTAAATCGGGACCAATATTTCTTGCTGAAATACCTAATCTGAAATCTTCCTTTTTAATCTTCTTTTTCTTTGCATTAAAAGAAGTTTGGTATTGAACACCAAAATCAAAACCTACACCAGAAGCTCTTACATCTGCAGTACCTTCAGAAATAATTCTTAAAAGTATACCACCAGTAATACTATTTGAAAACGTTTTAGAGTATGATGCATTTAAATTTACAACTGAAGGTGTAAAAGAAGGCAATGTACCATCTGGATTATCAAAAGTAGTGATAGGAACATCACCAAAATTCCATGAGGTAATTCCTAAACCTAAAACACCTCCTGTACCTTCTTCTCCTAAAGATTGGGCTAATCCAAGATTACTTATATTTACTCCGGCACCTGCCAAGTAAGTCATTCTTGAAAATGCAACTTCTGTACCTTTGGTATAAGCAAGACCACCAACATTTAAGTAAAAAGATTCAACACCTCTTACATTAGCTGTATTACTATTACCCAATCCGCTTGAGCGTGCAAATGGATTCACAACCAATTGTGTTGCACCAGCACCTCCGGCCCTATCAGGGTTTCCAGCAAAAGCTGAAATTCCAATTGATAGTAAACCTATTATTCCTAAAGTAATTTTCTTATTCATTTCAATTTCTTTTTAAGGTTAGATAATTCCCGTTTTGTTCAATTGAACAAAACGGGCTATTATATTTTTAGAAGGTATCGAAATCCACTTTACGCATGATACCAAACCATTTGATTACTCTTTCACCAATTCCATCAGCATAAACATGCATTAAGTAAACACCACTTGAAATTGGAACATTCGCATCATTTTTCAAATCCCAGTCAATGTAAGTTCTTGTATCATCATCTTTTCTGATTCTACGAACTAAGAATCCACCTTGAGTATAGATTGAAACAACACATTTTTTAGGAAGGTTAGCTAATCTAACTCTAGTATCTAATTGGTTGTTTGGATCTTCATAACCAGCATAAGCATAGTATGGATTTGGAGAGATTGTAACTAAATCCAATGCTGTTTTTCCTGCTTCAGCTGTTCCAACTGATGGAGCAATGTTTTCAGTAGAGAATCTGTATAATGGCAATCCATTATTCTCTAACACACTTGAAGTAGCAGTATAAGTAGCATAAGGGCGTTTAACTCTTAATTTAATAGTAGTAGTAGTTGGAATTAAACCATCTTTAATACTTAACAATTTAGATTGAGGAGTTAATAATGGAATTGTTACCCACATAGCCTGAGAAAAAATATAACGTTTGTTTAATGAAGCACCGGTTCCAGCTTCAATTAAATTAAACAAACTATCATAACTTTTAGCTTCATCATAACGAGGACCACGGTAACGAATAGGACCAGTTGGAGCAGTTCTAAAGCCTTTTGAACCCATAATATAAACGTGATGTTTACCACCCATTGTATATTCAAAACCACCTACATCGTTTCTAATTAAATTTCCTGTTGGATTCCAAATCATATCACTACCATTTTCACCAGGTAATGATGAATCTTCTGCAAACATGATATTTAATCTTTCACCTGTTTCAACATTAACTGCATACCCAGGGAACCAACCTAAACCGGTTCCGGCAACTGCTTTGCCATCCTGATCAACTGAAGGTGATTTACGACGATTTAATTTAATAGCACCACCAATAGTAGTTGTTGCATTTTCACCGGATTCTAAAACCACACAACGAGTCCATTTAGTTTTATCACTTGTAAGAACCAAATCAACACTTTGCAAATCAGCCAATGAATTATCATCAGAAGCACCACCAATACCTAAACCAGTACCATCAGAACCTACAGCCCAAGCCGGACCAAATGTTGAACCTACAGGAGGAGTTGCAGTTGGATTAGCTAATGCTCTTGCAGCTAATGCATAAGGAGCCCAAGTACCACCAAGTATTTTACCATAAGCTTTTCTTGGATCTAAAGAACGCTTTGGACTTCCAACAGCAAAATCGTGCTCATAAAAATTCTCAAAATTAGGAGAACCTGCGTTACCTGAACGAATCCAGTTGAAAGGAGTAAATGCTGCTACTTCATCAGGTACACCAGTTAACCATGCATTGTTGCTATTTGCAAACGACAATGATGCAGAAATATAACCATTACTAATATCGGTTGCATCATCTGGATTTCCAGGAGCAACTGCTTGTTCAATTGTTACACTTAAACCCCATTTAGAGAACATTTGCTCATTTGGAGAACCAATAGCTCTTTCTGCTAAAATAACTTCACCGGTATTTAAATTCTTTAATGTCCAGTATGTTGAATCTTTGCTTAGAGATACAGCTTTGTCAGCAGCAAAAGATGAATCAGCCAATTTCAATTCAAATTTTGCATTAGGGATATTAAAAGGATTAATAACTTTTACTAAAACCGGACCTAAAGCCTTTTTGTATTTAGGAACTTCAACATAATAAGGAGCAATTAAAGCTTTTTGAATGGTTTCTTCTGTTAATTGAATTTCATGTCCGGCATTTCCAATACCTTCAACTTTTTCAATTTCAGGACCATCTCCATAGAAAGAATTTAGAATAGTACCTTGTCCATGAGGAGCAGCTTTATGAGGAACTGCCATATATGTATTATTACCAGCACCATCATAACGTTTACGTCCTGATAAATATTGAATTTGTTCGCTTGAACAATTAGTTGCACTTGAGTAAGCAACCAAGTAATAGTAGTAGTTCTGGAAATTAGCTAAAGTTTGATCAGAAGCTGTAGAGAATAAATCTTTAGTTACTTCAAAACTATGTTGAACGCCTTTATCAGCTCCATTCACCATAATCTTTTTAACATTACCTAAATCAGCATCATTAACAATATTAACAATCAAATTAACACCATCAACAACATCACATTGAGCAACTAAACGAGCTTCATCATTGTTGTAGATGTCTCCCGGAGGTGAACTGGTTTTAGTTTGGAAAATTTGATATCCCTGGAATTTGTAGACAGTTTTATTAGCACATAACCCTGAACTCGAATCGATATAAGATTCTGTTTTTTGGTAATTAGTGATGTTAATAATCAACTTACGATCTAATTCAGTGATTTCTAATGAAGGAATTGAAGGTCCATCAATAAATTTGAAGTTATTTTTATAAAGTACAAATGCTTTATCAGAAGCTTCTTTTAATAAGTTGAATGAACCTGTAGCACCACCTGTAGTAGCACGAGCCCAAACTACAGCTATAGTAACTTCATTTTTTGCACCAGGCAACATACTAAATGAACCTGCAGTTTGCATGAAACGTCTGTCACCAGGTTGGTTTCCAGCAATTCTTTCTGTCCATGATTCTCTGTTAGCAGGGTCTGAATTACCAGGGAACATGAATGAAGCAGTATCACTACCTCCTCTGCCATTTCCACCATAAGTAATATTCAAACCATCTTTCCAACGACCATTTAAATAGTTCCAGTAATGTTCAGGACGAGAAGGATTTCCTGTAACAGAAAAGTCATTGTTATAGTAAACAAATTTTGTCAAACCAATTTCTGTTCCATCGGGACGTCTTGGACCTTCAAAGAAGTTTACACCCACACTTGGAGGATTCAAACCATATCCTAAGATACCTTCATCATTATCGTCACCATTATAACAAATACCTAAGTTTCTTTTTACATCACACTCAACATAGTCATCTGAATAGTTACCTAAATCCGCATCAACCCACTGACCAAAGATACATGAGTCAATGGTTTCAGTTCCTCTGTTAAAAATAGTAGTTCTGTAGAAAGTCATGTTATTCACTTCATCATTGGTTGAATAACCAAAACATTGAGTATGTAATTCCAATCCAATAGGTAAACCTTCAGTTTCTGAGTGAATATTACCTTTATCGTTGTAAATCATATACAACATCATATCAGGAATATTGTCAGATTTATTAAAATCAAAAGAAGGATAATCTCCGGCAATAGGGTCATAATAATTATTTCCGTCTACATCATAGAAAGGAGCTAAAGTTGCTGCTTCACCTGGACCACCATTTCCAGGCCATCCTGAAATGATAGAAGAAGGACTTGACCAGTTTTCAGAATTATTTCTGAACTCATCAATTTCCTGAAGAGTTATTTTCCAAATTTCATCATAAGCTTTACAAGTTTCTTTTGTTACAGTTCCTCTAGCAGAACCCTCAACTTGCAATGGACCTGGATAGTAGTCATTACCGCTTTGGCGATAAGTTTGAGCGGCAATTCTCAAGTTTCCTTGAGTAATACCACCAATCCATAATGCACCTGAGAACAATGAATGTTTAGAAACCTGTCCAGGGTTAACTTTAGGAACTTCATATCTGGCATTACTTAAGTTCCACCACATATCACCACCATTAAGAATTGTGGTTCTAACATTGTTAACGTCCAGATCTTTTTGTTGGGTTGCTGCTTCGCAACCTCCTGCCTTTTTAAGCAAATTGGCTTTTGAGTTCTTTTTGCCTAAACCAATATTTTCCGTTGCAAATGCAGAGCTGCTTATGGCTATGAAAGCAAGGACATAAACTGATTTTGCGAAAAACTTTGTTGTTAATGTATTCATAATTGTCATGATACTTATTAATTAAAAATATAGGGCAAGACCTAAACGAGTTAAACGCGGTAATCCAAAACGATCCGGATTTAACATCCTTGCATTATATAAGTCAACATAAGACTGCTGATCGGTTGCAGTTCTAATTTGTTCTTGTGCTTGAGGTGAAGCTAAAAATCCATCATTGTATGCACTACCGGTATATCTGAACACTGAAGTTACGTTAGCACTGTTTAATAAATTCTGAATCCAGATGAAAGCACGTAAGCGATATACTGTTGTTGAACCGTCAAGTTTCTTTTGTTTGAATTCGAAGTTTTTATCGATGTTGATATCAATATTGTACTGAGCTGGTAAGTTAGCACCATTGATAGTTCCTTTGATTGGACTTCTTACAACAACACCTGATTGAACTCCATCCGGTGTAGGTAACATGTTTTGAGTATATGGTCTTCCTGAGTAGGTAGTGAACACGAAGTTGATACCTGCATTTTCAAGAATCTTTTTACCATTAACAATAGGACCATTGTAATCTTTTCCAGATTTATAATGGAAATCAAAAGTCATTTTTAAAGTATGACGAGTATCAAAATCCATTGGATAAATTGTTCTTAAAGTTGGTAAACCAACTTGAATCAATGCATTACTTGAAGTTGCATTAGAACCTGTACCATCTGCAAACTGAATTTGGTAGTTCGCACCTAATGAAACATTACCTAATTCACGAATAGTATACTCTAAACCAATTGATTTAACTGTTGAGAAGTCTAAGTTACCGAAAGTTGTATAATCATTTGGCCAAGCTTGCACATAACGGTACAATTGAACCATGTTTCTATATTCACGGTATGAAGCAATGATACCTAAAGCAGCATCTAAGCCAATTTGTTGACGGAAACCTATTTCGTAGTCAGTTACCTGAGTCATTTTCAAATCAGGATTCGCAATTGCTCCACCACTTAAACGATTTTGTAAGTAGTAGTAATCATCAATCTGTCCGACATTAGCAGAAGGTCTTTGAGTTAAGATATCATAAGTACCAAAAAACTGACTTGAAGTATTAATAGGGAATGAAAACCATACACGAGGTAATAATTTCAAATCCGGAACATAATCTGTAAAAGATGCTAAGGTTGGTTTATTAGGATTTGATGGGTCTATTAATAAAGGAGTATTTCTTGCAGTTTTTGCGTTTCTTCCAATTTGAGCAGGATCAGAAATAGGATTTCCATTCTCATCATACCAATTGTTTCCTTTTCTAAAACCAGCAACCCTTAAATCACCACTTTGACCACCTTCACCAAATTTTTCATTGTTTACATAGATTGCATAATCGTCGCCAATAGTTGTAGGAATAGCAGTTTTTAAATTCTTAAATCTAGGATCTTCGCTACCTTTTACTTCTCCTACAGAATAGATTGGAGCCATGCTATATGGATCTTTTAATACAGGTTGGTTAGCATCAAAACGCTCCATTCTTAATCCAACACGAACAATTAAATCTTTAAATACAAACTTATCCTGAACCCAAGCTGCTAAGTAAGTTGGTTGGTATGCAGGTAATAATCTGCTAGTAGGATTGTTTAAGAAATCTTCAATAGATGGTTTCTTTCTAACTATTCTTCCTAAGTGGTCGTAACCAGAATAACTAACAATTGAATTACCATTGTTTAATAACTCATCAGCATTAAACATATCTAAAGAATAAGTACCAGGAGTGTAAGAATTAACATCTAAGAAACTGTATTGGTTAATAGGATTACCATTAGCATCTAATGCACCTGAAGCCATCAATTTATTTCTTAAGTTTTTATCAAAATTAGTTTGGTCAGCTTCAACAATTTTTCTATTGAACCAAACTGTATCTTGGAATACTCCATTTTGGTCAAACTTCATAGTAGGAATCGTATCTAAACCTGTAAACTGACGATTAGCATATAAGCGCATCAATGACCATAATCCATTTGTACCAAGACCGTAAGATCTTCTGAATTGTTGCTCACCAGTGATACCTAATTGTATTTCGTGTTTTGCTTTAGGATTACTTTTTGGAGCAATTGTGAATTCACTCATGATATAAACTGTAATTGCTTCAGTTAAACTTTTACTGTAACCATTACCGTTTGTACCAACATTACTCCACATATTAGAATAAATTCCGTTAGGATTATCTCCATTAATTAAACCTCCAAACTGACGAACAGTTCCTAAGTTACTAATATTACCTGCACCTAAATAATCATATAATGCTTGTGTATAGTTTCCTCTTACTCTGTTTATATCAGCTTGTTCAAAAGTGAATGAAGTATCAGTATTACCTACTTGTCTAACATAGTTTGTTAAATAAATGTATTTACCATTATCCATTAAGAAACTATCTGCAGGTTGACCAAAATTCTTAACTACTCTTGAAAAGGTTGGAGCCTGGTAGGTAGTAAATTTCCCTAAGTAACCATAATTAAAATAGTCTTTTTGGAATTCAGGATCCATTGATTCACCTTGAGCTCTTTCATAAGAAAGACGAACTGAATAAAATGCATTACTGATACCACCTTCTTTAGCAGGATCCGGTTTATCTTTAGTTTTATCACCACCATTATCAGTATTAAAATTCTGAGTAAACTGAAGATAAGTTCTGAAAATATTAGATCTCGACATTGAGTTATTGGCATTGTTCATTAATGAATTGAAATGACTCCAGTTATTACCCTGAGAAAAGTTTCCAAAATAACCTAAACGAACATTGATATTTTTAGTTGGTTGAAAGTTAAAGTTACCATTGATATCAACTCTATAACTAGCTGCATTTTGTTTGTATCCAACTTTTTCTAAATCTGTTGCTCTTAAATATTCAGCAGCATTAAATAAAGTACCTGAAGCACTAGGAACCAAAGGAGTTTTTTCCAACTGAGCCAATTTATCGGCCTTTACTTGGTATAAATCAACAGCAGGTAATGAACCATCTCTGCTGTATGTAAATGCACCTGAAAGCAAGAATCCAACCAACACACGTTCCTCATTACCTCTACCTTTATTAATGGTTTTGATTGGACCTGATATTAAAGCCTGAGTTTGATTAAAATGCGAATTATCTAAATAACCTGCAAAAGGCGAAGCTGTTACAACTTCAATACCTCTATTAAAGTTTTTGGTAGGAGCTTTTGTTGTGATACTGATTGCACCACCCACAAAGTCACCATATTGAGCAGGAGTACCACCGGTAATTACCTGAATTTGGTCGATTGCATTCTGAGGAATATTTCCAGCACCTGCATTTACACGCACACCATCAATATAATAAGCAGTACCTTCAGCACGGGCACCACGAATATTTGGCGTACCACCACCCCTTGATTCAACACCCATAGCAGTATTTGCTATCGAGTTAATGTTTCTAACTGGTGAAGCCATAATCTCTTTTGCGGTCAGTTTTGTAGTATGAGCACCACCACGGTCAACTAAATCCTTTTTAACTGTAACAATTACTTCTTTCAGCTCAATGTCAGCACTCATTGAAAAATCAACAAATTTATCCTCTTCGGCTGCTACATAGATACCACGCAAAATAGTAGTAGGGTAACCAACATAAGTCGCATAAAGTTCATATTCACCTGGTTGTAGAGTTTTAATAATAAAAGCTCCATCGTCATCAGAGAGTGCAGTAGCCTTTGCTACACCATTGAGCTTCAACGTAATACTTACGTAATCAAGTGGTTTTTTGGTCTTGCCATCGATAACTTTTCCCCTTAAGGTTCCTAGTCCGGATTGGGCAAAAACACCCAAATGGAGGAAGAAGGCAAAAATAAGAAGTGAGTATATTTTCTTCATTTACTTAGGATTTACAATTTCAAAACAAATTTTAAGAGCGGTAAAATAAATCAGTTAAAAGCAATTTAACAACTTTAAGGTAACAGTAATCAACAAACCTAAAAATTATTGTCCATGAATATCAAGTAGTTTCAATAATAAAACTGTTGAAATTTTCTTGTAACTCTCTACTGTCCAGCCCCCAATATGCGGAGACAAGGAAACTTTTGAAGAATTAGAAAGAAATTCAAAATCTTTTTCCTGAGCTGCATTAAATGTGTCAAATTTTTCATTTTCGAGAACATCCAATGCACATTTCCAAACAATCCCGGTTTTTATTGCTTGAATAAGTTCAGTTGTATTGACAATTTTTCCCCGACTAAGGTTCAAGAAAAAGATTGGTTTTTTAAATTTTTGCAAAAATTGCAAATTTACCATTCCCTTGGTTTCTGATGTTAAAGGAATATGTAAACTTAAAATATCTGCATTTTCGAAAATCTCATTCATTGAAGCTTCAAAAATTTGCTCATTAGAAAAACCATTCAGGTATTTGTCGTAAGCCAAAACTTTTACTCCAAAAGATACTAATCTTTTTGCTACGGCTTTACCGGTATTTCCGTAACCAATAATTGCAGCTGTTTTACCGGCAAGTTCAACTCCCCTATTCTCTTCTCTTAACCAGATTTTATTTCTAACTTCTGATTGAGCTTGATATAAGTTGTTTAATCCTCCCAGTAACATTGCCAAGGTATGGTCGCCAACAGCATCAGAATTTGCTTCACCTGCATTGATACAAAGAATTCCCAGTTTCTGAGCTTCTTCTTCATCAATATTATCTAAACCTGCACCCGCTCTTGCAATTATTTGCAGGTTTTGAGCCGACTGAAGCATTTCCTTATCTACCATTGTTTTGGTTCTAATAACCAAAATTTCAAAACCTTCCTTTAGCTTTTCAATGATTTGATTTCTACTTGATTCAGGAATATAAAGAACACTGAAACCTTTCTCGGTCAGACCATCGATTAATACCGGATGTACATCATCAACAATTAAAACTTTCGGCAATTTGATTGTCTTATTAAAGTCAGATTTCAGTTCATTAGTAACCATTAATCAAAAAAGGGTTGCATGCATTAATAAATGTCGTACAAAAGATGGCCCATGCTAAAGTAAATAGCAATTCCCAACAAATCATTAGTTGTTGTTATAAATGGGCCAGTAGCAATAGCCGGGTCAATCTTTAATTTATTCAATAACAGCGGCACAAAAGTTCCAAATAATGAAGCGAAAATTATCACTGTTATTAAAGCAACAGAAACAGTAAATGCCAAATCTGTTGAATTATTAAATACTAAATTATAAGCTAAAATTAATATCGAACAAATTAAACCATTGATTAAAGCCACCCTCGATTCCTTTAAAATTTTAGGTACAATATTTTTTGTTCCCAATGTATCGTTTGCTAAACCCTGAACCACAATTGCCGAAGATTGAACACCGGCATTTCCGCCCATAGCCGCTATTAATGGCATAAAAAAGGCCATTTCAGGATGAATTCTAATTTGGTCTTCGTATAATTCAATAAATCTGGAACTGGCTATTCCTCCCAATAAACCTATGATTAGCCAAGGCAAACGAGCTCTTGCCAAAATCCAAACCTTATCGGTTGCGTCAACATCCTCTGTAATACCCGACATCAATTGGTAGTTTTCATCAGCTTCTTCCTGCATCACATCAACCACATCATCAACTGTAATTCTACCAACCAATCTTCCTAATGGATCAACTACAGGAACAACCACCAAATCATACTTTCTGGTAAGATTAGAAATTTCTTCTATTGAACAAGAAGTAGGAACTGAGATAACTTCATTGTTGTAAACATCAGACAATAAAGAATTTGGACTAGCTAAAATTAGGTTCTTCAAAGTAATTAAACCCACTAATCTTTCAAATTCATCGGTTATATAAACCACATAAATTGTATCAACATTTTCAGCTTGTGCCCTGATTTCTTCAATACAAGCTGCAACAGTTGATGTAATTTTAGATTTTACCAATTCTACTGCCATCAAACTTCCAGCAGTATATTCTTTATAACTCAAAAGTGATAAAAGCTGACTCGCGTATTCAATATCGGTTAGTTTATTAATTACCTCGTCTTTTCTTTCTTCAGGAAGTTGGCTTAACACATAAACCGCATCGTCGGAATCCATCTTTTCAATGAATTCGTTTGCAATATCAAAAGGAGAAAACGATTCGAAAAACGATTCACGGTTTGGTTCTTCAATTTCAACCAAAACTTTTACCAATTTTTCTTTTTCAACAAGCGTTAAAATCAAACGCGATTCTTCTAACGTAAGTCCATTAACCAGCTCAGCAATATCTTGAGGATACATCGATTCCAGAAGCATACCAATATCATTATTGGAACCTTCATGTATCCACTTTTTTATTTGTTTGATTAAGTTTTTGTCTACTTGTCTTTTTTCCATTGGCCCTTTTCGTGAACTAAATTAGTTAAATCAACAAAATCCTGTAAAGATAGTTCCTCTGCTCTTTTGCCTGCAAATAAACCCAATTGTTCATCATTTATACCAAAGCTTGAAATGGCATTGCGTAATTTTTTTCTTCTTTGATTAAATGCAGTTTTAACAACTGTTTTTAATAATGTCTGATTGCAATTCGGAATTTCCGATTTACGAGTCATTCTAATTACACCTGATTTTACTTTTGGAGGCGGAGTAAAAACATCTTCATGGACAGTAAAAAGATAATCAACCTGATAATAAGCCTGTGTTATAACCGAAATAATTCCGTATTCCTTTCCGCCCGGTTTTGCACTTAATCGCTCAGCCACTTCTTTTTGGAACATGCCCACCAGCATTGGAATTATTTCTTTGTTATCCAATACTTTAAAAACTATTTGGGATGATATATTGTAAGGAAAATTTCCAATAACAACTAATTCAGATTGGAAATAATCCTTGAAATTCAAATCCAAAAAACTCTTTTCTAAGAGACGATTTTCTAATTTGGGGTAATTTTTTTGAAGGTATAAAATAGATTCATGGTCAATTTCAGCCGCCCAAATCTTCCTTTCAGATGCATTTAATAAATAATTGGTAAGCACACCCATACCTGGCCCAACTTCTAAAATATCCTCAACCTTTGAATGACTTAATAAGCCATCAACAATATTAAAGGCAATGTTTTTATCATTTAAAAAGTGCTGACCTAAATTTTTCTTTGCTTTTACCAATTCCGACATGTTACAAAGAGAAGGATTTTGAAGCAGTAATTTAATATCAAATTAAATTTTTATTCCGGCATTCCTAAAAAGTAAAAAATACAGATAATACTGTAAATAAATATTCAAGAAGTTTGATTTTATTTCATTTTATTTGATGAATCAATCCAAAAAATATGAAAACATTACAAAAGTTTATCCTTGTTTTTGCTCTGATTTTATTCAGTGGCATCATGAACTTAAATGCTCAAACAGTTTATGTAACTGATAAAGGCAAAAAGTACCATGCAAAAAATTGTGACCTGGTAAAAACAGGTAAAAAAGGAATGGAATTGGCTGCTGCAAAAAAAGCAGGATTTGGTCCTTGTGGACATTGTAAAGTTGAAGCAACTGAATCAAAAAAGACAGAAGCAAAAACTGAAAAACCAGCAAAAGCTAAACCTAAAAAGAAGTAATTCAAAAACTTAGAAAAAAAATGGACTAAAATTTTAGTCCATTTTTTTTGCCCTTTTCTCAAATTAATATTAATTGATTAGGGCTGATAAAAGCCTATTTTTGCAAAAATTGTTCAATTATGGAATTCAAAATATCAAAATCAAGTTCGGCTCAAGTAAGCAGTATAAATTTAATTAATGAAAAATCGGATTTAACTCTATTTGGATTAAATAAGGAAGAGATAACCTATTTGAAAAAAAGATTAGGCAAGAAAGAATACTTTACTCATTTAAACAGACTTAGTAAATCAGACTTTTTTCAATTTGAAGAAGGATTGAAAGAATCAGGTAATCCCTCGTTTTATGAAACTTTGAGAGGAATTGGTAACAAAATCAATGGTATTCTCAATACCAACAAATACGAAAAAATTCAAATTGTAGGATTTGATAAAAGCTCAGCATTGGCTTTAGCTGAAGGAATTGCCTTATCGAATTATCAATTCTTAAAATACAAAACAGGTGAAAAAGAAGCTAATTCATTGAAAGAAATTAGCATTCTAAACAAAGAAATAAAAGAATCTGAACTAGAAGAATTGAATGCAGTTTGTGAAGCAGTTTTTTTAGCCAGAGATTTAGTTAATGAACCACAATCGTATTTAGATGCACCAAAATTGGCATCTGAAATAAGAAAAATGGGTAAAAATGCTGGTTTCAAAGTGGAGGTTTTAAATAAATCTCAGATTGAAGCTTTAAAAATGGGTGGATTATTAGCAGTAAATATGGGAAGTCAAATTCCACCAACATTTACTATAATGGAATACAAACCAGCTAAGGCCATAAATAAAAAACCTGTAGTTCTAGTAGGAAAAGGTGTTGTTTATGATACAGGTGGACTGAGTTTAAAACCAACTCCAAATAGCATGGATACCATGAAATGTGACATGGCCGGAGCTGCCGCAGTTTCTTGTGCGATGTATGCAATTGCAAAAGCAGAGTTAAATGTTCATGTAATTGCTTTGGTTCCTGCAACAGATAACCGTCCGGGAGAAAATGCATATACACCTGGTGATGTCATAAAAATGTATGATGGTCAAACTGTTGAAGTTTTAAATACAGATGCTGAAGGTAGAATGATTTTAGGTGATGCTTTAGCTTATGCTAAAAAATACAAACCTGAATTGGTGATGGATTTTGCAACATTAACAGGTGCAGCAGCAGCAGCAATAGGATCATATGGAATTGTTTGCATGGGAACTGCATCTGAGGAAACCAAAGCAAAACTAAAAACTGCAGGTAACAATGTTCACGAAAGATTGGTTGAGTTTCCTTTTTGGGAAGATTATGCTAAACTAATCAAAAGTGATATTGCTGACATGAAAAACATTGGTGGACCTGTTGGAGGAGCAATCACAGCCGGTAAATTTCTTGAAAAATTCACTGATTACCCTTGGATGCACTTTGATATTGCAGGTCCGGCTTTTTTAGGATCTAACGATAGTTACAGAGGCAAAAACGGAACTGGTGTTGGAGTTAGATTGATTTTCGATTTTATTAAAAACTATCAAGCCGAAAATAAATAAGATGAGCAAATTACCTATCATAGGAATTAGTATTGGCGACATAAATAGCGTAGCTGTTGAAGTTGTGATTAAGTCTTTAGTAGATCACAGACTGAATGAATATTGCATACCGGTAGTTTATGGTTCATCAAAAGTGATTAGTTTCTGGAGGAAAAACTTAAACCTTCCTGATTTTCAACTAAATATTGTTAAATCTATAGACCAGATAAATGCCAGAAAGAGCAATATTATCAATGTATGGGAGGAAGATGTAGAAATTAAACCGGGAGAAGCCACAGAATTAGCCGGAAAATATGCATTTAAGGCATTGGAAGCCGCCACAAATGATATTGTTGAGGGTAAAATTCATGCTTTAGTAACTGCTCCTTTAAACAAAAACACAGTTAATACTGCTGATTTAAGATTTACCGGACATACAGAATACCTTGCCGAAAGAGCCGGAGCTGAAAGTTTGATGATTTTAGCGAGTCCGGATATTAGAGTTGCTTTAGTAACAGGGCATATCCCTATCGGTGAAATCGCACAAAAACTAAATAAAGACCTGATTATTAGCAAAATAAAATTATTTCATAACAGTTTAAAAAATGATTTTGGTATAAATAGTCCAAGAATTGCTGTTTTAGGATTAAATCCTCATGCAGGTGATAATGGGTTACTTGGTAAGGAGGAATTGGAAATAATTATTCCGGCATTAGAACAAGCGCAAAAAGAAATAAACGGAATCGTTTATGGACCTTATCCTGCAGATGGATTTTTTGGTTCGGGTCAGTATAACAAGTTTGATGGAGTTCTGGCAATGTACCATGATCAGGGCTTAATACCTTTTAAATCAATGGCTTTTATGGATGGAGTGAATATTACAGCGGGATTACCGTTTGTTAGAACCTCACCAGATCATGGAACGGCATATTCGATAGCAGGAAAAAATATTGCCAATGAAGAATCTTTCAGAAATGCATTATATGGTGCATTGGATATTTTAGGAAAAAGGAATTTTTCGAAAGACATAAATTCAAATCCACTTCCATTGACACCAATGAAAAGGGAAAGATTTAGAATTGACTTTTAATCTGTCTAAAAAAACAGAAGAAAAGCTAAAAAAAGTGGGAAAACAGCCCAAAAAAACATCTTAGTGACTGAAAATCAGAATAAAACAAAAAAAACTAAATTTTTAGTACAAAGTCGTATTTTTGTCGGCTCGAAAAATGGGATTGAAGACTAATACATATTTAATTGAATTCAATAAGTTACAACATGGCTTAAATGAATATGAATTTGATATAAATGATGAATTTTTATCGGATTTTGAATTTTCACCAATTAAATCTGGGGATGTAAAAGCTGAAGTAGCAATTACAAAATCAGAAAATGTATTAGAATTTGAGGTTCATTTAGAGGGAAGTGTTCTGGTTCCTTGCGATACATGTTTAACAGAAATCAATTTACCAGTAGATGAGTATTTTGATTTTTTGATAAAAATGAGTGAAGAAAATAATTTCGATGATCCTGAAATTATTTATTTAAATCGTAATGAAATCAGCTATGATTTAAAGCAATTTCTATATGAAAGCGTATTATTGTCGCTTCCAAACGTTAAAAATTGCGATGGATTTGAAGAACCTAAACCATGTGATCAAACCGTTCTGAACAGAATTCAGAGCCAAGTAGATGATAATGAAGAAGATTCTGATGATCCAAGATGGGAAAAATTAAAAGATATATTAAAATAACTAAATAAATAGGAGAATTATAAAATGCCACATCCAAAACGAAAAATTTCGAACTCACGTCGCGACAAACGCAGAACACATTACAAAGGAGCTGCTCCGACATTAACCACAGACGTAACATCTGGCGAAATTCATTTGCGTCACCGTGTTACAGCTAACGGTTACTATAAAGGAAAGCTTGCATTTCCTGAAATGAACAAAGATATTTAATCATTCTCCACCTTCAACCCTGAGGTAAATGAAGATTGGTTTTGATGTCATGGGAGGCGATTTCGCCCCCAAGGAAGCGATTGCGGGAGCAATTCTTGCCCACAAAGAATTGGGAGATTCTGTAAAAATTGTTTTAATAGGTGATCAGGAACAAATTCAACATCATTTAGAAAATGATGGAGTGAATCCGGAAATATTTGAAGTTGTTCATACAACTGAGGTTATTGGAATGGGTGAACATCCTACAAAAGCAATCTCACAAAAAAAGAACTCAAGTATTGCTGTTGGATTTGGTCTTCTTGCTTCTAAAAAACTTGATGCATTTGTAAGTGCAGGAAATACAGGAGCTATGTTAGTAGGTTCTATGTTTTCTGTTAAACCAATTGAAGGTGTAATACGTCCAAGTATCACAGCTACAGTGCCTAAACTAAATGGCAAATTTGGTTTAATTTTAGATGTTGGTGCAAATGCAGATTGCAAACCCGATGTATTGTTTCAATTTGGTATTCTTGGTTCATTAATGATGAAACATGTTTACGGAGTTGATGACCCTAAAGTTGGCTTATTAAGTATCGGTGAAGAAAAAGAAAAAGGTAACTTAATAACCACTGCAGCTCATCATATGATGGAAGAAACCACTGCATTTCACTTTATTGGAAATGTAGAAGGTAGAGACTTTTTAAATGACAAAGCTGACGTGATTGTATGTGAAGGATTTACTGGAAATGTAGTCCTGAAAGCTTTTGAATCAATGTTTTATGTATTGAAGAAAAGAGGCATACAAGACGAATTCATTGAAAGATTCAATTATGAAAATTATGGAGGAACACCTATTTTAGGAGTAAACGCCCCTGTAATTATCGGACATGGAATTTCTAATGCAAAAGCTTTTAAAAATATGATTTTTACAGCTAAGAATGTTGTTGATTCAGACTTAGTTAATATAATTAGAACTTCATTAAAAGATGTAGTTCTACCTATCTAAAAATGAATAAAATTACAGCCGCAATTACCGCAGTTAATGGATACGTTCCACCAACAATATTAAGTAATAAAGATTTAGAGAAACTGGTAGATACCAACGATGAGTGGATCATGACCAGAACCGGAATCAAAGAGAGAAGAATCTTAAATGAACCGGGATTAGCTACATCTGATATGGCTGTAGAAGCGGTAAATGGATTATTAAAAAAACGTGGAATTGGAGCAGATGAAATTGACTTAATTATTTTTGCTACAGTTACAAGTGATATGATTTTCCCTTCAGCTGCTTGTATTTTAGCTGATAAAATTGGAGCAAAAAATGCTTTTGGTTACGACCTAGCAGCTGCTTGCTCCGGTTTCTTATTTTCTATTGAAACTGCTTCAAACTTTATTTGCGCAGGTAAGTATAAAAAGGTTTTGGTAGTTGGAGGCGATAAAATGTCGTCAATTATTGATTATACCGATAGAAATACCTGTATTATTTTTGGAGATGGTTGTGGTGCTGTATTACTTGAACCCAATTACGAGGGTTTAGGAGTGATAGATTCGGTATTAAAAATTGATGGAAGTGGTAGACATTTTTTACATCAAAAAGCAGGAGGCTCATTAAAACCACCTAGCCACGAAACTATCGATGCCAAAGAACATTTTGTTTATCAGGATGGTAAAACAGTATTCAAATTTGCTGTAACCGGAATGGCGGATGTTTCTGCTCAAATAATGGAGAGGAACAACTTAACTTCAGAAGATATCGCCTGGTTAGTGCCGCATCAAGCAAATTTGCGTATTATTGATGCAACAGCAGAAAGAATGGGATTGGGTAAAGAAAAAGTGATGATTAATATCGATCATTTTGGAAATACTACAAACGGCACATTACCATTGTGTTTATGGGAATGGGAAAATAAATTAAAAAAAGGTGACAACTTAGTTTTGGCAGCCTTTGGGGGGGGATTTACTTGGGGAGCGATTTATTTAAAATGGGCTTATGATGGAATATAATTGCTAAAAATTAACCAAAAGCAATTTCATTTCATTTTTTTTATATTTTTGACTTTCTTAATCATTCATTTATGGAATTAAAAGAAATCAAGGAACTGATAAGATTAGTTTCTGATGCAGGAGTATCTGAGGTTGAAGTTGAACGTGGAGATTTTAAAATTTCTATCAAGAAAACTGACGACAAAGTAACTTATGTTCAAAGTGCACCAGCTATTGCACATCCAATTTATCATGAAGCACCAAGAACTGCTCCGGCAGCATCTGAGGTACACACAGAAAGAATGGAAGCTCCGGCTGCAAAAGCTGATAGTCTAAGCGGAAATTATATCACAATAAAATCTCCGATGATTGGTACATATTACAAATCTCCATCTCCTGACAAACCACAGTTTGTTCAAATTGGTGATGAAATTAAACCAGGTCAAGTTTTATGTATCGTTGAAGCAATGAAACTTTTTAACGAAATCGAATCTGAAATCTCAGGTAGAATTGTTAAAATTTTAGTTGAAAACTCTTCACCGGTTGAATACGATCAACCACTATTCTTAGTTGAGCCTATTTAGTTCATTTATTGAGCAATAAGGTTTTACAGATAGATAAACTAAAACAACATGTTTAAAAAAATACTGATTGCTAATCGTGGTGAGATAGCTTTACGTGTAATACGTACAGCCAGAGAAATGGGAATTAAAACCGTTGCTGTTTACTCAACCGCAGATAGAGATAGCCTTCATGTAAGATTTGCTGATGAAGCGGTTTGCATAGGACCTCCTCCTTCGCCACAATCTTATTTGAATATGGCCAATATTATTGCAGCTGCAGAAATTACAAATGCAGATGCAATTCATCCGGGTTATGGATTTCTTTCTGAAAATGCTAAGTTTTCTCAAATCTGCCGTGATCATGGAATTAAGTTTATAGGCGCATCTCCTGAGATGATTAACTCTATGGGTGATAAAGCCAGTGCTAAAGATACCATGAAAAAAGCAGGAGTTCCTGTAATTCCGGGTTCTGAAGGCTTATTAGCAAGCGCTGAAGAGGGTATTGAATTAGCAAAACAAATTGGCTACCCGGTAATTATCAAAGCAACTGCCGGCGGCGGTGGTCGTGGTATGAGAATTATCTGGAAAGACGAAGAATTTGAAAAAAACTGGGATAGCGCAAAACAAGAAGCTGCTGCTGCTTTTGGAAACGATGGTATCTACATGGAAAAATATGTGGAAGAACCTCGTCATATTGAAATCCAATTAGCTGGCGACCAATACGGAAAAGTTTGTCATTTAAGTGAAAGAGATTGTTCAATTCAACGCAGACATCAAAAGTTGGTTGAAGAAAGTCCTTCTCCTTTTATTACTGATGAACTTCGTGAAAAAATGGGTGCTGCTGCTGTTGCAGGTGCTTCTGCCATTGGATATGAAGGTTTAGGTACTATCGAATTTTTGGTAGATAAACACAGAAACTTCTACTTCATGGAAATGAATACTCGTATTCAGGTTGAACACCCGGTTACAGAAGAAGTTATTAATTTTGACCTAGTTAAGGAACAAATTTTAATTGCTGCAGGTGTTCCTATTAGTGGAAGAAATTACTATCCAACTCGTCATGCAATTGAAGTTCGAATTAATGCTGAAGATCCATATAATAATTTCAGACCTACTCCCGGAAAAATTGAGTACTTACACAAACCGGGCGGACATGGAGTGAGAGTTGATACACATATTTATGCTGGATACACTATTCCTTCAAATTATGATTCAATGATTGCTAAAATGATTGTTACTGCTCAAACCAGAGAAGAAGCAATTATTAAAATGGAAAGAGCTTTAGGTGAGTTTATAATTGAAGGTCCAGGATTAAAAACAACAATTCCTCTTCAAATAAAACTAATGCAAAATGAAGACTTCAAAAAAGGAAACTTCACTACTGCATTTATGAATACATTTGATATCAACAAATAATAAAAAAGGGCTGATTCGTAAAGAATTGGCCCTTTCTTTTTAATATGGAACTCTTACCTCTTTTAATATTACATCCACCTGTTACAGGTTATTATGCCAGTTCAAAAGGATATTCTTACTGGCCCTGGTTCTTCATTGGTTTGTTTCTGCCAATTATAGCTAATATCATTCTTTATTTCTTAAAAGATAAACCTGTTGAAATGGGTGAAATCATTCTTCATAAACACGATGACCAGGTTTTATTCAGTAAAGATGGTTTTTCAACCAATCAAAAAATAAATGGACATCGCATTCATTAATAAATGAAATGAGTAAGATTTTGGTTTTTGCCTATTTGAAATGAGCTTAATTCTGAACCGAGAACTTCTTATAAAAAACTTTTCTATCAGAAAATACAGCAAGTACATAATTCCCATTAGCCAAACCTGACACATCTACTTTTGGTTCCCTTTCAGGTTTATCCCTTTTATAAACAATATTTCCTACTGAATTTATTAGCATAAAACTGTCAATTTCAACCGGTGTTTTTATTTGTAAATAATGAATTGCAGGGTTAGGATAAATTTTAATATTAGGACTTTCAACAAGTTCATCAAAACCATTTAACAAGGGTGGAAATAGGAAATTAAAAGCAGCGGGAAATTCTCTCTTCCAAAACCACTCACTATGGGCACCATCGGCTTTAACTGTCAAAAATCTTGAACTGGAATCAAGTCCTTTAGCTATTAATAAAGAATCCATTCGTTTCATATCAGGAACCATGTTTTTGCTCTCTGTTGCACCTGATACATTATAAACTTTAAGTCCTTTATTGAGTTGGGCATTTTTAACATAAGTGAATAATGAATCACTAAACCAAAATGCAGGTGAGAAAATGCCCAGTTTGCTGTATACGTTTGGATATTTAGCGACAGTATACATGGAAATTACTGCACCTATTGAACTTCCTGCAATACCTGTATAAACAAACTCAGGTTTAGTTCTGTAAGCAGAATCAATAAATGGTTTAAGGGTTAAAGTAATAAAATCTGCGTATTTATCACCTTCTCCCCCACCATATTGCGCATTTTTATAGGGTGAATATTCATCAATTCGACTTGAACCTCCATTATCAATAGCAACAACAATTGCAGTTGACTGACCCAATTTTTCACGATTGCTTAAAGCTTCATCAACTCCCCATTCACCAGCAAAAGCAGTTAGATTATCAAAAATATTCTGCCCATCATGCATGTATAAAACCGGGTAAGTTTTAGTTGTAGTTTGATAATCTTCTGGAAGGTAGATCCAAATTTTTCGTTTACGATTTAATTGTGGCATGTAAAAAGTATCCGATAATATTCTTACATTTTTATTTGCAGTTGATGAAGGACCACCACCTTGTTTTAAATCTTCCCAACCGGCAATATCACAGTTTAAAACGCCATTCGTTGAATAGGTGAAGTTTCGATTAGGAATATAAGCACCACTTCCAGAACCTTCAACGGTTTCCCATGAACCTCTGGTAAATTTAAATTGCGCATTACCACCAGCTGCAGGTAAAGTTATTTGTCGAACTCCACTAATTTCTTTTAAAATGAAAGATGAATCATTTGCCTTCCAGTTATTGAAAGTACCAGCTGCAAATATTGTTGAACCAACCGGTGTATTACTAGGCAATGAATTTATTTTAATAGTAAATTGTGCCTTCAAACAAAACGGAAACAGAAAAGTGATTAGAAGAATTTTTCTCATAAGCAAAACTAATTGATACTTGATACATTTGTACAATGTTTACTAAAACGATAATTTTTCTTACAATATTGTTAATGCCTTTGGTTCAAATCGAATTAAAAAATAATAAAGGAGAAAAAACCAAGATAAAAGACTTTGAAAAATATCATGCTACTATACTATGGTTTATTTCACCTGAATGTCCTTTATGCCAGAATTATACTTTAACAATTAAAAAGTTTCAAGAGAAGTACAATTCAAAAATCAGGTTTGTAGGAATTGTAAGTGGTAAAGATTTTACTACTGATGATATTGAAAAGTTCAAAAAAGAATATCAAATTAAAATTGAAGTATTGTTTGATGAAGAAAAGAAATTAGTGAAACATTTAGGAGCAAGTATCACACCAGAGGTTTTTGTATATGACAAAACAAGCAAATTAGTCTACAGTGGCAGAATAGACAATTGGGCTTATGCACCCGGTAAAACACGAACTGTTATCACAAAAAACGAACTTGCAGATGTACTTCAAAAATTAAATGAAGGAAAAATTGTACCATTTCATAAAACCCAGGCAGTAGGATGTTTTATAGAATAATACTGATTTATATAGTTTTCACAAGTTTAATTTCTTGTTCAGAAAGCACAAAAGAAAATCCTGATTTTGCAACAGACATCGCTCCAATTATTAGAAAAAATTGTAGTAAATGTCATGTTGATGGAGGAGCCGGCCCATTTAATCTGGTAAATTATGAAGATGTTGCAAGCAAAGGAAAACTAATCGCTTATGTAACTGAAAACAAAATAATGCCACCATGGCCAGCAGACCCAGAGTATACTCATTTTGCAGGCGAAACGGTTTTGAGTAATGAAGAAATTAAACTAATAAAAAAATGGGTGGAGCAAGGCGCTATTCCTGGAGATACAGCAAACCTTGAAGCTTATAAAAAACCCGAAAACAAAGTAGATTTAGGTAAAGCAGGAATGACTGTTTATCTACCAAAACCATTCTTAATTCCTGGAGATAATTCTGATAGGTTTTATGTAGTAAAATTCCCTATTGAATTACCTTATGATACTTTTATAAGAGCAGTTGAATTTGTGCCTCATAAAAAGAAACTGGTTCATCATATGAATGCTCATTTGATAAATTATGAAGATGGAAAAAAGTCGAACTTACACAATGGCCCTTATTGGATTAATCAAGATCAAAGTGAAAGTGTAAGGATTCATAAAGACTTAGATTTATTAAACGATGATGGCAGTTATCCGGAAATGACTCCTTCTGTAAGTAATTATTTACCCGGTTCACAATTTAGTTTTTACCCACATGGAATAGGTGGATTTAGAATTAAGAAAAAATCAGCTTTGTATTTAAACGATATTCACTTTGGACCATCAGCCAAAGTAGAATTAGACTCATCTTACTTTAAAATTTATTTTGGAAAAGGTCCTGCCGAAAGACCCGTTTCAGAATTTCAAATTGGAACTTTAGGATTAAGTCCTGTAGTACCAGAATTAATAATACCGGCTAATCAAAAGAAAACCTTTCATATTCAGTTTACGGTACCTCAAGATATATCCTTGTTAAGCATTGTTCCTCATATGCATTTAATAGGTAAGAAGTTTCTAGCTTATGCAATCAAACCAAGTGGAGATACAATAAGATTAATCAGGATTAACAATTGGGATTTTAGGTGGCAGTATTTTTATCAACCTAAAAAAATGCTGTTTGTTCCGAGGGGAAGTGTGATTTATGTAGTTGGTGAATATGACAATACATCAGAAAACCCAAATAATCCATTTGATCCACCAAGAGAAATATCAGAAAAAAATGGAAGTATGAAAACTACTGATGAAATGTTTCAGCTGATATTGACATATGTTCCCTATCAAAAAGGAGATGAAGAAAAGAGTTTAGAGTAAAAAAAAAGCTGCAGTTGAGTTTGCAGCTTTTTAATTTTAATTAGAAAAATTTTTAATTAGCAATATTCGCTAAAGGCAGCTTGTAAATGATCTGAAATCATTTGAGCACTGCGGCCTTCAATCATATGTCTTTCAACAAAATGAACCAATTCACCATCTTTAAATAAAGCAATTGAAGGTGAAGAAGGCGGATAAGGAAGTGTAAATTCACGTGCTTTTGCAACAGCATCAACTTCCTGACCAGCAAATACAGTTAATAATTCTGTAGGTTTTTTATCTGATTTACCAACTGCATCTATCACACCAGGACGACAAGTACCGGCAGCACAGCCACAAACTGAATTAAAAACCAATAATTGAGTACCGGCTTTTTTGCTTAAAGCTGCTTCTACATCAGAAGCGTTTAATAAGGATTTGAAACCAACATTTTCTAATTGTTGTTTCATTGGAGTAACTAACATCTCAGGATATGCCATAATTGAAAGTATTGTTTTAAAAAGTGAGTACAAAGAATGAAAAACTAGATGAACTCTTCAAGCATCAGGCCAAAAAATATTGCCTGAAACATTGTCAGCATTAAAATTTTACAATCTGATTTTAAAAATACTTAAGTTTATTTTTATAATCAGTTGAATACACATAATTTTGTGGCAATTTAATAAAATAAACATGTCAGAAGCAAAAACACAACTGCCTTACAAAGTAAAGGACATTACACTATCGGAATGGGGTCGTAAAGAACTTCGTTTAGCAGAAGCAGAAATGCCGGGTTTAATGGCTATTCGTAAAGAATACGGACCTACTCAACCGCTTAAAGGTGCTCGTATTGCAGGTTGTCTTCACATGACAATTCAGACAGGTGTTTTAATTGAAACATTAAAACATTTAGGTGCTGAAGTAACCTGGAGTTCATGTAATATTTTTTCTACCCAAGACCATGCTGCTGCTGCAATAGCTGCTGCAGGTATCCCAGTTTATGCTTGGAAAGGTCAGAATGAAGAAGAATTTGATTGGTGTATCGAACAAACTTTATTTGCATTTGAAGGTGGCCAACCTTTAAATATGATTTTAGATGATGGTGGTGATTTAACCAACATGGTTTTAGATCGTTACCCTGAATTAGTTGCAGGAATCAAAGGATTATCAGAAGAAACTACTACTGGTGTTCACCGTTTATACGAGCGCATGAAAAAAGGTACTTTACCTCTTCCTGCTATCAATGTAAATGATTCAGTTACTAAATCTAAATTCGATAACAAATACGGATGTAAAGAATCTTTGGTTGATGCAATTCGTCGTGCTACAGATATTATGATGGCAGGTAAAGTTGCTGTTGTTGCTGGTTACGGTGATGTGGGTAAAGGTTCTGCAGAATCATTACGTGGTGCAGGTGCACGTGTATTGGTTACTGAAATCGATCCTATTTGTGCTTTACAAGCTGCTATGGATGGTTTTGAAGTAGTTACAATGGAAGATGCTTGTTCTAGAGCTAACATTTTTGTAACAGCAACAGGTAATGTGAAAATTATCACTGACCGTCATTTCAAAGCTATGCGCGATAAATCTATCGTTTGTAATATTGGTCACTTTGATAATGAAATTGATATGGCTTGGATGAACAATAACTACGGTTCAACTAAGTTTACAGTTAAGCCTCAAGTTGATGTTTACAATGTTGATGGAAACGAAATCATTATTTTAGCTGAAGGTCGCTTAGTTAACTTAGGTTGTGCTATGGGTCACCCAAGTTTTGTAATGAGTAATTCATTTTCAAACCAAACTTTAGCTCAAATTGAATTATGGACAAATACATCTGCTTATGAAAATAAAGTATATGTATTGCCTAAACATTTAGATGAAAAAGTAGCTGCTTTACATTTAGATCATATTGGTGCAAAATTGACTATTTTGGATACTGAGCAAGCTGATTATATCGGAGTTAAAGCTCAAGGTCCTTTCAAATCTGATATGTACCGTTACTAGTACTTGACGATTTCCTAATAATTTAAAGCCGGTTTGTTTTTACGAACCGGCTTTTCTATTTTTATACAATGAAAAAATCAATCTTTCTGGGTTTGGGTATAGCAAGTTCATTAATTTTCTCATCATGTTGCGAGAAAAGAACACTTTATTGCAGTCCTGGTGATGATGTTATAAAAAGTAGCTTACCTTATGTAGCTGGTCAAACTTTGGTTTATCAATCAGAATCCGGCAAAAAGGTATATGTTCAAATGAACAATAAAATTGGAAGTAATGGTTTCACATATGAAACAAAATGCACATTCATGAAAAATGATCAAGAATGTGAACCAACAGTATCAATGGCAGGAAAAGTAATTGATAGTTCTAATGTTTTTGGTGTTTATGAAAGGATATTTTTTGCTTCACTTACAAAACGTCAATATGCTCAGGAAAAAGAGTTCTTTTCATTTTCAGCTTTTGGAAACCACTCAAGAATTTATTTTACTGACAATTTAAGTGAAAACAAAACGGCAGGTATTGATACTAAATTTTTTGTGCTTGAATCTGATTTTAAAACTCCTTATAAACAATATCCACAAGTGATTACTTATTCATCTGAGGAGTTAAAAAAGGAAGAAAAAAATGTATTTGATACCAATGGTAAGTTGATTGCATTTATCTCACCAAACGATGCTGAATGGTTCTATTTGGTTGAATAATTCTGACAATAAAAAATCAATAAAAACAAAAAAGGGAATTGAACTCAAATCAATTCCCTTTTTTGTTTTTTAAAAGTCATTATTCAAAAGGTTTTTCCTGCTCTGAACTAACAAATAAATGGTTATTGTATAAAACATAACCCAGTCGTTCTCTTAAATCATCCGGATTAAATGGTTTGAAAATATAATCATTCATACCAACCTCATACACTTTTTGGCGGAATTGCATTTCATTTTCGGCCGTAATGGCAATAATTGGAATTCGTCGTTTTCTTTCATCTGAAAGTTTACGAATTAATCTTGTTGCCTCAATTCCATCCATTTCAGGCATGTGAATATCCATTAAAACCGCATCAAAGGTCTCTGCACTTACTTTTGCATAAGCCTCTTTGCCATTCATTACCACATCGGTTACCACACCCCATTTGTGTAAAAACTGACGAATAACAAGAATATTCATCATATTGTCTTCTGCAATCAGAATACGTTTTCCTTTAATCGAATTTTCAAAAGAAGCAGTTCTTGAACTTTTTCCAATTGCAGCATTTCTGCTAACTTCAAAGTTAATCGAGAAATAAAAAGTTGAGCCAACTCCGGGTTCTGAACTTAATTGTAGTTTACTATTTAAATTTTCCAGAATTCGTTTACAGATAGATAATCCTAAACCGGAACCACCAAATTTTCTGGTGATAGTTCCATCAGCTTGGGTAAAAGATTCAAATATCTGGGTTTGTTTTTGAGATGAAATGCCAATACCAGTATCACTTACTTTAACATGAATTAAAGCATGATTAACCGTACTTAATTGCATACCTAAATCAACCTTTACATAACCCTTTTCAGTAAACTTAAGCGCATTACTAACCAGGTTAATCAAAAGTTGGTTGATTCTTAATGGGTCGCCTTTTAGAACTGCAGGAATTTTTTCATCATAATTCACTAATAATTCTACACCCTTTTCAGCAGCCTTAATAGAGAACAAATCGCGAATATCAAGAACAATATTTTTAAGGTTAAATTCAATATTCTCAAATTGCATTTTTCCAGCTTCCATTTTGCTGAAATCAAGGATATTGTTTACAAGTGAAAGTAAGTTATCAGAAGAAATCTTTAGAATATTTAGATTTTCTATTTGGTCTTGATTTGGAAAATTCTGGTTTAAAAGATTGGTAGCACCAATAATAGCATTTAATGGTGTTCTAATCTCATGTGATATAGTGGAAATGAATTGAGACTTAACTTTTGCAGCTTCTTCAGCAGCTTCTTTTGCTTGAAGAATTTCAATATTTTTAACCTGAAGAATTTTATTCTGTATTTCAATCTTCTTTTGTTTTTGATTTAATTGTGTATTGTTCTTTTTAATTTTAACCACATAAAACCACATTAAAATCATGAGTACTGAAAAAAGTGCAAGTACAAACCAAATAAATATTCGTCTAGCTCTTACTCTTTCTGATTGAATTAACGCTTCCGACTCATCTCGTTCCTGCTTTAAATTGATATAATCATCTTTTAACTTATCTACTTTATTTGGACCATTATCACGATAAAGAGTGTCTTTTAAAGCATTGTTTAACTTTTCATATTTAAGAGCTTCTGCAAATTCTTTTTTTGCAGCATAAACATCAGATAAACCAATATACGATTCTTGTAAAAAGGAAAGATAAGATCCTCTTTTAGCTAAAAGTTCTCCTTTTTTATAATAGAATTCTGCCGAATCATATAATTTCATTCCATAAAAACAAAAGCCCAAGTTATTGTAGGAATTTGATAAGTCATCCAAACTCTCACTATTTTTCTTTATTTCGGCGGCCTTTCTCAAGAAATCCAATGCCTTTTTATAATCCTTTAATAAGGTATAAATTACACCTAAATTATTGTATGATAATCCAAGATTTTCAATTGAATTCAATTTTTTATCGTACTCATAAACCTCAAGAAAATAAGGCAAAGCTTTAGAAACTTTACCAGTTTCCTGAAAAAGAATTGCTAAGTTATTTATTGCATTAATTCTAGCATCCTCATTTGTTGAAATAATCTTAGCTGCTAAATCCAATGATTTATTAAAATAAACTTCAGCTAGATAATAACGTTTTTGCTCTTTGTAAATTAATCCAATATTGTTGTAGCAATCAGCTATTCCATCTAAATCGTTTTGTTTATCAAAAATAAATAATGCATTGAAATAGCTTTTTATGGCCTCATTAAATCTACCCTGTCGTTCTTGTGCAATACCTAAAAGAATGTATGATCTAGCTAATTCTTGGTCTCTTTCATATTTTTTAAGAATAGGAATTAACTCTTCAAGTTCTTTGGTAGTTAAGTAATAATCCTGATTTTCGAAAACAACAAAAATATGAGCAACCTTAGCTCTGGCCTTGTGTTCTTCATTGTTAAGTTTTTCGGCTAATTCCAAAGATTGTTGAACCAATTCAGAAGAGTTTGGTAAACCCTTAGCTGCATAATGCCAAGCAAGCATAACCATTCCATCGAGCTTCTGTTCCTCAGTTTCTGCGTTTTTTATAGCAAGTTGTAAACTATCTAAATTTAGTACTGTTGCATTTATTGTGGAAACTAAAATCAAAACAAAAACACAGCAAAATGCACAAATCCTTAAGATTTGATTTGCAAAGGGTACTTTTGTATTAATTATAACTTTTTTCACTTTTAAAGAATGGCGAATTTAAGCGTAAACATAAACAAAATTGCACTTATCAGAAACTCCAGAGGAGGAAATAATCCTGATATTATTCGAGCAGCAGTTTTAATTCAACAATCAGGGGCAGATGGTATTACTGTTCATCCCCGTCCTGATGAAAGACATATTCGTTATAATGACATTCCAAAACTAATGGAAATAACTCATAATGAATTAAATATAGAAGGAAACCCTAGGGAGGATAAGTTCATAAAACTTGTATTAGATAACAAACCGGCACAGGTAACTTTGGTACCTGATAACAATGACCAATTAACGAGTGATCATGGCTGGGATACAAAAAAAAATAAAGATTTCCTGAAGGAGATGGCCGAATTATTTACAAATCACGGTATTCGATGTTCAATTTTTGTTGATCCTGATTTAAAAATGATAGAAGGAGCTAAAGAATGTGGTGCACATAGAATTGAACTTTATACCGAATCATATGCCCATCACTATAAAACAAATAAAGAGTTGGCAATTGCACCATATATGCTTGCTGCCAATTTAGCAAAAGAGCTTGGATTAGGTATCAATGCTGGTCATGATTTGAACCTAGAAAATCTGGCTTATTTCAAAAAGTGCATACCGTTTTTAGATGAAGTTTCTATTGGCCATGCATTGGTTTGTGATGCATTGTATTTAGGACTTGAAAACACCGTTTCAATGTATAAAAGAGCATTAAAATAATAACATGAAAACTAAACTAATTTTACTTTTATTGATTGTATCAGTAATCAATTTAAATCAAAGCAAAGCACAAAATTCTTTTGTACCACACATTCAATTAAAAGGCGAATCAAACATTAAAATTCTTCCTGATTTAGGCATCTTTTTTATTCAGATTAGTGCTACTGCAAAAACAGAAGCTGAGTGCAATGAACGCTTAAATAAATTGAATGATGAGCTCATGAAAAGACTGAAAACAGAAGGTTTTACTCCTGAGCAAATTAAACTTACCAATTATTCTATTTCTGCTGAGTGGGACTACAAGGATGGTAAAAGCAAAAAAACAGGCTACAAATCATATCAGGATTTTAGAATAGAATTTAAACTGGATAAGAAACGAATACTTTCTGTTTACAATAAACTCAGTGAAAACAAAAGTGAAAATGTAAGCATTAATTTTGGGACTGATTGTTCTGATGAATTAAAGAAAAAGACTAAAAATGAACTGATAGTTTTAGCTATTAAAGATGCAACTCAGAAAGCACAATTAATTGCAGAAACAACAGGAAACAAATTAGGGAATATGGAATTTATCAGGTATGGTATTGTATCAAATCAACCAAACTATCCAATGCATATGGAGGGCAAAGTTGCTTTCGCAGCTATGAGTGATTCAAATGAAGATAGAGCAGAAAATTTCTCTATCAATGAAATTGAATTTACAGAAGAAATTGAGATGTCGTTTATGATTGTTAAGTAATATTACTTTCAATCTTCAACCAAGCTAACCGATAAAAAGAAAGCCGGTGAATCTTTGATTCACCGGCTTTCTTTTTGTTATATAATTCTATTATCTAATGATGGTCTCTTCTCTATCTGGACCAACGGAAATTACATTCACGGGAACTTCTATTTGTGATTGAACATAATCCATATAGTTTCTAAAAGTTTCAGGTAGTTCATTATATGTTTTGATTTTGCTTAAATCGCCTGTCCATCCCGGAAAACTTCTGTATAATGGTTCTAATCTAACATCCTGCATGCTGTAAGGAAGTTCAGATGTTTCAGCTCCTTCAATATTGTATCTATCGCAAACCAAAACCTCTTCAAAGCCACTCAAAACATCACTTTTGGTGCAAATTAAATCTGTTACACCATTTAACATGATTGCATATTTTAATGTAGGTAAATCCAACCAACCGGTTCTTCTGGGTCTGCCTGTTGTTGCACCAAATTCATGACCTAATTTACGAAGCATTTCACCTGTTTCATTTTCTTGTTCAGTTGGAAATGGTCCGTTTCCAACACGAGTGCAATATGCTTTGAAAATTCCGTAAACCTTTTGAATGTGTTGAGGTGAAATTCCTAATCCACTGCAAGCACCACCGGTAATTGTATTTGAAGAAGTAACAAAAGGATAAGAACCAAAATCAATATCAAGTAAAGTACCTTGAGCGCCTTCAGCTAAAATCTTTTTACCACTTTTAATCAAATCGTTTACAAAATACTCACTGTTTATGATTTTGAATTGCTTAAGGAATTCAACTGCTTCAAAAAAAGCAGGTTCATGATCAGCCAGGTTGTATTCAAAATTTAATGAGTTCAGTAATTCACAATGAATATTTGTTGCATTGCGGTATTTGGTTGCAAAACCATCTGTTAAAATATCACCAACCCTTAAACCACTTCTGCCAATTTTATCCTGATAAGTTGGAGAGATTCCTCTTAAAGTAGAACCAACTTTATGTTCACCTTTTTTTGCTTCTGAAGCTGCATCAACCAAACGATGTGTTGGAAGAATTAAATGTGCTTTTTGACTGATATAAAGGTTCTTTTTAATATCAACTCCGGTAGCAGAAGCTTTTTCAATTTCTTTCTTAAGTTGAACCGGATCGATAACAACTCCATTACCAATAATATTTGTACAATGTTCATGAAAGATTCCTGAAGGAATTGTATTTAGTACATACTTATTCCCACCAAATTCAAGTGAATGGCCAGCATTTGGACCACCCTGAAAACGTGCTACCACGTCGTATTGTGGGGTTAATACATCAACAATTTTTCCTTTTCCTTCATCTCCCCATTGAAGGCCCAATACTACATCTACCATATAAAAATTCTAATCTTGTTTAACTATTTTTTTGCAACTCAAACATTGTTGATTTGCATCTACTTCAGGTTGCCCGAATAAATACAAAGAATGATTGGTAATTTTAAACTTCATGAGTTCACCCATCGTTGTTTTTATTTGTTGAATTCTTGGGTCACAAAACTCAAGAACTTCATTACAAACATTACAAATCATATGGTCATGTTGTCTAAATCCATAAGCTCTTTCATACCTAGAAATATTCCTTCCGAACTGGTGTTTAATTACCAATCCACAATCAAGTAATAAATCTAAAGTATTGTATACAGTTGCTCTGCTCACACGATAGTTTCTATCTTTCATGTGTTCGAAAAGCGTTTCAACATCAAAATGTTCTTTATTCGAATATATTTCATCAAGAATTGCAAAACGTTCAGGTGTTTTTCTTTGTTGATGAAATTCTAAATATTCAATAAACTTTTGACGAACCTCTTCCTTAATTGGGTCGCTTACAGCATTATTCTCCATTTATTCACTAAGTGTGCGAAGATAAAGGAAGATAAAAGAATGAAAAAGGAAAAATCAAATTTGGGGAAAACCATTTAAACCACACTGAATTACAACTATTTAACCCTATTTAGAATTTGAAATCATTCACAATTTAACTTTTTCAGCTCAATAAAATACAGAATATAAGCCTCATTAATTTAAATCTACACGACTAACACTAATAAGTGGACTAGCATCTTTAATTGCATTCATTATATTCTCTAACTGCTGAGTATCATGAACTTCAAGAAAAACAGAACCTTCAAAAGTTCCTTCATTAGAACTTATAGCAATTGAGCGCATGTTTACTTTTAATTGTTTTGAAATAATATCAGTTATAATACTAACAATTCCAACACTATCTATACCGGAAACTTTTATAGAAGTTAAAAATGCTTTTCCTTGATTCAGGCCTTCCTGTGCCCATTTCGCACGAATGATTCTATATCCGTAGTTACTCATCAAACTTACAGCATTTGAGCAATTAGTTCTGTGAATTTTAACCCCCTCACCTACTGTTATAAAACCAAAAATTTCATCTCCAGGAATAGGATGACAACATTTAGAAAATGTGTATTCCATATCAGCTTCATTATCTCCTAAAATAATGGCATCGGTAGCAAGATTTTGTGCTGGAGTTTTAGGTTTGGTAGAAACTTGAATTTCCTGAGCCGGCTTGTTTCTTTCTGCTTGTAAGATGGCAGAAATATCTAGTTTGGTTCTATCAATTTTTTCAGTTGCAATTAAATAGTACAACTCAGAAACCGATTTCAATTTTAGGTTTTTACATAAATCTGTTAATGCCTCTGAGGTAAAAGGAACATGGGAATTTTTGAATTTTCTTTCCAGAATTTCTTTACCCATTGAAGAAGCATTCAATCTTATTTGTTTGAAATAATCGCGAATTTTGGCTTTTCCTTTGGCAGTTATTACAAAGTTTAACCATTCCTCACTTGGTTTTTGTTTGGCACTCGTTAAAATTTCAACCTGATCACCATTACTTAATTTATGATTGATTGGAACCAGTTTATTGTTAAGTTTTGCTCCAATACATTTAACACCAAGGTCGGAATGTATATCAAATGCAAAATCTAAAATTGAAGAACCGGCAGGTAATTTTCTTAAATCGCCTTTAGGAGTAAAAACAAAGATTTCATCAGAGTATAAAGCCAGTTTGAAATCATCTAAAAACTCGAGTGCATTTGAATCAGGATTTTCAAGAATTTCTCTAACTCTTGAAAGCCAGCTTTCAAGACCATTATCGGCATTTTGATTAGAATCTTTATACTTCCAATGTGCAGCAAAGCCTTTTTCTGCAATTTCATCCATCCTTTTGCTTCTCACCTGAACTTCAACCCATCTACCTTTTGGACCCATTACAGTTGTATGCAAACTTTCATAACCATTTGCTTTCGGAGTACTTACCCAATCTCTTAATCTATCCGGATTGGGTGTATAATGGTCGGTAACCATTGAATACACGCGCCAGCAATCACTTTTTTCATTTTCATATTTAGTATCTACAATAATTCGAATAGCAAACAAATCATATACCTCTTCGAAAGGTATATTTTGCTTTTTCATTTTATTTAGGATAGAGTGAATGCTTTTGGGACGACCTTTTACTTCATAAACCAAACCGGCTTGATTGAGGTCTTCAACTATTGGTTCAATAAATGTTTTGATGTATTTATTTCTTTGAACCTTTGTTTCATTTAACTTATTCTTTACATATATATAATTGTCGGCCTCCAGGTATTTGGTAGAGAGGTCTTCCAATTCTGTTTTAATTGCATACAAACCTAATCTATGTGCTAAAGGAGCATATACATAAGCAGTTTCGGAGGCAATTTTAAGCTGAGATTTAGAACTCATACTATCAAGAGTTCTCATATTGTGTAACCTATCAGCTAGTTTTATCAGAATAACTCTCACATCATCGCCAAGCGTAAGAAGCATTTTTTTGAAATTCTCGGCTTGAATACTTCTATCAGGCTGATCAAAAACACCTGAAATTTTAGTCAGGCCATCAATGATTCTCATTACTTTTTCGCCAAATTTTAACTTTATAAGGTCTAAAGTAATTTCGGTATCCTCAACGGTATCGTGTAAAAGCGCGCTAACAACAGAAGTCACACCCAATCCAATTTCTTCTGCACAAATTTGAGCTACTGCAAGAGGATGAAGAATATAAGGTTCTCCACTTTTCCTCCTCATATTTTTATGAGCTTCTAAAGATAAATTAAATGCTTCCCTGATAATTTTTCGGTCAGCAGCATTTAAACTTCTCTTTATACTTCTCAGTAAAGTTCTGTATTGTTTTACAATTAGCTGATTTTCTTTTTCTAATGAGTCTTGCTGCAATTCCATTCGGTAATTCAATTCTTTTGCTGTGAAACTAAACAAAAAGTTTTAGAAACGAAGAAAATTTAACGACGAATTTTCTAATAAAATAAGGGCTTGAGCAATAAATTACTAAAAAATACTTGATGAAAATGAATAAGTCTTTGGAAATCTTATTTAGAATTATACATTTGCAGTCCTTTAATTTTGGAGGAAAATATTGTTCTTTAATAACTATGCGGATGTGGCGTAATTGGTAGCCGTGCCAGACTTAGGATCTGGTGCCGAAAGGCGTGGGGGTTCGAGTCCCTCCATCCGCACGATTTTCAATCAACATGAACGTTACATTTGATAAAAAAGATGAACTAAATGCTAGCATTTCAGTTTCCATCGAACCAAACGATTTCACAGCATCTTACGAAAAAAAGCTAAAGGATTATGGCAAAAAAGCTAATATTCCTGGTTTTCGCGCAGGACAAGCACCAAAAGGAGTAATCGAAAAAATGGTAGGGCAAAGCATTTTACTTGAAGAAGTAAATGGTTTAGCCAGTAAAGGTCTATTCGATTATATCGAAGAAAACAAATTACATGTTTTAGGTCAACCTGTAATGTCGGAAGACACTAAAATTGACGAATTAAGCAAAACTGCTTCTTATACATTTACTTTTGACATCGGATTAGCTCCGGAATTTGAATTAAATATTTCATCTGCCGATTCATACCCTTTTTATACAGTTAATGTAACTGAAGAAATGGTTAACGACGAATTAAATCGTTTACGTAAACAAATGGGTGTTTTAACCGATGTAGAAGAAGTTGGTGAAAACGACATGGTTTATGTTCAGTTAAATGAACTATTAGATTCAGGTGAAGTTTTAGAAGGTGGTGTAAATGCTCCTTCTGTTCCTTTAGCGATTAATACCATTAAAGAGGAGGCATTAAATGCTCAAATTCGTGGATTGAAAAAAGGTGAAACTGTAAAAGTTAACATCTTTACATTATTCAATCATGATGAAATGGAAATGAGTCATGCTTTAGGCGTTCAAAAACAAGGTGTACCTGATTTAGGAAAAGAATTCAATCTTACTTTAAATGAAATCAAAAGAACAACTGAATCAGAAATGAACCAGGAATTCTTTGATAAAATTTATGGTAAAGATCAAATAACTACTGAAGAAGAACTTAGAACCAAACTAAGTGCTGAAATCAAAGGATATTTCGACCAACAAGCTAATCATTTATTAGAGCACGAATTATTTGATAGTTTGGTAGCTAAACATAATATCAGCTTACCGGATGCAACTTTAAAACGTTGGTTATTAGACAGACATGCTGATAAATTTAATGCTGATAATATTGAAGAAGGTTATATTCCTGAAGCAAATTATTTAAGAAATCATTTATTGGAAGAAAAGATTCTTGTAAGCAATGATTTAAAAATAGACGAAGAGGAAATTCGCAATGCAGCTAAAGCTTATACCATGCAAATGTTTGGTGGTTATAATATGGGTAATTTAAGTGATGATATTTTAAATAGCATCATTGAGCCTCAAATGCAAAAAGAAGAATTTAGAAGCAGAATGATTAATGTAGCAGCAAGAAATAAAGTAAATGATTATTTGTTGAATACAATTACAAAAGATATCAAAGAAGTAAGTGTTGAGGAGTTCAATGCAATTATTGCTGAACACAATGGTAAACATCACCACAATCACTAAGATAAATTATTAAGAAAAAGGCCCTGAATTGAAAAGTTCAGGGCTTTTTTTTTAATAATTTATTGTAATGAATTTACATTATTTGATTATTCCAAATTTGCAATTGGAATGATATAGTAAGCGGCCATAGATAAAAGAAAATAGCAGTTTAAAGAGTAAAACATATTGAAATAGAATCTTGAATTAGAGATACTTTTTTTAGGTAAAAATTTCAAGTGTAATTTAACCGTAAATAAAAGTCTGTTACAGATTTCCTATTAACGTAATTTTCACTGGTTTTCAAGTTATTCAGGCATTTTGGCAGAAAGATATTTTGGCACGGCAATTGAAAATTACATGGAAGTTCGAGGATTTTTAAAAACCTCTTCTATATTTGACCAAAGGAAAAACGATTATGAATATTGGAAAAGAATTCCGCAATTACGCGGTAAAACACAAAGGCTTTAGCAGCCTGAAAGTAGATGCTTATATAGAAAGCTCTATGGAGAATATGACTAGAACTGTAATTGAAGAACGTCCGATGAACTTTAGAGAAATCGATGTATTTTCAAGGCTAATGGCCGACAGGATTATCTTCATGGGAATGCCTATTGATGATTATGTTGCAAATATCATTCAAGCACAGTTGTTGTTTTTAGACTCAATGGATGCAAGAAGAGATATTCAAATGTATATCAATAGTCCAGGAGGATCTGTTTACGCAGGATTAGGTATTTACGATACGATGCAATGGGTTAACCCAAGTGTGGCAACTATTTGTACCGGATTAGCAGCATCTATGGCAGCTGTACTATTATGTGCAGGTGAAAAAGGAAAACGTTCAGCTTTACCACATGCCAGAGTTATGATTCACCAACCATTAGGTGGAGCTCAAGGACAAGCCTCTGATATCGAAATCACAGCACGTGAAATTCAAAAATTAAAGAAAGAATTGTATGATATTATTTCAAGTCATAGTGGACAACCATTTGATAAAGTACAGGCAGATTCTGACAGAGATTACTGGATGATAGCAGCAGAAGCAAAAGAATATGGTATGATTGATGATGTTTTACTAAAGCATAAGCCTGAAGCGAAATAAGCTTAAATATTTAAAATCACTCCGTGTGTATAATATTAGCATCAGCTTAAAGCTATAAAAAGCAATTCATCACTTAAAACTAAGCAGAAAACCGAAGTAAAATTCAGTTTTCTGCTTTTTTTTTGATAGCATAAAATTAACAATTGCGACATTTAAAAGCCTTTTAAAGAGCTGAAAACCTAGTTATTATAAGAAATTCTTCAAACGTACAATAAAGACTACAATTCACACATATCAACATTGAATTGTTAGTATTACAAAAAATCTATATGAAAGGCTGAATTTTTGCCACAAAATGTAAATATCAATGATTAAAGGTTTATAGGTGCTTTATTAAGAGCTTTGCCAAAATATTGCTATCTAATTGTAATAGAGCTTCAAATAACTTCGCAAGTGAACCTTTAATTAAGATTATGGATAGAAATTTTTACAACATCACTAAAATTTGCCTCGCACTTTTTATTTTCATGGGCAATTCATGTAAAAAGTCGCTTGATGACACATCTGTAAACACAAGTCAAACTAAGTGTATACCCAATAATCTGCCCGATCAATTTAAAGCGGTTTTTGTTTCAGACCAAATTCCAAATCAGGTTGAGCCTTCCCCAATTGCAATCTTCCAGTTTTCCCAAGGAATGAAAACCTATTCGAATACGAATTGCAAAAATCTTCCAAATACATGCTCAACAAGCTTAAAAATTCAAAATATCAGTGGAAGAAGAATGAAGATTGCATATACTATAGAATATTTACAAGGAAATAATTTCTGGACATCGGATGGGTATGCTGATATTTTAAAAGACAGTAGTTTTAATACTGGGGTAGTTTCTACAAATTGCGGTTGGATAACTACTGATGGATTAAAAGTAATAAAAAAGAGTGCAGTATTTGAATAAATTCAAGCGCTTTAAAAGCCAAAAAATGATTGTATCTTCGTAGGCTATATGGCGAAAAAGAAAGAAGATAACTGTTCCTTTTGTGGCAGACCAAGAACTGAAGTTGAATACCTGATTGCAGGTTTAGATGCTCTAATTTGCGAGAATTGCATATCTCAGGCTCATAAAATTATTAACGAAGACCAAGAAGTTCTTTCGAAGAACGATAATAAAAAATCAAGTGGTTTCAAATTACTGAAACCCACTGAAATAAAAGCCCACCTCGATCAATATGTTATTGGACAGGATGAAGCTAAAAAAGTGCTTTGTGTTGCTGTTTACAATCATTTCAAAAGAATCAATGCGAAAAACAAAAGCAATGAAGTTGAAATAGAAAAGTCTAATATACTTTTAGTAGGAGAAACCGGAACCGGAAAAACATTATTGGCAAAAACATTGGCCAGAATTTTAGATGTTCCTTTCTGTATTGCAGATGCAACAGTTCTAACTGAAGCAGGTTATGTTGGAGAAGACGTTGAAACAGTTCTAACTCGTTTGTTACAGGCTGCAAATTACGATTTGGAATCGGCAGAAAGAGGTATTATTTATATTGATGAAATTGATAAGATTTCAAGAAAAAGTGATAATCCAAGCATTACCAGAGATGTTAGTGGTGAAGGTGTTCAACAGGCATTACTAAAAATACTTGAAGGTACTGTTGCCAATGTTCCTCCACAAGGTGGCAGAAAACATCCTGAACAAAAAATGATTCAGGTGAATACGCAAAATATTCTTTTCATATGTGGTGGAGCTTTTGATGGTATTGATAAAATGATTGCTCGTAGATTACAAACACAGGCAATTGGTTTTAAAGCCACTGAAATTGAAGAGTTAAAAGAAGGTAATAATTTATTGGAATATGTATCTCAGGCTGATATAAGAACCTTTGGATTAATCCCTGAGATTATTGGACGTTTACCTGTATTGTGTCATTTAAACCCATTAGATAAAGCTGCTTTAAAAAGCATTTTACATGAACCTAAAAATGCACTGATTAAACAATACCAATACTTATTTGCATTAGAAGGAATTGAATTGGAAATAAAGGATGAAGTTATTGATGTAATTGTTGATACTGCATACGACTTAAAGCTAGGTGCCAGAGGACTTAGAAGCATCTGTGAAGCATTAATGATGGATTATATGTATGATGCTCCGGAAAGAAAAACCGGTGACAACATTCTTATAATAGATGCCAAAGGTGCAGAAGAAAAAATGAAAGTAATTCGATTTAAAAATCATACAGCAGCATAACAAAAAATCCTACTCCTTAAAAGTAGGATTTTTTTTATTGGTGATTTTCTCGAATTGCATTAGAATGTTTGAGCAAATGCATAAATGAAGCTCTTAATAATTCACCCATGTTTTTTGCTTTGGGAAAACGTTGACTATTGTAATAAACAGAAAGTTCCTGCTTTAATCTATCTACATGTTCTTTGGGAGCCAATTCCTCTTTACACATAGCGTCCAATAAGCGAACCAATGGCCATTTTGCAGCCTTCATTCTACTTACCATCATTGCCCTTTCTTCCCTTTGATATTGCTTCATTGATTCAACAGAAATATGCTTCATTCCTAATTCTACATAAGGCAAATTCTGTTTATAAAACTGAGGTAAATAAACATTTTTTTTACCTTCATAACATTGTTGATCGAAGTCGATAGCCCTGATTCTGTAATGCACTTCTTCGAAATCAGGAGTAAGTTGAATTACAAAATTACTTGAATGCATATCACCTAATAATTTAATAAAACATCTTTCATTAAATTTCACAAATTCTTTAGCTAAACGAATCGGATTAAAATCGGGATGATCTGCATATAGTTTTAGAAAAACATCGCCCGGAACACCAGCTATATGTTCTTCAATTAAAGTATCTCGGTATACTAAATAAGATATTCGGTTTGGAGATAAAAGATGTTCAAGTTCAAGTCCATAAATCCTTGATGCATCCGCCTTTTTCACATAGAAATAATCAAAATTGTCGTTCATTTTATTGACAACTCTAATTCTAAACGGAGAGGTATTTCCGTATAAACAATTATCGATGCGTTCAACAAAAAGATGGTCCATCACTTCCATATCACCACCGGCCTTCATTAATGAATATATCTGAAGTAAATTCCTTTGTATTTCATTAAAAATATCGGGTTTGTAAATGCAGGTTTCCCAAAAAGTATCCTTCCCTTTTTTATCATAAAGGGTTATTGTTACATCAAAATCCAATAAATCTTTATACTGAAGTTTGATCTTACTTTCTCGATGATGATGGCGTAAGTACTTTCTTAAATGTTCACCAACCGGGACAGGAATTTTCTTTTTTGAGATTTCAGGCATGCTGCAAATTAGGAATAAAGACAATAAAAAAGTCTGACTAAAAATTTAAACAAACGAAACAATCATCCCTAAATTTAAGTAAGCGACCCCAAAATTTAGGAACATAAAAAATAAAAACATATTTTGGCATGAATGAAAACAGAATTAAATAACCCTAAAGTAATTCGCGCCTGGACTATGTATGACTGGGCTAATTCGGTTTTTTCACTGACTATTGCAACTGCTATATTTCCGCCTTTTTATGAAAGCGTAAGTAAAGCAGCATCGATTGCCCAGGGGAATCCTCTTACAGCACCATATTATTTAGACATATTTGGCTACAAAATAGTAAATACCGCACTTTATTCATATGCGCTCTCACTTGGATTTTTGCTTGTAGCCTTCAGTTCTCCTATTCTTTCTGGTATTGCTGATGCAAGAAAAAATAAAAAGTTCTTCATGCAGCTCTTTTGTTACTTGGGAAGTTTGAGCTGCATTTTGATGTATTTTATGTCGCCCGAAACAGTATATCTAGGAATTCTACTTTTTGTTTTGAGTCTTTTTGGTTTTGGAGGTAGTTTGGTTTTTTATAATGCATTTTTACCGGAAATTGCAACTGAAGATAAGTATGACGAAGTGAGTGCAAAAGGATTTTCAATGGGATATATTGGTTCAGTAATCCTATTGGTAATAAACCTGCTTGTCATTTTAAAACACGATTTATTCTTCCCATACCACACCAAAGCATATGAACTAAATGCAGCTGGTATGAATATGACAGATGCCATTCAAACAGCAAAATCATTTTACGAAGTTTTAGCAATCAAACTTAGTTTTGTTATGGTAGGATTATGGTGGGCAGGATTTGCTCAAATTACTTTTAGAAATTTAAATGAGGACAAATCAAACGTACTCAATATCGAAGGCAATATTTTTCATAAAGGATTTACAGAAATCAAAAAGGTTTATAAAGAAATCATGTTACCTCATAATAATCGAATGAGAAATTATTTATTGGGGTATTTGTTTTCGAGTATGGGAGTTCAAACCGTTATGTATGTTGCCAGTTTGTTTGGCTCTCAGGAACTTAAAATGGAAACATCTGAATTAATTCTAACCATATTAATCATTCAAATAATTGCGATTGGCGGAGCTTATATGTTCTCGAAAATTTCAGGTGCGATTGGAAATATCTATACCATTCTCATAATGCTTGTTATCTGGATTGGTATAACTGTTGCAGCTTATATGGTTAGTTCATCTGAACAATTTTATGCATTAGCAGTGGTTGTTGGTATAGTAATGGGAGGCATTCAAAGTATGTTTAGGTCGACATTTGCCAAGTTAATACCGGAAGAAAGTAATGAAACTGCATCTTATTTCAGTTTTTTTGATGTGAGTGAAAAAATCGCAATCGTGCTTGGGACATTGGTTTACGGCATTTTAATCGACATCACCGGCAATATGCGAACATCTGTATTAGCATTGATGCTGTTTTTTTTAGTAGGTTTGTTTTTCATTTCTAGGATAAAAAACTTTAAAGGACAAACCATTTAAAATGGCAGCAATAAAGGTTGAGATTTTAATTCCATGTTTTATAGACCAATTTAAACCCGAAACAGGTTTAAATATGGTAAAGGTTTTAGAAAAGGCCGGTTGTATGGTTCACTATAATCCGGAGCAAACATGTTGTGGCTTACCTGCCTTTAATGCCGGATACTGGGAAGATTCAAGACAAGTAGCTGAAAAATTTCTAAATGAAATTTCAACCGATAAAAATTTAGTTTGTGGTGCCGGTGCCTGCACTGCTATGATAAGAAACTCTTACGATTTACTCTTCCAAAACTCTAGTTATCACAATAAATACAGACAATTACAAAAGAAGTCGTTTGAACTAAGTGAGTTTTTAGTTGATGTATTAAAAATTGAAAATCTAGGTTCAAAATTTGAAGGGAAAGTTGCTTTTTTTGATTCATGTCAGGCTTCGGAACATTGTAAAATCAAAACACAACCACGTCAGTTATTACAACAGGTTGAAGGATTGGAATTGGTGGAACTACCAAAACAAGGATTGTGTTGTGGATTTGGTGGAACTTTTTCAGTTAACTCAGAAGCCTTATCAGTATCGATGGCTAAAGAAGTAATTGATCAGGTAATTGAAAGTGGTGCAAAATATTTAATCTCTACTGATTATTCTTGTTTGATTCAGATAGATAGTGTTTTAAAGAAACAGGGTAATACCGGAATTGAGGTATTACATATTGCTGATATTCTTGCTTCAGGAATTTAATTAATCAAAATAAATATGGTACTTGTTGTATTAGCTCTGATTGTTTTCGGAGTTTCGTTTGCACTGGCTAAAAATATCCAGACTGCAAAAATCGCCCCTCTTCTTAGAGGATTAGCACTGGTGCTTGCTTTAGTTGGTATTTCTACGGCTTGTTTTAAACAAATCGATGCAGGTCATGTAGGTGTTAAAAGCTTATTTGGAAACATTGAAGATGATGTTTTACCAAGTGGATTACATTTTGTTAATCCTTTAAAAGAAGTTAAAGAGATTGACACCAAAACTCAAAATTATACTATGAGTGGCATTCACGATGAAGGTGAAAAAGAGGGAGATGATGCTATTCGTGTTTTAACTGCTGATGGTTTGGAAGTAACAATTGACTTAACAGTTTTATACAATGTAAAACCAGACAAAGCTCCATTTTTATTAAGAGAAGTTGGAATTGATTACAGAGATAAAATCGTAAGACCCATTACTCGAACTAAAATTAGAGACAATGCTGTTTATTATGATGCAGTGGCTTTGTATTCATCAAAAAGAGATGAGTTTCAAAACAGAATTTTCAAAACCATTGAAGTCGATTTTAACAAAAGAGGTTTAGAATTAGAACAATTATTGGTTAGAAATATCACCCTTCCACAATCAGTTAAAGGAAGTATTGAAGAAAAAATTAGAGCAGAACAAGATGCACAAAAAATGCAGTTCGTTTTACAAAAAGAAAGACAGGAAGCAGATAGAAAAAGAGTGGAAGCTCAAGGTATTGCAGATTACCAAAAGATTATCAGTAGTGGTTTAGGAGATAAACAATTGCAATATGAAAGCATCAAAGCAAATCTTGAATTAGCTAAATCTCCCAATACAAAAGTTATTATCATGGGAGGCAAAGGTGGTTCTCCTTTTATTATCGATACAAAATAAAATTTTCGAATGGATTTGGTTTATAAACACGATACATTATTAAACTTTACTGAAACTGTTTTCATTAAAAACGGCATGAATAAAGCTGATGCACAACTAGCTGCAAAAGTTTTAATTGAAGCCGATTTAAGAGGAATTGATTCACATGGTGTTGCTAGATTAAGCGGATATATCCGACTAAAAAATGCCAATAGAGCCAACATGAATCCTCAATGGAAAATCATTCATGAAACTCCATCAACAGCTACCATTGATGCTGATGCAGGCTTAGGTCTTGTGGTTGCCAACAAAGCCATGGAAGTAGCTATTCAAAAAGCAAAAGAAGTTGGAACAGGCTGGGTTGCAATTCAAAATTCTAACCATTTTGGAATTGCTGCAGCTCATGCAATGATGGCTTTGGAGCACGATATGATTGGATTTGCAATGACAAATGCGAGTCCTTTAGTAGCGCCAACACATTCTAAAGAAAGAATGTTAGGGACCAATCCTATTTGTGCTTGTTTTCCAACCAATCATGAATTACCCTTTGTATTGGATATGGCAACCAGTGCAGCTGCAAATGGAAAATTGGAAATTGCTCAAAGAAAAGGAAAAGAATTACCGAATGATTGGGTTCAAACCAAAGATGGATTACCAAGTAATGATGCCCATGAATTAAAACATGGAGGCTCATTGCTTCCATTAGGAGGACATAAAGGTTACGGCCTTGCTTCTATGGTTGATATCATGAGTGCCGTATTATCAGGAGCCAATTATGGACCATGGGTACCACCATTTGTATCATTTTTAAATCCCTTAGAAAATTTACCCGGAAACGGAATTGGTCATTTTGTAGGTGCCATGCGAATTGATGCCTTTCGACCTGCCAATGATTTTAAAAACCACATGGATAATTGGATCAAACGATTCAAAGCATCCATACCAGTTGATGATAACCAACCTGTGTTGATACCAGGTGAAATCGAATATAAAATGAAGGCAGAGCGCTTGGTTGCAGGCATTCCATTGAATGAAAATGTGGTGAATGATTTGATTGAATTGGGGAAGACTTTAGAAATTCAATTAGTACAGGGATAAATTCACGTGCAATGCAATGTTTTGAAGATGATTTTTGTCCAATAAGAAGCTTTTATTATTTTTGGTAAAGACCTCCTCTTTTATGAATAATTCTTCAAAGCTTTTTTGTTTGATGTCAGCTCTTTGGTGTTTAACATCATGTACCGTTAGTAATAATTTGTATGTTGCCAATCCAAACCCTTTGGGCAAAGGAAACAACATAGCCTATATTGGTGTAGGTACTGGTGTGCAGTTAAAAATCGATTCAGTAAACAAGGATAACGGAAATATAAATTTCTCAAATAAAATTGCAACTGCACCTATTTTGGCAATTGGAGGTCAATTTGGAATTTCAAACAAAACAGACATTCGCTTAGCAGTACATTTTCCTAAAATAATCGGAGGTTTTGGTCTGCGTGCAGGTTTACAACACAGTTTATTGGGCCCAAATTCCAAATTAAATATCGCACTAGGAGCCGATTTAGGATTTGTACTTTCCAGAGATTCAATCAAAATTTTAGGAACAAAAACATCTGTAAACAAAGAAACAAATGGCGCTTTAAATGCTGATTTTTTTATTCCATTTTCTGTAAAGTTGAATGAAAATATATCAATGATACTTACTCCCAGATATAGTTTTAATACTTTTTATATCCGAAGGAACCAGCTATACAAGGAAGATGATAATTTTAATTTATCTTATCCAGCTGTTTCACTAGGCATTCAAAGTAAGAAAATGTATTTTGAAATAACCACCATTCATTACAATGATAAGTTATATCCTCATTTTGGATTTGCTCGATTACTAGATTTTTAAAAATAAATCGCATTCTAAATCATCAAAAACAAATGAGATTTATGTTAAACTAGGAAAGGAGTTATACCAATAAATTCAAGAAAATTATTCTTTAAAAAATCATTGCTTTTAACAATATTCAATTGTAGTGTTGAATAAATAAGCCCAAAGTTAATTTTTATATTTTTCCAGAGGCACGATTTTCCTGGTATAATTTGAAACTGTCTTGTAAAATTTGAATGGCTACTTCCCTATTCAAAAAATCTTCTACAACAACGGTTTTGTTTTCTAACTTTTTGTAATCTTCAAAGAAACTTCTCATTTCTGAAATAAAATGTGCTGGTAATTCTGAGATATCGTTGATATGACTCACACTTGGATCACCTGCTGCTACTGCAATAATTTTATCATCAGCTTCGCCATTGTCTAACATGCGCATTACACCAATAACTTTTGCAGGAACCAAACACAATGGAACAAAATCTATTTGAGATAAAACCAAAATATCCAAAGGATCTTTATCATCACAATAACTTTGAGGGATAAAGCCATAGTTAGCAGGATAATAAACTGATGAATACAAAACTCTATCTAATTTAATTAAACCACTGTCTTTGTCTAATTCATATTTAGCTCTTGTACCTTTTGGAATTTCAATAATACCATTAACAATATCAGGTAGATTTTCTCCTGGTGACACATGGTGCCATGGATTAAAATTATTCATATTTATAAAATTAGTTTACAAAGCTACACTGCAATTGTTATGAATAAGTTTGCTCAGGTCATAAATTGAAAAATATAACAAAATATTATTGAAGCCATCCTCTTCTTCTAAACCAAATATAAATACCAATTGTGATAATCGCCATAAGCCCAAGAACAGCCGGATATGCCCAATGCATATTTAGTTCAGGCATATAAGCAAAGTTCATTCCGTACACACCAACTATAAATGTAAGAGGAAGAAAAAATGCAGAAAATGCAGTAAGAATTCGCATTACTTCATTCGTTTTCTGAGATGAAATGGCCAAGTATAAATGCAAAATCGAATTGATACTATCATAAATTTCTTCTGTAAGAGTATCAATACTTACAAAGTAATCATGCATATCACTATAGTAAGGAGAACGCTTATGGTTTAGTGGTAAAGCTTCAATTACACTTTTATTAATTAGGTTTAAACGTTTAATTAAATAAGCTTTTCTTTTAATCTGATATAGAGTTTTTAACAAATCCGGAATTCGTTTTTTCAAAAATATATTCTGCTCATAAACATCTACTTGTCTATCTATATCATTGAGCGGAGTCTGAAATGTTTCAAGTACATTTTTATTGATTTTGCAAACTATATCAAAAGGTGATTTTACAATTGCATCACCGCAATATTTCTTTGCAACATGATCTACAATATCTGTTTTACTTCTATGAATTGTTAAAAGAAATTTCTCATTAAAAAAGATAGCTAACTTTCTGGTTAATTGTTGAAAATTGGAAGGATTAGGTTTGCACTCCATATCAAACATTCGAAAAATAACAAAAGTATAATCATCAAAAACTTCAAATTTAGGAAGGTGATCAGATTGAAGACAGTCTAAAACAGCAGGTGCAGGAAGCTTATATTTTAAGGCCAATTCGTGTAACTCTTCCTCTGTAGGCAAACTCACATCTATCCATTCGAAAGGCAATCCAGAAAATTCTTTTTGCATAATTATATACTTATGTAACTAATGTTCCATTTGAAACCAAAAAGATAGTAGAAATTTGAGCTATAATGAAAAATAAATTATTCTTATTTGCATTGCTTATTGCAAGCACAATAGGACTTAAAGCCCAATTTGGTGAATATTCCATTCAACTAAAGCCAAAAACAATTGAAGGATTACCTGGTCTACAAGCTTTTGCATGGGGTAAATTCGATGGCAAATGGATAATAATTGGAGGAAGAACAGATGGACTACACAGAAGACAACCATTTGCCAGTTTTGATCAGGCTGGGAACAATACCAATATTTATTTGGTGAATAGCAAAAATGAAACTGTTAAAAGTACATCAGTAAACTCATTAAATGCTGCATTAAAAGAGCAGTTACAAAGCACCAATATGCAGTTTTATCAATCCGGGAAAAACTTAATTTTAATAGGAGGATATGGTTTTTCTACAACTGCCGGAACTCATATTACTTTTCCAAATGTTTGTGTTATAAACCTAGAAACACTTATTGAAAAAATTGAAAGTAATGAATCAACAAGTTCGGCATTCATTCAAATTACCGACCAAAGATTTGCTGTTACAGGTGGGCATTTAGGTATGATAAATAATAAATTTTATTTAGTAGGAGGAAATCGTTTTGATGGAAGATATAATCCAATGGGAGGAGCATCATATACCCAAGCTTATACAAATGCAATTAAAAAGTTCAACCTTGAAATTGTTAGTAATTCAATTACCATTAGCAATTATGAATCTACTACTGATTCATTGAATTTGCATAGACGAGATTATAATCTAACTCCTAACAAAAATAATTCAGGCGAGTATTATTATACCTTATGGAGTGGCGTTTTTCAATACAACCAGAATTTACCTTGGTTAAACTCAATTGATATCAGAGAAAACAATCATGAGGTTAACAATGGATTTAACCAATATTTAAACCAATACCATACAGCATATATTCCAATTTTTAACAAGGAAGAAAACAGCATGAGCACCATTTTCTTTGGAGGAATAAGTCAGTACTATTATGATAACAATGGCAACATTATTAAAAACGATAGTGTACCATTTGTAAAAACAATCAGTTACATAAAAAGAGATAGTACCGGCAATCTTAAGGAATACGCCCTACCCAATATACAAATGCCTGGATATTTAGGAAGTGCTGCTGAAATTATCCCTTCAGAAAATGAACTTGAGGATGAACAAGGGATTTTTGATTTTGACAAATTTGAAAAGGATTCGGTTTTCGCTGGAACATTGGTTGGCGGAATTAGTAGTACTGCAGCAAATATATTTTTCACCAATACAGGAACACAAAGTTCAGCAAGTGCAACCTGTTATGAAGTATGGTTTGTGAAAAATAAAATTGTAAACTCAATTGCAATTAAAGATCCTGATTCATGGAAAATCAGTACTTATCCAAATCCTTTTAAAAATTCAATTAACTTAAACATTACCAATATAAATCCATCAAACTATATAGAAGTTTCTATTCATGATTTACAAGGAAAACATATTGAAGATTTATATGAAGGAAAAGTAAAACAAGAGATGGTGCTTCAGCCAAAAAATTCACTTGAACCCGGAATGTATTTTCTATTGATTCAAAGTGGCCAAATAAATTATACAATTAAAGTTCTAAAGCAATAATTGGGGTTTTCAAAGGGGTTTGAAATCGAGGGTCGGCTTTTAAAAAGTTGACCCTTTTCCCTTTTTAATGGGCTTGATGAGAATACCTAACTCCATCAACTTTAAACAATATGATTTTCAAATATTTAAAACCTCCATTAGTATAAAAAACAAGTCAAAAACCTGTGTTTTAAGTCGATATTTACAAAATGCTTATATTTTCGCATTGAAAACCTATACTTAATGCACAAATATTTAAAAATCAAACTCTCGATTTTCATTTTGATTTTGGCAACAACAGTAAATCTGTTTGCTCAACAAATCTCTACAATGAATGCTGGTGTTACCTTTAGATTTGATGATTATCAGGACCCAATTAAATTAGAAAAAATCAGGGCCGTTTTTAACAAACACAATAAAAAGTTTGTTTATGCACTCAACTCACAGGTAGGTGATTTAAGAGAGGATGCTAATTATTGGCCAATTGTTAAACAAATTGCTGCAGATGGTCATGAATTATTAGACCAAAGTCCAAATGATGTAACCCAATATTTTCAGTTCATGCCTAATGAAAATACAAGTGTTTATTTAACTAAACCGGGTGTAAGTCATATCAATGAAAAGGAAAGAAAAGTTTGTTTTAAATACACTTTAAAAAACACCAATGGTTTAGGGAATGAAGGTAAAGTTCGTATAAAAGACAATATGCTAATTTCTGCCAATAATGGAGAATGGGACAGCGATAAACTTTGGGGAAGCAATTATTTCTCGCATATTTATCTACCTTCAAAAAACCAATTATTAGGTATTGCTTATTTCAACAATATCAATCCAAACGACCCTGATACTGCTATGATTAGAAGCTTTTGGATTGAAGAAATTAATTTATCGGATGAAGAAAATTTGAACTATAGAAAAATTGGTCCATACGATATTGAAATTCACGAAAATGGAATTCAATTATTGGCTCAAAAAAGTTTAGAAATATTTGATAAATACCAATTACCAAGACCTAGAGTTTTTATACATCCGGGCGGACAAACACCATATATTCCTGCTCAGGTAATTGAGAAAATTTACGGAAATCAATTCGGCTACAATTGCGGAAACAGTTACCCTCAATTGTTAAATACTTATTTGATGCCAAATGCAAATGGTACCAATAGATTTAGTATTTCAGGTGGAGATTTCACAGAGGAATATTATACAACAACCCAAATCAAAAAAATAATATCAGATAATGCTGCACGACATTTTACATCAATTAGCATAAATCATTTGAGTGATTGGGGTGGAGCCTCGCCAATTGACAGTCTGGTAAAAAAGCTTGATGAAATTATTACCTGGTGTATAGCAAAGAACATCCCTATAAGAACATTTTCTGAGGTTTATCAAGATATGTATTTATACAAATTTGATCCTGAGAAAAACATATTTCCTTCATTTGGAACCGATTTAAATCAGGATGGAAATCCGGATGGAATAACAATGTCAATTGCCCAGTTGGAGCCAAACGGAGGAGTAAATGCAGAATTCCCAATAGCCTATAGTTCTAATGAAACCAAACCAATGATGAATGTACAAACGCTTGGAGGAATTAGTAAAGGCTGGAATATTCTCACCATGTACACTAAAGGTGGAGAAAGCGAATGGGACAATATTGGATTGTATTTACAAATGCCTGAAGTAGGTTTAGATGTTTTAGAAAGTGTAAAAGCACAAACAACAGAATATACATTAAAAACTGTTCGATTTTATGTTCCTGAAAATGTTACTTACATGAGTATTTTCTTAAACGGAAACAGTGTTACCGGTGCAAGAGTTTATATGTGTGGAGTACAATTAAAAGCAGAAAACAGACCTGTTATCGATTCGAAAATTTTAAGCAGATATGCCAATCGTAGCTTCAAACAATTTAATCTAAATGAATTTGCTTTTGATAAAAACTACAATGGCTCTAATTTAAACTGGCAAATTCTACAACAAGGACAGGCAACTCAAGCTAGCATTCTACCTGGGAATTTATTAAAAATTAAACCCATTGATAAATTTTGGATTGGTAAAGATCAAATCAAATTAGTAGTAACAAATCCTGATTTACAAAGTGATACTGCTATCTTTAAAATTGAAAGTTATCCTTCTATTGCCTGTGCCAATTGTGAATTTCAATTGAGTTTTGATGCCGGTCAGCAAGATTCTGTTTACAGCTGGTCTTCTAGTCCTAATGATGTTACTTTATTAAACAAAAAAAGTAACAATGAAATTGTATTTCCAAGTTCTAATACAAATTATACTGTTTCAATTACATCAAAAGGAAATACAAATAATAGTTATAATTTAAGTGTTGAGGTTAAACCATCTGTTGTTTCAACTGGTGCAGATTATCGCATTTATCTTAAAAATACTAATAGAATTTCAATCCCTTTAAGTGCATTTGGATTGAATAGTTATTATTCAAAAGCATTTATCAAATCCACAAGTACAATACATGGAATTCAAATAATTGGTGATGATGAAAAATCGGATAGTTTAGTTATTTCAAACAATACCTCTTATTCAGGATTTGATGAAGTAAACATGAGTTTTGTAACTCCAACTTGTGATATCATCAATAAAAAATTAATCATCAGTTCATTTGCAAATGCTTTGAATGAAATTAATGGAAGTTTAAAGACTACTGTTTATCCAAATCCAACTACAAATGAATTTGGATTTATGAATTTGGATGCGGGTTTATATAAGATTGAATTATTTGATTTGATTGGCAATAAAGTACTGGAATCAGATATAAAAGCCAGTGAAAGTATCAGTACAAATCAATTAAAACCTGGAATCTATTTAGGTCGGATTTATAAAGACAATGAAAGTAGTAGTTTTAAACTATTGAAAAACTAATAGAAGCACTAAAAAGAAAAAGGCTTTTTCACCAAGATGAAAAAGCCTTTTTCTTTTTTTAATTATTTGAATTCTACAAGTGAATACATTCACCGTAAGCCTGAGCTGCAGCTTCCATAATAGCCTCACTCATGGTAGGATGCGGGTGAACTGATTTAATGATTTCCATTCCTGTAGTTTCAAGTTTTCTTGCTACAACAACTTCGGCAATCATTTCAGTAACATTTGCACCAACCATATGAGCACCTAAAAATTCACCATATTTAGCATCAAAAATTAATTTGATAAATCCTTCTTTTACACCACCTGCGCTAGCTTTACCACTTGCACTAAAAGGAAATTTACCAACTTTAATTTCATAACCAGCTTCTTTAGCTGCTTTTTCTGTATAACCTACAGAAGCAACTTCAGGTGAGCAATAAGTACAACCAGGGATATTGTTATAATTCAACGGCTCAGGGTGATGACCTGCAATTTTCTCAACACAAATAATACCTTCAGCACTAGCAACGTGAGCCAAAGCAGGACCTTTAACTATATCACCAATTGCATAAACACCTTTGATATTAGTTGCATAATAATCATCAACTAAAACTTTGCCTTTATCGGTTTTAACACCAACAGATTCTAATCCTAAATTTTCAAGGTTTGTTTGAATACCAACTGCTGATAAAACAACATCTGCTTCAAGATCAACAATACCTGTAGCTGTTTTAACTTTTACTTTACAACCTGCACCTTTTGAATCAACAGATTCTACAGAAGCAGAAGTCATGATATCGATACCAGACTTTTTGAAAGATTTAGTTACTTCTTTTGAAACCTCTTCATCTTCAATAGGAAGGATATTTGGCATGAATTCTACGATAGTAACCTTAGTACCCATGCTATTGTAGAAATAAGCAAACTCACAACCAATAGCACCAGAGCCCATTACAATCATCGATTTTGGTTGTTGAGGCATTACCATTGCTTCTCTATAACCAAGTACTTTTGTACCATCAATTTTGATATTAGGTAATTCACGGCTTCTAGCACCAGTAGCCAAAATAATACTTTTAGCTTCAACTGTTTTTTTAGCACCGCTGGCATCAGTAACTTCAACTTTAGAACCTGAAAGAAGTTTACCATATCCTTGAATCACATCAATTTTATTCTTTTTCATTAGGAAGGCAATTCCTTTGCTCATTCCATCGGCAACACCACGACTTCTTTTTACAACAGCAGAAAAATCATGTTCTGCTCCTGAAACAGTAATACCGTAATCTTTTGCATGTTTGATATATTCAAAAACCTGGGCTGATTTTAATAATGCTTTCGTTGGGATACAACCCCAATTTAAACATACGCCACCTAACTCAGATTTTTCAACGATAGCTGTTTTTAGTCCTAACTGACTTGCACGAATGGCAGCCACATATCCACCGGGACCGCTACCAATTACTACTAAATCGTAATTCATGTGTTTTAATATTTGGTGCAAAATAACCCAAAAAGCCAGAACATTCAATACAATTTAAGGAGGAAGCAGTGTAAGATTTTGTTTATTAGAAGCAATAAAGTAGCGAAATGCCGATGAAACATGCATTTGAAGAGAAAAAAATCTCTTAAATTGCGGCAAATTAAAAAGTCATGCGTATAGCTGAAATCCATACAAACAAAGGTGTAATGAAGATTGAATTCTTTGAAAATGATGCACCAAAAACAGTAGAAAATTTTTGTAAACTAGCCGAAAGCGGCTATTATAATGGTGTTAAGTTTCATCGTGTAATTCCTGATTTTGTTATACAAGGTGGAGATCCTACAGGCACTGGAGCAGGTGGACCGGGTTATTCAATTCCATGTGAATTAACAGGTGGAAACCAATACCACGACAGAGGCGTTTTAAGTATGGCTCATAGAGGTCGTGATACAGGTGGTTCTCAGTTTTTCATTTGTCATAACCGCTCAAATACTCAACATTTGGACAGAGTTCATACTTGTTTTGGAAAAGTAGTTGAAGGAATGGATGTAATTGAACAAATTCGCCAGGGTGATGTGATGGATAAAGTGGTAGTTGTTAATCAGTAATACCAAATGTTACAATTAAATTATATCAGGGAAAACCTTGATGAAGTAAAAAACAAACTTGCCAAAAAGCATGTGAAAAACATTGCTGATATTGACGAGATGTTAAAGCTTGATGACGAAAAGAAAAAGTTAAAACTTCAAGTTGAAAACAATCAGGCTGAAGCCAATCAAATTGCCAAAAAGATTGGTGAATTGATGAAATCGGGTCAGAAAGAAGAAGCTGAAACAATCAAGGTTCGTTCCAATGAATTAAAAGAAGCTGCTAAAGAACAAGAAGCTTTATTAAAGAAACTGGAAGATGATATCTATAATATTCTGGTTACTTTTCCTAACCTTCCTAACGAAATTGTACCAGAAGGAAAAACACCTGAGGAAAACTTAAATGTTCTTCAATGGGGCGAAATACCTAGTTTATATGAAGGAGCAGTTCCTCATTGGGACTTAATTAAGAAGTACGATTTAATTGATTTTGAATTAGGCGTAAAAATTACTGGTGCAGGATTTCCAGTTTACAAAAACAAAGGAGCTAGGTTACAAAGAGCCATGATTAACTTCTTTTTGGATGAAGCAATTAAAGCTGGTTACAGTGAAATTATGCCTCCCCTACTTGTTAATTCTGATTCTGGTTTTGGAACCGGACAATTACCGGATAAGGAAGGACAAATGTATCATGCAACTGTAGATGATTTGTATTTGATTCCAACTGCAGAAGTTCCTATTACCAATATTTACAGAGATGTAATTTTGAAAGAAGAAGATCTTCCAATTAAAAATGTTGGGTATACACCTTGTTTTAGAAGAGAAGCAGGTGCTTGGGGAGCCCATGTAAGAGGATTAAACAGATTACATCAATTTGATAAAGTAGAAATCGTTCAAATTGCACATCCTGATCATTCCTATGAAATTCTTGAAGAAATGGTGAAACATGTTCAAGGATTATTGGAAAAACTGGAATTGCCTTACAGAATATTAAGATTATGTGGAGGTGACATGAGTTTTTCATCAGCATTAACTTATGATTTTGAAACTTATAGTGCTGCTCAACAACGTTGGTTGGAAGTAAGCTCTACATCAAATTTTGAAAGTTTTCAAGCCAATAGAATGAAATGCAGATTCAAACCAAAAGAAGGTAAAAATCAATTGGTGCATACATTAAATGGAAGTGCATTGGCATTACCAAGAATTTTGGCAACAATGTTAGAAAACAACCAAACACCTGATGGAATTAAAATTCCTAAAGCTTTACAAGCTTATACAGGTTTTGATATGATTAATTAGAAAGAAAGTTATTTATGAAAAAGCCCACAATCAGCAATGAAAGTGGGCTTTTTTTATGAATATATTTTAAAGAATTTATTCCGCAATACTTGTATTTGTATCGGGATTTTCTTCCGGAGTAGTTTGATTATCTTCCGAATTTACATACCCCTGAGTTAGTAAAATTAATACAAAACCAATAGTTATTGCAGCATCAGCGATATTAAAAACCGGACGAAAAAACTCAAAATCTTCACCAGCCCAGAATGGAAACCATTCAGGAATTGTAGTTTGAACCAATGGAAAATATAACATGTCAACTACTCTTCCATGAAACCATGAATCGTAGCCAAAATAAGCTCCATAAAATACTGAATCAATAATATTACCTAGTGCTCCTGCAGCTATGAATGTCCATGAAATTATATACGACATAGCCATTCCTTTTTTGGCCATAGATTGGATATACCAAAGTATTCCCATCACAAAAATAATTCTAAAAACAGTTAGGAATACTTTACCGGTTTTACCACCAAACTCAATTCCAAACGCCATTCCATAATTTTCAGTAAAATGTAATTTGAACCAGTTTCCAAAAACATTTACTTCTTCACCCAACATAAAATGGGTTTTGATATACAATTTTACGAATTGGTCGAAAAGCAGAATTCCAATTAGTAATACAGCCGGAATGACAATTTTATTATTCATGAGCTACAAATCTATTTAAAAGCGTGAGCAAAAAAAAGGCTGTATCAAAAACCGGTAGTTATTGATACAGCCAAATATATAAGTGGTATTTTACTTATTTATATTGTTGAAGTTTAGCCTCCATACTTAAAGTAGTATGAGGAACTGCTCTCAATCTTTCTTTTGAAATTAACTTACCTGTAACTTTACAGATACCATAAGTTTTGTTTTCAATTCTGATTAAAGCATTTTCTAAATTTTCGATGAATTTACGCTGACGAGCAGCCAATTGACTCAAATATTCTTTTTCAGAAGTTGAGGCACCATCATCAATTTTATTGTATGCATTATCAGTATCAGCTCCACCATTAATACCAGGATTTTGCATCTGGTTTAATAAGTTGTTTAATTCTTCACGAGCTACAACTAATTTTCTATTGATAATATCTTTGAATTCAGCTAAATCAACATCACTGTAACGCTTAGCATCAACCATTTGAGCTTCTTCCTTTTTCTCTTCAAAAACCGGAACCTTACTAACAACAGGTTTCAATTCTTTTTTAGGAGCAGCTGGTTTAACTACTGCTTTTACAGCAGGCTTAACTACAGCTTTTACTTCAGGTTTAGCCACTTTAGCTTTAACTACAGGTTTTACTGGTTCAGCTTTTGCTACTTTTTTAGGAGCAACTTTTTTAGAAACAGGTTTCGCGATAGTTTTTACAGGAGCCTTTTTAGGAGCTACTTTTACAGCGGCTTTCTTAGGAGCTGCTTTTGCAACTGTCTTTTTTGCAACTGGTTTAGCCGGAGCAACTGCTTTTTTCGCAGCTTTAGGAGCAGCTTTTTTCACAATTGGTTTAGCAACTGGCTTTTTAGCTGTTGGTTTTACTGCAGCTTTTTTAGGAGTTGCCTTTTTAACTACTGGTTTAGCTACCACTTTTTTAGTTGCTTTTTTTGCTACAGCTTTTTTAGGAGCAGCCTTTTTAACAACAGGTTTAGCAACTACTTTCTTCACTTGCTTTTTAGGAGCAGGTTTAGCAGCAGCCTTCTTAGGAGCAACTTTTTTAGGAGCTGTTTTAGCTGCCTTTTTTGGAGATGTTTTTACCGCTGCTTTTTTAGGAGCCGCTTTAACTGCCGCCTTTTTAGGAGCCGTCTTCACTGCAGCTTTTTTAGGAGCTGCTTTTTGCTTTTTAGCTGGTGTTTTTGCAACAACTTTTTTCGCCGCTTTAGCAGGTGCTTTTTTTGCTGGCGACTTTTTACTCTTTTGGGCCATAGACAATTTACGCTTTTTGGATACTAACTTGAATCCTATTTTCATCGACTTCTATTGTGTTTTCAAGGCTTGATGCCAATTCGAACTCAATAGAGGCCGCCAATAATTCGGTGCAAATATAGCTTTTGAACTGATTAATAGAACTTTTTATATAATCGTGAGCTTCAATTTTTATTAAAATCTTATCGGTTACCTCCAAATTCATCTCTTTTCTGAGCGATTGTAACTTGCTGATAATCTCTCTTGCAACTCCTTCTTCCTTTAATTCAGGGCTAATCGACACATCCAGGGCCACAGTTAAACGACCTTCATTGGCAACTTTATAACCTGAAATTTCTTTCGACAAAATTTCAACATCTTCTAATAAGATTGAAATTTCTTCACCTTCAACTAAAATTTTACTATTGCCATTGGCCTCAAGTTCAGAAATTTTGTCCTGTTTTAAGTTTACAATCTCTGCTGCAACTGCTTTCATTTTTGCACCAACCTTTTTGCCCAATGTTTTAAAATTAGGTTTGATTGACTTATCAATAGCATCAATAAATGAAAGTTCTTTTACGTTTACTTCAGCCAAAATCAAATTTTGAACATGTACAATTTCATCTTTTATTCTTTGGTCAACCAAAGGAATTAAGATTTTTTGTAAAGGCTGACGAACTTTAATATTTTCCTTTTTTCTAATAGATAAAACCAGAGAAGAAATTTTCTGGGCATAATCCATTTGTTCCTCAAGTACCAAATCAATAGCTGCTTCATTTCCAATTGGTAAATCAGTTAAATGCACAGATTCTGCTTTTCCACCTAAGTTTTTGTATAACCAATCTGAGAAAAATGGAGCAATCGGACTCATTAACTGAGAAGTAACCATTAAACATTCATACAAAGTTTCGTATGCTGCCTGTTTATCGGCATTCATCTCTCCTTTCCAGAATCTTCTGCGACTTAAACGCACGTGCCAGTTAGATAAATGATCAGAAACAAACTCCTCAATTGCTCTAGCAGCCGGAGTTGGATCGTAATCATCCATATTGGTTCTTACCTTTTTAACTAGGCTTTGTAATTTTGAATAAATCCAACGGTCTAATTCTGTTCTTTGAGCCAATGGAGTTGTTTTTTCAGGATTGAATTCAAATCCATCGATATTGGCATAAATTGCAAAGAAGCCATATGTATTATATAAGGTTCCAAAGAACTTACGCTGACCTTCTGCAACACCTTCCAAGTCAAACTTCAGATTATCCCAAGGGTCACTGTTCGAAACCATGTACCATCTTGTTGCATCAGCACCATATTTGGCAATTGTTTCAAATGGATCAACCACATTTCCTAATCGTTTACTCATTTTGTTCCCGTTTTTATCGAGAACCAAACCATTTGCAATTACATTTTTATAGGAAATGCTATCAAACAATAAAACAGATAAAGCATGTAAAGTAAAAAACCAACCGCGTGTTTGGTCAACACCCTCTGCAATAAAATCTGCAGGGAAATTGTTTCTAAATACTTCTTCATTTTCGAAAGGCCAGTGCCATTGCGCATAAGGCATCGCACCACTATCAAACCAAACGTCGATTAAATCAGGTTCGCGGAACATTTTTTCGCCTTTTGAAGAAACCAAAATCACCTGGTCAACAAAAGGTTTATGAAGGTCTTTCATCACAAAATCCGAAGGCATAAAACCAGCTTTTACTGATGCTTCAATTTCTGATAACAATTCTGCCTCCGAACCAATACAACGTATTTCTGAATTATCCTCAGTTTTCCAGATTGGCAATGGAGTTCCCCAATATCTTGAACGAGAAAGATTCCAATCCACCAAATTTTCCAACCAATTACCAAAACGTCCGGTTCCGGTATGTTCAGGCTTCCAATTGATAGTTTTGTTCAATTCAACCAATCTGTCTTTAACAGCAGTTGTTTTAATGAACCAACTTTCTAATGGATAATATAAAATTGGCTTATCTGTTCTCCAGCAATGCGGATAAGTATGATCGTATTTTTCTTTTTTGAAAAGTTTTCCTTCCAATTGTAATTTAAGTACGATTCTTTCATCAACACTTAAATAATTTAATTTGGAAGTATCTTTAATTACTCCGCTTAATTTTACTTTCTGAACTTCTAATTCAGCCGCTTTTTCAGCATCATTTAAATAAGCTTCTTTAACATATTCTTCACCATAAAGAAACTGACCATCTTGAACTTCAGGTAAAAACTTTCCTCTTTTATCAACCAAAGTTAATGAGCCAATTCCGTTTTGGCGTGCTACTTTAAAGTCATCTGCACCAAAACTTGGAGCAATATGTACAATACCGGTACCATCTTCAGTAGTTACAAAATCACCTGTAATGATTTTAAATGCATCACCATTTTCAACTTTTGCAAAAGGAAGTAATTGTTCGTATTCAATACCCGCTAAATCTTTTCCCTTTATTTCACCTAAGAAAACATAAGGTATAGATTTATCACCGGCAACATAAGCACTGTAATCCAACTCCGCTTGTTCTGCTTTGAAATACTTAGCCATTAAATCATTTGCCATAACAACCACAACTGGTTCATAGGTAAAAGGATTATAGGTTTTGATGATAGCATAATTGATTTTTTCACCAACTGCTAAAGCGGTATTTGAAGGTAATGTCCATGGAGTGGTTGTCCATGCCAATGCACAAAGTGTTTCTGGTCCGCTATAAACTGATGAAGCTCCTTTTAAACGGAACATTGCAACTGCAGTGGTATCCTTTACATCTTTATAAGTGCCAGGCTGATTCAATTCATGCGAACTCAAACCAGTTCCTGCTGCAGGTGAATATGGCTGAATGGTATAACCTTTGTATAAATAACCTTTATCGTAAAGCTTTTTTAATAAGCTCCATAAACTTTCGATATAGTTGTTTTCATAAGTAATATAAGGATCATTCAGGTTAACCCAATATCCCATTTTATTGGTAAGGTTGTTCCAAACATCCGTAAACTTCATTACATCTTTACGGCAAGCTTCATTGTATTCTTCAACAGAAATTTTCTTACCAATATCTTCTTTAGTAATGCCTAAAGTTTTTTCAACTTGTAATTCAACAGGCAAACCATGTGTATCCCAACCGGCTTTTCTTTTTACCTGAAAACCTTTTAAAGTATTGTAGCGACAGAACATGTCTTTTACAGCACGGCTCATCACGTGGTGAATACCGGGCATTCCATTTGCACTAGGCGGACCTTCATAAAAAACAAAGGAAGGAGCACCATCTCTATTGCTTACACTTTTTTCAAAAACCTGATTTTCGTTCCAATACTTCAGAACTTCCTCTTCAAATGCAGGAAAATCCAATTTTTTAAACTCTTTATACTTACTCATTTCTTAAAACTCTCATTTATAGCAATTATGCCAATTTTTAAAAGCCTGCAAAAATAGCATTATATATAGAGAATTGGAAATGCTGATAAAGAATAAGATTTGGATTATTAAATCCTTAACAATAAGATAATTAAGAGAAAATCAAATACTAGAAAATTGAATTTTGTTAATCTTCAGGCTCCACATCAACCAAAACAGTTTCAAATTCTTCTTTGGCATTGATACTTTTTGCCAATGAAAGTAACATGGATGGCAACAATAGAAGGTTCATAAACATCCCAAATAATAAGGCCAAAGATGTTAACACTCCTAAAGCAACTGTGCCTCCAAAATTTGAAGCTGCAAATATGATGAAACCTGCAAAAAGCGCTACAGCAGTATAAATAATACTAGGACCTGCTTCCATTAAACTTTCAGGGATGGCGATATTCATATCCCAATTGTGCTTCTTGAGTGAATTTCTGTATTTGGCTAAATAATGAATCGTAAAATCAACTACAATTCCGTAAGCAATACTAAAAATAATAATGGTCGATGGTTTCAATCTGATATCAAAATAACCCATGATACCGAATGTCATAATCAATGGTATTAAATTAGGAATCAATGAAATAAGTACCATTTTCCAGCTAAAGAACAAAAATGCCATCATGATTGAAATAATCACTAAAGCCGAAATCATACTTTGAATAAGATTTTCTATCAGGTAATCATTTCCTTTTAAGAAAATTGCACTGGTTCCTGTGATTTTAACATCATACTTATCTTTAGGGAATATTGAATCAATTTTTTGTTGAACACTTGCCGACAATACTTTCATTTTCTGAGAACCAATATCAGCCATTTGAACACTCACCCTTGCAATTCTAAAATTACTGTCAACCATCGACTTCAATAAGCCTTTGCTATTTCCACCTTTTGGAAGAAACTCCACAATATTTGTGATATCAACTACACTTGGAACCACATAAAATCTGGCTTCTCCATTGTTCATAGCTTGATTTGCAAATTTCAGAAAATCAACAATAGAAACAGGACGAGAAAATTCAGCGTATTGATGTAATTCCTTTTCTAGACGATTAATTTTTTGCAAAACCACATAATCCTTAATTCCGTCATCTCTTTTTGTATCGATTTTAATTTCAAAAGGAAGTGTACCTTTTAGGTGTTTTTCGAAAAATTTCAAATCCTGGTAAACCTTATCTGATTCAGGTAAATCATCAACTACATAACCCAAATTTTTCACTTTAAAGGCCCCAAAAACAGATACAACCAATAGCAAAATTGTTGTGATATAGATTAATTTTCTTTTGTTGTAAACTAAATAATTGCAATAATCTAAAACCTTATTTAACCTTTTACCATCTAAATGTTTGATGTGATGCGGTTGAGGTGGAGGTAAATAAGAATAAACAACCGGAATAAACACCAATGAAATAATATAAATCACCATGATTACAATTCCCGAAACAATTGAGAATTGATCGAGCATGGCTGAACCGGAGAAGCTGAATACAACAAAACCCACGGCCGTAGTGACATTCGTTAAAAATAGAGCCAATCCATTTTTCGATATCAACCTGAGAATGGCCAGCATTTTATTGCCATGTTTACTGAATTCCTGGTGGTAAACATTCAATAAATAAATACAATTCTGTACTCCGATAATTACCATTAGAGGTGGCAGAATTCCGGTTAAAAGCGTGATTTTGTATCCAAAAATTGCTAAAGTTCCTAAAGTTGTAATGACACCAATAACTACGATTATAATTGAGAAAATAACTGCTGAGAAAAACTTAAAGAAGATGAAAATAAATAATGCTGTAACTGCAATTGATAAATAGGTGAAAATTTTAATTTCATCTGAAACTTTTGAACTATAAATAGTTCTAACATAAGGTAAACCCGATAAATGGATTTGAGTATTGTGTTTCGCGCCTAATAAATTTGCTCTTTCTTCAATGCTTTTTACTAGTGGAATTCTGGCTTTGCTGTCGAGTTTATCCTTTTTTAAGGTTACTGCCATTAAGGTTACCTGAGATTCCGGATTATAAAGTAAACCTTCATAGAAACGTAAATCCTTTAATTGTCTTTCAAATGAATCAACATCAGATTGTGTTTTGAATTTACTGACAACCAATGGTTTCAATTCTAATAACTGTGTAGAATCGTTTTTGTAAAGATTATATAATTTAGTAATTGATAGAACCTTTTCAACTCCTTCAATTTTTTCAATATCATCGCAAAGAGTTGCCCAATCTGAGAAGAATTTTTGTTGGAAAAGTTTATCCTGTTGAACACCGATAACCATGATATTTCCATCTTCACCAAAGGTTTCCTTGAATTTTACATATTCTATAAAATCCGGATCATCCTGAGGAATCACTTTTGCAAAATCATAAGTCATTTGAACTTTGGTGGCAAAAAATCCCATTCCGAGTGTAAAAACACCCAAAGCAACCAATATCCAAAATCGGTTACGTAAAATATAAGTACCAAACGTATTCCACATAGTAATCGGCAAAAGTACTTAAATTATAAGTACCATATCATCATTAAATTGTAAATGAGATAAGTTGAGCAAAATCTTAGGTAAACCAAGGATTTTAGTGTCGATTTTTGTCAAAATGAGTCGATTTTCTGAAAATTGTACGTAAAAATGAAACTAATTTTCACCAATGCGGTACGAAACTAATTTGCATATCGTTTATTTGTGTTTCTAAAAATGAAAAGACTAATTTTTCTTGCAATCGCGCTTTTCCCTGCGTTCATGCAAATAACATCGGCACAAAGCAATAAAGAACCTGCCCCCGGCACTTGGCGAGTTCATTTACCTTACCAAGCAAATTATTGTGTTGAAAGGGTTGGGAACAAGTTATATTGTGGTTCTCCCAGTGGATTATTTACGTTTAATACCGATGATAATAGTATTGAAAGATTATCTAAACATACAGGATTATCTGATGTTGAGGTAGATATTTTCAGGTATTATGAATCGAAAAAAATGAGTATTGTGATTTATTCCAATACCAATATTGATTTACTCGATCATCAAACAAATGAAATTATCAATATTCCTGATATTCTTCAAAAAAGTATGATTGGAAAAAAGACTGTAAACTCAGTATTTTTCTATGAAAATAAGGCTTATTTAGCCTGTAGCTTTGGAGTTGTTGTGGTTGATTTAGACAAAAAACAAATTACAGAATCTTACCAGAATTTGGGTGCAAATGGCGCACAATTAGAGTTTTTATCTTTGGTAATAAACGATAATTCAATTTTTGCTTCGGCAGCTGATGGAATTTACAGAGCTTCTTTAAATGCACCCAATTTATCTGATTTCAAATTCTGGGCTAAGTCAAAAGCATCTCTTTATAGCAACCAATCGTGTGTGTTTAAAAACCAGGTTTATGCTGTAATTGATAGTACTGTTAAAATTTATGATGGAATTTCTTGGATTGATTGGCCTCAAAGCAACAGCACTCGAATAAAAACGCTGAAAAGTAGCAACAACAAACTCATTTTTGTGGCTGAAGAGCATATTGTGATTGAAAATTCTGATGGAACATTTAGCAAAAAACCACTCACTTTTAGAAATGATGCTGTAATTGATGAAAGAGGTTTTTTAGCCATGGTTGATAATCTTTTTGGATTAACTTTTGAAAGAACTGACAATGGAAACATCGATTACTACAATCCAAATGGACCTGCCGGAAAAACCTTTGGTAAAATGCTTTACTACGACAAAAAACTTTGGGTAACCGGAGGATATGTAAATGATGTTTGGAGTCCGTTAATTTATAATAACACTAAATTTTCTACCTTTTTCGATAATACCTGGTACAATTATTCAAAAACCGACCATCCTGCAATCGATAATGCAAAAGATTTTATTGATATAAGAAAGAATCCTTATACAAATGAAATCTATTTAAGCAGTTTTGGAACCGGAATTTTTGAAGTTAAAAATGATATCGTTACAAATGTTTATGACGATAAAAACAGCTCATTACAACGACTTCAGGTTGCAGACCCAAATTATAATCCTTTGTTAAGTGGCGGTATGGATTTTGATATTTATGGCAATCTTTGGGTGAGTAATTTTGGTGCATCCAAACCATTAAGTGTAAAATCAAAATCAGGTTGGACAGCTTTCTCAATTGGTACTTTACTTGTAGGTAATGAAATTGGTTGGGTAACCTGTGATGATTATAACAATGTATGGGCAAATACATTAAAAGACAAAGGAATTTTAGTTTATAACCATGCAGGAACTCCAAATAATCCGAATGATGATACCTATAAATTATTAACCAAAGATGCAGGACAAGGTGGATTACCAAGTAATACTGTTTTGTGTATGAGTTTAGATCAAAGGGGTGAAATGTGGATTGGGACCAACCAGGGCTTAGCAATTTTGAGTAATCCCGGATTGATATTCAACAACAAAAATTCAAGCTTCGATGCACGTCAAATCATCATTCAGGTTGGAAGTAATTATGAGATTTTCTTAGGGAAGGAAGTAATTAATTGTATAAAGGTAGATCCTGCTAACCGCAAATGGATTGGAACCCGAAATGGAGTTCATTTGGTATCACCTGATGGATATACTTTATTAAAAACATTTACGATTTCAAACTCTCCTTTACTATCGAATAATGTAATTGAAATTGGTATTGATGAAAAAACCGGCGAAGTATTTTTTGGAACAGAAAAAGGAATTATTTCATATGTAGCAGATGCCACCAAAGGAGCAGAAACATTTAATGAAGTAAAGATTTTCCCTAACCCTGTACGACCAGAATTCACAGACAATATTACGATTAGAGGATTGGTAAATAATGCCATTGTAAAGATTACCGATATCAGTGGAAACTTGGTTTATGAAACAACTGCCAATGGTGGAACAGCAACCTGGAATGGAAGAAACTTTTCAGGTAAGAGAGCATCTACCGGAGTGTATTTGATTATGTCGGCGGATGAAGATGGCAATCAGTCTTATGCAGGGAAATTGGTGTTTATTCATTAAAACGGCTTTTGGCTTTTGGCCGTTTGCTATTGGCATGAGATTGCAAAGAGATTTTAGATTTTAGATTTTAGATTTTAGATTTTAGATTTTAATGTAAATTTTCATTCCCATTAATACTAATTTTAATTTACTAAAATTATATAATCTTAAGTGGATTCAACTTCTTCTTAAATTAAAAATATCTGCTTACTCTTGTCAAGAATCAATTCTTTTCTTATTGTTGAAATATGAAGGCAAGCATATTAAAAGGCATTAACCAGGCTTTGGTTTTTGAAGAAACATCTAGTCCGGTTCCGGAAGCAGATGAGGTTGTAGTTAAAGTTAAAGCAGCAGCATTGAACCACCGTGATGTCTGGATTCAAAAAGGCCAATATGCAGGATTAAGTTTCCCAATTATTCTTGGAAGTGATGGCTCGGGGATAGTGAGTTCGGCAGGCTCAGAAGGACATCAGCATTTAGTTGGCAAGGAAGTAATTATCAACCCATCATTAAACTGGGGAGAAAATCTAAGGGTTCAAGCTAAAGATTATATCATTTTAGGTTTACCAAAAAATGGATGTTTAGCAGAAGAAGTAAGCATTCCTGCAAGACTAGTTCATGAAAAACCTTCTCATTTAAGTTTCGAACAAGCTGCAGCATTGCCTTTAGCAGGTTTAACCGCTTACAGAGCTGCAATGGTAAGAGCTGCCATTAAACCCGGTGAAACGGTTTTGGTTACCGGTGTTGGAGGTGGAGTAGCATTGTTTTGCGTGCAGTATGCAGTTGCTCAAGGCTGTAGAGTTTTTGTAACATCAGGCTCAAATGAAAAAATTGAAAAAGCTATTTCAATGGGAGCAATTGGTGGTGTGAATTATAAAAATGATGACTGGCACAAAGCTTTGGTTAAAATCAGTGGTGGATTTGATGCAACAATAGATTCAGCTTGTGGCGACAATTTCGCAAAATTGGCAGACATGGCTAAACCCGGCGGAAGAATTGCGTTTTATGGTGCAACATTGGGCGCTTTTAATAGCGGTGTTCCTGCAAAAATATTCTGGAAACAATTAGATATTTTAGGTTCAACAATGGGTAATGATGAAGAATTCAAAGCCATGCTGGAATTTGTAAATAAACATAAAATTGTTCCGGTAGTTGATGAAGTATTTCCATTGGAAAATGCAGAAGCTGCCATGCGCAAAATGGATGAAGGCAAACAGTTTGGAAAAATTGTGATAACAACTCTGTAGCACCGCGATTCATCGCGGTGACCAATAATAATCAATCAATTAAATATTAAAATTTATTTAATTGATTGATTAAATTCATTACAAGATTCATTTCATTCAATATTAAATTCAAATCAATAATTGGTTGAATTCATTTCAGTGAATGATTAAGTTCAATTGATTGATCGTTTTAATTAATTTCATTGAATCGTATCTTAAATTCCTTTCCATCCATCAATTTAATATAAATTACACTCTTTGTTAAAGATGTATTTCTTAAAAAATTGAACTATTCAATTGAATACAAGAAATTGTTCTTACATTTCATTTTATGAAATCAATCTTCCTCTATTTTTTACTTCTCATAACACATTCTGTTTATGCAGATTTAAAATATATACCTCTAAAATTTGAGCTCAAAACCGAAAAAGAAATTTATAAAGAAGGAGAGAAAATCAGTTTAAGAATTCGCATCAGCAATACAGATAAAACTCGTCAGTTTCCAGTGCTAATTCCTAAAGTGAATCATAAGGGAGCGAAACTGTTTTACCTGCAGGTTTATGACAGAGCAAATAACTCACCTGTTTTAAGGTATTCTGAAAAAAGAAATGAAGAATCAAATCAAAAAAATGCAGCTTATGAAATCAGATATTTAAAGCCTCTTGAAACCATTGAAATTCCTTTTAACCTGAATGAAACTGATACCAATTCAGCATTCAATCATTTTTTGGAAGTACCTTTATTTGCCGGGATTTACAAACTCAGAATCAACTATCAAACTTTTGGAATAAATGAGGCTTCCCCTCTTTTTCACTATTACAATCATTCTGAAGAAGAGATTCCTTATGATGGCAAAATGGCAATGCCGAGTTCTGGACTTTTCAGCAATTTCATTCAAATTAAAGTTAAAAGGGCCTACGATTCGATAGTTGATATAGCAGGTAAAAAATACTATATCAAACCACATGGTGATCGGTATTTATATCTAACTGAAAATCTACCACAAATTGTAACAGATGAAAGATGCATTCATATCACAAATATTCAACCTGATAGCTGCTCTGCCAATAGAGAATATTTCTATAGTTATTATAAAGATTTATATGCTGAATACGTCAACCGCTTTGATGATGGAGACATTATAGAATACAGGAAATTCAGGAATGAATGTCCGGATTATTTGTACACCGAGAAATTTAATGAGGACAAGCTAAGAACACTTTGGGCCTATCAACTACCCGATAAAAGCTTTTATAAAATTAGTTACAAACAGCCAGGTAATCAAGTGGAACAGGAAACCTTTTGTACATTTCAAGGAACAAGTTGCAAGGTGATTACTTATATCTATGACAAAAACGGCATCCTAAAAACAACCAAAACAACTCTCACGGAAGAATGTGTAGAAGTTGAATTAGATGGAAAGAAACACTATTACAAAGCTGGGATTGAGGAATTGGGAGGAAGTAAATGAGCAATCAATTCATATGGCAAAAAATAAAACAATAAATGTAAAGGGTTCTGAAATAACAATATTTGTTCAGAATGAAACAGACTATATTAGTCTAACAGATATGACTGGTAGTTTTAAAGAAGGTAGTGGATTGATTGGAAAATGGATAACTAATAAAAACACTTTAGAATATTTAGGCACTTAGGAAAAAATTAATAATCCATTGTTCAATTACCCCGAATTCGGGGTAATTGAAAATGAATCAGGAGTAAATAGATTTATCATGTCTGTAGACCAATTCATTAAGAGAACAAGAACTATTAGTAGTGGTTATATAAACCATTTTAGCGTTTAGATTTAAGTTAAATTAATTTAGAAATTTTGTAAATTTGAATTATGCAAGTAGAAGTAGATATAGCATTCGACCAACTCATTAGAGTAATCAAAAATCTTCCAGTAAGTCAATTGCGGAAGATTCAAATTGAAATAGAAAAAGGAGTTAAAATCGAGCAAAAAAAAACCGATTTAGAGGAGATTTTATTAAATGGTCCAACTGCAACTAAAAAGCAACTTGAAATTATTAAAGGTAACAGAAATGAAATCAATAAATGGAGAAACCCATAATTTTAGTAGATACTTCAATACTCATTGATTTTTATCGAAAAACTAACAAGGAAAATTCAGTTTGGATTAAATTAATAAGGCAAGGTTACAGGTTTGCAATTTCAACGATAACCAAGTATGAGATTTATTCAGGTGCCTCAGAAAAACAAATACAATTTTGGGATGAAATCTTTAGTATAATTGAAATAATTCCATTTGATGAGGAATGTGTAAACTCTGCTGTTTCAATTAACTCAAAATTAAAAAAGAAAAGAAAGCAAATTGATATTGCTGACCTGTTCATCGCATCTACTGCAATTACTTATAATATGCCAATTGCTACTTTAAATTTAAGCCATTTTGAGAGAATAGTTGAATTACAAATTATAGGTATCAATTAATACTTACAATAAAAACTTCTTTAAAATAGATTGAGATAATCTGGTAAAAATCCATTCCAATTATGGATTCTAAGTAATATTACCTTTTGACATCCAAAATTTCAGGAGAAACATTAAATTGCACGCATAAGAACGACACTCAAATGAAAGTTACAGATCATATTAATCAGGCAAAAGACACCCTATTTTCCATTGAAATTCTTCCACCTTTAAAAGGAAAAGATATCCAAAGTATTTTTAACGGCATAGCGCCTTTAATGGAATTTAAGCCTGCTTTTGTTGATGTAACTTATCACCGTGAAGAGTTTGTTTTGAGAAAACGTAAAGATGGTGGTTTCGACAAAGTGTATACCAGAAAACGTCCGGGTACTGTTGCTATTTGTGCTGCTTTGATGAACAAATATCACATTGATACCGTTCCACATTTGATTTGTGGTGGATTCAGCAAAGAAGAAACCGAAAATGCTTTGATAGATTTACATTTCTTAGGTATAGACAATGTGCTTGTTTTAAGAGGTGATAATATTAAAAACGAAAGTAATTTTGTTCCTGAACCTGATGGCAATAAAGATTCATTGGAATTATTGAAACAAGTTGTTAGAATGAATAACGGTAAATACCTGGATGAAGAAATCGAAAACACTTCTACATCTTCATTCTGTATTGGTGTTTCGGGTTATCCTGAAAAACATTTTGAAGCTCCAAATATGAACAAAGACATGGCTTGGTTAAAACAAAAAGTTGAAGCCGGTGCAGATTATATCGTAACTCAAATGTTCTTCAACAACCAAAAATATTTTGAGTTTGTAGACAATTGCCGCAAAATGGATATCAATATTCCAATTATTCCGGGCATCAAACCACTTACTACCAAAAAACAATTAACTGCTCTTCCTAAAATATTCCATATAGATTTACCAGATGATTTGGTAAACGCTGTTGATGCTTGCAAAGACGATAAAGCTGTAAAACAAGTTGGAATCGAATGGGCTATACAACAATCAAAAGAACTAAAAGCAGGCAATGTTCCGGTGTTACATTATTATACCATGGGTGTGAGTGAGACGACGAAGGCTATTGCTTCGCAAGTATTTTAAATGGCCATTGGCCGTTTGCTTTTAGCTTTTGGCTTGGGATTGCAGTGATAGAATGAATTTCTAAGCAATAATCTTTTTTTAAAGTGATAGGTATTTATACAGGTATGATTTAAAAGATTAGGAGAGAATATTAATCTCATTAGTAGTCTCATATCTGAAAGTTATGTGCAATGCTACCAGACCACCACAGAAAGACAACCATAATCAGTTTGACGATTATTCAATCCCCTGAACAATTTTATTCCTGTGCCGATAGCCCCATTTTTCCATAGCAAGCAGGACTTCACTTAATGTTCCACTATAAAGTGTCAATTCATATTGCACCGTAACAGGTTTGGTATCGCAGACTTTTCGGCTGACCAATCCGTTCACTTCCAATTCCTGTAATTCCTTGGACAAAATTCGTGGAGAAATCCCCGCTTCTCTAGACAACTCATTGAAACCCTTTTTACCGCTTCGTAAAACCGAAATCAAAACCAATTTCCATTTTCCACCTACTACATCTAACGTGTCCCTAATAGCCATTTTGGCTTTTGAGCAACTTTCAACCGTATGTTTTTTCATATACTATTCTTTTTGTAAGTACTATCCTTTTTGTAACAGATAACAAAAGTATAGTATTTGTTCGGATATTTGTACACGAATCAAAAATTAAAATTTATGTCACAAAAATCAATCAAAATCACAGGATGGGCGATGACCATCATTTTAGGACTTGTATTTACAATGAGTGCCTTTATGAAACTCACGCAAAACGAAACAGCTTTGGCACAGGCTTCTTCGTTCGGGATTGAGGCCACCACTTATCAGTTCATCGGGATTATTGAAATCATCTCGCTGATACTCTTCATTATTCCAAGAACAGGAATTTTAGGAACATTGTTGTTAATAGCTTATTTGGGCGGAGCTATCGTAACGCATTTGCAACATCAAGAACCGATAGCAATTGCGGTTATTATTCAAATCCTACTTTGGATTACAGCATTTGTTCGTTTTCCTGAACTGAAACAAAGACTTTTTTCAACTAAAAAAATACAACAATTATGATCCGCAGAAACATTTCAAAGATAACCCAAAACCATTGGCATAATGGATTTTTGGGTACAGGACATAGTGCAATGGCAGTATTGGACGGAGTACCTTACGAACAGAGCGACCCTTACATTTTGTTTATGGACGACAGTCTGAATCTTCCGGGCGGAGAACCCGTAGGTGGTGCACATCCGCACGCGGGATTTGAAACTTTGACCTTGGTTTTGGAAGGCAATGAGAAAGATTGGAAAACGGGAAGTTTTGAACTGATGACCGCAGGAAAAGGCATTATCCATGCTGAAGAAATCACTTCCGAACAAAAACTTCGCATTCTGCAAGTGTGGTTGGTATTACCACCCGAAAAGCGATATACACAGCCTTTCTTACAAAGGATATTATTGGAAGATGTGCCCAAAATTAAAACCGATAATTACGAAATCCGTGTGTATAGCGGAAGTCGTGACGGATTAACTTCTCCATTAAAAAACCACACGCCATTCACTTTGGTAGATTTTAGGTTAGACAACCATGTTGTGGTAACACAAGAAATTCCATCGCAGTACAATGGTTTAATATATGTATTAAAAGGCTGTGTGAAAGCAGGAGAAAAAATCATCAAAGCGGAACAAGTAGGATGGCTTGACAAGATAGCCGAAAACGGCAACAGCGAAATGCAATTTGAAGCTTTGGAAAACGATACTCATTTTGTGTTGTATGCAGGACAACCGCATAATGTACCTGTGGTTCATCACGGACCTTTTGTCGCAGACTCAATGGAAGACATCGCACAGATGTATAGAGATTTTCATCAGGGAAAATTTCCACATTTGAACGACTTGCCTGATGAACAAAAAATCACTTCTGTTTCAGAAACGAGAAAATCTATTATTTATTAAAAACAAAAATAAAATGAATTTCAAACAAAATGACGATGGCAAAGAAGGGAGGTTCTTTGTCATATTAGACAACGGAATGGAAGCAGGATGGATTCAATACAAATGGTTGGACAACAGAAATTTGCTTGCCAACGGTACAAGAGTGTACGAAGAATTTAAAGAGCAAAAATTGGGTATCCCACTTTTCAATAGATTGTTGGAGTTTGCAGAAGAAAGAAAAACAAAAATTCATCCGCTATGTCCATTTGTAGTCAAAACATTTGCTCGACATCCAGAGCTAAAACATCTTTTAGCGGACGAATATTTGAAAGAACAATCAGAAACGACAAACTGAAAGTTTCGACCCGGCTAAAAGCACAGCACATAACAGCGGCTTGGCGTAATGGGGGCTGACGTGCTTAAATGAACGTTAGTCCTTTTTATTTACATTTGTGCAAGGCTGAACGTTAGTGCTTCTAATGCTCCCACTACGCCAAGCTGCAAAACGTTATCAAATAAAACCTGAATTGCTTAAACTCGCGACAGCTGCCAAAAGCCAACAGCAAAAAGCCAAAAGCTAGACTACAAGCTTCTTCCCGATACAAACTGCAAGTTGTTTTTCGATTGTGCGTATTTGGCTTCCAATTCAACCAATTTTGCTTGGGCTTCAATTAAAGTTCTTTCCCTTTGGTTGACTAAAAACAAAGAGCTTTCGCCTGCTTCAAAACGAATTTCTTCAGCATCACGTAATAGTGTGGCATTGATGACTAAATCTCTTTGAATGAGAACCAATTGTCTGAAATTATCCATTTCATTATAAGCCAGTAAAACCTGGTTAACCACTTCTCTCCGGCCTTGTTGAAACTCTAATTCGCTGTCTTTAATTTTTAAATTGGTTAATTGAAGTTTACCTCTTTCCTTCCTCAAAAATAAACTTGAATAAAAAGTCATACCAAATTTATAGTTCTTGGAAAACAAACCCGGAACTACGTCTTCACTACCATTTGTATAAGTTTGAAAAGGATAATATTCTAGATTCAATTGAGGCTTCAAGTTTTCAAGAGCTAATTTTCTATCGAATTGATAATGGTTAATTTTTAAACTCAATTTTCTTACTTCAGGATGTGAGTTTTCTGCAAATGCCAATAATCCAGCCAATGAATCTTTGCTTAACAACATAATCTCATTTCCTTGCGAAGATGGCCTAACAAAATCTGCAATTTGAATCGGATTGTTTTGCTCATCCCATAAATAATTTGACAAGGAAATACGGGCGTTTAATAAGTCCATGTTAGACTCTGTTAACATAACTTCCCTTCGTTTTAATTCTGTCCAAGCTTCTACAGAATCAATAGGTTTTTCTTCACCACCAAGAATTCTGTTTTTAATAAAGTTTAATCTTATGGATGCCAATTCGAAATTTTTCACCATTAAGATATTCTTCTGGTAAGCCGATTGCCAGTTCCAAAACTCTTTAGAGGCTGAAATAAATAATTTATTTACAACTTTAATTTGTTCAGCTTGATTCATCTGTGAAAGCAATTCTGCTTGTCTTAAACCAATCCTTCTTTGGTCGGTAATTAATCCTCTTAACACAGGTAAATTTACTCCTGCATATAAAAGCTGGTAGTTTACATTCTGAGTACCTCCAGTGACTGGGTCGAATTTACCGGCTTCTGGACTTACCGAAATTCCACTACTTTGGTCCATACCAGCTTTGAAGTCTAAACCAATTAAGGTTGGAATTTTAATCTGAGGTTCAAAATAGCTGTAAGAATTTACTCCTTTTGTTGTTTTATTATCGATACCCGTTTGAATAACAGGATCGAAACTTCCTCTTGCAGTTCTTATTTCATTTCTTGCCATTTCGGGCAATAAACCAGCTTGTTTTGCAACAGGATGATTTCTTAAAACTAAATCATAAAACTTATTAAAACTCAATAAACTTGAGTCTTGTGCATTCACTTGAAATTGAAAGATTGAGAATAGAAAACAGAAAACAAAAAACTTTATTTTCATTTCTTCTCCTCCTTATCTTTTGATTCAGTTTTAGATTCTGATTTAGAATCTGCTTTAGTTGTAGCAGCTTCCAATTCACTAATGTATTCAGGAGGAAAGCCATTAAATTCACGCCATAGTTCATACCAGATTCTCACACTTTTCAGCATAGCCCATCCATAAACTCCACCACCGGCTCTAATTTGATCCGGCCAAGGTTCATCGTCAGGGTCGGGAGTAACCAAAACCCTAAACATTCCATTAGCAGAATTAACTTTATCAACGGCAGCTACAACACCACCAAAAGTACCAACACCAACATTTGGCCAACCTGAGAAAACCAAAGCAGGCCAACCATCAAATTGCACACGTACTTTAATACCGGGATTCATTAATGGTAAATCCATTGGTCGCACATACAATTCAACAGCCATTTGAGCAGTTGCCGGCATGATTGTCAATAAGGTTTCACCCTCTTTAATATTTTCACCAATACCAGAACGTAAAGCTTTTACAATAAAACCATCTTGAGGAGCACGAATTACATAAAAACCTGAACGCAATTCTAAGTTCGATAATTCAATTCTCATTTTAGAAATTTCTGCCTGTGATTCAAAAATTTCACCTGCAGTTTCATTCACAGTAGATTCTGCTTTTGAAATCTTATCCAAGTAATCTGCTTCAACTGAATTCAATTCAATTTCGGCATTGATTAATTCATTTTGAACAGAGTTAAACTTATTTTCCTGTTCAACCAATTTTGCATTGGCTTCCTGGGTTTTGTTATTTCGATTTTGCAATTCAGTTAAAGAGGCCAATCCTTTGTTATAAAGTGCTTCTAAACGTTTGTATTGATCTTGAGCCAGTTTTTGAGAAACCTTTGCTGCTTCATATCCTGCCCTTTCAGCTTCAACCTTAAAACGCATTTGTTTCACCTTGTTTTTGGTTTGTTGAATTTTGTATTTCAACCCATCTTTTAAAGCTCCAACTTGTTTTTCGCCTGCTTCAATTTTTTGCATTTTGGCTTTAACCGCATCTTCTTTATTAATAATTTGAGATGAGGTTCTACCTAATAATTGTGGGTCGAAAAATTTCTCTTTAACCTCACTAATTACGGCTAATGTATCACCCTTTTTAACAAACTGTCCTTCTTGAACCAACCATTTTTCAATTCTACCACCAATAACTGATGGTACAGATTGAGGCCTGTCTTGCGGACGATATGGTGTTAATTTACCTTTACCCTGAACGTTTTGTTGCCAAGGTAAAAAGAGGATTAATATCAATATGATAAAGAGTCCTATAAGATAATTTCTTATAGTGGTATATCTTTTAGGTGTTTGAACTAAAATTAAAGACCTGAATTCATTTTCTAACAATTCTTTCATAACAACTAAAACTTATTGATTGATTAAAAAACGAAGTGAAGCACGATCTTTTAAACTAGCAAAATTTCCTTGATCGATAATGGTTCCGGATTGCATAATATAAATTTTATCACATCTCTCCATGATTTCAGGAAGTGAGCTAATGATGATAAGAGCCATGTCTTTTTCCTTGAAAAGATTATCCAAAATTCTTTGTTTTTCTTGACGTTGTACCTGATGAAACATTTCATCAACCATTAATAAAGAAGGTTTAGTTAAATAAGCTCTTGCCAATAAAATTTTCTTAGCAATACTCGAAGGAAAATTTGCTGCAGCAGGAGCTAATTGTGTTTTTAAACCTTCTTCAAGATTAGAGATAAAATCTTTCAATCCTGCCCATTCACAAGCATTCAAAATTTCTACAAAAGGAATGCTTGAATTTCCCATTGAAATATTTTCTTCAATACTACCTTCGAATAAATCAGTAGCATTTCCCACATCAGCAATTAAACCTCTGTAGCCGTTTAAATTTAGTTCACGTAATGAAATTCCATTCAAACTAATAGCACCGGTAAACGATTCGTAAGCACCTGAAATTATTTTAACCAAAGTAGATTTTCCACTATCATTATAACCGCAGATACAAACCTTTTCTCCTTTTGATATTTGGAAATTCACTTCATTCAAACTGCTATGTTTACAATCGGGATATGTGAAACTAACTTTTGATAATTTTAACTCAAAGGTATCTTTTGAAATAATATCAGAAGTACTTCTACCACCGCTGCTTTCAAGAGGTAAATCAGAAACGGTAGCTAATTTATCAATAGCAGTTAACATATCATACACACTCGAAATATTACTAATAATTTTCTCTACAGAACTAATTACCAATACGATTATAATTTCGGAAGCAACAAACTGACCTAAACTAATTTTTTTAGAAAAAACGAGGTATCCTCCAAGAATGAGTAAACCAGCAGTAATAACCGTTTTAAATGCAATAATTGCTGCAAATTGTTTAACAAGAACCTTGAAGTGTTTTTTTCTGTAGTATAAATATTTATCTAAGATTTTATCTGTTTTGTTGATTGGTAAACCATGGTAAGCCGACATTTTAAAAGCGTGCACCGAGCGACCTAATTCTTCTAACCAAAAAGCCAGTTTATATTTATATTTAGATTCATAAATACTCGATTCTAAACCTTCTTTTCCAGTAAAAACAAAAACCAAAAGAACAACACATAAAACAATAAATCCAAAAACTATAAAATAAGGATGATAGAAGGCAAGTAGAATCAATCCAAAAGCAATCTGAATTAAAGCAGAAGTAAAATCGATTAAAATTTTAGGTAGGGATTTTTGAACATTTAAAACATCAAAAAATCTGTTTACAATTTCCGGAGTATATTGTTGAGAAAGGGCTTCAGATTTAATTCTTGGAATACGAAATGAAAAATCAAAAGCAGTTTTAGCAAAAATTCTTTGTTGTAAAATTTCAACCAAAGCCAATTGTTGAACTTGTAACCAACCAGATGCCAAAGTAGCCAGGATTACCAAAAATATCAGCACCATTGCAGATTCTAGTAATAAACCACCCGACATCAAACCAATAATTGCCTGAATTCCCAAAGGAATACTTAGAGTTATTAATGAAACTAAAATCGCAAAAAAGTAAATGGCATATATATCTTTTTTTTCTGATTTGATTAATTCAAGAAATCGTTTGTAGGGTGTTTTGTGTTTTTCAGGTTTTTTGTCATCCATATTAGAAATTTTAAATCCGGTAAGAAAAAGAACAAATTCAGCCGGATTGGCTTGAGTTAATTCTTTTTCAAAATCTTCATTGAAATTATTCTGGGTTACTAAATCATTTAAGTTTTTGCATAAGTTAACTACTTCATGTGATTTAATTATTGTTGAAGTAGAATTTCCATTGAGCATATCGAAAGTGTTGCATTCAATTTCCTTTTGTTTATTGTGAAAAAACAATATTGGCTTGAGTACATTTGTTTCTTTTGAAAAAGTTATAATCGGGAAACTCAAATTTGATACAAAGCTTTCAAATTCAGAAATTTTCATCAACCTAATATCAAAGTGATATCTAGCTGAATCAGAAATTTCCCGAAGCTGAATCAGGAAGGAATTTAAATCATCAGATTTGTTATCATTAGGATAAAGAGCATCTTGAGCAAACTCAAAATAATTGAGCTTTTCATCAGAAGATTCAGCAAATTTGATTAAAAGTTGGATTAGAGATTTACGGAACATTGGCATTAAAACAAAATATGACAGAAAAAGTTTTGAAATTGTCAAGAATTTTTGCAAGAGTATCTCGACTGATTTTACTCATTTTTTTTAGCTGAAATTGCCCTGATTTTTGTGCTTGTTAATGCTTTGAATTGGTATTAGCCAAAGGAAAGCTTATTTTTGCCCACCAACGAATACAAAACCCTGACAATGAAAACCAAAGAGATTGTTGAAAAGGTATTGAGCTCAGCATCTAAAGCTCATTTAAACCTAAGCCCTGCAGAATTAGTTCGTCATGCCATCTTAAATGGAGAAGGCGTATTAAATGACACAGGCGCATTAATGGCAGATACCGGCGAATTTACCGGTCGTTCTCCAAAAGACAAATTCAGCGTAAACGATAGCAAAACCGAAAACACTGTATGGTGGGGTGACGTGAATCAAAAATTCGACCCAGCAAAATTTGATGCTTTGTTGAACAAAGTTTTGAATCACTATGCAGGAAAGCCAGTTTATGTACGTGATGCTTATGCTTGTGCCGACCAACGTTACAAGTTAAACATCCGTGTAATTAACGAAACTGCTTACCACAATTTATTTTGCTACAATTTATTCTTAAGACCAACAGAAGAAGAGCAAAAATCATTCGAACCAGAATGGTTAATCATCAATGCACCTAGTTTTAAAGCTATTGCTGCAGAAGATGGTACTCGTCAGCACAATTTCTCTATTATCGATTTCACCAGAAAAATTATTTTAGTTGGTGGAAGCGGATATACCGGAGAAATGAAAAAAGGTATTTTCACTGTATTAAATTACATTTTACCTGAAGAAAAAGGTGTTTTAAGTATGCACTGTAGCGCCAATATTGGCAAAAAAGGTGATACTGCCATTTTCTTTGGATTATCAGGAACAGGAAAAACCACTTTATCTGCAGACCCTGAGCGTAAATTAATTGGTGATGATGAACATGGTTGGGCTGATGATTCAGTTTTCAATTTTGAAGGCGGATGTTATGCAAAATGTGTTGATTTAACTGCTGAAAAAGAACCACAAATTTTCAATGCAATTAAATTTGGTGCTTTATTAGAAAATACCAGATTTATTCCTGGAACATCAACTGTTGATTATACAAACATCAGTGTAACAGAAAATACACGTGTTGCTTATCCAATTCACCATATTGATAATGTTGCAGTTCCTTCATTAGGAAAGGCTCCTGAGAATATTTTCTTTTTAACAGCTGATGCTTTTGGTGTATTACCTCCAATTTCTAAATTGAATGTAGGTCAAGCTATGTACAGTTTCATTAGCGGTTATACTGCTAAAGTTGCCGGAACTGAAGCTGGTGTTACTGAGCCTCAAGCTACTTTCTCTGCTTGTTTTGGTAAAGCATTTTTACCATTACATCCTGGAAAATATGCTGAAATGTTAGGTAAAAAATTAAAAGACAATCCAAATATCAATGTTTGGTTAATCAATACCGGCTGGTCTGGTGGTGCTTATGGCGTAGGTTCTCGTATGAAATTATCATACACCCGTGCTATGATTACTGCTGCTTTAAATGGTGAGTTGAACAATGTAACATTCGAAACACATCCTGTTTTTGGTTATGCAATGCCAACTACTTGTCCGAATGTACCTGTTGAATTATTAAACCCAAGAAATACTTGGTCTGATAAAGCAGCTTACGATGCTCAAGCCAACAAATTGGCAAATATGTTCGTTAAAAACTTCGAACAATTTGCTAATGGTGTAAGTGAAGAAATCTTAAGTGCAGCTCCAAAAGCTACTCAAAACGCTTAATATTTTTTAACAAATATTTTAAAAGAGCTCCCAAGTGGAGCTCTTTTTTTTATCTTTTCACCAAGTTTATTTTTATGAGTCAATTTTTGTTTTTTCATCCTGATTTAAGTTCAAAAAATATCATTTTACCCGAAGAGGAATCAAAACATCTCATCAGGGTTTTAAGGAAACAAAAGGGAGATATCATTCAATTAATGGATGGAAAGGGAAATCTTGCTTTAGCCAGAATTGAAGAAGATCACCCAAAAAAATGTCTTTTACTAATAACTGAAATCAGCCTAAAAGAAAAAAATAGAAACTACCATTTTGAATTGGTTATTGCACCAACCAAAAACATGGAACGTATTGAATGGATGCTCGAAAAATGCTGTGAAATTGGCTTGGATGCCATTTACTTTATCAATTGTGAAAACTCTGAACGAAGCAAATTGAATTTAGAACGCCTTGAGAAAATTTGCATTTCTGCTATCAAACAAAGTAAACAGTTCTATCTACCGGAAATTCATCCTTTGATGGATTTTAAATCCTTTATTGAAAAAGCAAAAGACACTGATTCAACAAAATTAATCGCCTGGTGTGAAACTAATTTAACTGAAAATATTCAATCAAAACTTTCAAATAAGACGAACAATCACTTGACTTTTATGGTAGGTCCTGAGGGCGATTTTAGTGAAAACGAAATCAGTTTAGCAAAAGCAAATGGTTTTTCGGAAGTATCATTAGGCAGTAATATTTTACGAACAGAAACCGCTGGATTATATGCCTGTGTTGCGGCATCCCAATTGCTATAAAAGGTATCCTAGTGAATCATTAAAATTCTTACTGCACCTGCATAAACTTGGTCAACATAAACTTCGATTACATATAAACCAGGATATAAACCTGTGTTTTGCCAATTGGCAGGAATTTTAACCAAATCACCTGAGAAATTACATTCAGATGCAGGAACAAAAATACTTTCAATCAAAACCGGATTAGAATCTAAAGTACTTAAACGTAATTCAACTTGGGTAAGATTTACATCTGCTGCACATTCAATATTTGTATTGATTGTAGCACCCGTTAAACTCGCAGGATTTGGAAAAACCCTCACATAATTTTGAGTTGAATATGAATAAACAGCTGCTTGCTCATAAGCACCAAAATCAGGAAATGCACCAGAAGGTCTTTGCTTAGAATCGATATCTAAATTAGCAAATGGATAATTATTAATTACTGATGGAGAAGCTGCATCAACAGCAGGTGAAGTAGAGTTTAAAGCATACTGATCATTGTTATAAGAAACAAAATCTATTGAATTAAACTCGTTGCTATAAAAATTTGGTCCATATACAGAACGTGAGTTCAAAGATATAAAAGCCGGTGCTAAAGCTTGGCTATATCCCGGTACTGAATTGGAGCTGTATATTCCGGAAACCGGACTTGAATTAATTGCAGAGGCAGAATCGATAACTATTAAATTATTACCGATAAAACTATTGTTAACATAAGCCAAAGAATTCATATTGATTCCCTGTGGTGCAAATGAATTGTACGGAGCTCCAACCTTATAAGTTTTTCCAATAACTATTGTATTGTGAACAACAACAAATGGCAAACGAGGAACAGTGGTATCTTTGCAAGCTTTATCATTGATATATATTCCATATAAAAATGTACTTCCTGTTAAAACGCCATTGACATAAGTTCCTTGTGACTTTTTAGATAAGCCGGGGTTTTGAATTACATTGTTATAGATTTTAGTACCGGTACTAAAACTAACAATTCCAGTGCCCATACTGTTTTTAATAATGTTGTTATACACCTTTGCGATGGTAGGCTGACCAACAGTAATACCTCCCATTTGAGAAGGCTGATCGGCATAAGAGTCGTTGGTTATATAATTAGAATAAATTTCACAATCCTGAGACATTGCTACCTGAATTCCATCCCAACCAGTAGAATCTACAATATTTTCATAAACACGAACACCAATAATTTTATGTGGCTTGATAAAAGTTGTTGTTGAACCACATACCAATTTCAAACCAGCACCGTCATAATAACCTGTATTACCAATGTAAAAAGCTTCAGTTCCTACATGATGTATATAGTTATGATGGAATTTCATATCATACATGGTAAAGAAAGGATAAGTTGCCAAATTAGCGCAATTAGGGTCAGTTTTTGCTGCAATTCCAATAGATCCCATATGATCAATTTCAAGGCCTTCGGTTTCAACATTACTTGAATAAGCATCAATACCTAAACCAGCACCAATTGGAATATATGAAATACGTATACCATAAGGATAAGTTGAATTTGAACGCCCGTTAATATGAATATACCTGCAATTTGAAATAGCCAAACCATAATATCCTCCAACAGGTTTAGTGATGTTTACCATTCCTGTTCCATTTTTAATGATGATAGGATTTAAACTATCTCCTACCATATTTTCAATTTTTAAAGGACCACGGGTTCCATTGTCAAAAACCAAAACATCACCGGCAGCACTATTGATTTCAAGCAAATTGTAAGTTACTTTTGGAACACCCGGAACCAATGTAGCATTATGTCGCACTACACTAATACCTGAGCCGATAGTATAAGTAAAACTAAATCCTTTAAAAACGAGGCAAAAAACAAATAAAAATGATAGTATTGAACGTTTCATATGTCGCAATAAAAAAATAAAGATATATAATTTTAAGAAAAAATAGCAATTCACATAAAAAATGAAGCAAAAAAATTTAATAATCCTGCCACTCCTATTGATTTCCTGCATATTAAGTGCGCAAACCGGAGCTATAAAAATTGCAAGATTAAAATATAATGGCGGCGGCGATTGGTATGCCAATAAAACAAGCTTACCCAATCTGATACAATTTTGTAAACAGGAGTTAAAAATTAATCTAAATCCAGAGGAAGATATTGTAGAAGTAGGTAGTCCGGATATTTTCAATTATCCATTTGTTCATTTAACAGGTCACGGAAATATTATTTTTAATAATTCTGAGGCACAAAATCTGAGGAATTATTTAATAGGAGGAGGCTTTTTGCATGCCGATGATAATTACGGATTGAATACCTTTTTTAGGAGAGAAATGAAAAAAGTGTTTCCGGAATTAGATTTTGTAGAAATCCCCTATTCACATAAAATTTACCACCAAAAATTTGATTTTAATTCAGGCTTACCAAAGGTACACGAACATGATGGAAAACCTGCACAGGGATTTGGTTTATTTTATGAAGGAAGATTGGTGTGTTTTTACAGTTTTGAATGTGATTTGGGTAATGGCTGGGAAGACAAAGAAATATACAATGACCCGGAAACAGTAAGATTAAAAGCCTTACAAATGGGCGCCAATTTGATTCAATATTGTTTTGTGGAGTAAGTATTAACTAGTTCTTTGTAATTTAAAAATTCAAGTATGTATTTTAATAAATTTGAGATAGTTTCTAAACAAACACATATTGAAATAATTAAAAATTTAAATCAAATTACTTACACCTCAAAATTGCCATTCTTTAAGTTTAATTTCACTGAGAAACCATTTTATGGTAAAATTTCAACCGATAGTTTTGAGATTTATACTGTAGTTAAAGGAAAAAACTCGTTTGTACCCAAATTAAATGGCCAAATTATTAATGAAGGAAACTTTAAAATTCAGCTTAAACTAAGCTTACCTTTTTCAAAGATTTTCTTCATACTAATTTTCACAACAATTCTTTTATTTATAGAATATATAAAATTCAGTTTAAGTCCAATTTTAATTCTTTGCATATTTTACATTGCTATCTTTTACAACTACAAATCTGAATGCAAAAAAGTTAAAAAAATATTTACTGAGTACTTTGAATAAATAGTCTTATTCTGAGCTAAATAAAGTGGCAAATGTTTATGAGTATTTTTTGGTTTACGAACATCCGCTTGTTTAACTAAAAACATATCTTCATCTGATAACAAAAGAAATTTGGAATTCTTACTTTAGAAACTTGGTCATTCAATTTTCTAAAATCTTATGTGCCGTTAGGTACATAATATCGGTAGAAAATAATTGGTGAGAATAAATTCCCCGGAGCGGGGG
>CALRIT020000018.1:0-100763 GCA_943361925.1 Vulcanococcus limneticus LL | reverse complement strand
ACAAGAAAAAGTAAGCTAAATAGCCGAAGGGCTGTATCAAATAGAATAAGATTTGAAGTAAACTCAAATTTAAATTTCTTTGATACAGCCCTTTACTTTTCTTAAATCAAAACACCTCTCTTAAGTTATCCAAGTTTTACCCTCCCCCTTCATTTACCGCGGCCTAGCCGTAAAAATTTTATAGCGTGAATTACGAATTAATCATCAATTCAAACCCTTCGGGAGGGATAGATATTGCTCTTCTTAAAAATAAGAAGATTATCGAACTGCACCATGAAAAGGAAAATAATAATTACCTGGTTGGTGATATTTTCTTTGGAACAGTTGGAAAAATAATGCCCGGTTTAAATGCAGCATTTGTTGATGTTGGGCATGAAAAAGATGCATTCCTTCATTACCTCGACCTTGGACCTCAAATCAATTCGCTTTCTAAATTTGTTAGAATGGCTAGAAACGATAAACCAAAATCGTTTGAGTTAAGCGAAAAATACATTGAAGAAGACATTCAGAAAAACGGGAAAATAACCCAAATCCTTAAACGCAATCAGCAAGTTCTTGTACAGGTAAGTAAAGAGCCAATTTCTAATAAAGGTCCTCGCTTGAGTTCCGAAATTTCATTAGCCGGCAGATTTTTAGTGCTTATTCCTTTTGATAATGCTATCAGTATTTCTAAGAAAATAGCAAAAAATGAAGAAAGAAAACGTTTAAAAGAAGCTGTAGCTGCAATTAAACCTGAACATTTTGGTGTAATTATTCGCACAAATGCTGAAGGAGTAAGTATTGAAGATTTACAAAACGATCTTAAAGACCTTCATAATAAATGGAAAGAAATGTGCTCAGTTTTGATTGATGCAGTTCCTCCTCAAAAAGTATTAGGCGAAAATAATAGAACTCTTACCTTGGTTAGAGATTTAGTTAATGAAGAATATATTGGAATTCATGTAAATGACCCTTTCCTCTTCAATAAAATTAAGGTTTACCTACAAAGTAATTCCCTTGAACTAGCCAAAATAGTAAAACTATACAATGGCAAAGTGCCCATGTTCGAGCATTTTGGTATCGACAAACAAATTAAAACGAGCTTTGGTAAAGAAGTGAATTTCATGGGTGGTTCATATTTAATAATTGAACATACCGAAGCACTTCATGTAATTGATGTAAACTCCGGAAACATTGCTAATAAAGGCGAAAATCAGGAAGAAAATGCATTAAAAGTCAATATCGAAGCTGTTGAAGAAATTGCTCGTCAATTACGTTTACGTGATATGGGCGGCATAATCGTTCTCGATTTAATCGATTTGAAAAATGCTGGAAATCGCCGCGAAGTTTACGAAAAACTAAAAGAGGCGATGAAATCTGATCGTGCAAAACATAAAATTTTGCCGATGAGTCCATTTGGTTTGATTCAAATTACCCGTCAAAGAGTTCGTCCTGAAATGGCCGTTGAAGTGATGGAAAAATGTCCTGCTTGTATGGGCAGTGGCGAAATTCAATCGAGTGTTACTATTCTTGATGAAATTGAAACACAATTAAATTACTTAATTGAAAACCTACATTTAAAAGGATTAAGCATAGAAGTGCATCCATACATTGCTGCTTTTATCACTCAAGGTTACTTTAAATCACCTCGATTTAAATGGTGGTTTAAATACAAACAATGGATTAAAATAAAACCAAATCCATCTTTACACTTGGTTACTTCAAGATTCTTAAATTCAAGTGGAGAAGAAATACTTATTTAAAACCACTTTTTACGTTAAAAATATCAATTAGAAATTTAGTCTCTCAATTGGTGTTTAAAGTTTAACGATATTTCTACAAAAAATTCTAAAAGGTTGTCTCATTTTTTATGAGACAACCTTTTTTTTATTGCTAAATTTTTAATGTTTTTATAATCAGAAATGCTGAGATTTTATGAACTAAGTAAAAATCAAATATTTAATGTTAGTAGTCTATAATTAACCAATAAGCTAGTTAAGCATTTAATAATACAAACTTAACGTCTCCTTTACTATTTACTGAGCATGAGGTAACAGTATTAAAAGACCTTTCAACCTCTAAACAATGGAATTTTCACTATAAAATTCACTTTGTTTCCTTTAAATAAATCAGCATATACTGTGACTGACTCGGCGAAGCTTTGTACCTAAATATTAAGAATTTGAAAAATACAATCAAATTAATTTTACTGCTTTTAACAATTAATTCCTGTGTTTCTAAAAAATCAATAAGCAGTTTTGATTTTGCTAAAAATGATTCAAAATTTAAGAGTAAAGAAACAATTAATCCTTATAAAATTAGGGCAAATGATAATATTCAAATTACAATAAGTAATGTAGATGAATTAACTAAAATTAATATAAATACTGTCAATGGTAATGGTATCTATAATGTACCAGCAAGTGGAGCTATATTATTTCCTCAGTATGGTACAATTCAATTAATCGGTAAATCTACTAGTGAAATTAAAGAAGAATTAACCAATTTCTTTATTCAAAATAAGCTTGGTAAAGAACCTATTTTTAATGTGAAAGTTACAAATTTTCACGTAACAGTTTTAGGAGAAATAAATAAACCGGGAATTCTTGTAATAGAAAATGAAAGAATCTCTTTGCCGGAAGTATTAGCATTGGCAGGTGATTTAACTTCCTTTAGTAATAGAAAAAATATTCTAATTATCAGAGAAATAAATGGTGAGAAAAAATATCTAAGATTCGATATCAACAATAAAATAATAATGGAACCTGAGTATTTTTATCTTCAAAATAATGATATCCTTTACATAGAACCAAATAATGTAAAAGCATTTACTGCTAGTCAAAGTAGAACCATACTAGGGTTTATAACAGGTATAATTTCATTGTATTTAATTGTAAACGGAATAAGATAAATCAATGAAAGGACTAGACAACAATCCATTTAAAGAGGAAAAATATGAAAACATATTCCTAGGTATCATCCAAAGGTTTTTTCCTTTTTGGCCTTTATTTATTATAACCTTCATTATTTCGTTGGTTTTAGCCTGGACATATTTAAAATTTCAAACACCTATTTTTGAAGCCAATGCCCAAATTTTATTAAAAGACAATAAAAATAGTTCTGTACAAACAGAAGTTTTTAATGAAATAATAAGTAATGAAAGTCAAAAATCAATAGAAAATGAAATTGAAATAATAAAATCTCCTAAATCAATTTATAAAGTTATTGATGAACTTCATTTATATGCTCCGATTTATGCAAAAGGAAAGTTTAGAGATCTATTAACTTTTCCCAATAATCCTATCACCATTTCAGCTGAAAACAAAGAGAATTTAAAAGAAATTGATCAAAACATTGAATTCCATTATATCAAAAAAAATAAACAAATTATAGTAAATGGTAAAGCATACCCTATTAATAAATATGTACAGACTGAATTTGGAAAATTAGAATTTCAAATTGCAGATACTTCAAGAGATATTTTACAAAGCAAAAATTTTTACTTTAGAATACATTCAATCAAGTCGACTAGTAATGAAATTATTTCAAACTTAAAAGTAAGTTCAAATGCTAAACAAAATGGTTTATTACAACTCAAATATTTTGATGTTGTAGCAAACAGAGCAGAAAAAATCTTGAATGAAATTATAAAATCTTACAATAAAATTGTAATCGAAAATAAAAATGAGAAAGCAATAAATACTTTAAACTTCTTAAATACACGAATAAAAATTGTTAATGAGGAATTAAAAGACTTAGATAATAAAATTCAAAATATTAAATCAATTAGAGGAAGCCAATCACTGCCATCTGCAGAGTCAATATATTCAGGAAACTCTTCTGAATATTTGAATCTAATTTCAAATAACGAAATTCAATTAATTATATTGGATGAAATTGAAAGGTATATCAATCTTGAATATGTTGATTTGTCATATGTCCCATCAATTAAAGATATTTCTGATCAAATATTAGCAAAACTTCTTGGTGACTATTTAGAATTGAACAAAGAGATTAGTTTAAAGCTAGTAAATACTGGAGAAAATTCTCCACTTATTTTAAACCTTAAAGAAGCTAAAAAAGTTAAAAAACTTGAGATTATTGATAATATAAATTCAATAAGAAAAACATTATTGATAAAACGTAATTTTTATAACAATAAACTCAATGAAAATAATTCTATAATTGCTACATTGCCTGAAATTCAAGGTGAAATCATAGAATTGGTTAGGGAGCAGAATATTAAAAATAATATTTTCACCTTTTTATTACAAAAGAAGGAAGAATCCGAAATTTCATTTGCTGCAACTGTTTCAGATGGAATTGTCCTTGAAAACGCTCACTCAAATTCTAAACCTGTAAAACCTATTGCATCTACAATTTATCTCATTTCGGTTAGTATTTGTATTGGGTTAATAATTTTAATCATCATAGTATCGGAAGACTTTAATGAAAAAATTCTATTTAGGTCTCAAATTGAAGTTTACAATAAAAACATACTTTCAGAAATTGTTTTTAATAAATCAGAAGATAGAATTGTAATAAGTGAAGGAAGTAGAACAATTATAGCGGAACAATTTAGGTCGTTAAGAACTTCAATTATGCAAAGATTGAATGAAATAAATAACGGCAATGTAATCATGTTAACCTCATCTATTTCAGGAGAAGGAAAGAGTTTTATTTGTGTGAATCTGGCGTCTTCTATTGCACTTACAGGAAAAAGTATAGTATTAATTGAACTTGATTTAAGAAAGCCAAAAGCAAATGAAATTTTAGAGTTTCAAAATGAAAAAGGTTTAACTCATTATTTGGTAGGCAAAGCCGAAATTGATGATATTATTTATCCTATAGAAAAAATACCGAATTTAAGTTTTATACCAGGTGGTACTATTCCTCCTAATCCAACTGAGTTAATTTTAAATGGGAAATTAGATAAATTAATTGAACAGTTAAAGAATCAATTCGACTATATAATTATTGATACACCACCTATTGGTTTGGTAACAGATGCATCAATTCTTAATAAGTACTCAAGTATGTGTTTATATATTGTTAGACATAACTATACACCTAAAAAGTTCCTAAAATTCATGAAAGAATTAATCGATAATAAATCGATAAATAATATAAACATCATTTTTAATGGGCTTAATAAACGAGGTATAGTAGGAGACAAATATGGCTATGGATACGGCTATGGATATGGATACGGATATGGCTATGGATATGGATATGGAAGCGGCTATGGTAATAATGGATATGCTTATACACAGACAAAAAAAAGTAAATGAATATTGAAAATTGGGAAATAACTAATAAGAAATCGAATGTACTTTCCAAGATTTTAGAAGTCTGGAATTCTAAAGATTTATTATTTGTATTTGTAAAAAGAGATTTAACAACTTTCTATAAACAAACTTTACTTGGTCCTATTTGGTTTGTTATTCAACCCATTTTAAGCACCTTGGTTTTTATGTTTGCATTTGGGAAAATTGCAGGTTTACAAACAAACGACATACCGAAACCTCTCTATTATTTTTCAGGTATTATTTTATGGAATTACTTTTCAGATTGTTTTATAAAAACTTCGACTGTTTTTAAAGACAACCTAAACTTATATAGTAAAGTTTACTTTCCAAGACTAATTTTACCTTTAAATATTATACTTAGCAACTTAACTAAGTTCTTCATTCAATTATGCGTATTGATTTGCATTTCAATTTATTATAAATATCAATCCATCATACCAGGCATTCAAATTCAGATTCTACTTTTCCCCTTTTTATTTATTCTTATTGCCTTATTTAGTTTAGGATTAGGTTTAATAATTACATCTTTAACTACCAGATACAGGGATTTATCATTATTAATAAATTTTTCTGTTCAGTTGTTATTATTCTCAACAACTGCTGCTCTTCCAATGCCTGCAAATGATTCCATTTATAAGGAAATAATTTTGTTGAATCCTATGACAAATTATATAGAAGCCTTTAGAATTTTAATAATTGGTAAAGGATATTTTAGTTATTCAAGTTTTGGAGTTTCAATCATTTTAACAACAATTATTCTATTAACCGGATTAAACTTATTTTTTAAGGTTGAAAGAAATTTTGTAGATACTATATGAGTGATACAGCAATTATTTTAGATAATGTATCAAAACATTATAGATTAGGTAAAATCGGAAGTGGTAAAATTCATGAAGAAATTTCCAATTTTCTGAAAAAAGGAAATAAAAAGAACTCAGAAAACGAAATTATAAAAAGCCTGAACAATGTATCATTTGAAGTAAAAAAAGGCGATTCTATTGGTTTAATTGGTAGAAATGGTGCCGGTAAAAGTACACTCTTAAAAATTCTAAGTAAAATTACCACGCCAACATTTGGTACTATAAAAGGCCAAGGAAGAGTTGCCAGTTTATTAGAAGTAGGAACCGGTTTCCATCCTGAGTTAACAGGAAAAGAAAATATATTTCTAAATGGTTCAATTCTTGGAATGAAAAATCATGAAATTAAATCAAACCTTGATGAAATTATTGAATTTTCAGGTATAGGAAAATATATCGATACTCCGGTTAAAAGATATTCCTCAGGCATGTATGTTAGATTAGCGTTCTCAGTAGCTGCCCACTTAAACTCTGAAATACTTATTGTAGATGAAGTCTTAGCAGTAGGTGATGTGGATTTCCAGAAAAAATGCCTGAACAAAATGGGTAATATTAAAAGTAAAGATGGTCGGACAGTAATATTCGTGAGCCATAATATGAACGCCATTTCAACTTTATGTAATAAAACAGTTCTTCTGGAAAAAGGCGAATTAGTGAATTATGGAGATACTGAATTTGTAGTCAACCAATACCTAAACAAACCATTACAAAATGAACCTATTCAAAGTCGAAAAGATAGAACAGGTAACGGCGAAATTCAATTATTAGAAATCAACTTTTTCGACATTCAACTACAAAACTATATAAGTTCGCCAATTAGCGGGAACAACTATATTATTGAGTTAAAGATAAAACTAAATATAGAAATTATCGACTTTTCAAAGGTTGAAATTGCTTTAGGAATTAATGATGTTTATGGAAATCGAATTTCACTTATTTCAAATAAAGTTTCAGGAGAATCCATACAAATCATAGATAAAAATTCATATCATATATTAAGAATTTCAGTACAAAAATTCTCTTTAAGTAACGGAACTTATTCAATTAACTCATTCATTTCAAACAATGGTATTATTAATGATTGGCTTAAAGAAGCCCTAAGTTTTACAATTGAAAAGGATCAGTTTTTTAACCACAATGAATATTCTTTCAATAATGGTATGGGTAATTTCCACCTCAACTATAGTTATTTAAACAATGCGTAAAATCTTCAATTATTCAATTATAAGAAACAGGAAAAACGATGTTTCGGCTTTGCAAAGTATTTTAGATAATAAATACGGACATTCGAATTCGTTTGAAATGAAGAAATCTGTTGATGCCCAACTAAACCCAATACCTTGGTTTACTTATCCGGCTATTGAATTTCTAGGTCAATTCAATTTTTCGGACTTAGAAATATTTGAATGGGGATCCGGAAACTCAAGTTTTTACTTTGCACAAAAATGTAAATCAATAATCTCTATTGAAATTAACAGTGTATGGTTTGATTTAAACAATGATTACAAATTAAAAAATCAGACATTTATTCTTTCAAATGAAGAAAATTTTGATTCGGAAATTTTGAATTTCAATCAGCAATTTGACATTATAATTATTGATAGTATTAAAAGAAGTGAATGTGCAAATATTGCTTTAAATAAAATCAAAGAAAATGGATTAATCATCTTAGACAATTCCGACAGACATCCGGAAATATGCCAATTTCTAAGAGATAAAGGTTATACTGAAATAGATTTTCATGGATTTGGTCCGATAAATAATTATACATGGACAAGTAGTCTATTCTTCAAAACATTTTCTTTAAAACCACTTAACATTCAACCAGTAATTCCAATTGGTGGAGGATATTAATGAACTATAAACTAAAATCTAAAATTGCCCAATTGATTCCTAAAAGTATCAAACAAATGGTTATTTTAGAACACAATGAATATTTAAATTATAGCCTTGCTCAGGAAGGTGAAGATATTATTCTAAACAAATTACTTAAATATAAAAAAGACGGATTTTATATCGACATAGGTGCCCATCATCCATTTAGATTTTCTAATACCTATATCTTCTATAAAAAAGGTTGGAGGGGTATAAACATTGATGCCAATCCCGGTTCAATAATTGAATTTAAGAAACATAGAATTGAAGATATTAATCTTGAAATAGGTATTTCGTCGAATAATCAAAACCTTAAATTTTATTGCTTCAATGAGCCCGCATTTAATACGTTTAATGAATTTGAAGCTAAAAGTAAAATTGGAAAAGATGGAATTAAATTAGTTAAAGAAGTTGTAATTAAGACCTCTACCCTTTCGGATGTTCTTGATAAATACTTGCCCAAATCAAAAACTCAAATTGATTTCATTTCAATAGATGTTGAAGGGTTCGAATTAGAGGTACTCAATTCAAATAATTGGGAAAAATACAAACCTAAGTTTTTATTGATTGAAGAATTAAAAAAAGACCTTACTCAAATAATAAATGAAAGTGAGGTATATAAATTCCTTTTAGGAAAAAACTACAAACTAGTAGCTAAAACCTACAATACATCATTTTATCAATTAAATGATTGAAAGTTACGCTCCTATTGCAATTTTCGTTTATAAAAGGCCTGAACATACCTTTAAATGCCTTTCAGCATTGGTTCAAAATGAAGAATTTTATCAATCTAAAATTTATGTATTCTGCGATGGTCATAAAGAAAATGAATCCTTTGAAAATAGAAATTTAATTAAAAAAACAAGAGAAATTGTTAAAGGATTTGATAAAAATAAGACTTTTATCATTCATGAAAATGAAACTAATAAAGGACTTGCAAACTCCTTGGTAAACGGAATAAATTTCGTATTCCAACATCATGAAAAAATTATTGTAATAGAAGATGATATTATAGCTTCTAAAGACTTTCTAAAATATATGAATTGGGGTTTAAACTGTTTTAGAGAGAACAATAAAATAGCTACAATTCAAGGATTCCAATTCTCAATTTTCAAAGGAAAGCAACAATACTTTTTAGATTCCGCAGTAGGATGTTGGGGTTGGGCAACCTGGAATAACAGATGGAATTTGTTTCAATCAAATGCAAATCAATTAATTGACGAAATTCAATCAGCAAATCAAATAAGCCAGTTTAATATAAATGATACCTACAACTTTTTTGAGCTTTTAAATAGTACTTCAACAGGTAAAATTGATTCCTGGGCTATAAAATGGTATGCAAGCTTATTTACTCAGAAAAAATTGAATTTATATCCAACAATATCATTTACTAATAATATAGGAAATGATGGAAGCGGATCTCACAATGAAATAAATTATAGCAATTCAAATTTAGGTGTGTTTGTAGAGGCTGATCCCAAAAATATTGAAGTAAATGAACGATTTCAAAACAAAATATACCTTTTCAGAAAACGAATTAAACGTTTGAAACAATTTAAAAATTTACTAAAAAAAATTAAACTAAAATTACAATTTTTGAATGGATAACTCAAAAAATACGATAATAAGTTATTGTCTCTTTTCATCTAAAAAAGATAGCTCAGAGATTCGAAATTGGGATTTGCATAATGGTGAAAACAGATATTGGTATAATATACCGGCCATCGTTTGCGTGAATCTTTTCATGTTTCCACAAGCAGAAATGCATATATATTATTCATCAAATTTAAAAGAGCATTTCTTGTTTAATTTTTTAATTCAACTGGAAAAGAAAATCCCTCAATTTAAACTAATCGAGATTTCTGATGAATATGAGAATACTGAACTTACTCTATTTAGATTTTACCCATTATTTGAGAAAACTTGTGATATACTTTTTTGCCGGGATTTAGATTCAGTGCCAAATGAAGATGAAATAATTGCAGGCAAATTCTTTATTTCTTTTGAACAATTCCTTACTCAGAATATCAGGTCACATACAAACCACAAATACCCTATAACAACAATTTTAGCTGGTTTATGTGGATTTAGACCACAAAAAATTGATTTTATTAAAGAAATGAATTTTAAAAATTTCTATGAGTCTAATTGTTCTGCTGAATATGGTATAGATCAAAAAAGTATCATAGAAATTTTTACAAAGCAAACAGATTGGCTAAAAAAATATTTTGTTGACCTAAGAATAATTACAAAAGCACACGACCCTAAAAAGCCTTTAATCAAGTGTAAGTCATACAAAATTTCTGAGCTTAAGAAATCAAAGTTTGTTAATATCAATGAAAAACACTTTTTACAACATTTAAATAAACTCACATCATGGGCAGGTGAGCCAATTGATAGCAGAGGAATATGGCTTATTAAATGTTTAATTTTTGCAGAAGAAAACGGCAAAGACATCCTTGACTTAATTAAATCAAATGAAGTTTGGCAAGAATTCTACTTTATAACCAAAAATGAAACAATCGCTTCCTAAAATTTCAATCATCATTCCAAATCTAAATTATGGAATGTATTTGGAAGAATGTTTAAATTCAATAATTAATCAAAATTATCCATATTTAGAGATTATAGTAATAGATGGTGGAAGTACCGATAATTCTTTACAAATAATAGAACAATATAAAAAGCATTTGTTTTATTCCATTTCAGAATTAGATAATGGTCAATCAGACGCCATTAATAAAGGATTTAATATAGCAACAGGCGAGTACATTCATTATCTTAATTCAGATGATTGTTTGCTTCCAGGGGCTTTGAGTAAAATATTCAAGAATCATCATTTTAAATTTCAGGACTTTATATATTCAAAAGTTATTGCAGGAGAAAATATTAAAAAGGCCAAACAAGTAAATGCTAAATTTATTTCAAAGTTCCAAAGTTATAATCTCCTAAAATTCTTTTATAGCCAGGATTATATAATACCATCGCAAACAGTATTTATTAGAAAAGAATTCTTACTTCAGAATAACTTAAGTTTTTTAGATACATCATTACATTACTGCATGGATATGGAATGGTATTATCGAATTTCAAAATTTAAACCCAGAACGCTTTTCTTAAATGATTACTTAGCATTTTTCAGGATAAACAATTCAACTAAAACAGGTTCTCAAAATTTTAAAATGCAAGTTGAAGCGAGAAAAATTCTATTCAAAAATTTGGAACTTGAAACCGAATATAACCAGACTATTCTATTGAAAATGTTACTTCTACATAAAATATTGAACAAATTTTATAAAAAACAAATGGAAGTAAATAAAGGATCAATTGTTAGAATATTAAACTTAACCTTTCCAATTTCATTAAGTAATAAAAAATTCTTAGGACTAATTAAACAAAAGCTAGTAAAATGAATGGATTTTATACTATTAAACATTCATCCAGGTGTATAATTCAACACCTAAATAAACCGGAACTTGCTATAATTGGAGGATATCATTTAGGCAATTTTGGAGATATGTTGTTAGGTAATAGTATAAAAGAAATTTGCACTCAGAAAGGAATAAGAAGTGGATTACAAACAATTTACAACTTAGAAAAATGGCCTAAAATTAATCATGCAATTATTGGTGGAGGAGCCGTGGGATATGAGTATTCACTTCAAAAATTAATTAAAAGGTATAAAAATAATCCTGAAAACCTTGGATTTCTTGGGGTAGATTTTAATGAAAAACAATATTCAAAAGAAAGTATCCAATTTTTGAAAGATGTAAAATTTATTACCTGCAGAAGTGAAACTCAGCAAATCAAAATTAAAAACCTGACTGGTAGAAATGATATTTTATTTCACCAGGATTTAGCATTCTCTTTTAGAAGAAATTTTTTCAAAGAAATTAAGTTAGTTCCATCTGAAAGAAAGCCAAAATTATTCATTAATATTTTACCCTTATATGCTACTTTAAAGAATGATAAATTAATTCCGAATCTTCATTATCAAAATGAAAATCCACATTTTTTCGAGCACTTTGATGAATACCAAAAAGCTTATTTAAAATTAATAGTTGAAATCATTCAAATTGGAAAAGAAAACAATTTTGAGATAGAAACGCTACCATTTAGTTTTCAAGATGAGAGTATGGCTAAAACTTTTATCCTCGATAAATCTATCAAACAAAATAAATACGATATTAATATACAAAATAATATCAATAGGATTAAACACAATGATTGGGTATTTAGCACCAGACTTCATGTTACGATTATGGCAATTAAGGCCGGAGCAAAATTAACAGCTTTCACTTATGCCGATAAAAATGTAAGATTATTAAATGATTTAAATATTAAAGAAAATCAATTTATAAAACTGGAAGACCTATTAAAACCAATTGAACATCTAAAATCAATTCATTTTATACCTGATAATAACTTAATTAATACTGTTTCAGATTCTGTTAGTCAAATTATAGAAAACAAAATTTCAAGCTTAATCAATGACTAAAAATTCAATTTACATAAGTATTATCATACCAACTTTTAAAAGAGAAATTGAACTTGAGAATTGCTTAAAGAATCTATTGTTTTCGATTGAAAAAAGTAAACTGAAAGAATATGAAATAATTATTAGTGATGATAATTACCAAGTTCAAAATAAATCATATTATTTAGAAAAAAATTCTTCAATAATATACCTTAAAGGGCCTCAAAAAGGACCAGCAGCCAATAGAAACTTTGCCGCTACAATTGCAAAAGGCAGCTGGCTTGTATTCCTAGATGATGATTGTTTACCATTAGATGATTTTATTAGTTCATATGTTAATTTAATAGAACAAAATTTTAAATTAATTGAAGGCAAAACTATTACTGATAGAAAAAGAAAAAGATTTGATGAAGTTGCTCCAATTAATGAGTTAGGTAATAAACTTTGGTCGTGTAATTTTGCAATTAAAAATGAGCTTTTTAAAGAACTTGGTGGTTTTGATGAAAATTTCCAGTTCTCTACAATGGAAGATATTGATTTCAAAATTAGAGCAGAAAAAATTCAGCCTATTAAATTTAATCCATTAAGTATAGTCATACATCCATGGAGGGAAAGAAAAGCATTTAAAAACATCCGGGGTAGGTTAAAATCGCAAAAATACTTCAAGAGTAAACACCAATCTGAATTATCAAATTATAGAATTGATAGAATCAAAATTTTTATTGGTTCTATCTTTTACAATTTTATTGAACTATTGAAATACAAAGGCAAAGGTTGGCAAGTGTATTTTGAAAAGATAATTTTCAATTTTTTAATGATATTCAACTAAATCAAATTGTATAAAATTCTATTTATTTTATTACATAAATTTCCAAAAAGATTAGGAAGTTATATCAGAAAAATTTCCTTTACAATCAGGGGAATGAAAATTGGTAGAGGAACCAATATACCTAAAATCAGAACGATTTGGCCTCATCAAATTCAAATTGGAAACAATTGTCAATTAGAAGATAACCTATTTTTAAAATTCGATGGAATTTATAAACCAGGACCTGCAATAGTAATTGGTAATAATTGTTTTATAGGGCAAAATTGTGAATTTAATATCCGCAAAGGAATTGAAATTGGAAATTTTGCTTTAATAGGTTCGGGTACTAAATTTATTGACCATGACCATGGATTCAAAAAAGGAATTTTAATAAAAGAACAGCAAGGAATTGAGCAAAACATCATAATTGAAGATGATGTATGGATTGGTTGTAATTCAATTATTTTAAAAGGTGTTAGAATTGGAAAAGGAGCAGTAATAGCTGCAGGATCAGTAGTAAATTCAAATAATATTCCATCGAATGAAATTTGGGGTGGAATACCAGCAAAAAAAATTAGTGAAAGAAAATAATATCAAAATAGCTTTTATAGTTGGTTCAATTGAATCGGGGAAAAATGGTGTTGGAGATTATACCAGAATTTTAGCAAAAGATTTAATTGGTGAAAACTTTGAGATTTTAATTGTCTCAATTAATGAACCAATTAAAAAACCAACAAATAAGAAAATTGATGAAATAGAATTTCTTCAAATTCCATCGGAGTATAACTATGTTTCAAAAATAAAATTACTTAAATATCATTTGGATAAATTCAATCCGAATTGGGTAAGTATTCAATTTGTACCATTCGCATTTCATAAAAAAGGTATTCCACTCCTATTTTTCAGAAAATTGTCATTTATAAAGAAGTATAAAATACATTTTATGTTTCATGAAATCTGGGCCGGTAATTATAGAATATATAAGTTAAGTGATTTGTATTTAGGACTTATTCAAAAACTTAGTATTTATTATATTTTATTACTACTTAAACCTAATTTAATAAACACTAATATTAGTTTTTTCAAATCAAAACTAAAAAAATTCAAACCTGATTTGCTTCCAATTTTCGGAAATATCCCTTTTAATCTTGAAAAAAAACGGTTTATTGAAATTGATTCCTCTAAAATAAATATCATTATTTTCGGAGGATTATCACAAGATTTATTAGGTTTCGAAAAACAATTATTGTTTCTCTTTAGATTATTTCCCAGCAATGGACATCTTGTAACTTTTCATTTTGTAGGCATTCAAAATAGTCTTTTGCCACAATATTTAGAATTGATTGATGTTTATTTTTCAAAGAATAATACCATTGAATGGGGTTTTCTTCATGAAGATATTATTTCAACAATATTGCAACAAGCTCAATTAGGAATATCGAGAGCACCTCTGGAACTAGCTGGTAAAAGCGGTTCAACAATGGCAATGCTTGAACATGGATTACCGGTATTATTAAAACCAAGTAAGAATAATACAATTGAAAATTTTCCTGAAATCCTAGCTTATTCAGATTTAATATTTTTCCCAAACTTTGAGAATATAGTTCTTCCTAAAAAATCTACCTATACTAATCAAAGAATTTCATTAATAAAGATTTTAGCTCAAAATTTAAATGAAAAATGAAATAATTGAAACAGAGTATTATCTCATAGAGGGTGAAAAGAAAAATAATTTAGGAGATGTGCTGCAAGGAATGGTAGCTAAACAATTTCTAAATCCAAATTCAATTTGTATCAATAGAGAAAAAATTAAAAGTGGTGATTATAAACCGGGCTTAGTAATTGCAAATGGATGGTTTCAACACAATACTGAAGAATTTCCATTTAATAAAAATTTAACTCCAGTTTATATTTCATTCCATGTGGCTAAGTCAGAATTACTTAAAAAACAAGAAACAAGAAATCATTTAAAAGCTTATTCTCCAATTGGTTGCAGAGATATTCAAACAAAATATCTTTTACTATTTTGGGGAATACCTGCATACTTTTCAGGATGTTTAACGATGACTTCATCGAGTTTAATTAACAATGAGAATCAAAATTCAAATGAAATATTATTAGTTGATAATATTGATCATCAAATTCCGGAAAGTATAAAGAATAAACTATCTGTAATTTTAGATGCAGAAATTATTCATTTGAATCATGATCCAAAATCAAATAATTCACTCTTTCATGAATATGTTGAAATTGAATCTCAAAATATGGTTCAATTATTAGAAAGATATAAAAATGCAGAGTTAATCATTACAAGTAAGTTGCATGTTGCACTTCCTTGTTTGTCTTTAAACAAAAAAGTACTGTTTATTCATCCAAACCCTAATGACAAAAGATTAAGTATACTTAAAAAGTATATTAAAATCTATCATTACAATGAAATTGAAAATTGGAAAACAATTCCGGAATTAAATTTCAAACAAAGTAAATTCAAAGCACAAGCCAAAAGTATTGAAACGATTGTTCAGACATCAATAAAAATGAAATCAAATAGTCTGAAAGATCCAATAGATTTTAAATCCAAAATGGTATCAATATCATCAAAAATTAACAGTAAAATATTAAATCTTTTAAGAATACTTATTATTAATACTCCATTTTGTCCGATAAAATTCAAACAAACTTTTAGCTAAAAATGGACAAAATAAAACCCATTAAAGTACTTATATATTGTCCAAGATTATTAGATACAGGAGGAATTGAGAGTCACTTAAAAGAATTTATAAGTAGCATTCATTCAGAAAACATCCAATTAATTTTATGGATACCGGATACTAGGTTAAATGAATTAAATATCAAATGGTATCAAGAGAATTGCTACAAAACATATTTTCAAAACAAAAGTAGATTAGGAGTTTTAAAAACAATTCTTCAAATAATAAAATTGAACTTTGCCGGCATCAATTTCTTTTATAGCAATGGGCAAGGAAAAAGTATATTTTGGATTTGGAAAATGTTAATTACCATTCCAAATTGGATACACCACCATCATTCTTCAGGCGATGAAAATGACCGAAAAACCTGGGATGCTTCTTATATGAAGGCACTTTTATATAGTAATAACTTAATAGTTTGTTCTACTAATATTTCAAAAGAAGTTGGACAATATTTAAATAGAAAAGTCCTAAGTATTCCTTGTTATTCAAGACAAATAATTATAGAAAATAAGACAATTGACAAAGAGAAAATAAAACTGGCTTTTGTTGGCAGGTTAATTAAAGAAAAGGGAATTGATATTATTTCAAAATTATCAAATGATTTAAGGAATGATGGAATAGAATTTCATATTTGGGGAAAGGAAGAATTTTATAAGCAAAAGTATTTTAATTCATATCTAAATCTTCAATACCATGGATCATTTAATAGTGTTGATGGATTGAAAGATGTTTTTAACTCAATTGATGGTTTAATTTTAGTAAGCACACATTCTGAAGGACTTCCAATTAGTTTATTAGAAGCCCAAGCTGCCGGAATTCCATGGATTGCCAGTGAAATTGGTGGTATTTCAGATTTAAAAACAAACGATGATATCAACTTTCTAATTCCTCAAAATGCTACTTATGATGAAATAAAAGAGTTGGTATTAGAATTTAGAAAATCACTCATTGAATACAAATCTCTTCCTGTAATAGAAAACATTAAAAATTACGAGCTTCATTATTCGAATGCAGCCGTTTCTAAATTATGGAAAAATTTATTTTATGATTTCGATAAGTCACCCAACAGGTAACGAATTTGTAAAAAAGAGCCTTCAAGGCTTATATAATTCAGGAATTCTGCATTCATATTTTACAAGTATTGCAGTTTTTGAAGGAAATATTTTTCATAAACTAAGTAAAATTCAGGGTTTAAAAGCATTTGAAAAAAGAAGAATAAGTGAAGAACTTAAATCCTATACTTTCACTAATCCATCAAATGAACTTGCTCGACAATTGTGTTTAAGTCTAAAAATAGAATCCTTGATAAAACATGAAACAGGACTATTTTCTGTTGATAGTATTTATTCTAAACATGATAAATGGTTTAGTAAATCGATTTTAAAAAATCACTCATCTATTTTAGGAGTCCTTGCTTATGAAGATGCTTGTTTGAATAGTTTCAGAACTGCTCAAAAACTTGGAATTAAATGTTTCTATGATTTATCGATTGGACATTATAAATCTTTGAATCAAATCCTTGAAATAGAAAAAAATAATTATCCTGAATGGGAAAAAAGCTTGGTAGGACTGAAAAATTCGAAAGAAAAATTCGAAAGAAAAAATGAAGAAATAGAATTAGCTAATGAAATTATTGTTGCCAGTTCTTATACAGCAGAAACTCTTTTAGATAATACGAATAAAAAATCAATCAAAACTATTCCTTATGGTTTTCCGGATACCATTAGTGTTAACCAAATTAGAAAAAGAGATAAGAGCAAAAAATTTAAGTTGCTTTTTGTAGGCTCGTTAACGCAAAGAAAAGGACTTGCAACAGTTTTTAAAATCATTGAAAATTTAAACCATGATGTTGAACTAAGCTTAATAGGCAGAAAAACAACAAATGAAATTCCTGTATTAAACGAAAATTTGAAGAAATTCAGGTGGATTGAAAGTATGCCACATTCGGAAATATTAAAAGAAATGAGGTCCAATGACTTACTCATTTTCCCCTCTGTATTTGAGGGCTTTGGAATGGTTTTATCTGAAGCTATGAGTCAAGGACTACCTGTTTTAACTACAAATAGAACAATGGCTAAAGATTTTATCAAACATAATTTTAATGGTTTAGTAATTGAACCAAATGATATAGAATCTGCCTTAACAAATATTGAAAACTGCATTATAGACGAAGAATTTAGATACTCGTTGGCTTTTAATGCATTAAATACAGCCCAAAGCAGACCATGGGCAAACTATAGTTTTGAAATTGCTGAATTTATTAAAGAACAAATAAGTGGAATTAAATAGAAACTTTGGTTTAGATTTTCTAAGATTTACTGCGATAATGTTAGTTATTCTTGCCCACCTATTTAAAGTGGCAGATTCATTGGGCCTTTGGGGTGTAGAGTTATTTTTTGCTTTAAGTGGTTTCTTAATTGGAAGTATTATCATCAATTATTACACAGCAAATCAACAATTCAAATTTAACAGTTTATCAAACTTTTGGAAAAGAAGATGGTATCGTACTCTACCCAATTATTACCTATATTTTGTAATTACACTCATTTTTACAATTTTAATCAATCCACAATTCAACGATTGGTTGAATGTTGCCAAAAGTATCATCTTTATTCAAAATTTTACCAGCAGATATGAAACATTTTTTGGGGTATCATGGAGTTTATGTATAGAAGAATGGTTTTATATAATTTACCCACTACCCTTGATACTATTCAAATTTAAAAACAAAAAGAATGGCCTTTTATACTATACAATTATTTTTATCCTACTTGGAATTATATTAAGAATCATATTTTCAGAAATGGGTGTAGGTCATTCTTTAAGAGGAATAACCTTAGCACGTTTTGATGCCATTGCTTATGGAACACTTATTGCAATACTTGTAGATAAAAAAACCTTCAATTTAAAAATAACAAATACCTTATTTTCAATAGGAATTATTTTATTATCTATTAGTATTTTTTACGTTTATTTCTCAGGTTATTCATATGAGTTTGTAAGAACAAATCCATTATTGTTAAGTATAATTCCTCTAGGTTTTGCATCTATAATCCCAATGACCAAAAAACTAACTATTTTACCTGGTTATGGATTAATTACTAGTATTAGCAAATGGTCGTATAGTATGTATTTATCCCATATTCCAATCATATTTACAGTTTACATATTAATGGAAGATATGAGGTTAAATAGTATGGGTAATTTATTATCCAAATTAGTTGCACTTGTAATTTGCATTTACTTTTCAAGAATAACCTATAAATACTTTGAAAAACCTCTCACATCAATGAGACCTAAGACAAATGAAATCTGATTCAATGTCTTATTCAAATGACTGGCACAGATCGATAAAAAATGCCATTTGGTTATATTTGGTTTTAATCATTATCGAGGGTGCAATTAGAAAGTGGATACTACCTGATTTATCAAATATAATTTTGATAATCAGAGACCCATTGGCATTATTCATCATATTAGAGGCAAATAGAAAAAACTTAATCATTAGTAATAGAATCCTTATTTCTATGATTAGTATAGGAATTATAAGTTTTATATCAACATTCTTCTCTGGCCATGCTGATTTTCTTGTTGCTTTATTTGGTTTACGAATTTTTATTCTTCATTTACCACTTATATTCATTTTAGGGAATGTATTAAATAAAGAAGACGTAATTAAAATCGGGAAATTCTTTCTGGTTACAAGTATCCCAATGTGCTTGCTAATTATGATTCAGTTTTATAGTCCTCAATCTGCATTTATAAACAGAGGTATTGGTGGAGATGTTTCGGGCGGTGGGTTTAGTGGAGCAATGGGCTACTTAAGACCACCTGGAACCTTTTCATTTATTAGTGGAAGTACTTCATTTTTTAGTATATGTGCATGTTTTAATATCTATTTTGTTTTGAACTCAAAGGAAATTAATAGAGTCTTGCTTATTTGTTCAGTATTAGCTCTCTTAATTGCTATTCCAATTTCGATTAGCAGGACTTTACTATTTCAGGTAATCATAAGTGCAATTCTAACTATTGTCGTAATCGTTAAACAAAAAAAATATAGAACTAATATTTTAATTGCAGTTATCTCTACATTAATATTGTTCATTTTTATACAGAATTTCAATTTTTACAACAATGCAATTGATGTTTTCTTAGTTAGACTAGATAGAGCCAATACTGCTGAAGGAGGAATTGAATCTGTATTTATAGATAGATACCTTGGTGGTTTGATTAATGCAATATTAAATTCTGTAAACCAACCATTTTTTGGTTATGGACTTGGATATGGTTCAAATGTTGGAAGTATGCTTTTAACCAACTCTAGAACATTTTTAATATCAGAAGGAGAATGGGGCAAAACCATAGGAGAAATGGGGCCACTACTTGGATTAACAACTATAGCATTACGAGTTATAATCACCATTAAATTGATTAAAAAAGCACTGGAATTTGTATCGATAAATGAAATACTTCCATATATACTTTTGACCTATGGTATTTTTACTATTCCACAAGGTTCATTTTCACAACCCACTTCACTTGGATTTATTGTAGTGTTAGGTGGAATAATTCTTGCATCATTTAAAAATGGCAATGAAATAAATATTGATGAAGAGAATTAACTCTACAAAAATTGTTCTTATTGGCAACTCTAAATTCGATAAGCAAGAAAGTATGAATAGATATCTTTCTATGTTAGAATCTATTTTAATTGCAGAAAACATTCATTTTGAAGTAGTCTTACCTCTCAACATTTTAAAATCACTTAATTTAAAACCACATGCTGGTTTAGGTAAATGGAAAAGTTATTTCGAAAAGTATTTCCTTTTTATAATTTATTTAATCTATAAAAGAATTCAATCTTCATTTTCAAAAAACAATTGTGTTTACCACATAACTGACCATTCAAATGCCTTGTACATTCACTTTTTGCCAAAATCCAAGACAATAATAAGTTGTCATGATATGCTGGCAATAAAAGGTGCAATGGGCCACAAAGATGCGTATTGTGAAACAGGTGTTTTTGGTAAGAAACTACAACTATTCATTAACTATAGTTTAACAAAATGCAAAAACATCATTTTTGTATCTGCTAAAACGAAAAATGATTTTGAAACTATTAATCCAAATATATCTACTGATAAAAAACAAATCATTTATCATTCTACGAATCAGGAATTAAAAATGATAGATAAGGAAATAGCAGCTAACTATTTAAAAGAACATTTTCATATTCAAAAACAATATTTACTTACAGTAGGCTCTAACCTTCCAAGAAAAAATAAAGAAATTCTATTTGAATTAGCCAAATTAAAAAAAGAGCTAAATATCGTATTTATTGGCCCAGAGTTAAATACTAAACAAAAAGACATAATAGATTCATATGGAATCCAAAACCAAATCATTGTATTCTCAAATATTAGCAGCCTAGATTTAAATTACTTCTTATCTGGAGCAGAATGTCTGATTTTTCCGTCATTTTCTGAGGGTTTTGGATGGCCAATTATTGAAGCTTTTAAAGCTGGGTGTCCTGTTATAGCCAGTAATATTGAACCATTTAAAGAAATTGGAGAATCTTCTTGTTTATACTTCGAACCAACAGATGTTCATTCATTAATTAGTAAACTAAATATCTTAGATGAAAAACGTTCTAAGTTATTATCCAATTCAAAAATCACTTTACAAAAGTTCGATAAATCTTTGATGTCAGAGAACTATTTAAAATTCTATCAATCAATTTAATGAAAGTCATTCTTCAAGTATTTTTAATCCTATTACCATATAAAATCAGAAGAATTTTACTAATAATATTCTACAAATATCAATTAGATAAAGATTCTTATATTGGATTTTCGTATATCTTTCCAAAAGAATTAGTATTAGAAAAAGGAGCTAAAATTGGACATTTTAATATGGCTATTCATCTCCATAAAATTCATTTACTGGAAAATTCTAAAATAGGAAGAAAAAACTGGATTACAGGATTTCCTATCCATAATAAGAAACATTTCTCTCATGAAATGGGTAGAAATCCGGCTTTAATATTAGGTAGAGAATCGGCTATAACTAAGAACCATCACTTTGATTGTACAGACCAAATCAAAATTGGAAATTATTCAATTATTGGTGGTTATGCCTCTCAATTTATTACACATGGAATTGATATTAACGAAAACCAACAAAATAGCAAAGCAATTGAAATTGGTGATTATACTTATATAGGCACAAATGTTGTTGCATTAGGTGGCTCAAAACTACCCTCCTACTCTGTTTTAGGAGCTAAAAGTTTATTGAATAAACATTTCCAAGAGTCATATAATTTGTATGCCGGAAATCCTGCAACCAAAATTAAATCGCTACCGGTTGATGCAAAATATTTCAAAAGAGAAAAGGGATTTGTTCATTGAAAATTCTTAGAATAATTGATAGTATGTCGCCAGCAATTGGTGGACCCTCTGAAGGAATTAGAAATATAATTCCTGAAATGGAAAAATATGGCATTAAAAATGAAATCGTTTCATTTGATAATAGCTCTGAGTCATTTATTTTAAATTCAACATTAAAAATATATGCATTAGGCAAAGGAAAAACTAAGTGGTCATATCATAAGGATTTTAAAATTTGGTTAGAAAGAAATTATTCAAATTATGATTTGATTATTATTCATGGTTTATGGCTTTATCAAACTTTTGCTGTTTATAAGCTATTGAAAAATATTAAAAACGAGAAAAAGCCAAAGTTTTTTGGTATGCCCCACGGTATGCTCGACCCCTATTTTCAATATGCAAAAACAAGAAAAATAAAGGCAATTCGAAACTACATTTATTGGCATTTAATCGAATCAAAATATATAAAATCACTTGATGGTGTTTTATTTACCAGTGATATTGAATTACAAAATGCCCGTAAAACTTTTAGTAATTATCAACCAAAAAAAGAAATCATGTGTAGTTATGGGATAAATGATTTATCAAATACTACAATTAAAAATGAAAAGGGTAATTACCTTTTATTCTTAGGTCGAATTGATTCAAAAAAAGGTATTGATTTGATTATAAAAGCATATGAAAAGTTAGTTAATTCAAGTTCAATTGAGCTGCCACAATTGATAATTGCGGGTAGTATTCATGACAAGGATTATTTTAATTATTGCACTGAGATTGCTACTAAAAACAAAAAACTAAAGGATAAAATCAGCTTTAGAAATTTTGTTCAAGGTGAAGAAAAAATTGAAATAATCAATAATTGTAAGGCTTTAATTCTACCTAGTCATCAAGAAAATTTTGGAATTTCTGTAGCAGAAGCCTTGTCGTTTGGTAAACCTGTTTTAATCAGTAACAAAGTAAATATTCATGAAATTATTCTACGGGAGAATTGCGGTTTTGTTGAAGAAAATAGTGTTGAAGGTTGTATAAAATTAATTACAAGTTTTGTTTCATTAACTCCTCCTCAAATGAATGAAATGAACCTAAATGCCAAACAAGCTTTTAAAAGAAATTTTAGTATAGAGAACTATTGTCAAAACTTAATCAAGTTATTAAACTAATACATGAGTTATACACTTTTATTAACGTCAAGTATAAAACCTTCTCAATTTTCTGATAGAATAGTTAGAAATAATGTTGATCAGAGATTAAATGATTATTTAACAACTTTTAAAAAATGGCTTTTATTAAATGATTCAAATATTACTCATATCATTTTTGCAGATAACTCAGGATATAATTTAGAATTGGTAGAAAATTTAGCAAAAAAATACAATCATTTTAACAGAATTATTGAACTAATAAAAGTTAAAGAATCTAAAGTTCCAGATGGAATTCACTATGGATATTCAGAATTAGAAATTATTGATGAATGTTTTAAACTATCTAAACATTTAAATCAAAACGAAAAAATAATAAAATGTTCAGGTAGGTTATTTATTTCAAATATTTCTATGTTTTTAAAAGAGAATGAAGATTTTGATATGATGATTGACTCAAGAAAAAGTTCTATCATAAAAAAACAAACCAATTATTGTCTCAGTAATTTTTTTATAGTAAAAACAAGTTTCTATTCTGAAAATTTAATTGGTTTAAAAAGCAAAATGATTGAAGAGAAAATTAGTCATTTTGAAACCCTTTACTTTAAGTATCTGTATGAATTCTATACTGACAAAAAATTCAAAATATTAATGCGTTTCAATTATGAACCAATTCTTCATGGTTATGGTGCGCATTGGAATAAGAATTATCAAGGATTTAAATATTTGCTAAACGGAAAAATTAGAAACATTTTCAGGAAAATAGCACCTCAATTATGGATTTGAATAAAGTAGAAAATTTCAATTTAGATACCCGAACCGGACCATCATTTAGCTTGAGAAACAGAATCTTGAGGGTAATTTGGAATTGGGCCTATTTATTATTCTTTAGATACAGCCCAAAACCATTTCATAGTTACAGGGCCTTCTTATTAAGATTATTTGGCGCTACAATTGGTAAAGGAACACATATCTATCCAAAAGTAAAAATTTGGGCTCCGTGGAATTTAAATATTGGGGATGAATGTGGAATCGCAAATGATGTTGAGTTGTATTCACAAGGATTAATAACAATTGGAGCAAAGTCTGTAATTTCTCAAGGTACTTATGTTTGTACCGGAACACATGATTACAAAAATCCGGGATTTAAATTGATAACCAAACCCATAAAAATTGGAAGTAATGTTTGGATTGCCACTCAATCATTTATTCACCCTGGTTTAGAAATTGGCAATAATTCTGTAATTGGAGCAAGATCAGTGGTTGTGAAATCAATACCCGAAAATTCAATCTGCTCAGGAAATCCATGTTTAGTTTTGAAAAAAAATGAATAATGATTTATGTATAGTTATTCCTATTAAAAATGAGGAATCAAAACTATATGATTGTTTAAAATCAATCGGGAATGATTTTGCAAAGGACATTTTCATTCTTGATTCTAATAGCACTGATGAATCAATTGCTATAGCAAAACAATTTAATACCAAAGTCATTCAATTTGATTGGAATGGGAAATATCCAAAAAAGCGTAATTGGTTTTTAATAAATCATACTGAAAGTACTGAATGGGTATTATTCTTAGATGCCGATGAAAGACTTACACCTGAAGTTAAAACAGAAATTAGTTTAAAAATCAAAAATAAAGATGTAGAAGGTTTTTGGTTAAACTATGCCAATTATATAAATAATTATAAATTAAAAGGTGGATATCCTTTAAAGAAATTAGCGTTATTTAAACGTCATAAATATTTATATGAAAATATAGGGGAAAACAATTGGAGTAATTTAGATATGGAGATTCATGAGCATCCGATAATACATGGGAAAATTGGATTTATACATGCACAAATTGACCATAAAATTGATTCTAACTACAAAAGGCTTTGGAGAAAACATATAGAATATGCCAACTGGGAAGGAAAACGTTTTTTTGATTTAAGAGAAAATCAGTATAAAACAAGCCTAACTAAAAACCAAAAAATCAAATACTTTTTACTAAAAAATGGAATCCTTCCACCAGTATATTTTATTGGCACATATATTTTTCTATTAGGATTTCTTGATGGTAAAAATGGAATAATATATTCAATCATCAAATTCAGGTATTTTAAAAAAGTCGGTCAAATAGTAAAAAAACTAAACCGTGAAAAATAAATCAGTTTACATACTTGGAATAAATTTCAAACCTGAATTAACAGGTATTAGTAATTATACGTCTGAAATGTGCCAATGGTTAGTAGAAAATCAAATTAAATGTACCGTCATTACCGCATATCCGCATTATCCGGAATGGAATATATTTTCAAGTCACAAAAAAAACTCACTGCTATTTTCAAAAGAAAAAGACTCATCAGGATATTTGACAATTTATAGATGTCCGATTCTAATCTACGGAAAAACAAGCGGCTTATCCAGAATAATAACTGAGATAAGCTTTTTTTTAAGCTCTGCCTTGATGTTATTCTATTTGTTGTTTAAATCAAAACCAAACTTTATTTGGACAGTAAGTCCATCACAAATTAGTGTTATGAATGCGATAGTTTTTAGTAAACTAAAAAATATCCCCATCTACCTTCATTTGCAAGATCTACAATTTGATGCGGCAATTCAATTGGGAATTATAAAAAATCATTTTATAAAATCAATTGTAAAAAAGTTAGATAAAATAATTCTTAATAACGTAAGTTCAATTAGCACCATTTCAGAGAAAATGGCAGAAAAACTTAAGCTTAAAACTAAAAATGAAATTGCCATTTTCAGAAACTGGGTTAATACAATGGACTTTTATCCTCTAGAAAATAATAAAAAAATGGAGGTAAAAATCAGCCATAATTTGCCAAAAGACTCAATTATAATCATGTACTCAGGCAGTTTAGGCGAAAAGCAAGGAATTGATATTATGTTGGAAGTAGCCAAACATTTTCATACGAATAAAGAAATTATATTCATTATATCGAGTACTGGGCCTTATTGGGAGAAACTAAAATCAGATGCAGAAAAAGAACATTTATCAAATATTGTATTTAAAAAACTGAGTCCCAAAAATCAATTAAATGAATTTTTGAACATTGCCGACATCCACTTAGTTCTGCAAAAAGAAGAAGCTACCGATTTAGTTTTACCAAGTAAAATATTACCTATATTATCGATTGATGGCTTTTTAATTATTCAATCAACCGAAAATTCAGAACTATATTCTATGCTGCATCAGAAAATGAAAGGAAGTATCATCGAACCAAATAATCCTGAAAAATTGATTGAGACTATTCAATTAATTTTACAACAAATTGAATTGCCGAATAATCATAATAATAGAAATCTAGCAAAATTACATTTTGAAAAAGACAAAATACTTCAAGATTACTTTTCCAAAAAGTTTTTAATAAGTTAACTTAAAATTAACCGGTCAAGACTTCAAACTGAATTTCTTTGTAAAGAATAAAAATCCAAAATGTCATTTAATAGATTACTACTTTCAATTATTCTAATTTGCCCTGCTATTGTATTTGGACAATCCCCAAATAAAAAAGGAACTATGCATTTTGGATATGCAATGAACCTACTTATTGAAGATGGAAATCAGTTTCAAGCTTATTTAAATAATGAAAAGGTATATTGGAATTTAAGTCCATTTAACTTTTCATTTGAATATAGATTGAATGAAAAATATGGTGTTCAATCAATGTTTTCTTCTAATTTATATCAGGCAAACCAAAGATACAGAGGGTTAACACAAAAAAAACCTATTGATATTTTAAGTTTAGATATACTTGGGAAAGCAAATTTACTTCCTTTTTTAAAGGACACTGGAAATTTTGACCCATACCTATTAGGAGGTTTTGGATTGTTAAAAAGAGGAGTAAATACCGATATAGCAACACAAATTGGCTTCGGATTTAATTACTGGGTATTACCTAGTTTTGGTTTTAACCTTAATAGTATTTATAAATTAAATTTTATAACTGCTCAAAAAGAGGGAAGAGACAATCAGTTAAATTTTAACTTGGGTTTTGTTTATATTATAAATTAGAACTCCAAGATTATTCTAAGTTAACATATTCATAAACATTTGTTCATTTAGGCTGAACTATAAGGAAATCTCAAACATTTTATTTTGATGTAATTCAAATTAAATGAAACTCAAGTACCACAAAAACTCTGCATATCTATTCTTTCTAAGATTATTTATGCTGGCATTTGATTTAATTGGGTTAAATCTGATTATAGTTTTAATTTATTATAAAGCGCGTAGTTTATTTCCGCCACAGTCAATTGCTGAAATCTACATTTTCCTTATTTATAATTCAACGTGGGCATTATTATCTGTAATTCTAAAAACCTATTCAAAAAGTTTCAATTTTGATTATAGTCTTAGAAGATCAATCGGAACCTACTTTGTACATTTTATTTTAAATATTGGAATTATCTATTTAATGATAGATGATAACAATCCAAGCTTCTTTTATTTAACATATTACTATTTAGCAGGATTCTTATTTATACCAGCGAGCAGATATATATCGCAATTCATAATAAACTTTCTTGACAAAAAATTTAAATTAAAAAAGCAAGTTGCAATACTTGGAAATGGACCAATTTTCGATAGTTTCAAATCGCATTTAGAATCTGAAGAGTCTGGATGTAAGCTAATTGAAATCAAGCATACTTTTAATTCAAGCGATATTAAATCCAAATTATATCAAGTTATAAAAGTAGGAAGAAGACTGGATTTAGAGGATATTTATACAACATACATACCAGAAACTGAAACAGAATATTTGGAAGTTTGTAAGTATGCTGAAAACAATTTTATCAAATTAAAATTTATTCCAAATAAAGAATCAAAACATCAAATTTATTACGATTATAATTTCGAATTTGGATTACCAATAATAAGTTCTTCAAAATCCCCATTAGATAATTTAGAGAATAGAATTATAAAAAGATTTTTTGACATTTTACTTAGTTCCTTAGTTATTGTGACCATATTAAGTTGGTTATGGCCAATTTTATCCTTATTAATAAAAATTGATTCAAAAGGACCTATACTATTTAAACAAATGAGAAATGGGAAAAATAATAAACCATTTGTTTGTTTAAAATTTAGAACAATGGTTCCAAATAAAGAATCTAACCGAAATCAAGCAACTAAAAACGACCATAGATTTACCGAAATTGGTAAAATACTTAGAAAAACTAACCTTGATGAATTACCACAATTTTTCAACGTTTTGAGAGGTGAAATGAGCATAGTTGGACCACGTCCACACATGTTAAAACATACCAAAGATTATAGCAGTATTATTGATTCTTACATGAGAAGACAATATATAAAACCTGGTATCAGCGGATATGCTCAAGTAAATGGCTTTAGAGGAAATCTTGATAAAAACATGATGGAAAAAAGAGTCAAATATGACATCTATTATATTCAAAATTGGAGTCCTTGGTTTGATCTTGATATTGCAATAAAAACAATAAAATTAACAATTAATGGTGATAAGAACGCTTACTAATATTCAAAATAAATTTTCAGGAATATTTCAAAAGTTAAGCATATTTATAATGTTTAACTTTTTTTCATTATTGGTTTATTCTCAAAATGGTAAATTAGTTGGGAAAGTTGTTTCTACAACCGGTGAGGAAATTATTGGTGCAGTAATCATGTTAGAGGGAACTCAAAAAGGAGCCCAAACAGATTTTAATGGGGAATATTCAATCATAAACATCGCTCCGGGCAAGTATAATGCCTCTTGCAGATATGTTGGTTATAATACAAAAGTAAGCCAGGTAATTATCTCAAAGAATGCTTCTACAGAACAAAACTTTGTTATTGAAGAAAAGTCGAATGTAATTCAGGAAGTAACGATTACAGCTAAAGCCAAAAAAGAAAATTTAAACTCACTTTTAATTCAGCAGAAAAATGCTGCTTCTGTAAGTGATGGTATTTCAGCAGAATCAATTAAAAGGAGTCCGGATAAAAGCACTAGTGATGTATTAAAAAGAGTAAGTGGAGCAAGTATACAGGATAATAAATTTGCGATTATCAGAGGTTTAAATGAGCGTTACAATGGTGCATATATCAACAGCGCTCCGTTACCAAGTTCTGAAAGTGATAGGAAAGCTTTTGCATTTGACATTTTCCCATCAAACATGTTAGATAATTTGATTATCACAAAAACTGCTACTCCAGATCAAAGTGGTGAATTTGCAGGAGGATTAATTTTAGTAAATACGAAAAGTATACCAGATGAAAACTTCCAATCAATTAGTTTTGGTACCGGTATAAATTCAATTACTACATTCAAAGAAAAATTGGATTATAATGGAGGAAAATTTGATTTTCTGGGAATTGATGATGGGACTAGAAATGTGCCAGCTTCATTACCTCCAAGAAACAGTTGGCCAGAAACAAGAGAAGAAAAAGCAAGTGCAGCAAGATTAATGCCGAATGATTGGGCTACTAATAAATCAACATATTCCCCAAATTATTCTTTTCAATATACCATGGGAAAAAACTTCAAGAAAAATGAAAAAGATATTTTCGGTATTTTATTTTCACTTTCATACAACAAATCGTATTCATGGTACGAAACGTTTTTATATGCATATGACCAGGCAAATGGAAATATTTTAGAAACCAACTTAAGTGACCAAACCAATAGTGATAGAACCTTAGGTGGAGCGTTGTTTAATGTTAGTTATAAAATCAACAATAAAAACTCCATCTCTTTTAAAAATTTATATAGTATCAACTCAGAAGATAGGTTTATTGCCCGTGAAGGCTTTTTCTTCTTGAATACAATACAACCCTTGGGAACACAAGCAAAAGCATTTTGGTTTACATCTAATAATATATACTCAAATCAACTAATTGGTGAACACTATATAGAAAAAACTAAAACCAAAATAACTTGGAATGCCTCAACTGGTAATGTAAAAAGAAGTATTCCGGGATTAAGAAGAATGTCAAGATTTGCCAATAATGGTGAAACTTATTCGGCTAATATTGCATTAGGTCCTGACTTTGGAGTTGGAACAGCAGGCACATATTTTTATTCAAATACATCTGAAAATATCAATAGTTTTCAAGCCGATATGACTGAAAATGTAGACTTAACTAAGCAATTTAAAAATACAATTAAAATTGGTTATGGATATCAGGTCCGCAAAAGAGATTTTTTAGCTCGAAAATTAAACTTAGCAAAATATAATCAAACAGGTGGTGGAGGAATTGAATTTGATGACTCATTGGTAAATTTACCAGATGATCAAATCTTCAATGAAAAAAATATTGGAATTCTTCCAAATGGTAAAGGAGGATTTTTACTTGAACAAATTGTAAATCCATATGATGCGTATGATGCTTCTTCAAGTATATTTTCAAGATATATTATGATTGACAGCAGATACAAACAGAGATCGAGATTAGTTTGGGGAGTTAGGTTAGAAACATTTGTTCAAAAATTAAATTCAACCAGAGATGACAGAACCCCTGTAAATTTAAATACAACTACATCAGATTTCTTACCATCCTTAAATTATGTTTATTCAATTTCAGAAAATCAGAATTTAAGATTATCATATTCAAATACAGTAAATAGACCTGAATTTAGGGAATTAGCTCCATTTGTATTTTATGATTTTGGTAATAGATATACCTATTCTGGTAACGATAGCTTAGTTAGATGTAAAGTATATAATTACGATTTAAGATATGAATTGTTTCCTGGAAGAAATCAAATACTATCTACCAGTTTATTTTATAAAAAATTCATCAACCCAGTTGAACAAAAAGCAAATCCAAACTACGTAAGAGAAGTAACTTATATCAATGCAAATAGTGCTGTATGTTATGGAGCTGAATTAGAATTTAGATTCATATTAGGAGCATTAAGTAAAAAAGAAACATCTATTTTAAATGACTTCACAGTATTTAGTAATTTTGCTTATATTAAATCTAATGTAGTTATTAATGAATCTGATAAAACCATAGATAAGGATAGGCAATTACAGGGACAATCTCCTTATGTAATCAACTCAGGAATTCAATTTCAAAATTACAAATCAGGATTTTCAGCGACTGCTTCATTAAACTCTGTAGGAGATAGAATTTATATTGTAGGAAGTATCAATGAACCTGATTTATGGGAAAAAGGGAGAACTGTTTTAGATTTTCAGGTTTCAAAATTATTAATGAAGAACAAACTCGAAATTAGATTGAATGTTAAAGACGTATTTGCTCAAAAATTAGTTTTTTATAATGATATAGATAATAACAAAAGATTTAATGAAAATCCAGATTTAAAAATAATTTCTAGGAATTTTGGACAAGAAGTTAGTTTTAACATTAGCTATAAGTTCTAATTTTAGAAAAAGTACAAGTAAATAACTATTTCATCATTATAAGTTAATACGATTTTTTTCTTTGATTAATAAAAGGAAAGGAAATTTGGGGACCTTTTAAAAAATCAAAAATGAAAAAAATTTCAACTTTATTTTTACTTTGTGTAAGCGCACTAGCTGGTTTTGCACAAACGAGAACGCTGGAATCTGTAAGTTACAGAGGAGCATTTCAACCTGGAGTTAGTATGTGGACTGACACTTGGACAAACTTCGACCCACAAAACACTGTTTATGGCTCAGGATTACCAGTAACTCAGGTTTCTGCTGCAATTACAAAAAACACTACTTGGTTATCATCAAAAGTTTATCAAATCAATGGACCAATTTACGTTAAATCTGGTGCTACATTGACTATCCAAGCTGGTACAGTTATTTTAGGAAATGCAAACGTTTCAAACTCATGTTTGATCATTTCAAAAGGAGCTAAAATTAATGCTCAAGGAACTGTAAGTTCTCCAATTGTTTTTACATCATCAAAAGCTGCAGGAACTAGAAACGTAGGCGATTGGGGTGGTGTAATTATCTTAGGTAATGCACTATACAATGGAGCTGGTGGTTCAGCAAACGTAGAAGGTTTAGCTGCATCTCCTGACAATTCATTTGGAGGTTCAAATGATGAAGATAATTCTGGAGTATTTTCATATTGCAGAATTGAATTCGGTGGTTATATTTTCACAGTAGATAAAGAAATCAATGGATTAACTTTAGGTGCAGTAGGAAGAAAAACTAAAGTTGACCACGTTCAGGTTTCATTCATCAACGATGATGCTTTTGAATGGTTTGGTGGAACTGTAAATTGCTCTCATTTAGTTGCTTACCGTTGTGTAGATGACGATTTTGATACAGATAATGGATTTTCTGGTACAGTGCAATTTGGTTTATCATTACGTGATAGAGCAATTTCTGACCAATCTTCAGGTTCAACTTCAGAAGGTTTTGAATCAGATAACGAAGCTACTGGTACTGACTCAACAATCACTCCTAAAACAAATGCAGTTTTCTCAAATATTACTGTTATCGGTCCATACAGAAATGATTTAGTTACTGCTACTGGTTCTTCTTTCAAATTCAGAAGAGCTATGCGTATTCGTAGAAACTCTAACTTAAGAGTTTTCAATTCAGTTTTCACAGATTTCCAACAATCAATCTTTATTGATGGAAGTCGTTGTGCTTACAATACTGCTATGAGCGCTACAAACGCAAATAGCTTAGCTGTTAAAAACAACGTATTTGCTAGCATGAAAAATGGTTCAACAAATAATGGTTTAGAAGCAAATTCATCTTTCGGTACTACAGTTAATGGTGTTGCTGTACCAGCTTTAACTACTTGGTTCACTAACTCAGGTAACTCATACCAAGCTGCTTCAAACGGATTATTCGTTGATAATATTGCTGCTTCTAACTACAACATGGATTATCGTCCAGCTACTGGTTCTGCTTTAGAAACAGGTGCAGATTTTACTGATGCTTTCATTGAACCTAGAACTAAAATTAACTTAGGTACATTTAATATCGTTGCTGATACATTAGAAATCGCTACTAAATTATCAACTGATAATGTTTCAATTTCTGCAACTGCATTAGCAAATGCTGATTCTTATACATGGACTGTTCCTACAGGTGTTGTAATTGTTTCTGGACAAGGAACTACTACTTTGGTAGTTAATTTCCCAACTGCTTACAAACCTGCAACTGGCAAAAACATGATCAGATGTTTTGCTAATAACTCAGCTTCTGCTACAAAATCTAACTTGGACTCAGTAAAAGTTACTTTAACTAAACCAGTTGCTTTCAAAATCACTGCTTTACGTTCTAATTCTAGTAATGGAATCGATAGAGGTTCTTGGACTTCTACAGTTTCTTCAACAGTAGCAGTAAATGCAACAACTATTAATGTTGCAAGCACTTCAGGTTTAGAAGTTGGAATGATTGTTAAAATTATTGCTGGTACTGGTGCTGGTGCAATTTCTTCTAGCGCTAGAGTAGCTTCAATTGTAAGTGGAACTCAATTTACAGTTTCAGTTGGACCTACTACAGCTATTGTTGCAAACGCAGTATTAGTTGGATTTAAAGTTGCTCAAAACACAACTGCTAATTATGTTTCAGCTGCTGGTGCAACAAATTTATCTACTTTAGTTACGGTTTCATCTACTACAGGTTTAGCTGAAGGTATGTCAGTTGCTGTTACTTCTGGTGATGGTGTTTTCAAAGCTGGTACTTTAGTTACTAAAGTGATCGATGCAACTAACTTCTTAGTTAGCTTAGCTCCTTCAACAAACCTTTCTAATAGCGCTGTTGTTACTGCTTATCCTTTATGGACAAATACTTGTGACATCACTCCTACTTCTGGTGTTTCAGCTGAATATGATTATTCAGTTGTTGCTACAACTTTCAATGCAGTTGGTTACAAATTTGATGTTCCTAAGAATGCATTTATTTCTAGAGTAGGTTCAAACAGTATCCCGGTTTCTGATTCAACTAAATCGGTTTATACAACTGCTACTTCTATTGGTGTTGTTTTCAATCCTTCATTCACAACTGGCGCAATTAAAGCAACTCCTTACAACAATGCTGGTACTGGTTTAGCATTTAGCGTTTCAGTAAAAAGATCTATTCCTTTAATTTACAAAGTAATTAGCAGTGGTGTTGTTGATACAACTGGTGCTCCAGTTACTTTCACAGCTTCATTAACTAATGGTTCAACTGCTTCTTCTTATGTTTGGACATTAGATTCTAATTACATAGTTAATTCTGGTTCAGTATCATTAGTTGGTAAAACTAAAGTTGTTACTACTTCTTCTAATACTATTTCTTTATCATTCAAATCAACATTCAAATCTGGAACTATTGTAGTAAGAGCAAATTCACTTTGTGGAAATGGTACTGCTAAAACTTTCAAAATTGCTAAAAATGTAGCTTTAACTAAAAACAGCAATGGTGTTGAATTAACAGAAGAAGGTACTGAAGAAATCAGCAATGAAAACTTCACAGTTTATCCTAATCCTAACAATGGTTCATTCAATGTTTCTATGATTTCATCAAACACTACAGATAATGCAGTAGTTGAAATCGTTAACATGATGGGTCAAGTAGTTGCTTCTTACTCAGTTGCTAACAACGAAGGTAATATCAGCACAGAAATCAATAACAATGATTTAATGACTGGTTTCTACTTCGTAAAAGTAAGTGTTGGTGCAGAAAGCAAAATCACTAAAATTTCAGTTCAGAAATAATTAGATATTTTCTAAATATTAAAAAAACGCCTCCTTCGGGAGGCGTTTTTTTTTGAATGAATTTTAAATAGAATTTGAATTCATTGAAAAAATTATTCGACTATCCGCTTCTGTACCTAAAACCAAATTTTTCAAAACTTTATAGCTGATTATTACTCATTAATATCAAACTAAACCTCAAAAAATGAAATATGATTGGTATTATGTTTCTTTTCGTAAGTTCTTATAATCCAGAATGGATGACATTATTATAGAAAATAAAATTCAAAGAAACACCACCCCCAAACACCACCAGGCGGACCTTTGGTCCGCCTGGTGGTGTTTGGGGGAATTGGGTTTATAGCATTTTCTATAAACATTTGACCACCTTCAGGGTCATTAACAGAATAGAGCAATTAAATTTCAAAAACCACTTCTGGTATTCATGCAGATATTCGTAAAAAGTTATTTTAAAAATAACATCTACTAAAACCATTGAAGAATTTTCAAACTATTATTACCAACAATATTAGGTAAATCAAAATCATGTAAAGGTCCTTGACCCTAGATTATTCCTTAGAATTCTGCAGTTAGGAGTTAAAGATCAATGATTTATTAGTGTAGCGAATCAAACTAACAAAGCAAGTTTGAAATGAATGAACTATGATAGTTCACTTCTGATAAAAAGCCAATATTTCCTATAAAAGAAAGACTATTTCATTTTATCAGATTTAAAAAAATTAGAGTTCTTTGAAAACAGTTAATTATTGCTGATATCAGTCAATTAAATTAGGTTTTACTAATTTAGATCTATGGTTTAAAGAATTATTGCTTTAAAATTTTTCCATAGATAAAATTCTATTTTAAATATTAATTCAGAAATAAGGATATTTATGTCTTTTCTATCTAATTGATGAGTTAGAAATACTACCCATCTAGCAGCATAAATCATGCTTGTTAAGACTTTTTCAGTAAGACCCAAATAAAATAAAAGCTATAACGGCTCAAGTTAATTTAAGCCCTTTACAATTCATGTAATCACAAAAAAATTAGATTATAATTATGCCTTCAAATATTTTAACACAATAAGACATGTAATTTCAATTATCTAAAATAATATAATTACTTTAAAACAATAAATCTTAAACGTTTAAAGCATCTTAATACCCCGAATCTATTCAAAATCATAATTAGAGTCCATTAACTATATATGGTAAGAAAAAACTAGTTAATGAGATCAATTACTATTTACAACCAGGAATAGAATACTTTAATTTTCTATTATCAAAAAGTACTCTTAGTTCAAATCCGGTAGAAGGTCTGTAGAATAAACTACCCTTCCAATAACCATATTTTTTATCTTCAACAACCATTTCAGGAATACTTGTATCAAAGGTAAGTGTATCATAAACTTTAACTGGTTTACCTGAGGCCAAAACTTTATCAAATCTAACAACATAAGTTGCTCCGGGCTCAACAATTCCAGGATTAAAAAATTGTCCATTTTCAAATTTAATCTCTGTGGATCCAAGTTCACATCCTAATTTCCAGAACTTTAAATCAATAGTTGGAGGTAAAACTGTATTTCCTGAAGGACAATTAATAATCGCGGAAGCTGATAAAGCCTTATAATTTTGAAGTACATTTACGAAATTTCCTAAATTAGAATTTACTGTTAAAGTTAGTGGTGTGTTGAGGTTATCACATAAATTATAACTACCTAAAGATTCATTTAATAAAGGAGGATTTCCATTACAAATATTCACTTGGTGATTTAAAAAAATACCAAATTGAGTTAATGAATTAGAGAATGCAGGAAAAATGTAATTGTATTCAGTTGATTTACCATCAATTTCAAATGAAAATTCATTCTTAGATGATTTTACACTTAATAAACCATTGATATTTCTATTTATTGGAAAACCCGGAATTTTCAATAAAACCTTAGCAAAACCACAAGATTTCTCTTGATTCTTATTTAAAAAAATCCTTCCATTAAGTAAATCATTTTTAAATACCAGTTTATAATTTCCATTATCTGCCAGGGATAAAAAACTATTACTTAAATTAACAGCACTTTTTATATGATAATAAGAATTCAATTTACTAGAAAAGAAAAATCCATCTGCAAATAATGTATAATTGTTTTCAGGTAAAGTAACTTCAACTACTGGGGCAGATAGATTTAAATAAAAAGGAGAAATACCTAATCCTGTTTTAGAATCATAAAAATATACCTCAGGAATTCCAATTGAATTATTAAAATTGGTTGATTTATTAATATAGTTCCCAGTTTCATCATAATAACCTGATTCTTGATAATTCGTTGAAGCGAAAATAGCTGCATTAACAGAGCTTTTTGCTATAGTATCATATATATTGACATTTCTAAAGAAATCATTTAAACCAGGCTTAGAATAACCCACTTTATTTGTTACAGAAATTGATTTAGTTGTAATCGTTTGTTTAATTGGATTGATATTAGATATATTACCTGAATATGATTGAAGAACCATATCATTTAAAGTTTTAAAACTCTCATTTTCTATCCCTTTTGATATTGAATTTGTGTCTTCAACAAATTGAGAAACATTGTAAGATTGTTCTGAATACCTAAACTTCTGTGTGCTTTTTTTGATAAAAACCAATCCATTTAAAGGATATTTATAGGTAAACTGAATTCCTGAAGTATTTTTAAAAATAAAACTTAAAGTATCTGTAATAGATTTTCCAGTAAAATCTAAATTCAGCTTAGCTGTAGCCATATCATTAGGCAAATTAGATTCTTTTTTAAGGACCAAATTAACAGTAAATCTTTGTTCCTTTGAGAAAATAAAAACATCCTGTTTGATAGGAATATAACCTTGTTTATCAAGATTAATTGTAAAAACAATTGGATTATCAGAAGTTGGATTAGCATTTGGTGCAAGAATTAAATTAATCTCACCTCCTTCAGCATTAAAATTTGTTTTGCCTTCTAAATCAAAGATTTGATTTGCATCTTTTCCGGAAATAAAAAAGTTCAGTTTTTCGGAAGGAACTGAATCTTCAGTTAAAATTTTAACCTTAACCAAAGTATTTACCAGATTGCCATTTAAGTCTAAATCTACATCTTGTAATTTTTCCATTGGAAATTTACAAGCACCTATCAACATAGAAAAAAATAATGCAGACAAAAAGACTTTCTTCGAGATTTTCATATCAATTAAATAAGCGATATTTTACATGTAAATTCAAATAGGGGAAAAAACTCCATAGACTGAATGCATCTGAAAGTACAGATAAATTTTCATCTGAATTTGTTGGAGAAAATACACCTGAAGCTTGAATATTAAATTTAGGTTTTCCATGAATAAATAAGCCAATGTCTGAACCTAAACTAATTTTTTTCCTAGGCACTGGATAACCAAATCCAACACCTATGTATGGAACTATTTTCGAACCTTTTACATCAACTTTAATATTACCCAATTGTTCAGGACTATAAGTAATGTAACCGTAAGTTTGACTTGTAGCAGGGATAACTTTTGCCTCGTACACATTATAATTACGAACCAATCCACCTGTAAATCTAAATAATGATTTACTGGATGGATAATAGTCTACAAACGCATGAATCATTCCTAATTTAAATTTGGTATCAACTACAACATTAGTATTGTTGTACGAAGTATTATAAGTTAACAGTAAATTACCTCTTGAAAATCCTGCTCTAAAAACAACAGCATCATTGTATTTCAAATGAAAAGCAGCTCCAACGCCCAATGTTGAAAGATTTAAAGAAACTGCTGAGTTTTGTTTAAAACTGAATTCTTGTTTTTGAGCCAACAAATTATCTCCAAAACAAAATATCCATAAAAAAATAATAAACCATGCCTTATTCAACATAAATAACCAATTAAATAGAACCTGCAAAATAGGGCAACTTTAATTTTCATGAAACAAAGAATGAGCAAAACAAGAAACTTAACAATAAGATATTTTAGAGAAGATATTCTGGGTTATTTAATTGTTAATTCAAGTAAAATTTACTGTAAATTAATGTGCAAGTTAATAATTCGCAGATTATGAAGAACTACAAAATACTCATCATTTTATTTGTATTAATAAATAACATTTCTTGTAAAAGAGACGAAAATGAGGTTCTTGTTAAACCCATCATTCCACCTATAATTAATAAATGCTTTTATTCAGAGCTTGAACAAGGAAATTTGAAAACTAATTTTGTTTTTAATAAAGACCAAACTATAAAAGAAATTCAAAAAGTAAATTCAAGAACCAACGAAATTATTACTTACACCAAAGTAAATAATTATATTGAAGTAAAAAGTAATTTAAATGGTTATATATACAAACACTATATTAATAAAAGTGGTTATGCAGATAGTGTTTGGGTTACATACCTTGGAATAGTAAATCTTAAGGCCTACCACAAATTTAATTCTGATGGTTTTGTTATTAAAAAAACCCTTACAGGAACAATTGCAAATGTTCCATTTGAAGAAATAACAACTTATGTTTATGACAAGGGAAATCTCTTAAAAAAAACAACGGAATATGAAGAAGATATAAATGAAGAAAACTATGAATATTATAGTGATTCAGTAAATTACTTCTTAGCAAATCAAGAAGCCGAAAATTTAATTCCTGCTAGTAGAAATCTAATTAAGAAGGTTATTTTACCCGAAGATAAATTCATCATTTATACTTACACGAAGGATACAAATGGTGTTGTTTACCAAACTTCTATTAATGAAGCAGAAGAAACTAAACTTTACACTTATAAATTCAACTGCAAGTGATTTAAAACTTATAAACTATTGCATTTACATTCATTCCGGCTCCAACCGAAGCTAACAAAACAACATCTCCTTCATTAATCTGATGTCCGCTTTTGTGGCCCTTTAAAACTAAATCAATTAAGGTTGGAACAGTGGCGACAGAGCTGTTTCCTAATTCATGAATACTCATAGGCATTATATTCTCAGGGGCCTTTTTACCATATAATTCATAAAAACGATGAATAATTGCTTCATCCATTTTTTCATTAGCCTGATGAATAAATACCTTCTTTAAATCAGATATATCAACCCCTGATTTATCTAAACAAGCTTTCATCGCTGCAGGAACCTGAATCAAAGCAAATTCATAAATCTTTCTACCTTCCATTTTTATATACCTGGTGCCGGTATTTAAATCTTTATTATTCGATTCATCATAATGAAGAAAATAGGCTTCATGTTCAGTAAAACTTCTGCATGCAGTAGCCAAAATTCCTTTTTTATCTGCAGTTTCTATTTCGCTAATTACAGCAGCTGCTGCTCCGTCTGCAAAGATCATAGAGTCTCTGTCGAATGGATCTACAACCCTTGATAAAGTCTCAGAACCTATTACCAAATAATTCTTACCACCACCTGCTAAAATGTATTGTTTGGCTAAAATTACACCTTGGACCCAACCCGGACAACCAAATAAAATATCAAATGCAAAACATTCTGGATTTTTTATACCAAGGTGATGCTTTACTCTTGAAGCTAAACTTGGTAATACATCAGTTTGAATACTATTTAATGGAATATCACCAAAATTATGGGCCATTATAATGCCATCTAAATTTTCCTTATCAATACCCGATTCTTCAATGGCTATCAAGGAGGCTTTTAAAGCCAAATCAGATGATAGTTCGTTATCAGAAGCATAACGTCTGTTTTCAATTCCGGTAATATCCTTGAATTTCCTAATGATTACTTCATTGGAATTTGGAATTTTACTTCCATCAGAATTAAAAAAATGATTGTTTAAAAACTGCTCATTAGAAACAATTTTTTCAGGAATAAAACTTCCAGTTCCATTAATAAGAATACTTTTCATTTTCAATTAAATTAAGTTTAACTGGAAATGGTGGAACTTTAAGGCAAGGTGGTTTGGTGAAACAATGATAAGAAAATTATGTAATAAAAAAACAAATTACATATTTCTAAAAATTACTCTTCAGGTTCCGGATCTTCTGTAGAAAACTCAGAATATATATTCAAATTGGGCTCTCCGAGTAACAATAAAATCTCTTGTATTTCTTTTTGCTTATAGATTTTATTCGACTTTTCGTAGGCAGCACTTAGGTTTCTTAAAATCCTTTTTACAATATCTAAATTGCAGCATGGTTGAAAAAACTCGAACTTAGGCTCGATTCCAACTTGCTTTAAAAATTGCTCAAGGTTGGCTTTTGAAAATACTGCTCCTAAATTAAATGCATTGATATAAAACAAAACCTGTCCATCTTTTTTACTTTCCATGGGTTCGGTTTTATATAAGGCATCTAAATTTCCGGAAACTACACTATCCATATAAGCCATCACAAAATGTTGAGGCAAATTCACACCAAAAATGGGAATATTCAGCTTTTGTGCAACAAGAATATAAACAATGGCAAGCATAATAGGGTTGCCCTTTTTGCTTTCTAAAACCTGATTTAAAAAGGAATTTTTAGGATCGTGATAATTCTCCGTATTTCCTTTAAATCCATGTATCTGGTAAAAAACATAATTTAAAATTTTCACTCTTTCATAAGGACTCAAATCATAATGCATTTCTAACCATGCATCCATTCTTATTTTTTCGATTTGAACACTTAGTGTCTCCTTTTGAAGTTCAGGAAATTTATATTTTGCTACCAAATAACAAGCCTCAAACAAATCTTGCTTTTCAGTATTTAACCAAACCTTGAACTCATTCAACAATTCATGAAATTGAATTTTATGAATGATGTTTTCTACTTTTTGTTGATGTTCAATATCTCTAATTAAAGGCCATTCAGATTCAAGATGAGGAATCATTTCGGCCCCAATAGATAGAATTCTATCTTCTATAATACTGGCAACTTCGGGATCATCATCCTCAAGAAGTGTAATTAAAGATTTAATTTCAGATTCAGAAAGCATATTATTTTGCCTTTTTTGATGCTGATTTTTTAGCTGGCGTTTTCTTAGCCGCAGTTTTTTTTACTGCAACTTTTTTAGGTGCTGTTTTATTTGCTGCTTTTGAACTCGACTCAGATTTTCCTTCAGCTTTAATAATTTCTAAAACATCTGAATACTTTAATTCATCAGCTTTTTGAGTTTTAGGAATTTTGAAATTATCCTTACCTCTAGAAATATAAGGACCCCAACGACCGTTTAAGATTTTAACATTTTCATCTTCAGCAAAAATCTTAATCAGTTTATTAGCATCACTAATTCTTTTTGTTTCAATTAATTCAATTGCTCTTTCAGAAGTAATTGCAAATACATCATCTGTTTTAGGGATAGAAATAAACTTACTATCGTGCATGATATAAGGACCAAATCTTCCTATTGCAGCTTTCATGTCTTTGCCTTCAAAATTACCAATTACACGAGGTAATTTAAACAAATCCATGGCTTCAACTAAAGTAATAGTTTCAATTAATTGTCCTGATCTTAAGCTTGCATATCTAGGCTTTTCTTTGCCTTCTTCGCTATTTTCTCCAATTTGAGCAAAAGGTCCAAAACGACCCACTTTTACATAAACAGGTAATCCCGATTCAGGATCATTTCCCAATAAACGTTCCGCATTTTGACGTTCAGCAGTTTCACTGGTTTTAGTTACTCCAATATGAAATGGACCATAAAACTTTTCAATCATTTTATTCCATACTAATTGTCCTGAAGCAATTTTATCAAACTCTTCTTCAACACTGGCAGTAAAGCCATAATCCATAATTTGTTCGAAATGTTTACTTAAAAAATCAGTAACCAACATTCCTATATCACTAGGGAATAATTTAGATTTTTCACTTCCAAATTTTTCAGACTTTTCTTCCCTGCTTATTTTTTCTTTTTCTAAAGTTAATACAACAAAAGGACGGTCTTTACCTTCTCTATCCTCTTTAATAACATAACCTCTTTTTTGAATAGTTGAAATGGTTGGCGCATAAGTTGAAGGACGACCAATTCCCAATTCTTCCATTTTTTTAACTAAACTAGCTTCAGTATATCTGGCAGCAGGACGCGTATAACGTTGACTGGCTTCCATATTCTTCAGCAACAATTCTTCACCTTTATTTAATGGAGGGAGCATTTTGCTATTTTCATCATCTCCTTCTTCATCGGTACTTTCAAGATATACCTTTAAGAATCCATCAAACTTAAGAACTTCACCTGTTGCCAATAATGTTTCAGGTAATCCTGAAATTGAAACTGTTGCTAAAGTTCTTTCGATTTGAGCTTTTGCCATTTGAGATGCAATTGCTCTTTTATAAATCAAATCGTATAAACGTTTTTCCTGGTTTGTACCATCTATTTCTACATTTTCGAAATAAGTAGGACGTATTGCTTCGTGAGCTTCTTGAGCACTATCGTTTTTGGTTGTATAGCGCATTGGGCGACTATATTTCTCTCCGAAAGTTTCAGTGATATGTTTTTTAGCTGCACCAATAGCTAATTCAGATAAATTAACACTATCAGTACGCATGTAAGTAATCAATCCGTTTTCATACAATTTCTGAGCAATACTCATGGTAGTACTTACACCATAACCAAGTTTTCTGCTTGCTTCTTGTTGTAAGGTTGAAGTTGTAAAAGGCGGAGCAGGTGTTTTTTCAGCTGGTTTAACTTCTAAATTTGAAATATTGAATTTTGCACCGGTGCATTTTTCAAGAAAAGCCTGAGCTTCTGCTTCTGTTTCAAAACGTTTAGCCAATTCAGCATCCATTTGTTTGCCACTAACATTAAATCTGGCAATTATTCTAAATGCAGATGTTGTATTGAATGAATTGATTTCTCTTTCTCTATCAACAATAAGTTTAACAGCAACCGATTGTACTCTTCCTGCAGAAAGATTTGCTTTAACCTTTTTCCATAAAACAGGTGATAGTTCAAAACCAACCAATCTATCTAAAACACGACGAGCTTGTTGTGCATCAACTAAATTTCTATCAATTCCTCTTGGATTTGCTATAGCTTTAACAATTGCTGGTTTGGTGATTTCATGAAAAACGATTCTTCTTGTTTTTGCATCATCTAATTTCAAAACCTCACTAAGATGCCAGCTAATGGCTTCTCCCTCTCGGTCTTCGTCGGATGCTAACCAAACTATTTCAGCCTCCTTAGATAGTTTTTTTAACTCAGCAACTATTGCCTTTTTATCATCACTCACTTCATATGAAGGAGTGAAATTATTTTTCACATCAATGGCTTCATCACCTTTGGCCAAATCTCTGATATGACCAAAACACGATTTCACCGTATAATCCGAACCCAAAAACTTTTCTATTGTTTTTGCTTTTGCCGGTGACTCAACTATTACTAAATTCTTCGCCATCTTTCTCTTTTTTTTCTATTCTAACACGTTTCTTCTATCTGCAAAACAACAGCAAGTTCTGAAAAATCAAAATTTATGTCGTTAATTCTTATCCTTTACTTATGAAAAGAAAGGTGATTTTATACCTAAAATTCTATTAAAAAAGACAGTTTTACTGTCGATTTGCAAAAAAGGCTACTTTTTTTAGAAGTAGCCTTTTTGCTGTGTTAATTTTTTATTACCCTATGATTTATGATGCCTTCGCTAGTTTTCATTTGAAGTAAATAAATCCCCGGGGCCCAATTTTGAGTATTAATTTCAATTTCTTGGTTACCGATATTCATAAATTTATTTTCTGACAAAATTATTTTTCCATCGATATCAAAAAATTCTAATGTTATATCCTGATTTTGGGAATTCCTGAAAATCAGTGTTGATTTATTATTACTTGGATTAGGATAAAAATTAAATCCTAAACTTTGCTTTAATTCATCTGAAATTCCAGTTGGTTCAGCAATTGAAAATTCATCTACATAAATATTGTTACCTCTTAATGAACTTAATTCAAATCTGATTCTACAATTTTTGTATGTTTTATATGCTGATAAATCTATCGTAATTTTTTTCCATTGAGCAGGACCACTTGGAACAAATTCAATTGTAGATAAATTTCCTGTTTCCATTTCTGCAGTTGAATAGGTTTTCACTAATTCTTCTGTTCTACCAAAATTATCAGAAATATAAATTCTTAATCTGTCATTGCTTGCTGAAATTCTTTTGGCATATGCTAAATAAAAACTCAAACTCGGTGAACTTAATCCGGAGATATCAATACTTGGGGAACAAAATGCATTTCTTAAACCACCTAATCTGTTGTTTAATAAATTTCTGGCTCTCATAGCGCCATTTCCAGAAAAAGCAGCTGTAGCCGATATGTTCCAACCACTATCACCAGGACTTGTATAATTTTCAGTAGTCCAACCTGAACCATTCACTTCATTTGAATTAAAACCAAAAGTATAAGGTGCTTTTCTGGTTGAAGCAGTTAAAGGCTTATAAGTACCATCTGTATTTAATCCTGCTGCAGCTAAATTAGAAGTGCTATATGATAAAGCTCTAAATGCTGTCATTGATGCATCAGCTCTGGCTTTTTGACCACTCGTATACATGTTCATGCAAGTTCCATCTGCATAATCCATATAATTTTTCACCAAATCAGGTAATTCAGGAACATCGTTTGTACAAGAATTTCTGCTTGATGGGCAACCTGAAGTTGAGCTTTCAACCGGAGGAGTATCACAAACTTGGTCACCTTGACTAGCGCAACTTGCACTTGTATTACCTACACATCCACCTTGAAATGGGTGATACAAACCAACCCAATGTCCAACTTCATGAGTCAATGTTCTTCCTGCCTGATCCGGTTTTCCAATTTCAATAACTCCCGCTTGATCAGACCTTAAAACAACACCATCTGTGCTAGCACTTGTGTTTAACATAAATGGAAACTGAGCATAACCTAAAACAATTGAATTAGGGTCTCCAGTTGTGTTTTGAATTGTATTTACAATCCAAACATTTAAGTATTTTTTTGCATCCCAAATAGATAAAGATTTAGTATTATCTCTTGCATTATCGGTAGCTGTGCTATATAGTCTGTTTACACCTGATGTAGGATTTCCGTTAGGGTCATACTGTGCAAGTCTGAATTCATATTCCATATCAACAGCTTTTGCATCTGTGCTGGTTCCACCATTTGTTCCTGCTTTTTTTCTAAAATCTTCATTCAAAACACGTATGGCATCTTGAATTTGTTGTTGAGAAATATTTTCAACTCCCCACTTATGAATTACATGAAATACAACCGGTATGTATCTAACAACACCAGCTTTTCTAAGGTTATTCTGAGCATTTCTAATTTGAAAATTGCTCATATCTTCAAAAGATTTTAGTTCAGGATTTTTTGAAACCATTTCCGCATAATGTTCATCAGTTAAACATGGTGCTTTTTTTTGGGCATCAGCCTGAATAATAAAAAGACTCAAAAGAGCCCCTAATATAAATTTCTTCATTGGGTGAAATATAGTCATTATTATATATCAAAAAAACGTTTTAGGCCTTGTATCTGATTTGAAGGTCGGTTTAATATATGATTAACCAGACAAATAGATGCCATTGCTTCAACAATAGGAACAGCTCTTGGAACAACGCAAGAATCATGACGGCCATTTACCTGCAAATCAACCTCTTCCAAATCAGAATTTATAGTTTTTTGCGATTTTGAAATACTTGCTACCGGTTTAAATGCTACTTTAAATTCAATATTCTGACCATTTGAAATTCCGCCCTGAATACCTCCACTGTGGTTAGTTTTGGTTGAAATTTGTCCGGAATTTGACATAAATTCATCATTCTGTTTAGACCCAAATTGCTTGGTTCCTTCAAATCCAGAGCCAATTTCAAAGCCTTTTACAGCATTTATACTTAACATGGCTTTCGCCAAATCGGCATGTAATTTATCAAAAACCGGTTCTCCTAAACCCACAGGTACAGAGGAACAAATACAACTTATGATACCTCCAACTGAATCACCTTCTGCTTTTGCCAATTCTACTTTTGCTAACATTGATTCATATAAATCTTCATATCCGCATCTTAAGATATTGGATTCTGCAAATTCAAAGTTTAGTTCATCATAGTTTGATTTTTCAACTCCACCAATTCCACTTACAGCTGCTTGAATTTTAATTCCAAATTCATTTAAAATCATTTTGGCAATTGAACCTGCCAGCACTCTTGCAACTGTTTCTCTTGCCGATTGTCGGCCACCTCCCCTATGGTCTCTAAAACCGTATTTTTCCTGATAAGTAAAATCAGCATGTGAAGGACGAAAAACGTTTTTTATATCATTATAATCTGATGAACGCTGGTCTTTATTTCTAACAATTATTGCTATTGGTGTACCTAATGAAATACCATCAAACACACCACTCAAAATTTCAAATTCTTCAGTTTCATTTCTTTGAGTTGATATGCTGGACTGACCGGGTTTCCTTCGTTCTAAATCACTTTTTATTAATGAATAATCGATTTTTAAACCTGCTGGACAACCATCAATAACAACGCCAATTGCAGCACCATGACTTTCACCAAATGTGCTTATTTTAAACATATCTCCAAAAATACTTCCTGCCATATTAAACTAATTCGAGTTTAGTTAAGCCGATATTTAAGGCCTCTTCCCAAAAATCTGGAAACGACTTATCAACCCAATGAACCTCATTCAAAGATATATTTTTGAATTGAAATGCTAACATCGCGTAAGCCATCACCATTCTATGGTCTTTAGCAGTATTAAAGATGAAATCAGTTTGATAACCGGAATTTGAAATTAAACTGATGCTTTCTGAATCAAATAAAAGTTCCCAGTTTAGCTTTTTTAAATGTATAACTAATTCATCCAAACGTCTACTTTCTTTATAATTTAATTTAGACAAACCAATAAATTCTGAAGAGAAATTCTGACATGCTGCAACACATACCAAAGCAGGAACTAAATCAGGATTTTGTCTACAATCTAATTTGGAATTTGGTTCAATTAATTCAGGATTAAAACTAATTTCTATCCCATTTTCATGAAATTCAGTTTGAACCCCAAATTTTTCCATGAAACCAATTAAAGCTGAATCTGCTTGAATACTTTTTGAAAAAAGCTTATTCAGGAAGAGTTTGCCTTTCTTTTGAAGAGCCATTGCTTCATAAAAAAATGCAGCTGAACTCCAATCAGACTCTATTGTATAATTAGGATTGAAAGTAAAATTTGTCGAAATAGGATAAACTAAAATTCGGTTTTCAGAAAGTTCCGTTTTAATACCAAAACTATTTAATACATCAATAGTCATCTTATTATAGGATGCCGAATCTGAATTAGGATTCCAGGAGAAACTACTCTTGTATTCTAAAAAAGGTGAAACGAGAAGAACTGCACTTAAAAACTGACTACTTTGGCTATCATCAATTACTAAATTTTGGGCTGGATTTAATTTTTTACCTTGAATTTTTAGTGGAGGAAATCCTTCACTTTCAAGATATTCAATATCAGCACCTAATTGACGTAAAGCATTAACTAAAGCTGATATTGGTCTATTTTTCATTCTTTCATCACCATCCAAGATTTTACAAACACCGGGTAAACATGAAAAATAGGCTGTTAAAAAACGCATACAAGTTCCTGCATTTTTAACATAAATCAGTTCATTTTCTGATGAAATTGAATCTAACATGATTAGCGTATCATCAGCCTTTGATAGATTTTCAATTTTAACATTGAAGTTACTATTGAAATTCTTCAATAAAGATTGAATGATTAAAGCTCTGTTACTGATACTTTTTGAGGCAGGTAAATTTATTATGGAATCAAATTCCTTTTCTGATGCATTTACTTGCCAAATACTCATTGTTTAGGATAGGTAATATTGAATTGAATCTATAATAGTTTGGTCGGTACAAGTAATATCAATTTTAGATTTTCCAACTTTTTTAAGAAGGCTAAAATTGATTTGTCCATTTTGATTCTTTTTATCATTTCGCATGTATTGCAAGAGCAATTCCATGTTAAGTTGATGTTTATAAACCGGAAAACGATTAATAAAGAATGACTTAATATTTTCAAGTTCACTCTGTGTAATCCATCCTTTATTCATACTTAACCAGGCTTCACAAATTATTCCTATAACTACTGCTTCACCATGTTTAAGTGGCTTTTTATCATGAATTAAACTAAATGTTTCAAAAGCATGCCCGATTGTATGACCAAAATTGAGTGATTTTCTGATATCTTTTTCTAAAGGATCCTTTTTCACAATAGCAACCTTAATTTTTATAGATTGATATATCAAAGGATTTAAAAGTTCTAAGTTATTTTCATCTGTCCCTTGTAATTTATCCCATAGTTTTTTATCATCAATTAAACCATGTTTACAAAGTTCAACAAAACCATTTTTAAGTTCTGATTTTTCAAGGGTTTTAAGGAAATCAGGATAAATAAAAATTGAAGTTGGATGTTTAAATAATCCTACCACATTTTTATGTGAATCCATATCTAAGCCTTGTTTCCCTCCTACTGAAGCATCAACCATAGCAAGAAGTGTTGTTGGAATATTAATAAAATCTATTCCTCTTTTGTAAGTAGCAGCAACAAAACCGCCCAAATCAGAAAGCACTCCACCACCCAAATTAATTAAAACGGCGCGTCTGTCTGCGAAATTTTCCTGAAGACTTTCCCAAACTTTTGATGCAGTTTGGATATTTTTACTAGCCTCCCCTGATTTAATTTCAATAGTAATTGTATCAAGCAAATAAGAACTTAAAATTGGCCAACAATACTTTTTTGTGTTTTCGTCGATTAAAACAAAGACTTTAGAATACGACATTTCTATCAGTGTTTCAGAAAGTTGCTCCAAAACATCGTTTCCAAAATAAATCTTATATTCTTTTGTGAAAATTTCTTTCATTTAACTGCTAATAGTAATATACTTTTGCGCTGCCAAATTACGGCTTTTTATAATTTAATCATGTTTGTTTATTAAAGAATTTACAATATGGAAACTTTAGATTTTAATAATACAGAGGTTGCTTTTAAAGCGAAATCGGATGGAGAACTAAGAAATTCTCACTTTTTGTTTAAAGCAATTGGATACAATTGGTTAGTTCAGGTTGGTCCTGCAATGGTTAATGCCTGCTTTGCAATACATCTTCCAATTAAAGGAATAATTAAAGCAACAGTCTTTAAGCAATTTTGCGGAGGTGAAAGCATAAACGACTGTGAATTAGCTATGAACAACATGCATAAGTATGGCGTTGGAACTATTCTAGACTATTCAGTTGAAGGTGAAGAAGATGAAAAAGTTTTTGAAGAAACGGCTGAAGAAATTATAAGAACCATTAAAAAAGCTGCAGGAGATAAAAGAATTCCTTTCAGCGTTTTTAAAGTTACAGGTGTAATGAGATTTGGTTTATTGGAAAGCTTAAATGTTGGAAAAATGCCATCAGAAACTGAATTATCAGAACTAAATAAAGCAAAATCAAGAATTGAAAAAATCTGTAAAACTGCATTTGATTTAAATGTTCGTTTGTTTATAGATGCAGAAGAAAGCTGGATTCAGAATACAATTGATGGCTTGGTTGAAGAAATGATGTTGAAATACAACAAAGAAAAAGCCATGATTTTCAATACCCTTCAATTCTACAGACATGATAGATTAGCTTATTTAAAAGAGGCGTTTAAAAGAGCTGAATCTGGTAATTACCATTATGGAATTAAACTTGTTAGAGGTGCTTACATGGAAAAAGAAGGAGAAAGAGCACAACAAATGGGCTATAAAAATCCGATTCAACCAGACAAAGCCTCAACTGACAGAGATTATGATTTAGCTTTGGATTTTTGTTTAGAAAACATCAATAAAATGGCTATTTGCGCTGGTTCTCACAACGAAAAAAGCAGCGAACATTTAGTAAACTTGATTAAAAAACACGGATTGGAAAAGAACGATTATAGAATTTACTTTTCTCAATTATTCGGAATGAGCGACCATTTGAGTTACAATCTGGCTCATGCAGGTTATAATGTTGCTAAGTATTTACCTTATGGACCGGTTAAATCGGTTTTACCTTATTTATTCAGAAGAGCTCAGGAAAATACAAGTGTACAAGGTCAGGCTGGAAGAGAATTGAGCTTAATTCAAAAAGAAATCAAAAGAAGAAGAAAGGTTTCTTAATGAAATATGGTATTTCTGAAATTGGAAAAGCTGTCCAAACCCTCATTCCATTAACTGAAAATCATTCAATTTTCTGTTTCTATGGTGAAATGGGCGCAGGAAAAACTACACTTATCAAGGAACTTTGTAAATCGCTAAATGTATTGGACGAAGTTAGTAGTCCAAGTTTTGGATTAGTTAATGAATATAGAGTTTCAGAGAAGGAAAGTATATTTCATTTCGACTTTTACAGGATAAAAAACATTGAAGAAGTTTATGATATTGGCTATGAAGATTATTTTGACTCAGGAAATATTTGTTTGATTGAATGGCCTGAAAAAATAGAAACAATATTATCAAAGGAGAACTTCCTAAAAATTGAAATAGAAATTTTGAATGATATCAGGAATTTGAGTGTGGAAGAAATAATAAACTACTAAAAGTTGCTGGGTAGAGTTCTTTAAAATCTGTATATTTGAGTTCTAACCTACTAAAAGAATCGAACATTCCATGCAAGAAACCCCTGCTTTTGGCTTTAGTGAATTGGCAAAACAAGCCTCTCTTCAACCCAAAGAAGCTTTGCTTGAAGTATTTCAGCCTCATAAAACACTTTATATTGGTGTTCCTAAAGAAACTACATTACAAGAACATAGAGTTCCATTAACTCCTTCATCTGTGCAGGTATTGGTCAATAATGGAAATGAAGTTTGGATTGAAAGTGGAACTGGTGCCGGCGCAGGATTTTCTGATAAAGATTTTAGTGAAGCAGGTGCTAAAATCTGTTTTTCAAAAGAGGAAATTTTTAAAGCTCATGTAATTGTTAAAGTTGAGCCACCAACTGAGGAGGAAATTCAACTATTAAGTCCTGATAAACTTTTGATTTCTGCCCTTCAACATGGCTCAAAATCAGAAAAATTCATCCGTAGTTTGATGAATAAAAAAATCAATGCTTTTGCTTTTGAATACCTGAAAGATATTGATGGCTCCTACCCTGTTGTAAGAACAATGAGTGAAATTGCAGGATATTCTGCTATATCTGTTGCTTCAGAATTGTTGAGTGTAAACAGAGGTGGCAAAGGTGAAATGTTAGGAGGAGTTACAGGAATTCCACCAACAGAAATCTTAATTATTGGAGCCGGAACTGTAGGAAGATTTGCAGCCAAAGCAGCATTGGGATATGGCGCTATGATTAAAGTTTTCGACCATTCACTTACCAACTTAAGAAGTTTACAAAACGAAATTCAGCAACAGGTTTACACTTCACTTGTACATCCAAAAATACTTCACAAAGCTTTAATGTCGGCAGATGTTGTAATTGGCTGCATTAGAAATGAAGAAGGAAGAAGTCCGGTTTTGATTACTGAAGAACAAATTTCTCATATGAAAGAAGGTTCGGTGATTATTGATATTAGTATTGACCAGGGAGGAATTTTTGAAACTTCCGAAATTACAAGTCACTCAAAACCAACCTTTACAAAACACGGCATCATACACTATTGTGTTCCAAATATTACGTCAAGAGTAAGCAGAACAGCCAGTTATGCTTTGAGCAATATTTTAAGTCCTTTATTAATGAAACTTAGCGAATCAGGCTCATTAACAGATTATCTGTATAATAATGCCGAATTAAGGAGTGGGATTTATATTTATAAAGGTAATTTAACCAATAAACATTTAGGTAAACGTCTGAGTATCTATCACAAAGACATAGATTTATTACTGGGAGCACATATTTAGAACAATCATTGCTTTCCAAATTAATTTTAGGTTTTAAAGTTATCTGACTAAATAACAGCCTAATAAATCATCCACACCCCTGTGGATAGATGGTGTATTAGTTGGCATCTTGATTTCCGTAATTTGTTGTTCTGAAATTGTTCCACGCAATTACAGCAAGCATTTCACGGAAAGTATATTTCCAAGAAAATAAGTTTCACGGAAATAAAAAGATGTTGAAAAACTTGTGTTTAAAGGCAATTAAGGATTAAAAAAATGAAATTTACTTATTACGGACATTCGTGTTTTTTACTGGAAACAGGCGGCAAGAAATTGTTGTTTGATCCCTTTATTAGGCAAAATGAATTTGCTAAGGAAATTTCTATTGATTCTATTGAGGCTGATTATATTTTAGTTTCACATGGCCACATGGACCATACTGATGATTTAGTTTACATCGCAAAAAGAACCAATGCATTAGTAATTAGTGGTTGGGAAATCATGTTGTGGCTTGAAAAACAAGGAGTAAAAAATCTTCATTCAATGAACATCGGCGGAAAAGCCAAATTTGATTTTGGAACTGTCAAAATAACTTTTGCAGCCCATTCCTCAAGTCTACCTGATGGCACTTATGGAGGAACTTCTATTGGCTTTTTAATTTTTTCTGAAGGAAAGACTGTTTACTATAGTGGAGATACAGGATTAACTCAGGAAATGAAGTTAATTGGTGAATTTAATCCCGTCGATTGGGCAATTCTGCCAATTGGAGGAAATTTCACAATGGATGCTGATGATGCTGTAATTGCTTCAAACTTTATTCAATGTGATAAAATTATTGGAATTCACTATGACACTTTTGCTCCAATTAAAATAGATCATATTGCCGCAAAACAAGTATTTTCAGACAAAAACAAAGAGTTATTTCTATTAACCATTTCAGAAACCATTCAATTGTAATTTATTCAAATGAGCAAAACAATATCAATCGTTAATCAAAAAGGTGGCGTAGGAAAAACCACAACAGCTATTAATTTAGCCGCTAGTTTAGCTGTACTTGAATTCAGAACACTCTTAGTGGATGCTGACCCTCAAGCAAATTCAACCTCAGGTATTGGATTAGATCCTAAGGATATTAGAACTGGCTTATATGAGGTGTTGGTAAATGAAGTACCAGCAAAAGATGCAATATTGAGCACTGAGTATCAATATATGGATATTCTTCCATCAAATATCGACTTGGTTGGTGCTGAAATTGAGTTAATTAGTGTACCAAACAGAGAGAAATTGATGAAGTTTGCTTTTTCTAAAATAAAAGATGATTACGACTTTGTAATTATTGATTGTTCGCCATCATTAGGTTTAATCACAACAAATTCATTGGCTGCTAGTGACTCCGTTATCATTCCGGTTCAATGTGAATATTTTGCATTAGAAGGATTGGGAAAACTACTCAATACTGTTAAAATTATTCAGTCTGGAATGAACCCAGAATTGCAAATTGAAGGTTTATTATTAACAATGTATGATATGCGTCTTCGTTTAAGTAATCAGGTGGTTGATGAAGTAAAAATGCATTTCCAACAATTGGTATTTGATACAATCATTCAGAGAAACACTAAATTATCAGAAGCACCAAGTTTTGGTAAAGCAGCTATCTCTTTTGATGCTGAAAGCAAAGGAGCAATCAATTATTTAAATCTGGCAAAAGAATTGTTACATAAAAATGGATTGACCAAAACAGGAACAGTAGACTTTAATACACAAACAACAAATAACTAATATTTCTATAGTAATTATATGAGCAAACAACAAAGAAACGCACTGGGAAGAGGATTAAGCGCATTGCTCGAAAATGCCAGTACCGATATCACAGGATCAGAAGCAAAACCACTGAATTCTATTAGTGAAATTCCTATTAGTCAGGTTCAGGCAAATCCATTTCAACCTCGTGATGTTTTTGAAGAAACTGCCTTAAATGAATTAGCAGAATCTATCAAGGTTCACGGAATTATTCAACCAATTACTGTTAGAAAATTAGGTTACGATTCTTATCAAATTATAAGTGGAGAAAGAAGAACCCGTGCTGCAAGAATCGCAGGTCTAACAAATATTCCAGCTTATATCCGTTTGGCTGATGATCAGGGAATGCTTGAAATGGCATTAATTGAAAACATACAACGTGAAGAATTAAATGCTATGGAAATTGCATTCAGTTACAAGAGATTATTGGATGAATGCAGTTTAAATCAAGAACAATTAGGAGATAGAGTTGGTAAAAATCGTTCTACCGTTAATAACTACCTTCGTTTATTAAAACTTCCGGATAATATTCAAGTTGCTATCAGAGATAATGAAATTACGATGGGTCATGCCAGAGCAATTATCAATATTGAAGATGCTGATGAACAACAATATCTTTTCAACAAAATGGTTGAAGATAGTTTATCTGTTAGAGATGTTGAAACTTTGGTTCGTCAGGCTCACGAAAGAGTTGAAGAAAAAAAGGCAAGTAATCCTGCAAAGAAAAAAACAGAAACACCATCAAGTTTTATTGAGTTTCAGCAAACATTAAGTAATAAATTCGATACAAAAGTAAAAATCAAAGCAGATGAAAGAGGCCGTGGTTCTTTGGTCATTCCTTTCAAATCTCAACAAGATTTAAAACGACTTATTGATTTACTGTGATAAGAATTTTTTCAATCATATTACTATTAATTTTCACCGGAACCAGCTTAAAAGCTCAGGCTCCGGTGAAAAAACCTGAACCTAAAAAGGAGACAAATCCATATCATAAAGTTACATTAATTGCATTGGTTCCGGGTGCAGGACAGATTTATAATAAAAAATACTGGAAACTTCCTATTATTTATGGTGGATTTGCAGCATTAGGTTATTCTTATGTATTTTATAAAAATGAATATAACTCTGTAAGAGAAGCTTATATTCAAGTGCTAAACAAGCAACCTGTTACAAACCCAGAGTTTGCAAATTTACCTGGAGAAATGTTGTTAAACGTACGAGAGAGTTATAGAAAATCAAGAGATTTATCTATCATTTCTATGGTAGGATTGTATGCACTTCAAATTGTGGATGCCACTGTTGACGCTCATTTAAAAGGTTTTGACATGAGTGAAAACTTGAGTTTAAGAATAAGTCCTGATATTCGTCAAACACCTTATTGTACTTCAACTGGATTAAGTTTCACCTTAAGTATCCGATAAAAATTTCCTTAATCGGAATTTCTTGTTTATATTACAGCAAAAATTGCTCTTTTGAGCATTCTTAAAACGAAGAATAAATGAAAATCGCACTATTAGGCTATGGTAAAATGGGAATGGCTATTGAAAAAATAGCAATGGCAAAAAACCATGAAATCATTTACAAAGTAACATTAGAAAATGCATATGATTTTATGCCACTTAGTCTTAAAAATGTAGATGTAGCAATTGATTTCAGCATGCCAACTGCAGCTGTTGATAATATCCATAAATGCTTTGAAGCCGGTGTTCCTGTTGTTGTAGGAACGACAGGTTGGTATGATCAATTGGATGAAATAAAAGAATTAGCAGAAAAAGAAGGACAGGCCTTAGTTTATAGTTCAAACTTTAGTGTTGGAGTAAATTTATTTTATAAACTGAATAAAATTTTAGCTTCAATGATGAAAAATTTCGACAATTATGATGTCATGATTGAAGAGGTACATCATACTGCTAAATTAGATCACCCAAGTGGAACTGCTTTAAGTTTAGCAAAACATGTGATGGCAGAATATCCACAAAAAACTACTATCAAAGACCGATTAATATTCGATAAAAATCAACCTGCACAAAGCGCAAAAGCTCATGAATTGTTGATTGAATCATACAGAGAAGGAGATGTTACAGGATTACATACTGTAAAATATGAATCGGTTATTGATTCAATTCAGATTACACATGATGCAAAATCGCGTTATGGGTTTGCCAAAGGAGCTCTTATGGCTGCCGAATGGATCATAGGCAAAAAAGGAGTTTACACAATGGATGATATCTTAAATCTAGATGATTTCATCAAAGGTTCTTAATACTTTATCATTCAATTTCAACCATTTAGCAAAACTAAAATTAGTTTTTACCATTTTTTTAGCATTTTGCCCTCAACAAAAGCATTTCAGATGACACAATCATTTAATCTTTCAGAAACTTTCAAATTTTATTTTACCAGTCCTAAGGAATTCACTAAAAAACAATGGATAATTACAATTATCTGGTGTTTGTTAAACTTAATCATTGCAGGATTATACATCAGTGCCGGTGCTAGTTATGCATCAGCAATTATGAATTTTGTTTATGGTTGTTCATTGATTCTTCTTTATTTCACTGGTCTATTGGCCTTAATTATAGCACCTATAGTATATGTATTACTATTCGCTTTACATAAATTATACTTTAGCTTTAATAATATCATTGGCAAAGAAAAAGATTCAAAAGAAAACAAGTTTTTATCTGCACTCATTCTTTTGGGTAGCATATTCTTATTCAAACAATATTTTTCAATTTTCATTAGTATAGGAATTGTTGTTGTTGCTATAATTTTAGCAATTGGTAAACCAGACAATAGAATGACTTATGAATGGTCGGATGCAATTTGGTTTGCAACATTGGCTGCAACTGTTATTCGTTCTTATTTTATTGAAGCTTATACGATTCCTACTCCTTCAATGGAGAAATCATTGTTGGTTGGAGATTTTCTTTTTGTTAGTAAAATGCATTTTGGCACAAGATTACCAATGACTCCATTAGCCTTTCCTTTTGCACACAATACGCTTCCTTTAACAGATTCTGTAAACTCTTATTTAGATTGGATGTCGATGCCTTACAAACGCTTAAGTGCCATTAGTCCGATTAAAAATAATGATGTTGTTGTGTTTAATTATCCGTATGAAGATGGAAGACCAAGTGATAAAAAAGAGAATTATATTAAACGTTGTTTAGCTATTTCAGGTGATAGTATAGAAGTTATACATGGAGAGGTTTATGTGAATGGTATTGCTGCAGATAAACCTAAAAATATGCAAGTAAACTATTATGTGAAATTAGATGAACAAGATGGTTGGGATGATGAAAGATTTCATAAAATCAGAAGAAAATATGATATAACTGAAGGAAAACAAGTACACGGGGGAAACCTTGATTTTGAATTCGTTATGCCCTATAAAGCAAAACAGGATTTTGAAAATGAAAGAGGTATTTCGGCAGTTGATTCTATTATACAAGACAGAGGTGTATACCAAGATGGTATATTCCCTCATATTGATAATAATACATGGAATGTAGATTATTTTGGACCATTATATGTTCCTAAAGCCGGTTCTGAAATCAAACTTGATAGTGTTACTTATCCTTTATATGAGCGTGCAATTCGCGTTTATGAAAACAATCCTGATTTTGAAACCAAAAATGGTAAGTTCTATTTAGGAGGTAAAGAAATTACAACATATACTTTCAAATATAACTACTACTTTATGATGGGTGATAATCGCCATAATAGTGCTGATAGTCGTTTTTGGGGATTTGTTCCAGAAACAAATATTGTTGGGAAAGCATTATTTGTTTGGATGAGTTGGGATAAAGATGGTGAAAACCTATTTAAAAATATCCGTTGGAATAGGTTGTTCAGAGGGATAAAATAACTCTTTTAACACACAACAAAAAAGGGAATTTTCAATTGAAAATTCCCTTTTTTGTTGTGTGTTATATCTTATTTGCTTAAGACAATCTGAATATGGCCTAAATGTGTTTTGCAGTGCCAATCGTATTGTGCTAAAGCAAATTTCAAATTATATTCTTTATTGTATTCAGGATGAATATAAGCACGTTCAAAATCACTTTCACTCATGCTATTTAATAATTTAATCCATCTTTCATGAACACCTCTGATGATTGATAATGAAGGTAAAATATCAAATTCTTTCTCATCATCCATTTCTACAAAAGCATCTTGCAAATACGGTTTAATTACAGGCTTATCCTCACTTAAAGCCAATTTAAAACGAATAAAAGCATTCATGTGACTATCTGCTAAATGATGAACAACTTGCCTGACAGTCCATGAACCTTCTCTATAGGTTTCATTCAATTGTGTTGAATTCAATTGTTTCAATTTAGCCTCTAACAAATCTGGGAAATGTTGAATGGTGGCTTTATACATTTCCATCATTTCCTGGTTAAAAGTTTCAGGCGAAACGAATCTGCCTATCGGAAATTTAAGAGCTTCCATATTATAAATTTATTTCAATTTCATTTTTTATCAAATCTTCAAAAGTTTCCCTTTGACGGATCAAATGTGCTTGACCATTGTATAACATAACTTCTGCAGGACGAAATCTTGCATTGTAATTACTACTCATGGTAAATCCGTAGGCTCCAGCATTTCTAAAGCAGAGAATATCACCTTCTCTTACCTCATTTAACTTTCTATCCCAACCAAATGTATCCGTTTCACAGATATAACCTACCACTGTATAAATTCTTTGTTTTCCCTCAAGATTTGAAATATTTTCTATGTGATGATAAGAATCGTATAACATTGGTCTGATTAAATGATTTAAACCACTATCAACTCCAACAAAAACAGTTGCTGTTGTTTGTTTAAGTACATTTACTTTAACTAAGAAAAATCCTGATTCACTTACTAAAAACTTTCCTGGTTCAAACCATAATTCTAATTCTCTTCCATAGTCTTTGCAGAACTCTAAAAAGCGAGTTGCCAAAGCTGAACCTAACTCTTCAATATCAGTAGTGATATCACCTTCTTTATAAGCCACTTTAAATCCACTTCCAAAATCAAGAAATTCTAAATCCTTGAAATCTCTGGCAGCATCAAACAAAATTTCCGCTCCTTGTAAAAACACACCTGGGTCTAAAATATCAGAACCGGTATGCATGTGTAGGCCATTCACTTTAATCTTTTGTGATTCTACAACTCTAAGCACATGGCGTAATTGATAAACAGAAATACCAAATTTAGAATCTATATGACCTGTTGAAATTTTGCTATTACCACCGGCTAAAATATGCGGATTAATACGAATACAACATGGAACTGTATTTCCATAAATTGAACCAAATTGCTCTAAAATCGAGATATTATCGATATTAATATGAACACCCAATTCTACTGCTTCCTGAATCTCTTCAATGCTTACACAATTAGGAGTAAAAATTATCTCATTTGGCGAAAAACCTGCTCTTAATCCTAATTGAACTTCATTGATAGAAACCGTATCTAATCCACTACCCTGCTTTTTTAATAAACGTAATACAGCGGAATTATTTAATGCCTTACAAGCATACTTTATTTGAACATCAACAGGAGCAAAAGCTTTCTTTAGTTTATTGTATTGATTGATAATTTTCTCTGCTTCGTACACATAAACCGGTGCACCAAATTCTTCCGCTACTTTAAGTAATTGTTGATTTCTATCCATAGTGCAAAAATAAGAAAACAATCAATTTCTTAACGAATAAATTAAAATATGATAATGTTAAACAGTTTTATTAACGGCATGGATAAACCAATTAATGAAAGATATGTATTTGTACTAGTATTTTTTATAACTATTCTTTCAGGAATGCACTTAAGCCTTATGGATATTGATGCTAGCCAGTATGCAGCAATAAGTAAGGAGATGTTTTATAATAAAAGTTATCTAGAGATTTACTGCAGAGGTCTTGATTATCTTGATAAACCTCCAATGTTATTCTGGACATCTGTATTATCTTTTAAAATCTTTGGTATACATGAATGGTCATACCGATTGCCTTCAGTTTTAATTTCAATTCTAGGTTTATTCTCACTTTTTAAATTTACTAGATTATACTACCCTACTCCAATTGCATTTTATTCAGTACTCATATTTGCATCAAGTCAGGCTTTTTTTCTGATGAGCCATGATGTTAGAACTGATACCATGTTATGTGGCTTTTTATTATTTTCATTATGGCAGCTCAGTTCTTTTTTTAAATTCAATAAGCCACTAAATCTATACCTAGGAACAATTGGAATTGCTTTTGCAATGATGACGAAAGGTCCAATTGGACTGATTGCACCTGTAGTCATTATCGGTGTAAACCTAATTTATACCAAAAAATTAAAACTCTTATTGGATATAAAACTCATTTATGCATTTATTTTATTGGCTTTGTTGTTATTTCCAATGTCATATGGTCTATATATACAATTTGATTTACATCCTGAAAAAGAAGCTTATGGTTTGAAAGGTCCTTCAGGAATCAGATTTTACTATTGGATTCAAAGTTTCGGAAGAATTACACATGCAAGCAATTGGGATAACAATCCAGAACCTTTGTTTTTGGTTCATAGCTTTTTATGGAGTTTTTTGCCTTGGCCAATACTTTATTTATTGGCTATTATAAAAATTATTAATCAAACCATAAAAAAAGAATTACGCAGCTATTTACCTGAATTTTCAAGCATAGGAGGATTTCTAATTCTATTTATTATTATGAGTTTATCATCATACCAATTACCACATTATACATTTTTTATTCATCCATTGGCAGCCATAACTCTCTCTCATTTTATATATCATTTTAAAGAGGATATGTTACTAATAAGAAGAATAGCAATCCTACAATTTATTGTTTTCATTATTTTAGGTGCAGTTCTGTTTTATTTAAATGCATGGGCATTTCCAAACAATCCTTTTCTATTTAATTCTATAATTGTTGTTGCACTTATTTACAATTTTGATTTACTCTTTTTTTCTAATAAAAACAGAAAAGCCAATATTATCTGGAGTAGCTTTTTGTTTATGGCAGTATGTAATTTCATACTTAATACCCAAGTATATCCATCAATATTTCAGTTTCAGGCCAATGAGAAAATTGCAGATTATATGAATAAAAATCACGATAATGCACCACTTCATATTTATAAAACAGACTATTGGTATAGCTGCGATTTTAAACTGAAACAAAAAATCCAAAAAGAAAATCAACTGGATTCATTGTTAAAATTTTCTCAAACAAAAAAGCTGTTTATCATGACAAATGAAGAGGGACTTACTGATTTAAAAAGCAAATTAAAAATAAAGGACATAAGTAGTTTTAAGAACTACCCTGTTTCCAATCTAAGTTTAGAATTTATCAATCCATATAAAAGAAATAAAACAATCTCTTATCTTTATCTTGTAGAAACAAATTAAGATGAGAAAACTAAAGTTAATTCTAATAACCATGATGGTGTTTGTTGGCACTATAACTCAAGCTCAGAAACATCATCATCCTGAAAAAGCAGCCATAAAACAGGTATTATCACAACAACAAAGTGCATGGAATAATGGCTCAATAGATAGCTTTATGTTGTTTTACTGGAATAGTCCTGATCTACGATTTGTTAGCAAAAAAGGAGTCAGTTATGGCTGGCAGAAAGTTAATGATAACTATAAAAAATCCTATTCTAACAAAGAAAAAATGGGTAAACTCGAATTTGATATTAAATCAATTGAGTTTGTAGATAAACAAAATGCGATTGTTGTTGGATCATGGGCTATCCTAAATAATGATGGAAATCCATCAGGTTATTTCACTCTATGGTTCAAAAAGATTAATGGAAAATGGTTGATTATTTTAGACCATACTTCCTAGTCTTTTGCAGCTTCACGCATCATTGCAACAGCAAGTTCTTTGCCTAAATATGCATCAATAATGGCATGAACTCCATATAATAAAGGTGTTAATAAAACTGCTACAGTAAGTTTATAAATATAGTTTACAATTCCAATACCTAAAACCAATTTCAAATCCCATCCAGCCCCGATGTAAAAGGCAATTAACAGTACTACAAAACTATCAATAAACTGAGAAACCAAGGTAGAACCAGTTGATCTTAGCCACAAATACTTATCACCAGTTTTCTTCTTTACATAATGAAAAACACTAACATCGATAACTTGACCCACTAAAAATGCAACTAAACTTCCAATAATAATCCATAATCCCTGACCGAAAATATTCTCATAAGCTAATTGCATGTTTAAGTTACCAGAACCGGTTTCTTTTACTAACCAAAAATCGGCAGGAGTAAGTTTTATCGCACCAAAAATTACTATAAATGAGTATGAAATTAAGGCAGCAGCTATGTAACTAAAAAGTTTCACACCACTACTACCAAAATATTCATTGATTATATCTGTCATCACAAAAACAATAGGCCATAATAATACACCTGCAGTCATATTAAATGTAAAATCATTGCCTAAAAAATTCATGTGGAAAGGACTTAAACCAAGTGTGTTTTCCAAAGAAAAAATCTTCACCCCAATAAATTCGGCAACAATTGCGTTTGCAATAAAAAATGAACCTAAAACAAGGAATAAAATATTCCTCTTATTTTCTTTAATCATGTATCAATGAAAAATTAACTTCATCAAAAAAAAGGAATAAACCTGATATTATTTACTAAACAGCAGGTTTAAATGATATATGACAAATTATAAAAAGTTTAAATGAATTAATATATCATCATTTTCATACAAAAAACAGAACCACCCGATTTCATAAATTCACCTGTTTCTGTTTCATAAACCTCATATGATTCAGAAAGCAAAGCATCCATTGCATATTTGCTTCCAGATTGCAACACAGCAAATTTAGCATCAGGTAAAACATGTGCATTTAAACAAAATGTAGCTAATGCTTCCTCTGCAGGAATTTCATAAACAACATCAAAACACTTCTTTAAAATTTGTAAACCTTCTTTTGTAAAAGCATCCGGACATAACATAACTGCTTTATCAGAAAGAGGCACAAAACAAGTATCTAAATGATAGAAATTTTCATTTATCAGTTCTAGTAAAACAATACTACAACCGGTCAAATCCATGATTTCCGAATAAGCATCAGCATTACTGCGGTGACCATATCCACCATAAAACAACTTTCTTCCAGGATGAGGAATTGTATCACCCATACCTTCAAAAAGTTCAGTATTATTTAAATGGATGGTTTGATAATCTCTCTGTTTATAAAAACCCTCAAAAAAAGGAACTTCTAATTGTCGACTTTCATGACGCATTTTACTCATGAAAACTGATTTTTGATCTTGAAGATTCAAAAAAGGAAAACTTTGATTGGCACAAAAAACCATGTCTTCCCTACCCTCAGCTCCGGGAATAACCACAACATCTTCTATAACATTTTTTGATTTCCAATCCTCATATATCGACTTCAATTGCTCCCATTGTTGAATAGCAATTGTCTTGTTCAATTTTCCTGCTTGGCTCTGCATGTAGGGATTTTTAACATCTATTATGTCAAAATAATCAGGACTACACATCAATACTTTTTTAGGTTCAAGGCGTTTTTCAAACCATTCAACATTAAAATCTGCTTGAATATCTGAAAGTCTTTGGAAAGTTTGTACGTGTAACATAGCTTGTAAAAAAAACAAACATAAGTTTTATGAGACAATTACTCATACTGGTTGCTATATTGATTTATTCAAATAATACAATCGCACAACAAAAATATAATGGTCATAAACCGGTTGGAAGAACTGAAGCTGAAAAAAAACTAAGTAAAGAAAGAGCAGGAACTCAACTTTTCAAATCAAGTTTAAACAAGAAATTCCCTTCTTCCTTCGTGATGCCAGGTGAGTTTGAAGAATCTCAAGCGGTGGCCATATCTTGGTCGTTTGATTATAATAACAGTGGCAATGTAACTGGAGCTGATACAAGCAGTGAATATGGCGTGGTTTCTGCATTGTTGGCAGATGCTATCCAAAAAGAATGTTTAGTAATTATTAGGGTTGATAAAGCTATCGATACCATTCCTGTTAAAGCTTTTATGAATAATAGAAATACACCTTTATACAACTATCTATTTATGGTTGCCAGAGGTGATGATTGGTGGACACGTGATTATGGACCAATGGCTTTCTACAATAACACTTTGGATACAATTTCATTCACTGATATGAAATACTACGATGGTAGAGACAATGATGATATTTTTCCTGCACAATTAGCCACTATTATGGGCAAAGAAAATTATGTAACTTCTTTAAATGCAGAAGGTGGAAACTTAATGACTGATGGATTTGGTAAGATGTTCTTCAGTGATAGGCTAACCTTGGAAAATCAAGATATTTTGGGATGGTCAACACAAACAATCTATGATACTTTAAAAACTACTTTGGGAACTCCTGATTTAAAAGAACTGGTTTCATTGGAATGTGATGGTGGTACTGGACATATTGATTTATACGTAAAACTGATTGATGAACAAACCATCATCATGTCACAATATCCTTCAGAAATTACAGCACAAGACAGGCAAATAATTGAGGATAACTTTCAAGCCATTTCAAACATGACGAGCACCTATAACAGACCGTTTAGAATTTTAAGAGTTGAACATCCTACCAATGATGCCGGGAAACATAGCAGAAAATCATGTACACAAATTGATGCCGATGCAAGAAATTTTATCAATGGATTAACTGTTAATAATAGTTTCATTTTCCCTTCATATTATGATGGAAAAACCGGTAATAAAGAACAACATGAACGTATCATGTCATATTTTTATAGAACATTACCAGGTTATAATATTGTACCTATTGATAGCAGAGATTTATCTCCATTAGGAGGAGCAATCCATTGTATTACGATGCAAATTCCGGCAGAAAACCCAATTAGATTTTGGCACCCTTCTGTTGATGGTATTCAAGCTAATTTAGATAAGTATCATATCATCGCTAAAATTAGTAATACAAGTGGTATTAAAACTGCAAAATGTATCTACAGGCAAAATAAAGGAACATGGACAACTGTTAGTTTAACAGATTCATCTGGTTATTTTATTGGAGATATTTTAAATAGCGGTTTAAGTGGTGATGATGAAATCGAATACTACTTAGAGGCAGAAAGTAACAATGGGAAAACAGCAACTAAACCAATTACAGCAAAAAATGGTGGTTATTATAAAATCCGTTTAAGGATCCCTTCAGGTTTTGAAGATGATTATGTTCAAAGAAACAATCATTTGTTTACGGCTTATCCTAATCCTGCAAAAGAATTCGTTAATATCAATTTTCAAATCATAGAAAAAGCAGACATCAAGTTAAATATCTATGATGGTTTAGGGAAATTAGTATATACAGAAAACCATGATCAAATAAAACCTGGTGTATATACAAGTGAAGTAAATATTGAATCTCTACCTCAAGGAATTTATTTTTACTCTTTACTCATTAATAACAAAACAAGTTTGTCTAAAAAATTAAGAATAGACAAATAATTACCCTTAAAATCTTAAATATTTAAAACAAAAAATCCCGCTAATTAGTGGGATTTTTTGTTTTTATGAGCGACAAGAACAAGACATTAAATGATCATTTATCATTCCTGCAGCCTGCATATAAGCATAACATATTGTTGAACCAACAAAAGTAAATCCTCGACTTTTTAAAGCTTTGCTCATGGCATCACTTTCGGGACTGGTAGCAGGAATATTCGTGTTTGAATTGGGTTGGTTATCTATCGTTTTACCACTTGTGAATTGCCAGATAAAAGCATCAAAACTACCAAACTCATTTTGGATGGCAATAAAGGCTTTTGCATTTTTAACAGTACCGGAAATCTTTAATTTATTTCGGATAATACTTTCATCCAATAGCAGTCTGGCTATATCATCCTCATTAAATTTTGCAACTTTATTCACATCGAAATTAGCAAATGCCTTTTTGAAACCTTGTCGCCTATGAAGGATAGTTTTCCAGCTTAATCCTGCTTGAAAACTATCCAAAACAATAAATTCAAAGTGTTTTTTATCATCGTGAACAGGTTTACCCCATTCATTTTGATGATACGCCAGCATCAATTCATCATTACCCGGCCAGGTGCAATTCATTTATTTAGAAGAATAATCCAAACAAATCATTTCCAAAAATAAGCACCATCAATGTGAGAAGAATAATCATTCCAACATATTGGGCTCTTTCTAAAAACTTTTCACTTAATGGTCTTCTTAATATTATTTCAATCAATAAAAACACTACATGTCCGCCATCTAAAGCAGGAATTGGTAGAATATTCATGAAAGCCAATCCTAATGAAATAAGCGCAGTTAATACCCAAAATTTCTGCCAAATCCATTCGCCTCCATAAAATTTTGCGATACCAATAGGACCTTGTACAGCTTTATTAACAGCGATATCACCTTTAAATATTTTCTGCCAACCCATTATTTGAGTTTGTATAGTTTCAACAGCTTTTTTGTAACCGGCTGGAAACGATTCAAAGAATCCAAACTGAACTGTTTCATATTCAAAATCCTTTGTATCGGGCTTAAATCCAACCAATCCATTTTCATCAATTTGAATTTGCAAAACAAGTTCTTGTCCGCCTCTCAATAAAGTGAAGTTAGTAGCTAAGCCTTTTCTATTGTTTACAATAGTTTTAAAATCGTCAAAGTATTCAACTGAGATTGTATCAACTTTAGTAATAACATCATTTACCATTAAACCAGCCTTTTCAGCAGGAAATCCAGGTGTGATTTCATTAACAAAAAAGTGCATTCTTGGTGAGAAGAAATCAGCTTTTGCTGAGCTAAACTTTTTAATAAAATCAGAGGGAATAGAAACATTAATTTCCTGACCATCTCTCAAAACTGTATAGTTAACTCCGTTTCCAAGGATATGTTCAATTTTTAAAGCCTCTTCAAAACGAACAATGTTTTCACCATTAACCTTTAATAGTTTATCACCTGTTTTAAAACCATATTCTTTTGCTAATTCAGAAGGAACAATTCCATTTTTTACTGAATCATTTTTAGTATACTTTTCACCATAGGTATAACTTAGCATAGCAAAAATGATAATGCCTGTAATAATATTTACTACTACACCACCAACCATTACTATTAAACGTTGCCAAGCTGGTTTGCTTCTGAATTCCCATGGTTGAGCTGGTTGTTTCATTTGCTCAGAATCCATGCTTTCATCAATCATACCAGCAATCTTAACATATCCACCTAGAGGCAACCAACCAATTCCCCATTCAGTATCACCCCTTTTAAATGAAAATAATTTAAAATCCCAGGCATCAAAAAATAGATAGAATTTTTCTACTTTAATTCCAAAAGCTCTTGCAGCTAAATAATGCCCAAACTCGTGGAGAATAACCAAAATCGAAATTCCCAAAATCAATTGGGACGCCATAATCAATACCTGCATAGTCAATTTCTAATGAGGTGCGAAAATAGGTTTCAAAATTCAATTTACCATGAATCAGTTTGGTTTCTGCAAACAGATTCAACCGATTAAATAAAAGATATCGAACAATTAATCTTTATTCAAGATAACCAACAACTTACAAGCTATAAAATAACTGATAACTAAATTTTAAACATGTATTTTTAGGTCAAAACAAGAATCCCCAAGGAAAATCATCATACCGAAAATTGATTGGAACTTAAATTTCTGCCGGATACAATTATCAAACATTGAATAAAAATCCTAAACTTAATGATCAAATTATTACACGTTTTACAAAAAAAACAAAAATTATGGTTTACCTAAATGAGGATTAAAATTGTGAATTCTAAAAGGAATTTACTTGAAAAAGATTAAACCCATCTATACTTAAAAAAACAACAACAAGCTGAAATTCAATCAATTTTATCGAAAATGTAAAAATCAGTTTAAAATTTTCAGTTATCTATTTCAATGATCCGAGGAAAGAACAGAACTTCAATTGAAATTAAAATGAAAATGAAAGTAACAACATCTGTCAATTCATTAGCAGCTCAAATAATAAGCACACACCAACACTTTTTCAAACAAGCTGATAAGGCTATTAATATATCTCTTACGCTAAGAAATTGGGTAATGGGATATTATATTATAGAATTTGAACAAAATGGAAATTCACGTGCAAAATATGGTGATAGACTAATACCAACATTGGCAGAAAAGTGCAAATCTATAAAAGGCATTGATGAAAGAGCACTAAGAAATTTCAGGCAATTTTATCAAAGTTATCCTCAGTTTTATTATTGGGTTAGTTATTTATTAGAACAACAAAATGAAAATAACTTTATAAAAAATGGCAAAAAAGAAAAATCAAAAGGACTGAAACTACCTGTAAAAACAGGGCTTAAGAGGGATTTAACATTAAACCCAATTCGGGGGACAGTGTCCACCGAATTGCAATCAGCTGAAATTCTGAACTATACAAAAATACTTCTTGAAAAATTATCATATTCTCACTTCGAAATCCTTTCTGTTATTGAGGAATCAGAAAAAAGGAATTTTTATGAAAACGAATGTTTAGATGGAATTTGGGGAATTAGGGAACTTAAAAGACAAATTAACAGCTTATACTATGAACGTTCGAATTTGAGTAAAAAACCCAAAAAGCTTAAGGCTATTAATAAAAGAAATATGAATAAATTAGATTCCTCTGAAGTTGTAAAATCTGTTTATTCATTTGAATTTTTAGGATTAGGACAAAAAGATGCCGTTGAAGAGAATGACCTTGAATCTGCTTTATTAGACCATCTGCAGGACTTTATGATTGAGATGGGTAATGGGTTTTGCTTAGAATCAAGACAAAAGAAAATTCTTATTGGTGATACAAATTATTTTATTGATTTGGTCTTTTATCACAGAATATTAAAGTGCCACATTTTGGTAGAGTTAAAAGTAGATCAATTTGCCCCTTTACATATTGGTCAATTAAATACCTATGTTAATTATTTCAAAAAGGAAATCAAACAAAAGGGAGATAAAGCACCAATTGGGATTTTGTTAGTTACAAATAAAAACAAACCATTAGTTGAATATGCAACAGCTGGAATGGACAATAACTTATTTGTTTCTACCTATTTATTAAAACTACCAAAAAAGGAAAAACTGGCTGCATTTGTGAAACAAGAATTAAAAAACCTACGCTAAATAAGAAGCAAATAAATGGTAATTATGAATACATGAATTCAAGAAATACATTTATTTAAAACTTGAGTAATTTTTTGAAAATTCAAATAAAATTAAAACAAACCAAAATCTAAAAACCTAACTATCTTTTTATCTATTATTTATAAAAATAAATATTTGTCAAATACGGAATTGAATTCCGTATTTGACAAGTATCTAAAAATATAAATTAGTTCTTTATTTTATCAATTTCCTTCCAGTTCAAGATATCAGTAAAATCTATAGAGGAGCTTTGACCTGTAAAAACAACGTATGAATTTTTAACATCCGGATTGATTTTCTTCCAGTATTTAATTCCCTTAAGAAAATCGTTAGTAAATGTAGTAGCAGTTTTAATTTCTATTGGAACAACTTGTGAAGATTGATCCATTAAAACATCAATCTCGTTGCCGGTTCTATCTCTCCAATAAAACAAATTACTACGTTGACCATTGTTAAAACGTGATTTTAATAGTTCCAAAATAATAAGATTTTCGAATAAAGCACCACGTAAAGGATGTGTGTTCACATGCGATTCAGATTCAAATTCAAGTAATGAACAACAAAGACCGGTATCATAAAAATACAACTTTGGCATTTGAGTCAGACGCTTGCCTAGGTTATTATAAAATGGCTGTAACCTAAATGCGATAAAACTTGCTTCCAAAATACCAAACCAACTTAAAATAGTTTTTTGGTCAACGCCTGTATCATTTCCTATAGATGTATAATTTACTTCTTGTCCCACACGAGATGCACATACCTTTAAAAATCGCTGAAACATGGCCAGATTAGTAATATTTTTTATCTGCCTCACATCTCTTTCTACATAAGTTAGCAGATAGTTGGGATAATAATCTACAGGCTTAATTTTCTTATCATACAAACGCGGATAACCTCCATTAAGAATTAGTTTATTTAATGAAATCGAACCATGCTTTCCTGTTTGCAATTCTTTATAGCTAAAAGGCAATAAATGTATAAAAGCAATTCTTCCGGCTAAAGTCTGTGAAATATTTTCGAGCAACAACAAATTCTGAGAGCCTGTAATAATAAATAAACCAACCTTATTTGGCTGTTCATCAATTACACCTTGAATATAGGATAAAAGCTGAGGTACACGTTGAATTTCATCAAAAATTGCACCGGTTTTATACTGATTTAGAAATGCTCTTGGGTCTTTGGTAGCAAGAAGTACGTTGTCTTGATTTTCGAAACTGATATAAGGTTTCTTAGGGAATAATTCTTTAGCTAGCGTAGTTTTACCTGATTGCCTTGGCCCCAATAAACCAACCGCAGGAAACTTTTTAGCAAGGTATTTTATTTTACTTGAAGCAGCTCTAATAATCATAAAACAAAATTAACATTATTTGTCAAATACGGAATTGAATTCCGTATTTGACAAATATTAAACACAATATATATCTAATTATCAATTATTTAAATTTTACTCAAAAATATTCTTAATTCAAATAATTAAATTGAAGCTTCAAATGTGAAATGAAATACTTGATGGATAAAGACCCAAAACTTATAGCATATTATTTAAAAACCAATTTGATTATATTAGACTACTGAAAAACAAACAGAATTGGATTATTCAGAATAAAAGGTTCACATTAAACAGTATAAATACTCAAGTCTAACGATTAAATTTCAACAGAAATGAAAGAATATAAATTATTTATTCTAGGTTTATTATCGATGCTTACTTTTAATACAAAGGCCCAATGGATTGAATTAAAAGATAATTCCGATTTTTATTTCGATCACAGAATTTATGATATGGTAACAGATTCCTTAAACAATGTTTATGCAGCGGGCTTTTTTGCAAATGATTCAGGATGTTTTATAGCCAAATGGGATGGCACTAGTTGGACAGAACTTGGTGGAAAATATGTATCATCATTCAATTCCACAATCTCAACACTTCATTTCGACAAACTGGGTAATTTATACGTGGCGGGAGAATTCTCTGATTTCAAAGGAAAACCATTCAGTGAACAAAAAATGCTAGCAAAATGGGATGGGAAAAATTGGGAAAAAATTGGGATTTTCAACAATAAAATCATTTGTATAACATCTGATGAATCAGACAATATATATGCTGGGGGGCAGTTCATAAACAAAAACCAAAAAACTTACGTTGCAAAATTTGAAAACAATACATGGCAAGAACTTGGAGGTAATGACAGTTCAACATTTAGTGGAGGAATCAATTCGATTGTTTTTGATAGCAAATCAAATTTATATGCCGGTGGATACCTATTGAACAGTTCCAGAAAATTAATTGTAGCTAAATGGGACGGCTTAAATTGGACTGAATTAGGAGCAGATTCGGGATATTTCAATGACGGCATTTCCTCTTTAGCTATTGACAAAAACGATAATATTTATGCCGGAGGTTTCTTTAAGAATGCAAAAAAACAATGTTATATTACAAAATGGAATGGAAAGCAATGGATAGCAAGTGAAGGATTGCCAATTGATACAATTGGTTATGCATCAATAATAGAACTAAAATGTGATTCTGAAGGAAATGTTTTAGCAGTAGGATTTCTCAGGAATCAGCAAAACAATTTCATTTTGGGCAAGTGGAATGGAAAAGATTGGAATGAATCTGTAGTGCTTGAAAATACAAAACTTGAATCAATTTCTTCAATACTCATCGACCAAAATAATCAAATACTAATTTCATTATATGATTGGGACAAATCGATTGTTATTAAACGCACTAATCCTTTAGGCTTAACTGATTTTGAAATTTCTATAATAACAGTTTACCCAAATCCATTTAGTAATAAAATAAAAGTTACTAATACGAGTGGAAATGAAGTATATATGCTAAAAGATATTTTGGGAAATATTATTTATAACGGAAAACAAATCGATGAAATTGATTTTAGTTTAATTCCCATTGGTCCATATATTTTGCAAATAAATACTGATGATAAAACAACAACCTTTAAAGTTATAAAAGAATAAAAAGAATTTTCAGGAAACGATTGATAAGTCTGTATTTTAAATTTTGATTAAATCAAGCCAGTTACATCGATTTTAGAATAATAGTAAGATATTTTAGTAAAGCTAAATAGTTTAAAAGGATTGGATTTTGCCTTTTATAGGACCTATATCAGGACACCCTAATAACTTAGATTGATTAGCTAATCTATTTGTTTGAATAAGTTTAAATTTACCTCCTTCACAAAAAGTAGAGAAAGAGTTTATTAATAAGCCTACCTCAATTGAACTGGTTTTACCTCTTATTACTTCACCCAATATATTATTTTCATAAGAAAAGTAAATCATGATTGTTTCATTAGGTTGATAACCAAACATAATTGTTGGATACAAGTTGTTTCTAATTCCATTCTCGTTTAACATTGCCAATTTTACTCCTGGAGCAACCCTTATTCCATTTGAAAACATAAGTTCCCAATTTCCTCCATAATACCTAAAATCACCTTGAGATTCAAATCTTGAACTAATCTTAGTGGTAATTGTACCTTTAAAAATTAAAGAATTGATGATACTAAATCTTCTATTCATCCTGAAATTACCATTTGACATTAGGCCAATCCTTGATTCAATTAAATTAAAAACTGAAGCGCCAATCATAAAATTAAATGGACCTCTTTTGTAATAATTATATTTTATACCAGCATCCCAATCAAATGTATTAGAAAATTCGAGTCCCGCTCCATGATTGAATGATGGATTCACAATTCCATTTATTGGATGTAATTGGTCTGAAAAAGTAAACTCATTCCAATCTATTGATTGATTCAAAATTCCCGCTCTCAATCCAAATGAAAGTGAATTATTTTCATTTAATCTTAATGAATATGCAAAATTCAAACTTGCTCTTGTTTTTTTATAATATCCGTCACCCTGTGATTCTTTATTTACTAAAAGTCCAAATCCAACTAATCCTAGTTTAGTGCAAGGCGATATATCTAATGAAATTGAATTATAACTAAAAGGACCCCTTACAGGATAAAAAGAAGTTCTACTTGCTGAATTAATCTGCACCTTTCCAATTCCCCCACTCCCACCATAAGCCGGACTTAATTCAAGTCTTTGCATTTGAAAGGCTGTGAAGGTTGGGTCTTGTGCCTGCAACAAATTCACAAACAGAAATACAAATGATATGATAAATATTTTTCTCATCTGATTAATGTTACGTTACCAACCCTTACTTTTTTATCGGCTCCTGGATACAACATACCATCCCAAGATTTTTTATTGGTATAACTGGCTTCTATTGTCCATACATAAGATCCTTGTGGACATTGTTCACCAGTATATTTATTATCGCCACACCAGGCTTCTGAAGGTTCTCCATTTAATAGTGATTGTGATTCCCATACCAATTCTCCCCATTTATTATAAATTTTCAAATGATAGTATTCCAATTCAATACCTGATGGAAGAAAACAACTGGCTTTACTTTCACCATAATCAGGTGTGAAGGCATTAGGAACGAACAATCCTGTGAAATAAGTAGGCAGACAAATTTCTTTTGACAAATTGGTATCACAACCAAATGTTGAGGTTACAACTAAATTTACTTTAAAACAACCTGAATCGGCTTCGGCAAATGTATGTCCAATAGTGCTTCCTTTTCCAATATTTCCTTTGTCTGATGTCCACACAAAATCCTTACCACTTGTACCTGTATAATTAAAAATAACTGTTCTATACGGCTTACTATTGGTTAATAAAACACTACTAAAATCAGGATTGGGTTTTGGATAAACCACTATCTTTTTAGTTGTTCTTAAACTATCAAAACATACATCTCCTGCAAACACCAATAAACTAACATAATACTCACCAGAATCTTTGTAGATATGTGTAGGATTTTCCAAATTAGAGCTATCACCATCACCAAAATACCAAACATATTTTTTGCCTAATTCACTTTGATTGGTAAACTGAATGCTTTCACCCACACAAATTTCAGATGGATTAAAATCAAAACGTGGAATTGGCTTTTCATAAATGGTAAATGGATATTCCATGGTATCCTTACACAAATAAATATTTGTTGCTATTAATGTATTATAATAAACTCCTTTGTTGGTGAACAATTGTCTCTCATTAATATTTGTTGATGAATTTCCATTCCCGAACATCCATAAATAAGTATTATTTCCCGGAGTTAAATTGGTAAAATTCACCCATGCCGGCCCTGTACATGTATCTTTAGGAGTATAATCAAAATTGGTTTCAGGAATTGGATAAATCGTAATATTAACACGTGCAGTGTCTGAACACGATGCAGCATTTACCGCAATTACCTTTACTTCAAAACTTCCTGGATACAAGAAATAATGATCATTTTCGGCACCATTACCAAAACTTCCATCTCCAAAATCCCAAAATAAAAATGGATTTCCATTTGCTGTAGCATTTAATTTTACTGGCACATTTAAACATGCTCGCAAACTATCAGCACCCAGACTTACATTAGGCAAAGCATTAATTAATACCGTATCAATTAATTCTGTGATACAAATATTTGAAACCGATCTCAGTTGAGCTCTTACAATTTTGAATCCGGAAGTTTTATAAATATGAATCGGATTGTATTCGTTTGAAGAATCTCCATCACCAAAATACCAGGTTATATCACCGCTATCCAATAAATTGGCATAAAACTGGGCCGGCTGCAATACACAATATGAATCAGCACTTTTATCAATAATAAATTTCGGTTTTGGAAAAACTGAAACGACAACTGAACTGGTATCATAACTACAATTGTTATTGACATATTGATAAGCTTTAAAAATACCCGGTGTATTATAAGTATGAGTTGGATTTTTTAATGAAGATGTAAATCCATCACCAAAATTCCATGAAATATTAGGTCCACCACTTGAAAGATCTGTAAATGCCACAGATAAATTTTCACAACCAAACTGAATAGATGTAGTAAAAAACGACCTGACAGTATTAGGCAATACTTTAACTGTTCGACTTATGCTATCTACTCCGCAGATATTTCCTACTCTTAATTTAATTGTATAAACAGTTGGTGTATCATTTGTGAGGTAAGTAATATAACCGGGAATTGGATTTTGTCTGGTACTAAAAGTTCCTTCACCAAAATCCCACAAATATGTTTGAGGGACCCCATAACTTCCTTCTAAAAATTCAACAACCAATGGAGAGCAACCGGAATCTTTATTGGCAAGAAAAAATGCAGTTGGTAAAGGTAAAACCCGCACAGTATCTACTTTTGAAAAAATTCCACAAGCATTACTAATGCTTAATATAGGGTAATAAAATGTATCTGTAGTTAAACTTTGCAGATAGGTTTGTTGAGGGATTTGAAAGTTATTACTCGTAAACCCATTTCCTGCATTCCAAAGAAATTTGGCTCTAAAAGTATCAGTTGATAAATTAACAAAATCAACTTTCATTGGACTACATCCTACAGAATCCGATTTTGTAAAATTCACATTTGGTGGCGTTTGTACCAAAACAAATGCAGTATCAAAACTAACTCTGCAAGTATTTACTGCTTTTAATACAATTCTATAATAACCTTCAATTGGATAAGGATGGTTAATGGTTGAATCAGATAAAGTCATCAAAGATATTCCATCACCAAAATCCCAATAAAATGTATCTACACTTCCAAATGAGAGATTCTGAATTGTTAGTTTTGTTGGATTTACTGAATTTGAGCAAATAATAGTATCTGAAATCTTTACAACTGCAACAGCTCCGGCTAATACATCAATCGATTTACTTATGGTATCTTTACATCCATTTGAAGAAGTTAAAACCAATATTGAATTAAACGTAGTATCCTGATTTCTTGAACCTAAATAAGTCCATAAAGCGCTATCTTTTATAGTATTTACAGAGTTTCCATCACCAAAATTCCAGGAATACGTAGCTGGTTTTTGAACAATTGATGTGCTTGCAAATTGAACATCCAATGGGGCACAACCTGAATCTAAATCAGTCACAAATGAGGCTATAGGCTTAGGAAAAATCTTGAATGGTTTTGTAATTGAATCCCTGCATCCTTCGCTTGTAACAACCAATAATTGAATTGGATAGATTGAATCAACTATACCTTCATGATTTGGAAACTGAATTCCGGTATTAAACGAATTTAAATTATTAATGATAGGTCCATTTTTAAAACTTGTCCAATTGTAATTCAAACCAAAACTGGATGTATTGTTAGTGATGATTGTTTTTGGTCCACATGAACTATCAGGCACTAAACCAATTTGTGCAATGGGTCTTGTTGGTACTTTAAATATTTTCGAGATACTATCAATACAACCAAATCCAGATGCTACTTTTAATTTAACGGCGTAATTATTACTTATTCCACTTTGATTGTCCGGTGTTTGAATAAATGTTGAAATACTGGCTGTATCATTATCAACAAAAGCTAAACCTGGATTGATGCTCCATTGGTAAGTTGTTGAATTTATTAAAGGTACATTCAAAGATGTTATCTGAAGATTTGGCTTGATTGGATAACAAACTATTGAATCGTTAAAAACAAAATTCGGATTTGGCAAAGGCTTAATCACAATTGGCTTAATAATTGAATCTAAACAACCTGTCCCTCCAGCTATGGTGATGAGTTTTATAAAAATTGTTGTATCTAAATCTCCGAAATTATAGAACTTATTTGCTGGATTTTTAATGGTTTCTGCAATCAAATTATTACCATATTTCCATTGGTAACTCAATCCATTTATAGGAGTAGAAGTATTGTTAAACTGAACCAAAACTCCACTACAGATTATACTATCAACTGCTATAAAATTTGGCTTAGGATTTTCAATGGTATAAAACCACATTTCTAAACTATCATCTTTACAATTATTCTTGCTACTGACTTTTAATTTTATCAAAACACTATCAGCCTGATTTGCTAGTGTGTATCCAGGAAAAGTCAATCCTGTTCCTAAGAAATTACCATTGGCATACCATGAATAAAGTAAATTGGCTTCACTAAAATGGGTAGTAATAATATTGCTAGAGTTGATATTAAATGGTGCGCAACTTATAGCTGTAGTTCGTGTAAAAACTGCTTTTGCATTGGGTCTTACAATGACAGTTTTCGCTGTTGTATCTTTACATCCATGTAAACTGGTTATGATTAATCGAACTAAATAATTGCTATCTATTACTCCTGTATTTCTAAAGGTATCTATGCTATTTAAAGTATTGGAATTTTTATTTAAGTAAGTCCATAAATTACTTAAACTACTTATATTTCCTCCATTTCTCGCATTTGATACATTTGTAAAACTCATCAATCTTGGTCCACAACTATCTAAAGAATTGGAAGTAAAATCTGCAATTGGTTTTGGATAAACAGTAACTGTTTTAGTGATTGAATCCGAACAATTACCAATGGTTCTTGTAGCTAATAATTTGATTTGATAATTGATTGAATCAGGACTCAGATTTTCAGAAAAACTTAAATTAGGATTTGTTGAAGTGGAAGTATTGATTTGACTTATTCCGGGTGTACTTGACCATAAAAATGTGGCACTTACATTATTGGTTTGATTAGAAACCAAAATACTTGTTGGACCACAATTTGGATTCGGAAGAACAAAATCGGCTAATGGTCTGCGAAGACTTAAAATACTATTATTTGTATCATCAATACATCCATTAATAGATTGAACTTTTAATTTTATGATATAACTGGAATCAAAACTTCCTTTGTTATTTGGAATGAAAATATTAGGATTTGCGCTTGTTGTATCTGAAAATGATAATCCTGATAAAATTGGTGAAACCCTGCTCCAGGTATATTGAACAGTTCCCGGTTTAACCAAACTTGTATTATTGGGTAATACATAAATTCCAGCACAAGCCTGATTTGTGATACTAAAATTAGCCAATGGTTTTGGATAAACAACAATTGGTTTGATTAAAGTATCCCTACAACCTGTTCCAGCTGTTACAACTAATCTGATTTGGTAAGTTGAATCTATTGTATTTGAGTTATTAATAAAACTTTGATTGGGGTTGATTGAGGTACTTGTACTTCCATTTCCAAAATTCCATGAATGCCCTACTCCAACCGTACTTAAACTGGTGATGTTGATGTTTAATGGGTGACATCCAACAGAATCGCTTAAAGTAAAATCAGCTTTGGGGTTTGAAATTGTTCTGAATAATCTTGTTAATGTATCCGGTTTACAGCCATGAACATTACTTGTAATCAATCTGTAATAAACTGTATCATTGGCCTGATTGATTGTATAAGTTGGAATGTTTGTACCAGTTGTTTGACTTATCACATTCATGCCCTTATCTAATATTTGCCAAACATAAGTGTCGTTGGCAATAGAATATTGTGTCAGGTTGATATTGGAACTATTCAATATAAATGGTGCACAATTGGAATAATTTGTTCCTGTGAAATCTGATTTAGGAAATGGAAAAAGTGTAACAGAACTGCTCATTGTATCCTTACAACCCCATTTACTGGTTCCAATTAAAGTGATATTATAAACACTATCAATTATACCTGTTCTATTATAAAATGTTCTGCTTAAACTTGGATTGGTATCTGATGTCATTCCTGTAAAACTCCATACAAATTTCATTTCATTGATGTTTTCCGAGTTCTTTGGATCTGATGCATTTGTAAACAAAACTGTTTGTGGTGAACATCCCGAACTCGATGGTGACATCGTAAAATTGGTTAATGGTTTTGGATAAACCAATAATGGAGCTGTGAAAGTATCTCTACATCCTAATTCAGCTGTATTACGTGTAGCAATGAGTTTTACTTCATAATTAATCACCGCATTACTTGTATTAACTGGTAATGTTATTTGTGGGTTCGTTGAATTATTATTGATTAAAAATACTCCATTTGTTGGGCTCACCGACCATAAATAGGTACTGCCTACATTTGTAGTTCCATTACTCATGGTATAAATCGCAGGACCACAATTGATATTGGCTCCGGTAACAAAATTTGCATTCGGTCTGCGTAATTGGGTAATTGGTCGGATTGTATCATCAACACATGAATTAACTGATGTTACTACTAACCGAATTTGAAATACGGAATCTATACTTCCTGTATTTTCTGGGAAATAAATACTTGGTTGATTTACTGTTGTACTTGAAAAACTCATCAATGAATTTACAGGTGAAGTTCTTGTCCAAGAATAATTAACAGCTCCTGTTTTAAAAACACTTTGATTGGTAATAATCGTTGAATCCAGAGCACAAATTTTATCAGCCAAAATAAAAGATGCCAATGGTTTTGGATAAACTGTTATACTTTTTTTCAAGGTATCGGTACAACCTGTTCCAGCGGTTACAACCAATCTAATTTGATATGTCGTATCAATTGTATTTGAGTTATTGATAAAAATTTGATTGGGGTTGATTGAGTTACTTATACTTCCATTGCCAAAATTCCATGAATGTCCAACTCCAACTGTACTTAAACTTGTTAGGTTGATGTTTAATGGATGACATCCAACAGAATCGCTTAAGGTAAAATCAGCTTTGGGATTGGAAATTGTTCTGAATAATCTCGTTAATGTATCAGGTTTACAACCATGAACATTACTAGTTATCAACCTGTAATAAACGGTATCATTGGCCTGATTGATAGTATAAGTTGGAATATTTGTTCCGGTTGTTTGACTTATCACATTCATGCCCTTATCTAATATTTGCCAGGTATAAGTATCGTTGGCAATTGAATATTGTGTCAGGCTGATATTGGTTCCATTCAACAAAAATGGTGCACAATTCGAATAATTTGTCCCAGCAAAATCTGATTTAGGAAATGGATAAACTGTCACAGAACTACTCATCGTATCCTTGCAACCCCATTTACTGGTTCCAATTAAAGTGATATTATAAAGACTATCAATTATACCTGTTCTATTATAAAATGTTCTGCTTAAACTTGGATTGGTATCTGAGGCCATTCCTGTAAAGCTCCATACAAATCGCATTTCATTGAGGTTTTCCGAGTTCTTAGGATCAGATGCATTTGTAAACAAAACTGTTTGAGGAGAACATCCCGAACTTGTTGGTGACATCGTAAAATTCGCTAATGGTTTTGGATAAACCAATAAGGGAGCTGTGAAAGAATCTCTGCAACCTAATTCAGCTGTATTGCGAGTTGCAATGAGTTTTACTTCATAATTAATCACCGCATTACTTGTATTAACTGGTAATATTATTTGTGGGTTCGTTGAATTATTATTGATTAAAAATACTCCATTTGTTGGGCTAACCGACCATAAATAGTTACTAGCAACATTTGTAGTTCCATTACTCATGGTATAACTCGCAGGTCCGCAATTGATATTGGAACCGGTAACAAAATTTGAATTCGGGCGACGTAATTGAGTTATGTTTTTTGAAACACTATCAACACAACCAAAATTGGTTGTAAGTTTTAATTTGAATGTATAAGTATAATCGTTTGATGAAAGGTTTTCGGGAAAGATAGCTGTAGCATTAGATGAATTATAAGAATTAAGTATTGAATTAGTTAAACCTCCATTATTGCTTACTAACCATTGATAAGTATTTATACTTGCTAATGAATTATAAGTAGCATTTAAGTTTAATGTATCTAATGCGCAAATTTTAGCTTGCAGATTAAAATTTGGTGATGGTTTTGGATGAACAGTAATCAATATTGTATCTACACCACTGCAACCCGTACCTGCTGTAAATGAATATATCAATTGAATTATTCCACTTCCTGAAGTTGAAGGATTAAATAATCCACTTGATGAAACTCCTGGTCCTGACCATGTCCCCCCTGCAGGAGAAAAGCCCGTTAATAAAACAGAACTAGCGTTTTCACAAATTGAAAAATCATTGCCGGCGTTTACTACTGGTGGAGCAATAACAGAAAACAAAACAGTATCTCTATTGGTACAATTATTCGAATTGGTAAAAGTATAAACCAGTGGATAAACACCAATTGAATAAGCAGTAGGATTGATTGTATTTGCAACGATAGCTTGAGGTCCAGTCCATGTTCCTGAACTAGGACTACCAGTTAATGTAAATGGAGCCTGATTATTACATTTGGTAAAATCTATACCCGCATTAACTGTTGGTAAAGGAAATACAGTATGTGTTACAATATTACTGATATTTTGTTGAGCTCCTGAACAAACATCACTTGTAACTATCCTTCTAAAATCGGTGGTTTGAGTTAAAGCACCCGGTGAATAATTGATGAGAGTATCAGCTGGACTTATATTTACCCATGAACCAGAAACAAATTTTTGCCATTGAAAATGATAAACACCATTACCACCACTTGGATTTGAGCCTATTATAGGATTTGAAGAATTTCCAATACAATATGATAAATTGGCACTGATAGAATTATTTCCAATTGCAGGTAAAACAGTAATCTTTACACTATTTGAAATATGGGTACAAGCACCTGAATTTGTAATCCTTCTGAACCATTTTGAAACACTTAAACTACCCGGATTGTAATTTGACAAATTAGCTCCGGTAATATTTGTATAAATTGAATTATCCAAACTTTCCTGCCATTGATATGAATAAGTGCCTGACCCACCTGATGTTGAAGCACCAACTAATAAATTTGCAGTTTGTCCAAAACAAATAGTTTGGGCTGTGCCAATGCTACTCACAATTGGCAATAAAACAGTTACTTTGGCGGTATCTTGTTTCGCCGGACATTTTCCATTACTTACATGCCAGGTATAATAATAATCGCCATTTAATAGATTTGAAATTCCCGTAAGAATCTGGTTGGGCTGATTAACAGTTGATGAAATTGGTCCTGATAAAAATTGCCAAATTCCGGTTCCAACAGAAATTGGATTGGCTCTTACAAAACCAGAAATCGGTGTACCAATTGTATTCAAACAAAATGAAGTATCAAAAGCTATTGCATTTGAAGGATTTTGATCAACTAAAATGCGAATACTATCAGAAAAAGCAGCCGGACAAACTCCATTTTTAACCTGAACTTTATACCAGGTAGTTGAAACTAAATTAGAATAAGTATAAGAATTCAATCCATTAGTTCCTGAAATATTAGACCATGTTCCATTAAAATTTGGTGCAGATAACCAAGACTGAATTGTACCTCTTTTTCCTGATAAAACTATAGTACCGGAATTGGTTCCTGTACAAACTGTATCAGCGCCTGTCAAGGAACCACCAAGAGAAATTGAATCAATCTGCACAGTAATATCAGGAGTATTCACACTTCCACATGAACCACCTACACCGGTATTAATTACTGCACGATACTTAGTTGTTTGAGTTAAATTTGATTGTGAAAGAGTTGTACTCGTATTCGTTATTGGATCATAAATAGTAAACGGAGAAACTGATTTTTCCCATCTTACTATTGTGCCGGTATTACCGCTTAAAGTAAGGTTGAAGTTATTGTTACCACTACAAAAAGGACCAACAGAAGAAATAGTGCCTGGTATCGGACCCGGAATTATTGTTACTAAATGAAAAACTGTATCACCGGCACATCCACCAATGATTGGAATTATCGAATAACGAACAACTGAATTAGTAGTTCCGGTATTGTAAATCGTTTGACTGATTGGTCCAATTGTATCTGTCGTTTTAGAATAAAATCCACTGGTATTGGTACCGGAAATTAAAGTGGCAAGGTATCTATATGATGAATTTGTAACATTACTATTTAAGGTAATTGAAGTTGATGTTCCACTGCAAATTGTGCTGGAATTACTTATTGATAAAACAGGTTTAGGATTTACTGTCACATCAATATTTACTGGCAAACAAGGGCAATTGGTTGGTAATGGTCCGGTTGAACTTATCGTATACCTTACTAAAGCAATCGTTGTTCCAATATTGGTTAATGTTTGGTTGATTGGAATAACTGAACCAGATGAATGTCCGGTAACAGTTCCATTAATTAAAGAAGCGGTATAATTAAAACTACTTCCAACAACAGAAGAAGTTGGATTCAAGCTGATTTGATTTGCACTACAAATTGATTGGTTACTACCGTTAACAACTGGTGTCGGTGAAACACGAATTTTTATAACTGTATCAGCAGAATTACAATTATTGGCAGAAGCACGAATGGTATACCTAACTGTATCAGGAGTTGAATTTGAGGTATTAATTAAGGTATGAACAATTGGACCGGCAACGGGAGTTGAATTATTACTAAAACCTGAAATTTGGGAATTTACAGAGTTAGCTGTCCAGGTAAATAAAGAACCCGAAACAGTTGAATTTAAACTGAGATTTAAAATTGTTCCAGAACAAATAGATTGAGCAGAAGCAAGTACTTTTGGTATTGGGTAAACTGTTATAACAACTGTACTTGAATCTCCAGTGCAATTTGTTGATGACTGAAAACCTGCAATTTTATATGTAACAGTTTCTATATTATTTCCGGTATTGATTAAAGTTTGACTAATCGGTCCGGGGTTTAATGCTAACTGATTTGAAAAGCCGCTAACAAAAGAAGAACTAGGATAAGCACGCCAATAAAACTGAACCGCTCCGACAAGGTTGTGGTTTAAAATTATGTTTGTATTTCCTCCTGAACAAAAAGTAGAATTCGCAGAATTCGCAGCAACAATAGGTTTGGGATTTATAATTATGTTTTGTGTATCGGGAGCCGAAACTCCACAAACATTTGTAGCTGTTAAAATGATTCTATAAGTGATTGGAAGACTTGTTGCATTGGTAAATGAAATTGTTGGATTTCTCGAATTAGAATTACCTGAAACAAATGAAAAACCAGTATTGGGAAAGATATTCCAATTGTATGCAGTAATACCGCCAAAACTTGAATCATATATTGGATTATGATTCAAATTTGAAGAAGAAAAAGAAAGTGTTTGGTTTCCACAATAAACCACATCAGGACGAAGTGAAACAACAGGAATATCTTTGATGATAACTAAAGTATCTTTTATAAAAACACCCGGACAAGTATTGCTGATGCGGAGTCGTATTACATACCTACCTTTTTGCAGAAACCGAAAAGTAGGATTAACACTGCTGCTATCAGTTCCGTTGGTATAAATAAAACGATTACCCGGATTTAACACAGTAGAAGTTAAACTATCACGAATACTCCAGGTATAAGTTGGTGTTGCGCAACTATTTAAAGTATTGGAAGTATTGGTAGCCGTAATTGTTGCAGGAACACAATTATTGGCATTATTAGAACTAAGGGTAAAAGCAGGGATTGGTATGGGTTGAACGCAGATGGTTTTGGTGATAGTATCTGGACCACAATCAGAAAGGTTTCGCTTTATAAGTCTAATTGTAAAAATTCCTGTTTGAGTTGGCTGAATTATCAAACTAACAGAACCTTGACCAGAGTATGTATGCGAGACACCTAATGCGCCAGAAATAATTGAATAATTTGGCCCTGTAATATTCCAAAGTCTTGTAGCTTGACTATCACATGAAGTTCCAATAGGATTTCCTGAAGGATATTTACCAATCAATGAAATATCATTTATAACTAAGTTATTTCCTAAACATAAAATTGTATCTGAAAGACTAAAGTTTGCTATTGACTTTTGCTTAGTTCTAATTGGAACAATAACTGAACCATTTGTACCACAAGGATTTGAAACAACACAATTTACTTGAAAACTATTAGGAAATATAGTTGAACCATTTGAAGCATTTGTTCCACAAGAACCTCTATGGACTGTGTGAGGAATAAAGGCTGGTGGAGGATGAACAAAAAATGTGTCTTGTCGTCCATCTGAAAATGATAAAGTATAAGTAGTACCAATCGGATTTAAATATACTAATGAATCGAAAGGTATATTAAAAGTAAAAGGTGTACAGGTAACCGCTAATCCTGGATTAACAATTGAACCAGGAGGGAAATAACCATTAAATACTGAATAAGTGCTATCATTTTGACAACCATTAATGCCAGTAACTATATTCGTTAAATTAAAAAATCCAAAAGAACTATATGTAAATGTATCTGTTAAAAATGAGGAACTAAAACTTCTTGTTGGCCCAACTCCATAATTTATTGAATAATTAGTATTTGTGGATGCAGTTGAGGATCCATTATCAACTGTAAGTAAAAAGTTTGTACCTGTACAATTTACAAAAGGAGTTGCGATAAAATTTATTAATAAATCATCAGGTTTCTGCTTTACAGAAACACTATTTGTAACACTATCCTTACAACCATAAACATCAGTCGTAATTATTTTCACAGAATAATTCACACTTCCTCCACCCAAAACCGGATTAAAACTCACTCCCGGATTATAAGTATTTGTTGATGCTGGTGCTCCTGTTGTGGCTCCAAAATTCCAAGTGGCACTTAATGGAGCAACTCCTGTTGATGTATTTGTAAAATTTACGGTTGTTCCCGCACAGGCATTATTGGGTGTAAATGTATAAGATGGAGAAGGTCGGGTAATGGTGATGTTTTTTAATGTATCTGAATCAATATAGGCCCCGGTATTCATTACCAATATAGAATAAGTATTAGAAACTAAAACACCTGAGGGTATATTTAAAACAAAAGACTTGGTGCTAGTACTACTACTTGTATAAGTTGGAGTTAAAAAATTTCCACTCACATCAGATAAAATCATAACAAAGTTTATCCCTGACCAATTACCTGTAGTATCAAATGTAACAATATAAGTGCCACCAGGACATAAATGTGTCCCCGAACTAGTACTTACATTTTGAATACTTGTTTGAGCCTGAAGCTGAAACAGTATCAAAAAAAGAAAAGAAAGGGTAAGTAGTATATTTCTAGGCATAGAATGGAAATTGGACAAATTTACTAAAATGTCGCAATTATTGTTCCAAAATAAAGCCTTGAATTTTAAGATATAAATCAGTTAATACAGCTATTATCAAATGAATAAGAATATTCAAAAGAAATTAGAATAGCATTATTTCGGAATATTAAAACTGATTTTTATTGTTTGGTTTCTTCCAAAACCAAACCGTATTTATCAGTAAATGCCTTTTTTATGTTTAGCATTAAGTTTCTTATAGCAAGTTCTTAAAATCCAGAATGGATGACATTATTATAGAAAATAAAATACGAATAAACACCACCCTCAAACTCCACCACGCGGACCTTTGGTCCGCGTGGTGGAGTTTGAGGGAATTTGGTTTAAAGCATCTTCTATAAACATGTGACCACCTTCAGGGTCATTAATTTCATAGAATAGAGCAATTTAATTTCAAAAAGTTTTTGAAATTAATTCTCAATAAAAATATATTGGATAAAAAAAATACATCTAGTATACATGCGGATAAACGAAAATTTTATATGAATATTCGTTTCGCAAGCAATAAATTTAATTACATGACCAAACCTATCCAAAAACTTACGCAAACCTTCGGTTCGCGTAAGTTTTTAGGGAGGACTATTTATTCGTTTTTAATTACTACAATAATGTCACCCCTATGGGATTTTAAGAATTTTCATAAAAAACCAGATTCTATTTTTAATTCACTTTGCCTTCATTCAAAGTCATAAATCAATTTTAAAATGTCTAAAATAAATGATTTGCAAACAAGCGGATATTCATGAAATTTCATTTAAAACATCATTTAAAATTCATTTTGAATTCACATTCTTAAGGAAAAAAGAAATTCAAGATTTTAGAACTTGAATGATAAAATCCAAATTAATTTATGAATTTTTATAAAATTCACACAGAATCAAAGCAATATGTAAAGAAAAAATAGTTTTTAAAAATTAAAAACCTACCTTCGCACACCCAAACATTTCATTTGCTGAATCTTCACCCAAAAGCCTAAGCTCTGAAAAATGAATGAGCACTAAACAATTAATAATCTATAATGGCTAAATCACAAGAAACATTCAGTAAAAAAGAAAAAGAAAAACTTAAACTTAAAAGAAGAAAAGAAAAAGAGGAGAAAAAAGCAGAACGTAAAGCCAATGCTGTAAAAGGCGGTGACTTAGAAGACATGATGGCCTACGTTGATGAAAATGGAAATCTAACAACTACTCCTCCGGATCCTAAAAAGAAACGTGTCAACAATGTAGAAGACATGGTTATTGGTGTACAACGTCAGGTTGCTGAAGCTGTTGAAATCCAAAGAAAAGGGATAGTTAGCTTTTTTAATGAATCGAAAGGTTATGGCTTTATTAAAGATTTAAAAAATCAAGAAAGTGTTTTTGTTCATATCAATGGTCTTGTTGAAAAAATAAAAGAAGGTGATAAAGTTAACTTCGAAATTGAAATGACACATAAAGGTGCTAGTGCAGTTAGAGTTAAAATGGATCGAGGAGAAAAAGCAGTTCCACCTCCTCCACCAGCTCCTGTTGTTGCAGCAACTCCTGTTGTTGAAGCAGAAAAATCTGAAGAGAAAGAAGCTTAAAATAGCTTTTGGCTTTTGGCTTTTAGCTGTTGGCTTAAATTCGTATAATTGGAACAATTTAGTTCTAGATAAAAATCCATTTTCTTTTGAAAATGGATTTTTTTGCTTCTAACGAATTACGCCCCTTCAGGGCTAGGGAATTTCGCTCCTATAGAGCTCGCGAATTGCGCTCCTTCAGAGCTAAGGAATTGCTCAGTTAAAGAATCACGCTTCCTCTGAATTAAGAAATATTGTTGATTTAGAAATTAAATGAGGGTCTTTAAACAAAAGTCAAATTATTCATCTGATTAATTAAAAGCCAGTAGCAACGAGAATAAGCCAATGGCCAAAAGCAAATGGCTAAAAGCCGGCAATTGAAGCAAGCTTCAATTGCCAACTACATTCCTTTTATCGTTTGTAAAATCGTTTCATTCGATTTCGATAATGAATCAATTTTAGCATCATATAACCTTGATTTTTCATTTGATGCTTTAAACATAGTTTCGAAAAACATCAATCGATTTTGAGTATATGAATACAATAAGTCATTTCTTTTATTCAGTGATTTATCCAAGTCTAATTCATGCAGTTCTTTGGTTATTTGATTGCATTTTGTCCAGGTTGGAATAATCTCAGTACTTATGACCATTATCGCTTGTTTCTCTTCTATACCTTGAATTTTTTCTTGGGCTTTAATTGCCTTGTCTTCTATGTATTGAAATTCATAAATCAGCTTTTCATATCTTCCATATGGATTATCTAGTTTACTTACAAACCATAAACTTAGTAGTAAATACAAGCTCATAATTATTGCAGGTAATTTCCATTTGTAAAATGTATTGGTCGAAAATCTTAGTCCAAAATAATAAGAATAACCAGCTATAATTCCTGCAATTAATCCTCCAATATGTGCAGCATTATCAATTCCATCGTTTAAGCCAAATGCCAGGTTGTAAACTACAAATAAACCTATACTCGATAATAAAGGTTTCCTTACTCTCCTATCCAGTAAATTCGAAACCAATAGTGCAAGAAACAATCCATATAAACCAAAAATTGCTCCTGATGCCCCCGCTCCAACAGTAGCAGGATGCCACCATAAACTTGCACAACTTGCTATAATTCCACAAAAAATATAAGCCAGTAGATAGCGCCATTTCCCCAGTAATAATTCTAATTGTGCCCCTACCATCAAAAGGGCAAACATGTTCATTAATAAATGAACCAAGCCTATATGCACGAAAAATGCACTGATGATTCTATACCATTCTCCGTCTAAAACTGCAGGTCTGAAAACACCTCCCCAAACAAAAACATCATTTGAATTGGGTTCCATAACAGATACTCCGAAAAACACCATCAAAGCAAAAACAAAAAAATTGATATTGATAAGAATTGGAGTAATAAAGTAATCCTTTTTTGGTATAAAAAATGCTAGTATATCCTTTATGGCTGATGGATTCTCTTCAGTTACTTTGCCATCATCCAATCTTAATTCTTCAGTAGGAATGCTCTCTTTATAGGCTTTATAAAGTTCTACAAAATCTTCTTCATTCCCTGAATCTTTCAATTGCCAAAAAGCAGCTTTGAAACTTTCCAAATACTCAAAATTTCTGTCATCATCAAACAATGAACCATCACCTGATTCGCTTTTTAGAAATAATGTTTTGTCTTTCCAATTACAGAAAATTACAGAAAAAATTCCTTGTTCAATTGGATTACTAAAGGCATAAAATGCTTTTTCATCAATAGCTATAATGTTCCAGCTATTTTTTTGAAAGGCAGCCAATGCAATGCCCATTTGGTAACTTTTTGAGTCATCCAAAATAAAAATTGAATCTGTACTTGATGGAGGAAAACCAAATGCCATCTTTAGTAATACTTAGCCATTTGAACAAAAAAACCGAACCAGTTCTGCATTTTTCCTTCACTTTTACCTAATCGCACCATGATTAAATTCTTATCGGGATTTACATAAATATATTGACCTAAAATTCCATGTGCTACAAAATCACCATCTTTAGAAGGAATCCACCATTGGTTATTATAATATGAAACGCTTCCTTCCTTTACTTCAATTTTTGTTGATTCTTTTACCCAATCTTCATTGATGATTTGAACGCCATTCCAATTGCCTTTGTTTAAATACAATCTTCCAATTTTTGCATAATCCAATGCTTTAGTATTTAAACAACAAAATGTCTTTTCCATGCCATTTTTCTTTTTATCGATACTCCAGCTAGCAGGATATTGCATTTGTAATGGAGTCCATAATTTTTCTTGAAGATAGGATGTTACTGATTTAGGTGCCAATACATGATCAAGTATCAAACCTAATAATTGTGTATTTCCACTAGAGTAGTAAAATTCAGTTCCAGGTTCTTTTGCACATTTCATTTTGGCACATTGATTACGCAATTTTCTTCCATAATAAAATGCTGCTGCATCACCAAAAGGATTCACGTAACTTTCATTGTAATCAATACCTGAGGTCATATCCAATAAATGACGGATTTTCACTTTTTTCATGTTTGGATCCTTCATTTCAGGCAAGTATTTGGTGATGGGATCTTCAACAGTAGTTATCTTGCCTTCCTGAATTGCAATTCCAATTAAAATCGATGTAACAGATTTAGCAACTGAAAATGAAGGAACATCTGATTCACGATTATAATTACTAAAATAGTTTTCATACAAAATACTATCGTTTCTAATGATTAAATAGGCTACTGTTTTTTGAGACTCAAGAAACTTTTCAAAACTCAGTTTCTTCCCATTTATATCTAATTCCTTGGGCCCTTTTTGCTCTTTAACCTGAAAAAATTCAAATGGTTTATTAGATGCAGTTAGTTCATGTGATGGAAATTTTTTATGGTCTTTGATATCTGCAAAATTGTAGAAAATGAATCTCCCTAACTGACAAGAACCAAGACTAAATAGTAGTATTAAAATGAACCCGATTTTGAATTTATTCATCCCACAAAATAAAAAGAATCCTGATTATTCTTCGCAAAATAAACTACTCATTTAAAATCTTCAGGTAATCAATCAAAATTTGATCGCGGATTTTATATTTTTTAATTTGTTCCTTTAAAAAATTTCCGGCCTTTTCTTTGTTTGAAGTACTTAATAAAATCTTTGTTTTTAAGAGTACAAACTTAGAAAAATGAGCTTCTTTCGGGAAATTCAACATTGAATCACAAATCGCTAAACTACCTGAATAATTCAATTCATTAAATAAACGATTTGCTTGCTGTAAAACCATCCAACTAGAATCCTTAGGAGTAAAATCATTTAAATTTCTGATATTTTCTTCATGAAAAACATTGTTTGATATGGCATTATTAGCCGATGGAATTGATGTTTTTTTAGTAGATGGTTCAAACAAACTTTTCGTTTTTTTATTGGCTTGTGAAACTTTTGAAGTTGATTCTTTTGTTGATACATTTTGTGGCACATTAACAACAGATGGAACTTGCGTAACTTTAGATTCACTTATATTCAAATCATCCGATTCGGTTTGATTCTGTGCCGGTGCTACCACATTTTCAATCATACCTGCTCCATCATTTGAAACAGATTCTGACATGGAAACATCATTGTTACTAACATTTTCAGGTTGAATAATCGTAATTGGTTCCGGAATAGGTTTGATTACTTGTTTTTTTGCTGCTGATTCTTTCTGATTCTCAATTGCTTTTTCTGTAGTAATAATTTCGTTTTCAGGCGATTTTATCCCAGATTCCGATTGTGTATTAACTATTTCAGGCTTGATAGCTAACTGATTTTGTGAAGGGAATAAAAACCAAAAAAGAAGTAAACCAAATAAAACAGATGCTGCAATACTTATAGTTGTGACATTGAAAAATAGAAAACGCTTTTTGGTTTTTTGATCAATTTGATATTTAATGTTGATGATTTGAGATTCAAGTGCAGCAGGAGTTTTCATGGCATCAATTCCTTCTTTGATGTCTGAACAGATTTCGCAATTTTGGCAATGCGAATTCAACAGACGAATCTCATCTGCATTTAATTCTCCAGCTGAATATTTCAGCCAGTTTAGTTCGCTTATACAATTTTGCTCATCCATACACTTACTATTAAAATTAGGTACAATCCTTTTTTATTCAGAATGATTTTTAAATTTCTTTTACCATTCTGAATAGCACTTTTCACCTCATTTAAACTCAATTTTTCTTGTTTTGCAATCTCTTCATATGATTTCCCTTTTAGATAAAACAATTCAATACAGGTTCTTTGCTGAGATTTTAACTCGGGTAAAGCTTGTTCTAGTATTTGTAATTGTTCCTCTTTTTCTTGTTCATCATTTGATAGATGCAAAAACATATCAGATTCCATAAAACCATCTTCATTTTCATTCAAACCAAATGAAGATTCTTTAATAGGTTTTCGTAAAATCATTAAACAATGATTTTTTGTAATGGTGTATAACCAGGCTTTAAAATTTTCGGGTTGATGTTGATGTAATTCCTTTAATAATTTTTCAAAAATATTCATCACCACATCGTTCGCTTCATCCTCATTTTTCAGGTATTTCATTGAAACTGTAAATACCATTAAAGCATGTTTCTTAAAAAGCTCACCCAATAGTTTATTGTCCCTCTTAAGTCGATACTGACTTAAAAGCTCATCATCATTTAAAACACTGATTTGAAGGGACATAAAAAAAAATTTCCTTTAATTTATGGAATATCACTTTGGCTTGCATCATTCAGGTAACAAAACAAAAAATTATGAAAAAACTCATTTTCGCCATGTTACTGCTAATGTCAGTTTCAGTTCAAGCACAAAACAAACCAATTAAAGCACATTTACAAAAGGTTCAGGTATTCTTGCAGGGTGCTTATCTTCATTATTCTGAAAATGTATACCTATTACCGGGAAATAATGAGTTTATTTTTGAGAACATTTCTCCTGTTATTGACGAAAACTCACTTCAGGCTACAACTAAATCAGGAGTTGTTATGGAAACTACCCATAACATTCTTTATAAGGAAAAACCAAAGAAAACTGGTCAGTACGATAAAGCACTTAGAGATGTAAGAGATTCAATTGAAGAAATTCGATTCGACCTAAAAGAAATTGATTACAAATACAAAGTTATTGTTGCTGAAAAAAATCTGTTGGTAAACAATCGTATGATGAAAGGCGATTTTCCAAAAGATTCATTACCTCTTTTAAAAGATGCTTTAAATTTATTAAAAGATAGATTGAGTGGCATTCTTGAACAAGAATTTAAGCTCGATAAAAACAAGGCTAAAAAAGACAAAGTTTTAGCACAATTGCAGGTTCGTGAACAAAACTTAATGAATCTTCAAAACGGACAATATGCAGAAGGAGAAGAAGAATCTGTTGCAACACATAGGGTAATTGTTACTGTTTATGCAGAATCGCCTGCTAATACTCAATTGCATTTCAACTACCTAATTTCAAATGCATCATGGACACCTTCCTATGATTTAAAAGCAGAGGAGAAAAGCAAAAACATGCAACTGATTTATTTTGCTTCCATCAATCAGCAATCGGGCATCGACTGGAAAAATGTGAACATGAGTATATCAACTACCAATGCTTATGATAACAATACCAAACCTGAATTGAGTCCGTGGGTAATTAGCTTTATAGAATACTTCAACAGAACAAAAAGAAAAGCAATTGGAATTACATCAAATAGTGTTATTCCTATGCAAAAAGAAAGTGTTACATTAGACAACAATGCCCCTAGTTTTAATGATGATATGGCAGAACAAAAATCAATTACAGATTTTATTGAAGTAACCGAAAACCTCATCAGAACTGAATATGACATCAAATTAAATTATGAAATAAACAGTGATGGCAAAAACCACAAAGTGATGATTAATCAAAAGAATATTCCTATGCAGCTTGAATTTGCTGCTGTTCCTAAACTTAGTACAGATGCATTTTTAATGGCCGGTGTTGGTGGTTGGGAAGATTTAAACATCTTACCTGGAAAAGCCAGAATTCATTTTGATGGATTATTTGCAGGTGAAATTATGCTGATGGCTGATGGAGTGAAAGACACCATTTTTGTAAATTTAGGAAAAGATAGAACCATAGGATTAAGTAGGAAAAAAATCAAAGAGAAATACAAAGTAAAAATGATCGATCAGGAAAAAGTGGAAACAAGAAGTATTGAGTTAGTAGTAAGAAATTCGAAAAATATTCCGATTGAAATTAAACTTGAAGACCAAATTCCAGTTGTCCAAGGTACTGAAGAAATCAAAGTAAGTTTATTGGATGGTGATGGAGCTGAGCTTGATCCACTAACAGGCTTACTCACTTGGAAATTGAAATTGAATTCAAAAGAAAGCAAAAAAATCATCTTCACTTATGAAGTGAGGTATCCGAAAGGGAGGACAGTAGCTAATCTTTAGTTGCTGTGCAACTAAAGCGGCTTTTGGCTATTGGCTGTGGCTATTGGCTAAGATTCTTGTAGTATGAAAATCCTCTTTATAATTTCCATTTTTAATTCTTCTACAAACAAAAACGCTGCTTTTAAGTAGCGTTTTTTTGTTTGTTTTTGAATGATGGAAAAAATATTTCTTATAACAACCATTCGTTTAAATTACACTAAATCTGAGGCAAAAAGCAAAAAGCTAAAAGCCAAAGTTTTCTTATGGCTGCTGCCAGAGCCAAACAGCTTGGAACAAACAGCCCGGCCGGCAGGCTTGGTAGGATTTTTCTTTAGTTATCAATTTGTCTAAGCCTGTCGGCAAGCCCCAAAAAATAAATCGCTTTTAGTATTGAAACGTTTTGTGATTAACAATTAAGGAGTTCATTCAAATAGTTTTTGATCAATCATAGCTGGATTTAAAACATAAAAAAGTCGGATTGCAAATTTGCAATCCGACTTTTAAATACAAGTACTATAACGAGTTAAAATTCAAGTACAGTAAACATTACTCGTCTATTTGCTAAACGACCATCTTCTGTATTGTTATCTGCAATTGGTTGAGTTTCTCCATAACCAACAGCTTTCATTTGTTTTGCATTAACTCCTTTGCTTAACAAATAATTCATGACTGTTTTTGCACGATTTTCTGATAAAACCAAGTTCTTTTGGTCATCGCCAACATTATCTGTATGACCGGCTACCTCAATAACCATATTTGGATTTTCATTTAGAATAGCTGCCATTTTATTTAAGATATCAAACGATGATTCTTTCATTTTATCAGCACCTGTTTCAAAATTGATAGCCTTTAGTTTGAATACCAATCCTTTTTCGATTTTAGGTTGTTTTAATTCAATAATTTTTGAAGTACCTTTTTCACTGCTTTTTAGTTCAAGAGACTCTTCAGCAGGAATATATCCTTTAGCACTAACACTTACTGAATAAGTACCTGGCTCCAAATAGAAATTACTCAAACCCGATGCATCTGCATTGCCATTGAATACTTCTTTGTTTTTTTGTTTGATAACAATGCTTCCCGGTACCGGCTTGCCATATTTCTCATCCTGAAGTTTAATAGTAACTTTCACCATTTCTTTGTAAGGATCTGCCTTTTTAGGTTCTTCTTTTACTTCTGGTGCTGCAGGAGCAGGTGCTGGCGCTGGCGGCGGAGGTAATGGTTTTTCTTCACGCTCTTTACCGAAATAATATCTGATACCTAAACCAAACTGCAATAAACCTTGATTATTACTTTTTAAGCCATTGCTCATAGAATTATATTCACCACGTTTGTTTGTGATGCGGTAATTTGCATCTTGTTCGAATGTGGTTTTAACTTGCTGATAAACCAAATTGGCATGCAAAGCCAAATTAGGTTTAATGCGGTAACTTACACTCGGACGAATAAACCAAGACATACTGATGCTAGTATTTTTAACATCGCCTTCAGTACTGTTTGGTTTTACTCCCAATCCTACATTGTAACCTTTACTATACAAGTCTTCAAAATATACATTCACATTTCCATCACTATTCACTTTTTCATAATGTGCTTTGGTTACGAGCCAGTCGTTAGGATTTGGTGTTGGTGAATTGTCGTAAACAGGATTTCCGTTTCCATCAAAACTATAAATGGCTTCATAGTCAAATTTGGCATCTTCTGCATTAAAAGTAGCTTTTTGACTTAGGTTAAACACAACACCTGCATCGAGATTCAATCCCCATTTATTGTTTAGCTGCTTTTTGTACATTAACATGACAGGTAAACCAATGAGGGTTTGTTTAATTTGCTCTTCAATGGGTGCATTTGCACGTAATCCCTGTCTGAAAGTACTACCGAAATTGTCGGTTGATTGGTACTCGATACCAAAGTTCTCTATAGAATATTGGGTTTTACTTGACAAATATTGCAGTCCGGTACCCAATCCAAAATTACGATTTTTGTCGAAGAAGTAACCTAAACTCAAATTTAGGCCTAAGTGTGAAGCTCCTGTTTGATCCAAGTTTGAGTTGGAGGCATTCAGTGCATTTGTATAAGCTTGGTTCCAGTTATTTTGTTCTATGTTACCAATTTGGGTTCCTGCGGCAATTCCGCCTCCAATAAACCAACGGGGCATTTGTGCATCAGTTCCGAAGGTATTTGTGTTCTGGGCGCTTGCTACGTTAAAAGTGGTAACAGCAAGACCAAAACCAATGGATATCTTTTTTAACAAGTTCATGAGTTGAGCGATTAGTGTTTAATAATTTTAGTTGTTGAAACAAGACCGTTTTCATCTTCAACATGAAGCAAGTAAATACCTGCTGCAAGTCCATCCAGATTCATAATTAGGTCAGAGCCATTCATAGATTCAGTGCTGAGATTACGTCCATTTAAATCAAGAACCTTAATTGATGCTTGTTTCAGGTTTCTGTTACTGCGGATATTGATTTGACTACTAAAAGGATTAGGAAATACTTCAAGTCCTAACTCCTTGGCAAGAACTTCAGTTGCACTCAAAGGTACTGCATGATATGTTTTTTGGTAACAGTTTCCACTGTTTGAAATTACCCAATAGGCTTTAGTAGCAGTTTCAGGAGTTGCATTGAAGTAGTTTTGGTTGATTTCATTTTGAATAATATTACCTTTAAGTGAAGGCAAATCATCATATCCCCACTGATACTTTTGAACCATATTTGCTTCACAAACAAAATTCTTGTTAAAGTAACGAACTGTTGCTGTATGGTTTTGTTCAGCGTTTACTGTCATTTCAACACTAGCGGATGAATTACAACCATTTTGTGATGCTGTTAATGTTACAATAGCTTTTCCGGCAGTTGGGAAGCTAATTAGGCTGTATTGTTTTGTGCTACCTTGCGCATAAAGAGTTGCATTTTGAACTGACCATTGGTAGTTAACGCCTGCAGGAGCAGGATTAGATGCACCAAAATTTAGGTATTGCGCACCTTGGCAAATTGGACTTGATGGTTTAATGCTGATTACCGGAGTTGCAGGAACCGGATTTAAAGATGCATTGATACTTTGATTTTGAGTAGTTGCACCATTAGAACTTACACTTAAATTGCCGGAAGGTGTACCAGTTGCAGTGCTACTGATACGAATGTAAAGTGTTGTTGCATTTACTGTTCCAGAAGTTGCAGTTAAAATTAAACTAGAAGCAAATCCTGATGTCATTGTTGTAGAAACTTCAAATCCTGTTGGTGCTGAAACTGTGATATCTCCGGTTAAGTTAATGCCACTAGCTGTAAACTGTTGAGGAGTTGAAGCTGCACCAGCACATGATATGAAAGGATCAAATGTAGCTACTAAGCTAACACTTGGTGGTGGAATAAAATCTGTAGTAAATGAACTATCAGCACCATAACTGGTACCAATTGAGTTTATAGCATATGCACGAACATGGTAAGTTGTTATTTGAGATAAACCTGTTACAACCTGAGAATAGACACCAACTCCATTACCCATTGTAACTTTGGTATCAGCAATTGTTGGATTTGGGTTAGTTGAATATACAACACCACGTTCGGTAACTGAGGCGGTACCTGCATATGTTACATTTCCTCCTAAAGTTGCTGTTGTTGCTGTAATTAAACTTGCTCCGTTTGTTAATACAGTTGGAGGAGCAGTAGGTGGAACCACAACTTTCAAATTCAATTCAACATTTTGGCTACTGCAACCAGTGTTACTATTTTTAACAGTTAAATTAAAATTATAAGTACCAATGGCACTAGCCGGAACATTTACAGCAATTGGAGTAGTACTTAAACTTGCATTTACAACCGGAACAAAACTAGGCATTGCATTAGGAGTACTGGTTGAAATTGAATATTGATCCGGATTACCTGTAGTAGCTGTATAAGGTATACTGAATGAAGTTTGGTTGGTATAAATATCTGCAATACTTGAAATGGTGATTGAAGGTTGTGATACAATTGAAGCAGTTATATCTAAATATTTAGTAATTGCGCCAATTGAGGTGCAAGCAATTTTACCGGTAATATTTCCTGAAGCATTTGCTCCCATGCGAACATATACAAGAATAGAATCAACTTTTCCTGAGCTTGGAATCACAGTTAAAGTAGAATCGAAACCAGAACTTGAATTCAATGAAACTTGCATACCGGAAGGAGCCTTAACAATCAAATTTTTATTTAAATCGACTCCTTTAACTCTAAAACTCTGCACAGCGGAAGCATTTGAACCGCATTTTGAAAACGGATTTAAAGTACCAAAAGTGGTAATTGTAGGTAAAACAACAGTGCGTGGCAATAAAAGTCCTTGAAGAACATCAACATAAATTTTGCCATTATTTCCTGTATAAGCCCTAACAACATCTTGTGTAAAAGTATTAATTGCAATATTATGATTTACTGCACTATCTAAAAAGAATTGTGTGGTATCAAAACTAGTTCCAAAATTTTGGCTAACCCTGAAAGCAAATCGGTTTCCACTTCTATAACCATCCACTAAATCTCCTAAATCGTCTGCGGTTAAAGTTCTATCCGTTGGTCCTGTATTTGGGGCATATGTTAATGAAGAATTTGTGCCTGTAGCAAGGTCAAATTTTAATCCATCAGTGCTATTACCGGATCCAAGAGGACCACCTGCTGCAAAAAGGTAAGTCCCCAAAGACCCATAACTTAAGGCATAACTTGAATAAAAGACTGATTTAGTTGGTGTGACAGGAATGTTTACAAAAGTATCCGCAGAAGTAACACTTTTATTTAAAAAGATAGTGGGATTATCAGCAGGAACAAAAACATTTCCATTTGAAGGGTCAGCAAAAATATCTGCAAATGCATATGAAGCGGGAATTTGATAAGAATAAAATGTGTCTAATCCATTATTAAAATTCCGAAAAACCTTTGCAACGTTCGAAACATAAACATTATCACCATAACTTGTTACATGTGGATAGGCAACGCCTGAACTTGAGAAAGTATTGGTAACAAATGTATTTCCCTCATCACTACTAATATATATTTTATTATCATGAACGATATATATATTACCATTTGCTGCAAGGTTAATTTCAGCTTCACCATTAGTTGCTGAACTTAATTTTACACTTGGAAGGAAAGATTGGCCGCGATTAACACTTTTAGCAAATCTAACACCTGATGAGCCTACATATACAACTCCAATCATACCATTTGGAGCCACTGCTATATTTTTACTTGTATTGGCGCTACCTAATGTGTTTGTTGCTCCCGAATCACTTACCAGAACTTTAGTGTAAAGAACCTGAGCTTTTGTGTTTGAAAATAAAAACAATGCAAATAATAAAATTGCTGTTTTAAAAAAGAGTAATTTATTTTTCATATTATAGGTTTATATATTTTACTGTCATTGTTACTTTTTTATCTTTAATTTGATTAGGAACTAATTCCATTAAAGGATAATTATAACCTTCAGAACAAATCCCTTCTAAATTTGCTAATGCATCAATTTGCAATGTCTTAAATCCTATTCCTTCCCAAAGTGAATAATCGATTTTTAAGGATTTTAAAGTCAAATTAATAATTCTCATTTTAATCATTTCCTTACCATCACATACAATGTTTTGATAAAAAATTTGAATCTGTTTGTCTGAATAACCTAATACCCAAGGTGATTCTTCTAATTCTGAATTCACCATAGAAATTCTGGTAGAATTTAATTGAAGATCTTCAGGTATTTTCGCAAGCGAATTTTTGCTATTTGAACCTATTAAGGTTACAAATAAAATAACTCCCAAAATTGAAGAGTTTAATTTGAGGTGTTTGAGTTTTAACATAGTTTTTAGTTAATGTTTGTTTTAGTTTTCTGAAAAATTTATGCTCATTTATTTATTTAAATTTAATTAATAATAATTGAATTCGATTTCATTAAAAATCTTATACGAATATCCGCATGTTTACCAGCCCGCAAATAGGTTGCGGGCTGGTAAATTAAATTTGAATAAAATTATTCAAAATGAGCATTTTAACATTTCTAAAAGACTTCCCTGATTCGAAAGCATGTGCTGAACATTTTAAAAAACAAAG
>CALRIT020000017.1:0-111107 GCA_943361925.1 Vulcanococcus limneticus LL | reverse complement strand
TCTTTTCATATTGTATTTCTTTTTCTTTTTCCTTCTTTAATCTATGGACGAGCTATGCCGATAAACATACTGCCATTATTATCTATCAATGTAAAATCATTACCATCAACAAAACCATCGCCATTTGTATCGGTATATAAATAACCACTTGCAAAATTGCTATTGTCATTATCTACATCCGTAAAGTCATTACCATCTATAAAGCCATCCTGATTGATGTCACCTGCATAGATACCAAATACTCCCGATCCCAAATCAACCATATTGCTTCCATAAGCCTGGGTTGCTGCACTGCTAAAGTCGTAACTTAAACTTGAGCTAATTAATACACTATCTGCACTCCATGTTTCTAAGCTATTTCTATGTTTTAATACAATATAGTAGTAGTTACCTACCGCAGCTCCAGGGAAGCTAATACTTGCTGTTCCATTTACGCTAATTGTATCTGTTACACTATAAGCCAAATCAAAGGTGCCATTAGCTACATGTAACTCTACTGTAATTGTATCTGCTATGCTTGCAGGCAATGTATTGTCTGCATTAAATGGTGCCGATGTCATCGTACTACTACCCAAATACAAACCTTCAAAGAAAGCTGTTAGACTTAAGGTGGCGTTAGATGAAGAAGACTCCTCACCAGTATTAAAGTAACCTAAGCTATTTAAAACTGAAGTTCCAAATACACCAGAAACTGGAGTTGAAGTACTTACCTTGTTATAAGTACCATTCAAACTAGTTGAACTTGCAAGAGCATTCCCAGCTGCAGATGATGTATCTGTTAAATTTAATGTAGTCGATACAAAATTTGAATTTCCAGAATACAAATCAACATAAAAATACCTTGAAGAATTTAATGAGCTCATACCTGTACCAGCAATACCATTACTAGAGCTATCAGCTACATAGGCTAATACTTCAACCGATCCTCCTGAATTTGTTTGTGGATTAATTAATGAAACCGGGTTATAAATCGAATTACCAATTGGAAATAAATAGCTAACTGGTGTACTTAAATTTTGAGGTATAGTTCTGATTAATGGCGCATTTACAAATCCAAAATTTCTAACAATGGCAGTATCAGAAGAATTTAAAATACTCAAATAGGCATTATTATCTCTGCTTATTCTACCACCATTTAAAAGCAATTGAGAAATTATCAAAATTGGCTCATTAATAACAATTCCGCCATTTCCAGTTATATTCAATTGATAAATACTATCATTCAAAAATCCTGTAGGAATATTTAAAGAAGAAGTATTTGAAAAAACCAATTTCGAATTCGTTTTACTTACATCAATAGAATTGGTTCCGGCTAATAATGTTGTACTTGAAATACTAATTGAATTTCCATTTACGTCAACATTACCTGAATCTAAATCAATTGTACCAGAAAGGACTAAATTATTAGTTAAAATCACATTTCCAGTTGATTTGAAATTTCTAATTCTATTGCTGGTTCCAATTGTTGTTTGGTCAAAATTTAAATTGATATCAGAACCATTAATAATTAAATCAGATGTAGCAGAACCTTTCAACAATAATTGACCTGAAGGATTTCCGTTAATAGTAAATGAATTACCATTTAACTCAATTAATTGTCCGCTTGGAATAGTATTGGTTGATGAGATTGAATTTGATCCTTGTAATAAAACTCCTCCTGTAAAACCAGGACTAGAGTTCGTATAAATTGCTGATGCAAATACATTTGTAGATTTACCAAAAGCATCTGAACCCCAAGATTTATTGGCAATTCTTTGAATTGATAAAGAGTTCGAATTACTTACATCAGGAAAGTTAACAGTTAAGGAACCGTCCATTAAAACTCCACTTGATGAAGAGGTATACAATGCAATATTATCTCCGCTATTATTTAATGTAGGTCGATTATTCGCACCTCTTAATCCTGCAACTGTTAAAACTTCTCCAACAATATCTGTTAAATCTGTGGCATTTATTCCTGTACCTGATGTTGATACTACCACATAAGATTTAGGTTGTAAAATTGTTCCGGCAGGAATTACACAATCTCCTTCATTTGATGCAGGATAAGAAGAATGATCTGTTATATACCAATTTCCAATATTTACAGCATAATCAGTTGAATTATAAAGTTCAATCCATTCCTGAGTTGACTCATAACTAATTTCAGAAATATAAACCTCTCCAGGTAAAGGATTGTATGTAATATCAAATGTATTACTACTTATTGTATCAAGTCCAAATGTTGAAGCATACAAAACTAAATCAGTATCTGGATCCAAATGAAATAAACTATCGAAAATAGCAATTCCATTATTTGGAGTTTTAGTTGATACAGAGATTGGAGAAAGATTACCTGTGCTATTTAAAGTGATATCATAAACAAAGTTTAAATCCACATTTTCTAAAGTATCAATTGCTGAAACAATAGGAGAAGTAGAAAATGCAGTACCTGTAATTGAACTTTGCGGCTGTTCACTGAATTTAAGTTTAGTCGCAGTTACTTCAATTCTGTTTCGATCTGCAGAGGTAGAGGTAAATGCTCCTCCTGCATTTAAAGAAGAAAAGCTAGAACCATTAACACCGGTAGTTGTATTTAAAACAGTAAACATCATTTGTGATTGATCTATCTGACTAGATTTAAAACTAGCTCTTAAACTTAAATCTTCAAATGAATCATCATTCACTACAAAATTCAAACCACTAAAAACTGCTAAACTATCCGTAACTGAAATTTCTGCTAATTCAACCGAGCCTGCATACAATGCCAATCTTTTTAAAGCACTACTATTTTCAATATCAAATGAAATAGAGTTTAATGTAGTTGGCGAAACGTCTGCATCACCCGTGTTACTGCCATCTCTAACTGTAAACATAGCTAATTCCAAAGAATTTGCTCCAGTTAAATTTGTTGTTTCCTGATAATTATAATAATCAATTAAGGATGGTTCAATAAAAGTTGAATGACTTACAATATCAGAAATATTTGAATAAGCAATACCTGTGGTATTATCATTAGCAGTCCCAAATGAACTTGTTAAATAGTTAGTACTTGAACCAGTTCCATTGTAAGTGAAAATTGCAAAATGATAATTTGTACCTGGACTCAAATTGGTGACTTCAACACTATCCACTAAGGTTGAACCATTATAAACAACAAATTCATTGGTGTTTATAATTGATCCAGAACCATAAATTGGGTTAGCCGTATAAGTAGCGGCATCAGAAGGTATACCTGAAACCGGAGAGTTGATTGTCATAGCAACTAAATAACCCGAACCATTTCCACCTGAAAAATGAAGAGTCATTTTATTGTTACTGATATTGGTTGCACTTGCAAATACAGGAGCAGTATCCGGTTCAGATTCCAAGAAATTAAAAACCCATGTTGGGAATGTTGCAAAGGTTGAACTAAACGTCCAATTTATGGTGTCATTTAAGTTGATTACCATCATTGAATCAGTTGCAGTTTGATTTGCATTAGTTAAAAATGCTGAACCATATAAACCAGAACCTGCAACAAAGAAATTAGTTCCTAAAGTTAAACCTGTTGGTTTGTATGTCTGACTTGCAATTGGAGTACCTGCATTAATAATAGTTCCCGTGGTAAATCCGCTAATAAATGATGGATTCGTTTCTAATCCCTGAAATGCAAAAATTTGCTCTCCAGCCGAACTTAATCCACTTGCTAAGGTTCCGGTACCATGACTTACACTTGAAACAGGATCTGTTATCATTGTTACAACTGAGCCCTTTGCTAAACCGCCAGTTGGAGCAGTCCAAGTGCCTATACTTTCAGAAGCTGAAAAAGCAGGAACAACTAATGAACTATCCCAGTTTTTATCAGTAAACTTAATTTTTGTTCCTTCCGGAATGATTGTATTAGCAACAAAAGAAAATCTATCATTTCCTGTTGCATCAAATCCAATAACTGATATACTGCCTGCTGGTAAATTTAATATTTCACCAACTAAACCCAAATTTGATGTTGAAGCACCGCTAGAACTTAAGGTTAAACTACCTATTGTATTTAATAAGGAAGATGGTTTATATCTAACATAAATTGTTGTAGGTGTAACTACTCCATTTGTAGGTGTTAAAACAATTGGATTCGAAGGAGAAAATGAAACTCCTGATAACTGAGAAATTTCAAATCCTGAGCTAGGAACTATTGAAATATTATCAACCAAATAATTACCGGAAACCGTTATTGCTTGTTCAGAAGAAGCTGAATTAATTGCAGGACTTACAAAAGTACTTGCACTACTAACAACCAAACTTGGGTCGTATGAAAGTACTCCTTTTAAAACGACATCATCAATTCTAATTGATAAAGTTCCTGTTTTTACAAACCTAATTTTTAATCCACTTATTTGAGCCCCTGAAGGTAAACTTAATGTTTTTGACAAATACCAACCTGAAGAAGCTGAAGCAGATTCGTTAAACAAAGTTGATGATGTATTAGCTAATGTTATCCAAGATGTACCATTCCAATAATCAACCGATAATGAAGCATGTGAAGTCCCATTTTCTTTTCTATAACCAAATTGTAAAGTCAGGTTATTGTAATTAGAAACATTAATTGATTCTATAGATAAACCATAAGCTCCATTTGTGGCTGCAAAAAATGCATTTCCATTTGAAGAAGAACCAGTATAGGATGTAGATGGGTTTGTAACTCTAAAATCACATGAATTTACTTGAGACCCATTTGAAAATACCAAAACCCCTTTGTTTTGAAAAGTTGCAGGGGCCGTTCCATTATTGTAATTTACAAGTGTTGTATTTGAAGATGGCGTTCCAAAATTTTCAGAAAAAATATTTACTGGTAGATTTTGTAAAATATCAAATGTATCAGATGTAACCGATGTTAAACCTAAAGCGGTAGAAAATGTTAATTCAACATTATTAAAAATTGTTGAATGAATAATACTATCAAAGCTAGCGATACCCGAAATAGATGTAACTACATTTTTAGAAACTGAAGCTAGAGTTCCTGTCGAACTTACTGTTATATTTCCACTAAAATCTAAGTCTAAATTATTCAAACTATCGATTGCCTGAATAAGCACAGCCGGAGAAATAACAGTAAATTGAAAAGTTTGATTTGGTTGTTGGGCAATACTTAATTTATTAGCAATAACTTCAATTCTATTCTTATCGCCAATAACTGAACTAGCTGCAGCTCCTGCATTAACTGAATTAAAATTTGAACCTAAGGAATTTGCAGTAGCTAAATTTACAGATACTGATATTTGTTGATTATCAGTTATAATTGGGAGAAAAGTAGCTCTAATTGAAATTTCTGTTGAATCATTATCAGGTGCAATTAAACCCAAACTCAAAAATGAAATTGAACTTGAATTTACAGGCAATTCAGCTATTTCAACTCCATTGTTGTAAAGTGCAATTCTGCTTAAATTTGCATGATTCCCTATACTCAATCCAAGTGAATTTAAGGTGGTTCCAACAACATCCGCATCAGAAGTATTACCACCATCTCTTAATTGAAAACGAACCAATTCAATACTATTAGATAATGTTAAATTATTAGTATCAACATAATTTTTATAGTTGATGTTTTCCATTTCAGTAAAACTAACATCAACAGAAATATCTGAATTGATGGAATTAGAAGCTCCGGTTGTAATTGTATCTAATAAACTTGGATTTAATGTATTGAAGTTTGTATTTGATGAGGTTCCATTATAGGCAAAAATTGCAAAATGATACCTTGTCCCTGATGCCAAATTTGTTACTCTAATACTATCGCCAGTTATCAATCCATTATAAACTATTTTTTGACCTACACCCAATTCTGTTGCAGTTGCAAAATCAACAGTTCCATTGACCAAATTATAATTTGTGCCATCAACAGGATTAGCACTAACTGCATTATTTTCTCTAATAACCAGCATATAGGACTCTCCGGATCCTCCGCCAAATTCTAAAGTAATATGAGATGAAGAAATTGATCTTACAGCACTTATTGATGGTTGCGAATTTGGAGCTTCAGGTAAAATATTAAAGACCCAACTTGGTGCAGTAGCTATTTGACTTGCACTACTTGTCCAGTTACTTGAGTTATTAATTTTGGTAAACAATTCAGAACTTGTTCCTGTAATATTTGCAGTATTATTGGTATAATAAGCATTAGCCTGAGCAATATTAAAAGCATTGATTCCGGTACTTAAATACTTAGGCAAATATGAATTTGCAGTAACACTTGCAACGGAGCCAGTAGTTGACCAATTTGCACCAGTCATGGCACCTTGTAACAAACTAGTCACTCCTCCTGAAACGCCCCAATTTCCCTGAAAAACAAAAATTTGCTCTCCCGATGCATTTAAACCAAAATTAGTTGGAGCATTAGAATTCCAACCGGTACCAGCTATAGTCATACCATTGTTCCAACTAACAATAGTTCCGGGATTGATTGTTGAAGGCGCTGTATAAATCAAATATCCTTCTGTAGTCATTTGAGTTGAATCATTCGAATAACCATTGTCAGTAAATTTAATTACAGTATTTGCTGGAATGGTATTTAAAGCAACAAATGAAATTGCATCAGTTGTACTTGTATTAAAACCAATTAAGGCAATATCTCCACTTGTTAAATTTGTTATACTACCTAAAACAGATACATTTTGACCAGTAGCTCCTGTGCTAGTTACCTCAATATTGGTTCCACTTGTTTGAGGTTGATTACTTAAAGTACCAGGATTATATCTAACATAAATATTTGTTGTTGCTACTGTGCCAGATACAGGACTTAATAAAATTGGATTTGTTGAATTAAAACTTCCACCTGAAAAAGTAGAAATTTCATATCCTGCCGGAGGAACTATACTAATATCATTAGTTAAATTTACCCCTGAAACAGTTAACACTTGCTCTGCAGAAGGTGTATTGATTGCATTGGTTACAAATTCATTTAAAGTACCAACTGTTAATGTTGGTGAATTATTAACCGTACTTTTTAAGACTATATCATCTAATCTTATTGCTACTGAACCACTTTTAACAAAGCGTATTTTTAACCCACTAATTTGAGCTCCACTTGGTAAATTTAATGTTTTAGATAAATACCAGCCTGTTGCTGCATTTGCTGCCTGATTAAACAAAGCAGATGAAGAATTTGCAATTGTTACCCAAGCACTTCCATCCCAATAATCAACAGACAAAGTTGCAAAAGCACTTCCACTTTCCTTTCTGTAAGCAAAATCAAGTGTTAAACCAGAAAAAGACGATGCATTGATTGATTCAATAGAGAAGCCATAATTCCCTGAAGTATTTGTTAACCATACGTTACCTCCACCTGATGAACCAGTATATCCGATTGAAGCACTAGATGACCTTATATCTCCCGGGTTGGTTTGAGCGCCATTTGAATAAGTTAAAGTTCCTTTATTTTGAAATGTGGCAGGCGCAGTTCCATTTGAATAGTTTACAATAGTTGTTGTTCCAGATGGCGTTCCTAAGTTTTCAGAAAAAACTGTTGTTGATTGAGCAATGGAAAATTGGACAAAAAACACTGATACCAAAAGTACAAAATACTTAAATAAATTAGTTGACGAGAATTTTAAATGATTTAATTTTCTTTTATAGAAATTCATACTTGAAAGTTTTCTCAAAAGTATGATGCTTATTGGGACTTAGCCCTATTTAGGAGGTTATTAAATCATGAGGAAATAGTTAAAATCTTTTAATAAAAAAATTAAAACTACAAGAGATAAGCTTAGTGTTAATTTAAACTTATCAAAACATCAATTTATTGCCATTTTCATCTGGGCATAAACTTTATATCCTTTACTTTTTTCACCATTTACAATTGGTGCTAAAATCGACTCCATCACACTATTTATTTTTAATGGAGTTGATTCTTCTTTTAAAATATCAAAATCTAATTGAACTTTGATATTAACATATGCATAACCAATATAAGCGCCAGGCTCGTATATTATCACATTTTGCTCTTTATGATTTCGTCCTTTTCCAACAATATAAAATGCTTTCTTTTCGGCAGTTAATTGATCAAAAAACAACTGGGCTTTTTTATTGTATTCAACAATATTTTCTTTAGCCATACATAAGCCATCACAAATATCATTTTTCACTGAAATGCATTCTCCCGGATTGGTTTGATGATTGCACAATTTTGGACATAAACTGAATTCATCAATTAAACTCTGCATATAAGCAAGTGCTGCATGTCTTGAACCAAATGTTACCAATGGCCTTTGTTCTCTTCTTACTTTATCTATACCAAATCGAATTTTCCCGTTTTGATCCAGGTAATCAAACAATCCATAAACAGCCTGAATTCGTTTTTGAGCTCTGTTTTCGTCGGGCCAAAGCCTTCTAATTTCATGACTTTCAAGCAACATTGCCATCAATTCATTTCCTGTGCTTACATAACTTAAACCATGAACTTCTCTAAACATATTCTGTTTTTGAGAACCTTTTAAACTTCCACTGAAATGAGATGAAATTCTTGATTTAATATTTTTAGCTTTTCCAACATATAAAGCCAAGCCTTTTGAATCAATAAAATAATAAACACCTGAGGTTTTAGGCAATTTTTCAAAATCTTCCCTTGGTAAATTAGGAGGAAGCATTTGTTCTTTAGAACCCTTTTTTAAACTTTCATCAATTGCATTTTCAGTATCATTTTCTAGCAAATAATGAAACAATTGAAGGGTTGCCATAGCGTCTCCTCCTGCCCTATGTCTGTTACTAAGCGGGATATTTAAAGATGCACAAATATTACCTAATGAATACGATCTGTAACCAGGAACAATTTTTCTGCTTAAACGAACAGTGCATAATTTTTTAGATTGAAAAGGAATACCAACTAGTTCAAATTGATGTTTAATAAAACTATAATCGAAGTTTACGTTGTGTGCCACAAAAATATTTCCATCTAAAATCTCATTTAATTTGGGAGCAATGTCTCCAAATGTTGGAGCATCTTGAACCATTTCATTAGAAATGCCGGTAAAGGCTTGGATATATGGAGGAATCGAAATCTCCGGATTAATCAATGTTTCAAATTGATTAATCACATTTTTACCATCACTTATATAAACAGATATCTCCGTTATTGCATTGGCCGAAGGATGGCCGCCTGTAGTTTCGATATCTATGATTGCATACACAACTTCAAATATAAATTTTAAGCTATTTTAAGCCGACTAATTAATTGTTAACCTATTAACAAACTTTTCACAAAATTGTACTAGGAAAAAACAAAGATTGAATTTGTTGATTTTAATAGTCCTTTCAAATTATCATAAATAAGGACATTAACTCCTATAAAAAACTAAATTTATAACAGTTTTGCTCATAAATTCTAATAAATTTGAAACTCAATTAAATAACATATCATGATGAAGGGTACTGGAATTGCATTGGTAACGCCATTTAAAGAAGATTATTCTATTGATTTTGATGCATTGTCAAACATCATTGAACATTGTATAAATGGTGGTGTGGAATACCTTGTTGCGCTTGGAACAACAGGAGAAACAGCTACATTAACTAAAGAAGAGAAAAAACAAGTTTACCAATTTATTCAATCTCAAGCTAAAGGAAGAGTAGCTTGTGTTGCCGGTATTGGCGGAAATTATACAACTGAAATTATTGATACTATTAAATCATTTGATTTCACAGGTTATGACGCGGTTTTATCTGTAAGTCCATATTACAATAAACCTAATCAGGAAGGTATTTATTTGCACTATGAAGCAATTGCCAATGCATCACCTAAACCTATAATTTTATATAATGTACCCGGTAGAACAGGCAGTAATATGTCGGTTGCCACAACTTTAAAATTAGCCGAACATAGCAATATTATGGCCATTAAAGAAGCAAGTGGAAATGCTGAACAATTCATGGATTTAATTCATGGAAAACCGGATTCATTTGAAATTATTAGTGGAGATGATAACCTAACACTTCCTTTCCTTGCAATGGGAATGAATGGAGTTATTTCAGTAATTGGACAGGCTTATCCAAAGGAGTTTTCAGAAATGGTAAGATTGGGTTTAAAAGGTGATTTTGAATCGGCAAGAAACTTACATTATGAACTATACCCTATGATGAAAGCAATATTTTATGATGGAAATCCTGGTGGTATCAAAGCTGTAATGAGTATGATGGGTTTATGCAAAAATGTGGTAAGATTACCTTTGGCTCCTGTAAAACAAGATGTCTACAACACACTAAAATCATTGATGTAACACTGTGATTATGAATTTTTGATTTTTATTTTAAATTTTAATTTAGAAGATTCTTTGAATACTATCCCGTTCATCATAAAAAACAAACATGATGAACGGTTATTGTATCACCTAAATAATAAAAAATAAAGATGAAAAAAATTCAATTTAATTTTAAACCAAGCCTGGTTTTCATTGGCACTTTGTATATTTTTTTAGCTGCCAGTTTATTTGCTAAAGGCCTAATGAAAAGTATGTCAGAATTTGAAGTACCGGAACAAGTGCTAAATTCTCCTCATTACTTTGATGCAATTTTTTGGGTGTACGTTCACATGATTGTAATTGGGTTATTAATCATCCTTCTAGGAATTTCTGTAACTGATTTAAATAAACAAAAGTGGATTTCAAGTATTCTCTTTTTGGTAACTTCCTTTTATACTTATCTCGATTTTAAAACTGCAGATTGGTCATATGGAAATGCATTATACAAAGGTGAAAGCTCCTTAGCACCTGCAATTATTGGTTTATTAGTGAATTTGGTTTTTATGATTCTGACGGTAGTATTATTCAAACGCAAATCATAATAATATACCACCGCGATGAATCGCGGTGTTACAGACGAATGATTCTATAATATTTTACATAATCACCTGATTCCAATCGCAGAAAATACATGCCGGATATCAAATTTGCAGTTGATACATCAACGAGTAATTTGTTTGAAATATCAATGTATTCTTCCATTTTAAGTTCGCCCAAAACATTTACCATTTGAAGTTTAATCGGAGTATCAAAATAACTTTTAAACTTTAATGTAATCTGGTTTTCACAAGGATTCGGATAAATTAAATCCAATTCCCATGGATGCCCAATACTTATAGGAATTATCTTAGTAAATGAATGATTCCCATCCCTATCTATTTGTTTTATTCTGTAATAAACCAATGAAGGTAAATTCACTATCTGATTATCAATAAAGGAATATTTCTGAATGATATTAGAATTTCCTTTTGATGGAACTATGTTGATTGAGGTAAATGTTTCTGCATTTTCTCCTCTTTGAATTTCAAACTTCTCATTATTTGTTTCTGAAGCTGTACTCCAGTTCAGTAAAACTTCATTTTCTGAAACCTGTTTTCCTTCAAAACTCAACCATTCTACAGGTAAGGTTTGTGTATTTACTGTTAAGGCTCTTCTATTCGAATAAATTGTTTGTAATCCCTGACCATTGTACTCAATTACTTTTATTGAATATGTTTGATTTGCAACTAATCCAGTAATATTGATTACAGAGCCGGTATCATTGTATACCACAAATGCTCCATTTCCCAAAGAAGCACCGGTTCCATAAACAGATGAAGTTACATAACTCAAACCATCTGTAAGTTGAATTGAATTATTAACTCCGGGTTGAATCACAACAATTCGTTTTTCTCCACTACCTTTTTTTATAGTAAATGAAATTTGCTGATTATTAACCGAGGTAAATTGAAGGTTCGAAGCAGAAATTAATGGTTCGTAAAGTAAGTCACACAACCAAGAGAAATTTTGCTCATTATTTTGAAGTTGTGCTTTATGAAAAATATTCATCTCATAAACTCCGGCACTTAAACTTGTTTCAAAAATTTGCTCAAAATTATCTCTGAAATTATCGCCTTTAGTAGCTGGTAATGCAGGTAAATTTGGATTCAAAATAAAAGGAAATGAAACCGTATTTCCTAAATTCATTAAGCGCATGTCCAAATCATTTACCAATTTTAAAGTTGTATCATTATAAGCAGGATTTGCAGTTACAGCTTTTGGATCTGTCCAGCAAATACTGGCTTTTAAAGTATCTGTTTGATTGTTTATTCGTACTTTAATTTTAATGGTATCATTTTGAAGCAACTTCAATTCATCTATTCCATTTGAATTTCTTAAGCTCATATAATGTGCAGCTTTAGGAAAATTCGGAACTCCCCAACCACAATCATAATTTGGTCCTTGTATATTCAATTTACAATTTCTGGCTGTATGTAAAACCAAACCTTTTAAAGAGGCAGATTTCAAAAAACGACCTGTTAATTGTTGGTTATATTCTTGTAATAGTATCAATGAACCTGCCACATTTGGTGCCGACATTGAAGTTCCTCCCAACAAAGCATAAGCAGAATCATTGGTTGAAGTAGAACTTAAAACTAAGCCGCTGGGTGCAACTAAATCCGGTTTTATTCTGCCATCATCAGTGGGACCAGTACTGCTATAGTTCATTAAACTGGCATTTGAAGTGCCATTCAAAAAGTTGGTATCAGTGGCACATGCCCCAACAGTCAGAATATTTTTAGCATTACCAAAAGTTGCCATACAATCATATGGTCCAACTGTATCTCTGGTTGTGTTTGAGAGTGCCCAAGCCGTTCCATTCCAGTAATAATGCGTTGTACCCGGAGCCACAAAAGAACCTCTGTCGTTTCCTGCACTTTTTACCATTAAAAAATTTGGATTGGCAAATGATACACTATCCCAAATTCTCGATCGGTTATCGTAATATCCAAATTTCCAATCACGAAACATATTCAATGAAGAATCACCATACCAATAAATATTACCACCAATATTTTGCCAGGCAACAGTTGTACCATAAGCATGATTTGATACCAATAAATTTGGTGCATTGGCTATGATTTCATTGTTATCATTGTTAAAATTCCAAGCCTTTAGTTTGGTTTCAAATGCCATACCTTTTGCTATAGGATTTAAACCTGTAGCTATCATCTGACCTGCCACCTGTGTTGAATGAGAGCTAAGGCTAACAGAATCCATGTTCTGAACTCTGCCGATTAATTCTCTGTGAGAAATTCTAATTGCACCACCATCCCACATCCCGAGTTTATTAAGACTTACTCCTGTTAATTGGAGATTCAAATTTCCTGTTGGCCAAAGTTGATTGGTTCCAACCATTTGAGCTGAGGCTAAATTTGAATGAGTACAGATATACTGTGCTTTTCCAAAAAAATCAATACCATCAAATTCACAATATGAACCTGTTGATGTTTCAAAATATTTAGGAAGTTCTTTTTCAGTTCCTTTAAACAAATTGAGCTCCTGACCGAAGTTAAATTTCGGAAAGGAGCTCAATAAAATTCCTAAAAAAAGGAGCTTTTTTAGCATTTATTTTTTGCCTGTCAAAGCTTTAATTTTTTCTTCCAACATAAACTCATCACCTTCAACATAACCACTATGTTGGTAAACAATGTGTCCGTTTTGGTCGATTAAAAACGTATGTGGAATTTGCACAATATTCATCAACCTTTGTAAATCCTGGTTCACATCCATTACTATTTCATAATCCCAACCCTGTCCATCAACATACGGTTTTACTTTAGAAACGTTTCTGGCATTATCCGTACAAACTGCAACCAATTCAAGATTGTATTTTGTTTTCCATTCATCGTAAATTTCATTGATATTATTCAATTCTTTTTTACAAGGTGAACACCATGTTGCCCAGAAACTTACAATAACGATTTTGCCCTTTTTAGAATAATCGGCCATATTAATTGGCTTACCATTCACATCTTTTAAACTCAAATCAGGCATGGTTTGTACATCATTTTGAGCAAATGCGGATAATCCAAATAGGATAAATAGGCTGATTGAAAGTAATTTTTTCATGTTTATATTATTAATTCAGGGGGCGAAAGCAAATTTGAAATAAATAAAATTTGAAGTCGCTAATTTACACTTTTCTTTCAAGTGCAAAAGCCTTGCCAAAAAATTGTTAAGAATATTTAGGGCCTGCTGAAAATCTTTATTAGAACGTATTATCAATCAATTAAACTGTTTTTTAACAATTTAAATGCAAGGTTTTAAGAACAATTGCTTAAAAATCCTTGCATCAATTACAATTAGTTTTCAATTTACTTAAAGACAGAAACAAGGCCATCTTTGTCGTTGCTGCCAAATTGAAGTATCATACATACATCTAATTTGGCAGCGCCTAAAATCTGACCTGTTTCTGTCTTTTTCAGTAAGCCCTATTTAGAATTCATCAAAATCAGGGATTTTCAACATTTAAATATGGAAAAAGCATTCATTTATCTGGAAATTGGGTATTCTTTATTCAAATACAAGCCTTAAGTTTGAAACATGAGTAATCGCATACGCATTGGTATATTTTTTGGAGGAAATTCCCGTGAACGTGAAGTTTCATTTGCCGGAGGAAGAACTGTTTACGACAACCTAAACAAAAGTTTATTTGAAGCAATTCCCATTTTTGTTGATAGCTTTAATCAGTTTATACTTTTAGACTGGCACTATATATACAAAGGCTCAATCAGAGATTTTTATCCTCCGGTACAATTTCTTAAAAATAATAAACACGGAATTCAAGTTTATGCTGAAAATATTAAGGAGGCTTATGAGGATGATGGTAAATCGATGGCAAAAAAAATCGGTAAGCCTCTCAACATCTCTGAAATCAAAAAACAAATTGATTTTGCTTTCTTAGCACTACATGGAAATTTCGGAGAAGATGGTACGCTTCAGGGTTTATTGGAATGGAATGGTATCCCCTACTCTGGTTCCGGAATCTTGCCTAGTTCCTTGGGAATGAACAAGCGCCTTCAAAAAGAATTGATGTCGGCAGCAGGAATGCCTGTTCCAAAATATGATTCTTTTAAAAAATCAGAAATTGCTTCACTCAAAGAAATTCATGAAAGAATTTTATCAAATATCGGAACTCCATTTGTTGTAAAACCTGCCAATCAGGGAAGCTCAGTTGGTGTATCAGTAATAACTAACGATAATTTTCAAACTTTTGAAAATGCCGCTCTAAAAGCTCTATTCATTCAAAAAATCAACAAGAAAGAATGGACAGAATTAAGTAAGGAAGATAAATTTCTATTCGTACAAAAATTAACCGATATCAAAGAAGGGATTGGTTTACCTGTCATTTCAAACAAACAATTACTCATACATCCTGATGATTTGTGGTTGTATTTAGATAAATCTTTCAAAACCAAAAGTGAAATTGTTTTAGAAAGTATTTATAGTGAATCAGAAGTATTGGTTGAAAGTTTTATTGAAGGACGAGAATTTTCATGTATCGTAATCAGACAGGAAGATGGAACTCCCGTTGCATTACCTCCTACTGAAATTGTGAAAGGAAAAGAAGTATTTGATTATAGAAGCAAATACCTTCCGGGTTTAAGCAGAAAAGTAACGCCAATTGATATTGAAGACAGCAAAATAGAGGACATCAGAAAAGCATGTACCGAATTATTCAATCACTTCAATTTTCATGTATATGCTCGTATTGATGGATTCTTAAGTAGTAAAGGAGAGTTATTTTTGAATGATCCAAATACTACATCAGGAATGATGCCTTCTTCTTTCTTTTTCCATCAAGCCGCTGAAATTGGATTGAACCCATCGCAGTTTTTAACTTATATCATAAGAACTTCAATCGCAGAAAGAGTTAGAAGTCTTTCAATTCACTATTTGTATGCTGATTTATTAAACAGAATTGATTTACTTATCGACTTACAAAGCAGCAAAAAAACCAAAAAGAAAAGGGTTGCTGTTATGATGGGTGGTTATAGTTCAGAAAGACATATTTCTGTAGAAAGTGGTAGAAACATTTTTGAAAAACTAGCTTCATCAGATAAATATGAGGCATTTCCTGTTTTTGTTACCGGAAATGATGAATCACATTCTCTACACTTATTACCAGTTCATGTGATGCTTAAAGACAATGCAGATGATATCAAGGAAAAGGTATTGCATTACAAGAGAGCCGGTATCATGAACAAAATTGCTGATGAATGTAAAACCATTCTAAAAAAATACAGCAATATTGAATTGTTCGAACCTAGAGAAATTACCTATGCTGAATTGAAAAAAATGGCTGATTGTGTATTCATTGCTTTGCATGGCCGTCCAGGTGAAGATGGAACCATTCAAAAAGAATTGAATAAAATCAAGATGCCTTATAATGGTTCTGGAGTAGAAAGTTCTCAATTAACCATCAATAAATTCAATACAAATGAGCTATTGAAAAAGAAAGGATTTTTAGTTGCAGAACATGCATTAATTGCAGAAGCAGATTGGAAAGAAAATCAAGAAAAATGCATCGCTAAAATTGAAAAGATTGGCTATCCATTAATTGCTAAACCAGCTGATGATGGCTGCAGTAGTGCAGTTAAAAAGATAAAAAACAGAGAACAATTATTGGCATTTGCTGATGGAGCTTTCAGACCCGGATTAGAAATCAGTCAGGAGCTTGCTGAACGTCTTCAATTAAAACCAAAAGAAGAGTTTCCTAAAAAGCCTCATTTCTTAATTGAAAAATTTGTTGAAAAAGGAAACGCTAAACATTTTCTAGAAGTAACAGGTGGCTTAATGACTCATTACAAAGGAAGCAGATTGGTTTATGAAACATTTGAACCAAGTGAAACATTGGCAGAAGGTGAAATCCTTTCACTAGAAGAGAAATTTCTTGCAGGTCAAGGTCAAAACATCACTCCTGCCCGTTATGCATCCACACCTCAAATGAACAAGAAAATAAGTACTCAGGTTCAGCAAAAAATAAAGGAAGCAGCCAAAGTATTAAACGTTCAGGGATATTGCAGAATTGATGCATTTGTAAGAGTTCTTCAAAACAATAAAGTTGAAGTGGTATTTATTGAAGTGAATTCACTACCGGGCATGACACCTGCAACGGCCATTTTCCATCAATGTGCATTGAATGATTACAAACCCTATGAATTCATAGATGGAATTCTTGAGTTTGGAACAGAAAGAGTCAAAAGAAAATTGTTTTAATAAAAAGCCCAAATCAGAAAATTGATTTGGGCTTTTTTTATGGGATTAATTAAAAAAATCTAAATGATTTTATGATTTCGACATTACCCACTGTGCTACTTTTGGAGCCAATTCTTTTTGTGATTTAGCACCAACAAACACACCTATATGTCCACCAGGGAACGCATACAATTCTTTGTCTTTTGAACCAATTGCATCATTCACTGGAATAGTAGATGTGTTAGGAATAATATTGTCTTCAGTTGCATAAACATTCAAGAAAGGCATAGTTAAGTTTTTCAAATCAACTTTCTTTCCACCTAATGTCATTTCACCTTTGATTAATTTATTGTCTCTAAATAAATCTTTGATGTACTTACGGAACATTTCACCAGCCAAATCAGGGGTATCTGCTTTCCATTTTTCCATTCTTAAGAAATTGGTCATTTTAGCTTCATCACCCATCATATCCATAACACCGAAGTATTTGCTGATATCCATGCTAGGTTTTAAAGCACCAAATCCAGCACTTAACATATCTGCAGGAATGATTCCTAAACTATCTACCATTGCATCTACATCAATGTCTTTAGTCCAACGGTACAACATACACTCATTTCCTTTGAAATCGAAAGGAGCAACATAAACAGTTAATGATTGTAATTTTTCAGGGAATAATGAAGCATAAATTGTGCTAAAAGTACCACCTTGACAAATTCCCATTTTATGAATCTTAGAACTACCGGTAGATTTTCTTACAAAATCAACAGCACCACCCATGAAATCCAGGATATAATCTTCCATGGTTAAATATCTGTGCTGACGTTTTGGATAACCCCAATCCATGATATAAATATCAAGGCCTTCTTCCATTAACTTTTTCACAAGACTTCTATCCGGTTGAAGATCTAAAACATCATGACGATTCATGATAGCAAAAGAAATCAATACAGGTATTTTGCAGGTTGCAGGAGTTTCTCTTTTATAATGGTATAATTTTACCAGGTCTTTTTGCCAAACTAGTTCTTTAGGAGTAGTAGCTATTTCTACTTCATCCATTTTGGAAAGTAATTCATAACCTTTAACAAGTTTTTCACTTGTTTTGGTCATTTCTTCCATCATTCCGGAAATATTCAAATTCATCATATATTGGTTATTGGATTTTTATTAATTGGGAAATAATGAAAAAAGATTCATTTTTTTCAAAAAATCCTCTAATTCATATTAAAAAAAAGCCACAGGTCCCTCAACCCATGGCCTTAAACACTATAAACAAACAAAATTACGCGTTCGCTTTTGTACCTTTACGAGTTTTGGTTTCTTTTACTTCTACTTCAGTTTCATTAGAAGTTTCAGCATCAATTTGGTTTTCCAACATACTGATACGTGATTTTAAACCTTGGATAGTTAAATATAACTCATCCATTTCGCTACGGTTGATCAAAGGAAGATTGCTGAATGCTTTCTCCATTTGATTTTCTATTTTTTTCTTCAAACCTAATTGTAAAGCACTTACTTCACTCATTAATTTTGAATACTCTTCTGACTCAAATAATGCTACAAAATGTTTATCATTTGTATTTAACCATTCTTGGTAAACATTGATAAAGCTATTGAAATCTTCACCATTACGCATTTTGCTGTAAAGATTTTCAGAAACTTCATCCATTGCTTGCATACCTGTTGCATACATCATGTATTGCATTTGGGTATTTTTCAAGTTGTAAACATTCATGTGGTTAGTCAACTCTTTCATCATTTCCATTTGTTGTTTTTGATTACCATTAGGCATCAATTTAGCAAGTGGAGCAGCAGCATTGTTCATTTGAGTAAACATGCTATTGTAGTTGTTTAACATTGATGTAAACATATCAGCAGGCATCATTGTATTCATGTTTTGTGACATCATGTTTTTCATGTTATCAAACATGTTTTTATTCATGTCCATCATGTTACCCATTTGATCTTTCATTCCACCCATGTTAGAATTAAACATGTTTTTCATGAAATCAGGTTGCATATTGAACATTTTATCCATCATGTCTTTATACATAGGAGCATTAAACATCTGACGGAATGATTCAGTTGTGAATGATTTATCTTGAAGAGATTTCATCATTGGCATCCAGAATTGGAACATTTTCATGTACATTTCAGCATTGTTGAACATACCTGAAAAAGTTTCTTTGTTTGTACCATTGTTGAAATTAGTCATCATCTCATTATAAGAAGATGTCATAGTTTCTTTCCAAGAATTAAACATGTTCATCATATTGCTATAATTCGCATTCCAATTGGTATTGTTCATATCCATAGCAGGCATATTATTCATTAAACCTTGGCTTGCTTCGAACCATTTTTTTGCGATATCAGTTTGGCTATTCATCCAGTTTTGAAAGAATTCAAATGCCTGGTTATTGTTTTCACCTTTATGTTGATTAAACCATGCCATTTGGCTATCATACCATTTTTTGAAGAAATCTGAGTTGAAATCAACATTTGCAGGATTACCCATTGCATTTTTCATTGATTCAGCTGCTTGATTAAAAGTTTCAACAGCTTGTTTCTGCATATTTGCAAAAGTGTTGAACATGTTTTGATTTTCCATTTATTTGGTTATTATTGTTTTTTCTTAGCTGTTCAGAGGCCGTCCCTGAAATCGGGCGCAAAATTAATATAATTTATTAATTTTCAATAATCTAAGTGTTAATTTTATTAGAATTCGTCAAACTCCTAGTATTTTCAAGCAACTTGACGATTCATTTTTTTTCATTTTAATTTATTAATCAAAGTTTGGATTAAAAATTTGCACAATTGCCTTTTTTATTCCTATTATTAGCCAATAAAATTTATACAAATTATGAGCGCACCAAAACAAGGGGATGTATTTACCCACGACATTATTTACACACAAGAGCAAGTAAATTTATACGCACAAATTAGTGGCGATACCAATCCATTACATATCAATCAAGAAGTTGGCAATGCCAGTATGTTTGGAAAATGTATTATTCATGGTCATTTTAGTGCCAGTGTTTTTACTAAAATCTTTGGTACTTTATTATATGCAGATGGACATATCTATATGAAACAAAATAATACATTTTTGAAACCAATGTTTGTTGAAACACCATATCAGGCTGTAATTACTGTGAAAGAAGTGTTTCCTGAGAAAAACAGAGTATTGTATGAAACTAAAATTATTGATGTAGCAAGTGGAGCAGAAACTGTAACAGGTGAAGCTTTATTAATGAACAAGAAACAATACGTTTGGTAATTAGGGCATGCTGAAAATCTTTATTAGAACTTATCGTCAATAAATTGGATTTGGTTAAATATTTTTAGTGCAAGTTTTTAAGAACAATTGCTTAAAAATCTTCGCATCAAGTACAATTAGTTTTCAAATTGCCTAAAGACAGCAAGCCCTAAGAATTAAACCTAAATATATTTCATAAAAAAAGAGGCTGTAAAAAATTACAGCCTCTTTTTTTATTTATTGGTTTGATTACTTCTTACACATTCTAAGTAAATCATCATAATCTCCTTTGAACACATTGAAATCTACATCCCCTTTAATTCCTTTTACTCTTCCGCTTTCATTGTGTTGCCAGAAATTCCACTTTTCTGTTAATCTATTTAAATCTTCGGTTGCATAATGTGCAATCCATAAATGGTATTCTTTAAACTCTTTTCCTGAGAAATAATGTTTGTAAAAAGAATATGAAGTATACAAAATTGGTTTTACTCCGTATTGCTTTTCGGCCATAACGAGCCATCTTTTTACATTTTTCTTTAGACGAGCAGGCGGACAATTTCCTCTTAATTCAACATCGAGTACCGGAGGTAAATCTTCTTTTTCAAGTTTAACCTGTGATTTAAACAATGAAAATTGTTCTTCCGGAGTTAAATGTGGACGAAAGAAATGGTATGCTCCTCTTAAAATATTATTGTCTTTAGCTGCTTTCCAGTTATCGCTGAAATAATTATCTCTGATGGTTCTACCTTCTGAAGCTTTAATAAAAGCAAAATTGATTCCAACATTATTGTGCGTATGCTCACTTACAGATTCCCAATCAATTTTTCTTTGATGCCTGGAAACATCTATTCCATGCACCTCATAATCAGGCGGTAACCAAATACCAAAACCTGGATACATGAGAGCTTTTGCATTTTTAGCGACTTTGCTAATGGCACGATGAGGAGGAAAAGTAAGCAGTAAAAATCCGGCAACAACCAGTGCTGAGGCTGAAATTAAACCAAATACAATTCTTTTTCTTTTCATGCTATACAATTTAGGCAAAGGTAGTTGAATTCGAAAAAAATCCGATAAATTTAAACTCCTTAATGTGAATTTAATCGTTGATTGTTTAGTTTAGTGAACATTTGGAAAGGCGGCTGGCTAACATTTCCTTGATGAGTAATTTTTATTAACCATAACAAGATTAAACTTTATTCACTATAAAAAAGCTTCGTTTATTTCAATAATTGAAATCAATTCGCCAATAAATTTCGCTCCAGACAAACAACAAATGTTTAACGATTTTGTAAGGATGAAAATTGCCTGTGATTAGATAACTTAATATTCCACTTTGTTTTCAAATTTGAATGAAAATTGTTTTAGCGAAACTCGTTTTATACTTTCGAAAGTGCTCGCCTTATATTAAGTCAACCATGACACCGATATGATCGCTTAGTTTTTTATCCAGATTCCAAACATGACAATTAACTTCTGAAACACTAAGTAATTGTTGGGAAATAATGATATGGTCAATATTATTCTGAACATTATTTGTGAAATTTATCAAACCTAATTCATTAAAACTTTTATTCAATTTATCCCTAGCCTCTTTTGTATAATAATAGTTATCACAGAATGACATATTAAAATCACCTGCTATACAAATCGGATACTGAGTTCCGACACTTTTGAAATCCAGTAATTGTAATTCAAGATCCTTTTTAAAATTCTGATGCCTATTGCCGTAAATTCCGATTATTGTTGCATATACCGCAATGTTTCCAACTGGCGTATCAAGAACCTCACAAATGGATGTTTCTTGATTAAACGTTTTGATTTTAGCAAACGATGGGTATTTTGAATAGATACTAGATCTAAGCTCCCCTTCTTTATACATCGGATTAGATAAAATTAATGAATGATAAGAATAATAACTAGAACCTAAATCAATAAACCTATTTGTTTCAGTAAGGACAATAATATCAGCATCCAAAGCAATTAGAATATCTTGGATATTTTTCAATCTTGATGTTTGATTGGTTGGTCGTTCTAAATTCCATGTGGCAATTTTCATTCTTACATTAATAATAGTAAATTTTGAATGATAAATGAAGGATTATTAATATTATGTATTTTAAGTATGTTTATAATATTTAAATGCATTTTCATGAATATGCCTTATTAGATTTCAATTTACTAAGTTTTTGATTATTACTTGTAATCATTTAAAAATTCTTGAAATAAGGATTTCCTGAAGAGTGAAAAGTCATATTTAAACTTGTAACAAAAAGCAGGATCGAAAGGCCTCCGCCAGTAGGCGGATATGAATCCTTGGGAAAAGAGCTGCTGGCAACTGGCTTTAAAAAGGCTTCTGGCAGCTAGCCACTGGCAGCTGGCTTTTGATTTGAGTAAGTAGAACCTGCGTTCCTACTAAACAAGATTAGTTAAAACGGTCAACGTAATTTAGGCTTTTACAAATGAGCCAAAAGCGAAAAGCCAAAAGCCAAAGTTTCGTCCATAATAGCGGGGAGCAGGATCGAAAGCCCTCCGCCAGTAGGCGGATATGAATCCTACACTCTAACCAACTGAGCTATTAATATTGTTAAAAATAAAGGCATAAAAAAAGCCTCACAAAAGTGAAGCTTTTTATTTGTAGCGGGGAGCAGGATCGAAAACCCTCCGCCAGTGGGCGGATATGAATCCTACACTCTAACCAACTGAGCTATTAATGTTGTTAAAAATAAAGGCATAAAAAAAGCCTCACAAAAGTGAAGCTTTTTATTTGTAGCGGGGAGCAGGATCGAACTGCCCACCTTAGGGTTATGAATCCTACGCTCTAACCGACTGAGCTACCCCGCCGTTTTACCTTTAAAGGGCTGCAAATATAAAAATAATCATGTTTAATCAAAAAAAAGTTTGAAAAATGTAATTCTTCAGGGCAGTTTTTAGTGTAATCTGCCTGAAAAACAATTCAATCCGATTTTGAAATGTTTGTTTTGATAGGCTATTCCAACTCCTAAGTAGATAAGTAAAATTTGAAATCCCACAGATTAAGAAAATATTTGAGCAGAATTAAATACTATGCTTAAAAGAATTTCCGAAATTTTCGACACAAAAGGCCGCGTTTTTGGCTTAGATGCCCTGCGTTTTGTTGCAATTATTTTAGTTGTTCAAAGTCATTCACGATGGATGACAGAATCTTTTCCCAAACCTCTAAGAGCGCTATTTCATGGTAGTGGAATTTTAGGTGTTGAGCTATTTTTCGTTTTATCAGGCTTTCTAATTGGTGGAATTCTCCTTAAACAATTCGAAAAGAATGGCAATTCACTTTCATTTCAAGATATCAAACACTTCTGGATAAGAAGGTGGTTCAGAACTCTACCAAATTACTTCCTTATACTACTGGTTTATATTGCTGTTTATCATTATGATTTACCTGCAATTTTATGGCGCTATTTCTTCTTCACTCAGAATATTTTTAATACGCCTCCTTACTTTTTTGAAGAATCTTGGAGTTTAAGTATCGAAGAAATCAGTTATCTAATTTCACCTTTGGTATTAGCACTTTCAGCAATTCTTTTTAGTAAAAACTCTAGATTATTTTTATGGACCAGCATTGTACTTATTGTTTTGGTGAGTGCATTGCGTTGGATTTATTCCGTTTATTTCCTTGAACCTAATTATAAATGGGTGTATATGTTACGTGAGGTTGCTTTAATCAGACTTGATTCAATTTATTACGGTTTTATTGCTGTTTATATCAGTCGAAAAGCTCCTGAATTCTGGAAAAATTACCGTATTCCAATTTTTATTCTTGGTTTGATTGGTGTTGTACTTTTAATGAAATTCGAGAATAATTTAATGGAATACAATCCTTCTCATTTAAACAATACCATTTTCTTTAGTTTATTGAGTATTTCAATTGCTTTGCTTCTACCCTACCTTTCCTTATTAAATGAAATCAAATTTACCTGGATAGCAAAAGTAGTTACGGGAGTTTCCATCATATCATATTCACTCTACCTTATCAATGGAGGTTTATTGGCCATTCAATTCGATTTATTAAGCAATAAAGGCGCCGGTTGGAGTGTAGGAACCGCAGCTATGATGTATGCTTTTTATTGGATACTTTGTCTGGGATTATCAACCTTACTATATGTCTTTTTTGAAAAGCCATTTACCAAATTAAGAGATAAATTCTAATCTTAAGTCTATCGAAAATTTTCTTTTAATAGGCATTTGTATACTAAGTGGAATTTTATTCCGCAGGTTTAATGTTGTGCCCAATGATTCTTATAAAGCCATCAATAATTGGATAATCTACCTGGCTTTACCAGCAGTTTCTTTAAAGCATCTTTGGCATTTAGAAATCAATCATCAATTACTGGGACCAGCTATATCACCACTTATAGTTTTAGCAGGAAGTTTTGTTTTTGTTTATCTACTTGACTTAAAATTTCATTTCGATAAAGCTACAAAAGGACTCTTGATTTTAGCATCCGGATTGTGTAATACTTCATTCATTGGTTTTCCTTTGATCAAAACATATTTCGGAGATGAATTTATTCGTATTGCTGTAATCAGCGATCAAATGACCTTTTTACTTTTCTCGACTATTGGACTTTTTGTAGCAAGCAGTTACAGTAGTTATAATTCTTTAAACATTAAAAGCATCTTACTTAATTTAATCAAATTCCCTCCTCTTGTTGTTAGCATTCTGGCATTGCTACTTCCAAGTGGTATTCATTTTCCAACACTTGATAATTTATTCAATCAATTGGCTTCAACCATTGCGCCTTTGGCATTGTTTTCAATAGGTTTACAAATCAGAATTTCCGGATGGAGAAACGAATTAGGCTTAATGATTCCTGTTTTTATTTATAAACTAATTTTAGCACCAATTTTGGTTTTAGTTTATGTGCTTATTAGTGGATTTGGCAATGAATATTCTCAAATTTCAGTCTTTGAATCTGCCATGCCTGTATTGATGAGTTTAAGTATTTTGTGTGAACGTTTTCAACTTAAAACTGAATTAGCAAATCTCATTATTGGAATCAGTATTCTCTTTGGATTTATCAGTACTTTCTTCTGGAGTTTATTGTTGCATCAGGTATTTTAATCACCCTTAAAAACAAAATCCCAAACTTTTTGAATTTGGGATTTTGCAAGTAAGGTTTGAATTAAAAATTAGTTTTTATTCACTTTATAAAAATACGATCGACCTAATTCATCTGTAAGTTGGAGGAAGTATATTCCTGATGTGAATGAACCCAAATCCAACTGAATATTTTGATTAGTTTTACTTATTTCAACATCCAGCAATTTGCCATCCATAGCAAATAATTTCACATCAAAATTTTGTATTGAATTTTGCATTTCAATATTCAATATTCCATTTGTAGGATTAGGATAAACCATTACTTTATCATTGCTAAAATTATTTTGCACTCCTGTTACTGCAACCAGGTAACATGCAGATGTATCAAAACAATTTTGCTGCTTAACTATAACTGCATATTCTCCTGAAACAGATGGTATAAAACTTTTCTGATTTGCTCCTGAAATCAAACCAACTCCGCATCTTAACCACTGATATGTAGCATTGGTGGCATTAGCAATTAAAATGTTTGAATTAAGTGTTACAGAGGTATCCAATCTGGTGATGCTCAAATCTATTTTAATGATACTATCACAAAATTGTGAATTTGTTAAGGTATCAAAATAAATTCCTGAGCTAGTAAAAGTCTTGTTTCTGAAAACAAAATCACCACAAGATTGAACATTCAAATTAGAATTTGTTGGCTGCTTGATTGTCAAATCTAAAACAACAATGCTATCACAGGCATTTAAACCGCTTAATGTATCTCTATAAATACCGGATTGTTTCAAGAGTTTATTATTAAACAAATACTCATTACAAGAAGATGCAGAAAGATAATTAATGGTGCTACTTTTTAAGGTTAAAATCAATGAAACTATACTATCACAATTGTTTACCGACTTTAAACTATCCACATAAAAACCACTTTGGGTTAAAATACGATTGCCAAATTTATATGAACCACAGGCAGACTCATTTAATTGAGTTAAATATGAATTAACTATTGAAATATTCAGGGTAATAATGCTATCACAGTTTGTTGCATTAACTAAGGTATCTTTATATATACCTGAACTTGTATAGGTTTTACCATTAACATTAATAGGACCACATGAATTAAAATTTTTGGTTGATGTAGATGAATATGCAAGATAAAGGTCAATTGCCACAATACTATCGCAGGCTAAACTGGTTTGTAATGTATCATAAAATCTACCAGAATAAGTTCTTAATTCTCCATTAAAAAAATAAGAATTACAAGTTCTGATTTCATAAAAATTATACTTGGTTGGACGAACAATTAATTGCAATTGAATAACAGAATCACAACCATTCACATTTTGAATAGTATCAATAAAAGTTCCAGTTTGGTTTCTGTTTTTACCATTCCAGAATATACCACCACAAACATTTAAATTGTAACTACTAGAAGTTCTTAAACATTGATTGAGTAAACGAACAGGAGACCAGTTTGAATAGATAGTCATGTTTCTAATTGCCCTAACTCTCCAATAATATTTACCGGTTGGTATATTATTTAAAACAAGACTTGTACTCGAAAGCACCTGACTATTGTAAGGAGAAACAAAATCAGGATTCGAGCTTAATTGAAATTCATAGGCATTGGCATTTGTTGCGGTACTCCAAGAAAAACTGATTCCATTTACCTGATTGGTAAATCCATTAGCTGGAGATATTAAATTAGAAACAGATGGATAAACAATTGGAACAGAACCTGTACTTAACGAACGAGTTGTCCAGGCTGAAGAATCAACTGCGTTTGCCGCTCTTACTCTCCAGAAATAAACCTTATTGGAAAGTAAAGTGCCAGAAGGATGTTGAGTGTCGGCATTTCCATCAGTAGAACTGATATAAGCCTTTCCAATATTCTGAACTATTGGTGATGTAAAAATATTGGTTGTATCAATTTGTAAATGATAGGCATCAACAGAGGTATGAGGCAACCAGTTTAAAGTAATACCTGAAGTTGCAACATTTAATTGTGCTTCGGCAGGACTTGACAGGGTAACATAATCATTGGTATTGAATGTCCATTGAGTACTCCAAGATGTAGTATCAACAAGATTTCTAGCACGAACTCTCCAGAAATAGGTTTTGCCAAAAAACAAGTCATCTACAAAATGGTAAGTATCTGCATTTCCATCGGAGCTAGAAGTATAATTTTTAAAAGCAAATTTTAAAGCTGGTGAATTAAACTGGTTACTTGTATCCACTTGAATATCGTAAAAATCAACACCAGTATGAGGCAACCAATCTAAAGTTAAACCTGTCCATTGATTTGTATTACTAGCAGGTGAAGAATGTGTTACAAAATCTCTGGTAGAAAAAGTCCACGATTGATACCATTCACTTGTATCACTTAAATTTCTTGCTCTAACTCTCCAATGGTAGTTTAAACCAAAATAAAGGTCTTCAAAAAAATGTTGCGTATCAGCATTTCCATCAGAAGAATTTATATAAGTTTTAGATACACTTTTGAATGCATTTGAATTAAAATTATCTGAAGTATCAATTTCCACATCATAAAAATCAGCTCCCGGATGAGGATTCCAATCGAGAGTAAGTCCAGACCAATTTTGAGAATTATTAAGTGGTGAAGCTAAATTTACCAAGTCACGTGTTGTAAAATTCCAAACTTCACTCCAAACAGTTGTATCAACAGCATTACGTGAACGAACTCTCCAAAAGTATCTCTGACCAAAAAGTAATTCATCGATATAATGTTGGGTATCTGAATTACCATTGCTAGAATTGATATAAGATTTACTAATCGATTTCAATAAAGGAGTATTAAAATTTATATTGGTATCTATTTGTAAGTCATAAAAATCTACTGCTGTATTAGGCGCCCAATCGAGAGTAAGTCCAACCCAAGAGGCAGAACCTGTTGCAGGGGAACTTAATACTGAAAGATTATTGGTTGTGAAATTCCATACCTGACTCCACTTTGTAGTATCAACCAAATTAAAAGAACGTACTCTCCAGAAATATTTCTGACTAAAAAACAGGTCTTCCAAATAATGTTGAGTATCTGAATTACCATCAGTAGAATTGATATAAGTTTTATTAAAAGTTCTGAATTGGTTTGAATTAAACGATGAACTAGTATCAACCTGCAATTCATAAAAATCAACCCCTGGATTAGGACTCCAGTTTAATGTTAATCCTGAACTAGTTACTGAATTAGTAGAAGGAGAAGACAAGTACATTGTGTCAGTAGTTTGTAACTGCCAAAAACTTGTCCAATTGGTAGTATCTACTGCGTTTCTAGCTCTAACTCTCCAAAAATAATTAGTACCAAAAAACAAATCGTCAAATGAATGTTGCGTATCAGAATTTCCATCAGAAGAATTTACATACGTTTTAGTTGCTGCTTTTAATGCTGGAGAATTAAAGCTTATTGAGGTATCTAATTGTACATCATAAAAATCAACTCCTGTATGAGGTAACCAGTTTAACGTAACAATTGGATTATTCAGCGAATTATTTGAGGGACTAGAATGAAACAAAATATTCTGAGTAGTAAACGTTCTTTGCTGCCAAATAGAAGTATCACCACTGATATAACATCTAACTCTCCAATGGTAATTTGTTCCAAAAAACAAGTTTTCCAAGTAATGTTCTGTATCGGAATTAGAACTTACTGAATTGATATAAGCCTTGGTAGTATTAAAAACGACAGGTGAATTAAAGTTAATAGTGGTATCAACTTGCAGCTGATAAAAACTGCATCCGGCAACAGCATTCCAATTTAGAATTAATCCTGTAAAATTTAAACTCGCATTTGCCGGCGAACTTAAAGCAGGTTCATTAATTGAAAATGCTGAATTTGTAAAAAAAATTAAGGCGATTAAAAAACTGTATAACTTCTTCATTGAAAAGGATTCTGATTTTATAAAGGTAAAAATTAAAATCAGAATCCTTATTAAACAAATATTTTTTAAGAAAGATTGATTTTAAAAAGGAAGTTTAATTCCAATTACAGGCAACCAATTTTTATTCCCATCAGTGATACTTCCAAAAGAATATCCAAAACCATTGTAGGTATTATGAACCATGAATTTATAAGATGTTCCAGAAAGCGCAGGAGTTTCGTTTTTAGTTGGTAGTATTAATCCAAATTCAAGTCCTAACCAATTTACTTCTTTTCCATATTGATTTAAGTTAAACATTAATCTTGCATCTACTCCGGAATTGTAAGTGAAATTTTTAAACTGTCCATCCTTAAAATCAGAAAAACCATAAGAACTCCAAACCAATCCAACGCTCCATTGAGGTTTATTAAATCTATTTAAAAACATCAATCTACCTTCAATACCAATTGTTGGTGTCCATTGATTTCCTATTAAAAGTGCATTTACATCGGTATGAAACTCCAACTGATCATTAGAAGTTGATTCTAATTTGATTTTTTCGAATCCTGTATTTTTACTTTCCAAAGCATAAAGATAATTACGTTTTAAGTCCTTTTCCTCATCTTTAAGTTTAGCACAGGCCGCATTAATATTGACTAGCTTTAGCTTTGAAATTTCAACAAAAGTATGAGGATATAAATGTATTTGAACCCTTGATTTTAAATCATAAATAACAAAATGTATGGAAGATAATCCTTCATTAATTTTATATGATTCTTTGGCTAAATCAAAACCTTCAGAAAAATCCGGATCTTGAGTTTTCATCCTTCTTTTGCCATTTTCAGCAATTAAATAATGAATTTCTTTTGGGTATTCTGATTCATTTAAACCTTGTATTGATTTTTCATAATCATTGTAAAACAATTGCATCAAAGAATCAGCTTTGGTATAATCTTTTAGTCTTTTAAAATCGAAACAAACTAATTTGATTTGAGAGCCTGATTCCAACTTAATAATCAGTGTATCATTATTGATTCTTTCATCAGCAAATAGCGCTGAACTTGCGAAAATTAGGGCAATAGTTGTCATGCACCTTGTAAAGATGTTTTTCATAATATGGTTAATTTAATGTTTAAAATGATTGTCTGTAACTAAGAAATTTTTCAGGTTGAATGGAGCTTACAGCTGCAGCATCAGGTAATTTAAAGCGAATAAATCCTGATTCCTTTTTAGATTCTGATGCCAGATGAACCGGTATGATCTGTTCATTAAAATCAATTTCACGAAACCTTGATTTTTTGTGTTTTTGATTCGAAATATTTGAGGCAATTTGAATTTCGGAAACAATTGAATCTACTTTTTCCGTTTTATTTTCTTGTTGAGTATTTAATGCTATTTGAGGAACTGTAATTGTTTTAGATTCTGCTTTTTTCGCAGGGAAACTTACCTTTTTATTTTTAACTCTAATTGGAAAACCAATAGCCATTTGCTTTTGAGGTTTAATACTATCAAACTTAGAAGTTTGATAATTTTCAACTTTTAAAGCAGTTTGTGTTTTCTGATTCATTGTTTGACCAAACATCAAAAAAAGAATAAAACTAGCTGCAATGCTTGAAGGAATAGCCAACCAAAGCAAAAAATTTTTCTTTTTTGGCTGATTGGCTTGCATCACCAAATCGAACTTAGAAGCTAAATTAACTTCATAGTTTGAAGGTAGTTCTTCTAAACTCTCCAGTTTTTTTCTTATTATATTATTCTCCAAATGTTCCATTTGCTTCACCTTGATAATTTTCCAACATTTCTTTTAACTTACTTTTTGCCTTCATGTATTGGGTTTTACTTGTCGATTCCTTGATGTTTAACATCTCAGCAATTTCCTTATGAGAATAACCTTCTACAACAAAAAGATTCAAAACTGTTCTGTATCCTGTAGGTAATTTCAGAATCATTTTATTGATATCTTCAGCATGCATAGCTGATAAAATATCTTGTTGATCTGCAATTTCCGGGAAACTTTCTTCGGGCATTAAATAGAAAGTATTTTTCTTCCTTAATTCCATTAAAGCTTCATTTACCACAATTTGCCTAAGCCATTTGAACAAACTGCTTTCATCTTCAAAAATGAATGAATCAAACTCCTGAAACATCTTCATCATTCCTTTTAAAACACAATCTTCTGTTTGTGCAGTATGAACCAAATACCTCTGACAAATTCGAAACATGGGCGCATATAAAGCATCAAATACCAATCGCTGTGTGCTGCGATCTGCCTTTCTGCAAAGCTCAATTTGATGTTTAGTAAATGTCTTCATGTTACAACTGCTATAATGTTTGATAGCACACTAAAGTTGCCTGGGGTCAAAAATAAAATATTAACCTATTGATTTTCAGTAAATAAAAATCAAACAAAAAGAATAAAAAAACAAATTCGTAAAAAATCAGGCCTATATGATAAGAATATAATGACAAATCTTATTTTCGTTCAAAAGCAAAAAGCTACCTAATTTGTATCAACCCGGCGCACATATTCTATCCGAATTAAAAGTAAAAAACATTGAACTACTTCAAAATGTAAGTAGTTTCAAGGTCTATTTAGAACAACTTATTCAGCAACACGAACTGGAGCAAATTGGTGAAACTTACCATCAATTTCCGGAAGCCGGATTTACTGCTTTGGTTTGTTTAACCGAATCACATATCAGCATTCATACCTGGCCGGAATTCGAATACTTAACATTTGATGTGTTTTTATCTAATTTCAAAAGAGATAATTCAGCAAAAACACAGGCGATTGCAGAAGGTATAATTAAGTACTTTGAAGGTGATATTATTCAATTTCAAACCATAAAACGTTAAGTAGATAATGGAATATACTTGTAAAAGATGTAACCAAACTTTACAGGCCTATGCTCTGAATACTCGTTATATCGTTTGTAAAAGCTGTCATAAAATCAATGAACGTAATCCCTCAAATGAAGTGTATATTGATTTTGCCAATCCAATGCCTGATGATTTAAGTCAACTTCAAATTGGTACAGAATTAAATCATGAAAAGAAAAAATATGCTGCTATTGGAAGGTATCGCCATCATTTAAAAATTTCCTATTTAAATCATTGGGTATTTTTAAATGGTGAAACAGATGAGTTACATATTTTTGAACAATTGGGTAATTTTGTTTTGGCAAAAAAATCTGAAACAAAACTAAATTCTCAGCAATTAAATAATTTAAGATCCGGTGCTAAAATCATTTTAAATACAATTACAGAACCTCTCTATATTGAATCAGTTGATAAAAACTGTATGACACATTTTCTAGGTGAAATTGAAGAATTGAATCTTTCATCTTCAAATTTTTTCTCTATCAATATGAGTAATAATTTTGGTGATGCTGCTATTGTATTTATCTATAATGATAAAAACCATCAGATTTTTACAGGAAAATATGGCTCTTTCAAGGATTTTCAATTTTCTAAAACAAACCTTATCACTATTTAACTGATGGAAAATCCACCTTTAATTAATTGTCCGGTTTGTTCAGAAAAACATTCTATTTCAGGAAAATTTCAAACCAGAGCATTGGTTTGTTCATCATGTAAAAATTACTTGGTTTATGATGAGCAATTGGTATTAAAAAAAGAGAAGACTTTTGATGTTGTACCAAATGTTGTTTTGCCTATCGGAACAAAAGGAACCTTGTTTGGTATTGAATATATTGTTAGAGGTATTATAAGAAAAAAAGAATCAGGAAGTCATAAATACTTTTGGACAGAATACATCTTATTTAATCCTGAAAATGGATATGCAACTTTATCCGAATTTAATGGCCATTGGAATTTATTAAAACAAGTAGATAAATATCCAAGAGCATTAAGCAAAAATGTTAGGCAATTTACATTTGAAGGAAACCACTACTATGTTTACAATAAATATTGTGCAAAAATAGAACAAGCTCAAGGCGAGTTTCATTATAATATTTTGCAAGATGAAGATGATAAACTAAAAGAATTCATTTCACCTCCATTTATATTAATTGAGGAAAGTTGTTATGATGAAGTTAAGTGGTTTAAGGGTGAATATTGTAGTCCGGGTGATGTAAAATCTGCATTTAAAATTGATAATGTTCCCGAAAGAGAAGGCGTTGGTGCTACACAAACCATGAAAATCGGAATTAGAAGTGAGATTCTAATTTCATCAGGAATAGCTTTTGCTTTGTTATTATTTGCGATTCAAGTAATCATAGCAACTTTTGCAAAAAATGAATCAGTTTTCACCAAGACTTTTTATGATTCAGAAATGACAAAAGAAAAACTGATAAAATCAAGTTCATTTGACTTAAAAGGTGGAACAAGTGCAGCCGAAATATTTGTATTTAGTCCTTTAAGCAATAATTGGTTAGATGTAGACATTGAGCTCATAAATGAACAAACCGGAGAACGATTTGAAGCTATTAAATCACTAGAATTTTATTCAGGTGTTGATGATGGAATGAGTTGGACAGAAGGCGATCAAAAAGAATCGGTAGTACTTTCTGCTGTTCCTGATGGTAGGTATTATATGCTGATTTACCCTGATTGGGGAACAAATGGAAGTGGTTTACCCAATCCATCATTTACAGTTGAAGTTAGAAGAGATGTAGCGATTTGGTCGAATTTATTATGGACGATACTATTGGTATCTATTTATCCAATTGTTATTTACTTCTTAGAGAAAAATTTTGAAAGTAGACGTTGGATGGAAAGTGATTACATACATTATTAATAGAATATGTTTAATATTAGTAACAAAGAAAAAAAGAGTGTAGCCATTTATTTCAGCATATTAATGCTGGTTTTAGGTGTATATACTTATGCGGGTATTTATGGATGGAAATTCTATAATCCTGATGAGGTAAGTGAAAGAGCATATGGTCAATCGAGAGGCAGCGGCGGTTCGCATGGTGGAAGCAGATTTTATCACAAATAAATTTATTTAAAAATGGAAGATATCATAAACATTAAGTATGTAGTTAGTTCAGTTCTTTATTCATTAATCGGAATTGTTATCCTGCTAATTTCATTCTGGGTAATTGAAAAAATTACACCTGAAAATTTATGGAAAGAAATCATTGAAAGAAAAAACAATGCATTGGCAATTATGGCAGCAGCATTTATGATTGCCATCGCTATAATCATTGCATCAGCAATTCATGGTTGATTTCGAAAAAGAAGAAGAAATAAAAAAGCAGGAAATCAATATTCACCTGCTCTTATTACTTGCGGTATTTGTAGTAGCTACTTGTGGCCTAATTTATGAATTAGTTGCAGGTACTGTTGCTAGTTATTTACTCGGCGATTCTGTTACCCAATTTTCAACCATTATTGGTGCCTATTTATTTTCAATGGGAATAGGCTCCTATTTGTCTAAATTCTTCAATAAACACCTCATTGCATGGTTTGTTCAAATTGAAATTACTGTTGGTTTAATTGGTGGATTTAGTTCAAGCATTTTGTTTTTAATGTTTGATCATGTTGAATCTTTTAGGTTTCTACTATATGCATTGGTTGGTTTAACCGGCATTTTAGTTGGACTCGAAATTCCATTACTGATGCGAATTCTTGAAAAGAAATATGAATTCAAGGAATTGGTTTCGAAGGTTTTTACATTCGATTATATCGGTGCTTTATTGGCATCAGTTGTTTTTCCTTTGTTTCTTATCCCCTACCTTGGTTTGTTAAAAACATCATTTTTATTTGGACTGTTAAACATAGCAGTAGCCTGGGTTTTATGTTTAAAGTTTAAGGAAGAAATTGCCTGGATTCAAAGCCTTAAAATAGCAGCAATTATTTCGTTTTTGTTATTGGCTACAGGATTTGCGTTTTCGGAAAGAATCATGAATTTCGCAGAATCAATGGCATTTCAGGATAAAATTATTTTTGCCAAATCATCACCCTATCAAAGAATTGTTCTAACTAAAAATCCAAGGGAATATCGCTTATTTCTAAATGGCAATTTACAATTTAGTAGTTCCGACGAATACCGGTATCATGAAGCATTGGTTCATCCGGCTTTGGAATTTTTATCAAACAAAAAAAACATTTTAATTTTGGGTGGAGGTGATGGATTAGCAGTAAGAGAAGTATTAAAACACAATGAAGTAGAAAGAATTATTTTGGTTGATTTAGATGCAGAAATGACCCGTTTATTTAAGTCAAACTCAATGTTGACAGCCTTAAACGAAAAATCATTGTTATCGAAAAAGCTTCAAATTATTAATGAGGATGCTTTTTTGTGGTTAAAAAAAAACAAACAACAATTTGATTGTATCATCATTGATTTTCCTGATCCATCAAACTATTCAATAGGAAAACTTTATAGTAATAGCTTCTATAGATTGGTTTATCAATCATTAAGCGATAGTGGAATGAGTGTTATTCAATCAACATCACCTTATGTTGCACGCAAATCATTTTGGTGTATCGATACAACACTTCAATCTGTCGGATTTAATACCAAAGCTTATCATGCCTATATACCATCATTTGGTGAATGGGGTTATATGATGGCTTTAAAGAATAGAAATTATATACTGCCTGATTCATTTAGAAAAGACTTGAGATTTTTAAATGAAGAAACCTTAAAACAACTGTTTATTTTCCCTAAGGATATGCAAAAAGTTCCTGCAGAAGTAAACAAGTTAAACAACCAGGTTTTGGTTCATTATTTTGAAGAAGAATGGGCTAATTACCAATAAAATGAAAAGAAGAGATTTTTTATTGAGTGGACTTGGTCTTGGTATTGTTTTAAGCAGCCAGAATTCATGCAAGAAAGGCAATTCTTTTCAGGTAAAATTTGTTGATGATAATTCAGGAAGAGGACATTTATTAAGAGAAGCCAAATTCGAAAATCCAAAGAACATTATTCAAGAAAATATCCTAATTATTGGTGCAGGAATTAGTGGATTAAGTGCAGGAAGAAGATTAAAAAAATCTGATATAAATGATTTTAAAATCCTGGAACTTGCTAAAGAAAGCGGTGGTAATTCAATAAGTGGAAAGAATACAATCAGTAATTATCCTTGGGCAGCACATTATTTACCAATTCCTGATGATAGAGATACTGAACTCATTACATTTTTAAAAGAATGCAATGTAATAACAGGAATCAATCATGAAAATAAACTAGAATACAATGAGCAATTTTTGTGTTTTGATCCTGAAGAACGATTGTATATAAATGGTCATTGGCAAGAAGGATTGGTTCCTCATTCGGGTATTGAGGAAAATGACCATAAGGAAATAAAATCTTTCTTTGAACTCATTCAATTTTATAAAAATGCAAAAGGAAAAGATGGGAAAGATGCATTTTGTATTCCACTGAAAAACTCTTCGAATGACAGTGAATTTACCAAACTTGATGAAATAGATTTTTATAGCTTTATGAAATCAAAAGGCTATCGTTCCAAATATCTTTTTTGGTACCTGGATTATTGTTGCAGAGATGATTTTGGAAGTTCAATGCAGGATAGTTCAGCATGGGCTGGCATTCATTATTTTGCATCAAGAAAAGGAAAAGCAGCAAATGCAGAATCAGGTGATGTGCTTACCTGGCCTGAAGGAAATGCATTTTTGACGAATGGTTTGAAATCAACAATCAAAGAACATTTAATATGTAATCAACTTGTTTATTCAATAGAAGAGAAAAATGAGATGATAGAAGTTTTGGTTTATGATTTTGATAAAGAAGAAAGCATAAATTACCAATGTAAACATGTAATTCTTAGTGGACCACAATACATCAATAAGCGAATTTTAAAGCATTCTAAAAAAGAGGAATTGTATAACAAGTTCACTTATTCTCCTTGGATGGTAGCTAATATCAGTTTGCATCAATTATATACCAATAAAGGAATTCCATTGTGCTGGGATAATGTTATTTATGGAAGTCAATCGCTTGGATATGTAAATGCTTGTCAGCAGCATTTAAACATGCATGAAAACGAAAAGGTAATTACTTATTATTATCCTTTATCAAAAGGGCAACCTAAACAAGAAAGGGAACTGGCCTATAAAAGAACGGAGGAAGATTGGAAAAAAATTATTCTGGCTGATTTAAAAATTGCCCATCCAAATATTGAGGAATCGATTAAAGAAATCGAGATTAAACTATGGGGTCATGGTATGATAAGACCAATTCCAGGGCTTATTAAAGGTGATGAAATCAAGGAAATGAGGAAGCCTTTGAATGATAGAATATATTTTGCAAATTCTGATATTACAGGAATTTCAATATTTGAAGAAGCCTTTCATTCGGGTTTAGATGCCGCTGATTTATGTATCGAAAATTTGAACAAAAATGCTTAAAGGAAACTGGATACATAAAGCAGGATTTGATTTGCTGTTTATATTGGCTCAACCATTTGTTTGCTTGTTGCTGGTTATTTTGTTTCCTAATTATTTTAATCAGGAAAAAGAAATGAACTATTTAAACTGGTTTATTCTTGTTCTTTTGATAGATGTATCGCATGTTTACAGCAGTTTGTTCAGAACTTATTTGGATAAAAATGCATTTGAGCAGAAAAAGGATTTGTTTATCAGCATCCCGCTTTTGTCATTTGTAGCAGGAGTTGTTTTGTACTCAATTCACGCGTTGTTATTCTGGAGGGTGATTGCATATCTGGCAGTATTTCATTTCATAAGACAGCAATATGGATTCATGCGAATCTATTCTAAAAACGACAATCAATTAAAATGGGAAAAATGGATTGATAATACCATGATTTATGGACTTTGTATATATCCTATAAGTTACTGGCATTTGAGTGATAACAGGGTTTTTCATTGGTTTATTGATGGTGACTTTTTCAAATTCCACAATCCATTTTTATTGCAGATTTTTAGTTCATTGTATTTTCTTTTGATTGGAATTTATCTTGTTAAAGAAATTAATATCAGCCTAAAAAATAAATACTTTAATTTAGGTAAAAACCTATTGATACTTGGAACCGGCTTAAGTTGGTATTTTGGAATTGTATATTTTAATGGTGATTTAATATTTACCTTATTAAACGTTGTAGCTCATGGTATTCCTTATATTGCTTTGGTTTGGATTGTAGAAAGAAAAAAGAAACCAGTAACAAGCAGCAAAAAAGGGATTTTATATTTAATGCTTTTTTTAGCAATAATTATCGGATTTGCCTTTATTGAAGAAGCATTGTGGGACAGTTTAGTTTGGAGAGAACACCTTGAATTATTTTCTACATTTTATGTTTTACCGGAATTCAACAGTCAGCAAGCTTTGAGTATAATAGTTCCTTTATTATCTGTGCCTCAAATCAGCCATTATATCTTGGATGCTTTTATCTGGAAGATAAAAAAGGATGAGCTAAAATGGCAATAAAACTCAAAACATAAATTTCGGATATCAAAAAATGAAATTGGGAGTTTTGAAGTCTTTTATATTCTGCTTGATGTAGACATTTGCCTCATCAAAATTTAATTCTATGAAAAATCTTTTATTAATCGGGGGATTATTCCTAAATAGTTTTTTAGGTCATTCACAGGAAATGCCAAATGCATGGCAAAAAGGTGGTAGTTGGGCTGGTAATTACAAAATGGTAATTGAAAAAACAGATACTAAAGTTGGGAAAAACTGCTTGCAAATTCATTCTAAAATTGATGAAGTATATGGCAGTGGGACCATTGAACAATCGTTTTCAGCAATCGACTATAGAGGAAAAAATCTGAAATTAAGTGCTTGGGTTAAAACTGAAGATGTCAAATATTGGACAGCTTTGTTTATTGGAATTGATGATGAAAATTTGGAGAACTCTTTTACCACTGAAGGAAATACCATTATAAGAGAAGAAAAAGTTAGAGGTTATCATGATTGGGTTCAAATAAGCACAGAAAGAGTTATTCCTTGGAATGCCGATAAAATAAGAATTGGTTTAGCCATTTTCGGAAAAGGCTTAGTTAAAGTTGATGGTTTTGAAACTGAGTTTACCGATGCAAATCTGGCCAAACCAAGAGGTATGAATACTACTGCAGTGAACCTTGGATTTGAAGAAACAACTTTAATTCTGCCAACAGATATTCATGGATATTCAATTGTTGAAGATAAAATTCTATTTAGTTTTGAGCCTGAAAAATTTAAAAATCTATCTGGTGCTGGATTTTGGACAAAAGAAATTGATGATATCACAATTAAAGAAGTATACCTCGCTTCAGAAATGAATGATTGGAAACCTAAAGACAAAAAATTTCTGATGAAAAAAGTTGGTAACAAATGGGAAATCAGTTTACCAATTTCAGAACTTCCTAAAGATAAAACAATGGAATTCAAATTTGTTATCAATGGAAAATATTGGGTTGAACCACAAGAAAATATGAAAAACACAACTCAATCCGGTAATTGGGAATATTCGAAAAATCTGGTAGTTTATAAATAAAATTAACACCTGAATCAAAATTGGTTCAGGTGTTTTCTTTTATGATTTAGTATATTGAATCATGAAATTTTATTTTAAAATCTGCATTTGGGTTTGTTTACTTACATCCTGTAGAAGTTCAAATCTTATTGGTACTTGGGAAATTGATGAACTAATTATCAAATTAAATAGTCAAAACAATACAAAAGACACCACAATTATTTCAGCAAACAGAGCGAATTGGGAAACTAAAATGGTGTCGAGAAATATTCAAACAACCTATTATAGTGATGGGAAATATCACTCTTTACACCGCAATTTAAAAGATAGTATTACTTATGATCCTCATGGATATTACCAAATAAAAGGTGATAGTTTATATATTTCAGATACTTTTCCTCAAAAGAAAAATTATGTATTCAGAATGAAACTAGACAAAAAACAAGTTGAATTTTATGGCTTAGCTGATTTTGATGGAGATGGTAAAGTGGATGATGAATACTATAGCAAGCAAGTAAAAATTAAATATAACAAAAAAGCCACTATCCTTTCGAATAATGGCTTTTTATTATTTAAAATGAATTAAGCTTCATTCATAAATTCGTATCTGTAATCTGTTGGTGGAACAAATGTTTCTTTGATTGTTCTTAAACTTACCCAACGTAATAAATTAATCATAGCACCGGCTTTATCGTTGGTACCAGAACCTCTTGCTCCGCCAAATGGTTGTTGACCTACAACAGCACCAGTTGGTTTATCATTGATATAAAAATTACCAGCAGCATTTCTAAGCTTCCAAGTTGCCAATTCAATTGCATATCTATCTTGTGCAATAATTGAACCTGTTAATGCATAATCAGAAGTGGTATTTACTATATCCAAGGTTTCTTCAAACTTCTCTGCATCGTAAACATAAATAGTTAAAACCGGACCAAATAACTCTTCACACATGGTAGTGTATTTAGGGTCGTTTGTTACGATAACTGTAGGTTCAATAAACCAACCTTTAGATTTATCATAATTACCACCGGCAACGATTTCGCAACGTTCATCTTTTTTAGCAGCATCGATATAAGCAGCTAGTTTATCAAATGATTTTTCATCGATAACAGCATTGATAAAATTAGAGAAATCTTCAGTAGGACCCATTTTTAAGGTCTTCATCATTGCAACCATTTTTTCCTTTACAATAGGCCACAAATTACTAGGCACATAAACACGTGAAGCAGCAGAACATTTTTGTCCTTGGTATTCAAAAGCACCTCTTACCATAGCAACAACACTTTCTTCAACCAAAGCCGATTTGTGCATCACAATAAAATCCTTACCACCTGTTTCACCAACAATTCTTGGGTAAGTTTTAAATCTGTGAATATTGTTTCCAATGTTTTTCCAAATATCTTGAAACACAGCAGTAGATCCTGTAAAGTGAATTCCAGCAAAATCAGGATGTTTAAAAACAACATCAGCTGCAACCGGTCCACTTGGATAAATTAAATTGATTACACCATCAGGAACACCTGCCATTTTGAAGATTTCCATCAAAACGTTTGCAGAATAAACCTGTGTATTTGACGGTTTCCAAACAACAACATTACCCATCATTGCAGCACTGCTTGGTAAATTACCTGCAATTGCTGTAAAGTTAAAAGGAGTTAAAGCATATATAAATCCTTCTAAAGGTCTGTATTCAATTCTGTTCCAAATACCTTTAGCAGATTGAGGTTGTTCATGGTAAATCTGACTCATGAAATATACATTGAAACGCAAGAAATCGATGATTTCGCAAGCACTGTCGATTTCTGCCTGAAAAGCACTTTTGCTTTGACCCAGCATTGTTGCAGCGTTTAATTTAGCGCGGTAAGGACCGGCAATTAAATCGGCTGCACGTAAGAAAATAGCAGCTCTTTGTTCCCAAGCCAAAGCTTCCCATTTTGGTTTTGCAGCCAAAGCCGCATTAATAGCAGCATCAACATGAGAAGCATCACTCACATGAAAATGACCTAATTTATGCTGATGATCATGAGGAGGACGAAGGTCGATTGTTTTACCGCTTCTTACTTCTTCAGATCCGATATACATAGGAATATCTAAAACTTTGCTTCTACCTTCAGCCAATGCAGCTTTTAGTTCAGCTCTGGCAGCGGTTCCGGGAGCATAAGTTAAAATAGGTTCATTAACCGGTACAGGTACTTTAAAAAATCCGTTCATATTGGGTATTTTTATTTATTGAGGGCACAAAGGTAAAAGTTTTTTTGAGACCAACATGAAAATAGCTTTACACCAAAAATGCACTTTGTTGAATTGGCAGTTTACAATTATTTTGCAGGATGAATAAAAGTTATCGCTTTCAAGGTATTCTGAAAATTCTGGACTCAAACCCTTCCTATACTATGGTTTCTATTCCAAGTGAAATTATTTCAGAATTGCCAGAATCTGGAAGATTAAGAACTTTAGGTAAAATGAATGGAGCAGAATTTTCATTGGCCATTCAAGGTAGAAAAAACGGAAATGGCTTTTTTATGGTAGGTTCAGCCTTAAGAAGAGCTGCCAAAATAACAACGGGCGATCCTGTAGAAATTGAATTCAGCCTTACAGACCCTGATTTTTTAGAACTTCCGGAGGAATTAAAAGAAGTTATGGAACAGGATGAAGAGGCCGGCAAAATCTTTTTTGGAATGACTGTTGGGATGCAAAGAAGTTTAGCTCACTATGTAAGTAGTGTAAAAAATACAGACAGCAGAATAAAACGGGCAATGGAATTGGCTTATAAGATGAAAACTGAAACTTTATATATTCAAAAAGCCAAAAAGAATCAAAATTAAAGTTTGAGTAAATTCTTTGAATTCAACAAGCTAATTTCAATTGGAATATCCTGAACAGGGTGATTGAAACTCAAAAAATAAGCCTGTAACGCAATTGATTGGTCTTTTAAAGGTTTAGAAGCACCATATTTTACATCACCCAAAATAGGGTTACCCATTGCCGAAAGTTGGGCTCTGATTTGGTGCTTACGACCGGTTTCCAAATCAATTTCAAGCAAAGAAATATTTTTGGCTGATTTGAGCACCTTGTATTTTAATCGAGCTTCGAGGGCATTGTTTACAGGATTCTCGAAAGCTTTTGTAAAATTCTTTTTATCATCGGATTTAAGCCAATGTTGAAGAGCACCGGCTGAAGCAGGAGGTTTACCTTCAACAAGACAAAGGTATTTTTTGGTAATTTCCCTTTTTTGAAAACTTTCATTCATTCGAACCAAAGCCTTACTGGTTCTGGCAAACAAAACAATTCCATTTACCGGCATATCTAAACGATGAATTACACCTAAAAAAACCGAACCGGGCTTGTTGTATTTAACGCGTATATATTCCTTTACCTCATCTTCAAGAGAAATTGGTTTGGAGGGTTCAGGTTGAACAGTTTGACCTGATAATTTAAAAGCAGCTATCAGATGATTGTCTTCAAATAATATTTCCAAGATTGAACTTCTGTTTTAATATTGTTCCTTTTCGTTCGGAAAATCAACACTTTTTACATCTTCAACATATCTTTCAACTGCTGATTTAATTTCATCATACAAATTCAAATACCTGCGAAGAAATTTTGGTGAAAAATCTTTGTTGATACCAAGCATATCGTGGCTTACTAAAACTTGTCCATCAACATCGGGACCAGCTCCAATTCCAATTACAGGGATTTTTATAGCTTGAGCAACCTCTTTTGCCAGTTTTGAAGGAATTTTCTCCAAAACCAAAGCAAAACAACCAGCTTCCTCTAACAATTTAGCATCTTCCATTAATTTAGCAGCCTCAGCATCTTCTTTTGCACGCACTTCATAAGTACCGAATTTATAGATACTTTGAGGGGTTAAACCCAAATGACCCATAACAGGAATACCGGCTGTAAGAATTCTTTTGATTGATTCTACTACCTCTGAACCACCTTCTAGTTTAACAGCGTGTGCTTCGGCTTCTTTCATAATTCTGATTGAAGAAACCAAAGCCTCTTTTGAATTTCCCTGATAAGAACCAAATGGCAAATCAACAACAACAAGTGCTCTATCAACAGCTTTTATTACGGCAGCAGCATGAGAAATCATCTCATCCAAAGTAATTGGAAGTGTAGTTTCGTGACCGTGCATCACATTTGAAGCTGAATCACCAACCAATAAAACATCAATTTTTGCAGCATCGAAAATTTTAGCCATACTATAATCGTATGCAGTTAACATACTGATTTTCTCACCTCTAAGTTTCATTTCCTGAACTGTATGGGTGGTCACTTTTTTTACTTCTTTATAGGTACTCATAAAAAATCTTGAAATTCAAAGGTATAAATAAAACCTTTCTAAGCGAATCTTTGACTATGTTTTGAATCAGCAATAAAATAGTTTTACTTCGCAGCAAATGAAATTACAAAATTTAATCATCCTAATATTACTTGGAATTACCTTTAATTCTTGTAAAAACGACCTGGAAATCAATGCGCCTTATGAAGATACCGCAGTTGTTTATGGATTTTTAGACCAAAATCAGCCTGTTCAATACATCAGAATTCAAAAATTATATCAGAATGATGCAAATTCATCAACATCAGCAGGTGCGAAAATTGCAGATTCCCTATACTTCGATTCGTTGGTAGTTACCTTAAGTGAAGGAAACAAAACTTATCCTTGTTATAAAATCGATACAGTATTTAAAGATTCTGGTTTTTTCGGAAATCAGAAACATTATTTATACGCTTGCTCAATTCCTAAAAACAATGATATAGATGAAAGGTATCAATTGCTTATTTACCATCCAAAATCAGGAAGAACTTTTAGATCAAGTACTGCTATTGTTAAAGACGCTGTAATTGAAGCGAGAACAATTGCAATTAGACCGAATATAAACAATCATGCTTTTCCATTTAGGTATACTAGTGGTAAAAATTCATATTTATATGATTTAGTAATCAGGTTCAATTATTTGGAAATGGATAAAAATGATACAAACTCATCTCAGTTAAAATATTATGATTATTATGTAAAAAGATCCTCGGTTTATTTTGATAGAGAAACAGTGTTATCAGAAACTTTTGTTAAAACATTAAAAATAAGTATTCCTACCGATAATAGTAAAATCAGACGTGTAGTTGGAATTCAATTTATTGCCTATGGAGGTTCAAAAGAATACAAGGAACTATCAGATTTAAGTAAACCAAATACTTCCATAGTTGAGAAAAATACAGTTTATACAAATATCGAAAATGGCTTAGGGATATTTACTAGTCGTAACTATACTATTCAAACTAAGATGATTCTTGACAATGAGTCGAGAAATACATTAGCCGACAATCTTCCAAATTTTGTGAGGTAAGCTGCAAAACAATCTTAATCTACTTATTTTCAGATTATTAAAGGAAATTAACTTTTAAGAAAGTTCATTTTAAAATAGGATTTACTAAATCTATTTTGAGGGGATATTTACATCCAACAAAACCATTATGCGAATTATTATTCTGCCATAAAACTGACATTTTGCCTTATCAATTCTACAAAAATTGAAATTAAATGAAAGTGTATCTGTCAGATTGCTCTAAAAACTGACAATTTTTATCATTGGTATAGAGATTGATAAATTTTGTGAAAGAACATTAAACTTATGAGCAAAATAATAGGAATCGATTTAGGAACAACCAACTCATGCGTTGCCGTTATGGAAGGTAATGAACCGGTTGTAATTGCAAACAGTGAAGGTAAAAGAACAACTCCTTCTATTGTTGCATTTTTAAAAGATGGTGAAAGAAAAATTGGAGATCCTGCAAAACGTCAGGCAGTAACAAACCCAGTAAATACAATCTTTTCTATCAAAAGATTTATGGGGCATACACATGCTGAAGTAAGTACAGAAATTAGCAGAGTTCCCTACAAAGTAGCAAAAGGTGATAACAATACACCAAGAGTTGATATTGACGGAAGATTATATACTGCTCAAGAGCTTTCAGCTATCATACTTCAAAAAATGAAGAAAACAGCTGAAGATTATTTAGGAACAGAAGTTAAAGAAGCAGTTATTACAGTTCCTGCTTATTTCAACGATGCACAACGTCAAGCTACCAAAGAAGCCGGAGAAATTGCTGGTTTGAATGTAAGACGTATCATTAACGAACCTACAGCAGCAGCATTAGCTTATGGATTAGACAAAGCTAATAAGGATATGAAAATCGTTGTTTTCGACTGTGGTGGAGGAACACATGACGTATCAGTTTTAGAATTGGGTGATGGAATTTTCGAAGTAAAATCAACTGATGGTGATACTCACTTAGGTGGTGATGATTTCGATCAAAAAATTATTGACTGGTTAGCTGATGATTTTAAATCTGAAGAAGGTATTGATTTAAGAACTGATGCAATGGCATTACAACGTTTGAAAGAATCGGCTGAAAAAGCAAAAATAGAATTATCAAGTTCTGCTCAAACAGAAATCAATTTACCTTATATTACTGCAACACAAAGCGGACCAAAACATTTGGTAAAAACTTTAACCAAAGCAAAATTTGAGCAATTGGTTGATGATCTAATCAAAAGAACAATCGCACCTTGTCAATCTGCTTTGAAAAACGCAGGTTTAACAACTAAAGATATTGATGAAGTTATCTTAGTAGGTGGATCAACACGTATTCCAGCAATTCAAAAAGCAGTAGAAGATTTCTTTGGTAAAGCACCATCAAAAGGAGTAAATCCTGATGAAGTTGTAGCTTTAGGAGCTGCTATCCAAGGTGGAGTATTAACTGGAGAAGTGAAAGACGTTTTATTATTAGACGTTACACCTTTGAGTTTAGGTATTGAAACAATGGGTGGTGTAATGACCAAATTAATCGAGTCGAATACAACCATTCCAACTAAAAGAAGTGAAGTATTTAGTACAGCTTCAGATAACCAACCTACAGTAGAAATTCATGTATTACAAGGTGAGCGTCCGATGGCTAATCAAAACCGCTCTATCGGAAGATTTCATTTAAGTGATATTCCACCAGCTCCAAGAGGAGTTCCACAAGTAGAAGTTACTTTTGATATTGATGCAAATGGTATTTTACATGTAAGTGCAAAAGATAAAGGAACAGGTAAAGAGCAAAAAATCAGAATTGAAGCAAGTAGCGGATTGAGTGATGCTGAAATCGAGAAAATGAAACGTGAAGCAGAAGCAAATGCTGAAGCAGATAAAAAAGCAAAAGAAGAAGTTGAAAAACTGAATACTGCTGATAGTTTGATTTTCCAAACAGAAAAACAAATCAAAGAATACGGAGATAAAATTCCGGCTGATAAAAAATCAGTAATCGAAAGCAGCTTAGCTACATTAAAAACAGCTCATGCAGCAAAAGATTTAGCAGGAATTGAATCAGCGATGGAAGCATTAAACAATGCATGGCAAGCTGCAAGTCAGGATATTTACGCTGCAGAACAAGCAGCAGGAGCTAATGCACAAGGTGCACCAAATGATGGTAACACAGGTGGAGCTTCATCAGCAGGATCCGACAATGTACAAGATGTTGAATTCGAAGAGGTGAAGTAGTACACTGCGATTTATCACGGTATAAACTAAAAAGTAAGATTAAATAAAAGGCCGACTCAAGGATTTGAGTCGGCCTTTTTGTTTAGTGGAATTTTGAACTATTTAACTCTGTCGATTATTGATGTTGGAATCTAAAATGTTTGACAGATTTTGATGTAGCAATTTCTAACAAATAAATGCCTTTTGAAATAGAATCGAGGTTCAATTGATGCTCATAAAATCCATAACCATCAAAGCTCATACCCGATTTGATTATTTTTCCATTTAAATCCAAAATGCGTAATTGGATAGTTTCTTCACCATTGGTATTAAATGATACATTTAAAACATCATTAGCAGGATTTGGATAAATCTTAAGATTATTTATTCCTGCTAACTCATTTAGGGATGAAGCAATTGCCACAACAGTTTTTGAAGTTGTATCTGAACAAGAGAAATTATCTTTTAAAATTAGTTTAATGTTATAAGTTCCTGATGTTGAATAAGAGTAATTACCAATAATATTCCTAACAGTATCGATGTTACCATCACCAAATTCCCATCTTAATTTATCAAATGGATTTGTGGTGGTATTTGTAAAGCTAAATGATGTACCATCTAAAGTTTGGGTTACTAAAAAAGTAGGATTGATTTCATCTAAAACCTTAAAGACACCTGGTGAAGCATTTACAGAGCATCCGCTATTTTTATTCCATTGCTTTACATTAAAAGCATAAACACCTGCAACAGGTTTAAATGAGTTGACATTAAACACAAAACTAGTATCGTTTTGAGAATTTTGAACTACTGAATCTGTTTGATTTTCGGTATTTAAATAATAAAATAAAATTGAATCGGCACTTGGAGATAAAGTAGAATAGATTTCAAAACTCCTATCATAATTGCATAAATAATTGAATTTACCTCCAATATTGGTGCTTATTGGTTTTAATCCGGTTTTAGCTTCAACAAAAACAAAAGTATCAATTGGACAAAATAAATTAGCTGAATCGTAACAAATAATTTCAATACCATTATTACCTAAACTCATTGGTATTTTTACAGATTCACCAGCTGCAGCCCAAGTTATAAAATCAGTGATTGTCCTATATCTAACACTATAATTTCCATTTGGAGTAGGTTTAGGAACTGACACAGTAACTGAGCCGGTATCAGGACTTAAACAAATAGTTTTTGGAGCATTAATTGTAATAGGCACATAAGGACAAGGTGCATTACTACAAGCTAAAACTGCTGCCTCCCCTACCTCACAAACTCCATTCGACAAAGCCCTTAACCAAAGTTTTTTAGTTTGATTTGGTGCACCCGCCTGTACAGAAAGTGAGTTTACTGTTGATGAAACGGTATTCCATGTTTCACCTGAATCTAAACTGTATTGATATCCAACTGCATTTGGAACATATGTCCAAGAATAATTAATAAAAGCATGTGAACTGTTACCACAAGTCATTTGTGGAGCAGGAAGTTTTTGATCAACATTTATAAACTTTGTTTGATAAGGACTGTAACAAAAACCATTATATACTCTGTATTTATAATTACCTGAAACTAAATTTTTGGCATTAAAAATTGAATCGGTGCTGGATTTTAAAAGAGTAGTATCTCTAAAAAACTGATAATTCTGAAAAACACCTGAACCCGTAAATAAAATTGAATCCGAAGAGCAAATTGTATCTTTTGAAGCGGTAAAATTAGAAGCAGGTAAAGTTCTTTTCGTAATAAGAGTTGCAGATGATGTATTAAAACAGTTATTAGCATTGGTTACTTTAACTGTATAAGAACCACCATTGTTAACTTTAATTGATTGCCCAGTTAATGCACCCGGTTGCCATAAATAAGTTAAACCGGCACCTGTATTTGCTGAAAGAATAACAGAATCCTGGTCGCCACAAATGCTTGTCGAACTTGCAGTTATTGTTGCAGTTGGTTTTACATTCACTGTAATTATTACAGATGCAGGAGTAGAAGAGCCACTTGAATTAGATGTTGTTAATCTAATTTGTTTTGAACCCGCTGTTGTATAAACCAATTTAGGATTTTGAAGACTTGATGTTCCCGGTACATTTCCAAGAAACTGCCATGAATAAGCAGTAGGATTGTTGATTCCACTTCCCTGAAGATATAAAGTATCTCCTAAACAAATAGAAGTTGCTGATGGTGTAATAACAGCTGTAGGCAAATTCCCTTGATTAACAGAAAATGATTTCACGTAAACATTATCACCTGAGTTATTATTATTGGCATTAGTACCCATGAAACTTGCATAAAATGTTACAGTACCAACACCGGAGGCAGGAGCTGTCCAGCTAAAAGAGAATGATGATTGAGAATTTCCTGCACTATTATGACTCATATAATTTCTTCCACTACCTATTAAAATGGAATTACCTGTGCCAGCAGTAAATGAACCTGCCATTGCACTAGTAGGGCTCAAAGCAGTAAGCGAAACTCCATTTTTTGCAGTAGCCGCAGAGGAACCATTTATTGTTAATGAATAAGTAGTACCTGGAATATATCCATTTGCTGGCAATCCTGTAATATTAATTGCATCCCAAGCCGAACCCGAAGTAATAGCAGAACCTGCATGGCAGTTTGTACAATTGCCTTCTCCTGGTGCACCTGTCATGCTTGTTGGCGGACTACTAGCATTGTTATAACTGGTATAACTAATAAATAATAGTGAAATGAATAAAAAGCCCTTACTCCAATTTTTTGATAGTAAATTTTTTCGCATAAAAAATGATTTTGAGCAAATTATTACATTTTTTGAATAATTAACTCAAAATCAGATTTCGGAATTCAATTTTAAGAAATCGGCTTTTATTTTTTCAGGTTTAAACCTACAAAACCGATCTCCAAATTATGTCACCAGATTCTTTGCCCCAGTTTTTAGTAGCCAATTTTAACTCATCCAAAAACGTTTTTATTGTATTTATTTTCTTTTTGGCTTTAGGATAAAAAGCTAAACTTTCATCACTTACACTCACATGATCAACTCTTGTTGCAAACCAGGTTGTATTTAAACGAGGTACCACTAATCCCATAATCATTCCGGGTAAACCGTTCATTGATTCAGGGCCACCACTAACCGGAATTTCATCTGTAAAAAATGCTATGATATAAACTGAATCAAGGATAATTGTACTTGCCTTTCTGCATGAAAATCCTGCAATGGTTCTATATTCATTGTGCAGTTTCCAAGTGATTTTAGGAAGTGAATCATTGATTTGATAAGTATTTTCATACACCACTTTTTGAGCCTGAACTTTTTGATTTTCAATGTTTTGAGATACAATATTGGATTTGGCAACATTAAACCAATCAAGAATATTTGAATTTCCTTCAAACTCCTGTTCCATTTTATATAAACTTCGTTTGGTATTAAATGATAGTTCAAAAATATCTACTCTATATTTTGGTAATTGTTTTTTGAACTCATTTGTCCATTCATTTTCCTCTGTAAAAAGTTTATGAAGATTTTCTTTTCTTTCATAATGAATTTTGCCCTGAAGAATCAATTGTTGAGCTTCAGTTAAACTTGAAAAACTTAGAAAAACTATTAAATATATTATCTTTTTCATCATTGTAATTTTAGTAATCTGAACCAGGAGCTTGGTTAATATTATAGGTTAAGCTAAACATTAAAAATCTTTGTAAAGTGCTGTAAACGTTCTGTGTCACAAAGTTTGAATTTGCAGAACGATTGAATCCTAAATTCTGATTTAAGATATCATAAGCACCAACAGAAGCTTTTAATCTTTTACTTTTTAGCATTTTGTATCCTATTGATGCATTCCAAATCACAGTATTTAAATTGGTTTCGCTTTCATAGGCTTGCTGACGTTTATTAAATTCAACATCAGTATTAAAACTCAATCCAAAAGGGAAATCCAGATTTAGGTATGGAGAATAAGTTTGTATCCAGAAGGTTGTAATGATATCTGGTCTTAAACTAGATTTACTTCTGTTATAACTCCAATTACAATTCAATCCTAGTTCCAACCATTCGTCAAGAGAATAATTTGGTGAAAATCCAAACCCGGTTCTATTATTGTTATTGACATTATCCTGGAAATTAACTCTGTTTCTATTCTGACTGATGTTCGCATTTAAGTTAGCGTTCATGTGCATGTTTAACTTCTTAATTGAGAAATAATAATAGATATATGAATACATTGATTTATTTCCATCAACATTAATTGTTTGATACACTCTTCTACCCTTTTCATCTACATAGTTGTTGCTGGCAAAATCATTATCAGTAAAATTAAAACCGAGATTTGCAAAAACTCCTCTTCCGGTAATTGGTTTGTAGGCATTGTATCTAAATCCAATCTGGTGTTCAAAGCTTTGTTTAAGTGCGGTATTTCCGATTGAAATATTTAAAGGATTACTATTATCTCTTAATGGCTGTAATTGCTGAATTGATGGTTGTTCTGTTCTACCATTATAATTAAATCCAAATGAAGTAGTTGTACTTAGTTTATAGTTGAAACTGGCTGAAGGGAAAAAATTTGTAAAGGTTCTGTTAAATGATGAATCTAATAACAAATCTGATTGTTTTAAGATAGTATGTGCTGTTCTAGCTCCAAAAGAAAAATTGATTTTTTTAGTAACTCTTCTTAAAGTTAATCCGCCTGAATGTGCCCAAATATCATATTTAAAATCACTACTTAAGGAATCTACAAAACTGGTATAGGTTTCTGCTGATTTACCAAAAGTGCTTCTTTTAGCCATACTATTGGTATTATTCAAATTATAATCGGTTACCAAAAACCATATTTTAGAAAGAGGTTCTGTATAGGCAATTTTCCCTCCCCAAGTTGCTGAAGATGAATTATTGATTTTTTGTTGGTCGATTGTATCTGTTGAAAGCAATGTATTATTTGCCTGATAAAAATTACTTACTGACCTCAAAAATCCATCACCATCATTGGCATTATAAGTTTGATTTAATGCAACATTTAAACTTCTTCCCAGGGTTTTAAACTTCCTGTTATATGAAATATTTGACTCTAATTTGGTATTATTTGTTTCTGAAGTTTGCGTCCTGCTATTACTATTTACTCTTTGCTCATTTTCATTTAAATTTTCTGAGATATAATCTGAAAATCCAGTTGATTTTCCTTGACGAACATTAAACTTTGCTTTGATTGTTGTTAATGAATCTGGTTTAGCTTCGAATGTAGCAGAGCCTTTCGTTGCATTTCTAAAATTTCTGAAATAGTCTTTTTGGTTATCGAAATAAGTTGTATCAGGTAAAATGTATTGCGTGTAGGTATTATTGTTTCCATCTACATTCATTTCTCTATGGGTAATATTTATGTTTAGAGAATTCTTATTTTCCTTGTATTTATTGGAATAGTGACCACCAATATACCAGGTTCTAGGAATACCTCTTCCATCAAAATCCACATCACCATCATCGCTATAATAATATGAGTACATATTACCAGATTCTTCATCATAGGTAACATTATCGTCGCCACCTGAATATGCGTTTTGGTCTTGCCAATTCATATTGGTTTTATTGGTATTACTGGCAGCACCAAAAACAGCTAATTTTCTTTTGTTTTTAAAAGAATTAAACATGGCTTCACCTTCATACCTGTTCTTATTTTCAACTTTGGTACCTAAACCGGCATTCACTTTTCCAAAATAACCCTTCTTTGCATCATCTTTTAATTTTAGGTTGATGGTTTTATTTTTCTCACCATCATCAACACCGGTTTGAATGGCAGTTTCACTTTTTTTATCAAATACCTGAACACTTTCAACACTTTCAGCTTTAATGTTTCTTGTGGCAACTGTAGGGTCATCACCAAAAAATTCTTCACCATCAACCAAAACTTTATTTACTGTTTCTCCCTGAGCAGTAATTTTACCATTTTTATCAACCTGAATACCCGGAAGTTTTTTCAATAAATCTTCTACTGATGCATCTTTTTTAACAGCGAAACTATCAGCTAAAAACTCAGTAGTATCACCTTTAATTCTAATCGCATCCAATTTTTCTCTAATGATTACTTCACGTAATAAATTTGCTTTTGCAATCATTGGAATATTACCTAAATCCTTTGATTCATTTTCCTTTAAGAGAATCTTATCTTCATAATCAGCAAAACCCGGACGAGTAATTCTGATAAAGTAAGTATCCGCTTTTAATTCCAGAAAGCTGAATTTATTTTGTTGATCAGCCCATTTGTGTTGAACTAAAATTGAGTCTTTTAATCGAACTAAAGAAACAGAAGAATAAGCTAAAGGCTTAAAATTTGTTGTATCACTTAGCATACCTTTTATTGAAGATTGTGAGTATGATTGAAGCGATACAAAAATGAATACAAAAAGCAGCAGTTTTTGTAAATGATGGGTCATGGTTTTCTAGATTAATTTTTATACCAAAGGCATAACAGGGTTTAAAAACGACTTCAATTTGTTTTAATTATTCAATAATGACAAAAAAATTACATCAGCGGCAAAATTTTTAGGTTTCAGCATAAAAAAAGGGAGCAGACAAGCATCTACTCCCTTTTTATTATGAAATTATTAGGATTAACCAACAACCCAGGTTTCTTTACCTGCGATTAGTTTATCTAAATCCGGTGTTGGATTTTTAGCTTTAATTTGATCGATTTGCTCATTGAATAAATCTTCAAAAGAACGTCTTGCTGAGTTCACATAAAACACACCAAATGGTCTTGGGAAATGACCTTCAACTGATGGATCATCGTAAAATCTTGAAATGATTGTAGCTTTTACTAAATCAGTTTCATCATGAATCCATAAATCGTTTACAGAAGCATCATTTAAATCAACGATAACAGGTTTGAATCCATCTAGTTTAATACCTTTATCAGCATTTTCTCCAAATACAAGAGGTTTACCATGTTCCATCATTAATGTTTGTTGCTTTTTAGAAGATTTTTCTGTGAAAATTTCAAAAGCACCATCATTAAATACATTACAGTTTTGATAAATCTCTAACAGAGAAGTTCCTTTATGTTCAAATGATCTTTTAATCATTGCCTGCATGTGTTTTGGGTCACGATCCATACTTCTTGCAACAAAAGTAGCATCAGCACCCAAACATAAAGCAATAGGATTGAAAGCATAATCAACACTACCATAAGGAGAAGACTTAGTTACTTTTCCTTGTTCTGAAGTTGGAGAATACTGGCCTTTAGTTAAACCATAAATCTGGTTATTAAAAAGCATCACATTCAAATCAGGATTTCTTCTTAAAGTATGAATGAAGTGATTTCCTCCAATAGACATTGAATCACCATCACCTGTGACAACCCAAACACTTAATTCAGGTCTGGTTGCTTTTAAACCAGTAGCAATTGCCATAGCACGTCCGTGAATAGAGTGCATGCCAAAAGTATCCATATAATAAGGGAATCGAGATGAACAACCAATTCCTGAAATAAAAGCATAATCCTCTTTCTTAACACCTAAATCAGGTAAAACAGTTTGAACTTGTTTCAGAATAGAGTAATCACCACAACCCGGACACCATCTTACTTCCTGGTCTGAAGAGAAGTCTTTTGATGTCAATTTATTTTCTACCATTTCCATTTTCTTTTTTGTTTAATAATTGAATAAAACGTGATGATTTTATTAAGAAAGTATTTCTTTGATTTTAGTTACAACTTCTTGTGACATAAATGGCTGACCTTGAATTTTGTTATAAGGAATTGCATCAACAAAATATTTATCTCTAATGATTTTTACCAATTGGCCATTGTTTAATTCAGGCACAACAACTGTTTTGTAGTTAGCAAGAATTTCGCCTAAGTTTTTAGGGAATGGACTTAAATATCTTACATGTGCATGAGCAACTTTATAACCTTCATCAAGAAGTTTACCAGTTGCTGTTTTTAAAGCACCATAAGTACCTCCCCATCCTAAGATTAACAAATCACCTTTTTCGAAACCACTATCAATTGTTTGATCAGGGATATAATTTGCAACCAAATCAACTCTTTCCTGACGAAGTTTAACCATGAATTCGTGGTTGGCCGGATCGTATGAAATATTACCGGTGATATTTTGTTTTTCTAAACCACCAATTCTATGTTCTAATCCTTTAGTACCTGGAATTGCCCAAGGACGAGCTAATTTCTCATCTCTTTGGTAAGGCATAAATTTATCATCGCCCTCAGCTTTTTCTTTAGCAAAAGAAACATTGATATCTTTTAAATCAGCAGTCGAAGGAAACTTCCAAGGTTCAGAACCATTAGCAATATAACCATCACTTAAGAAAAATACCGGAATCATGTGAGTTAAAGCTAATCTGCAAGCCTCATATGCTAGGTTAAAACAATCAGAAGGAGATTGAGCAGCCAAAACAATTACAGGACACTCACCATTTCTACCATAAATTGATTGCAACAAATCTGCTTGTTCTGTTTTAGTTGGTAAACCAGTACTAGGACCTGCTCTCTGAACATTTACAATTACTAAAGGCATTTCAAGCATAGTAGCCAAACCAATAGCCTCAGTTTTTAAAGCAATACCAGGACCAGATGAACCAGTAACAGCTAAGCTACCGCCAAAAGCAGCACCAATAGCTGAGCAAATTCCGGCAATTTCATCTTCAGCCTGATATGTTTTGATATTAAAATGTTTGTGTTTCGATAGTTCATGCAAAACATCGGTAGCAGGAGTAATAGGATAAGTTCCATAAAACAAAGACAAGCCTGATTTCTGAGCAGCAGCCACTAATCCAAGTGCCGTTGCTTCATTACCCATTACACTTCTGTAAATACCTGCTTCCATTTTAGCAGGAGCAACTTTGAAACGATTTGCAAACATTTCAGTAGTTTCTCCATAACTCCAACCCGCTTGTAAAACCTTTAAGTTCGCATTCATTACAGCCTCATTCTTTTTGAACTTCGACTTAATAAAAGCTATTGAACTTTCCATAGAGCGGTGGTACATGAAATAAATCAAACCTAGTACAAACATATTTTTGCAACGGTCGATTTCTTTAACACCTAAACCACTGTCTTGTAAAGCGGCTCTAGTTATTTTAGTAACATCAATAGTTTTTAAGTCGTAGGTACTTAAAGAACCATCTGTTAAAGGATTTTGGTCGTCGGGCACATTAGCCAAACGCATATTTTTTGAATCAAAACCATCAGAATTGGCAATAATTACACCGCCTTTTTTCAGGTTTTTGATATTCGCTTTTAATGCAGCCACATTCATTGCAACCAATACATCGCTTTGGTCACCCGGCGTATGAATTGCAGTTGAACCAAAGTGAATCTGGAAACCGGAAACACCGGCCAGAGTTCCTTGCGGGGCGCGGATTTCAGCTGGGAAATCCGGAAAGGTAGCGAGGTCGTTACCAAATAAGGCCGCAGCATTTGTGAATTGCGTACCTGTTAATTGCATTCCATCACCGCTATCTCCGGCGAAACGAATAACAACTGATTCTAATTCTGTATCTAAAACTTGACTCATATAAGGTGATTCATTTATAGGAAGTACTTTCCTAACACTTGTACGAATTTAAGTTTTCGGAGCTAAAAACCTCATGATGATTTTTGTCAGAAAAAATCGTGACACAGGTAAGATATAATTTTTCGTGATTTTTCGGAAAAGCCTCTATATCAAAACAATGCTTTAATTTTTTGAAATTTCCCTTTGTTTAGAATAAGCTAATGAATTACTTCGCACCAAAATATACTGCTATGAGTGTACGCATTTTTGTTACCGGAGGAACTTTTGATAAAGAATACAATGAGTTAAATGGTCAATTGTTTTTCAAGGACACTCATATTCAAGAAATCTTAAAACTTGGTCGTTCGAAATTAAATCTTGAAATAAGAACATTGATGCTTATTGATAGTTTAGAAATGACTGATGCTGATAGAGATTTAATAGCTGATAACTGCAACAGATGTGAAGAAGATAGAATTGTTATTACACATGGAACAGATACAATGACTGAAACTGCAAAGGTTTTAGCTGAAAAAGTAAAAGGAAAAACAATTGTAATTACAGGAGCAATGATTCCATATAAATTTGGTTCTAGTGATGGACTATTTAATTTAGGAGGAGCATTAGCCTTTGCACAAACCTTACCTGCAGGAGTTTATATTGCTATGAATGGACGTTATTTCGATTGGAATAATTGCAGGAAAGACAAACAAAACGGAATATTCGAAGAGCTTTAATCCCAAGCGGATTTAGGATTTTCATCCCATGAACTTTTTAATCCTTCAGCCGGAGGAACAGTAAATCTATATTCCCTATGGTATTCGAAATTTGTAATCAATAAATAAGGGTACAATAAATCTACTACTGTCCAAAGATTAAAGACAAACCTTCTTTTAATCGTTTCAGTAAAAAGCACTTTATCATTCGGAGATTTTACTTGAATAAGTGCTTTTTGAGGAAATCCTCTTTTTACAAGGGTAGTATGTGTTGTGCCTTTTTCTTTGCCATCCACATAAATTCTGTATTGTGATTTTTGAGGTCCATCAACATAAATATTTGTAGTACCGCAGGAGCTTAAAATCAACAATAAAAAAGAAAATAAAATTACTCTCATTATCTGTTAAATAAAATTTCCATTTTAACTTGAGCACCTGTAAAAGGACCATCGTATTTATTTAAGGCTCCAATTAACAAATCACCTGAAAATCTAAGTTGAGCGCTTGATGTTCTACCTACTAAATATCCACCACCCAGGTTAAAAACCATACCTGAGTAATTAATATCTCTTGTTCCAGAATTAAATGGACCATTGTAATAACTTTCTATCCAATCGTAACCGGCAATTTGCAATCCACCTGTTAAAAATACAGTATTAGCATCCTTTTTTAAAGGTTTCAAAACTTCTAAACCAAAGCTATAAAAGGCAGAATTTTCACTACCAAATCCATAATATGAGCCTCTGAAATCCAAAATTAGATTTCTATTATCATAAGAGCCAACAAAACTTCCTCCGGCCATTAGTTCTGAGTTAGCGCGAAAACCTATCATTGAACCTATGGATGTTCCAAAAGAATAAGTAGCCTGTTGTTTCTTTAATTCTTTAGATTCGTAGTTACTTACATTATAAATATCACCTTCTTTTGTAGAGGTGTTTTCGGTACCCATTGCCAAAGCAACTCTTTGCATAATTGGGTCTAAGTCATCAGGACCACTTGCTTTTAATTTATCAGACCAAAGCCTTTTACCTGTTGAAGTTTCATTTAAATTGATGTCAACAATAACAGTTTCTCCCAATCTTGTTAAAGTACCTAAAACATAATAAGCCGCATTTTTTTCTTTTGCACGGTTTTGAATTTCAGAAATTTCCAACCAGCTTCCGCTAACTGAATCACCATAATTAGGAGTAACCGCTTCAAATCTTGTACCTTGATTTAAATATCCTTTTAACAATTTTGGTGTGATGAATTGAAAATCTTTTTTGAGATTATTTGTTTCAAACCAAGCCAAATAAACTGTTTTGTTTGATTGGGCATAAGAAGAAAAACTCATTGTTAAAAATGCAATTACAATTAATCGTTTTCCTATAGAGAAATTTAATTTATTCATGTGATTGATATCTAAAACAAAAATACCATTAGAAGTATTCATTCTAATGGCATTTTAAACAAATCGAATCAAAAAAAATAATGATTCGTACAAGTTTTAAGAATTGATTTGCACAAATCAATAATATATTCAATTCTCAAAAAACGTTTTTATTTCAATTTCCTATTCTTCATTAATAATATCCCAAAGTTTGTCTTTGAGTTTATCAATACCGAGACCAGTAGCTGAGCTAATAAAAACATGAGGAATTCTTGGTAAAGATTTCTTTATTTCTTTTAAAGTATCCTCATCAACCAAATCACATTTTGTAATAGCAAGAATTCTGGTTTTCTGAGTTAATTCCTTGTTGTATAACTTTAATTCCTTTAGCAAAATATTGTATTCCTTTTTGATGTCTTCTGAAGTAGCAGGAACCATAAAAAGTAAAGTAGCATTTCTTTCAATATGCCTTAAAAACCTTGTACCTAAACCTTTACCTTCATGTGCACCTTCAATAATTCCGGGAATATCAGCCATTACAAAAGAGCGAAAATCGCGGTATTGAACAATCCCTAAATTAGGAACTAAAGTTGTGAAAGGATAAGCAGCAATTTCAGGTTTTGCAGCAGAAACTACAGATAATAAAGTTGATTTTCCTGCATTAGGAAAACCTACTAAACCAACATCTGCAAGAATTTTTAATTCAAGAATTTTCCATTCTTCTTTACCATCTTCACCTGCTTGAGCATGACGAGGAGCTTGGTTTGTAGAAGTTTTAAAATGGTGATTACCTAAACCACCTCTTCCACCTGCCAATAAAACCTCTTGTTGTCCATGTTCGGTGATTTCAAAAAGGATTTCACCAGTTTCAGCATCTTTTGCAACTGTGCCTAATGGCACATCAAGAACATCATTTTTACCGTCTTTACCGTGTCTAAGTCCACTTTCACCACCATTTCCAGGCGATGCAATCACATGTTTACGGTATTTAAGATGAAGTAAAGTCCATGTTTGACTATTACCTCTTAAAATAATACTACCACCATGACCACCATCACCACCATCAGGTCCACCTTTAGCCGTGTGTTTATCACGGTGAAAGTGCATACAACCTGCTCCACCCTTGCCACTTCGGCAACAGATTTTCACATAATCAACAAAATTTGAATCTGCCATAAGCGGCAAAGGTAGGTAAATGCGGCTGAGCCACCAAAATTGAATTGAACTAGAGCGAATCTATTTCAGTGCAAAGCTGATTAAATATGGTTTCTATTTCACCAATACCATCAACTCCCTTGTATTTATTTTGAGCTTGATAATAGTCTCTTACAGGGAAAGTTTCTGCATTGTAAACATCAATTCGTTTTTGAATAACTGCAGGATCCTGGTCATCGGCACGACCGCTATCTTTTCCTCTGATTAACAATCTTCTTTTTAATTCAGCCTCTTCAACTTCTAAAGCCAACATTAAGGAAATAGAAGAATTCATTGATTTTAACAAATCATCTAAAGCTGAAGCTTGAGCAGAAGTTCTAGGAAAACCATCAAAAATAAAACCTTTGGCATCGGGATTTTTTTTCACTTCAGCTGAAAGCATATTGATTGTAACTTCATCCGGAACTAATTGTCCCTTATCCATGAAACTTTTTGCCAACAAACCCAATTCAGTTTCACCTTTAATGTTTGCTCTAAAAATATCACCTGTTGATAGGTGTACCAAAGAATAACGCTCGATTAATTTTGCTGATTGAGTTCCTTTTCCTGCTCCCGGAGGGCCAAATAATACTAAGTTCAACATGATTGTTTTATTATGATGCGAATAAAAAAGAAAGTTTCGGATAACACAAACTGATGTATATCAATTTGGCAATTTTTTATACACTATTCCAGTTCGACATAAATTTCGGGCAGGTTTCTTCCATACCCATCGTAATCTAAGCCATAACCTAAAAGAAATTTATTTTCGGTTTCAAATCCAATATAATCAGATTGAATTGGAGCTTTAAGTGCCTCAGGTTTAAACAACAAAGTACAAATTTTAATCGAAGCAGGTTCCTGTTTACTAATCTCTTTTAAGATAAATTCCATTGTAAATCCAGTATCTATAATATCTTCAATGAGAACAATATGCCTACCTTTAATATCCTGATTTAAGCCAAATAATTGTTTTACAACGCCGGTGCTGCTTGTACCTTCATAGGAGCTACATTTCATAAAAGAAATTTCACAAGGTATATTCACCAATCTTAATAAATCAGAACAAAACATAAACGAACCATTTAAAATTCCGATAAAAACTGGATTTTTTCCTTCATAATCACTTGTAATTTGCGATGCTAAGTCCTTGATTCTAGCGGAAATGTCGGTTTCAGAAATAAACGGAACAAAATATCTGTCTAAAATTTGCAGCGGCTTCATTTCTCAAAAATAGAGGAATTCAGAACAATCCTGCATATTTGTTGAGATATGAGTACATCAAAAAACATTTTTGCAATCATCTCCTACCCTTTTTTACCGGCCACAACAGGAGGTGAAATATCAACCATGAATATTTTAAATTTCATGGGTAAAAAAAATAAACTAAGTGTTTTTACTGTTGAGCCTTATCGTCAAGTAGATTCTAACAGTTTCGATTTTGAGCTCATTATCGGGATGCCATTTAAAGCCAGCAGGTATTTAAATTTCTTTCTTCTTTTTAGAGTTTTTAAACTGATGAAAGAAAGGAAATCGGAAATTGTATTTTTTGATCAACCCTGGATGGCCTGGATGATTCCTTTTATTCAGTTTTTTGGAAAGAAAAAAGTATTTATCAGAAGTAACAATATTGAATACCTCAGGTTTAAAAGCATGGGAAAAACCTGGTGGTCGCTTTTGTATATGTATGAAAAATTTGCTTATAAAATGGCCGATCTAGTGATTTTTGTAAGTGATATCGACCAAGCAAAAGCTATTCACGAATTCGATTTAGACGCCAATAAAACTTTATTAACTCCCTATGGAGTGCCATTTGAAAGTGTGCCACAAAAAAGAGAAAATGCCAAGCTTAGACTTCATGAACTTCATAAGTTGCCAATTGAAACTCCTGTTTTCTTATTTTTTGCAACCATGAGTTACGGACCCAATTATGAAGCAGTTGAATTAATTGCAGGACCTATTTATGAGGAATTAAAAAAGAAAATTCACTCCTTTCATATTTTAATTTGTGGCAAAAATTTACCAAAAACAATAGAAGAGAAACTAAATTCTATTCAAGAAATAACTTATTGTGGTTTTGTTGATGATATTGAATTATACATTGATGGAGCAGATTTGATGTTAAACCCAATTATTAGTGGAGGTGGAATAAAAACCAAAGCAGTTGATACATTATCAAGAAGTCAAGTTGTAATCTCCAGTAAAACCGGTGCTGAAGGAATTAATCCGGATGTTTGTGGTGATTTCTTGAAAATAATAAATGATCATGAATGGAATCAATTTGCAGAAGAAATTTTACATCAACTAAAAAAAGGAAAAACAGGTGAAATACCTTCAAGCTTCTTCGAAACATACAGCTGGCCTGGAATTATCAATAATCTCAATCAGAAAATAAGTGATTTGAAATTTTAGATTGAAAGAAATCAAAAGCTTGCAAAAATCATAGGATAGAATAAAAGTGTCTGCTATGATTGCAGCATGAAAAGTATCATCTCAATTTTCCTTTTTACATTTCTATACCATGTTTCTAATCATTCTGTTTTAGCTCAAATCAATGAGAAAAAACTAAGAATCTGCTTAGAAGTAGATGCACTTCCTTACGTAACGGGAGGAAATTTTGCAGCTATAACTTTTGGTACAGATAAAATTAGATTGCGTGCACTGGCTACAAAAGTATATATGCCTGCTTTTATAACTCCAAAAGAATTCAAAGAAAATACCATTCAATCGTATGCCATTTTAGGAGATTATTTTTTTAAGAATAGTGATAAAGGATTTTGGATTGGGGGAGGATTGGTTAAGTGGAACGGAAATATTAAAGAAAAAACAAGCAACCAAGCAGTTGATTATGAATCGTTTTTATTGAATGGAAGTTTTGGTTATCATATTCCGTTAAGTGAGCATTTATATTTGAGTCCCTGGGCCGGAATGAGTTTAAGAATTGGAGGTTCTAAAACCATTCAAGTAATGGGAAAAACATTTTCTCCTGCATTATTAAACCCTGAAGCATCAATTAAAATTGGCTTTCAATTCTTTTAAAAAAATCCATCTAAATCAAAAAGAAAACTAGCTTAATAAGTGAATTCTATCTTCAGTTAATAAAGGAAGGTTTCTAAATTTAAGTAAAATCTGGGCAACAGTAATTACATCTTTTTGGCAATAAACTTTTATTCTTTCAACATCCTTTTCTTTCCAGTAAACCATCCAAACCATAGAACCATCGATATCATCTTTAGGAGTGGGTATACCAAAAGCTGAGGCTAAAAGAACCAAAGAAGTAAAACTTTTATAATCGCCAAACTTCCATAATTCCATTGTATCTAATAGATTTACTTCCCAAGGTTTTTTACCTGCTATATCTAACATCGCCGGAATTGGAAGTGCATTTAGTAAACATCTTCTGGCTATAAAAGGATAATCAAATTCTTTACCATTATGGGCACATAAGGTATTTCCGGGACCAGAAAAATGTTTGTTTAAGAGTGCGCTAAAATCTTGTAATACTTTCACCTCATCATCTCCAAAAAACGACTTAAGCCTGAATTCATATTCAGTACCTTTTAAGGAAAAATAGCCTACAGAAATACAAACTATCTTACCGAATTCTGCATAAATACCTGCACGCGGATACAAATCCAAATCTGTTTGTCCCTCTTCCCTTCTGAGTGTTTGAGCTTTTTTAAGCCATAGGTCTTTCCAAGTTTCATTTAATTCATCAAATGAAGGAGCTAGAGGAACGGTTTCTATATCAAGTACCAGAATTTTAGTTAAGTCGAGGTTTTCTAACATAATGCAAGCAAAATAAGGTAAAAAAACATTAAGGTATTCCTTGAAAAAAGGAGGAAATTTTAAGGCAAAAAAAATGGCTGCAAGTTTGATTTGCAGCCATTTTGGTTAGTTATAATTTAAACTACCTAACTCCATGCATCATTTTAAGAAGCTTCCTCGATAAGAAGAATAAAATAACTGAAGCAATTCCAGCCATAACTACAAATAGCATGAAAAAGGAATATAAACTATTAATGGTAAAACCTAAAAAGCCTTTTTCTTTTACTAAAGAATCTTTAAAAATCTTACCTACAATTTCTGCTTTTTGTTCTTTAGAAGTTACTTGTTCAAAAGAAATCAAATCAATGCTAATATATTTTGATCCTGCAATTTCTTCTGCTTTATCTAGTTTCTGACAAAGTACAATATTATTAGAAGTTTGTTGTTCCTGAACATTTTCAATTTTAAGCATTGTTTCCGGATACAAAGAACTTAATGTTCCGGCAAATTTATTTGCAGAAGCAGTAGAAAGAAACCATACACCCATTAATAAAGAAGCAAACTTTACAGGAGCTAACTTATTCACCATTGACAATCCAATCGGAGATAAACATAGCTCACCAAATGTATGAATCAGGTAAAGACTAACAAGCCACATCATGCTCACTTTGGTTTCTGGAGCGATTCCTTTAACACCAAAAGCGATAACTACATAACCTAATGCCAATAATAATAATCCTATAGATTGTTTGTAAGGAGAAGCAGGTTCAATATTGCGTTCACCCAAAACAGTCCATAAAATTGAAAAAATTGGTGCAAAAATTACAATTGAAACGGCATTGATTGATTGGAAGAAACTTGCAGGAATAGAACTTATTTCTTGACCTTCTGGACTTAAATTGCTTATTAAATAAACTAAGCCTAAAATACCTGAAGTTAATAATACCAAAATTAGTTCTTTAACTCCTTTTTGTTCGTTCTTTAAACCTGAAAAAACTTTATAAGCAAAGAAACCTAAAACAGCTATAATAGCACCATAAATTGACATTAAAATACCCTTTGACAAATGAAGTCCAACTTCACGATCAGTTTGTTCTTCAGCAAAAAAGGTTAATGAAGCACCAGCTTGTTCAAAAGCAGCCCAGAAGAAAATTACAAAGAATGCAACAATATAAATTACCCAAATTCTTTCGCGTTCATCTTTTGCAAGACTTTTATCTGAAATAATTAAACCAGGAGCACTTATAGATAGAGAAAAAATGAATGAACCAATTACACCTTGATTCAAATAATAAAATAAGCTAAACAGAACTACTTCAACTCCTAACCAAAAGAAAATTTGCCCTTTTGTAAAATCAGATTTTGTAGTGGCTTCAACTTCTACATTTCTTGCACTATTAGGTTTTGCCCCTACAGGTTCACCTTCAGGAGTTACTATGTAATGATTTTTTAGCCAGGTAAATAATAAAGTACTTATTACCATTCCTATTGAAGCTGCAAGAAATCCATATTTAAAATCAGCAGGATTACCAGTATCACCCAATCCACCGCAAATCAAAGGAGACAAGAAAGCCCCCAAGTTAATTCCCATGTAAAAAATAGTGAAAGCAGAGTCAATTCTTTTATCACCTTTTGGATAAAGTTGGCCAACCATTGTTGAAATATTTGGTTTAAAAAAGCCATTTCCAAAAATCAACATTCCTAATCCACCCATCATTAAAGCTCTGGCTAATTCAGTTTCTGCATAAAAAGAGCCACTTAAAAACATAAAAAACTGGCCTATAGCCATCATGATTCCACCAATAATAATTGATTTTCTATTTCCCCAATACCTGTCGGCCATATAACCACCTAATAATGGAGTTAAATAAACTAAGCCGGTATAGCTCCCATAAATATCAGAACCAATTGATTTGTCGAATAAAAGTGCCTTTGTTAAAAAGAGCACAAAAATTGCTCTCATACCATAATAACTGAATCTCTCAAACATTTCAGTTATAAATAATACATAGAGGCCTTTTGGATGTCCGGTTTTACTCATATAATTAGATTTTGTTTCGTTTTAGTAAAATGCAATATAAAGACCTTTGTCACATTTGCAAAATCCAATTCTTTAAAGCAGATTTGCTATATGAATATGAAAACAATAAAAATTGCCTCAATGGTAATCCTAAGTAGTTTGTTATTAAGTTCTTGTGAAAAAGTTGATGAAATCCTGAAATCTGTAGGATTGAGCAATGAAGAAGTAATTACAGGATTAAAACAAGCATTAAATGTGGGCTCGGACACTAGTGTTACCACACTTTCTAAGGTTGATGGATATTACCAAGATTTGGCTGTAAAAATATTATTACCTGAAGAAGCGCAGCCTGTTTACAATACCATTAATTCTTTGCCTGGTGGAAATTTGTTATTGGAAAATGCCATTCTTTCTATAAACAGAGCGGCAGAAGATGCAGCACCACAAGCAAAAAGTATTTTCACAAATGCGATTACCGATATTACAATTGCAGATGGATTTACCATTTTAAACGGAGGTGATACAGCGGCTACAGTTTATTTGAAAGAAAAAACCTATGATTCATTAACAATGGCTTTTGCTCCAAAAATAAATACCAGCTTATCAAAACCGGTTATTGGAAGCATTTCGGCACAATCGGCTTATAAAGATTTAATTGATGCATATAATACTGCCAGCTTGGGCGGAATTTTATATCCAAAAATTACAACCAATTCATTATCTGAGCATGTTACCAGAAGAGCTTTGGATGGTTTGTTCTTAAAAGTTGCAAACGAAGAAAAACTAATCAGAACAGATCCTTTACATAGGGTTAGTGATATTTTGAAAAAGGTTTTTACTAAATCTTAAACAGTTCAAGTAATAAAAAAAAGCGAATCGATTGGTTCGCTTTTTTTGTGCCATAAATCAAGCAAACATATAGGAGCAATCCAAAATCATTCAATAGAATTTTAAATTTCCTCTTCCCTATTTTTAGATTAATCAACTTACAAAAAAAAATGCTGCTCCGGATTCCGAAGCAGCATTTTCTATTGGATTAAACCTAAACCTAGTTCGATTTGATGAACTTGATGGTTTTCACATTCATTGAATCATCAATTCTAATCATATAAACACCGTTTGACAGGTTTTGAACTTCATTAACATTGATTTCGTTCTCTCCTTTTTCAACATTTATGTTTTGTTTAAATAGCTCAGTTCCATTGATATCAAATACTGTGATTGAAAGAGAAGCATTTTCATTCGACAAATAAGAAACCGATGCTTTATCAACTACAGGATTTGGATAGAAAGAAATAGTTGCCATCGACACTTCCTCTTTGCTTACTGCTACTATATTGCTATATTCAAATTCACCTGAATAATCAACTTGTTTTAATCTGTAGTAGATTTTATTGTTTAAGTCAAATGCATTCAAATGAACTGATTTGTATTTGTTCAATTTGTTTGAAGCACCCATTCCCTTTACAAAACCGAATTCAGTAAATTCTTTTCCATCAACAGAATACTCTAAAGCAAAACCAGCATTGTTAATTTCACTGCTTGTCGACCAGAACAAATCAACATTGTTTTCAGAAGCAATTGCATTGAAGTTTCTCAACTCAACAGGCAATGGATTGCTATTAGCATTTGTACCAGTGAAGATTCCCAATGAATTTAAGCTGATTGAATTGGCTGCAAAATTTCCTGCTGTATTGTTTACTGTTGTTGAAGCAAAATTAGCCCATGTAGTGCCTGTTCCGCTGTAACGAGCAAGTCTTAGGTTAGCTGGACTTACAACTGTTCCCAACAATGATGAATCTTGAAGTAATTCTACTCTTACATTCAAACCAGTTCCACCAACAGATTGGAAATCCCAATAAGCATTCATGAATGTTGTGCCTGATGGTGTATTTGATGGATTCACTCCAGAATAGAATTTTAAATCTACAGAACTTGGAACTGTTCCTGTGCTACCCCAATTCACTTTAGCAATTCTTCTTGAAGCCAAGAAATAAGTAGTACTATCATTTAAAGAAGGAACTTTATCTGCCCAAGCTGTTACAGGAATAGAAGTTGGAGTAAATTCAAACGCACCAATATCTGTAGCACCTGTAGTAATTGAAGTTGAACGAACTCCGGTTTGGTTATTAAAATCACCGCTAACACCTGAAATTCTAGTTCCTTTACCATTAGCATACCATGCCATAGGAGAAGAGCTTACAATACTTAGGTCATTGCTTGCAGTATCTGTGAACAATTGTTCAGCAGGAATATTCGCAAATGATTCAGCCCAGTTTGTTTGATTAGTTGTAGTATATAAAGAATTCAAAGCAGTCCAAGATTGAGCAACATTTCCTAGTTCAGCTATTGATGAAGTATCAGCCCCTATCAATAAATTATAATTCAGATTAGCATTTGTTATGGCTAATGTAGAACCAATAGGATATTGCTTTCCGGTACTTAAACTTCCTCTTTTATTGTAGAAAATATTATTTGTTGCAATGACATTAGCTGAGGATGTTCTTTGAATTGCATAAGAAGTATTAACACCTGAATTCACTAAACCATTAATGAAAACAGTATTATAAAAATAGTTACAATTTCCTGAAGCGGATACATTTAAAATCCCTGAAACTCTTGATTCACCTGCAGCTTCTAAACCTAAAGAAACCTGATTATTGAGGTAATTAATTCCACCTGTAGTTGAACAATACAATCCAACAACTTGTGTAGAATTAGCACCGGTTCCCAAGCCCAAAGCAAATACTTTTGAAACTTTATTTCTTTCAACAGTTACATTGGTTCCACCTGTGATATACATACCTATAACAGGATATGCTGCAGTTCCAAAATTAAAGTTTCTAATTTCCGAAATCTGATTTGAACGAATGATATGATTTGTACCACCTGTAATGTGTAAACCATTTAATGCATATAAACCAAAAGTTGTAGTAGCATGGTTACCCTCAATTTTTCTGATAATATTATTGGCAATAGTATGAGTTCCATTGGTAATATAAATTGCAGTATGCCTGTAAACAGTTGAACCAGCATAATATCTGTAATCTGAAATCAGATTTCCATTAACCAAAGTAGTTGCATTGGCTAATTCAATTACACCTGCATCACCGGCATTTCTCAAAGTATCATAAGGCATAGCAGCACCACCAAAAATATTATTTGTAATTTGAACATTACCTGAGCCCACAACAATACATTTCAAAAAGTTAGTAGTACCTGTAGAACTGATATTTGAAAATGTATTACTATCAATAATAATTGGATTAGTCGTAGTAAGTGTAGTCGCTAAATTAATCATAGTTAAGCTTGATGAACTTACAAAAGCACTTCCACTTCTATTTGCTGATGAACCTCCAAAACTATTTCCTTTAATAATATGTCCATTACCTCCATTGACTGGAATAACAACCATTGCATTATTTTTTGTAATCTGCTGGTAGAAACTATTGTTTAATATTCTCCAAAAGAAACCTGAAGTTGTACTTAGATTTATACCATTGAAACCAAAATTATAAATTTCATTTCCACTAATCGTATTGTAATCATTGTCAGGAGTACCTTGAGAGAAAATTGCAGTATTAGGAATATTTGAAGTAGCAACTGTACCAAGGGTATCTCTAAACATACAACCAATAACTGCATTTGAATCGTTACCTGTACCACCCGGTTTGTTAGAACCAAAGAAATTCAGCATACCAACCGTATTGTTTACACCTTCAATAATTACATTTCTAATAGTATCTCTTTGAGCATCATTTAATAAATTCAAAGTGGCAGCACCTTGAACTCTGTTCATTATTCTGATATACCTTCCACTACCATTAAAACTTCCATCAATAATTACTTTATCGGCACCATCAAGACGTATTACAGCAGAATTCGAAGTTGTTACAGAAGCAGTTAAACTTCTCAATGTTGCTGCATTTGGAATAATACTAATTGTAAAGTCATTGTTATCTTTAGGCATTTCATTTAAAGCAATTGTTCCCGGTTCTTCAATATCCGATGTAATTTCAAGAATTACGTTACCTGAAATACTTCCATTATTCAATGCTTGAAACGCACCACCCACACCTGTTAATGTAGTGAAAGTTTGTCCTGTACCCACAGAATAAGTACCTGAATAAGGAATTAAAATAGTATAAGAGCTATTCAAAAGAGGGTGTGAAATAATTGAATTCACATCAATAGCCTCTACTCCACCCGGATTAGAAGCAATGTTTGAATTGATACTTGAATCTTGTGCAATTACATAATAATATAAAGAATCACCTGCTGTTAGTCCTCCTACATTTATCGGATCAATATTGAAATTCCAGGTTCCGGTAAATTTATCACCACTTTGCAAAGTTCCAGGAGAAGAGAAATATGTACCTGAAACCATTTTTTTGTAATAGATTCTTGGGCGATTTGCACCTGCAACATAAACTCCTGATACATCAGAAATTGTTGCAGTTAATACTCTGCTTGCAACAATACCTGTGCTGATTAAATTCGTGTATGAAATTGTAGGAGGAATTACGTCAATTCCAACAAAATTTCCTGCATCAGCACCAATATCTGTAGCAGTTAATGAAGATCTTAATTGTCCATCAAAATCAGTTGTTACAGAAGCTATTGCAAATCCGTTTGCTTCAACCGGAGTTGGACTTTGAACATGTAGATCTACTAATGAAGCTGCAGCATTTTTATTCACGAAATTAGGATCAGCAGAAGTACTTGAACCATCCAATCCTGTTGTTTTCCATGAACTAAAAGTTGGATAATCAGTTGCACCCAATAATCCATAAACACCTCCTAATCCATTCGCTCTGTAAATATTATTATTTGCGATAAGATTAGTAGAATTTGCTAATCTAATAGCATAGTTTTTACCAATACTACCAGTATTAGATCTTTCATTTACAAAAATATTGTTTCTAATATTTCTGGCAGTTGTAGATGCTGAAGTACTAACAAATGCTGTTGTATTTGATGAATCCAAAACACCTGCGCCACCAATATAAACAGTGTTATGGAAATAATCATTCGTACCTGCAATTTCACTTATACCGGAAATTGCATAACCATTTGTTACTACAGTACCTGATGAATCATATCCCAATCTAATCATATTATTAACAACCTGGGAATTACCAGCCTGTATATTGATACCGGTAAAACTAGCAGCACGATTATTCGATAAATGATTAAAAGAATGTATGAAATTACCTGAAATGATATTAGAACCAGTAGCTGCACCTGAATACCAGATTCCGGAAACATTAGAAACCACTGCATTTGCTGAATCCATTACCAAATTATAAATGGTATTTCCACTAATAGTTTGACCCGCAGTAGAAGTAGTAATTCTCATCCCGAATATTACAGTACCAGGATTATTCGCAGTACCATATAAGTTAAAGATTCTATTTCCGGTAAGTGTTAAAGCACCACCATTGTTATTTTGAATTCCAGTTACACCACCACCTGCAGTACCAGCATAAGAGTTTCTGATATTTTTAACCGTATTATTTGAAATAGTAGCAGCAGCACTCGAACCATATTGAATACCCGAAAAAGTTTGAGCAGTTGCTGTACTTGGGTTTGAAACATGAATACTTGAAGGTAAATTACCTCCAATAGTATTATTATTAATAGTATAGGTAGTTGTACTTCCTGTTACAGCAATTGCAATGATACTAACACCATTTGCGATTGAAGCTGATTGTGTTCTCATACCTCCAATATTGTTACCGGTAATATTCATTAAACCTACTGCAGTGGTCGAAGAACCAATAGGAAATGAAACTCCACCATTTGCATTTCCGGTAATTACAATTGCATCATTAGCGGTCATAGAACCAATTGTATTATTTAGAATTGAAGTAATACCAGCTACTGCCCAAACTGCGTTCCATGTTCCCGGAATAGTTGTAGAAACATCGTTAGTAGTCCAGTTGAAATTTGTAAACGTATTATTTTGGAACAATGAAGGAGTTAGCGTTCCCATATCTAAATATGCACCTGTAAATCTAACAGCTACTGTTCCTGAAACTGTGTATGGAGCTCCTCCTGCATTTACTTGTGAACCACCAATTATATTATTGGTGATAATCATATTATTTAAGGCATTTGCATTTGCTCCTTTATTTAAATTCCAGATATAATTCTGTAAACCTGCAGTTGCTGTTCTTGGAGCTGTTTGATAAATGTGATTTCCTGTGATTGTCCAATCAGTATTTCCATTCGAAATTTTGAAGGCATTACTTTCACCTGTAGCATTCCAGAAATTAAACACTTCATTATTAGAAATGATATTGTTTGAGTTTAGAATTGTAGCATTTGAAGTTGAACCGGCAGCATTAATAATAGTTACCGGAATAGAAGCACTATTACCTAAATTACAACTATCAATGGTATTATTATCATTTCCTGTTACTAATCCAGTAGAGAAATTAACAACCCCTGCTGCTGCTGTAGTATTGTTACCTAATAAAATGGAGTGTCTGATTATATTATCGCTGGCATCATTGATATAAAGAATAGCATTACCAGCAGTATTATCACTTCTAACTGTTAAACTTTTTGGATTTGAAGCACTGTTTTGACGACCATCAATTCTGTAGAATCTACCACCATTAAAACTAAAAACAGGACTTGCAGCCACATTTACAATTTCAACTGTAGTTCCTGTTGCCGGGCGGAAAGTAACAGTATTAGTTGAACTAGCATTTGTATAAGCAGATAAAACCAAAGGAAAGGTTTCTCCTGATGCTGCATTGTATGTAGCATCAGTTAAAGTAAATGTAACAGGGGCACTAACACCTCTGATATTTAAATCCGTTAATGCATTTGTAATAGTTGAATAAACTTGTCCTGAACCAACATTATAATTTCCGGCCATAGCACCAAGAATGGTTCTTGCACCGGCTGGGTTTGAAACTATTGGCGTATATGATGTACCAGAAATTGTGATACTATCATAAGTAGCATCCAATACATTATTCAAAGTTGCCGAACTCTTTACATCGTAAGCTAACCAAAAATAATTATCGCCCATTTGAAGGTTTCTGCTTCCTGAAATTTGAAACAAACCATTAGGACCTGAAACACTGTTTCCAAATTTATTTGTAGGACTAAAAACAGGATTTCCAGCTGTATAAAAAACCTCAGCACTATCAATATCTGTTAAAGGATTTGAAGAACCAATAGTTGTAAAACTTAATTTAGAAACATTTAAAGGACTCAATGCTCCGGTAACAGAAACCTTAATTCTAAGAATTGCCTGATTAACATTTCCGGCGATGATTGCAGCCGTTATTTGTGTTGAAGTAGTAGAATCATAAGACATTGGAGCCAAAGGAACTTCATAAGAACCAATAGATGGGGTTGAAACATCTCTTAAGAAATTTCTGATATCAGTTGTTACATTTCTGCTAAATGTAGGAGTAACAATTGGCGTACCAGTACCCATTGCTGGTAAATTATTAACTGTTAAATCTGAAGCTGAGACAAAGTTTGGATTTGTAAAAAATGAATTAGCATCCATTCCTGTTCCTGTGGTTGCTGAAACAAAACCAGCCTGAGTAGTTACTGCAGCTCCTCTCATAAAACCAAGTCTGTTTATACTAGTTGCTGAGTTTGCAAAATAGATATTATAATTTGAAACAGTAAGTGGCATTGAAGCTGTAGCGTTCGTTGTAATGGCATGACAAGCTGCTGTTGCAACTCCACCAAAAGTATTTGAAAATATATTGTTAACTGCCCTTACACCACTAGTTATTCCTGATGATATCCACAATGCAGAAGATGCTCCTGCATTTAATGTGGTGCCATACATATTTATGGAATTGTAAAACATGTTTACATTGGCATTTGCACTGGTACCCTCCAACATAATTCCATTTGGATTAAACGTTGAGGTATGAGTTGAAAATCCATCTGATTTAATATTCCAGATTTGGTTATTGAATATATCGAAATTTTGAAGTGTTCCAGAGCCTAGATTTAAACGCATTCCATATTCACCCCAGCCGCCTGTTCCAGTATAAGTTAAATCATGAATTCGATTTCTTGAAATAGTAACATTGGTACTAAATTGACCAGTAGTAGTTGCAAAAATCCCTGAAAACCCATAACCAGTAGTTGAAATATGGTTTCTAATTTCATTACTATCAATCAATAAGTTATTCTGACCTGTAAACCATACCCCGGCAGCGTTAGCAGTTGCAAAACCTATATAAGTTAATGAATCAGTTGTTGGACCGTTTGGAACAACACTCCCACCAATTAAATTTCCGACTACTCTATTTAAATTATCTCTGTTACCTGATGCAAGTCCTCTTAAATATATTCCAAAATTAACTGCTTGGATATAATTGTTTTCAAAACTATTACTATCGTTTTGCCCAATAGATGGAACACTTGGAACCGTTGTTCCTCCAAAATAAATTCCATAACCTGTAGGACACGTAGTATTGGTAGAAAATCCAACGATGTTACAATTCTTGATAGTGATATTATCACTAGTAATGGTTGCTGAAGGATTGATGACAATAACGGCACTTGTTGTTGTTAAATTTGATTGGAATTTAATTGTTAAGTCTCTTGAATTGGTTCCGCTGTTAGAACCATCAATGGTAAAATACTTTACCCCAACTAATCTGATAACTCCGGCACTTGCAGCAGGACTTGTTCTAATTGTTGTAGAAAAACCTGAAGCAGGTTTTAACACAACCGGCCTGGATGCATCCATTCCCGGATATGTATTAAGAGCTGGAATAGCACCAATTTCACCTGAGTAACCGGTTGATAACTCCAATAAGACAGTACCAGAACCAGATGTTCCGCTAGTATTTAAATAAGTAAATGCCTCAGCTACAGTTGCAAAACTACTTGGAGGGTTTGAAGTTCCGTTGATGGAATAAGATGTTCCACCCAACAACTGCGCATTAGTTTTTATGCCAAAGAACAGGCTAAGCATAAGAAATAGCAGGATAAATTTAGTATTCATTTTCATGTTTGTTTTATTTTTATAACGGACCATTAAAGTAAGACTCTGTTAAAACAGAAAAGGTTGGTTAAAGTTTAAAAAAATATTAAAAAACTTTATCCAACCTTTTAAAATTATGGTAATCAATTCGAAAATCTATTCAACTAAAAATCTTGTCATTCTTTCATACAAATGCAAACGAGTTTTTGCACCACCAATTCCATGGTTTTTATTTGGGTAAAACTCACTATCGAATCTTACTCCCTTTTTTATCATGGCATCTACCATTTCAACTGCATTTTGAAAATGAACATTATCATCAGCAGTTCCATGAATGATTAAATATTTACCTTTAATTTTTTCGACATGGTTAATTGGAGAATTGCTATCATAATTATCTCCGTTTTCTTGAGGTTTTCGCATGAATCTTTCAGTATAAATATTATCGTAATACCTCCAATTTGTTACCGGAGCAACTGCTAAACCTGAATGAAAAACATCAGCACCTTTAGTTATGCCCAAACTTGCCATATATCCACCAAAACTCCAACCCCATAAAGTAATTTTGCCTGCATCTATGTATTTCAATTCTGCCATCTTTTTTGCAGCATAAATCTGATCTTCAATTTCGTATTTACCCAAATTCAAATAAGTACATTTTTTAAATTCTTCTCCTTTAAATCCTGTTCCTCTTCCATCAACAGAAAGAATAACAAATCCTTTTTGAGCCAACATTTGATACCAGAAATAATTTCCACCAGACCATCTGTTCATAACGGTTTGTGAACCGGGACCACCATAAACATACATTAATAATGGATGTTTTTGGCTTGAATCAAAAGCTGAAGGATAAATCGAAAACGTATTCATGGCTTGACCAAGTTCATTTTTCATAGTAGAAAAAGTGGCTGGGCTAATTTGATAGTTTTTCAATTTTGCTTTTAAAGTGACATTGTCTTCTAAAACCCTCAATAATTTGCCATCTCCACTCATTAACTCATATACTGGAGGTGTGTTTATATCACTATAGGAGTGAAGAAAGCAGGTAAAATCGCTATTAAATGAAGCAGTATTCCATCCTTTATTTGAAGTAAGTTTGGTTTTGTTTTTCCCATTTAATCCAATTGAATAAACATATCTCTCTGCTGCATTAACTTCTGCGGAGCTGTAATAGAATTTTTTACTTTTTGCATCATAACCATAAAACTCATCAATATCCCAGTTTCCTTTTGTAATTTGTTTGATGAGTTTTCCGGTCATCGAATAATGGTAAAGATGATTGTATCCATCTCTTTCGCTGCTAAACAAAAACGATTTTCCATCATTTAAAAAATATAGGTTATCTGTAATGTCGATATAAGATTTATTTTCTTCAGAATAAATAACTTTAGATGCTCCATTTTTAGCATCAGCCAACAAAATTTCCAATTTATTTTGAAGTCTGTTCAACCTTTGTACAGAAAGAATATTTGGGTCTTTTGTCCATTGAAATCTTGGCAAATACTGATCTTCCTCTTTTCCTGTTTCAATTTCTGTAAGTAATCCTGTTTTTAACTCATATGAATAAATATGCACTGATGAATTGTCTTCTCCAGCTTTAGGATATTTGAATTTAAAATCTTTAGGATACAATGAACCATACATCGCCATATTGAATTCTTTCACCTTAGACTCGTCAAATCTATAAAACGCAATTTTATCGCCTGTTGCATTCCAGCTAAATCCTTTCCAAATGGCAAATTCTTCTTCGTAAACCCAGTCGGTTCCACCATTTATTACTTCATTTTCTTTACCATCTTTAGTAATTCTTGTTTCTTCTAATCGAACCAAATCAAACAAAAACAAATCATTGCCTTTTACATAAGCAATTTTTGATGCATCCGGAGAAAAATCAGCATACCTTACTTTTTCCTCCAAAGGTTTGATTATTTTCTTTTTGTCTAGTTGAAAAACATAATAAACTGCTTTGTAACTATGGCGAAAGATTGATTCTGATTGAGTAGCAATCAAGACAGATTTTTCATCCTCACTAAATGTAATATTATCCAAACTTAGAGCGCTTCCACTATTGGCAGCTTTTATATCAGATTGCGCAATAATGGTATCTACTACTTTTCCTGTAGAAAATTCATACCTCAATAGGTTTTGTTTTTCATCAAGACTACAATAAAAACGCCCATCTTTTAATGAACTAAAACCGGGAACATACCTTGCAGAAAAGGTACCTTTTGTCCAGATATCTTCTAAAGTAATTGGTTTTAGATCCTGGGCAGAAATCATAACATAAGTTAAAACTAGGCTTAAAGAGAGTATCAGTTTCTTCATATAGTCAGGTAAAAGTTTCAATAATAGTAAAATTTTGCCTAAAACCTTGTGCCGCTTATCATGAACAATCACACAACAGTTCTTCATAATTGAATTTATTGTAACTTGTAGGGCAGGTTTTAATATGTTTACTTCGCAGCATGAATAGATTCAAGAAAATAGAAGAAAAAGATATTCTTTTTTTCGGCTCGATTTGTGGGAAAGATTCGATTTTTTCTGATGATGAAAATTTCGCTAAATATTCAAAAGATTATACCGAAGATTTAAGGTTTGTACCTGAACTTATTATCAAACCAAAAAATACAAATGAAGTATCTGAAATATTAAAGTATTGTAACGAAAATAATATTTGTGTGACTCCAAGAGGGGCTGGTACCGGACTAAGCGGAGGAGCATTGCCAGTATTCGGAGGTGTAGTTTTGGCTATGGAAAAATTCAATCGAATCATTCAAATCGATGAAAGAAATTTTCAGGCAATAGTTGAACCGGGTGTAATCAATGAAGTTTTACAAAATGCAGTAAAAGAAAAAGGTTTGTTTTATCCACCTGATCCTGCTAGTAAAGGTTCGTGTTTTTTAGGTGGAAATATGGCACATAGCAGCGGTGGTCCAAGAGCTGTTAAATATGGAACAACCAGAGATTATGTTTTAAACCTTGAAATTGTATTGGTTGATGGAAGCATTTTACACACCGGTGCAAATACCCTAAAGTATTCAACCGGTTATAACCTAACTCATTTAATGGTGGGTAGTGAAGGCACCTTAGCTGTAATCACTAAAATCTATTTAAAACTTGTTCCACATCCTCAACAAACTTTATTAATGCTGGCTTCTTTTGAATCGCCTGAAAAAGCTTGTGAGGCAGTTAACGGAATTTTCAAAGCAGGTTGTAATCCATCTGCATGTGAATTTGTTGAACCTGATGGATTTCGATTGTCATCAAGCATGTTAAATATTCCTTTTGAAATAAAAGAAAATATTGGTGCTTATTTATTGATTGAAGTAGATGGCAACAAAGAGGAAATTATGATGTCGGAATGTGAAGCAATCAATGAAGTATTGGATTCATTTGGAGCAGTAGATGTATTGTTTGCACAAAGTTCAGATGAAAAAGAATATTTCTGGAAACTTAGAAGAAGCATTGGAGAAGCCACAAAACATAACAATACATACAAAGAGGAAGATACTGTAGTTCCAAGAGCTGAGTTACCTGAGTTATTTTCAGGAGTTAAAGAAATTTCCAATAGATATGGCTTTAGAACGGTTTGTTACGGACATGCAGGAGATGGAAATTTACATGTCAATATTTTGAAGGATGATTTAAGTGATGATTTTTGGAATAATGAATTAGATGCTGCCATTATTGAGATTTTCGAGCTTTGCAAAAAGTTGGGAGGAACCATCAGCGGTGAACATGGAATTGGTTATGTTCAGAAAAAATATATGCCAATCGTAATGCCGGAAATTCAATTGGAACTCATGCGAAACATCAAAAAAGCCTTCGACCCTAACGGCATTTTAAATCCGGGTAAAATATTTTAATGGAAGAGCAAAATCAAAAGAAGCTTTGGGCAATTAAACTTACAGTAGTTATTGGAATTGCTTTAATGCTCATCAAGTTTGCTGCCTATTTTATAACCAATTCTGTTGCAATTTTAACCGATGCAATGGAATCAATTATAAATGTAGCAGCGGGATTTTTCGCATGGTTTAGTATTCATCTTTCTTCAAAACCAAGGGATAAAGAACATCCTTATGGTCATGGAAAAATAGAGTTTATTTCGGCAGGATTTGAAGGCGGTTTAGTTATCATGGCAGCTATTTATATTTTATACAAAGCCATAAGAACCTTTATAGAACCAAATCCTATTGAATCACTTGATTATGGAATATTTTTATCTGGATTTGCAGGATTAGTAAATTTTTTCCTGGGAAGTTTTTTAATTAAAACCGGTAAAAAGCAACACTCTCCTACTTTAGTTGCTGATGGGAAGCATTTACTAACTGACACTTATTCTAGTCTGGGATTAGTTATTGGATTGATATTGGTTTACTTCACTCATTTAATCTGGCTTGATGCACTTATATCAGTTGCACTTGGAATTAGTATCATCATTACTGGATATCAATTAATGAGAACATCGGTTGCGGGATTAATGGATGAGGCCGATACTGAAATGTTAGAAAATGTTGCAAGGGTATTGCAGGAAAACAGGAAAGCAAACTGGATTGATATGCACAATTTAAGGATTGTAAAATACGGAGCTCAGGTGCATATTGATAGTCACTTAACCTTACCCTGGTATTATACTTTAGAAGAATCTCATGAAGAAGTAACAGCGGTGGAATCTTTAATCAGTGATAAATTTCATAAGGAAGTTGAATTGTTTATTCATGCAGATCCTTGTATCGAAACAAGTTGTGGTATCTGCGAATTACATACCTGTAAAGTTAGAAAATTAGCTTTTGTAAAAAGAGTAAATTGGGATTCAGAACAATTGTTATTGAATCAGAAACATTCTATTTAAATAAGTAGATTTTATAAAATAAAAGGTCCGCTTCAATTCGTTGAAGCGGACCTTTTTATTTTAGTTTGAATATATATTATTCAACAATCATTCTACGGCTTACTTTAAATCCTTCAGCTTCGATAGAGTACAAGTATAAACCTGAACTTAAACCAGAAGCATTGATTTCTAAAGTGCTTGCACCAGCAGAAACATTGTTATAATTATTTACGAAAACTTCTTTACCAGCTAAATCCATGATTCTAACAGTTACATCAGTGCTACGTTTGAAGTTAACAGGCACATTTGTGATATTAGTGAATGGGTTAGGATAATTTTGATTAACAGTGAATAAATCGTTTTTCACATCATTGATGCTTGTGAAGCTACCATTATGAATACTTGCAGTATCGATTTTCATGTAAACGATATCATAAGGACCAGTTGCACCAGGATTGTTAGTAGCATCATAACGACCGATAGAAGCTTTTTGCATGAAAGTCATGTGAACACTACCATCAACATCTTTAGCTAAAGAAGCAAAAACTTGCTCTAAGTTGAAACCTAAGAAAGAAGTACAATTTAAGATATCACTCCAGGTATTTCCACCATCTTTTGAGTGAATCATGTAAACATCACGGTAGTTTTTGCTATCAGCAGAAATATCATCTTCAGTTAAAGCTGAATAAGCTAAGTAAATAACGCCATCAGGACCAATAGCAGCAGAAGGCATAGTAGCAATAGAATGGTTACCATATCTTGCACCTGCATCATTCCAAGAATCAGCTAAATCCATAGTACCGTTGTCATTTTCATCAGGCATACCACCAATAACTCTGTCTTCGTTGGTTGTCCAACCTTCTTGCCAATACAAAATAGCATTTTGACCAGGGAAATAAGTGATTGAACCATCATCAATATTGTTATCTAATACTCTTGCACGAGCCCAGAAGCAATGTGCTTTTCCTGAAGCATCTAAAGTTACATGTACACCACCATCATTTGTATTCGCAGTATCAACTAAAGTTTTGTAGTCGTAAGCAGGAACCGGGAAAGAATCGATGATAGTTTTTGTCCAGGTTAAACCTGCATCAGTTGATTTCCATAAAGAAACGTCATCTGTTAAACCACCGATTAAAATAGCAACATTTGAACCTTTAGCATCGATACTGTAGTTATCGCCACCACCTGAGTAAACTCTTTCTTTGTCGTAACCTGGAAGTAAGATGTTTTTAGCAACCCACTCGTTGGTACTGAACTTATAATGAGAGAAAACCTGAGGTGTACGAATACCATCCATAACAACACGACCAGGTTGGTTTGCTGATGAATCGGTATAAGAAGCAAAAATGTAAAGATTATCACCTGAAACAGCAGTTCTAGGCCATAAAACACCAGGTAAACTAGAAACTGTATCAAGCACAACACTTGAATTCCAAGTACCTGTACCTAAACCTGTTTTTCTGTTAAATCTTAAACCACCAGCATTACCAGTGCCAGCTTTAACAATATGAGAAATGATTAATTCTTCGTTTGTATTTGCGCTGAAATCTAAACTTGGGAAACCGCAACGTTCTGGCTCAATTCTTTGGCTTGAAACAGCACCCCAAGAAGTACCATCAAAATGGTTATAACCTGCACCACGAGTTGCATACGGAGCAGCATCAGCACTAGTTGTCCAGCTTACAGATACTTTACCGCCAGTATGTAATACTACTCTTTTATAAATAGATGCATTTGTTTGTTGGTCGTTTTGAGTTTCTCCAACTTTTTGAGCGAATGCTTTTTTACCCAAAGACTTTTGAGTAAAGTTTGTAGGAGTTCCAATTTTAACTGGAGTTTGTGGTGTAACATCATGGCTTCTTTCTGCCTGAAGAGCAGTTTGAGGGCCTTGAGGAAGCACCGGTTTTTGAGCGAAAGCAAAAGTTGAAATCGCACTAAAAGCTACTAAGTAGATTTTCTTCATATGGGTGTTGTTTATAATTAGTTTAAATACGAGAATTTCAAAAATATATAATTCATAAAATAATCAAAGCAAAAATTAACATTTCAGGACATTTCGGCCTAAAATCAGACAATAATTACACAAAAAAGTTTTTAAGCCTCCAAGATTTTGAACAAAAGTTCCTTCATTAGCTCCACATCATCAACAGATATTTGATTAACTCCTTTAGATTTTAGGTCGTATTCTGCTACAATTCCTAATATTTTTTCAATTGAAGCCTGAGAATAATTGACCAATAATCGTTCATAATCTTTGGCTTGTTTGGGATTCATGCCGGTTGACATTATAGAACGGGAATCTTTTATTCCACCTTGTTTAAATCCGAGCGCTTTTGAAAAATAACTATTCATCATTGCCAATAATGGAATGATTGAAAAGTCTTTTTTATCACTCATATGATGGTTGATATAAAAAACTCTTTTTGTATTTTTAGTAGCAAGTGCAGAAAGTAATTCGAAAGTATTAAACTCTTTACTTACACCAATAAAACTTTCAATTTCATCCTGACCAATTTCTTTATCCTTATCTTTATTCAGAATTAATTTCTCAATTTCATTTTTAATTCTACTAAGGTCGGAGCCAATAAAATCGGCTATCAGAGCTGCATTGTGCTCACTAATTTCAAATCCTTTTGAATGCACCAATTGAATAATCCATTTAGGTAATTCATTGTCTTCATAAAGTTTTTTAGCTTCAAAATTGACATACTTTTTAGCCAATTTAAATAAATTGGTTCTACCATCAACCTTTTTACCTTTAACACAAATGACAAGAATTGTGGTTGGAACCGGCTTTTGAAAATAAGATTCAAGTTCATCCAGTTTTTTCCAGTTTTGAGCTTCTTTAACAATAATAACCTGGTGAGAAGCCATCATTGGAAAACGTCTGGCGCTTTCGATTACAAGAGGAATTTCAACATCTTTTCCGTATAAAATAGTTTGATTAAACGCCTTTTCCATTTCAGTAAGGGCGTGTTCTTCAATAAAATTAGAGATTTCATCAATAAAATAAGGTTCTTCTCCGTGTAATAAATAAACGGGTTGGAACTTTCTGGCTTTTAATTCCTGAATTATCTTTTGATAGTCTTGAATATTATCTGCAGGCATGGCGGCAATTTATTGTATTGAATAAGAATTCCCAAGTATGGTGGGAAACTTGTTGGTAGCCGCAATTTTTAACTAAATGAGAATCATTTGCCAGGTTTATAAAATAGAAAAGGGTCGTGTTTCTTCACCACGACCCTCAAAAGCAAAATGAATTTTAGAATATTTTATTTAACCTGCAGATTTACCGGAATGTAATGTTATCACTTTATCTGGATTGTTATCACTTATTGTTAATTCGTCTAAAGTTTCAGGAGATACAACTATAAATGTTTCAGGTTTAGCGTTTTCCCCTACCAATCTAAATCTAATTTGTCCCTTGATTACTTGAGACTTCTGTATATATCCGTAGTTTTTATCGTATAAATTAATTGTTAAACCTTCACCAGTAAAATCAGTACCTTCCTCCGCAACTTTAACTTTAATGATTAACTCTTTAACTTCTTTCTCCCCTAAAGCAGATTCCATTTTTTGTTCAATCATTTGCTGTGGTTGCAAATCATGTACTTCCAACATTGTTTGAAAAGATAAATCTCCTTTCAGAAACAATAGTGGCGGTACTATTAATAATGACCAGATATATTTTATTGCAAATTTCATACTTGCAATACATATACCAATTCACGTACCAAAAACCACAATTACCTATTTTACAGGCTATTAACTTTTAAACCAAACCAAAACTTGATTCATTTTGAAACAAATTCCCAAATTAATCCACTTGTAACAACAATCCCTTCAAATATTCACCTTCCGGATGGTATATATTAATAGGATGATCTTCAGGTTGAGATAACTGTTGCAAAATCCTTACGTTTCTTCTTGCATCTGCTGCAGCACCAAAAACAATTTTACGGAATAAGTCTTTGTCGATATGCTGACTGCACGAATAAGTAAAAATTAATCCACCCGGTTTTACCTTTTGAAAACCAAGTAAATTAAGGTTTTTATAACCTCTGGCGGCATTGTCAACAGCTCTTGCATGTTTAGCAAATGCAGGCGGATCTAAAACAATTATATCATAAAATGAAGGTTCAACTACTTTTAAAAATTCAAAAACATCACTTACATAACTTTGGTGAGTACCTTCAAATTTACTGAGTTGAACATTTTGCTCGCACAATTCAATCGCGTCTTTTGAACTATCAACCGAATGAACCAATTCGGCTCCGGCTTCCAGTGCATAAACAGAAAATCCACCTGAATATGAAAAAGTATTTAGCACTTTTTTTCCTTTAGAATAAGTAGCTAATATCCTTCTGTTTTCTCTTTGGTCGATAAAAAATCCGGTTTTTTGACCCGTTTCAACATTGATTTGAAATTTCACTCCATTTTCCAAAACCAAAACCGGCATTTCTTTTGGCTCGCCAACCCATCTTGAAACCTGCTCAACCTGTTCTAATAATTGAGTATTTTGTTTGGTTTTTAGATAAATATGTTTGAAACCAACTTCGTGTAAAGCTTTAAATATGATTTCTGAAATCAACTCAGTTCCTTTTATTAATAACTGAATTACAACAACATCGGCATATACATCTGCAATGATTCCGGGGAAGAAATCACCTTCAGCATGCATTAACCTGTAACAATTGGTTTGCTCAGGGTTAATAAATAATTTTCTAAGTTTAAAAGCATTTTTAACTTTATCTAACCAATAAGCCTCGTTTATTTCAATTTCATTCGGATTAAATTCAAAAACCCTTGCTGTTATTTGAGAATTTGGTGCGAAAAAGGCATATCCAAGTAATTCATTATGATTTGTAACTATTTGGATGATCTCTCCGTTTTTAGCTTTGGGTAAATCTTTCACTGCTCCTGAAAAAACCCAAGGATGTCTGTTTACCAGAGAACGCTCTCTTCCACTTTTAAGAATTAACTTTTTATATTCACTCATTAAAAACAAAGATATGACAGATGAAGTTTAGATTTGATGAAATAGAAAATTGTATAGGATAAAAACTTGAAGCCTACATGACAAATTATTTTCAAAGCATGATAAAACCATTACTCATCAAAATTCCCGGAATATTAATTTTGATGTTTGCTTTCATAAATTCAAATGCACAAAGTTTTGAAATGAAGGGTTTTATTAGGAACTCTGAAGGAAATGCTTTGAGTTTTATCAATATTGAAAACCATCAAACCCGATTCAAAACTATCAGTAATAAATTCGGAGCCTTTAAAATAATTGTAAATTTAGGCGACTCAATTGAATTTCATGCCATTGGTTATCAAAGCCTAGTATTTATTGTGAAGGAAAACAATTCTTCAGAAGTGTTAAATATCAAAATGATAGAAAAAACCTATCCTTTAAATACATACAACTACAAAAGAAAGAAAAACGACTCTTTGGCACGCGTATATGCTAGTCTTATGAAAAAAGACAGTTTATTAAACGACTTTACCCGGTATACAAAATTCCCTAAAAAAGCGGTTTTAAGTATAGAAAACGGATTGGTACTTAGAGGCTTAATCACCCAGATTTGGTATAATACCAGCAAAAAAGGAAAAGAAATGGAAAGATTGAGGCTTTTAAGTCAATTGTACCAGGAGGAAGTAAAAGCAGAAGATAAACTAAGTACTGAATTTATAATTCAGGTTTGTAAGGTTGATATAGAAACTGCCGAAGAAATTAAAAGAAATTGCAAACCCGGAAGCAAATTTGTGCTATTAGCGAGTGAATATGAATTGGCTGTATATGTCATGAATTGTTCAAAAAACCTCAAAAAAGAATAATTTGGCCTAAACTAAGTGGAAGATTTAATTAAAAACATTTATTTGCGGTCAATGAATCGGGTTCAGGCAATTTTCTTCTTTTTATTTTTAAGTGTATGCGGAGGAATCGGTGCTCAAACCATTTCAGAAAAAGTACCTTTTATTATTAAGGGATTTGTGATTGGTGCCGACACGAATAATACGATTCCATTGGCCAATATCCTGAATAAAACTTCTCAAAAAAGGTATATCAGTAATCGCCATGGAGCTTTTGGCATTCCTGTAGAACTTAATGATACACTTAGTTTCAGCGTTATTGGTTATCAGAATTTCGAATTGGTGGTAAAGAAATATGTAGAAAAAAATCATACTGATCCTATTAAAGTTCGTTTGAAACAAATCTCTTATAAACTAAAAGAAGTTGACATCAATTATCACCAAAAAAGAAGAGATAGTCTGGCACGAAGAGCCGCCGTCATATTAAAAACAAGTCCTTTACTTAACAACTACGACCATATTGATTCGTGGATAGCCGGAAGTAGTGGAAGTCCGATAACAGAATTGTTTTCAGGAAGTAATCAAAAGCTTCAGGAATATATTAAACTAACACATTTAATAGAACTTTACAGAGAACAGCAAATGGTTGATGAAAAATACACCGATGATATTATTATGCGCTCAACCGGATTGAGTTTAACTCAAGTTCCCGAATTCAAGAAATTCTGTAATCTACCTAATTATTTTATTCTCAATGCAAACGATTATGATTTGGTAATGGCAATTCGTGAATGCAATAAAGAGTTTAGGAGAAGTAAAAAAACAGGCCGATAAAAACTATGTTAAAAGATATTGAAACTGAAAGAATAAAAGATATTGCAGTGGCTGCAGTTCATGAATTGAACCCGGAAACCTCGATGATGGTTTGGAATGTTTATTTAATCAACTATTCTAAAAATTTATTGGAAGGCGTTATTGTTAGCTCACATGGCTGGGGAACTATTAATGGAGAAGAAAAGAAAACTTCACAACTCCGACATTTCTTAAAAGAAGTAGAAGCCATTTCATACAAAAAAATAGAACCCATTACTGAAGATGTATTTGGATTGAACAGTCAATATTGGTTTAGCGCCTTTATTGATGGTAAAATGGTTGATTACAAATTTATTTTCGAAGCCAATAGCATCAACGAAAACAATACCGAGTTGATTAGTTTAATTAACCAAAAAGGTGTGATTGTAAATTCTTAACAGATCAACAAGTAACTTTAGATCCCGTTTTCGATCCACCTCTTAAAAAACCTATTGGACGAGCTTCAATCTTTTTTAGTTCATGAAGTAAAATATCTCTCACTTGAATTTTTTGTCCGTTTTTGAACTTCATAAAATAAGGTTCGCCTGATGAAGATGATTTGCTTGCGATATAATCGATAAAATCTTTAGCTGTTTTGATTCTTGAACCTGCCTTTTTTCTCTTCATTCTCAAATGTTCAGCAGCCTTCACTCCACTAAATTCAGAGCCATTTCGAACAAACATTGCCTCAGATTTTTCAATATAATTAATTAACTCAGTAATTTTTTGTTCCTCTGTTAAGGTTTGTTGAAATAACATTGGGCCACCAATCAGAAAAATATTTCCGTAAGAAAGACTGAAAATAAGGACGAAAAAGAAACTTATTATAACTTTCATATCTGGCATTTTTTGGGAATATAAAATTAGAATTTCAATTGCACTTAATTTTTACAGAAATTTAGACAATTTTAAGTCAGTTTAAATTTTTTCAGGAATCCCTCAAATCTTAATGCAAAAATTTTTTTTATTCATTTTTTTATTAGATTTATAAAATCAAGCATACCCATACCCATGACAATCAAAACTCCCTCTACTTTGTTCTTAAAAAGTAAAATTACTTGGATTATTCTAACTGCACTCATTTCAAGTTTAGGCTTTTATGTTTATGCCAACTCAGGAAATTCAGCTAAAAAAAGGAAGATTAACCCCGAATTTGCGAAATACATTAGTGCCTATACAGCAGGAAGTGTTTCAAAAGAAGCCAGTATTAAAATTCAATTATCTGCCCAAATTACTGATAGTTTAAAACTTAATATTGAAACCGATTTATTTTCTTTTAGTCCATCAATTAAAGGAAAAACTAAATGGATTGATGCCAATACAATTGAGTTTAAACCCGATGAACCCCTAGAATCCGGAGAAACCTATGAAGCAGAATTTGCTTTAGGAAAACTCATGGATGTTCCAAAAGAGCTGGAAGAATTTGAATTCGGATTTACTGTTATTCAACAATCTTTTGAAGTTTCATTTCCTGTAATGGAAACAACCGATAAAGAAAAATTGGTTTACCAAAGAATCACCGGCGAATTATTAACTGCCGATGCTGATGATGAAAAAAAGGTAGAACAATTATTGAAAGTTAGTCAGGAAGGAAAAAAATATAGCATCAAATGGGAACATGCAGCTGATAGAAAAACGCATCGTTATATTGTTGATAGTTTAATCAGAAAAACCAAAGAAAGTGAAGTAATCATTGAATGGGATGGTGATGCCTTAGGTGTTGATTTAAAAGGCAAACACAGCCTGATTATTCCTGCAATGGGAGATTTCAAAGTTATTAAAACAGAAATTAGTAATGGAGAAGAACAATCAATATTTATTCATTTTTCAGACCCAATTTTAGCAAATCAGGATTTAAGTGGTTTGATTCAATTTTCGAATTCCAATCTACAAAACCAATCGGTTGATTTCAAATTTACGATTGAAGGAAATACGATTAAATGTTATCCTGAATCTAGATTATTTGGTTCTTATTTAATCAGAGTTTTCCCTGGTGTAAAAAATATCTTAAATCTTCCTTTCAAAAATGAATACAAGGCTGATGTAATGTTTGAAGAATTAAAACCTTCAGTAAAATTCACAGGAAAAGGAATTATCATGCCATCTTCAGATAAACTGATTATACCATTTGAAGCGGTTTCATTAAAAGCAGTTGATGTAACTGTTATCAGAATTTATGAAAACAATGTAGCTCAGTTTTTACAAGTAAATAATTTACAAGGTAATTATGAAATGACCCGTGTAGGCAGACCTGTTATTAAAAAGACCATTAAACTAGATGTAGACAGATTGGTTGATTTACATAAACCCAATCAGTTTGCCATTAATCTGGAAGAATTGGTTAATGCAGAACCCGGAGCGATTTACAACGTAAAAATCTCTTACAAACAAGCTTATGCTATTTATTCATGCGGAGAGCCAAGTGCTGCCGACAACGAAGAAGTGAGTGATGATATGAATGGCTTTGAAGGAGAAAACTGGGAAGGTGGCCAGGAATCGAGTTACTGGGATGCAAGTGAAGAGTATTATGACAACGAATACAATTGGAATGAAAGAGATGATCCTTGTAAAAAATCGTACTATAATCCTGAAAGGTGGGCAAGTAAAAACTTCATGTCGTCGAATCTAGGTTTAATGTCGAAAAAAGGTAGTAATGATGATTTTATTTTCTTTGTAAATGATATCAAAACAACCAAACCTTTATCTGGAGTTCAATTAGAAGTGCTAGATTTTCAACAACAGGTAATAGTTAGTTTAAAATCTGATGGCGATGGTATGGCAAAAGCCAAATTAAACAGGAAAGCCTTTTTATTGGTTGCAACTTATCAAAAGCAAAAAGGCTATTTAAAACTGGATGATGGTTCGTCTTTACCTGTATCACATTTTGATATATCAGGAGACATTGTTCAAAAAGGATTAAAAGGATTTATTTATGGTGAAAGAGGCGTTTGGAGACCGGGAGATTCTATCTTTTTAAGCTTTATTCTTGAAGATAGAAACAAAGTTTTACCAGCAGTTCATCCTGTAAGCATGGAATTATATGATGCATCAGGTGTATTACATAAACGTCAGGTTGAAAGCAAATCTGTTAATGGATTTTATAATTTCAGAACATCAACAGATGCGGAAGCTGCAACAGGAAACTGGACTGTTAAAATCAAAGCCGGTTCAGTTACATTCCAAAAAACTTTGAAGATTGAAACGGTGATGCCAAATCGTTTAAAAATAGAATTCGATTTTGGCAAAAGCTATTTAAGTAAAGATGATGAAATCAAAACTTTACTGCGTTCGAAATGGCTGCATGGCTCTCCTGCAAGCGGTTTAAGAGCACAGGTAGATGTTTCATTGAGTCAACAAAAAACTACTTTTAAAAGGTTTGAAGAATATCAGTTCGATGATTATACCAGAAACTTTAGTGCTGAAAACAAAACCATTTTCGATGATAAACTGAATCAAAATGGTGAAGCAACTATTTCTACAAATTTAAATCCTGAAAGCAGATCTGCAGGTGTTTTAAATGCCTCATTTATTACGAAAGTTTATGAAGCCGGAGGAAATTTCAGTATCGACAGAATCAGTATTCCATATCATCCTTATAGCAATTATTATGGAATTAGAATGCCTAAAGGTGATAAAGCAAGAGGAATGCTTTTAACTGATACAACACATTCAGTTCAGATAGTAAATTTAAATCCAGATGGTAGTTATACTTCAGGATCAAAAACTGTTCATGCCAAACTATTTAAAATAAACTGGAGATGGTGGTGGGATCGTTCAGAAGATGATTTAGGAATGTACAATGAAGATGAAGGTTATCAGGTTTTAAAAGAAGAAGATATTCAAATTGTAAATGGAAAAGGAGTTTTCAAATTCAGAATTAACTATCCTGATTGGGGAAGATACCTGGTAAAAATTCAGGAAGAAGACGGACATAGCACTTCAAAAACTTTCTATTGCGATTGGCCGGGATGGGCTGGAAGAGAACAAAGAGACAATCCGATTGAAGCAAGCATGCTCACTTTTAGCACCGATAAACAATTGTATAAAGTTGGTGAAAACATGCAAATATCCATCCCGAGTTCTTTGGGAGGAAGAGCACTAATTAGTGTAGAATCAGGTTCAAGAGTAATAGAAACACATTGGGTAGATGCGAAACAAGGACAAACTAATTTTAGTCTGCCAGTAAGCAAAGACATGATGCCTAATGTATATGTTCATGTTACATTATTACAACCACATGCCCAAGTATTAAATGATTTACCAATTCGACTTTATGGAATGGTTCCTATAACAGTTCAGGATCCTCAAACCATTTTAAAACCAGTAATTACAACAGCCGCGGTAATTCGTCCAGATGAAAATTCAAACATCAGTGTATCGGAAGCAACCGGAAAAGCCATGACTTATACGCTTGCAGTTGTTGATGAAGGTTTATTGGATTTAACAAGATTTAAAACTCCTGATCCTTACAGTAAATTCTATGCAAGAGAAGCATTGGGAGTAAAATCATTCGACCTATATGATTATGTAATGGGTGCATTTGGTATGCAGATGAATCGTATTTTAAGTATTGGTGGTGATGAAGGAATTGATAGAAAATCAGACAAAAACAAAGCCAACAGATTTAAACCTGTAGTGAAATTTATTGGTCCATTCCATTTAAAAGCTGGAGAAACGGCCAAACATCAAATTAAAATAGAAAACTATATTGGTTCTGTAAGAGTAATGGTAGTTGCAGGATATGATGGAGCTTATGGATTTGCAGAAAAAGCAGTTCCTGTAAAATCACCATTGATGGTATTGGCAACCTTACCAAGGGTTTTAGGACCGGGAGAAAATGTAAAACTTCCTGTTACAATTTTTGCTTTGGAAAACCAAGTAAGAAATGTGGAAGTTGAAATAGTAACAAATGAATTAATTAAAGCATCAGGCTCGAATAAAAAATCAATTAAGTTTAGTAAACCGGGTGATGATATTGTAGAATTTGATTTAAAAGTGCTGAAAAATACCGGTATTGGAAAAGTAAAAGTAATTGCAAGTTCAGGCGGTTCAAAAGCGGTTTATGAAGTTGAACTTGATGTGAGGAATGCGAATCCATATCAAACCAAAATAATGGAAACATCATTGGGAGGAATGAAATCGTGGGAGCAAAAACTAGTGCCATTCGGACTACCCGGAACCAATTCTGCTGTACTTGAAGTATCTAGCATTCCTGCATTAAATCTTGAAAAACGATTGAGGTATTTGGTGCAATATCCTCATGGATGTATTGAGCAAACTACTTCTTCTGTATTCCCGCAATTAGGTTTGAATAATATTTTGGATTTGGATGAATATTATAAAAAAGAAACCGAAAGAAACATCAAAGCTGGTATCCAAAAAATCAAACAATTCCAGACATCCGAAGGTGGATTGTCATACTGGCCAGGAGAAGCAACTGCAAGTGAATGGGGCAGCAGTTATGCAGGACACTTTATGATTGAAGCACAAGAAATGGGATATACTTTACCTGTTAACTTCCTTGCCAATTGGAAATCTTTCCAACGTTCAAGAGCCTTAAGTTGGATGCCGGGAGCTAATGGAGAAAGCTGGAGCGATTTAAATCAAGCTTATCGTTTGTACACTTTGGCATTGGCTAAATCTCCTGAAATGGGAGCCATGAACCGATTAAAAGAAAAAGCCAATTTGAGTGAAAATGCAAAATGGAGATTAGCTGCAGCTTATGCTCTTGTAGGACAAAAAGACGTTGGTATAAAGCTGATTCAAAACATGCAAACCGATATCAAACCTTATCAGGAAATGGATTATACATTTGGTTCAGATACCAGAGATGAAGCTATGATTTTGGAGACCTTGATATTATTGGGAGAAAAGAACAAAGCCAATTTTGTAATGCAAAAAGTAGCCAAAGATTTAGGCAGTGAAATGTGGATGAGCACTCAAACAACAGGCTTCGCATTGTTATCGATTGCAAAACTTTGTGGCAAATTCAACGACAATAAAAACCTGCAATTTGAATATACAATCGCAGGAAAAACCACTCAGTATGATAGTCAGAAACGAATTGCTCAAATTAAAGTTCCAATGGGCATGAATGGTAATGATATCAAGGTGAATAATACTTCTAATCAATTGTTATTTGTCAGAACCATCATGAAAGGTCAGCCTGAAAATGGTGAAGAAGTTGAAGCAAAAAGCAATTTACAAATGGATATTGTTTACAAAGACAAAACAGGAAATGTAATTGATCCAAAATCAATTTTACAAGGAACTGATTTTAAAATGGAAGTTACAATTACCAATCCGGGATTACTTGGCAACTACGAGCAAATGGCATTGACACAAATCATTCCATCAGGTTGGGAAATTCACAATACCAGAATGGATGAAAACAATGCATTGGTTGCTAATTATTCTCAGCCAAGGTATCAGGATATTAGAGATGATAGAGTTCATTCATATTTTGGATTGGGCAACAAACAAAAAGTAACTTATTGTTTGATATTAAATGCAAGTTATGCCGGTAAATATTACTTACCTGCTATCTCTTGTGAAGCTATGTATGATGGAAGAATTTTTGCGAGGTCGAAAGGAACCTGGGTAGAAGTAGTTCCGAGAAAATAAAGCATGTTTAAACGACTTTTAACAAACAGGAAAGCATTGGGAATATTCGTATTTCTAATGCTTTCCCGTTTATTCTGGCATTTTCATTTCATTCATCAATTTAACAGACCGTATTCAGCAGTATTGCTTGATAATAAAGGTTTGTTATTGCAAGCGCGTATTGCAGGCGATGGACAATGGCGTTTCCCGGAGGGAAATGAAATTCCTGAAAAATTTAAAATTGCTATTACCACATTTGAAGACAAAAGATTCTATTCTCATTTTGGATTAGATCCTGCACGGATTGTAAAAGCGGCTTATAAAAATATCAAAGGCACAAAAGTTAAAAGTGGTGCCAGTACCTTAAGCATGCAGGTAGTAAGGTTGGCAAGAGGAAAAGAAAGAAATCTTTTTCAAAAGGCAATTGAATCAATTATTGCCATTGAACTTGAACTAAGTGCAGGGAAAAATAAAATCCTAGAAATGTATTGTGCCCATGCGCCATTTGGAGGCAATGTGGTAGGACTGGAAGCAGCATCCTGGAGGTATTTTGGAAGACAAGCATCTCAATTATCATGGGCAGAATCTGCAGCATTAGCAATACTTCCCAATAATCCATCGATGATTAGACCGGGAAAAAACAAAGAGAAATTCTTGCTCAAAAGAAACAGATTACTTGAAAAGATTTATCATCAGGGATATATCAACAAAGAAACTTATGAATTATCCATACTTGAACCATTACCTGATGAACCCTATCCCCTACCTGAATTTGCTCCTCATTTACTGAATAGTTTGTTAGAGAAAAAGATTGAAAGTGATATCAAATCAAAAGGTTTTTATGAAAGTACCATTCAATCAGCCTTACAAAAACGGTGTAACCAGGTATTGTTGAAACACCATGAATTACTGTCGGCAAACGGCATTAACAATGCGGCAGTGATGGTTATGAAAATTGAAACCGGAGAAGTATTGGCCTATGTTGGAAATGTATATCAACCCGGAAAACCAGATTATGATAGTTATGTAGATATGGTGCCTGCGAAGAGAAGTCCGGGCAGTACCTTAAAGCCTTTATTGTATGCAGCCATGTTACAAGATGGATTGATATTACCACATACTTTATTAGCAGATATTCCAACACAAATTGCAGGTTATTCACCCAAAAATTTCGACCTAACTTATGACGGTGCTGTTCCTGCCAGCAAAGCATTGGCACGTTCATTGAATATACCGGCAGTTCGATTATTGCAACAATATAAATATGAAAGGTTTCATGATTTATTAAAAAAACTGGGCATTAAATCATTGAATAAATCTGCAGGACATTACGGTCTTTCATTGATATTGGGAGGCGGAGAAAACAGCATGTGGGAAATTGCAGGAGTATATTCAAGTTTGGGCAGGATATTGAATCACTTTGGAAGAAACAATGGTTTGTATGACCTAAATGATTTACATGAACCAAGAGTAATCAAAAGAAAAAAAGAAAAGGAAATAGAACCTCAATTAAGCAAAGAATTTCCATTGGGAGCCGGAGCCATCTACAATAGTTTTGATGCCATGAAAGAAGTAATGAGACCCGGAGAAGAAATGTTGTGGAGCAGACTGGTATCCTCACAAAAAATTGCTTGGAAAACAGGAACCAGTTTTGGCTCAAGAGATGCATGGAGTATTGGATTAACATCAGAATACCTAGTTGTTGTATGGGCAGGAAATGCAGATGGTGAAGGAAGAGCAGGTTTAATTGGTGTTCAGGTAGCAGCTCCAATTATGTTTGATGTGTTTAAACTCATACCCAAAGCCAATTGGTTTCCGATTCCTTATGATGATATGAAACCAATTATTACTTGTAGAAAAAGTGGTTATCAGGCCAGTGATATTTGTGAAGAAACCGATACAATCTGGGCCCCACAAAACGGAAGCAGAACCGGAATTTGTCCCTTTCACCAAATGGTACATTTAAGTAAAGACAAATTATACCGAGTTAACAGTGATTGCGAATCACCATCGGAAATGCAACATGAATCGTGGTTTGTTTTACCACCGGGAATGGAATGGTATTATAAAAACCATGATCCCTCCTATCGTACTTTGCCTCCATTACGAAATGATTGTTTGAATGGAACATTGATGAACAATATGGAATTGATTTATCCTAAAAAATCAAATACCATTTATATTCCTTTAGAAATTGATGGCAAAGAAGGTGAAGTGATTTTTGAAGCAGCACATCGCAACAAACAAATCAAGATATTCTGGCATTTAGATGGCGAATATATAGGTAGTACCAAAGAAATTCATCAAATGTCGTTAAGACCCGAAAGCGGTGCTCATCATTTGGTTTTGGTTGATGAAAAAGGAGAAAGATTAGAGCAGAATTTTGTGATTGAAAGGAAAAATAAGTAAACGGTTTTCAATCAAATCCGAAATGGAATTCGCTATTTCCTTTATTCAGATTTCTCTTCGATTTTCTTCTTTAATGCCGATATATGGTAGGATTGTACAATTATTTGAGATAACATTCCTATATAAAGAAGCGTATCTCCATATTGAAGGTGAAGTACTTTTAATGTTGCACCAGCAATAACAATTAATGCACTTAATAATGCCAATGTTTTAAAATGTTTCATTCTGCAATTTAAGGCCTTTTTCCCTTATTTGCAGGTGCCATTACATTTATTAACTCAGGAACAATTTGATTGAGTTTCTTTTGCTGATCTTCTCTGCAAATTGATTTCACATGAGCAAAATGAGAAAAAGTAATTCTGGCTTTTTCAATTTGAATGGAAGCCATTTTTTCTTCAAGCGTTTTATTTTTTAAAGAATCAACTTGTTGTTCTTTGAGTCCGTTTAGGTATTGTGTTAGTATTTCTTTGTACTCTTCATCAAGTTTATTCATTTGAGCACGGTGGTCTCTTTTCATTTGTTCAAAGGATGAAATCTGTTCATCATCGAGGTCTAGACTTTCAATGATGAATTTACCCGGTTTTGGTCTATCATTTGGACCCGGTTTTAAAACAAAAATATATGTTAAGACAATGGTATTAATTAACACCAAAATCAAAACTACAACCTGAATCTTGTTTGAAAAGAAATTTTGAAACTTATTCATATAAATCAAGATTACTGGTTAAAGTCGATTTAGTTTCTGTATTGTATTTGTTTGATTGAAAACGATAAACAACAAACAAATTTAACATCAACAAAACAGATAAAGAAAGAATGGCTAATTTAAATCGAAATACATTTTCAGGTGAAATATCTTTTTGGTATTCTTTAATTCGATTCAGAGTTTTAGCAGTAAAAAATGGAGAAACCTCAGCAGAGCTGATTCCTGTTGTACTATTCAGCACTTCGTCTTTCCATATTTCCTTTTTTGATTTCATTTCTTACAAGTATACTGACGATGCATCTAAAAATATCCTTCGTTTTTATTTTTTTTGATGTTTAGCCTTGGTACCTATAATGACCAATTATTTTAAATCGAAACAGACAATCCTCCAAAACCTGACCTCCACCAATATTATGAACTATCATGAAACGAGATTTGTCTGAGGTTCTAATACTGGTTATCAATCCAATATGTTTCAATCCGGAACCTAAATCCCAGCAAACAATATCTCCTGGTAAATAATCTTTGTTATTTTGGGTAATTGGTTTGGAGATTCCTTTTCTCGAAAAAAAAGTCATTAAATTAGGAACTCTTCGGTGGTCGATGTTTGTATCAGGTACTTTTCTTCCCCAAATTTTAGGGTATAAAGAAAAGTGATTTTTCATATCCTCATTCACATCCTTTTGTAAATCAATTCCCATTTTTCTATAAGCTCTGATGACAACATCAGTGCAGACACCTTTATCAGAAGGAACATCTCCATTTGGAAAAGGGATTTTAAAATAAGTTGCATCGTATTCTACCCTATGATTGACTAAGGTACATGCAGAATCGGCCAAACGAAAGTAGAAATTGGATTGAGCAGATAGATTTACTACCCAAAAAATAGAAATCAAAAATAAGAAATCAGCTTTTTTCATACGAATTAATTTGTAATTGTATGAAACGAAAAAATGATTGAATCAAATACCAACTAAATTAAATGAAAATCAACCTTTAGAATCAACCAATATGATTTTACAAAAATCCACTGCTGTTCCTAAAAATAGGTATAGTTAAACATGAATGATTTTAAAAAATAGTACGAATATCCAACTGTTTACCAATCATTTATTTTAGAAAAACTTTAGACATTTCAAAATTGATTTTTGATTTTAAATAAAGGTAAGATGAATTAAAAATGGAATCCGTTTTTTTTATAAAAATTCCTAAAATCCAGAATGGATGACATTATTATAGAAAATAAAATTCGGTGCAAAACCACCCCGAAACTCAGAAACGCGGACCAAAGGTCCGCGTTTCTGAGTTTCGGGGGATATGATTTACAGCATTTTTCTATAAACATGTGACCGCCTTCGGGGTCACAAATCTCATCAAAGAATGGTAGATCAAACCATAATAGTATAAAATATTTCTCTTAAGATGCTAATGATTTATTCAAAATTATTACTGGTAAGGATGTAGATTTCCGTTTACTTCATATATTAAATCAGCAATTAAAAACGAATCAACTATTCATCTTCCAATCCTTTTCCATTCAATATTTTAGGCACAAATTTTTCAACTCTTTCTTTTCGGGTTTTAGCTTGTTTTGCCGATGAAAAATACAGCAAATAAGCTCTTTGTCGACCCGGACTTAATTTATAAAATGCTTCATTCAAGCCCGGCATTTCTTTTAGAACTATTTCGAATTCTTCCGGCATTTTAAATTCGTTGGTTTTCTTTAATTCAACCTTTGCCCCGGTTTTTTCTAACTGAATAGCTTCTTCAATAAATTGAAGAATTTGTTTTTTAAACTTTTTGATTTCAGCCAATGAAGTAAAGCGCATTTGTCGCGCAGCTTGTACGTTTTCTGTTTGTTGAATGAGTAAATTATTCTTGTCTTGAAGTAATACTCCTTTCATAAACAACAATGCACAGTAATCCTTGAACCCATGAATGAGTAATACATTTTTATCGTCAAATGTATAACAAGGACAACCCCATTTTAAATCTTCCTGTAAATCGAATGCCGAACAATATTGCCTTAGTTCAGCATAAGATTCTTTCCATTTTGTTTCTTTTTCAAAAAACCAATCTGTTTTGGAATTCGTTTTCATAGATTATTTTTATAAAATCAAACTAAGAAAAATTCAGTTTTCTATATTCAGGTCTGAAATACCACGAAACAACAGTTAATACTAAAAGTAAACTTGGGCCGAATAAATCAACAAGTGCATCACCACAAGCTAAATGAGAAACGATTGCTCCAAACATGGTAAAGAAAAATCCTGCATAAGCCCACTCTTTTAGTAAAGGAAACTTGGGCAATAAAATGGCTATTACACCTAATATTTTCCAGACTCCAATAAAAGAAATAAAATAAGCCGGAAAACCCAGATGAGCCATCTTTTCCATTTCTTCTTTCATTTGAATCATTTGAACGATTCCGGTAGATGTCATACCCAAAGCCAGCCAAATAGTGCTTACCCAGTAAATAATTTTGTGTGATTTTTTCATATTAGTTTTTAAATAAATTTTCTAATCTATCATGTGCCATATTCAAACCAAAAGCAAATGGCATTTTTAGTACATTGTTTCTAGTTTCAAGAGATTTGTAGACAATCAAAATTCTCAATTCCGAGCTTTTTTCGTTGATGGCATTAAATTCAAGAAACTCTAATTGAACCGGAAAGCCTGTATTGAACATTTCAAAGGTTCTTGTAATTTTAACCAAAGGTTCAAACTCATGAATACAGCCATTAAATAAGTGTTTATTTCCTTTGGGATCAGTGGTTTCAAATTCATAAAAACCGAATCTTTTATTTTCTATATGAAGCACTTTGGTACCCATCCATTGTTCGATAAATTCAGCTTCTGTATAGGCTTTAAACAATAATTCAAGTGGAATTTCAAAAACACGACTGATTTGAATTTCCGGTAAACTATCGGGTGCAGTTAGTTTAGTTTTTTGTTCCATCATCATCTATTTTTTGTTTTGGTAAGATTTCATAAGCGTTTCAAGTTTATTAAACCTTTCCTCCCAAATAAGTCTGAAAGGCTCTACAAATTCAGCTATTTCCTTCATTTTATTAGCATTGAGGTGGTAATAGATTTCACGTCCTTTTTGTTCAGGACTTAATAATTCACATTCGTTTAAAATCTGAATATGTTTGGAAATAGTAGGTCGTGCCGAATCGAAATTGGCTGCAATAGCACCTGCTGTTAGTGATTGTGTTGCCAATAAAAGCAGAATTGCCCTTCTGGTTGGATCGGCAATGGCTTGAAAAACATCTCTTCTTGTTTCCATTATGAAGCTATATGACTACAAATATATATGAAGTCATTTAGCTACGCAAGAAGTATTTAGAGTTTTGAAAATTGAGTTAAATGCGAAAGTGGTTTGCAAATTGCTAACTATTTATTCAATTTTGATGAATGAAAATTTAGGCCTTAATATAAAATGGCTCAAAAATTAAAATCCTTTTTTAACATTCCTGCGGAAGTATTTTTTCAAGGAGTTTAATTTATTATTTCAATCTCTCCGGATAATACTTTTCCAGTTCTTTTCTTAGTTTCACTTTAGCTCTTTGTAATAAAGATTCAACGGCTCCAACGCTGGTTTCCAAAATCTGAGCCACTTCATTTTGTGGCAACATTTCTACATAAGAAAGCAGATAAGCCGATTTTTGCTTTTCGGGTAATTGGTCGATTGCCTTAAACAATAAAACAGATTTTTCTTTGTTTTCGAGCAAAATTCCGGGATGTTCAAAATGAGGTTTATCATGAAGAAGTTCACCTTCCTCATTGCTAAAAATGGAGCTTATCCAAACCAGACGTTTCTTACGGTTTCGGTATTTTAGTTTATCGAGAGATTTATTAATGGTAATGCGATAAATCCAGGTACTAAAAGATGATTCACCTCTAAAATTAGCAGCAGACTGGAACAATTCAAGAAAAACATCCATTGCTACTTCTTCAGCTTCTTCATTGTTTTGTAGGTAAGAAAGTGAAGTATTATAAACCTTGTTCTGATAACGCAAAATGAGTTCAGCAAGGGAATTTTCATCCCCTTTTACTAGTTGTAAAAACAATTCATAGTCGCTTAGTTTCATCTTGAATTTCGAATCACTAAGTACTTTGTAAATGTTTAAGGAATTACAGAAAAATTGTATGAAATTACTTTAAAAATGTGAGGAAATGTAAAGGGAGTGTCAGGAATGGAGGGAGAGATTGAGTCTTAATTTTACTACAAATTAGTATTAAACACCGCGTAGATTTAAATAAGAATAAATTCAAAAAAACAGGTCTTATTTATCTAGGAATTTGAACTAATCTTGAGTGTAATTTATCCCAAATATTTTTCTTTCAGCATTTAATTCTGAAACGTCTAAGCCAATTGGCAATTGGGTTATATCGTCCTTTTTAATTGTGATAATCATGGGATCTTGAATAATCTTGACCATATTATTTGTTTCATAAACAAATCTGAACTCTTCATTTTGTAATTCATTATCTGATAAGGAAAAAGTTTGAGTTTTTTTTCCATTACAGGTATACGAAATCAAAGAATATTCGCCATCTCTAAAGTTTCTGTAATAAACTAATCTACCCAAATTATCATATTTTAAAATGAATCTACCTGATGTCCCTGTCCCACATCCTATTTTCGAAAGGTAACTTTGCTTCGGCCAAAATTTCTTATCTATTATATTGCCATCCGCATCATAAACCATTTTATAGTAATGTGTTGAATCTTCAAATTCTCTCACTAAACTATCCTTGAATCTTTGCTTCTTTTCATTGATTACAATTGGCTTTTTATCATAATCATAAATTGACCCATTTTTATAAACTTTCTTTAAGGGTTTACCTTCTGCATCAAAGCTTAAAACATAAATAGTATCGAAGCTTTCAGGCAATCCATCTACATCTATTTTGCCAATAAACTTTAAAACAATTGCAGATTTAATATGCCCATTTTTAATTAAGCTGTCGTTAAATTCAAGTCCATCTTCATTCCATAAATCCAAATACCACATTTCGGACGATTGAGCAAAACCTTTAAAAGTTAAAATCAGTAATATCTGAAAAAACAAAAATTTAATCTTCATATCATACTCAAACGTTAATCCTGGAATTTCCGTTTACCCTTTCTTCTTCGCATCCAAGATCAGCACAACAAATGCAAAGGAGCCTAATGCCAATACAACTAAATAAGCCCATTTTTCTTTGATTGTGAAATCGTAGGCGAGGTAAGCTGCCATCAAGGCAAACAAAATCAACTTAGCAAGTTTCTCGTTTTGGTAATCCTTAAAAAACCTGGGCATGATAAAATAAATCAAGACCAGAATAAGCAGGATTAAAACTACAGGTATGATGTATTGAAGCATTATTTGGTGATTTTAAGTAGTTTTTTGAACTTGTAAAACACCTGGTTGTTCTCGTAAATTCCTGCAAATTCTTCTGCACCGGGACCATAAGCAAATACAGGAACCATTACACCTGAATGTCCTTTTGAAGAATAAGTAGGAATAAAGGTTTGTTTGTTTTCTTTGTTTTCCAATAAACTCAAACCACCTGTTTCGTGATCGGCTGTAACGACTACCAGTGTATTACCATCTTTTATTGCAGCATCTAAAACTTGGTTAATGGTTTCATTAAAATCAATCAATTCTGCTTTCATGTATTCGAAATTATTGTCGTGGCCACCCCAATCAATTTGAGAACCTTCAACCATTAAGAAGTAATTTTCTTTATCTGAACCTAAATTATTCATGGCAATTTTAGTTGCCTTTTGAAGAAAATCTCCTCTACCCTCCTGCATGGTTTTCATGCCTTCATCTGCACATAAATAGATAAGTTTTTTTGCTTTGATATCAACCAAATTAGTATCAGCAGCAACTGTAAAACCCAATTCGTTTAACTCAGTTAATAAGTTTCTTCCATCTTTTCTTTTGGTAAAAAACTTGATTCCACCACCAATTGCCAAATCACAATTTCTGCGTTTTAAAAACTCTGCAATTTCATCTTCAGACCTTCTGCTACTTACATGCGCATAAAATGAAGCCGGAGTTGCATGTGTTACTGATGATGTTGCAACCACACCGGTTCTCCAGTTTCTTTCTTTTAATAATTCATATAAACCAAGAGATTCTTTTTTAGCAGAATCAACTCCAATGGCACCATTATAAGTTTTTTTGCCTATTGAAAATACCGTTGCTCCGGCACCACTATCGGTTACATAATTATCGGAGCTGGAAGTTTTAGACAATCCAATTACCTGAAATCTTTCAAATGCATTTCTGCCTTTATAATGTGCCATGGCGCCTGTAATCTGTGTCAGGCCCATTCCATCACCAATTAAAAAAATTACCTTTTTAGGATTTTTTGGTTTAGCCCAAAGCATTTGTGATGCCAAAACCATTAACAGGAAAATAGAAATAATTTTTCTCATGCAGCAAATCAAGAGAAAGGAATAGAAAAAGCCTAATCAACATTACCTTAATTCATAACATTTTCCGGGCAATGCTCTTAAAAACCCAGAAAACTCTAATTCTAGTAGTTTTAAACTCAAATAACTTTGGTCCATTTTTAAAGCAAAAGCCAAATCATCAATAGCTACAGATTTTTTCTGCCTAAGTACTTCTATGATTTTACCTTCTTCTTCATTTAATTCTAAAAAAAGCGAATGTTGAATGGGTTTTGAACTTTTACTTTTCCATCCTAAATCTTTGAGTAAATCATCAGGTGAATTAATAAGAATCGCTTTATTTTCTCGAATTAATTGGTTACATCCCAATGAATATTCATCATTGGGTCTGCCAGGAAAAGCCATCACATCTTTGTTATAAGAATTGGCAATTTCGGCGGTGATTTTAGCTCCACCTTTTATTGCAGTTTCAACTACCACAAGTGCATCACACATGCCTGCAACAATTCTGTTTCGTTTCGGAAAATTTTCAGCATCCGGAGGAGTATTGGAAATAAATTCAGTTAACAATCCTCCATTCTGTTTCATTTGTACAGCTAAGTTTTTGTTTTGATATGGATATAATTTCTTCAAGCCACTTCCCAAAACACCAATGGTTGGTACATTTAAATCAACAGCATATTTATGCGCTGCAGTATCAATACCCAAAGCCAATCCACTTATAATTAAACATGATTGATCTTTAACCGAATCAACTAATTTTTCACACAATTCTTTTCCATATTCACTGCACTTTCTTGTTCCAACAATGGCTAAAATTCTGGCAGGATTGAGGTTTAAATTTCCATCACCAAAAAAGATAATTGGTGAATCAGGAATGGCTTTTAATCGTGAAGGATAGTTATCATCCAAAAAATAAAAGACATGAATATTGTTCTTTTGAATAAACTCAAATTCCCTTTCTGCTTTAGATAAATCTTTCTTTTTTATAATATCAGCTGCAGTTTGTGGTCCAATGCCGGGCACTTTAACCAATTGTGCTGCCGATTTTTTAAAAACTTCTTTGGCAGAACCAAAAAACAATACAAGAGATTTTGCAATAATATCACCTACACCCGGAATTAATTTCAGGGCAAGTGCATGCATTTTTTCATCTAAATTACTTTCGATACCGGCCATTATTTACAAACAGATTCCAGAACTAATTTAATTGTAGCATCAATTGTTTTATGCGGATCATGGCTGAACTCATGTGTGATTCGGTTTGCCACAATAGCATTTACTGCCAATGCATTAAAACCAAACAATTTCGACAAGCCAAAAATGGCAGCAGTTTCCATTTCAAAATTGGTTACTTTTTGACCATCAAAATCTATAGAAGATAATTTAGCAATAAAATCGGGTTCTGTAATTGGCATTCTTAACATTCTTCCTTGAGGCGCATAAAATCCGGAACAGGTTGCTGTTAGTCCTCTGGTTACTTCAACAGGAAATTTCGATTCTAATTCATCAGCACAATTAAACTGATAAGGCCAAACAAAATCGAGTCCTAATTTTGAACCATAAGTTCTAAAATCTTTATCGGGATTTATCTTGTAATACCACATTAAATTATCGAGTCCCAAACCCGCTTTTGATATTAAAATTGAATCAACAGGAATATTTTTTTGCAAAGCACCAGAAGTTCCAATTCGAATGAGGTTCAATTTGCGTGCATTTTGAATAATTTCTCTCGTTTTTAGGTTTACATGAATTAAAGCATCGAGTTCATTGAGCACAATATCAATATTATCGGTACCAATGCCTGTAGAAAGCACTGTAAGCCGCTTGGAGCCTATGTATCCGGTATGTGTAACGAACTCTCTTTTATGTTTTTTTAATTCGATGGAATCAAAGTACCTAGACACCTCATTTACCCTATCCGGATCACCCACCAAAAACACCGTATCTGCCACATCCTCAGGCAGTAAATTTAAATGATAAACTGAGCCATCAGGATTTAAAACCAGCTCAGATTCAGGAATTATATAATTCATAAAAGAAAGGAATAAGGCTGTAAATTAATTCAATTACATTTGTAATCAAATTAAACCAAGCTTTATGGAAAAAAAGAAAAACATCATGTTGGTTCCGATAGATTTTTCGGAAATCTCTCTTAACGCATTAGCACATGCTGCACAAATTGCCAAACACTTTGACAATGACTTAGTTCTGTTAAGTATTTTAGAAGAAGATTTTCTAAGTAATATTTTTAGTTTCAGCAAAAACGACACCAAAGAAAACCTTGCAAAAGAGGCATTAATGGGACGTTTAAAAGAAAAGTCTGCTGAAATTCAAAACAAATACGGAATTGTTTGTAAAGTTGATGTTAGATCAGGCAAAATTTATAGAACAGTTATCGAAACTGCTGAAGAATTTGGTTGCGATTGTATCATCATGGGAACACATGGTGCAAGTGGAACAGAAAGAATTATTGGTAGTAATGCAAGTAGAGTAATCAGCTATAGCTCAATGCCGGTAATTGTTGTTAAAACTGACAAAAATCCAAATGCTTATAAGAACATTATTTTCCCATTAGACTTATCTTCAGAATCAAAACAAAAAGTTAAATGGGCTATACATTTAGGTAAATCATATAAATCAACCATTCACATTTTAACTTATAATGTTGGTGATGAATTTTTGAACAATAAATTAATGGCTAACCTAAAACAAATTCAATTATTGTTGGATGAAAACGGAATTAGTCATTCTGAAACTGTAGTTGATAGCAGCAGTGATTTTGCTCGTAAAACACTTGATTTTGCAGAAACTAAATTAGCGGATTTAATTATGATTATGACACAGCAAGAAGACAAATCAATTCGTGAATACGTAATTGAAACTTATGCTCAACAAATCGTAAATGATTCAGGAAATGTTCCTGTATTTTGTGTAAATCCTAGTTATGATGGATTTAAATCGGAGTTTGTAATTTAATTGGCCATTAGCTGTTGGCTATTGGCCATGGAAAAAAGCCTAAATTACGTTGACCGTTATTGAAAATTTTACTTAATATTAACACAGGTTCTACCTACTCAAATTGAAAGCCAAAAGCGAAAAGCCAATGGCCAAAGTCTTTCAAACAAAAATCCCCGTGCAAGTTTTGCACGGGGATTTTTGTTTGAAAGGATTACCGGTTTATCTCTTCTTTCGATTAATAAATATTTTCTGCATTTCTGTATCCACTGGTATTTGAGTACCAATCTGTGAATAATGTTCCGCCTGATACTACCCAGCTAGCGAACTTGCTGTATGCGGTATTGATATCTGATTTTTCTTTTGGATAGCTAAAGTTTGCTGGAGTTTGGATAGCCCAAGGTAATCTTCCGTTTTTGCTTACATAGGTATCACCAGTTGCGATATTACTTGCATCTCTGTTTGTTCCGAATACTGAACCATTTGCTAAATCTGTTGGAGTTTTTCCAGCCAAGTGAATTTCATATCCTCTACCCATGCTGCCATTCCAGATAAATGGATTGTAACAACTTAAACCGAAGGTAGATAAACTAGGACCATTGCTTACATTGAATGCGATATTGTAATTTACTACCGGACTTGTTCCACCTGGTTTTACTGTATTCCAGTTGGTCATTTGAGTTCTCATGTTTTCGAACAATACCAAAACTGCATTGGTTTGACCAGCTTCTAAAGTAGCACCTGTTACACCACTTACTTTGCTTCTTTCAACTGGGAATTGAACACCAAATCCGTTTTGGAAAGAACCACCTGTTGCACGTAAAGTTAAACTTCCTTCTACTCTAACAACTTTGTTAGCAGCATTTGTAACAACATTGTAGTTATAGTTTACAACAACATCATTCAAATCATAATCACCTGTTGATGGCCATTGGTCTTCGAAAGCTATTGAACCTGTACCTGTAGGATTATTGAAAGCTTTGTTTGGATCTGTAGGATAATCATCATCATTATCTTTTACACCGTCTTTATCTTCATCTTCACAAACCGGAAGAGGAGTTACATCTTCATCATCGATAGCAGTTACAGGATTTGAAGTTGTATAAAAAATAACATCATTAAAATCATTATCTGCTCCCATATCTCTTCTGATATCTTCAAAACCCATTACAAACCTGTTATTAGCAGCATCATTTAATAAAACCATATGTTGTTTTTGATTGGCATTTGATTCAGGATTTAAATTTTTGTCACCGAACAACAACCAATATCCTTCGGTAACACCATTAAAACCTACATTATTACCTTCCCAACCATTTGCAGCTATTCCATAACCAATAACAGTACCGGCAGGAAATCTACCTAAGAATACTTTATTACCTGTATTCAAACCACCACCTGAACCATTCAAAGATGTATTTGGAAAAACTACAGTGTATTTATCAATATCATTTTTAGAAGAAGGAGCATCATCTTCATTATATGTATAATAAAATAATGTATTTCTGTAACCGGCTCCTTCGCTCACAAAAGTTACATAAACATCAGCAAGTTCTCTTACACGAATAACTCTAATAGCAGATTCATTTAAAAGTGGAGAATTGTTTGGTAAAGCGATATATTCAGGTAATGCACTGCTGATATCATTTAATAAAGTTTGACTAACAACATCATTTGTAGGTTCTTTATAATTTGGAACGCCCGAACTATTCCATGTGCGACTTGAAGGAACTACATTGAATTTACTTACAGAAGCTTTACCTAATGTTTTACTTCCCGGAAGCACATTAACAACTGTATTGATAGGGTCTGAAGCAGAACCTCCAAATTGACGTTTGATATTAGTTGTATTTAAATCTATAATTATATCCCTAGGTAAACCAAGAAAACTTGAATTCAAAACAAGCTGTTTCATACCTGCTGGTAATGTAACTTGTGTTTTGAAAGTACCATTTTCATCAGTACCAGCTTTTAATATCAAATCTCCTTTGTTTTCATACGAATCACTCATCAACTTTACAGCAACATTTTTCGCTTCTTGATCATCACTCGATTTCAAAGAAATTTCTACGTTGTAAGTTTTAGTTGTTGACCAATTAAAACCGGCAGGTACTTTTAAATCCTGCATACTTGATACATCTACAGATGAACCATCTGTTGTGCCCGAAGTTTCATTATACTTTGATATTAAGTCTTTTTTACAAGAACCTAAAAAGACTAAACTTACAAAAGTGATGATTAATTTATTTTTCATGGTTGTGATTTTGATTTTACATTCATATTACAAATCAAATACCAAAGAACTAAAACATTGATTATCAATAAAATAAAAACAAAACCTACTCAAATATTTATCCCATAAACAAACTAATTCCCAAAAAGAGAAAATACAAAAAAAACAGCTTCAGTGAAAAACTGAAGCTGTTTTCATTATAGAATTATCAGATTCTTAATAAATATTACCGGAATTTCTATAACCTGTTTGATTTAAAAACCAATCACTAAACTGAGTACCATTTGAACTAACCCATGATGCAAACTTTGTATAAGCAGTATTAATATCAGCTTTTTCAACAGGATAATCAAAAACTGCAGGAATGTTTATTGCCCATGGATACCTGCCGTTATTTGAAACATAAGTATCATTTGTATTCAGATTTGAACCATCCTGTTTTGTTCCAAATAAAGCGGTATTAGCTAAGTCTGAAGGCAATTGACCAGGTAAATGTATTTCGTATCCCCTACCAAATCCGGCAGTTCCATTCCAGATAAAAGGATTATATGCGCCTAAACCAAAAGCATTTAAAGAGGGACCATTAGTGATATTAAAAGCAATATTGAAATTTACATTTGGACTTTGTCCTGAATTAGGAAAAGTATTCCATCCATTCATCAAAGCACGCATATCATTAAAAAGAACCAATACTGCTTTTGATTGTCCGGCCTCTAAAACAGCACCTGTAACACCACTAACTTTGCTTCTTTCAACCGGAAATTGAACTGCAAAACCATTGTTATAAGCACCACCTGTAGCTTTTAAAACGAAATTTGCTTCAACCCTAACCACATTATTTAATTCATTGCTAACTACTGTATAATTATAAGTAATCACCACATCATTCATATCGTAATCTCCGGTATAAGGCCATTGGTCTTCGAAAGCCAAAGTACTTGTAGCAACAGTATTACAATAAGCTTTTGCAGGATCATTAGGATAACAATCATTCGCATCACAAACACCATCATTATCTGTATCAATGCAAGAAGGAGTTCCATTTCCTTCTGGGTTACAAGCACCACTAGCGATATAAATTCCACAAGCCAAAACAGCACCATTATTTATTGAACCATTGTTGGTTTCAATGCCATTGTCATCACAAAACTGAAGAGCATTTGTAATCAAACCGCCACCATTAATAACAGTTTTGTTTAATACTTTTACTAATGATGTAGAATTGTATCCTTTAATTGTTCCGTTAACAGTAATATCTTTTGTTTTAAACATAGCTCCATTATACAATCCCAATTCAGAACCGCCATTGATTTTTGATTCCATGTCGACTCTTATATAGCTGTAATTTTTAAAAATGCTATTGTTTTGAAACTCCTTTTTAACCCAAAGTTTGCAATTATTTATAAACGAAGCAGTACCATTAACTTTAAAATTATTTGAAGCTGTGATTGAACCGTTATTTGTTACAATTGAACTTCCGTTAACATTCATGCTTTGGGTAATATTTATTGTTCCATTGTTTGTGGTATTCGATTGAGAATTCAAATTATAATCGCTTCCGGCATTGATTGTACCTTCATTGGTAACACTTCCACCTGGAGTAAATGAATTCGACATACTCACAGTTCCCCAATTTTTGAAGGAAGTATTGGTACCATTTAAATTCAAACTAGCAAACGAAACACTTGCAGTAGCAGTAACTATTAATGATGAAGCATTGTTTAAATTGGCATTTTGAACAGTTACATTGGTTCCACAAATTCTGATTGTTCCACCATTCGCATTAAATCCAATGGTGATATTATTTCCTGTTACACAAATTACATTCCCTGTATTTACAGTGATATTTGAATTGTTTGTAGAAATTGTTTGCGTGCAACCGCTGTTACAATCAGGACTGCCGGATTTACCTAAACTAGTTGTCTTTTTTAAACCCGATTTGATGGTATATTTAATGGAATTGTTAGTTGATATTTTTACTTTTTCGATAACTTTTGAATTATCAGGAGCAGTTCTAACGATATACAAATCGCTTAATGAACTCAATACACTTAAACTAACCTGAAAAGGCAAAATGGTTGAAATACTTCCACTAACAAGTGGATTAGTATTCAATGAAGGATCAGCAGTAAAGACTTGTATTTTATGGTTGTAAACACCAAAAGTTGCATCTTCTAAAATGATATCTAATTGTACAGTTTTGCTCAAACTCCAATTAAAGTCTTTTGGAACTTTAATATCTGACATTTTTTCTACCTTAATAGAACCATCAACATTTGTTGCGTTTGGCTCTACAGGCAATTCTCTTTTACAAGAAACTGCTAGTATTAAAAATGCAAATAGTATATAAATTAGATTTTTCATTTCCTTGGTTTTGCATAGATAGTACTAAATGCATGCCAAAGAAAGTAAAACTTTTATAATCAGTAAATTATAAAAATAGTAAAAAAATCAATACATCCCAAAATGGGACGGACTTAAGGAATTTCAAAAAACTCCGACCACCATGAAGGCCGGAGTTTTTTTACTTTAGATAAACCAAGTGGAAGGTAAAAATCACTAAACCCTCCTACTTCTGCTAATAGATATTAGCAATATTTCTGTAACCTGAGGTATTTGTGTACCAGTTACTAAATGAACTTCCTCCGCTTGAAACCCAAGTTGCAAACTTTGTATAAGCTAAGTTTATATCAGCTTTTTCTTTTGGATAATCGAAACTTGCAGGAATATTGATTGCCCAAGGGAATCTACCATTGTTTGACACATAAGTATCACCGGTGCTGATGTTTGAACCATCTCTACCAGTGGTAAACAATGAACCATTAGCTAAATCAGTTGGAAGTTTTCCAGGTAAATGAATTTCATATCCTCTGCCAAAACCTGCTGTACCATTCCAGATAAACGGATTGTAAGCTCCTAATCCGAATGTTGCTAAACTTGGACCATCTGTTATGTTAAACGATACTGTAAATGTTGTTGCAGGACAAGTTGTTGCAGATGGAACTGTATTCCAAGCTGAATTTTGTTGGTGCATATCATTAAATATTACCAATACCGCTTTTGTTTGTCCGGCTTCTAATGTTGCACCAGTTACTCCACTTACTTTGTTTCTATCTACTGGGAATTGAACTGCAAAACCATTTTTGAATGAACCACCTGTTGCTCTTAAAACATAGGTTGCTTCAACTCTTACTACATTGTTTGCTGCATTTGTAACTACATTATAGTTATAAGTTACAACCACATCATTCATATCATAATCACCTGTAAATGGCCATTGGTCTTCGAATGCTAAAGTTCCGGTTGGTACTGCATTACAAAATGCTTTGTTTGGATCTGAAGGATAACAATCGCTTGCATCAATTACACCATCACCGTCTGTATCAGGATTAGGATTTGGAGCTGTTCCGTTTCCTTCAGGATTACATGCTGTAGTAGCAACATATAAACCACAAGCTTGAGTTGCACCATTGCCAATTGTTCCGTTATTGGTTTCAATTCCGTCTAAATCGCAATATTGAATTAAGTGAGTAACAGCACCACCACCGTTGATTCTTGTATCATCTAATACTTTTACCAATGAAGTAGCAACATAACCTTTAATCAAACCATTAATTTTAATATCCTTAGT
>CALRIT020000016.1:0-113094 GCA_943361925.1 Vulcanococcus limneticus LL | reverse complement strand
GTTATTTTCTCGTTTATTATGAATTGGCGAAATTTGTGCCATAAAATATATATAATTGAAAATAAGATAATTATGTTTTGACCATGTTTCAATTTTGCTTCAAAAAGAAACAAATTCCCAAAATGAAATTCTATTTTGATTAGGTTTCTTGTTACAAGTAAAAATGTGTATGTAGAAACATTTCGTTGTTATGATCCTTACTTTTTAGGCAAAAAGTAAGCAAAAGCCTTTCATCATCGAAGGCGGTCTTTTGGGCTGCTGGCAACTGGTGGCTGGCTTCTGGCCTGCGATTCCGCTAGTATAAAAATTGGTTTTCAAAAGAAGGATTAAGTTGATTACAGTTAACTAAGTCGATAAATTCTTATTGTAATGTGTATGTTTTTCATTTCCAATTCAAGGCAAGTAGCTAGAAGCAAAAAGCCAGGTGCCAGAGGCTAGCAGCCAGAAGCCTATTAGGGATTTCGCCCCTTCAGGGCTTGATTGGCTTTGGTGATTTATGTTCTAACATATTACGCCCCTTCAGGGCTTAGGGAAATACAGTTGATAGTGAAATCTGTTTGTTTGATGGTCAATGTTTTTATTTTGGGAACCTAAATTACATTTACCGATTTTAAAAATCTTGATTATTATAAAGGCATGTTCTACCTATTCAAATCAAAAGCCAGTTGCCAGTGGCTAGGTGCTAGAAGCCTTCAAAAAAGCCTAAATTACGTTGACCATTTTCATAAAGATGAATTCATTTCTTAATTACATTTTCATATATTTACATAAAAAAATATCAAATGCTTTCAAAAAGTAATGTATTAAAAACCATCACTAGTTTTCCTGAGCATTTCTCTATCGATGAATTAATCGATAAAATGATTTTGCTGGATAAAGTAGAAAAAGGAATTCAGGATGCAGAAAAGGGAGATGTAATTTCTGATGAAGAAATGCAAAATGAAATTAAAAAATGGTTAAAATAGTTTGGACCAAGCAATCTGTTTTTGACTTAAAGGAAATATTCGAGTATATCTCAAAGGATTCAAAACGATATGCAGAAATCCAAATTAAACGTATAAAATCCAAAACACTCATACTTAAAACTCTACCTGAATCAGGAAGAATTGTTCCAGAATTAGGAATCGTCCTAATAAGAGAATTGATTGAAGGAAATTATCGGATTATATATAGAATTTCATCTGGAAATATTGTTGAAATACTTACCGTGCATCATTCATCTAGAGATTTCGAAAGAAGAGAAATCATTTCAGAATAGACGTTTTTAAAAAAAGTAAATTCCCAATACCAATAACTTGGCTAATTCAACTCCCCAGAACTCAGGGAGATTCCGTTAATTGTACAATCCTAAATTACATTGACTGATTTTAAAAAATCTTGATTAGTACAATAAAATATTCTACCTACTCAAATCAAAAGCCAGTTGCCAGAAGCTAGTAGCCAGAAGCCTTCAAAAAAATCCTAAATTACATTGACTGATTTTAAAAAATCTTGTTTAGTACAATAAAATATTCTACCTACTCAAATCAAAAGCCAGTTGCCAGAAGCTAGTAGCCAGAAGCCTTCAAAAAAACCCTAAATTACGTTGACCGCTTTTAAAAAACATTCTTAGTATAAATGCATGTTCTACTTACTCAAATAAAAAGCCAGTTGCCAGATGCTAGTTGCCAGAAGCCTTCAAAAAAAGCCTAAATTACGTTGACCGCTTTTAAAAATATACTTAGTATAAAGGTATGTTCTATTTACTCAAATCAAAAGCCAGATGCTAGAAGCTAGAAGCCTGCTGCTACCGGTATAAAAATTTCCTCCTCCGAATCCGGATGGTTGTTTTTGTATTTTTCGCCCATTACGGCGAAATGGGGTCCTTCAGCTAGTTTGAATCCTGATTTAGGTAACCATTCCATAAAGATTTTTTGAAAGAACTGTGGTGCCATTTGTGGTAATCCTTTAAAAACAAATACAGCGTAAGTGCCGGCAGGAATGGTATATGTTTCAAAGTCGTTTGGCATATTATCTGATGATTTTATTTCAATACAAGCCCATTTGTCGAACTGAGTATGTGGTGTAAATTGATTGATGTTAAAATCCTTGTCGTAAACTGTCATCGATATCAATGAGCTGTTTACATTTTGAGTTATTTCTCTTCTTCTTGGCATAAAACTACTCCATAACAAAAATGTGACGTCGTTTGCCAAGCTCATGGGCTTACGTATGCCTGCTACAAGGGTATTGGGAACTTGTTTAATTTGAGGGTTCATCGACCTAAAAAAAGATTTTAAAAGATTGGAGTATGATATTTAAATGAATAAACTTCTTACTTATAATTTGATGATTCTTTTGTTGATGAACTGTCCTTTTTCATCCTTCAATTTTAAAATATAAGTATTGTTTGATAAGCTAGATAAATCAATTCCATCATTCATTTTTGTTCCACTTAACATACTTCTTCCCATTAAGTCAAATAGTTCATAAGATTCTATTTGAATCATGCTATTGTTTATGTAAACTTTATTGTTTGTTGGATTGGGATATACTACAAGTCGTTCATTTTCGAAGTTTATTCCTTCAATAGATAATGGTGTTTTTGTACTTCTCCAATTACTTGCAATATTGTTGTCGGAGTTGATGTCTTTGAGCTCCAAATAAGCGCCTTTGCCATCAGCATCAATAGGCCATGGAAGAGTATCCATATAAGTTACTTCATCGATGGTATTTCCATAAGCATCACTTAAAACCAATTTTTGTGAGTTGTTTGAAAGGTTTCTTGAGAACTCACCGAAGGCTAGTTTTCTGTAAAAATCTTCAAATACATTTTCATTTCCAACAATGAATATGCTGTTATATGGACCAATTTTTGAATTAGGAGGAAACTGATAACTAATTCCCAATTCCCTAAAATAATAACCAGATGTATTTACAATCTGACTGCTATTATTGGTAATTTCAATGAATTCAAAATCGTTGCTTGAATCGGCGCCAAAGGGCAGGGGATGGTAATTGATTTTAGAGATAACCAATTTTGGAACACTAACATTAGTACAAACTTGTGTTTGAATGAGTTTGCTGTTCATCCAAGTATATCTAGTTTGTAACCAAGATTTCATCGAATTGATATGTTTGGTATAATTCCCAATATTATTCCATCTGGTTTGTTCTCTGGCTCTGGCTTCTGTTAACATAGTGCTAAGTGAGTCCATATTTTTGCTTATAACATCATAGTTTAAGGGCATTCCTGGAGCAATCATCTCTTTCCAACGTTTACTCATGTAACAACGATAGGTTTCATTGTCATAAAGGTCTTTCCAGAAACGTGCACCTACATTATCATTCCCATTGCTAAACTGCCAAATATTGGTAAAGCTTCTATCAAAGCCCCACATAAACAAATCGTTTCCATATGTGAGGTTTAAATCCCAAACTGGTCCTGCTCTTAATTTACCCATCTTGTCCATGTGAAAAAAGGTGCTCATCTGATAGGCATCTGCGTTGGAAGATAATTCATTGATGAGCATAAAATCGATGAAACTTGGGATGTCTAAAAGTGTTGGAAATCCATTAAAGATAGTTTCGTTTTTGATATTAATTGCTTTAAAATAATTCTGTATATAAGCAGCTTGTTGGGTGGTAATTAATTGTGGACTTGGACTATGATGAATGAAATTTACTTCTCCTCCTAAATAGGTTGGAAGCGTAAATGCAATTGGATCTCCTCCAGTTAGTTTATCGCATTTGGTCATGTAACCACCCGTGATATCAGGGAAATTATTGTCGATGTTTGAGAGTTTTCTAACATTGACTCTATTATCATCAATTTTTAATTTTTCCTGAAAGATATAAAGTCCTTTGAAATCGCCATTTACAATGAGTTCGCAATACCTGCTTCGTGAAGAGTAATTTCCCATTTTACCATAAGCATCATAGGAAATAAAATCCCGCATAGTGGTAGAATCATAAGCATGTGAGTTGAGAATCCAATCGTTTTCAGGAGGCATGCCCAAGATGCTTGTATTGTTATTACTTACATTGTCTGATAACAAAGTAGTAAGTGCATAAGGTTTTTTAGGAAGATCCTGTGAAGAAGAACCTCTGAATTCAATACCAATTCTTCCAGTATAAGAAAGGTAATCGAGGTTATTTTGGTCGTTCACAAAATTGCGTGCACCATTAGGTCTTTCAATCACCTTCATGTTTCCGAGCACCTTCACATAATCAACAATTTCGCGTGGTCTACCTGTTGAAGGGTTGTTATCAGTAGTAACAATAACGATAGGTAGATTACTGCTGGTAAAGGTTTGTGATATTGATTCTTTAAAAAGAAAAAAGAATAGAATAAGTAATAATTGTTTTGATCTCATTTTTTGAATAGCTGAACAAATTAGGATTCTTTTTGGGAAAAGAAAACATAAAACGTTTTGATTCGCCCGGCCAGTTTATTTTAAATGCATGTAGGGATAGGCGGCCGCCTATCCCTACGTGCCGCATATCCCACCATTTAAAATAACAAACCACACATTCGTTTCAATTCAATCTCTGCTAAAGCCGCATCGTACCTTGCGGCTAAATACCTGGTTTCTGCTGCTAATAAATTTTGTTGTGCCTGACGTAATTCCAATGCCGAGATGACTCCAATTTTATATTGTTCTGTTGCTAGTTCTACATTGCTTTTGGCTACTTTTAAATTCTCAGATTCCATCAACAACAATTCTTTTCCTAATTGTAAGTTTCTGAAAGTTGAATTCAAGCTCATTTGTAATTTACTCAAACTGTCTTTTAGAATTAGTTCTGTTGACTTCAATCCAATTCGGGCATTCGTCATTCTTCTGCTTACACTGCTTCCACTAAATACATTTAGGTTTACACCTGCACCATAATGGTATCCTGTATTGTTACTGCTTTGCAAAAATCCGGCTTCCGATTCAGATTTACTGTATGTATAACCAGTTTTTAAACTTATACTCGGATATCTTTCAGCCTGAATTTCTTTGATAGCATAGTTCTGTATGTTCTTTCCTGATTTTAATATCAAGATACTAGTATTCCTTTCAGCTGCCAACATCGATAAAGAATCGAGTTTGTAATCAGCAGTGTTTTCAATTTCGTTTTCAACATCAAATTCAGTATCAATTTCCCTTGCCAATAATTGATTTAAATTGATTTTTAGGTTTTGTAAAACATTCTTTTGTTTCAATAAACGACTCTTATCTGCGTTAAAATCTACTTGAGCATTTAATACTTCTGCTTTTGATGCTTTGCCTGCTTCAAATCTATCTTGTACAAGCTTTAATCTTTGTTCAGATAATGAAATAGATTGCTTTTCTACTTCTAACATTTGCTTAGCCTGAACAATATCATAATAAGCTTTACTGATTCTTGAATACACTTGTTCTATCTGCATTTTGAATCGAAGCTCACCTTGGTTTTGTAATTGCTCCAATCTGTTTTTTGAAGCAAACATTTTAAAACCATCAAAGATTGTCCAACCGAGTTCTACACCAGCATTGAGTTGATTAGCTTTTGCCCCATCTCTATCATTGGTAGCGCCGCTTAAGAATGTTTGTTTGGTATCAGTAACTGTATTGTCTTTACCAGCTGTTGCAGCAATATTTGGTAACATTCCTGCTGCTCCAATGCTATTGTTGTTACGGTTGATTTCCTGCTCGTTTTTTGCTAGTTGAATAGAGAAATTGTTCTCCAATGCCAAACGGTATACATCATTTAATTTCAGGATTGATTGTGCATTCACACAACTTAAAATTCCTGTTATTAAAATAAATAAAAATAGATATTTCTTAAGCTGCATCATTGTGTTTTTCTTTTGAAAAGTAACTGTAAATAGCAGGAATCACATACAATGTTAGAATGCCTGAAAATAGCAATCCACCAATGATTACAATTCCCATACTCATTCTGCTTTTGGTCCCAGCACCCAATGCCAATGCAATAGGTAAAGCTCCTAACATGGTAGCAAGGCTGGTCATTAAAATCGGACGTAAACGTGAAACGGCTGCTACAACAACTGCATCCATTTTATTCAATCCTTTTTCTTTTTGCTGATTGGCAAACTCCACAATCAGAATACCATTTTTAGTAACCAATCCTATCAATACAATAATTCCAATCTGACCAAAAATATTAAGTGTTTGATCAAAGTACCAAAGTGATATTAATGCTCCTGCAAGTGCCATTGGTACTGTTAACATGATGATAAGAGGATCTTTAAAACTTTCGAATTGAGCGGCCAATACAAGATAAACCAATATCAAAGCAAGTAATAAAGCAAAGGTTGTATTTGATGAACTTTCAGAAAAGTCACGAGATGGTCCTGCTAAATCTGTTGTGAAACTTTCATCTAAAACCTTTTTAGATATTTTCTTCATTTCTTCAATTCCATCACCAATTGTTTTTCCGGGTGCTAATCCAGCTAAAACTGTTGCTGATTTGTATCTGTTATAATGGTACAATTGTGGCGGACTACTTTGTTCAGTAACAGTAACAATATTATCCAACTGAATCAATTCACCTTTATCATTTTTCACATACATGTTTTGTAAATCCAAAGGCGAATCTCTGTTCTCTCTATCAAACTGTCCTACTACTTGGTATTGTTTTCCTTTCATATTGAAATAACCATAACGCAATCCACTATAAGCCATTTGCAAACTCTGAGCAACACTTTGAACAGATACACCTAATGCTTTAGCTTTTTCACGGTCGATGCTAATTACAAGTTCTGGTTTATTGAATTTAAGGTTCACGTCAATCATTTGAAAAGTTGGATTTTTACCCACTTCTTCCATGAATTTTGGAAGGTATTCCTGAATCTTTTTGAAGTCTTGATTCTGCAAGATAAACTGTACAGGTAAACCGGCTCTTGAACCTCCACTTCCATTGATGGTTTGGTCTTGAATAACAAACGTTTTTGCATCAGGATATGACTTTAAATTCTTTGTAATATCATCTGCAATTTGTTGTTGAGTTCTTCGTCTTTGGTCTGGCTCAACTAATAGAATCCTTGTAAAACCGGTATTCACAGCGCCACTACCAATAAAGCCTGGAGCTGTTACAGAAAGTAATTTTCTTTTTTCAGGAACAGAATCCATAACCATTTGGGCAATCTGGTCTTGAAAACTTTCCATGAATTCATAAGAAGCACCTTCTGCTGCATTCGAAGTAATTCGCATCACACTTCTATCATCCAATGGAGCTAATTCTTCCTGGATATTTGAACCGATTAAATAAATCAAACCAAAAGAAACAATTACCACAACAATAGCAATCCATCTTTTTTTCATGAATGATTCAAGTGATGATTTATAAGCTTCATTCAAACCTAAAAAGAAAGGCTCTGTTGCTAAGTAAAATTTACTTCTATACTTATAATCTTTTCTTGTGAAATATACATTCAGCATAGGAGTAAGTGTTAAAGAAACAAATGCTGAAATAAGCACTGCACCTGCAACGACGACACCAAATTCTCGGAACAATCGACCTACAAATCCCTGTAAGAATATAATAGGAAGGAATACCACAGCTAGTGTAATTGAGGTTGAAATAACTGCGAAGAAAATCTCGTTTGTACCTTTGATAGCAGCTTCTCTTGGCGATTCACCTTCTTCCATTTTTTTGAAGATATTTTCGGTGACGACAATACCATCATCAACCACCAATCCGGTTGCCAATACAATTGCCAATAAAGTTAAAATATTGATAGAAAATCCAGAGAGGTACATGATAAAAAATGCACCAGTAAGTGAAACGGGAATATCAATTAAAGGACGAAATGCAATCAGCCAATCCCTAAAAAATAAAAAGATAATTAGCACTACCAAGCAAAATGCGATGAATAAAGTTTCCTTTACTTCTGTGATAGAAGTTTTGATGAAACCGGTATTATCAATTGCTACATCTAATTGATAGGCAGCCGGAACTTCCTTTTTAATTTGATCGAAACGTTTGTAAAACTCTTTTGCTATATCAATATAATTTGCTCCAGGTTGTGGAATGATAGCCAATCCAATCATTGGTTTACCCGATTCTTTTAAAATGGTTTCCTCGTTTTCTGCACCCAGTACTGCTTTTCCAATATCTCTGAAACGAATTTGATTGGTTCCATTTGCTAAAACTATTAAGTTATTAAAGTCTTCTTCATTGCTAAAACGTCCAATGGTTTTAACAGTTAATTCAGTAGCATTACCTTCAATTTTTCCTCCGGGTAATTCAACATTCTCTCTATCAAGAGCAGCTCTGATATCCTGAGGAGTAACGCCATAAGCAGCCATTTTTAAAGGATCGAGCCATAATCGCATTGCATATTTTTTCTGACCCCATATTTGAATGGTACTAACTCCCGGAATGGTTTGTAATTTCTCTAATAAAACATTTTCACCATAATCACTTATTTCAATAATGTTTTTAGTATCACTTTGAACAGTCATTGAGATGATAGCATCTGAGTTTGCATCAGCTTTACTTACTACAGGCGGTGCATCAATATCTTGAGGTAATGAACGCACAGCTTGTGAAACTTTATCACGCACATCATTTGCCGCACTTTCCAGGTCTTCATCTAAATTAAATTCAACCGAAATACTGCTATTACCTAAATTACTTGATGATGAAATGGAGCGAATTCCTGCAATACCATTGATTGCTTTTTCTAATGGTTCAGTTATCTGCGACTCAATGATTTCGGCATTGGCACCTGTATAACTGGTTCTAACTGTAATAATTGGCGGATCAATTGAAGGATATTCCCTTAAACCTAAATAGGAATAACCAATGATGCCAAATAATACAATTACTATCGACATGACTGTTGCCAGTACAGGTCTGTTTACACTTAAACTACTTAAACTCATTGGGCTTATTTAATTTTTGCTCCGTTTCTTAATAAAACCACACCCTTTACAGCAATTACTTCACCAGGCTCTAAACCTTTAGTTACTTGTACCATTGAATCCAATCTTTCTCCTAATTCAATTTTACGTTCTACAACTGAATCACCTGAAACCACATATACTTTTTGTCCTTTTAAAATAGGAGTTACTGCCTGTGTTGGAATCATAATAGCATTGGCATCTTTCTTTAAAACAATTTGCACCTTGGCAAAACTACCTGGGAAGTATTTTTTACCCGGATTATCAAAGATTGCACGTATTAAAATGTTTCTATTATTTGGGTCGATTTTAGGTTCAATTGCAAACACTTTTGCATGAATATCATTAGGCATTGCATCTGTATGAAAACTAATTTCTTGTCCTTTAGAAACAAATGCAGCATACTTTTCAGGAATTGAAAAATCGAGTTTCATCTTGTTTAAACTTTGTAAACGAGCTACAAGCGTATTAACAGCTAAAGTGCTTCCTTCACTAATACTTCTTAAACCAATTGTTCCATTAAAAGGAGCACGAATTTCTGTTTTACGAATTTGTTCACGAAGTAAATCTATATCAGCTTTAGCCGATTGTAATTCAGTATTTGCCATGTCGTAAGCTTCCTGAGAAACACCACCTTTATCAAGTAATTGTTTCATTCGTTTTTCACTTTGAGCTTTTAGTTTTTCTATGCTCATTGCCTTTTTCAACTGAGCTTGTAAATCGGCATCATTCATTTTTAATAATAACTGTCCTTTACTTACAGCTTCACCTTCTTTAAAAAGAATTTGCAAAACACGACCTGCAGATTCAGTTTTTAATTCCACTTCCTCTTCTGCAAGAATGCTTCCTGCTGCCGAAACGGTTTTATTTAATTGTATAGATTCAATAGTGAATTTTCCAATGGCAATAGGACCTGGTTTTGGTTTGCCACCTGCTTTTTGTCCACCCTTTGGCATTAACTTAGGAATAGCCAAAGCACCAATAATAAGAATACCAATTATGAGATATATAAGTTGTTTTTTGTTCATGATTCAATTAGTTTTTAGTATAAATTATGCTGTATTCTGTTGATGGTAACGATTCCAGATTTTCATTGATTCGTTGACACATATCTATGTATTGTTTTACCTCAGATTTTGAAAAACCCGCAAAGGCTTTTTGGTTGATATCATTAAAAGAAGCTTCAATTTTAGTTACATATTTTAAGCCTTTTTTACTGGCAAGAATTCTGTGTTCTCTTCTGTCGTTTGGATTGACTTCACGTATAACTAAACCTTTATCGCTTAGGTAATCAATCATTCTGACGATTCCTGCCTTGTCAACCTTTAAACAATTGGCTAAACATTGTTGTGTAATAAATTCACTTTTGGCTATGAGTTTTAATACAAAAAAATAGCGCTCCATATCTAGATTTTCCATCTGTTTGGCAGCAGCACCATAATATTTTTTTGCAATTACATTTAATCTAAAAGCTAAAGGTGTATCCTCTTTACTTAATGGATCAACAATACCTTTTTTCACATCTTCCATACGCGACAAAACTAGTTGTTTTTTGCAATAGTTGAGTTTGTCAACTATTTTTAATAAATAATTTAAGAACCAAAAATCTCTTGAATTTGTTTTTTTGAATTTGGAAATAGCTGGAAATCAGAGTCAATCTTATTGCTGTAAAATTGATGTTGGATAAATTAGTTAGTTGTCATTATCAACTATTCATGATTTATTTATTTGAAATCGAAAACAATTCCGCACTTTTGTTATTTGTAATAGATGTTGAAAGACATTTAATAAAATAGATTTTATGAAAATAGGGATTGTTTGTTATCCAACATATGGAGGAAGTGGAGTTGTTGCTACAGAATTAGGAAAAGCTTTGGCATTACGTGGACATCAGGTACATTTCATTAGTTACAAACAACCTGCCCGACTTGATTTCTTTACAGGCAATACATTTTATCATGAAGTTTATGTAAGTAATTATCCTTTGTTTGATTTTCCACCTTATGAAACAGCCTTGATTTCTCATTTGGTTGATGTGGTGAAATTTGAAAAACTGGATTTATTACATGTTCATTATGCCATTCCACATGCATCGGCTGCTATTATGGCCAGACAGATTCTTGCCTCGGAAGGTATTCATATTCCTATTGTAACCACTTTACATGGTACAGATATTACTTTGGTTGGAAAAGATGCTTCATTTGGTCCGGTGGTATGTTATAGCATCAACCAATCTGATGGAGTAACAACAGTTTCTGATTCATTAAAAGCAGACACATTGGGTCATTTTAATATCAAAAGACATATAGAAACTATTCCCAATTTTATTGATTTAACAAGATTTTCACATCAACCAAGAGAACATTTTAAACTGGCAGTTGCGCCAAATGGTGAAAGGTTGATAGTACATACTTCGAATTTCAGAAAAGTAAAAAGAGTTGATGATGTGGTGAGGGTATTTTCAGAAATAAGAAAGCAAATTCCTTCAAAACTTTTATTGGTAGGAGATGGGCCTGAGCGTATCAATATTGAGATGCTTTGCAGGGAATTGGATTTGCAACAGTCAGTTACCTTTTTAGGAAAACAGAATCAGATAGAAGAAATTTTAAGTATTTGTGATTTGTTTTTGATGCCAAGTGAAACAGAAAGTTTTGGTTTGGCAGCATTGGAAGCTATGGCATGTGAAGTTCCAGTAATATCAAGTAACGCAGGTGGTTTGCCTGAATTAAATTTAGAGGGACAAACAGGATTTATGTGTGCAGTTGGTGATGTAAAATCGATGGCGGAAAAGGGTATTTATATTTTATCTGATGATGAAAGATTAAAGCAATTTAAAGCCAATGCCAAAGCCAGAGCTGCTGAATTTGATATTCATGAAATTGTACCTAAATACGAAAAGTTCTACGAGCAAATTATTGAAAAAAGTCAGAGAGCAGGACAATAATAGCCAATTATCTATTTTTTAATCAGGTGGATTATCCGTTTTTTGCAGGATGAATCCTTTGTTGAAGAAAATAGGAATTTTAGGTGGAGGTCAGTTGGGCCGCATGATGATTGAAGAATCATTACGTTTAAATTTACATTTTAATATTCTTGAAAACGATGCAAATTGTCCGTGTGCAAATATTGCAGATGAATTAATTATTGGCAGTTTGCAGGATGAAACTAAAATTCGTGAATTAGCTGCAATTTCAGATGTACTTACTTTTGAAATTGAGCACGTAAATACTGAAGCTTTATTAAAATTAGAAAAAGAAGGAAAAGAAATTATTCCTTCACCAAGGTTATTACAAATCATTCAGGATAAAGGTTATCAGAAACAATTCTTTTACGACAATGGAATTCCAAGCGGCAACTTTGTATTGGTAGACAATGAACAAAGTTGGATACCTGCTTTGGGTAGTATTCAATCAGAAAAATTTGCTGCTAAAACTCGCAAAGATGGTTATGATGGAAAGGGTGTAGTCCTTCTTAGCAAGAAGGATATAGTTGAAGGTAAAGTAGCTATTCCATTTTCTCAACCATGTGTTTTAGAAGAATTTATTGAATGTGAAAAGGAATTGGCAGTGATTGTTGCAAGGGATCGTTCAGGTAATACAGTCACCTATCCTGCAGTTGAAATGGAATTTGATCCAATTGCCAATCTGGTTACATTTTTATTATGTCCGGCAGATATTAGCTCAGAAATCGAAGAGCAAGCAGAACAATTGGCTTTGCAAACCATTAATGCTATGAAAGGTGTCGGTGTATTTGCAGTAGAAATGTTTTTGGCCAAGGATGGCAGACTTTTAGTAAATGAAGTAGCACCAAGGGTTCATAATAGCGGACATCATACAATAGAAGCATGTTATACCTCACAATTTGAGCAACTGGTTAGAATATTGGCAGGAATACCATTGGGCAGCACCAATATTGTTAAACCAGCTGTGATGATGAATTTATTGGGAGGAGAAGGATTTTCAGGAACCTATGCCATTTCAGGATTAGATGAAATCAGCAGTATGGAAGGGGTTTATGTTCATTTGTATGGAAAGAAAGAAAGCAAACCCAAAAGGAAAATGGGACATATTACGGTACTAGGTGATACTCCTATGGATGCTCATGAGAAAGCATTGTATATACAAAGTAAAGTTGGTATTGTAAAAGGATAATATATCAAACTATAAAATAAAAGAGCCGCACTTGAAATTCAAATGCGGCTCTTTTTTATGTTATCAATCCTTAAGCAGGAATTTGTTTTTTCATTAATATATGAACCAGTTCGGTTAATTTAAGTTTCAATTCGTTTCTGTTCACAATGAAATCAATAAAGCCATGTTCCAAAAGGAATTCAGAGCTTTGGAAACCTTTAGGTAAATCTTTACCAATGGTTTCTTTGATCACACGTGGACCTGCGAAACCAATTAAAGCTTCAGGTTCAGCAATGTTTACATCACCCAACATAGCAAAGCTGGCTGTAACACCACCGGTAGTTGGATCAGTTAACAAAGAAATATAAGGAATACCTGCTTTGCCTAAAAGAGCAAGTTTAGCAGAAGTTTTAGCCATTTGCATCAATGAGAAAGCAGCTTCCATCATACGTGCACCACCTGATTTAGAGATGATCATCAAAGGAATTTTGTTTTCTCTTGAATAATCGATTGCACGGGCAATTTTTTCACCAACCACACTACCCATACTTCCGCCAATGAAACCGAAGTCCATACAAGCCACAACCAGTTTTTGGTTTTCAGCTAAATTTCCTACAGCAACTTTCATAGCATCATCAAGACCACTTTTCTCTTGAGATTCTTTCAGACGTTTTGCGTATTCTTTAGTGTCTTTAAACTTTAATGGATCTGTAGGTTTGATATTGGTGAATAGTTCTTCATATTCAGTACCAAACAAAATGGGAAAATATTCATCAGACCCAATTTTATCGTGATAATTGCAATTCGGACAAACATAATTATTCTTCGCATGATCCTCAGCCAGAAGGTTTTTCTTACATCTACCACACTTATGCCAAAGCCCATCCGGAACGGATTTTTTCTCTGATGTAAGGGTTGTGATACCCTCTTTCATTCTAATATACCAACTCATTTTGAAATAGAAATAAGTTTCGAAATAAAAGGAAGCTGATAAATATACCAAGAGAAATAAATAAAATGACTGATATTCAGGGTAATAAGTGTGTTAAATTTTTGATTAAAAATTGTTAAGCTAAGTCAAATTCTTGCTTAATTTTTTATAAATCATTGAGTAAAAAGGCCATAAAAAAAGCCCCCAAAATTGGAGGCTTTTTAAAAATAATATGAAAGCGATTAAGCGATAGTAACTGAATTATCTAAGTATACATCTTGAACAGCATTCAATAATGCAATACCTTCATTCATTGGTTTTTGGAAAGCTTTTCTACCCAAAATTAAACCTTGTCCACCTGCACGTTTGTTAACTACAGCAGTTGTAACTGCTTCTGCCATATCTGAAGCTCCTTTAGATTCACCACCTGAGTTGATTAAACCTTGACGACCCATGTAGCAATTTGCAACCTGGTAACGAGTTAAATCGATTGGGTGACTAGAAGAAAGTTCAGTATAAACTTTATCGTGAGTTTTACCAAAATTCAATGCGGTATAACCACCATTGTTTGTAGGTAATTTTTGTTTGATGATATCAGCTTGGATAGTTACACCCAAATGATTTGCTTGTGAGCTTAAATCTGCTGAAGTATGGTAATCAACACCATCTTTTTTGAAAGCGTTGTTTCTGGTATAACACCAAAGGATAGTAGCCATTCCTAATTCATGTGCACGTTCGAAAGCAGCAGCAACTTCTTGAATTTGGCGACCTGACTCTTCAGAACCAAAATAGATAGTAGCACCCACAGCAGTAGCACCTAAGTTCCAAGCTTCATCAACCGAACCAAACATGATTTGGTCGAATTTGTTAGGATAACTTAAGAATTCATTGTGGTTAATTTTAACAATGAAAGGAATTTTATGAGCATATTTTCTAGCGCAAGAAGCCAATACTCCATAAGTTGAAGCAACAGCATTACAACCGCCTTCGATAGCTAATTTAATGATATTTTCAGGGTCGAAATAAATTGGGTTTGGAGCAAAAGAAGCACCAGCACTGTGCTCAATACCTTGGTCAACAGGTAAAATTGAAACATAACCAGTACCACCTAAACGGCCATGGCTATACAAATCTTCCAAGCTTCTAAGAACTTGAGGGTTACGATTACCGTTTACAAAAGAACGGTTAACGAAATCACCACCAGGAAGCATAATTAGATCTTTGCTAATTGTTTTGCAGTTGTGGTTTAATAGGAATTCGGCTTTATCGCCTAATAGTTCAGCAATTTTTGTCATATCACAGGTAATTAAGGAGTGGCAAACTTACACTTTTTTAAAAAAGATAGTAGGCAAATTTTTATGATTATGACTTCTTTTAAAAGAACTTATGTCATATTTTAGCCTCGAACATGAATATATCAGTAAAAAAGGTGCTTGAAAAATCTGAATTGGAGCAGGTTTGGGCAATTCGACATGAAGTTTTTGTTATCGGGCAAGATTGTCCGGAAGAACTTGAATGGGAGTTTGAGGAAGAATCGGTTCATTTTATGGCCAAACTCAATGATGAACCATGTGGAACTGCCCGTTGGAGAAAAACAGAAAAGGGTTATAAACTTGAAAGATTTGCTGTTTTAGAAAAATGCAGAGGTAATGGTGTAGCATCAGCTTTAATACAAGCAGTGATAGCAGATTTACCGGAAGACGCTACATATGTTTATCTGCATGCACAGTTAGAAGCAGCAGGTTTATACCAAAAACATAATTTCAAGAGAGAAGGTGAGCATTTCTGGGAAGCCGGAATTGAACATGTGAAGATGAGGTTGGGGTAGGGAGAAAGATTCTTATTTTCTAATAACGCTTTTTAAAATGCAATCAGATTCAATTATGATTTGAATAAAATCAATCAAAGAAAAACAAATCATGAGGTATTTAATCTTAATTGCTTTATTAATTTCAAAACAATTGGCCGGGCAAATTTTGTACAATCCCGATCCTTATTTAATTGAGATTTCATTTTATGGCCAAGACTTTTCAAAAAAACAGGTTCTTGATAACAAGATAAAAAAGGTAACTATTTCAGAATTTAAACTGAAAAAGAACGAAAAACTGGGCAGAAAAATTAAACTATCAAATTATAAAAGCTATAATGAATTTGGTAATCCAATAGACTTTCATAGTGAATTCAAGTCGGATGTTATTTGGTGGTCAAGATTCAAACAAAAATTAGGTTTAGAGAATCAAAGTATCACAATTAATCACCTTAGATTTCAATACAATCAAGAACAATTCCTGGTTCATTTAACAGAACAGGAAACCAAAAAATGGCTGAGTGAAACTAAATTTAATGAACTTCATTTTAATTATGACTCAAATAAAAATCTAATTAGTGAGGTTGTGAATCAAAGAACGATTTATAGTCCAAGATTAATTCCAATAAAAAAAGAAGTTATAGATTCAAATGGATGGCACATTTCTTTTGTTTATGATAGTTTGAATAATAAAAAGATAGTATACACCTATGAATACTACTTCAGTTTTGATTCTTTGCAAGAAAGGTTTGATACTGTTTATATTAAAAATAATAATGCTAAAACTATTGTAGAAAAGCCTGCTTCAAGAAATATAAAATTAGATTCACTAGGAAGAATAATCGAATCAATAGCGCTAAATAGAGTAGGTTGCAATGGTGGAATTTCATACAATTCAGAAATACAAAACATAGAGAATTCTAGGGATATAATTTCAAAGTATTATTATGATAAAGATGGGAATAATTATAGAATAGAAAGCAAATATAGAAGCGGAGAATCTACTGAAACGATAGTTATGAAGTATTATGAGAACAATCTTTTAAAATCGATTAGCAATGAAAAATATGGTAGAATAAAGGTTTTTCAATATGAATATTATTGAGAAGTTCAAAACGATTTTCAAATTTGATTTGGTGATAAATTAGACTATTTTTTAGATTTTTAAGGAAGCCGGAATTGAACATGTGAAGATGAGGTTGAATTCTTAATTTCAAACATCCCAAAAGCATTCAAAAAATGATGAATGCTTTTGGGAATAATTTCTTATAACCTCTTTTGCAAAGGCAAATTAACTTTCATACCATTATCTAAAATCAGAATAACAAAATATGAACCATTAGCAAAATACTGAATATCGAGTTTGATTTCAGATTGAGCTTTATCATAATTCATTTGTTCGATAATTTTACCTGAGATATCAGTTACCTGAAGGCTTTTGATACTAGCTAATCCTTTTTTGTTTGTGATATTTACAAAAGAAGAACTTGGATTAGGGAAAAGTAAATATTCACGACTGATTTGATTAAGTTCATCAATGCTATTAGCAAAAACATAAAGCGGATTGCTTAATACACGCACGCCACTTACGCAAGATTGAGCAAAATTGGCTTCAATTAAATAACTTCTGTTTTGATTGCCTGAGAAAGTATCGGTATAATTTAAGTTACCATTGGTAACTTGTGAAACAGCCAAAGCACTTCCATTACCAATTTTTCTATAAACATAATATGAAGTAGGAACCTGAGTTCCTGTATAAGGAGTCCAGCTTAAATTAACATTACCAGCACTAACTGTTGCAGACATTAAAATAGGTTTGGTTTCATCACTTAAATCAGAACTTAAACCACAACTATCAACCGATTTTAAATAGTAAGAAGGCGCAATTCCATTTGTAGGAAGGCTGAAATTAGAATCAACAAAAAGCGGATTTGAAGAAAATGGAATTGTACGAATAAGTGTATTTCCTCTAAAAACCTGGTAACTGGCAATACCTTTGTTTGGAGTTTTGTTCCAAACTAATTTGTACCTGCTTAAGTTTGTATCACAAGTAACAGCACAAATATTTTCATCACCAAAAGTTGGCAAATATGGAATATCAATAGAATCAATTGCCAAACAAGAAGCAGAATCTTGAACAACAACTCTTAATAAACCACTTTCTAAATTAGCTGCAAAAGTTCCTGTTTGATTAGGATTGCTTAACCAATTGATAGTATAAGGCGATTTTCCACCAGAAACAGTAATTGAAGCTGCTCCATTTTTAGCACCTAAACAAGAAGTTGGAGTAGCAGTAATTTTAGTTGAAATTTTATTAGGCTGACTGATTGTTTTAGTTCCAGTTGTAATACATCCAAATGAATCTTTAGTAGAGATTGAATAATTGCCTGCACTTAGATTTTTGAAGATTGAATCATTCAAATAATTACCATTGTTTAATTTGAATGAATAAGGTTTTTTACCTGAGAAAGCAGAGATACTGATTTCTCCATTATTCAAACCAAAACAGCTTAAATCTTTACTACTAATAGTTGTTTGTAGATTAGAAAGCGGAGCATTAATTGTTCTTTCTAAATTGATGATACAGTTGTTGCTGTCTTTTACCATCAAACTATAATTACCCGGATTCAGATTGTTAAAGTTATTGTTTGAAGAAGGAGTGCCATTATTTAAAGCATAAGAATAAGGCAATTTTCCACCTGAAGTATTAAGTACAATTGAAGCTTTATCGTTTGAACAAATGGCCTGATTTACCAAAGGAGAAACGGTTAATTTCAAAACAGGTTCAATGATATTATAATTGATAGTATTGATACAATTGGTAGAATCTTTTACTCTAATATTTTTCAAACCAGCATTTAAGTTATTGAAAGAATTACCAGTTTGAAAAGTAGAATTGTTTAAGCTAAACAAATATGATCCATAACCATTGGAAGCATTGATAACAATAGCAGCAGACGAATCACCTTTACAAGCAATTTTAGAGGTTGTATTCACATTAATTTGAATCGGTGCATTTTGATTGATTAGAATAGAATCAGAGAAAACGCATGCAACAGAATCTCTGATGGTGATTCTGTATTTACCAGCTGAAAGGTTTTTGAAACTACTATCAGATTGATAAGTTCCTGCATTGATTCTAAAAGTATATGGAGCTTTACCACCTGTACCTGAGATAGCAATTTCACCGGTATTTGAACCTGCACAGAAGACATCTTTTTTAGAAAAGCTGAAGTTTAAAATAGGTGGAGCAGAAAGAATGGTTCTATTTGGTAAAAGTAACTGACAATTATTATCGTCTTTAACATAAAAAGTATAGGTGCCGGGATTGATATTATTAATAGTAGAGCTATTAGATGAGCTACCATTTACAATTCCGTATAAATAAGGAGGAGTACCACCATTGGCAGAAAACAAAGCTTGTCCTTTTGCCTGATTACAATTAGGTTGATTGATAACTAAACTAGAAGATAAAGCATTGGTAGGTTCACTAATTGTGAATGATAGATTTTTGACACAAGCATTTGAATCGCGTACCTGAAATAGTTTATTACCAGCTTTTAAACCAAGAAAGTTTGAACTAGTTTGGTAAGTACCACTATCAACTCTAAAAGTATAAGGAGTTTTTCCACCAGAAACAGATAAAAATACAGAACCATTTGAATCACCTTTACAAGGAATATTACTAAAAGAATTTATTGATAAGGTCATTGACGATGGCTGAGTAATAGTAATTGAACTCGATGCCAAACATTGGTTTGAATCAAGAACAGAAACAGCATAGGTTTTGGCAAACAAGTTTGTATAAATTGAATCAGGTTTGTAAGCAGCGGTATCAAGTTTATATAAATATGGAGCTTTTCCTCCTGAAGGAATAAGTTTAATTTCTCCATTATTTGCGCCAAAACAAGTAACATTTTTAGAAGTTGAAAGCAAACTTAGTGGTGTACTTGTTGCTGGATTTATAATAATGTTATTGAAATTAATTTGGCAATAATTCGAGTCTAATACAAAAAATGAATACGTTCCAGGATTTAAATTATTTATTGTATTATTTGAACCGGATTGACCATTAAGAATTCCAAAAATATAAGGAGTATTACCGCCTGTGGCATTTATTTGTACAATGCCTTTGGAATTTGAGCAAATTGGTTGTGTAACATTTATATTGGCTATTAATTTTTGATTGGCTTCTGTAATTGTAATATAACCTGATTTAAGACAACCTAAGATATCTCTGACCTGAAAGAATTTTTGACCTGCATTTAAACCAGTGAAAAAAGGATTTGAAACAAAGGGTTGAGTTGTATCCCTTCTGAAAGTAAAAGAACCATTTCCTCCGTTAACAGAAATACTAACTGAAGCATTTGAATCTCCTTTGCATGCTATATTACTGCTAATTGAGTTGAAAAAAGTAATTGGTGCAGGTTGGGTCACATTAACTTGTATACCTGCCAAACAATTCAATGAATCCTGAACATAAAATATTTTTTGTCCAGCATACAAATTTGAGAAATAGGAAGTGTCCTGAAAAGGTCCATTATCTAATTTATAAAGTGCTTTTCCGAAGTAACCAATTATTCCAATTGAAACGGTGGCATTAGAATCTCCGTTACAAGTAACATTCTTTTTATTTATGACATACAATGACAAACCATTTGCAGGTTGGAACAAAGTTATTAAAAGACTATCACGTAAATTGTTAGTATCTCTAGCATAAACCCAATAGTTTCCGGCAGTTAAATTTGTGAATGAGTCAATTGATGAATAGGTACCATTATTCAATTTGAATTGATAGGGTCCAATTCCGCCAACCGCTCCCAATCTAATAGCACCTGTAGCTGCATTTATGCAGCGGATACTTTTTTGCTCATTCACCATTAAACGGAATCCACCAACAGTAAGTGAATCATTAATAGTATTCATGGAGCAAATTGAAACTAAGGCCAGCTTAATTTTATAGGTACCAGCTTGTGGAAATACATAGTTGTTAATTGAATCTCCATTTACAATTGTATAACTATTTGATCCAGGTGATGTTTCTATGCTCCAATAAGTTAAATTTTTATCATTATGGCCTAATACATTTCTAGTATAAGTTAGTTTTCTACTTAATAATCCGGTTACTTTTTTAGTTATAGTAGCAATTGAATTGATTGTAGTATTATTCGAACTTTTTACAAAAATGGACCAGGATTTATATCCGGTTAATTGCATAGGACAACTTCTGTTTTTACCTGTTAAAAGTAAAACATAAGGATTACTGGAAATTTGTGAGGCATTTGGTGTCCAACAAATTTTTATTGAATCAAACCTAGGCCCGTTTAAACTTCTGGTAGTTGTGTCATATAATTTTGTTTTCGAAAAATTTGGCAACCATACAAAAGGTGGTTTAGAAGTATTAAGGTCCGTTGTGTCAGTTGGAGGCAGACTTTGTGCAGAGAATATTCGACATATACTTGAACCAATACAAATGGTATCGATTATTTGTGTTGTGTTTGTTGTTAATAGCCCATTTTGGTCATAAGCAACTATATTTAGAACTGAACCAGTAATATTAGGAAAAACTAAACTTCTAACATGTATATCTCTCGTTACAGAACCAATCATGGTCATCGTGTTGTTTACTAATCTCCATTTTTTTACCTGAATGGCAATTGAAGACCTAAAATTTCCAAATGGTCTAAATCTAATTATTCCATTAATTGGCTTTGAATCTATACCAAATGGCGGAACTAAAGGTGGTGATCCACCCGGAGCACCCAAATATGGGAATGGTACTGAACTACTATAGGGTGCTGCATATATTGCAGACGCAAAAACTGAAGACCTGGTTGATGTGTATTCGTAACTTATTGAATCACCATTGGGGTCGCTTGCACTAAAATCAAGTTGTTTATCTGCACCTGCTTGAAACAAAAAGTCGGGTGGGTTATTAAATACTGGTGAACTGTTATTGCTAACGCATCTATTAATTGTAGTGCCAATATAAAAGTTTGTTGTTAAAGGATTTGTGAGTGTTGTAATAAATGAATCTCTGCAACATTCTGAATAGCCAATATTTACTAAGCAACAATTTAGAGGAACATAAAGACTAAAATTTATTGTTCCGGTAAATGTGAATACTTCTACTCCTGTTGTAAAACTTCCCGGTGTTCTGGTTCCACAATTTGTACAGATTGATTTTGATGTATCACATAGTTGAACGATATCATAAACGCCTGAATTTGGTGCAATTGTTAAAGTAATTGTGCCATAAGAAGTCCCCAAACAATTAGGAGAACCACCAGAAACATTGGCTGTAATTGTGCAGTTTGAATTAACGGGTCCACCAGGACAATTGCATAAAGGTGCACCTGAACAATTTCTGTAATACTTAAATGTTATATTATAGATATTTGGATTTGAGGTGCTTTGGTAGGTAAACTCTCCTCCAAAAAGTCTATTGGCATAGGTGTTATTTGTAAAACAAGTAAATGCAAAGAATATAAGGTAGTATAAAATTCGTTTCATAAAAAATAAAATTTTGTAGCAAAATATTAAATTAATTCAGCCTAAATATTAATTTATTTGAAACTTTTAAAAAATTACAAGTAATATTTAATTGTATTAAAAGAAGATCCAAGTTTTTGCATATGTTTTTTGAATCTATCCTACAAACAATAAAAAGCACCAAGAATTTTATTTCTCAGTGCTTTTTTGAATGATTATAACTTAGGATTTCTTATTCCACAATTGCGTGGTACATACCTTTGATTTCGCCATCAAATTTTTGCTCAATTACTTTCCTTTTTGCTTTTTGTGTTGGAGTTAATTCTCCTGCTTCCAAAGTAAATGGTCTTCTTTTGATGATGTAATTTTTAACACGTTCGAATTTGCCTAGTTCATTGGCATATTTATGCATGTCAACATCTAACCATTTTTTAATTTCTTCATCCTGAATAAACTCATCTGTTTGGTTGAAATAATCTTCTTTGAAACCAAATACTTCTTTCATTTCTTCTCTTGAAGGAACAATAATTGCTGTTAAGTATTCTTGTTTATCACCAATTAAGAATATCTGTTCAATCTTGTTCGATTTTAAATAAGTATTTTCAATAGGAGTTGGGTAAACGTTTTTACCGAATGAATTCACCAAAATATTCTTAATACGGTCGGTGATTTTTAAATAGCCTTTGTAGAATTTTCCAACATCACCTGTATGTAACCAACCTTCAGCATCAATAGCTTCTGCAGTTTGTTCAGGTAAGTTCCAGTAACCTTTCATTACGTTTTGTCCACGTACCAAAATTTCTCCTTCTGACGATTCAAATTTAGGGTCGAAACTAGCATTGGTTTGTACTGTAATTATTTCTTTTGTATCCGGATTTTGAATGGCAACTTCACAACCTTTTCCAATTCTTCCAACACTACCAAATATTGGTCGCGCAGGCTCATTTACTGAAACCAATGGTGATGTTTCTGTTAAACCATATCCTTCACAAACCAATACTCCAATGTTTCCAAAAAATTCACCTACGTGTTGAGGCATTGCTCCACCACCGGAAATCATAATTTTCATCTGACCACCTAATTTTTCCTTGATTTTGGTGAAAACCAATTTCTCGGCAATCATTAATTTTAGGTTTAAAAGAGGAGAATTTCCTTTGTAATTTTCTCTATTGTGACGAGCAGTTTCGCCTTGTTTGATAGCCCAATTGAAAATCTTTAAACTCAATCCACCTTTTGAAGTCACATTTTTTCTAACTCTTTCTTCAATTCTTTCCAATAATCTTGGAACTGTAAGAATTGCCATTGGTTTTACTTCAATAATATTATTTGAAAGAGCTTCCAAACTTTGAGCAAAAGCAATTTGAGTTCCAACCATTGTACTTAAATAATAAGTAGCGGTTCTTTCATAAACATGACAAAGTGGTAAGAAAGAAAGGAACCTGAAATCTTTGTTAACGATTGGCATTAAATCAATACCCATTTCCACATTGGTAATAAAATTATTGTGGGTTAACATAGCTCCTTTAGGTTTTCCTGTTGTGCCTGATGTATATAATAAACAAGCTAAATCATTACGGGTAACCCTATTCAGTCTTTCTTCAATTTGGTCTTTAAGCTGAACATGACTCTGTGTTCCCATTTCAATCATTTGCTGATATGTGATGGTGTTTGAGTCGAGTTTATCAGTATCAAAAGCCGTAATAACCAGTTCCAGTTTAGGGCAATTTGCTTTGATTTTGTTTACCTTTTTTAGAAGGAAAGGAGTTCCAACAAGAATTGCTCTGGCACCAGAATCGTTTAAAATGTATTCAACTTCCGACTCACTTAAAGTTGGGTAAATTGAAACATTCACCAAACCAATTTCCATTAAGCCTTGGTCGAAGCAAATGTATTCAGGACAATTTTCAATGATTAATGCAACATTATCTTGGTGTGCATATCCTTTTGAAAGAAAAAATGCAGAGATAGCGTGGGCTTGATCTAAAACACTTTGATAAGTTATACCTCTATAACTATCTTTCTTTTTTTCTAATAAATAAATGTCTTCCGGTCTTTTAATATTAACTGCGGCATTTCTCATGTAATAATGCAGCGACGGAAAATTTGGTAAAGAGACACTGGTATTGCTCATATATTAGCTTATTGTTAATGCGAATAAAGAGCAATTAACAAAATTCAACTAAATAAATGGTGCAATTACACCATAAATTTTGTTGCATTTTTAGCAAAAAAGCTCAATTCGCTTGCAAATTTTACAATTATCGGCCGTTTGGAATTCTCATTTTGTAGTCAACACGAGCTCCACCTTTCGAAATATTAATCAATTTATTTTTAATCAGGCGTTTTTTAAGCTGACTAATATGGTCAACAAATAAAACCCCAATACAATGGTCGTATTCATGTTGAATAACTCTTGCAGCCAATCCGCTGTAAGTGGCGGTATGCGTTTTAAAGAATTCATCCTGGTATTCAATAACCAGATTACTATGTCTGTTTACGTTTTCGCGGATATGAGGAATACTTAAACAACCTTCTTCATAATCCCATTTTTCACCTGATTCTTCAAGAATTTTGGCGTTAATAAAAACTCTCTTTTCACCGGTAGCTTCCTCGGTTTCACCAAAGGCACCTGTATCAATAATAAATAAGTTGATAGATTTACCTACCTGAGGAGCAGCTAATCCTACTCCACTTGCTTCATACATGGTTTCCCACATATTTTCGATGAGTGCACTTAATCCCGGGTATTCGGGAGTAATATCAATTCCTTTCTTTCTAAGGATCGGGTCGCCATAAGCGAGAATCGGTAAAATCATTACTATACTTTCTTTCTAAAAATTTGTTTCCATATAAGTTTGAAGAATCAAAACAGCGCTAATCTGATCAACAGTTTCCTTGTTCTGTCTGTCTTTTTTCTTCAGTCCCATTTCCAACATGCTTCTTTGTGCAATTTTGGATGTAAACCTTTCATCAATCCTTTCTACAGGTATTTGAGGGAAGTGTTTAGCCAACAAAGATATGAATTTTTCTACATGTACCGCAGATTCAGAATCAGAACCATCTAAGCGCAAGGGCTTTCCTACTACAAAAATATCAACCGGTTCTTTTTTAATATAATCTTCTAAAAACTTAATGACATCCTTGGAATGCACTGTGGTAAGACCATTCGCAATAATTCTTGAGGGGTCTGTAACTGCCAGTCCTACTCGTTTTGTGCCATAATCTACAGCTAAAATTCTTCCCATTAATTAATTGATTTTAAAACGATGCGAAAGGTAGTACCTTTTCCCGGTTCTGAGTGCCTTACATAAATTTGTCCTTTATGGTACTCATGAATAATTCTTTTTACCAGAGACAATCCTAGTCCCCAACCTCTTTTTTTAGTTGTATATCCCGGTTTGAAAATGGTTTTAAACTTCGAACGAGGCACACCTTTTCCTGTATCAGTTATATCTATATAGACAAATTCTGCATCGTGGTTGATTTGAATATTTAGAAAACCGGTTCCTTCCATGGCATCAACCGCGTTTTTACAAAGATTTTCAATCACCCAATCAAAAAGAGGAATATTAATTTGAGCCCAGTTACCCGGTTTTCCAATATTAATTTCGAATTTTACTTTACTTGAAATTCTATTTTTCAGGTAACTAATTGATTTTTCAACAACTAAATCTAAGTTTTCACCTTTAAGAACAGGTTCAGAACCAATTTTTGAAAAACGTTCAGTAATCAATTCCAGCCTTTTAATATCGTAATCAAATTCCTGTAAGATTTCTTCTTGTTGGTCTTTATCGGTTTCTCTGATAAGATTTAACCATTCTCTTAAAGATGAAATAGGCGTTCCTAATTGGTGTGCAGTTTCTTTACTCATACCAACCCAAACCTGATTTTGTTCTGCTTTTCTGCTGCTACTTAAGGCAAAATAACTCATCAAAGCAAAAAATGCAATAAGTGCTAATTGTATAAAAGGATAGGTTTTTAGCTCATTTAAAAGTTTTGAATTTTCGTAGTACAGGTAATTATATCGTTTATTTTCTTCGTCGTATAAAATTTTTATTGGTACATGCTCATTTTTCATGATTTCGAGTGTACTATTAATATATGCAGTATCTTTTTCTCTGGCAGAATCAAGATTTCTGGTTGTAACAATATTGCCTTCATCATCCACTAAAATGGTTGGGATGGTTTCATTGTCTTCAATAATATTTAACAAAAAATTGATATCACCTTCTGCTTTTATGAGTTGTTTGGTAGCATTGGCCCACAATTTTATTTTGTTATCTTCTTGAACAGCAAGCGATTTAACCAAACTTCTGGTATATAAAAGTGAAATCCCACCTATAAGTGCAGCAGCAGCTATAATGATGAATTTCCAATATCTTTTCTGATCATATGCCCTCATATAAAAATTCTTTTCTGTGTTTTCTACTTACAATAATCAATATTTGTTTCCAAAGAACGAATGTATGCAACTGAATATTGAATGGAATGGAAAATCTTACAAGATTGATACTAAAAATCCAATCGACTTATCAATTCCTTTAAAAAGCGGAGATTCTAATCCGAATGCTTTTCAAATTCCACATCCTGTTTTTGAACCAATAAGAGTTGGTGATTTCGTTGGTTCAGTAGCAGCGGGTAGTTCTGCAAACTGTGAAAATTTACTGATCAATGCTCATGGAAATGGTACACACACTGAGTGTATTGGACATATTACCAAAGAGAGAATTACCATCAACCAAAGTTTAAAGGAGTTTTTTTTTATAGCACAATTGTTGAGTTTGAATCCAAAGAAAATGTATGATAATCAGCATGGCTTATTATTAGAAGATGCTGAATCTCAAATAAATCCTCAAGTTCAGGCAATTTTATTAAGAAGTTTGCCCAATGGTGATGAAAAGAAATTGATGAATTATTCAGGGAATGTGCCCCATTGTATAGAACCTGCTCTGGCTGCTCATATTGCAAATTTGGGAATCGAACACTTATTGGTTGATTTACCATCTGTAGACCCTGAACATGATGATGGAAAAATGGAAGCTCATAAAGCATTTTGGAAACCGGGTGATTTAAGTCGACTGAATTGTACAATTACGGAGATGTTTTATGCTCCAAATGAGATTAAAGACGGAATTTACCTTTTGAATTTACAAATTGCTGCTTTGGAAACTGATGCGAGTCCATCAAAGCCTATTCTGTATCAGTTAATTGAGTCATAATTTAATCTTATTTTATTAATATTACTTTTAATCTTTGCAGATGCTTGCAGGGGCTTTACATTTTTATATTTTTGCAATACTTTAAAAAAATAATGGATATGAGAAAAACCGCAATAATGCTGGGTTTTTTTGGATGTTTGATTTCGTTGAATGGCCTGGCTCAGAAATCTGCCAAGAAACCTGCTGCCAAAACTGTTGCAGCAACTAAAACCGACCCTTTTGTTTTTACATATGGAGCGGACACCGTTTATCGTACCGAATTCCTAAGACAATTAAACAAAAACAGGAAGGAAACTGCTTTACCAAGTGAGAAAGAGTTAAATGATTACTTAAACCTTTATGTTAACTTTAAACTAAAAGTTAATGAGGCATTAAGTATGGAATTGGATACCAATCCTGCATTTAAATCGGAATTGGCCGGTTACAGAAAGCAATTGGCTACTCCTTATATGAGTGATAAAAAAGTAACTGAAGGTTTAATGCAAGAAGCTTATGAGCGCATGAAAACTGAAGTGAACGCTTCTCATATTTTGATTAATTGCAATCCAAATGCTTCTGCTTCAGATTCATTGGCTGCATGGAACAAAATCTCTGATTTACGCAAACGTGCGGCAAAAGGAGAAAATTTTGATTCGTTGGCAGTTAAGTATTCTGATGATCCATCTGCTAAAAAGAATTATGGCAAATTAGGATGGTTTACTGTTTTCCAAATGGTTTATCCTTTTGAAAACGTTGCCTATAAATTAAATAAAGGTGAAATCAGCATGCCTTTCAGAACGCAGTTTGGTTACCATATCATGATTTTGAATGAAAAAAGACCGGCTCGTGGTGAAGTGAAAGTTCAGCATATCATGATTAGAACCGGTTACGGTACTGCTCTTGAATCTTTAAAAGATGCTAGAGACCAGATTGATAGTGTTTATGCTAAATTAAATAAAGGTGAAACTTTTGAAAGTTTGGCTGAAAGATATTCTCAAGATGAAGGCAGCAAAGGTAACAAAGGAACAATGAGCTGGATGGCTAGCTTAAGCGGTTATCCAGAAAACTTCAAAGACATTTGTTTTTCATTAAATGCTAATGAAACATCAAAACCATTCCAAACTGATTTTGGATGGCATATTGTAAGATATGTTGACAGACGTCCTTTAGGTGAATTTAAAGATGTACAAGACATTATTAAAAACAAGGTTTCAAAAGATAGTCGCTCTGAAGGTTCTAAAGCTGCAGTAATTGCACGTGTTAAGAAAGAAGGAAGCTATACTGTGAATGAAGCTAATTTGAAAATGTTCTTATCTAAACTAGACACTAATTTCATTAAAGGAAACTGGAAATACGATAGCAATGAGGTAGCTAATAAAGAGTTATTTACTATTGGAAATCGTAAACATTATACCAGAGATTTTGCTCAGTTTTTGTCGTTGAATCAAAAACCGGTTGACAAAGGAAATGCTGCTATTGTAGGCAGAAAGAACTTTGATGATTGGGCTTCTGAAAAATGTTTAGCTTATGAAGAAAGTGTTTTGGAAAGCAAATACGAAGAATTCAGAAACATTATGCAAGAATATCATGATGGTATTTTATTGTTTGATTTAACTGATAAAAAAGTTTGGGGTAAAGCATTAAGTGATACTTTGGGATTAGAAAAGTTTTATGGCTTGAATAAATCCAAATACATGTGGAAAGAGCGTTTGGTATTCAAGACTTACAATTGTTTAGATGCAAAAACCAAACAAGCTGCAATGAAGATGTTTGCTGCAGGTAAAACTGAAGATGAAGTATTCAAAAAAATCAACAAAAAATTGGTTGGTACTATCTCAGGAAAAATCACAAGAGCTGAACAAAACGATCCAACTGCAGGTAAAATGTGGGATAAAAAAGGTGTTGTTGATATCAGTTCTGAGGATGGAAGTCATAAATTCTATTATGTAGAAGGTGTGATTGCTCCTGAACCAAAAGAATTAAAAGAAGCAAAAGGATTGGTAACAAGCGACTACCAGGAATTTTTGATGGATGTTTGGATTAAAGAGTTAAGAGCGAAATATGCTGTAACTTATAACCAGGCTGAAATCAGCAAAATGGCAGGTAAATAGTAATTATTTCAAGTATAGAAAAAAGGAAGTTGGGTAAACCGGCTTCCTTTTTTTGTTTTCATAAGTAATTTGAGTAATTTGAAAAAAGATATTTATGAGAATAATTCAGGAATATATTGATATACAAACAGATGAAATAAGTGTTGTAACTGCAATTTTTATTGGCGATTACGCTATTAGGATTTTTTTTAATGATGGTATATCTAAATTGGTGGACTTTAAAAACTTTCTTGAAAAATCATCTCATCCGTCAATTAAAAAATATTTGGATGAAGATAAATTCAAACAGTTTAAAGTTATAGATGGGAATTTAAATTGGAATGATTATGAATTGATTTTTCCTGTTGCGGATTTATATAATGGGAGCATTTAAAAAGCAATTACTCCCTCAAAAACAGGGAAATGCATGTACTTTATTTTGATACTAAAAATGACACTGTAAATCCCGAATCTGACACTGTAAATGACACTGTAAAAGCATACAACGGAAGTGATAAAACCGGCTTTTGGGAAATTGTTGAATGAAATTGAATTTTGCGTTATCCTTTAAATAAGTCTACTCCACCAGCAAACTCAACATTCCACTTAAACCGCCATTGTGAAGTATAACAATTTTGGAACCCTTTGCATAAAATCCTTGTTGAACCAGTTGCGTAAAATGAAAAACCATTTTTGCTTCATAAACCTGATCACATAAAATGCCTGTTTTGCTACTAAAAAATTGAATGAAATCTAACAACTCCTTAGAAGTTTTGGCATAACCACCACCATGAGATTCTGTGATGTATCGGTAATTCTGATAAGCGCATTTTTTAAAAGCTTCACCTAGGTATTCTCCGTTTTTAATAATGGCAAATCCATCTAATTGAATTTTTCTATTTTGATTCGAAGCATGTTTTAATAATCCTGAAAATGTACTGCCGGTCCCAACTGAACACAATACATACTCAAATGAATCATCAATATCATTTAATACTTCACCAGCTCCTTTTTCACCAAATTCACCTGCTCCGCCTTCAGGAATGATGCTTGTTTCGGGATAATCTTCTTCGCGATACAAAATTTCTTTATTACGATAATTTTCCCTACTAATGAATTCCAGTTCCATGCCAAATAATTTTGCTAGATTTAAAACCGGATTACTTACCATCTCTCCTCTAATGATACCTTTTGTTTTGAATCCGTATTTGGCCCCGACAGCAGCTGTGGCAAGTATGTGATTGCTGTAAGCACCCCCAAAAGTGAGTAAATTGGAGTTTTTCTTTTCTAAAGCATCTAACAAATGATACTTTAATTTTCTCCATTTGTTTCCTGAAATAAATGGGTGTGATAAATCTTCCCGTTTGAAATAAACTTCAATCCCAGCTTCATTCCAAATAGGAAAATTCACTCGTTCAAGTGGCGCATAGGGCTCAGGATAACTGATTTCTTCTTTCATTCCAGATTGAATAAATATAATAGATGGCAGCCATCCATATCATAGGAGCAATGCCAATTCTGTAACGAGCTAAGCCTAATATACCTGTTGATCCAATGATATAAGATACAAACAAAAAGATGAGTATTTTCAAAAAGCCATTCTGTTTTTTGGAGAACAAATAAGCTACAAATACGAATGCCAACAGGAAGTTAAATATCAAACTGAAAAATAGAATGGCAAGCAATTGCAAAGGCGCGTGAGATAGAAATTCAAGCATTCCATTCACCAATCCTTTTGTGTTGATAGTATGATACAATCCCAGAAAATTTCCTTCATCGATATTTAGAAAATGAACCCAGTCGAAACGACCCGGATCTAGCATAAAAGCAAACCAACCTTTGATATTGAATTTTAAAAATACAAGTGGATTTTGAGCGATGAAAGTTTTACCGGCATCATTCATAATTTTATACCGCTCAGTATGATTGGCAGCAGCATTGGCCAGCACCATCACACTGTCTTGAACACGGTCGGCATAATCTTCTCCATAAACTTGGGCATTGGTATATTTGGCCATATACTTCAATACAAAATACGGACTCACTGAACTATAATGGTAGTAACCGGTAATGTGTTTGTTATAGCTACAATAAGTATGATAAGTAATAGGCAATAACAAAAAAGGAAGCAATAATTTAAGCTTATGTTTTCTGATATAAACCACAAGCAAAATCAAAGCAATACTAAAGCCAAGTAAAAATGCAACGGGTTTGGTTAACATCGCCAAAACAAAAAAGAAAGCTGCCAAACCTGTATGCTTAAAGTTTGCTTCTTTGTAGGAATAATAACTATATATAAATGCCTGTAACATGATAAACTGAAACAGGATATCACTCATGATGAAATTACAATGAATGAGATGAGATGGATAAGCAATCAGAATCAACATCAAAGCCGATTTTACAAAGCCTGTTTCGATGTTTTGTTTTGATAAAAACTGAATGATACTTCCAAAACTTATTAAACTCAATAATGATTGGAAAGCGAGCACAGCATAATCTGAGTTTACAATTGATTTGATTACTAAAATCAACCATCCGTATAAAGGCGGACGAAATGTAAAAAAATCAGGTTTGATAGGTGCATCCCAAGGTGCTGCATATAAGCTGCCATGGTTTTTAAAATTTTCAGCCTGTGATAAATAGTCAATGGAATCTACCAAATAAATACTGCCACTAAACCAAACTTGAAAGAAGTAAGCCAGGTGTAAGAGCACAGCTAAAGGCCAGAACCATTTATTGATAAAGGATGAAATTTTTAACCACATAAATTAGAGTAATTTTTGGTAGGTTTTTAACCAACGGTCGGGTATCTCATCATTTTGAGCAGTCTGGTAATCTTTGTAACTACATGGCACCATGAATTTACCTTCCTGAGTGCTTCTTTCACGCGGATAAGGAATTTCCATCCACCATCTGTTGCTCATGATACTTTTATAAAACACAATTTCTTCATCAGCATTTCTGGAAGTAGTTCTGTAAACCATATAATCATTACTTTCAGGAAGCGGATATTCTTGTCGGCGGTTACACAATCCTTCAATAAAATACCAGGCCATTTGTGCTGCCAAAGCAGAACTTACACCTTCTCTGTCTAAACCCGGTAACAAATTATAAATTCCAAAACTACTGATATCGTTGCTAATACCGGCATATCGTGCAATCTGACAAGCTTCTTCGCCACTTAATCCGTTTGGAGAAGCATTAAACTGAGCAGGAGCATCTGAAGCCCTGATGGCATTCATAGAAAAAGCTAACATATCAGCATTTCTGCAATAAGGTTCAATATCACTCATGTTTCCTCTGAGTGCTCCTAAACGAATCATATCAAAATTCATACGTTCAAAAGCATCATAGGTTTCGGGTTCAACAAAATAACTTTGGTAAGCAGCTTGAGTAATATTGAACAAGAAATTAGGTTCAGAAGCAATAATTCTAGGCAAGTAAGAAAGTTTGTTACTGTCCTCAGGAGTATGCATATTTACTTTTGAATCTACTGCTACCATTTGAAGATTTGCCTGAATTCCATAATAAGCTTTGTATTGGCAGGCAATTAAATCTTCACTTCCACCTAAAATAAGAACAGGAATTTTTTTACGTAAAACTTCATTGATGACCGATTCAACAGCTACATAAGAATCGGTTAAAGCATTACCTTTTTTAATATTTCCTAGGTCGATAATTTTCATGTCGACCCTTGGTTTAATTAATGCATACAGGTTTTTTCTGATTTGATCAGGTGCTTCAGAGCAGCCAAGGAAATCGGAACCATAACGATCTTCAGGAATACCTAAAATTGCTAATTGATAGCTCTCAAAGGATTTTATTTTATCGTCAAAAAAATCGGTCTGGAAAAACAGGCTTTTTGGGCTGCAATGCTCTCTAAATCTGCCTTGAACGAATTCTGATATAGGTTGTAAAAAGTCGTTTATCATAAAGAAAAAAAATTCTTAGGGTTTAATTATTCAAAACTCTCTATTTTAGCCCATCATCTAATCAACATTTCCACAGATTGATAGTAGTAAGCGGAGCAACAGGATTTTTAGGCGCCCATGTGGTTTGCAAGCTTTTAAAAGAAGGCAAAAAACTGCGTGCGTTTAAACGAGCAAATTCTTCATTTAAAGAGTTTGATTTTATTTACAGGATTTATTTTGGTAAAGAAGCCAATTTTCAAAATCAGCATAATTTAATTTGGGTTGAAGCTGATATCAATGATATTCCTTCTTTAGAGGAAGTTCTTGATGGTGTTGAAACCGTTTACCATTGTGCAGCCACAGTTTCATTTTTACAAAGTGAAGCTGATTTAATGACCCAAGTAAATGTAGTAGGAACGGCCAATATGGTGAATATTTCGCTGATTAAAGGCGTAAAAGTATTTTGCCATGTGAGTTCAATTGCTGCATTGGGTCGCAAAAAAAGCGGCGATACCATGGATGAAAGCAGCAAATGGGAAAACAGCAAACTCAATAGCAATTATGCCATTTCAAAATACAAGGCAGAAATGGAAGTTTGGCGAGGAGCAGAGGAAGGATTACAAGTTGCAATTGTAAACCCGGGAATGATTATAGGAAGAGGTTATTATACCAAAGGTGCATTAAGTTTAATTGGTGCTGCCCATAAAGGAATGCCATTTTATACAGAAGGTGTAAATGGATATGTAGATGCTGAAGATGTAGCGGAGGTAATGTTCCGATTGGTTGAAGAGAAAAAATTTGGACAACGTTATGTTTTGGTTTCTGAAAATTTGAGCAATCAGAATTTGTTTAACTTTTTATCTGAAAAATTTGGCAAGCCATTACCTAAAATAAAAGTCACCAGGTTTTTAGCAGAAATAGCCTGGAGATTTTATGCCATCAAACGTTTATTTAATCCTAAAGGACTGCCCTTAACCAAGGAAACAGCAAGAAGTTCATTAAATAAATCGTATTACAATGCTTCAAAAATTAAAAAGGAATTGAATTTTGAGTTCAAGCCGGTTTATAAAACATTACAGGAATGTGTTGATTCTTATCCTGATTTTGAGAAACATCAATTATCTTAGCAAACTATATTTTAACAAATGAAAAGAATCTTAGGAGGCCTTGGGCTGATAGCTCTAATGGCTTGTAACAATGGAAAAACAGTTGATTATAAAAAACTGTATGAAAAGTCGATGGAAGTAAAAGACTACAATACCGCTATTACTTCAATCCAAATGATGCTTCAGGTTGATAGCAGCCAGACTATTTACATGGATACATTACCTGAATTATATGTAGCAGTAAGAAATTTCGAAGCTGCTGATTACTACAATAAATCAGCTTTGAACCGTCATCCGGAAGAAGAAAAATACTTACAATTGAAAGCTTTATTGGCTCAACAATTTGGAAGAGTTGAAGAGGAAATTGATGTTTACAATAAACTGTATGCTAAAACCAATAAATTGAGCTATTTGTACCAAATTGCTGCTTATCAGTTTGCTACCGAGCAAATGGATAGAGCTTCAAAAACCATGGTAGAATTAGAATCAAAAATGGGTAATTCAACTGATAGCGTTGATTTTATGGTAAGTGAAACTGCTAAACAAAAAGTGCCAATTCGTGCAGCTGTTTACAACATGAAAGCTTATATGGTTGCTCAAAACAGAGATTTAATGGGTGCCAAAAAGTATTTTGAAATGGCTTTGAAAGAATATCCTGAATTTGTAACTGCTCGTCAGAATTTGATGCAGTTAATGAACGGAGGTCGTCAAAGATAATTTTTATGCATCCGAGGGTTGATGTTTACGCAAGTGACCTAAATTCTGAACTTTTACCTTTGTTCTTAAAAGTCAGGAACTTGGTGTTAAATTCTGCCAACGGAATCGTAGAATCTTTCAAATATGGGGTACCTTTTTATACATATCAGGGGTATTTGTTTTATTTGGGTATGTACAAAAAGCGTAAATTGGTCCTCGCTTTTTGCAACGGAGTTTACCTCTCCGATGAAGCAGGTATTTTGGAAGCAGATGCTGGTCAATCTCAGTTGAGACACTGGCATTTAGACCCCAAAAAACCTTTGGATGAGGAGCTTCTAAGAGTTTATATTCAGGAAGCTTTGATGGTAAACGAGCAATTGGCAGAAAAGAAAAAAATCGAAAAAAGATGAGTGGAAATTCAGGACATGTGAAGTTAGTACCTTGTGCAGAGAAGCACGTGGCCTTGCTTGCAGAGCTGGGTGCCAAAACTTTTGAAGAGGCCTTTGCTCCGTTTCATCCTGCTGCCGATTTGCAGAAGTATATCAAAGAAACCTATCAGTTAGAACAAATTAAATTCAACCTTAAAAAACCAGAAGTTCAATACGCTGTAGCCTATTTTGATTTTCAGGATGCTGGTTATGTGAAATTGCTTAAGGATACCAAAGTTGAAGGTTTAACAGGAAGGATTTTAGAGATAGAAAAAATTTATGTAAGAAAGGTCTTCAAAGGCAAAAAAGTGGGTGCCGCTTTGATGCAATATGTAATCAATGAAGCCATCAGAAATGGTTATTCCTGGTTGTATTTAGGTGTTTGGCAAGAAAATACAGATGCCATCAGCTTTTACGAAAAGTTTGGATTCAAAACGGTTTCAACCCGTAAATTCAAATTAGGAGACCAGATTTGTGATGACTTTATGATGGCAAAAGATTTAAGAAATTAAAAACCTGTGATGTGATTTTACATCCGGTTTTTATCAAATTGATACTTTAACAAACCAAACCAACAAAAAAATCCCGGGCAATTTGTCCGGGATTTTTTGTTATATTAAATTTCAGTTTAGATTCTTCCAAACCTAGCAAAAGCTGCTTTCTCAAGCGTTTCTCTGTCTTCCGGATGGGCAATGCTGGCTAACATTCTGGCTCTTTGTTCCATATTTTTGCCATATAAATTCACCGCTCCGTATTCTGTAACTACCCAATGAATATGTCCGCGGGTTGTAACAACGCCACCACCTTGTTTGATGAAAGGTACAATTCTTGAAAGTCCTTTTGCAGTTCTTGATGGCAATGCAATGATTGGTTTTCCTCCTTCAGATAATGCTGCTCCTCTGATAAAGTCCATCTGACCACCAATTCCTGAATACTGATAAGTTCCAATTGAATCTGCACAAACCTGTCCGGTTAAATCAATTTCAATAGCACTGTTAATTGCAGTCACTTTTTGATTCAAGCTGATTACTCTTGGGTCGTTTACATAAGCAATATCAATACATTTAACAATAGGATTGTCATTCACGAAGTCATAAAGTTTTTTGGTACCGATTAAAAACCCGGTTACACAATAACCATTTACGATTTTTTTCATTGAATTGTTAATCACACCCGATTGAATCAATGGAATCACACCATCTGAAAACATTTCAGTATGTATACCAAGGTTTCTATGTGAACCCAAATTTTTCAAAACATTATCAGGAATTACACCAATTCCCATTTGTAAAGTAGCACCGTCTTCAACCAAAGCAGCAACATTTCTTCCAATCATCGAATTGATTTCGTCGGTATGGTCGCCATAACTAACTTCAGGTAATTCATCGTTTACTTCAACGGCGTAATCAATCATCGACAATGGAATAAATGCATCTCCATGTGTACGAGGCATATTTGGGTTGATTTGTGCAATGATTAACTGAGCATTATTTACAGCAGCACGGGCTACATCCACTGAAGTTCCTAAACTCACATAACCATGACGATCGGGAGGAGATACATGTAATAAAGCTACATCAAGAGGTAAAAATCCATCATTAAATAAAGAAGGAATTTCACTTAAAAATACAGGAACATAATCGCCACGGTCTGAATTCACAGCTTTTCTAACTGATTCTGAAACGAAAAGTGAATTGATATAAAAGTGATCTGATAAAGCTTCATCATTTAAATCAATTCCTAAAGTACTGATACTTACAAGTTCAACATCTTTTAATTCATTTTTTCTATCGAGCATGGCTTGTACCAATTGAAGTGGGGTTGCGGCACTACCATGAATAAAAACTCTGCTATGTGATACGATATGTTTGACAGCTTCCTGGGCGCTGACAAATTTTGTTTCTTTTTTCATGGCTCAAAGGTAAGAAGAGTGAATACCGCCAGCCAATGACAGAAGTCAGTTAAAATGAAAAATGAGCAGTAAACTGATATTTTTCATTTACTGCTCATTTCATATTTTGATAATACTAAGTTTATCCTCTTCTTTCTTTTAATTGTTTAAGTAATTCACGTTTGAATTCAAGCTCCGCTTTAAACAACATCACCACTTTTTGGACAGGAATTACCTTTTTAAATTCATTGGTGTATTTCCTGATTAGTTCTGCTTCATTGCTTTTGAATTGTAACATTTCCTGTAAAGCTTTTTCGGCTTCAGCATCAGATAGGGCAGAAGGATCAGCCAATTCTTCAATTAAATTAGCTTTGGTTGTTTTGCGTAATTTTTCTTGTTCATCAACAAAACGATTATAAACCGGCCAAAATCTTTGCGCTTCTTCAGCCGTTAAACTCAATCGTTTTGTTATAAAGCCAATTTTCATGGCTTCTATTCTTTCTTTCCCCGGTTTTTGTGCCTGCGATAATGTGCTTATTAGCAGAACCATTATCATGATTATATACTTTTTCATCTTATTTATTATTATCCGTTTATTTCATCAATTAATTCGTTCTCTGCGCCTTCTTCTAAAAGGTAATTTTCAATTTCAGAACTGTTTTCCAGTTTATTTAATTCATCACACCAACCGGCATCACATAACATTTCTTCTCTAAAACCGGTGCTGCTTAAGTGTTCTATAATTTCGTCCTCAGTTAAATCCTCAATTTTGGCTGTTTCTGTTTGATTTGAAGAATTCATTTGCATCACACCAAAAACTATCAGTCCAAATACCAAACAAGCAGCTGCATAATTAACCCAATTTACATTTGGAAATAAACTTAGTTTTTTTGCTTTTTTAGGTTGATTTACTTTCGATAATATCTGTTCATTTAGGTTTTCAAAATAGAGAGGCGGAGTTTCAAAACCACCTTTTATATCGTTTAATTCAAGATTAGGTTCTTTTGAAATTTCCTGAAGTTTTTTCAGGTTGTTTTCAAAGTAATCCTGAGGTGTTTCAAAACCTCCGGAACCTTTTAAACTCCTGATGAAATCTTCTTCTTTAATATGTTCGTTTTCAAAACTCATTTCTTTTAAGATGCTTTTTTTAATCAATCGTTTAATTTCAACTTCACAAATTCTTCAATTTTTTTTACGGCATGGTGATAAGAAGCTTTTAATGCACCAACTGAAGTACCAAGAATTTCTTCCATTTCTTCATATTTCAGTTCCTCATAATACTTCATATTAAAAACCAATCTTTGTTTTTCAGGTAAATGTAAGATTGCTTCCTGCAAAATTAATTCAGCACGATTTCCATTAAAATAGGAACCTGCTTTTAAAGTTTCGCATAATTGTTCCTGAACCTCCTCCATACTGATATTGAGGTTGGTTTTTTTTCTTTGAAGAAATAATAAAGATTCGTTGGTAGCTACCCTGAATAGCCAGGTATAAAGTCGGCTATCACCTCTGAAATCAGCGAGTTTTTCCCAAACTTTGATGAAGGTGTTTTGTAAAACATCATCGGTATCATCGTGACTAATCACAATTCTTCTGATATGCCAGTAAACGCGCTTTTGAAACAGCTGTAGAATTTCAGCAAAAGCCAGTTCCCGGGTTTTTACATCCCTGAATTTATTTAGAAGTAATATTTCCTGTTCCTGATTGATTTCCATGGTTGTCGTCGGTTATTGGATATGCAAACCGACGAAAGGTTTAATCAATATAGGAATTTTTTTAAAATTCCCCGTAGCACCGCGATTTATCGCGGTATCTTTTGCCAACGTGTATCACTGCTATAAATCCCAGTGTTACGGAGACCGCGATTAAGTGCGGTGTTATGCGGTGATTTTTTGTTCCTGCAATTGTTCTTTCAAAAAGCCAATTTCCTTCACCATTTGTTTGATTTCAGCTTGGGTGAAGATTTCATAAACGCCTCTTAAAGCTAAATCAGTATCTTGTTCAAGGCTTCTATCTGTTGTTATTATAATACATGGCGCTTTGTTGCCGTATTGTTCGTTTAGACGTAATACTTCCATCGCCGAAAATAAGCCCATATTTCTGCCACTAATTATCAAATCAGGTGGATTAAACTGTAATTCAAATTCCAAATCCTGAGGCGTTCTTACCCAACGTAAAAAATGTTTCAATCTACTCTCCGACATAGCCTTTTCTACCAGCCTTATCACACTCTCATTTGTTTCAACCAAGAGTATCCTTATTTCCCAAAATGATTTCATTTTTTCTTATTTTGACACATTTAAACATCCACACTTATACTCCACATGCTTGATTTTCCTTATTTTGCGGATTAATTAGCAATTCGAAGTATTTATTCATATAACTATTAACCCAAACCTTATGCCAAAGGAATTTTCGTCGATTTTTAATCGACTTTTAATCTTAATTTTACTCTGTTTTAGTTTTCAATCCAAGGCTCAGTTTTCAGCTGATGATTTCAAACAAGGCCACAAAAAAGTTGGTGATAGTTTGTATTTCGTTTTCTCTGAATCAATTTATGGTTTGAATTCTATCAAGAATGTAAGTGTTACGGGTTCTTTCAGAAATTGGGATCAAAACATGGACAACAGAATCTGGATGCTGCAAAATGTAGGTAACGGAATTTGGCAAGTAGGAATTAATAACAAAGAATTTGAAAAAGTGAAACCAGGTTCAAGTTTTAAATTCAGGGTGAATGATGGCAAATGGCTCGATCCACCTGCCGGTGCTACCAATACCGATGGCGGTAATCTGGTTTTTATGAAAGGAGTTCAGCCATTAAGTTTAGAAGCTGGCATAGAATCAAATACTTCTATTGATGTTTGGTTGAAGGGACTTTCCAATACAAATACAAAAAATCCTGTGCTTGCAGAATATATTTTAACAAATGCTGCAGGTAAAAAAATAGTTTTAAAGTCAATTACCAATTTCGTTGCTGAATCGTCTACAAACGGAAACCAAATTCATCATCATTTTAAATTGATTCCAGCAGCTCCAATTGATAAAAGAAGGGTTTATTATTTAACACATACCAAACTCAAATTAAAAACATTATTGAGTTTTGAGCCTTGGTTCTCTAAATTAAAAAGCGATAAGGAATTAGGTGCGAATGTAAGTGCTGATGGAAAAATTACTTATTTCAGAATATTTTCACCAAGAGCTACAAAAGTTAATCTTTACTTATATAAAGGTAAAAACGATAAAAAGCCTTATGCGGTTTTAGGCATGAAAGTAGATGCAAATGGCGTTTGGGAAGCCAAAATACTTTCAGATTTAGAAGGTACCTGGTACGATTTTACGGTTCATGGTTTTAAGGAGCCAGGTAATTCTTTTTTCGAATCACATCCGGTTCATATTAGCGACCCTTATGCAAGAGTAAGTGATGATAGTTTTGGAAAATGTATGGTGGCTAAAAAAACTACTCCTGCAGGTCCCGTAAAAGGAGGTCGTCCTGCAATGGAACATGTAATGGCTTATGAAGTACATGTGCAGGATTTTACTGATTTACTTCCTGTACCTGAAGAAATGAAAGGGACACTTCCTGCGATGCACATGAGTGGTTTAAAAAACATAAGAGGAGAATCCATTGGATTTGATTACCTAAAAACTTTGGGAATCAATACCGTTCATTTTATGCCTGTACAGGAAATGTTACATTGGCCAAAAGATGAATGGGAGAAAGCTTTTGCCAACGATCCTTATATGATTGAACAGGGTGTAGATAAAGAAAATTACGATTGGGGTTACAGAACTTCACACAGTTTTGCCATCGAAACCCGTTATCGCCAAAAGAATACCAAAGAAGGTGCAGAGCGCGAGCAATTCAGGGATTTGGTTCAAAGTTTTCACAATGAAGGAATGTCGGTTATTGTTGATTTTGTTTTCAATCATACTGCAGAAAACATGGATGGAAGAGATTATCTTTTTCATTTTAATGCCTTAGATAAACAATATTATTACAGAACTAAAAACTTAGAACATATTGGTGCTTATGGTAATGAAACCAAAAGTGAAAACCGATATATGGTGCAAAGATGGATTATCGACCAATGCAAACATTTTATTGAAGAATTTGGCATTGATGGATTTAGAATTGATTTGGCAGGACAAACTGATCAACAAACTTTATTGGCTTTAAAAGCAGCTTTACCCAAAGACATTATCATCTATGGTGAGCCTTGGATTGATAGCAATGATCCTGCTTATAACAATAATCCTGATTGGCATTGGTACAAGGAGGATGCTCCAATATGTTATTTTAATGATGATACAAGAAATACCTATAAAGGACCTGTTTTCGAATTAAAAGATCCGGCTAAAGACCGCGGTTGGGCCGGTGGAAATTTCGAATTGATTAATGATGTAAAAAAAGGATTAAGCTGCGGTTTCCCAACTCAGAAAAACATCAATAGTGCCATAAACTATTTAGATATTCACGATAATTTTGCTTTATCAGATCAATTTGCATTAACTAACTGGGATGGCAGATTTGGGGTTGATGAAGGTGCTTATAAAATAACAGCAGCATTACTCTTTACAACTCCTGGTCCGCTTGTTTTGCATGGAGGTTCAGAGTTTATGAGAAGTAAAGGATTAGCTCCATTAGAAGAAATTGTTAAAGAAATTCCATCTGGTAAATTGTATTTCCATGGTAAAAGAGATACTTACAATGTAAGATCAGCCAATCAGTTTATTTGGGACAATATTGGAAAAGGAAATTCAAAAGATCCTGTAAAACCTTATGGAAATTCTGACTTCAAAGGGATGAAAGATTTCTGGTCAAATATGATGAATTTCAGAAAAGAAGTATTGTTCAATTTGCCATCATATCAGATTGCAACTAATAAAACCAATATTCAGTTTTTCAATTTTTCTAATCCTGCCCAATTAGCTTATTTGATTGATGAAAAAGTTTTGGTAATCATCAATGCAGATTCAAAAGTGAATACATTTACAGGCTTACCAATGGACAAAGGATGGAAGTTGAAAATTTCTAGCAACAAAGAATTATTGGGTGATTTGAACAAACTGCTGATAAACTCAACAGGTATTGCTCCTGCATTAGAAGCCAAATCGCTGATGATTTTTGTGAAGGAGTAGGGGAGAGGACAAGAATTTTGGATTTATTCAAAAATGCTGTAATTGAATATGGAAAATCTATTCGACCTGATACCAATTTTTGTTTTGCTTGTATTTCTAGTTGGTCTTGCTTGGATACTTAGCAGGAAATACTCGGAGGAAAATTGGTTTAATGGACTTGTTAAGCAAAGAATAATTTTTGGTCTTCTCCTTAGTTGGACTCTTTTCGGCTTTTTTACCAATCTAGATTATAATCAGAATTGGGGGTGTATGTCGGGTTCTGGACCAATTTTTTCGAAAGAGAATATTCTTTACAGTTTTTCATCTTTTATTCTTTTGAGTATTGGATTTTTAATATCTTCGAGGAAAATTGGCACTGTTATTTTGACTTTTGAGCTGATTTTTTGGTTATACAAACTTGCTTTCTTGAAAGGTGGGTATGTTGTTGGATTTGGAGGTGTTCCATCAATCGACGTTCTTGCTTTTGACTCTGTTGCAATATTTTTACGTTTAATCATTATCAAACAAGTTTATCACTTGCCTATTAGGATAATTTTTGTCTTGATTTTAGCTTTTATTATTATGACCTTGAAAGTCCAATTTTTTCGATGAAAGGAAAGAGATCAAGTAAATGTAGCTTTTGGTAATTTCCTAGTAGATGGAAGTAAAGATTTTCTGAGTTTTCAAATCTATGTTGTGACTAAATAGGGAAATTGAGTTGATTACTCTTGATGCCAGCTTCAATTAAGCATCTATGATTAATTTAAATAGCTTACTTTTTGTGTAACCAAATCAGTAAAAATAAATAGAGAATTTTGTAAAAACAGTCATTTCAAACTCATTCAATGAAATTCAAAACTGAAATAAATTATTCAAAAGAAGGCTGGATTATACTAACATTCCCATCGTTTAAACTACATGTAAACAAAACCAAGAATGAAAGTATACTTTATTCTATTGATGATGAAATTGATAAAGTTCGCAAGAAGGAGTTAAATATATTATTCGAAGGCAGACTCTTTTTTATTAAAGATTTAATTGAAAAATTAGGCATAAACTATTTTTCATTGGCAAGAAAGGATAGGAAAACAAGCTTCATTTTCAGATCAGAAATAAAACCATTTATTTATACAGCTATTGCATTTAGATTTTTCGGTTATATATCAGAACCTAATTTTGAGTCAGAATTTAGTTGGGTAGAATCCTTCGAAGACTTAGATTTTACAATAAAGTTATCGAAGGATAAATTAGATGTCGAAAAAATGATACTTCAAATTGGATTTAAAGAACTCATTAAAAATAACTAACGAGTATCATCTCTTTAACGGTAAATATTTTTCAATAGAAGAATTTTTCAATATCATTCTAAGAAAAAGGAAACAATCATCAACTCAAATTTAATGTGCCTTTAGGTACATAATATTGGTAGTTAATAAATGCATAGATATCTCTCCCATTTCAGATTCCGCGGACCGAAGGTCCGCGGAATCTGAAACGGAATTTCATTACCAAGATTTTTCTATAAACATGAGACCACCTATCGGGGTCTTAAGTTCCATAAAATAGAGCTATTTGAAACCATACTTATAAAATGGATTTATAAAAATTACGTCTTTTATATAGGCGGATATTCCGATTAGATTTTTCTAAAAGCCGATATGGATGGAATTTATTTTCAAATTGTTAAATGAAAAATCAGTCAAAATTTTACCAAAATCAAACAATTTCCAATTAGTTTGTTTTACCTATGTAATTAGTAAATGATATGATTATGAAAAAGTATTTAATTTTAGGCGGATTAGTTGCTGCATCTGTTTGGTATTCATGCTCCAGCGACAATTCCGGCAAAGCAAAACTAAGTGCTGAAGAAGCAAAAGCTGAGCAGGATTTATTGGCTCAGGCGCAAGGTGTTTTTAAAACTTTACCAACTGTTGCCGAAAATCCTGAAAATCCAATCAGTGATGAAAAAGTGAAATTGGGCAGAATGTTGTATTTCGATACCCGCTTATCTAAAACAGGTAATAATAGCTGTAATTCTTGTCATAACTTAGCTACTTTCGGAGTAGATAACAAACCAACTTCTCCTGGAGATGCAGGTAAAAATGGTGACAGAAACTCACCAACAGTTTTTAATGCGGCTTTACACATTGCACAATTTTGGGATGGAAGAGCAAAAGATGTGGAGGAACAAGCTGGTGGTCCGGTTTTAAATCCGGTTGAAATGGGCCTACCTGATAAAAAGTTCTGTGTAGATAAATTATCAAAAGTGGAAGGCTATCAAACTGCTTTCAAAGCGGCGTTTCCTAATGATAAAGAAGCCATTACTTATGATAACATGACTAAAGCTATTGGAGCTTTCGAAAGAAAATTAATCACACCTTCAAAATTTGATGAGTATTTAAAAGGTAATACTAATGCTTTATCAAAAGAAGAAAAAGCCGGTATGACTACTTTCATCAATTCAGGATGTACAGCTTGTCACAATGGTGCTTTATTAGGTGGAACTCAGTTTATGAAGTTTGGTTTAATCAACGATTACCATGCATTAACAGGAAGTAGCCCTAAAGATTTAGGTAAAATGGCTCTAACAAAAAGTGAGTCTGATAAAGATGTATTCAAAGTTCCTTCTTTGAGAAACATCACCAAAACTGCTCCTTATTTCCATGATGGTTCTGTAGCTGATTTATCAAAAGCGATTAAAGTAATGGGAAAAGCACAATTGAACAAAGATTTAACAGATGCCGAAGTTAGTTCAATCATCACTTTCTTAGATGCTTTAACTGCTGATATTGATGAGGAAATGAAAACGGCTCCGAAGGAGTTGGCGGAACTGAAATAGGAAGGCTTCTGGCTTCTTGCTGCTGGCATCTGGCAGATTTGAGATGGCAGTAAAATTGGTGAACTAAAGAAAATTTTAAATAGGTCTGCGATAATTGAAAATGAATAAATAGAAAAGGGAATTCTCATCACGAGAATTCCCCTTTTGTTATTAGATAATTGAATTAAACTCCGAATTGTTTGAGGTGATGGTCGATGTGTTTGTAGAACATATTATTCCATTCTGTTTTGTTTAATGCTCCGAATGAATGTGATTCTTTACCATCAAAATAGTCGGCGCCAAGTTCTACAGTTTTATTTAAGTAGGCGATTAATCTGCTTTTTTCTGCTTCAAAAACTCTTGCATCAGAAATTAAAAATGCCGGGGCTGTTCTGCTGTTGTGAACATATTCTTTTTCACTCACCACCACGTTTTTTACGAATGCTTTTAAAATAATCTTCATCAGAAAATTAGGTTTCGCATGTTTATTTTCATAAGCCATTTCATAAGTAACGTTGCAATGTGCCAGCATTTGAGCAACATTCATTGTTCCCCACTTGGCTTGGGTTTCAGGAGTTAATGAGTTGATTCTTTGAATGATTTGTTCATTCACTTCTTTAGAAAAGAAATTTGGTAAAGCCATAGGTTTTTGGTTTTGAAGGGCAAATTATTACTTAGTTTAGTCAATGACAAATTATCCTTTTTTTAATCCTTAAACGGCATTTGAATCGGGTTGAAATAAACCAACAGTATTATTGTCTAAATCGGTAAAATAGACTTGCCAACATCTACCCGGAATGGCAAATTTAGGAATACTGATTTGTGCTCCCAATGAAATAGCCAGAGCTAAACTTTCATCGATATTGTTTACTTCTATTGAACAAACAAATGCATTGGTGTTAAATTCCTTAGCCGGACTTTCAGCAGGTCTTTTTAATAAGCCACCATTGATGGAATTCGTTTCAATTCTGTAGTATTCAATAGGAACAAATTGTTCTCTAATAAACCTCCAACCAAATAGCTTTTCATAAAATGAAATCTCTCTTTCAGGTTGTGAAGATTGTATTTCAAAATAGCCAATTGTATTCATGATAAGATTTGATTTTGAACCTCAATATATCAATTTTATTATTTTATAAAAACATCATATCCATACCGAATGATCATCAGCATAACAATAAAAATAAAAATGTTTCTAATGAATGCATTTCCTTTTTTGATGGCCATGTGACTACCTAAATAACTTCCCATGATATTTGAAACGCCCATTAAAACTGCGATGTTTAAGAGGTAATTGCATTGATTAATAAAAACAACCAAAGCAGATAAATTGGTGATACAATTTACAATTTTTGCATAAGCTGATGCATGCATAAAATCCATCCCCAAAAACAATACAAATCCTAATACCAAAAAACTGCCTGTTCCAGGACCAAAGAATCCATCATAAAATCCTACAACTATTCCAATTAAAGAGCCATAAATCATTTGTTTTTTTAGGCTGATTTGTTTCAGTTGAATAGCACCAAAATCTTTCTTAAAAATGGTATAAATGGCAATTGCTATCAGTATACCAAGTATGATAGGTTTCAGCATTTGTACATCCAACAAACTTACAATTTTTGCTCCTGCACCCGATGCCAGATAGGCAAAAAGTGAAATAATCAGCAATAGAGCTAAATTGAATTTTACCTTTTTTGCATATTGAACTGCTGCAATGATTGTTCCGGATAAAGCCGCGATTTTATTCGTCCCGAAAAGCGTAGGTAAATTAGTTTGTGGAAACTGAATGAGTAAAGCAGGTAATTGAATCAAACCACCACCACCAACTACAGCATCAATAAATCCTGCAACAAAGGCCAATACAGCAAGAATTAATAAACTGATAAATGTGTACTCAGTAAAGTAGAATTGTTCTAACATCTAACTGATATTTTTATCAATCATTTTAAAAATCAAAATGATTGGTAATGCTGTAATCATGCCATTTAGCATGGGATAATATTCGTTGGTATTGAATAAATCCATATAAAAATCATTCAGTAAATTCATCGGATACCAGTGCATAAAAACAGCTACGAAAACATATAAAACTATCGCATACATAATAACTGTCAGGACCTTAGTTTTTAAACTTGCTTCTTTAAAGTTTTGTTTGATTTTTTGTTTCTCTGTTTTCTGTTCCTGTTTCCAATTTTCAATGATTTTTAGGGCAGTTTCGTATTTATAATCTGCTTCAATTTCTTTGATTTCTGTTAAAGGAAGCCATTTATTTCCTAATGTAAATATTGGAGAAAGAGCTTTGTTTAATTCTTTGGCCTGAAAATAATTGAGCTCCATTTTTAAATAGAATCTTGCGTACAACAAACTTGCAATAGTTCTAAATATGATAACATAAAGGAGTATTGAAAATACAAATGAGATGATAAAAGCAGCAAGTGCATCATTATAATATTCAATGAGAACCATAATACCGAATATGCTAATGATGATGCTAATTAGCTTAAATATGATATCAAAAATATGAGTAAAAAACATGCTTATCTTTCTCCGTAAACTTTGTTAATGCTTTCTACAATGATAGAACATGCATGCAAAATTTCTTCATTTGTGATAGTTAATGGAGGCGCAATCCTGATTTTGTTATTGGCAAACAAAAACCAGTCTGTGATTAAACCGGCTTCCATACAATATTGAATGACTTTCAGGTTGTTTTCAAAACTATCTAATTGAACAGCCAGCATTAATCCTTTACCTGATATTTTTTCAATGGCAGGATGAATGAGGTTTCTACGGAATAAATTTTCTTTTTCAGGAATTGAACTCACAAGGTTCATTCTTTCCAATTCATTAATTCCAGCCAATGCTGCTGCTGCAATTACTGGATGTCCGCCAAAGGTTGTAATATGACCTAAAATGGGTTCATCAGCCAAAGTATTCATCATGGCTTTTGATGATATGAAAGCTCCAATGGGCATTCCTGCTCCCAATGCTTTACCCAAAAGTAAAATATCCGGAACTATACCATACTGTTCAAAAGCAAACATAGTTCCTGTTTTGCCCATTCCACTTTGTATTTCATCGAAAATTAAAAGTGTACAGGTTTCATCGCATTTCTTACGAAGTGCTTTTAAGAAATCAAGATTGGCAGGTAAATATCCTGCTTCTCCTTGAATCACTTCAGTGATAACACAAGCTGTTTGATGATCTATTTTCTCAATTTCGTTGATGTTATTGAATTCAATAAATTCGATATCGGGTAGTAAAGGACGAAATGCTTGTTTATAATATTCTTCGCTGTTTAAACTCAAAGCTGCATGCGTACTTCCATGGTAAGCATTTTTGTTGGCGATGATTTTACTTCTTTTTGTGATGCGTTTAACCAGTTTTAAAGCGCCATCTGTTGCTTCGGCACCAGAATTTACCAAATAAATACAATTAAGATTTTGTGGAAGTAATGAGCTTAATTTCTGACTCAGTTTAATTTGTGGACTTTGTATAAATTCACCATAAACCATCAGGTGCATATAATCATCCACCTGGTTTTTAATGGCCTCTTTAACAGCAGTATTGCCATGTCCAAGGTGACTTACCGAAATACCGGAAATTAAATCGAGGTACTTTTTGCCATCGGTATCATAAATATAATTTCCTTCTGCCTTTGCCATTTCCATCATCAAAGGAAAATGGGTGGTTTGAGCCTGATGAGCCAGGAAAATTTGCTTTTGATTCATGTTTCGAAAATACGTTTTATTAATTTGGTATACATTACTTGGTAGCCGAGCTAATGTTGATTATTTTTGCGGCTCGAAAAAATGAAACTTTTCATCTTTTCAAATGTTTACCAGAAACACAACCAAATGTCAATGAATCCAATTAAAATTTCAGTTGCAAAAGGGGACGGAATTGGTCCCGAGATTATGGATGCAGTTATCAGTATTTTTGATGCTGCACAAGTTCCACTTTCCTACGAGTATATCGATATGGGAAAGAAATTTTATGAAGCCGGTTTTAGTACCGGAATGACAGATGAGGCTAAAGCCAGTGTTGAAAGCAATGGAATTTTGTTTAAAGGTCCAATGGAAACTCCAAAAGGAAAAGGAGTAAAAAGTATCAATGTAACTGCACGTAAGACATGGAGCACATTTGCTAACAGAAGACATTTTAAATCACTTAACGGTGTTGACACAGTTTTTTCTAAAGCAGGAATTCCGATTGATATCACGATTGTTCGTGAGAATATTGAAGGAACTTATGGTGGAATAGAACATATGCTTACTCAAGATGTGGCATTGTGCCGTCGTTTTATTACTCGTCCGGGTAGTACTCAGGTTCACAGATTTGCTTTTGAAATGGCAAAACGTGAAGGTTTCCATAAAGTAACTTGTGCTCACAAAGCAAACATCATGAAATTGACTGATGGATTGTTTTTAGAAACTTTTTATGAAGTAGCAAAAGAATATCCTGAAATTGAAGCAAACGATATGATTGTTGATGACTTGGCTATGAAACTGGTAGCGAAACCACAACAATTCGAAATCGTGGTATTAACCAATTTACAAGGCGATATCATGAGTGATTTATGTGCAGGTTTAGTTGGTGGATTGGGTTTTGCGCCATCAGCAAATGTAGGTGAGCATATTTCGATTTTCGAAGCAGTTCACGGAACAGCACCGGATATTACAGGAAAGAACATTGCTAATCCAACTGCTTTATTATTAAGCGGATTTATGATGTTACGTTACTTAGGTTTCATGGAACATGCAAATCTGATTGAAAACTCATTGTTATACACTTTAGAAAATGGTGTTCATACAGGTGATTTTGGCGATAGAAGCACTCCATCATTAAGCACAACAGATTTTGCAAAGGCGATTATTTCTAATTTAGGAAAATCACCTAAAGAAAATGCAGCAAGAGATACAAAAGCTACATCAGCAGGATTTCATAAACCGGTTCCTCCAAGTGAGCAAAAAATGATGTTAGGAAATCAGGTGAAGGAAGAATCTAAAGTTGTTGGGGTTGATTTGTTTGTAGAATCAACTTTAACTGCTGCAGAATTGGCTCCAATGATTCAAAAACACTTAGTAGGTGAACAGAAGTTAATCATGATTTCTAATAGAGGAACTCAGGTTTGGCCAACAGGAAGTGTATTTACAGAATGTGTTGACCAATACAGAGCTAGAATTGAAGTTCCTACACAAACTAATCTTGAAGAAATGTTTGCTTTGTCTTCAAGAGTATCTGCAGATTTAATGGTTTCTACTGCTGAAATTCTGAGAAAATTTGGCGAAAAAGCAGGATATTCATTGGCTCAAGGACAATAGAATTTTGTAAATCAAAAAGATTTACCGAAATTCTTTGTTAGAATTAGCCTAATGTAAAATGCCCGAAAATGTAAATGATAAACAAGTCTTCTCTTTGCTTGAGGTAACAAAAAGCATCGAGAAGACTTTAGAAGAAAGATATAAAAGTTCGTTTTGGGTTAAAGCTGAAATGAACAAGCTTAACTTTTACAAACAATCTGGTCATTGCTACCCCGAATTGGTTGAAAAGAAAGATGGAAAAATAATTACTCAGATTAAATCATACTTATGGAAAGATGATTATTTAAGAGTCAATAATAATTTCCAACGCTTATTAAAAGAGCCATTAAAAGATGGAATTAAAATTCTCTTTTTAGCGAAAATTACTTTTGATACTTCACATGGACTTTCACTTTGGATTTTAGATATTGACCCAAGTTTCACCCTAGGAGATCTGGAACGAGAGAAAATTGAAGCAATCAACAAACTAAAAGCTGAAGGCATTTTTAATAAGAATAAAATGCTCAGCCTTCCATTATTGCCACAACGAATTGCAATTATTTCAGTAGAAACCAGTAAAGGTTATGTTGATTTTCTAAAAGTAATTGAATCAAATTCCTGGAACTACAAGTTTTTTCACCTCTTGTTTCCATCTTTACTTCAGGGAGATAAGGCTGTTCCAAGTATATTGGCTCAGCTAAAAAGAATCAAAAGAGTTAAAGAACATTTTGATGTGGTAGCTATAATTCGCGGGGGAGGAGGAGATGTTGGACTTTCTTGTTACAATAATTATTTTTTGGCAAAAGAAATTGCCTTGTTTCCAATTCCGGTTATTACAGGAATTGGGCATGCAACAAACGAAACCGTTTCTGAAATGATTTCGTTTTCGAATGCAATTACTCCTACAAAATTAGCTGAATACCTGCTTCAAAAGTTTCACAATTTTTCTGTTCCGGTGCAAGATGCCGAGAAGAAAATCATTGATAAATCTAAACGACTTTTAATCGAAGAGCAAGTGAAGTTTCAGTCGGAACTCAAGTTGTTTCGTTCTGTAACTGAAAATATTTTGATTACAAATAACAATGAAATCAGAGGACTTTCGAGGTCATTGCAACAACATGCGCAGTTTATTTTTAAAAATGAAAATGAGTTTTTAAAAACAAGCCGAAATAACATTGCTAAAGCTACGAGTGCTTTTTCATTAAAGGCAAAAGAGGACTTAAAGAATATTGCTATTGGTATTCGCAAAGACAGTACTTCTCAGCTAAACCAGTTTAAATTTCGTGTTTCTCAGCTAAAAGGGAATTTACAATTGCAAAGTGTTTTGAAGTTTAAAACAGGTTTATTAGAGTTAAGTAATATTGAAAAAAACATATCGAATATGAGTCCTTCGAATGTTTTAAAACGTGGTTATAGTATTACATTGCTGAATGGGAAATCTATCAAAAGTTTAGACCAGCTAAAAAGCGGAGATACAATTAACACAAGGGTTTTTGAAGGCAATATCATTAGTATTGTAAACTCAACAAATAAAAATGAATCCAATGAGTGAAAATGAAAATTATACCAAAGCTTTTGAAGAATTGCAGACAATAGTTGCAGAAATAGAGCAGGGTGAAATATCTGTTGATGAACTATCAGAAAAGGTAAAAAGAGCCGCTCAACTCATCAAAATTTGCAAACTGAAATTAACTACAACTGAAGAAGACGTAAATAGGATTTTGAAAGAGCTTGATTCATCATCAACAGAAGATGAATTGAGGGTTTAAAATATTGTTTGATAAGCGTAAAACAATATTCTTTGGAGATTGGACATAAAAAAAGGCAACCTAAGTTGCCTTTTTTCTTTTATACGAATCTGTTTAGGAAACAGTAGTTCCAACGTTTTCGCCCATACAAACTTTTAAGAAATTACCATCTTTGTTCATATCAAAAACAACGATAGGCATTTTGTTTTGTTGGCAAAGGGTAATGGCGGTTAAGTCCATTACATTTAAACCTCTTTCATAAACTTCTTCGAAACTAATATTTTCGAAACGAGTAGCATTAGGATCTTTTTCAGGATCGGCAGTATAAATACCATCAACACGAGTACCTTTTAGAACTAAATCAGCTTCGATTTCAACAGAACGAAGAGAAGCAGCAGTATCAGTAGTGAAATAAGGATTTCCTGTACCTGCACCAAAAATTACAACACGACCTTTTTCAAGATGACGAACGGCTCTTCTGCGAATAAAAGGTTCTGCAATTTGTTCCATATGGATAGCAGAAAGTAAACGGGTTTTGATACCTAATTTTTCTAAAGCACCTTGTAATGCCATTGCATTAATAACAGTAGCAAGCATTCCCATATAATCACCTTGTGCACGGTCAACTAAACCGCCGGCAACACCCTGTACTCCTCTAAAAATATTTCCTCCACCAATCACAATAGCTACTTCAACACCGGCATCTACTACTTTTTTTACATCATTAGAGTATTGGTCAAGAATGGCAGGGTCGATGCCATATTGTAAATTACCCATTAAAGCTTCACCGCTTAATTTAAGAAGGACTCTTTTGTATTTCATTATTTTTAGATTAGGAATTTTGTTTTTTTAAGGCTCAATAAAATTGAGGAAAATAAATTGAATAAAAAATGAGGGCAAAAAAAATCCTCACCAATTGGTGAGGATTTTTTTAAGAATAGGATTATAGAGAAACTCTCTTGAAAGCAGTAACTGTTAAGCCTTTTTCAGCTTCATTTAACATTTGAGCAACAGTTTTGCTACCATCTTTTACAAACTCTTGGTTTAATAAGGTATTGTCTTTGTAGAACTTACCTAATTTACCTTGAGCAATTTTTTCTAACATGTTTTCAGGTTTTCCTTCAGCACGTGCCTGGTCCATACCAATAGCAATTTCTCTTTCGATAATTGTAGGATCAACATCAGCTTTATCAACACCAACTGGGTTAAGAGCAGCAATTTGCATAGCAGCATCTTTACCAGCAGCGATATTAGCTTCAGTAGGAGCATTGTTTAAAGAAACAAGTACACTTAAGCGATTACCAGCGTGGATATAAGCAACGATATTATCACCTTTAACTAATTCGTATTTAACAACATCGATTTTCTCTCCAATTTTACCAACTTGTTCGATGATTTTATCACCAACAGTTAATCCTTCCATTGGAAGAGCTTTTAAAGTATCGATATCTGCAGGCTGAGAAGCAAGAGCCACATCAGCTAAGCTATGAGCGAAAGCAACGAAATCTGCATTTTTAGCAACGAAATCTGTTTCAGAGCTCAATTGGATAATCACACCTAATTTATTGTCTGCTGAAGTTTTAGCAATAATTGCACCTTCTTTAGCATCACGATCTGCACGGTTAGCAGAAATTTTAGCACCTTTTTTACGTAAAAAATCTACTGCACCATCGAAATCGCCATTGGTTTCAGTTAAAGCTTTTTTGCAATCCATCATACCAGCGCCGGTCATTTGGCGTAGTTTATTTACATCGGCTGCACTAATTGACATAATTGTAATATTTAATTTTTTTGTTTTTGAATGGTCTATTTAAAAAAAGAGAACTTGAAATTTACGCGGGTAATTCTCAAATTCTCTTTTTGTATTGGAATAGTATAATATAAGATTATGCTTCTTCTTTTTCTACTACTGCTTCTTTTTCTACAGTTTCTTCTTTTTCACGTTTACGTTCGCTAAGACCTTCAACGATAGAATCTGTAATGTATTTAGTGATTAAAGCAATTGATTTAGCTGCATCATCATTTGCAGGGATTGCGTAATCAACTAATGTTGGATCAGAATTTGTATCAACAATACCAAAAGTTGGGATATTAAGCTTAGTTGCTTCAGCAACAGCAATATGTTCACGTTTGATATCAACAATGAATAAAGCAGCTGGTAATCTGTTTAAATCAGCAATACCACCTAAAACTTTATCAAGTTTAATTTTTTCACGTTCGATCATCAAACGTTCTTTTTTGTTGATGTTAGTGTAAGTACCATCTGACGCTAATTTATCAAGAGTTTGCATTTTCTTGATGCTTTTGCGTACAGTAGCGAAGTTCGTTAACATACCACCTAACCAACGGTCACTAACATAAGGCATGTTTACACGCTTTGCTTCGTTTTCGATGATTTCTCTGGCTTGTTTTTTTGTTGCAACGTACAACACCTTACGGCCTGATTTAACAATGTTTTTGATGGCTAGTGCGGCCTCATCCAGCTTCACAGCTGTCTTGTGCAGATCGATGAGGTGGATTCCGTTTTTCTCCATGAAAATGTAAGGAGCCATCTTCGGATTCCATTTGCGGGTAAGGTGACCAAAGTGCACGCCCGCTTCCAACAACTCTTCTTGAGTGATTTTAGACATATAATTATAAAGATTCGGATTAACGTTTTACGAACTGGAAACGTTTACGGGCTTTCTTCTGTCCCGGTTTTTTACGTTCTACCATACGAGGGTCACGGGTTAATAAACCTGCTGCCTTCAATGCTGGTTTCAATTCTGCACTGTATTTTACCAATGCACGTGAGATAGCTAATTTCAAAGCATCAGCTTGTCCATGCATTCCACCACCATCTAAGTGAGCGTTTACATCAAACTGACCGTTTGTATTAGTTACTTCAAATGCTTTATGAGCTGCACTCAACAAAACGATACTAGGAAAATACTCTTTTATTTCTTTTCCGTTAACAGTCATTTTGCCTGTACCTGCTGTTAAGTACACACGGGCAACCGCTGTTTTTCTTCTTCCAATTGCGTTATTAACTTCCATCGATTAGAATTTTAATTCTTTAGGTTGTTGTGCACTATGCGGATGCTCAGATCCAGCGTACACATATAGGTTGCGGAATAATTCTGCTCCTAATTTATTTTTAGGTAACATACCTTTAATTGCATGTTCTACAATGTAAGTAGGTCTGCGTACCAAAATGTTTTTCGCTACTTCGAAACGCAATCCTCCAGGGTAACCTGAGAAGAATTTGTATTCCTTTTCGTTCATTTTGTTTCCTGTAAAACGGATTTTATCAGCATTGATAATAATCACGTTGTCACCACAATCTGCATGCGGTGTGAAGTTGGTTTTGTGTTTGCCTCTTAGAATATTGGCAATTTTACTGGCAAAACGTCCTAATGTCTGTCCTTCAGCATCAACAACCAACCAATCTTTGGTTGATGTAGCCTTGTTGGCAGAAATGGTTTTGTAACTCAATGCGTCCACGTCTCTTACTTTATATTAAATGGGTTGCAAAAATAGGGCAAGGTTTTCTAATTCACAACAAAATGTTTAAAAAACCTTTTTCTAGTATTTGGGGAGGCAATAATAAGCCTTTTCCCTTGAATCTGAAACAATTAAAAAAATCTATTTATTAAAATATTGTGTAATGGGGCCTAAATTTTTTTTTCAAGGCCAATTTAATTTTGATTTTCGCCCCGCTTTTCTTTACAATTTTACGAATTTTACGTATCGATATTTTCCTTCAGGATTATAAATAATTGCGATATAGGGGCCTCTTGGTAAATAAACCAATTCGTTTAATTGAAATTCAAATCGTTTTTGAGCGGGCAGGGTTCTTTGTATAAATACCTTTCCCCAAACATCTACCAACATAAAACTGGCACTTTTTTCCTGTGATTGAGAAAATGTCATAGTTATTATATCCTCCTGAGCTGCCACATTTGGAAATACATCCAACTCAAATCCGGTACAAGTTCCTTCAGTATAATATAATACGCCATTCCGGTTTAATGCGTAACAAAGGTTCCTATAAGTTACATTATCGCAACCACAAACCGGATTGTATAATAAATCAGGACAGGGGAAAGTTGGACTTATTCTCAGTGAATCAATGCATTGTGCTTTTGATTCACTGAGAAATCCTACTAGTATTATAATTATAAACCCTATTTTTCTCATAAAACTTCTTCAATTGTTTCACTGATTGCAGGCCAAGAGAAGAAGAATTTGGTTCCGGCACCTTTTTCCGATTCAATCCAAACTTTGCCTCCTTTGTCTTCAACTATCTTTTTAACAATTGCTAATCCTACACCGGTACTTTCAAATGTATCTCTTGCTTGTAGGGTTTGGAAAATCACAAAAACCTTTTCATGAAATTCTTTTTCAATTCCCGGTCCGTTATCTGCCACACAGAATTCAAATAAATCTCCATTTTGTTTCCAGCTAACTTCAACTACCGGTTCTGGATTGTTATTATATTTAATAGCATTACTAATATAATTGGCGAAAATTTGTTCAATAGCAATTTTTTCAGTTACCAATGGTGGTAAATCTTCTGCAATTTTGAATTTGAATTTTTCAGGCGGACTTAAACTTTCAATCATTTCTTCAATGCTATTTTTCAAGCTGAATGAACTTGCTTCATGTTTAATTCTACCTGCTCTTGAATACTGAAGAATTCCGTCAATCAATCCTTCCATTCTTTTCACACGCTTACGCATGAGGTCGAGGTTGTTTTTTGTATCCTCTTCCAATTTTCCTTCCATGTCTTCTTCAATCCACATCGAAAGGTTGTTGATTCCTCGTAATGGCGCTTTTAAATCGTGAGAAACTACGTAGGCAAATTGATCTAATTCTTTATTTTTCTTTTCAAGTTCCTCAGTATATAACTCAAGCTGGCGTTTCGATTCTTTTTCAGCACTGATATCTTGGAAAATTCCTTTAATGGTTGAAACTTTTCCGTTTTCATTTAATGGTAAACCTTTAATTCGGATATCAAGGAATTTTCTTTTGCCAATTTTGATTTTGGCTTCGTGTTCAAATGGCTCGTAGGTTTGAATGGCTTTTACAAATGATTCCCTGATTTGTTCCCTGGTTTCGCTCGTGAATAAATTATAGGTATCATTTAAGCTTGGTTGATAGTCTACCGGCTTTTCGCAAATATTAAACATTTCTTTGGTCCAGCTGATAGTTTGGGTATCAACCTGAATTTCCCAACCACCTACTCGAGCAATATGCTGTGCTTCTTCTAAATCATGTTGTTGTTTTAAAATTCTTTGTTCAGCAAGTTTAGATTCTGTGATATCAAAGTTTACTCCAATCATTCTAAATGGAGTTTTATCTTCTTTTCTAAAAATCTTAGAATAGGTATTGATATATTTTATTTTACCTGTCTTGCTGATGATTCTAAAGCTGCTTGCAAATCCTAGTTCAGAGTACAATGATTGAGCAACCTCCTCATTTACTCTTTGTCTATCATCTGGATGTAAAGTTTTATCAAATGCATCATAATCACCTGAGAAACTTTCTGGTTCAACATCAAACAATTTGTACATTGAGTGGTCCCAAATCAATTTGTTTTCATCAATTTTCCAATCCCAAATTCCCAGATTAGCTGAATTAATAGCAAGTGAAAGTCGTTCTTCACTTTCTTTAACAATTTCTTCTGCTACTTTTCTTTCGGTAATATCAATACCGAAACCAATCATGAAAGCAACATGTTGCTTTTCATCCAAAACAGGATACATTCTTCTTAACATCCACCTGTTCGAGCCATCCGGTTTAACTAATTTTTCTTCGAATTCTAATTGTGTTTTTGATTCAATTACAGTATTAAATGTATTTCTTCTTGTATCAGCAATTTCAACAGGAACATTGTATTTTTTACAATAATCATAATCGTTATGTCCAATCAACCATTTGCGTTTTTCACTATCACGAACAGCCATTTCATTGATAAATAAATATTGGTGTTCATGGTTAAATACCACTACATCTGAAGGAATTTTATTTAAGATATTTTCATAGAATAGTTTAAGTCTATTACTTTCTTCTTCTGCTCTTAACCGTTCAGTAATATCCCTTGAGTTCACAACAATTCCGTTAACTTCTGGTTCATTTAAAAGGTTATTGCCAATAGATTCTACCGAAATATAATGGCCATCCTTATGACGCATTCTAAACTGAACTGAAGATGAAACGCCGCCTTTTTCCAATCCTTTTTGGAATTCAACTATTGCGTGTTCAACATCTTCAGGGTGAATTAATTCAAAAATGGTTTTGTTTTTTACATCATTTTCTTCGTAACCGAAAATTCTGTAGAAGGAAGGACTTTCATAAATAACTTCTCCATTTGCTGAAAGAACCGTTGTAATATCTGTAGCATTTTGAACAAGCGAACGGAAACGTTTTTCGCTTTGTAAAACCAAATCTTCAGCCTCTTTTCTTTCTGTTATATCCAGCGCAAATCCAATAATGCTATCTGCATCTGTTTCATCTGCAAACACAAAATTGTCATAGTACCATATTCCGTTAGGCCCCATTCCTGAGGTTACATAATTATTAGATTGTCTTAACGTAAGTGCTTCCTCTAATTGCTTGTATAAAACAGGGTAATCTTCCTTATTGTATACATCTCTAAAGTTTTTATTGTTGAGCTCATTATTATCAAGGCTGATTCTACTTAGGCCTTTACCAATACTTTCTGTGAAAATTCCTTCTTTGTTTACACGGTAAAGTATTACTGGTAAATTATCGGTAATGGCTTTTAAAATCTGACTCTTATCTCTGATTTCCTTCTCGATTTTCTTTCTTTCGGTAATATCACGAATAGCAGCTACTACAACTTCTTTACCATCTAGGTTTACCCAGTTTACGCTCGCTTCAACCGGGAAAGAACTTCCATCTTTTTTAATATTTGAACCTTCAATAATTTGGGCACCTTTTCTTTTTACATCCTCAAAATGGGTTTCCCAAAGTTTTTGGTCTTCAAATACTTTCTCCATTTTAGAGATATGCATTCCAATGAGTTCTTCTTTTGATTTTCCTAATGCATTTGCATGACTTTGATTTACATAAATTAAATGACCTGATTTATCAGCAACTGAAATGGCATCATTAATTTGATCGGTTATTTTATTGTAAAGTAAAATTTCACTTTCACGTTTTTTAATTTCGGTGATATCTGTTAATACTGCAATTAAGAATTGACTGTTTCTGCTGGTAAAGAGATTTTTCTTTATCAATAAATTTTTAAGTTCGCCATTTGGATCTATTTCAGTGCTTTCTCTAACTGTTTCTTTTTCGTCAAGGAATTGTTCTTCATCTAGTTTAACATAGTGTGTAGCATCAACTGCATTTAGGAAGTCATGATCAGTTTTTCCAAGAATATTTTCTTTAGCTATGCCGGTTAAATTACAATAAGCTTTATTTACCAAAACCCATTGATGCTGGCGATTTTTAACAAACAATGGATTTGGAATAGAATCAATAATTTCATTTAAGAAATTACGTGAAACCTCAACTTCTAACTGAGCAGTTTTTAAGTTAGTAATATCTCTGGCAATGGCTTGAATTCCTTCAACTTTCCCACCATGAACTATTAATTGAACATTTTGTCCAACCCAAGCTATTTTGCCTGATTTTGTTCTAATTGGGAACTCGTTGTAAGTAACTCTTTGGCCTTTGAAAGTTTGAATAGAGTAGAAGCTTTTTACTTCCTTTCTGTGCGAAGGTTCAACTAAATCAAGGTATTTCATTGAAAGTAATTCTTCATTTGAATAACCTGTAATTTTTGAAGCGATTTCGTTTACATAAGTAAAATTACCTAACGAATCGGTATAGTAGAAAATATCAGTTGCAGATTCAATCAGTAATCTGAATTTCTCCTCATTTTCTTTTAATTTATTCTCTGAAGTATTTCTTTCTATTGCAGCTCCTAAAGTATTTGAAAAGTTTAGTAGAAATTGTTCTTCAGATTTGCTCCAGTGTTTATAAGGATTGTCATAATTAAAAGCAATAAATCCCCAGAAATTCCCTTGGATATGTATAGGCGAAATAACCAGTGAATGTTGCTGTGAAGAGGTATTTCCAACTATTATATTTTCTTGATAAGTATCCCTAACAATTTTTCCATTTGAAAGCGTTTCTATCCAGTTTTGAAAACCACTTGATTCGTAGGTTAAATTTTGTTTTTCAATTCTGTTTGGTATAAAATTCCCTTTGAATCTTTCCCAAAAAAAGCGTTCAGTTAAAACAGGACTTATTCCATCTGTATTTTCATAAATCTGAATTTGGTCTACTTGTAAAGCTTTTCCAATCGTTGAAATTGAATTTCCTATGGCTTGTTTGAAATTTGGATTAACTAATAATTCACTTGAAGCTTTATTCAAAGCCTGAAGAATTCTTTCGTTTTCAATTAGCTGTTGTTCTGCAATTTTTCTTTCAGTAATGTCAGATTCAATTGCAATAAAACCAATGTGTTTATTGTCTTCAAAAAGTGGGGTGATATTAATTGAAATCCAATATGTTTTTTTTGATTTTGTGTAATTAAGAATTTCGGTATTACAAGGAACTTTATCTTTAAGAGCTTTAGCTATAAGAGCTTTTGTTTCTGCACTGGTATTTGGTCCCTGTAATAAATGGCCTGGGATTTGTCCAACAACTTCTTCAACTGAATATTCTGTAATATCTGTAAATGCCTCATTTGCCCAAATTGCTCTTCCATCTGCATCAGAAATAATTACTGCATTTTGGGTTTTTTGAGCTACTAATGCAAGTGTTTTTATTTCTTCCTCAATCTTTTTTCTTGCAGAAATATCAAATCTTATGCTGATAAATTGAAAGGGTTTTCCATTTTCTAGCATAAAAGGAATAATGGAAGAATTTACCCAATACAATTCTCCATTTTTCTTTTTGTTACAGATTTCTGCTTTAAAAGTTTCACCCTTGGCAATAGTTTGCCACATCTCTTTCCAAAAAGATTTGGGGTGATATCCTGAGTTAACAATATTATGATTTGAGCCAATAAGTTCGCTAAGAGAGAAGCCTGATATTTTTACAAAATTTTCATTTGCAAACAATATTTCTCCTTTTACATCAGTAATAGTTACGATGGCTGCTTCATCAATAGCACCCTTAAAATTGGTTAGTTCTTTGAAAGATTCTTTCGAACTCAGTTCAAGAATTCTCTCCAGTTTTTGATAATCTTCCTGAAAGTGGTTATAGCTTTCATCAACCAAATCAATTAATTGGTTAACTTCAGGGATATTCAGGTCTTTCTCCGCGAATATCTTTTTTAATTGTCGTTTAAGTAACCTGTGCATAGATTCTTAATTATTGATTGAAAACTAGCTTCGAAATTTTGTGATACAATTCATCTTGATTAAATGGTTTGCTTATAAATTCATCCATTCCTGCTTCAAGTGCTTGTTTCTTTATTTCGGGGAAAGCATCTGCCGTTAATGCAATGATGGGAATTTTATTCCACTTTTTCTGTTCTCTTATGTTTTTGGTGGCTTCATATCCATCCATTTCCGGCATTTGTAAATCCATTAATATTAGGTCGAATTCTTCTTTTTGAAGTATTTCTAATGCCTCAATTCCATTGAAAGCTCCAGTTACCTGAGCATTCCATTTTTTAAGCAACTGATTGACAACAATTTGATTCATGTTATTATCTTCAACAAGAAGTATCTTAATGTTTTGTAAATTCCTATTTTCTTGACTAATATATTCTAATTTATTGAGTTTTAATGCCAATTTAAATGGAAGGATTACTGTAAATATACTTCCTTTTCCCTGCTCACTTTCCAATTCAATGGTTCCGTTTAGTAATTCAGCAAGGTGTTTCGATATACTTAAACCAAGTCCTGTACCCCCAAATCTCCTGGTTATTGTGCGTCCTTCTTGAGCAAAACTTTCAAAAATTTTACTCTGACTTTCAGCTGCTATTCCAATACCTGTATCAATTACTTTAAATTTTAATCGAACCTGATTTTTTACTATTTCTAATACCAGAATTTCGAGTTTAACTTCACCTTTTTCGGTAAATTTAATGGCATTACCTATCAAGTTTACTAATATTTGATTCAATCGAACAGGGTCACCATGTAAATATTCAGGTGTATTTCTTTGAAATGAATGATGAAACTTGATTCCTTTTTTATCAGCTTTAAACTTAAATGTTCCTATTAATTGTTCAATTAATTCAATCAAATTAAAATCGATATATTCTATTTCCACTTTACCGGATTCAATTTTAGAGATATCAAGAATATCATTGATAATAACCAATAAATTATCAGCCGAACGTTTAATTAAGGATAGATTTTCTTTTTGAATCGGTTCTTCAATATCGTCGAACATCATATCAGTAATTCCAATAATTGCATTCATTGGAGTTCTGATTTCATGACTCATATTTGAAAGAAATTGCATTTTTGTTTGATTGGCTTTTTCTGCAATTTGTTTAGCCTTCATCAATTCTTCCTGATTTAATTTTGATTCGGTAACATCTATAAAAACAACCAAGGTTTTATTGGTTATTTCATTCGATTCTTCAAATGGTGAAATTCTGATTTCATAGTATTTTGTTTCTCCATTTTTGTTTTGGAATGTAAATTCTTTGGTTTCATAAAACTGTAAATGTATGCACCTTTCAATAGCTTGTTTTATTTCAAGTGATTTTAATGGTTCAAACATTTGTAATAAAGATTGATTTACTTGAATAGAAAATTCCTGACCACGCGAGTTATAAGGGAAAAACGACTCCAAACAAATGCCTAATTCATTTAAAATTGCAGAATTAAAAGGCATAGAACGGATATAAGATTCCATGCGTTTTTCCTTATTAATTAAACCACTTATATTTTTTTTATTGTTGATTAAATATTTTATCGATAAAAATAACAATGCAAGCACCAGTAAAAGAATCGGTAATATGAAGTTTATCTGAGCATAATAAGGATATGGTACTTTAATTGAACTTTCATATACTTTCATATTATGATTCGGAAAAATTCCTTTTACACGGTATTTAAGTTTGTTTTCCCCAAATTTTAAACCCTGAACTAAAACTTGTTGTTCTGTTGACCAAATACTCCAAGGACCACCATTTACTGAATATGATAAACTATAATCATCAGGATAAGATTGGTCGTAAGTAAATGCTTTCCAAACAAAGCCGGCTTCTTTGCCTTCAACCTGAATTGGACTTAGTACTACTTCAGGTGCAGGAATATCTAATATTGATAAATCCAGCGTATTTATGCCTTCTCCATTTGTTCCGATATAAAGTTTATTTTTTATCTGAATAATTGGCCAGGCTGTTTGTGATTGAAGACCTACTTTTTGGTCGATTTGATAATGGGAATAATTGGAATAAGCAAAAAGTCCTTCACTGCCGGTGTACCAAATAATGTTTCTATTATCAATTAATATTTCTGCAACACTGCGTTTACTTTCTTGATCTTGTTGATTATCTATAATTTGCAGCTTATTATTTTCAATGTAGTGTAATCCTTTAGGTATTGAAAAAAACCAAATTTTACCTGATTTATCCTCTGTTAGATCATAAATGTTAACGTTAGGAAAACTATTCTTTATTTGAAATTCTAATAAATTATTTCGATAGATTTTTACAATATAACTTAATCCTGCAAGCCAAATAGATGAATCTTTTTGTTGTAAAAATGAATAAAATCTATTTTGTTTAAGTTTTTTTGACCAACTTGGTTTTAAAAACTTACCCTTATCAAGGATATAAATTCCTTCACCACTACCATTTTGAAATCCTCTATTGATGAAAACTAAAAAGTATAATTTTCCATCAATTCCTTTTTCAATTTTATGAATACATTGATTCGTAAATCCGTTATTCGAATTGTGATGAGTCCATGTTTTACCATTAAATGAAAAGGTCATATTTTTAAGTGATCCTGAACCTATCCATATTTTACCGGTTTCATCCTGATTTATGGTTGTAATTTCTCTGATTGTTTGTCCATTTGCAGATTCTATATAGGTTTCATTTCCGTATTTATCTATCTTAACTATTCCTGCCAATAATGAGGTCCAGATATTTGAATCTTTATCCATAAATAGGCTATTACAATCATTATTGTTTCCTTTATACCTAAATTTTCTATACGACCAATATTTACTTTTTGTTTGGAACCAATGTAATTTCCCAAATGAACCCATCCAAATGCTTTCATTTTCATCAATAAAAACAAAATTTCTACTTCCTACATTTGAAGGTTTAGCCCATTCTTTGAAATTGTTGTTTTTATCTAGAATATAAGTATTGCCTTGTCTGTTTAAGATTAAAATATTTCCATCATTAAAAATATCTAGTGAACGAGGGAAATTATTGCTTTGAGGAATGATTTCTTTAGTTGAATTAGATAGGTTAAAATTAAAACGATGTAGTTTAAAATCGGATGGAATACTTGCAAATGCTACAAAACCATCGCCTTTTTTATTTTCTGAAATCTGTGAAATCTTACATTTTTCAGTTGAAACTGAGCTTATGTATCGGGTTTCATTATTTTGAATCCTGAATATTTTCTCATCAATAGAAAAATAAATATTTCCAGCTTTTGTTTTAAATAAGGTTGTATAAGTGGTTACAGGATATTTTTCTCCCGACCAAAAACTGCTTAATCTACCTTTAACAATTAATCCTAATCTAAAGAAATTTTCATTCTTTTTTCTATACTTGATATATAAAGAATCTGATTTGAAAAATGCTTGTTCAATTAAGATGTTTTGCTGATTGATTGAAAATAGAATTTTTCTAATATTTTGCTTGGACACCATAAATAAAGTGTCATAAAAGCAAGTATACAGATTGCCTTTACTATCTTCATCTATTATTCTGGGATTACTAAATCTATCCGATGCATTAAATGCTTTTACACGATTCCATTTAAAATGGTCGTAATAAAAAATTCCTTTATCACTAATTGTCCAGACATCACCATTTTTGGCCTGATAAACACTGTTAAAGGCACTCCGGATTAATCCGTTTTTTTCATCAAAATTTGCCCATTTCCATTGCTGTTCAAGCGTTTCAATGGAAATAGCAGATACATTTTTGTAAAGTAGAATAGAAATAAAAAGCAGAAAAAATGAGAATCTTTTTAGCATTTTTAAACTTCCTTCATGGTAGTAATTGTCATGGTTTGGTTATGCAATTCACATGAAGCTCCTATAGAAAACGGAGAAATTTCACCATAAGAATAAAAGCCACAGAAAGTAGTATTTTCACCTAAAATATCAGCAACACCTTCAACTTCTTCTTCTATCATTTGTTTTAATACCAATTTGCGACCAACGCAGCTAATCAAAATGGCAATTTCAGGTGAGTTTACAACAGTGCTTTTTGCAGCTCCTACAGCACCCTCAATTAGTCTGTCAAAATTAGCTTTCATTAATCTAACATAAGCACCTTCAGGAATGTCACCAGCAAAGGTTAATGAATGTTCTTCTTCATTCACTGCAAGGATTGTTCTAACTACAGGAATACTATCTTTTCCAATACGCATGTTTAATGGAAACAATAAGCCTGATGCAGGTAATTCAGCAGCATGATCGCCCAAAAATGATTTGTATAAATCTAATGCAGGTTTACCATCTAATTCAAATAAAACATTATTAACAGATTTAGTTACCATTCTTTCTACACCAAAGCTATCCCAGCCTCCTAATGATGCATAACCAAATTCAATTGCATCACCATAAAATCCAATAGCAGAAACTAACTGACTTTCTGCTTCACCTTTTTCATTTAAAATATAAGTTTCTTTAAAATCAGCACCATCACCAGCTAATCCGCCTGTTGCAGCAACACCTTCTGGTAAAACATCTCTTAATCCTCTAACCAATTCAGAGCCATTAATGTGAAGCCCTTCGCTGATAATCAAAACGTGTTTTAAACCTGGTTCAATGATTTGATTTATTATTCTTTTTCCTGCTTCAAAGCTGTCTTCAACTGTTTCTACTTTTTCGCTGGCATACTTTATTTTAGTTTTTTCAAACTCTATTATTGTAGCAACAACAGTATTGTCGTTGACATTAGTCCCGGTAATTTCGCCGGAGGTACTGCCTCCAATGAAAATGGCATTTGGGTAGGATTTCCTTAATTCACCAACAGCTGATCCTTCTTTAATTAATGCAGAGGAGCCGAATATTAATATTAATCCGGCTTCATTCATTTCACCTTTTGAAGAAACTTCTTTCCATCCAGTGTTTGTTGTAAATAATAATTGCTTATTTTTCATGGGACTTATAATTAAGTCTTCTAAAATAATCTATTTAGTTGAAATTTGTATAAATATGTCAGAATCTAAAATTATTTATTTAATCAGGCACGGTGAAACTGATTTTAATAAAATGGGTATTGTTCAGGGGAGTGGTGTCGACAAAGAATTGAACGATTTGGGTAATCTTCAGGCCTCAAGTTTTTTCGAATTTTATAAGGATATTCAATTCGATCATATTTATACTTCGGCTTTAATTCGAACGCAACAAAGCGTTTTACCTTTTATTGAACGTGGTCAACAATACACAAAATTGCCTGAACTAAATGAGATTAGTTGGGGTGTTTTTGAAGGGAAACAACAAAATGCCGAAGAAAGGGCTTTTTATTGGGAGGTTGTGAATAGCTGGAAGGCTGGTAATTACAATGCTAAAATAGTAAATGGAGAAAGTGCTCTTGAAATGCAAAACCGTCAGATTCCGGCTATCGAAAGAATCATGTCTAATACCCATGAAAAATGCATCTTAATTTGCATGCATGGACGAGCAATGAAAAGTTTTTTATGTACTTTGCTCAATGAGCCTCTTAGTAAAATGGAGGAGTTTGAACACAGTAACCTTGGACTTTATTTATTAGAGAAAAACGAAAATGGGTTCAGCATTCTAAAAAGAAACGACAGAACCCATTTCGGTGATTTGATTTAGATTTTATCAATGTGCATGCTCATTTTCAGCATGCGCATGAATTTCTTCTTTAACCAATGTATCTCCCAAGTTTATTTCATCCATAGCCACTTTAGCCCAGTTGATCAATTGTGTTCTTTGTTCGTCTGTTAATTTTGCAGCAGAATGTGTCCAAGTATAAGGTGTCATGGGCATTTCATGGGCTTCAACCTGTTCTGCAATTTCTTCTAATTTGTGTTTCTGGCGTTTAGATTTATAGGTTTTGAATTCAGAAAAATTCAATTCCTTTTTTCCTTCATTAATATGGTTGTTTAATAATAAACTTACAGGTGCAATTCCACTGTACCACATATAATTTGTCTTGTTTGAATGACAATCGAAACAGGCTGTTTCCATTATCGATTTAATTTCGGCCGGAGTATTCACAACATTCGTAAAATCGTTGGCTCCATAAACTGCTCCATTGTTCGAAAGCTCATCAAAGAAATTAGGAATTGTGAATAATCCTACTAAAATTATGATGAGTACTATTTTTATTTTTTTCATGATTTTATCTTTTAGGTATTAAATAAAGAAAGATTAAATGAAGGTTTAAAGTTAAGCTTATTTTAAAATCTATGATTAACAATTCGGTTAAAACTGCAAATATATCGGCATAACCTGTTCAGCTGTTTTCACCTGTGCTAGAAGGAGTATGAATACCACTAAAATCATGGCATAAGTAAAATTAGGAAGTCCAATAAACCTTTGACTAAATTCTTCCTCTTTTTTAAGGCTGATGAAATGTAAACCAAAGCCCATCAGCATTACAAGTAAAACACTTTTATAAGTAGCAAAAAGTTCCGGCCATGCTTCCCACTGAAAATTGTTCCATATCTGATCTAATATCACTAAGGCATCTGAAAAACTTGATGCTTTGAAGAATATCCAGGTGAAACATACAAAGTGAAAAGTGAATACCACACCAAGCACATGCATGATTTTTTTAGTAGTCGGATTTTCAATTTTCTCTCCTAAAATTTGTTCTGTTAAATACATCCTGATTTTATCAAAACCTAAAGCAAATCCATGAAGAGCTCCCCAAAAGATGAAGGTCCAGTTGGCTCCATGCCAGAATCCACCAATTAACATGGTTATGGCAAGGTTGATGTTCTGCCTGATTTTACCATGTTTGTTTCCACCTAAAGGAATATATAAATAGTCTCTTAACCACGATGAAAGTGAGATATGCCAGCGCCTCCAAAACTCAGTGATACTAGCACTTTGGTAAGGCGATAAAAAGTTGATATTGATATCAAATCCCATCCATTTTCCTATACCGATTGCCATGTCTGAATAGCCCGAAAAATCACAATAAATTACCAATGCATATCCATAAACAGCTAACCAACATTCTAATCCGATATGTTTTGAAGGATCATCAAATATGTACTGTACAAAGTTGACATAGATATAATCTGATATCACAACTTTTTTGAATAAACCTGCTATAATGAGGTAAAATCCTTTTCCCAATGCCTCATTCGTGAGTTTGTATTCTTTACTGATTTGAGGTATAAAATCTGCGGCACGAACTATTGGTCCCATGATGAGTTTTGGGAAAAAACTCAAAAAGAAAACGTAATCCAAAAAGCTATTGATGGGTTTAAAATGTCCTCGGTAAACATCAACTGTATAAGAGATATTTTCGAAAGTATAAAACGAAATTCCAATAGGTAAAATAAGGTTGAGTGGTTCAAATTCTCCCAATTGGTAATCATTCATTATCCCAATAAAAAAATCGGTGTATTTAAAATAGAATAACAATGCCAGGTTGATAACAATACTGAATATCAATAAGAGTTTCTTTTTAAAGGCATCTTTTTGTTCGTAAATCCAGCGTGAGATATTAAAGTCGACAACTGCTGAAATCAATACCAGCGCTACATAATAACCACAAGCTTTATAGAAAAAGTAAAGTGAAAAGGCGGTGAAAAGCAAAACCCTTTTTTGTTTATCCTGATGAAACTTCAAAAAGAGAAACAAAAAGGCAAGTAAGAAAAACAAGAAGAACGCGCTATTGAACAAAAGCGGATCTTCCGGATTGTATAAAAGCTGTTCGAATATTTTACTGAACTTAAATGTTTCCATTAGGGCTGAAGTTTTTTAATGGCCTGAAACAATAGTTCTGCTTGAAATGCATATCCCTTTTTGCTAAAATGTAAATGATCACGCGCCGCAAGTTCATTGTTCACCCAAAGTTTCATACTGTTTTCTCCACCCATCACTTCATACATGTTCCAGCAAGCAATATTCTTTTCTTTGCAAAAGTGCACGATTTGTTGTCCCATCCATTCAGCTTTCGGATTTGAAACAAAAATGGTACGTTTTTTTCTTTTTTTTCCTACTCTTTTTCTCCTGTCATTATCTGCAGGTGTAGTAAACAATAATGTTGCTTTAAGTGGTAATAGATAATTGTAAAAACTAGTGAGGTAATTGTGGAAAGTAATACTATCAATATTCGAAACACTTTCATTGGTTCCTAATGAAACTACAATCAACTCTGGTTTTAAAATTGATAATTCCTGGAAGAAATTTTCTTGTGGAATATAATCACTGAATTCAGCTCCATTTACGCCTATTGAATGATAAAATATACCGGGATTTCTCTTCTTCAATAACATTCCTTTTAATTCAAATTCAATACTGGTTTTATCAATTTGAAAATCTACTATTTCAACAGGAAAATCAGACAAAAATGTACGGTGATTCAATCCGTTTATAAGCGTATCTTGTAGTTCTTTTAAGCTAATTCCATAAGTATCCTGAATCCTTATTTTGGCTTCACCTTTAAAAATGAGTTCGAGTTCGGTAAATCCTTTGTTTATTGAACTTGAATCATCTTTAAACTTCAATTGAAAACCACAATTAGTTTTACTCAGTAAATTGAGTTGAATAGCTGGAATTCCGATATTGTCGAAGTCTTTTACTTTTAGAATTTTGAGGTTCGACCAGATACAATTATTTGCAGGAAATTTAGCGTCTGAATGTCCGTTTGTTTTAGCAAATGCATAGGGGAAAACCAATCCTCTGCCTGCATTTCCATATTCGTATTGGAACAATTTTCTCAGTTTTCCTGTAAAGAAATCTGCCTGAATATGCGAATCTCCAATATGAACTACTGAGTGTGTGTTTAAGCTGTCAATCTGAATTTTCTTTAAAAAATCTATCAGGTTTGCAGGATTTTGAATAGTATTTTTTTCATGTTTTATGAATGGGAATTCAACCTGTGAATAGCTATAAGTTGTTTGTAATAAAACGAGTAGGAGAAATTTTAACTTTTTGAAAAATGGCATAGCTTAGTTACATCTGGCATAAAGGATTTTTAAATGTAGGATAAAATATTTATTTGATAAGCTACAAGTTCATCTTTATGATTCTAATTGTTTTGACTTGATTTTTTTGGATTTGGATTCAGCCACAAATTACATAATAATGGAAATTAAAATTGATTTTTTTTAATTCATTTTGTTCAATGGTTTTTGAATAACGGATTTATACTAAATGAACTTTATATTTTCTGATTGATAAAATGCTAAAAACAAAAAAGCTCCCGAAATACTATTTCGGAAGCTTTTTTTAGTTTATTAAATATTAATAAATGAATTCATTATTTCTATAACCTGATTTATTACTATACCAATCTGGGAATGCAGTTCCGCCTGATTGAGCCCATTGTGCAAAATTTGTATATGCATTGATGATTGGTGATTTTTCTGATGGATATTTGAATCCCTCAGGAAAGCTTAATGCAAAAGGTAAATTGCCTGCTGTTTTATAATACCTTCCACTAGATGGAATTGAGTTATCAGATTTAGTTCCTAGAACAGATAAATTCGCTAGTTCAGTTGGAGCCAAATTTGGTAAATGTACTTCATAGCCTCTGCCTTTACCTGGTTCATTTACGAAAATAAATGGATTGAATACTCCCAATGTGATTGTTTTTGCACCATTAAAAGTTGCAGCAAAACTAACCGTATCTGTTGAATTGTATGTTGTTCCTTTAAAAGTATTGTAGTTTGGTGTTATAGCTTTTGTATTAGAAAATACTGATAAAATTGCCTTGTTAGCATTTTCTTCAAGTGCTAGGCCTGTTATGTTGGTAACTTCAGATTTGTTTAATGGAAGTTCTACTGAAAATCCATTTTTGTTAACTCCACCTGCTGCTCTTAAAGTAAACTTTCCACTTAAATCTACTATTTTGTTTGTTGCATTTGCTGTAGCTTTATATTGATATGCTACAACTACATCATTAATATCATAATCACCTGTACTTGGCCAGTTGTCTTCAAATGCTACAGTTGCAAATGTATTTGATGATGGGTAAAACAAGGTAAATGCTTTGTTTGCATCGTTAGGATATTCATCATAAGCATCCAAAACTCCATCATTATCTTTGTCTGCCCCTGTTGCTTTTTCCGATTCAAGTACATTGGTTAAATCAATAGAAGAAACCGGATTTGATGAAGTATAAAAAACACAATCATTAAAATCATTATCAGCACCTCCATCTCTATTTGTATCTTCAAAACCCATTATTATTCTTTGTGAATTTTGGTCATACAGGAAGGCTAAATGTTCTTTATTAGAAGATGTGCTTTCAGGATTAAAGTTTCTATTGCTATAAAAATAGGTTGTATTTGGGTTGATAATTGTACCATTGTTCCAACCGTTTACTGCTATAGCAAAACCAATTGAAGAGTCTGCTCCAACTCTACCAAGATAAACTTTGTTTCCTGAGCTTAAACCTCCGCCATTGTTTAGGAAACGTGCGTTTGGAAATACTGCTATTAATGAATCAATTGCAGCAACAGATGCTGGTGGATTTGAAGTTTTGTATTTATAGAAAAGTAAGCTGTTTCTGTTTGCAGTTATACCACTTACAAACGTAACCCATACATCACAAAGAGCAGTAAGTTTTAAGTCTCTTTGTAAACCACTTGCAAGGTATTGCGGATGGTAAACTGTTACTGGTCTTTGCTCTGGTAAGGAAGCATTTACATTGGCTAAGAATTGCCCATTTAATTGGTCATTTGGTAAAGAAAGATAGTTAGGAACCCCTCCATTTGTACCAGTTGTAAAACTGCCTAATCTGTAAGATATTCTTGAAAATGCTTTTCCAAGAGTTATTTGATTTGTTTGTTTAGCATCTTTTAAATAAGTTTTAATCATTTGTGGATTTTTGCCTCCAAGTTGAAGTGCGGCTTTATTTCCCGATATCGGCATTAAGATATCAGAAACCAATCCTACATATTTAGTAATAATATAAACTTCGTTTACTTCTGTTGGAATTTGAATAGTTGATATGAATTTACCTTCTGAATCGGTAAATCCTTTTCCTAATTCATAACCTCCATTTTCAATTGGTGCAGAATATACCTCAATTGGCACTCCGCTTAGCGCATCATCATTATTTGCTAATGCATTGATAGAAATTTCAACAGCTCTTGTTGTTTCATAGTTAAAAGAAGCCGGTACTACCAAGTCACTCATATTGCTTGGATTGTTATTGGTAGTTTTAGGATTGTTTTCAACTTTCTGAAGACAAGAACTTAAACTGATTAATAAAGTAATTGAAAGGATGAGATTCTTTTTCATGGAATGATGGTTTTAACAAAGGTATACAAAGATGAATCCAAATTGTAATTAATTGATAATGAGTTTTAAAATGTTTTTAGCTTGTTTCAAAGTGGGATTTTTATCTTTTAAATTGAGAAATAAATTCAATAAAACATCCAATTATTTAAACTGAGAATAAAACGATTTCATGATAGTTTGGGTAATTAGTCGGCCAACCTTTGCAGCCCCACTGTTGTTAAAATGGGTATAATCTTTATAGGCCAAAATTGGTTTTTTCTCTGCCCAGCGAGTTATTGTTCCTTCACCACCCATGGTTTCATATAGATTTAAAAAGGCACAATCATTTTCAAAAGCCAATTCTTTCTGAACTTTTATTAATGCTGCTACTCCTGGTGCAGTAACATATTTCCCATTTTTTCTATAAGCTTTATCAGCGCTTCCAATCAGCATTATACATGTATTTGGAAATTGCTTTCTTAGGCACTGAAGTGTTTTACTCATGTTCTTTTTGTACCAACTAAAATCCGTGTTTTCGGGCTTGTACAAAAGATTGGGGCCATAATGCAGAATCAGTAAATCTAAACCTCTTTTTTCCTGCATAGATTGAATAAAATCTGCACTCATTTTATTGAGTTCCAAACCTGAAATTCCTCTAAATGAATAGTTATCAAGAATCAATCCGGAATCACTTTCAAAAGTACATCCGTAAATGGGTGTTTTAGCATCTACATTGAAGTTCAGTTTTACTTCTTTGCTTTTTTCTTTTAGGTTGATTTGAATCTGATTAAAATCGGAATTTCCTTCCAGTAAAAATCGAATTTCATTTTGAAAAACTGCGTCCTTTTCATGCGTTTTTCCATATAATAGATGAATGTTTTCAAAGCTGTTTAAATGTTTTGATTTAACAGTTTGATACCTTACCCATGAACTGGTATTCGCATAGAAATTATGTCCCGAAAATGGCAAAACTACTTTGCTTCTTTTATCAAGAAAACTAATCTCTTTCCAGTCTTTTGAAAACTCGTGTTTGATAGTTTGACGAAATCCTGCAACTACAGAAGTGATTGGCACAAAACCTACGCCATTTCCTCCAAAATAATCTTGTAATGCATCTCTTATATCGCAGGTAATTAAATCACCTTCAATCATAGAATCGCCAAAATAACCAATCCTGATTTTCTTTCTTTTTTTTCTTTTTAAATCCTTTAGGTTACGGGCAAATTTTTGAATACTATATTGTTTTTCAGAATTTACTTCTGAAAGGATGTTTCCGTTTTCGGAGCTAATAACTTTTTTATTTTGTTGATGTGTTTGTGTTGAATCAGATTTTGTTTCAAGAACTAAATGGTCTCTTTCTAAAGGTGAAGTTTCTTTCAGTTCAGAAAATAAATCAAAACGCTTTAAGCCAAATTCTTCAGAGAAAAACTTAGGATTGATGATTGATAAAAAGCTTAAAATTAAAACCGTATAAAGAATGATTTTAAACGGACGTGAATTAGGCAGCGCAGACATATAAATTTAGATATTGAATCTGTCTAAACGGTATTTTTTAATTACTAACAAAATTCTTGTAACCCATTTTTTTCTTGCAGCAGCGTAAGTTTTGCTGATATGTTTAAGCCACAAAGCATCGGGTCTTCTGTTTTTAAGTTTCGCATAATAATGTTTTGAACTAACAACTCTACAAAAGTCTCTATACGATGCAGAATCTGATTCATATTGTTTGTAATGAGAACGATAAGGTATTCCATTCGCCCGTAATTGGTTTCTTCCAATAATGCCGAAATGGTTCTTCAAAAGAACACAATTTTTGCTATTCCCAAAACCTGATTCCACAATAGCTACTCCTAAAATTACTGATGCCGGAATGCCTGTTTTCTTTTTTAGGTTCATGGCTACAGGTGCAAACGAATCTATATACTGCTCAATAGTATATCTCCTGGCAAATAAATCGCCGGAAACAAGGCATAAAAAGAGAAGCAGAAATAGAATTTTTACCTTTTGTAGCATAATACAAAAAAATAAAGATAGCTAAATCGAACCGAGACTTAAAAAATAGTTTTCCAAGTCGCTGTTTATAATTCTGATAATCTAAGGCTTAGCCTATGTTTAAGCGGATTCTAATTCTTTGATTAAAAATTTCCCGGTATGACTTTTTTCTACAATTGCTACTTCTTCAGGAGTTCCGGTACAAAGAATTTCTCCTCCGTATTTTCCTCCTTCCGGTCCCATATCAATAATATAATCTGCAACTTTTATTACATCTAAATTGTGTTCGATTACCAAAACAGTATTTCCTTTTTCTACTAATTTTTGAAGTACATCAAGCAATACTCTTACATCTTCAAAGTGTAATCCGGTAGTTGGTTCATCAAGTATATAAAAAGTATTTCCTGTATCTCTTTTGCTAAGTTCAGTTGCTAATTTTACCCTTTGTGCTTCACCACCACTTAATGTTGTAGATGGTTGTCCAAGTGTGATATAACCTAAACCAACATCGTTTAATGCCGAGATTTTCCTTAGAATCTGAGGTGTATTTTCAAAGAATTTTACAGCTTCTTCAATCGACATATCCAATACATCGTTGATACTTTTTCCTTTGTATCTTACCTCTAAAGTTTCTCTATTGTATCTTTTGCCATTACAGGTTTCACATTTAACATAAACATCAGGCAGAAAATTCATTTCAATGCTTCTCATGCCACCACCCTGACAAGTTTCACATCTTCCTCCTTTTACATTAAACGAAAAACGACCGGGTTTATAGCCCCTGATTTTAGCTTCAGGTAAACTTGAAAATAAGTTTCTGATATCAGCAAAAACTTCTACATAAGTTGCAGGATTACTTCTTGGCGTTCTTCCAATCGGACTTTGATCGATATCAATTACTTTATCAATTAAATCTAATCCTTTTAAATCTTTATAAGGAAGCGGTTTTTGATGAGAGTTGTAAAAGTGCTGGCGTAAAATAGGGTAGAGGGTTTCATTGATTAAACTCGATTTCCCGCTTCCACTTACACCACTTACACAAATAAAAGTGCCAAGTGGAAATTCAGCAGTTACATTTTTTAGGTTATTTCCAGAAGCTCCTTTTATGACTAATTTCTTTCCGTTTCCTTTTCTTCTTTCTGCCGGAATTTCAATTTTTCTCTTTCCATTTAAATAATCGGCCGTCATTGAATCCTGTTTCATGATTTCAGCAAGATTTCCTGCCGCTGCAATATGTCCGCCATGAACTCCTGCACCATGTCCCATGTCAAGAATATAGTCACTTTCTGCCATCATATCCTTATCGTGTTCAACTACAATAACACTGTTTCCAACATCTCTTAATTGCTTTAGAGAGTCTATCAAACGCATATTATCTCTTTGATGTAAACCAATACTTGGTTCATCAAGAATGTACAAAACACCTGTAAGTTGAGAGCCAATTTGGGTAGCAAGTCTTATTCGTTGAGCTTCACCACCACTTAAAGTTTTAGATGGAGAATGTAAACTCAGGTAATCAATTCCAACACCCAATAAAAAGCCAATTCTTCCTCTGATTTCTTTCAGGATTTCTGCTGCAATAATTTTCTGGCGTTCATCTAAATAATCTTCAATATGATCAAACCATTCAGCCAAAGCTTTTAGCTCCATTGAAGCAATTTGAGAGATATTCAAACCTCCAATTTTATAATGAAGTGCTTCTTGTTTTAATCGCGCTCCATGACATTCAGGACAATCCTGAATTTGCATGAATTCTTCAGCCCATTTAAAAACCGAATCAGCACTTTTTTCGTGGTAATGTCGAGTAATAAAAGGCACTAAACCTTCCCAATTTGCAGTATAATTCTGAGTATATCCTGAACTATATTGATAGGGAATTACCAATGGTTCTTCAGAGCCGTAAAAGATAATATCCAGCGCTTCTCTTGATATTTTTTCAATTGGGTCTGCAAAGCTGAATTTATGTTTTTTACCTAATTCTCTTAGTTGTAAAAAAGTCCAGTTATCTCTAGCTTCTCCTAAAGGAGTGATTGCTCCTTTGTTTATCGATAATTTTTTATCAGGTATGATTGCATTCTCATCAATAATGCTCTTTACACCTAAACCATCACAGGTTTTACATGCGCCATAAGGAGAATTGAAAGAGAAAGTATTGGGTTGAGGTTCATCATAACTGATTCCAGAAACAGGATCCATTAAAAATTTCGAAAAATGAAAGGCTTTATTTGAATCAAGGTTTACCAAAACCAAAGTTCCTTTTCCTGTTTTTAAAGCGCTTTTTACACTTTCCTGAATTCTGAATCTTGCATCTTTTTTAGGCTCAATGCGGTCGATTAGTAATTCAATATCGTGAATTTTATATCTATCAACCTGCATTTTCGGAGTTATATCAATTATTGCTCCATCGATTCTAACTTTTGTATATCCTTGTTTTCTGATTTGTTCAAAAAGCTCTCTGTAATGTCCTTTTCTACCTTTAATTAAGGGAGCAAGAATGGCTATTTTTTGCTGTTCAAATTGTTGAATGATTGAGGCAATAATTTGCTCTTCAGTCATTTTAATCATTTTTTCACCACTTACATGACTATATGCATCTGCTACTCTGGCAAATAGTAAACGCATAAAATCGTAAATTTCAGTGATGGTACCAACAGTAGAGCGGGGGTTTTTATTGACTGTTTTTTGTTCAATTGAAATTACAGGTGACAAACCATTGATTTTGTCTACATCAGGCCTTTCCATATTGCCAATAAATTGGCGGGCATAGGCTGAAAAGCTTTCCATATACCTTCTCTGACCTTCAGCAAAAATGGTATCAAATGCCAACGATGATTTTCCGCTTCCACTCAAGCCGGTAATAGTAACCAGTTTGTTTCTAGGAATTTTAACATCGATGTTTTTTAAATTATGTTCCCTAGCACCTAATACTTCAATAAATTCTTCAGGTTCAACAGGAATCTCAGTTTTTGCTTTTACGGCCATGATTTGTTTTCACTTTTTAAAAGTGGGGTTCGAAAATAATTTAATTTTAGCGTTTTCTTTTCTAAACTATTGGTTTAATCTGTTGAATTGATTTTTAAGTTTCAAGTGAACTTTACACCAAAATTTATTTTCAGTTTTTCTCGATTAAAATTTGCAGGAATTATCAGGGAAAATCAGGTCTTTGGTATCATATCCAAGTGATTGGGCTTTGCTTATTAGGCCATCAATAACCGATTGTTCCAACAAAGGTTTTCTGCTTAAAATCCATAAATATTCCCTGCTAGGTTCGCCAATAAGCGCATATTGGTAATTACTATCAAGGTCGATTACTTGATAATCAGCATAAAAAGGACCAAAAAAGCTTACTTTTAATTTGGCAGGTTCGTTGTTATCAGGAATTTTAGCTGTTCCGGAAGCAATCTTAAACTTAGAACCATTGTGACCTTTGTTTAATACATCAATTTTTCCGTTCTCCTTTAATGAATAAGTTGCTGTAATGCATGATAAACCTTGTTCGAAATAATTTGGTTTTCTGGCAATTTCAAACCAGGTTCCAAGGTATTTTTTGATATCAAGCTTCTCAACTACAGGTAAAGGTTGATTTACTTTTGATTGACAAGCAAACAAAGTTCCCAGAATCATAACAATTAAATATTTTCTCATACTAACCCAACAAGCACAAACTGAAAGGGTTTTGATTGTCAGATTTTAATTTTGATTTGCGCTTTTTATTCAAACTTCATTAAATTGTACATATGAAGATTTTTGTTCGATTTTTATCGATTTGTATTTTGGTTTCTGCTGTTTTTGAAGCCAGGTCGCAGAACATCAAGGAAGAAAGTATTTATTTTTTAATGACGACCCGTTTTTTTGATGGTGACCCAAATAATAACAGGCCTACAGAATGGTGTTCTTATTACCCAAACTCAGGAAATAATGTTACCGACCCCAATGACGTAACCTGGAGAGGTGATTTTAAAGGTTTGGTTCAAAAATTGGATTATATAAAAGACATGGGCTTTACTGCGATTTGGATAACTCCAATCGTTCAAAATAGGAGTCCTTTAGATTACCATGGTTACCATGCCTGGGATTTTACAAAAGTTGACCCTAGACTTGAATCTCCGGGTTATACTTTTAAAAACTTAATTGATTCTGCTCATTCAAAAGGTTTGAAAATTTTTCTTGATGTAGTACTTAATCATGCAGGTAGATTTGGCATCAAAGGAAGAGCAGAAATAAAATACAATACAGATCCAAATCAGCCTTGGGGCAAAAAATCAAACGGACAAACTTTACCCGATAATCCTAATTGGACCTATGATGGTTTAACTCCAAATCCTGATGATGGCAAAATCTGGAGTCGTGCCAATCTTGCTAAAATGCCGGCTCCTTATAATTCAAATTTAGCTGCCCACAACTGGCCATCCATGGAAAGTTATGTAAATACAAGTGATGCACTTTGGTATAATAAATCTGGTAATGGTTTTGCTCAGGGTTTTGATGATACAACTAATTTATACTACAGAGCTTTGGCAGGCGATACTCCTGATTTGTTAACTTCTGGTGATAGTGTAAGAAATTACCTATTTAATGCCTACAAAACTTTTGTTGATATGGGAATTGATGGCATGCGTTTGGATGCAGTGAAACACATGCCTAAGCGTGATGTTTTGTATTTTGTTGATAGATTCAAACAAATCAATCCCAATTTAATGGTGTTTGGTGAAGTGGCACAAAAACGACATGAGTTACATCAAATCGAACAAATAAATCCTCATTGGTACACATGGCGAGGCAATACCGGTTCATCTGCCAATTCCGGTATAGCAGTTCTCGATTTTTTTGCAATGGGAACTTTTCATTTGTTTGGAAAAGGGGAGGGTTTTTCGGGAGTAAAAGCTGCAGATAGATACGATAATTTGTATTCAGATCCGGGTTCCAATGTAATGTTTCTTGATAACCATGATTTTGGTCCTAATAACGATTGGAACAGAAGGTATGATGGTAGTGCAGAAAATCTTGCAGCTGCTTTGAATTTTATGTTTACTTGGCGTGGATTGCCTTGTGTTTATTATGGAACTGAAGTGCAGTTTAAGAAAGGTGCTTATGCCGATATTCATAGTGCAAATGATATCAATAATTCCATTGATTTAACCGGCAGAGCCTATTTTGGAGCACAGTTTGCTAATGCACCAAACCATGTAATATATCAACACATCAGAAAACTAAACGCGATGAGGAAAGCCATTCCTGCTTTGCAAAAAGGTACTTGGAGATGGGATGGAACAAATGCAGGAAATGCAGTTGGATTTGTTCGCAAATTCGGCAACAGTGAATGTGCTGTGGGATTGGCAAAAGATGGTTCTTCAACTTTTAATTTTAGTGGTTTAACCAATGGAGTTTATAAAGATGCAGTTACTGGTAATTCAATTACCGTTTCTAATGGAACTTTAAGTTTTACAGTTTCTTCATCTAGTGCAGGAATTTATGTGCTCAATGGTCCCGGAATTATTGGAGCTTTGGGCGAAGGTTTTTTTCAGTCGAACAGCAATGGCAATGGAGGAAACACCGGTGGAGGTGTAACTTATTCTCCATTGAATCCTTTGCCTGGTCAAGCTTTAACAGTAACCTATAGTGGAACATTGGCAAATAATTCTCAAGTAATTATGCATTATAGTTTCGATAATTGGACTGTTGGTGGAATCAACAACATCAACATGACCAAACAAGGAAGTTTATGGCTTGCAACAGTTACAGTTCCTTCATCAGCTAAGATCAATTTCTCTGCTGCTTTTAATAACGGAAATGTTACCTGGGACAATAACAATTCTCAGGATTATAAAACTTCACTTGGTCAGCCAGATTTAGTAGCACCAACTTTGGTTTCCAGTTTACCCGTAAATAATGCAACAAGTGTCATCAATCAACCTATACTAAAATTGAATTTTTCTGAATCTGTTAAATTAGGAACAGGTTTAATTTCTATTTATGAAAACAATGCCCTTAAAACCACAATTGATGTTTCAAACCCAAGCGGAAAAGTTCTTGTAAATGGCAGTTCTATTGAAATTCTTGGACAGACTTTTGCAAATTCAGCTCAGGTTTATATACTCATTTCTTCTACTTGTATTTTAGATTTAAGCGGAAATCCTTTTGTCGGATTTAGCAGTCCTCAGTTATGGAAATTCACCATAGGTTCTCCAAATTCTTTAGAAGAAACAGAAAAAAGCTCATGGCTGGTATTTCCTAATCCTGCAGCAGAATTGGTTTTTGTAAGAAATATGGATGAAACTAAAAGAATTAAAAATCTAAAAATCTTTGATATTACCGGTGCTGAAATTCACATTGAACCTTACGGAAACGAAGCCGTTTTAAGTCTTGATTTATCCGGCTTGGCGCATGGAATTTATATTCTGGAAATAGAAACAGCAGAAGGAAAAGTAATCAGGAAGGAATTGGTTCATTAAGCATTTCAGTTGTGAATCAATCTTTCCATTCAGCAATAAACAGATTGGTATCTCTGGTACCGCCATTGTTTCTGTTTGAAGAGAAAATCAACTTTTTTCCATCAGGAGAAAACATTGGAAAAGCGTTGAATAAACTGTTATTGGTAATTCTTTCAAGATTTGAACCATCTTCATTAATCATGAAAAGTTGAAAATCGTATCCTTTTGCTGAATGATGATTAGATGAAAAAATTATTTTTTTACCCGATGGATGGTAAAACGGAGCCCAATTTGCTTTTCCTAATGAAGTAATTTTTTTGAGCTCAGAGCCATCAGTATTACAAGTGTAAATTTCCATGTTGGTTGGTGCTACCAAACCTTTTGCCAATAATTCCTTATAGTCTTTAATTTCTTCTTCACCGCTTGGTCTTGAAGCTCTGAATACCAATTTACTTCCATCGGGAGAAAAGAATGCACCTCCATCATATCCCAAACCAAAGGTTATTTGTTTTACATCAGAACCATCAATATTCATGGTGTACAAATCCAAATCTCCATTACGGGTTGATGTAAAAACAATTTTATCTCCTTTAGGACTAACAGTAGCCTCGGCATCATAGCCCGGTTCTGTAGTTAATTGTTTGGTGATATTTCCTTTTTCATCACTAATAAAAATATCAAATTCAGGGTAAATTGCCCATAAATATCTTTTAGAAGGTGGTGGGTCGGCCGGACATTCTTTTGCAGCTAAATGTGTTGATGCAAAAAGAATATGTTTATTGTCGGGCATATAATAAGAACAAGTTGTTCTTCCCATTCCTGTTGATATAAGAGGTGTTTTCCCTAAGCTATCTTTTATTGGATTTTTTAAGTCCATCATAAAGATTTGGTCGCATTTAAGATCCCATTTTTTATTATTACTTTGGAAGGTAATTTTTTTGCTATCAAAGCTAAAATAAGCTTCAGCATTATCGCCACCAAAAGTAAGTTGCTTTAAGTTTTTAAGATGTGGTTCTTCTTGATTTGTTGCGTTCTGAGAAAAACTAAATAGGGGTAAGGCTAGAATAATTCCGAGTAAAAACTTCTTCATGGGTGAATTTCTGAAATCTCAAATTTAGGAGAACCTTTTAAACCATCTACAGAATAAAAATCAGTAAACCTTAGTTTAAAGTATTTAGGTTGAGGTTCTTTTGTTTTGATGATATAATTTACGTAATCGCGTGTTTTGTATCTTCCGTTATTGAAATCATAATTTTTCCAGTCAAATCCTACGATATCTCTTCTGGTATGAAAATTCATGTTAACCAATTCTTTCATCCCTATACTTTCGAAATTTAACGTGCTATCAACTGCAACCTGAATATTTTCGTTATTGATATAAATTCCGGTTACCGTGTACAATAACGGTGGATTGAATTCATAATAAATCCAGCGATAACGCAAGAAACAAAACTGCCAATCTTTTTTATAAGGTTCAAAATCCATAAACCTATGATTTCCATCTCCAAAACTGAAATAAGTATTTTGTTTTAATGGATTTTTCGGAATTTCAATTTGTTTGATGTTTTTTCCTTTTATATCACATACTTCCAGGAAATAAGAGTAGGGTGTTACGCCAAGTATTTTAAATTGATAATATCTAAATGGATCTTGTTTTAGAACTCCTCTGTCAATCACATAAACAGAATCTTTGCTCATCATATTTTTGTCACACCAGTTTATTAACGAAATTGAGTCGCCACCGCTGGCCTCATCCCATCTGTACTGTAAATATTCCGGATCATTTACTCTTTCAAATCTGGTTTTACCCGAATTTGCGATTAAAACACCGGCACCGCCATTCATGGTGATTCTAAATCCAAAAGATTTCGATTCAAAAGCTAAATCCCAATCGCTGCATTTAATTGAAGTTTTAAGCGGAATTGAATCAAAAATGTTTAAAAAGACCTGTGACTCATAATTTTCACCTAGATCCAATTGAATTACCCTTAAATCTCCTGCTGGTTTTGGTGGAAGTTTAACCGGTTTTTCTTCTTTTTCACAAGCCACAAAACCTGTTACCAGCAATAGAAGAATCAATTGATTTAAATAATATCTGATTTGTCTTTTCAAGAATTCTGTTTGTTAAAATTAAAACGTAAGCTCACAAATATACTTCTTCCCATGCCCATCATTGCAGAATTGCTCATAGAATTATGTGGTCCACTGGCAAAACTTGCATTTACGTTTTTTAAATTCGTTAAGTTTTTCAATCCACAACTTAATTGAATTTTCTGTTTTTTAAACGACTTTGTTGCACTGATATCGAAAATAGTATATGGATTCATATACGTTAAAATTGTAGAATTGGTTTCAGGAATAAACTGATAACTCTGGAATTTGCCATTTATTTTACAAAACAGGTTTAATGATAAATTCTCTTTGCAAAATGTATAAGTAAAATTAACCCTACCTTCATTGTTAAAATAGAATTTACTTTCAATTGTAGATTGGTTGAATTCATTTTTATTGCCTGTATAAGCATAACCTAAAGATACCGAGTAATTAGGTCTTCTATATTCTGTATTGATATTAAAGCCTAATCCTTCATAAGAATTGAGGTTGAAGTATTTAAATCCTGTATTGTTTCCAGCTCCAAATCGGGCCAAACCAATCATATCGGTTATTTGGTTATAAAATATAGATGGTTCAAATCTGAAAACTCTATTTTCTGCTTTGTGGTCGAAGCAAAAGAATATTTGAGTATTGTGTGATTTCTCAGGAACTAAATCAACATTACCTTGAATATTATGGTTTAAATCGGCAAATTGTAAAAACAATTCTTTCATTCCTGGTGCCCTGAATCCTCTACCATAACTAGCCCTAATTACAAAATTTGAATTGATATCATACTTTAAATTAAAAGATGGAATCAAAGGTGCTTTGTATATTGTATGGTAGCTAACTCTTAATGCAGGTCTAAAAACTAATCGTGGTGTTGCTTTTATTTCAAAACTCATAAAACCACTGTATTCACCCATGTTTTTAGTTTCTGCTAATTTTGAACCTATGGCAAATTCGTGATTCAATTCATAACCTAACTGATAAGCAATTTTTGATGTTAAAAATGTATTAGAATAGGTTCCTCTGCTCATCAAATTGTGGAAGCTGGTTGTGTCTTGCGCTTCTGCAGATGGTATTACTTTTTCTTCTAGACTTACTAAATCTTTTAAATAAGATTGAAGCATACGTCTGTAAAAGTTATAGGAGAAGATTAAATTTAAGTTTCTCTTTTTTTCAGGTTTAAAATCGAAAAATACTGTTGAGCTATATCTATCAGTTAAAAAATATTTATCCTGCGCAGTAGCTTTTGTCCAGTCAATTTCAGCTTCACCTTTATTAGTCATTTTTTCGGTGAATACAATATTGTTCCACCTGATAGCTCCTTTTGGAATTTTATAACTCAATTCGAAGTTTCCATTATATTGAGTTCTTGGTTTCCATAATTTTGTTCTTGAATTGGGATCTTCTGAATAACCGGCGAAGAAGTTTCTTCCAAAGCCAATTTGACTACTTAGTTTTGAACCCGAAAATTTTGCGCCTGCATCAAAATTGTATTGACCAATTGATTCATTATAGGTACTAAGGAAAATTTGCTTTTCATTTTCAGTAGGTTTTTTTGTGATGATATTTATTACACCACCCAAAGCATCTGTTCCAAAACTCACACTCATTGGGCCTTCTATGAGCTCAATACGTTCAACATTATTCATATTGATTTGTGTCAAATCAATATTCCCAGATTCACGGCCAGTTACAGGTACACCATCAATAAGAATTTTAATATTATTACCACCAACACCTTGTAATTTTATACTCGAACCCAACATTGGGTCTTGAATAATTCTAACATTCAACTCGTTTGATAAAACTTGTTGGAGATTAAATGCTCCTTGAGACTGAATTCTTTTACTGTCAATAATTTTTACTTTATAAACAGATTTGTTCAGACTGGTTTCTTCATATTGACCGGTTACAATAAGCTCATCAAGATTAAATCTTTTATCTTTTGCTGATTGTTTTGTTGGTTGTGAGAAGGCATTAAAACACAGAAAATTTGTAAGCATCACAAATATGATGCTTACAAATTCTGTTTTATATTTAAATCCTAAAAACAATTAGTTTACCAATAATTTCGCAGTATATACTGAGCCTTCTGCTTGTAAGTTTACAAAATATATTCCTGAATTTAATCCTGATAAGTCTAAATCAAAACCACTGCTTAAATTCATAGGGTTTGTTGTTTGATTTGAAATCACTTTTCCACTCATATCTGTAATTAAAATTTGTACAGATTGAATTGGGTTTTTTAATTCAAAATTAATTGTAGTTAAACCTGAACTTGGGTTAGGGAAAATATTTACAGAACTAAATGCTGAATTGTATTCTGAATTACCAATTGGTAGCAATCTGTATTTTAAGATATTGAATTTGATAAATTGAGTTGTTGGATCAGAAAAATAACCTGTAAATACCAAGCGGGCATAGTTTCCATCATTCGCTTTTTTAGTAAAATAAGCTAAGCTGTCTTTAACAGGCCATGCACCGGGAGTTGTGGTAATTACTTTCCAATCCCATCCAATATTGGCAATTTTTGAATTAAAGTATAAACTATCATTAGCTCCTCCAATTTTTAAAGTATCAGCTTCAGGTACCATTATTTTTGCACTTTGCATCATTGGATGGTTTAAAACACCCATTACAGGGTACATTAAAGTTTGTCCATACAAGGTAACAAGGGTTTTGTATTTTGTAAATAACAAATCCCATGAATTTAAGGCAGGTTCTCTATCAATTACCTGTTTGCTGAAAACGTTATAATAAGCAAATAATTTATTGTTGAAATTAGATTTATTGATTGTTACAGTATTGCTGTCAGTTCCATCAATATTTGCGATTGTGAAAACCCATTGAGTATCATAAACAATTTTAGAAATCAATAATTTCTTTAAAGATTTTGGTGCAGAAGGATTTGGTGATGTTGTAATTGCCAATAACCAGATTTTGTTACCTAAAACATCTCTGCTGTTCATATCATATTGTCCCCATCCATAATCAAAAGGATTTGAAAGACTTCTTTGTTGATTAAAAGCTCCAATATCCCATGTGCTATCACTATTGAAGAAAGTTGGCCAGTTCATCCATTGGGCGGTATCAAAATCATTCCATTCACTTGATGAAAATGATGATTTAAATAACTCAACACCTGAACCTTCATTAATTCTGATTGTTGCAGCCTGCATAGTTTTAAATGGAGGTTGAGCTTTCCTTGTTGCAAATGCCAAATGCCAGTTGTTAGTTCTTACAGTATCTTTTGTTCCTTTTTCAATATTGTAATAAACATCTAATACATTTCTTGGTAGCATTGTAACGCTATCTGAAATTTCTTGAGCTTTTAAAAATGTTGGTAGAATAAATAAGGCAAGTAATAATTTCTTCATTTGTTGATTTTTGTTGGTGCAAAGAAAGTTGATAGCCATTAGGCATAAAAATGACAAAGGTCATCTTGCCTCCTTATGACAAACTTATGACAAGCATTTCTAATGTTTGTTAGTTTGACTTTGAACTACGGATTTTTTTGGTCTTTAGGCTTTTTCACTTAGCTTTGCGCCTAATTAAGGTATAAGCCTTATATATATAGTATGCAAATACAGCTTTTAAAATCAAAAATTCACCGCGCTAAAGTAACGCAAACCGAACTACATTATGTTGGAAGTATTACAATTGATGAAAATCTTTTGGATGCTGCAAATATGATTGAATATGAAAAAGTTCAGGTTGTAAATATCAATAATGGCGAAAGAATCGAAACATATATAATTAAAGGTGAAAGAGGTAGTGGAACGATTTGTTTAAATGGCCCGGCTGCCAGAAAAGCGGCTACTGGTGACCATGTTATCATTATTTCTTATGGTTTGATGGAATTTGAAGAGGCAAAAAAATATACGCCAATTGCTATTTATCCCGATCACAATAACCAATTACCTGCTTGAGTAAATCAGTAAAAAATATAATTCAATACGCCATTATCCTGGGAATTGGCGGAGTATTTTTGTTTTATGTTTTTAATGGAATTGATTGGGCAGATCAATTACAAAGAATAAAGTCAGCCAATCCTTACTGGCTTACTCTGGGGATGAGTATTTCCTTGTTAAGTCATTGGTTTAGAGCATATAGAGCCACGATGTTGTATGATGCTTTAAATTATAAAATCAGTACAAAAAATAGTATTTACGCTGTTTTAATAGGTTATCTGGTTAATTATTTCATTCCAAGAGCAGGGGAAGTTTCAAGGTGTGCAGCTCTTTCTAAAACCGATGGAATTCCAATGGAAAAATCATTGGGCTCAGTTGTTACTGAAAGAGTTGTAGATATGTTTATTTTGTTGATTATTCTTTTGATTATTGTCGTTTTACAAATTGACTTAATAAAACAATTTTTAGAATCATATTCAGGAATAAATCCTACATCAGCATCTTCAGGAACTATTTTATACATCCTACTAGGCGTTTTCGTAGTAGGATTGGCGGCAATTTATTTTTTCAGGAAAAGAATTTCGGGTTTTCCACTTGTTCAAAGATTTATATTATTGTTAAAAGGATTTGGGGAAGGTTTATTAAGTATTAAAGATGTTAAGAACCCGGTCTTATTTATAATCCTTTCAATACTTATTTGGGTTGGATATATATTTATGATGTATTTCTGCCTTTTTGCTCTTGACGCAACAGCCAGTTTAAGTTTTGTTGATTGTTTAACTGTTTTTGCAATAGGTACAATAGGTGTTGTTTTACCAGCTCCAGGAGCAGGTGCCGGAACTTATCACTTTTTCGTGATGCAATCGCTTTTGTTATTTGGTGTTCAGAAAGAAGATGGTATAGCTTATGCAACTTTGGTTCATGGAACACAAATGGTTTTTTTAATTGCATTTGGATTAATAGCCTCTTTCATCGTTTTTTTACAAAAGAAAAATACAGTAAATGAACAAGTTTAATCAGGTTCAAAATAAAATCCATACCATTGAATCACTTAAAAATCAATTGCTTGAGTGGGAAAAGACTGGTGAGAAAATTGTTTTTACTAATGGATGTTTCGATTTATTGCACAAAGGTCACGTTGATTATTTAGCAAAAGCCTCTGATTTAGGAACGAAATTGGTTTTGGGTTTAAACACTGATGAATCTGTTAGTAAATTAAAGGGCCCACATCGCCCAATTCAAGATGAAAGTTCTCGTTTACAGGTAATTGCATCCTTAGGTTTTGTTGATGCAGTAGTTTTATTTGGAGAGGAAACTCCATATGAACTAATTAAATTGGTTCAGCCTGATGTTTTAGTTAAAGGAAGTGATTATAAACCTGAAGACATTGTTGGATATGATGTAGTAATGTCAAAAAATGGAGAAGTCAGAACAATTGATTTTATTCCGGGTTATTCTACTTCAGCTATAGAGAAAAAGATAAAATTGGCTTTTTGAGGTAAATCTTTTTAGATTAACTTCATCAATTCAAAAAAAAGATATATTCGCATTGTAAACCTACCAATTATGAATTTTGATTTAACAGAGGAACATTTGAATGTTCAACAAGCTGCAAGAGATTTTGCTCAAACCGAATTATTACCGGGTGTTATTGAAAGAGATAACAACCAAGAATTCCCTTACGAACAAATTAAGAAATTAGGTGAATTAGGGTTTTTAGGTATGATGGTTGATCCAAAATACGGTGGAAGTGGAATGGATACCATTTCTTATGTATTAGCTATGGAAGAATTATCAAAGGTTGATGCATCAGCTTCTGTTGTTGTTTCTGTTAATAATTCATTGGTTTGCTGGGGTTTAGAAGAATACGGTACTGAAGAGCAAAAACAAAAGTACTTGGTTCCTATGGCTTCAGGAAAATGCCATGGTGCATTTTTGTTATCTGAACCAGAAGCGGGTAGTGATGCAACTTCGCAAAGAACCACTGCTATTGATATGGGTGACCATTATTTAATGAATGGAACAAAAAACTGGATTACCAACGGAAATTCAGGTACCTATTATCTAGTAATTGCACAAACTCATGTAGATAAAGGACATAAAGGTATCAACGCATTTATAGTTGAAAAAGGTTGGGATGGCGTTGTAGTTGGTAAAAAAGAAGATAAAATGGGTATCCGTGGTAGTGATACACATAGTATTATGTTTCAGGATGTAAAAGTTCCAAAAGAAAACAGAATTGGTGAAGATGGATTCGGATTCAAATTCGCGATGAAAGTTTTAGCCGGAGGTAGAATCGGAATTGCTTCACAGGCTTTAGGTATTGCAAGTGGTGCTTATGAGTTGGCTGTAAAATATGCTAAAGAACGTAAAGCATTTGGTAAAGAAATTATGCATCACCAGGCAATTCAATTTAAATTAGCTGATATGGCTACACAAATTGAAGCAGCTAGATTACTTTGCTTAAAAGCAGCTTATTTAAAAGATACACATCAAGATTATGCATTGGTAAGTTCTATGGCAAAAGTTTTTGCTTCAGAAACAGCAATGTGGGTTACTACTGAGGCAGTTCAAGTACATGGTGGTTATGGATACGTTAAAGAATACCATGTAGAAAGATTGATGCGTGATGCAAAAATCACTCAGATTTATGAAGGTACAAGTGAGGTACAAAGAATTGTTATTTCGAGAGAGGTTTTGAAGTAAAAATCAATTTTGAAGGTATAAAAAAGGCTCGTCTAATGCAGACGGGCCTTTTTAGTTATTAAGTGGTAATTATTAGTGGGTTTTGGGGTTTGGACAGCCGTTTTTTTGCTCTAAATTGCGGTATAACTGATATTTAATTATAAAAGTATTAAGTACATTTAAAAGTTCAATTTATGAAAACAACAATTACTAAAAACACCCAAGTTTCTACCCCAGCTAAACCATCAAACGAGCAGGCTCCATTAAACAAGCCATATGTGTTGTGGTCGAAAACCGGTAAAGGAGATTTATTGAGTTTAGAAGTAATAGATGGTTTTCTTAGAGACCATATGATGTTACATTTTTCGAAACAAAGAAAAGAGTCTGAAGCTTTAATTGTTGAATTTGAGCGAGTTAGATCTTCTAAATTAAATAATTATTTTAATGGTGAAATTCTTCAGGAATTGGCCGGATTAAAATCATTGGTAGTTCACATTTTAGAAAATAAAACACTAATTTCGGAAACTATCATACCTGTAAACGAACTAAATTAAAAACATGAAAAAAATATTACTCTTATTACTTATTGGGATTGGATTAATTGGGCGCGTAAACGCCCAATTTGGTTTTGATACCTACAATGTTGCGGACGGTGAAATTAATTCAACCTTTCATGATGTTGCAGCAAACAGAATGTATGTTGCTGGCGATTTTAAAGCATTTGGAGATACCTCTTCATCTGGTTTTGCAGCATTAAATTCAACAACCGGGGCTCTAATTAAAAACATTATTCCTGCAATTAATGGACAGGTTAACAAAATTGTTTCAGATGGTTCAACCGGTTTTTTTATAGCAGGTAACTTTACCCAGGTTGGCTCATTAAGTAGAAATTATGTAGCACATATCTTGGCTTCAGGTCAGGTAGATGCCAATTTTAATGCTTCTATTGATGCGAAATTAGGTGGTTCAGCTAAAAGTTTAGCTTATTCTGCTAATGGTTTAGTAATTATTGGAAATTTTAATTCCGTAGCAGGAAGTACCAGAAATGGTATTGTTATGGTAACTCCCTCAAATGGTTCATTAAAAACACATTTTGCTCCTAATATTTCAGGAACAATAAATGAAGTACTTTATCATAATAATTTACTTTTCATTGCAGGTAGTTATAGTTTATTGAACTCAAATGGAAGTTCCACTGGCAGAACTAATTTTTGTGCATATTCAGTAAGCACAAATTCATCTACTTTACAGGTAACAAGTTTTAATCTTTCGTTTCAAACTGGAGGTGTGGTTTATACAATGGCAATCTCTCCAGGTACAAATCCTACTCTGTATATTGGCGGTAATTTCACTTTAACTAGCAATTCTGCTTTCACAAAGTTAGTGGCAATTAATTTACAGTCGGGTACCTTAATTTCAAGTTTTTTACCAGCTGTAAATGGTTATGTATATTCACTTGCAATTCCTTTTCCCAATTATATTTTAGTTGGCGGAAGTTTTTCAAGTGCAGGTGGTGTTTCAAGAAGTTTTTTTACAGTATTATCTTCAGGAGGCCAAGCATATTTATCACCAGCTTTTAATGTGAATCCAAATGGTGGATTACTAAATATTACTTTTGCTCCAAGAGGTACTAATAATTGTTTGGTAACAATTTCAGGAGCTTTTACTAGCATCAATAGTACTACCGATCCTGCAACTCGTTATACAGCTTGTTATGATTTGACAAGCACAGGAGCATTTACATTTAATGCGGCTTATACAAATGGATTTTCAGGAGCAGTTAGTACAAGTTTTTTATCTGGGTCGAGAATAATTTTTGGGGGTGACTTTTTATTTGCCGGAGGAACTAGATGCCCACATTTAGCAGTTATTACTAATACAGGTCAGATTTTAACAAATTTAACATCAGCTTTTTTATACAAAACCAGCGCTTCTTTTTCTGTTAAATCAATTGCCAACATTGGCAATAATATTTATTTGGGAGGAAGATTTTTAGCTAATAGTTTTGGTGGAAGAAATAATCTTCTAAAAATTTCTAAAACTAATGGAGTAATTGATGTAAGTTTTTTCCAAACTGCTGCTTCTTTAAATAGCTCCGTTAATGTATTAAAAAATGAAGGTACTAATTTGCTTGTAGGAGGTGAGTTTACAACTATTGGAACTACAAGTCAAAATTTAACAAGACAAAGATTTGCTGCAATTAATACAACCAACAATTCTGTTTTAAATTCAGTAAATTTTTCAGGTCCCGTAAATTACATTGCTGTTGGTACCAATTTTGTTTACATAGGGGGCTCATTTAATTCTGTAATTGCTAGCGATTATACAAATAACGTTGCACGCGTGTTAAGAACAAGCTTAACAACAGTCTATAATACTAGTTTTCGATTATCTGCACCTAGCACTTATATGAGCCATGGTAGTATTCGCGATTTAAGCATTATAAATGGTGATTTGTTTTTAGGTGATGGAAGTTATTATTATCAATATGATCAGTTTAATTTATTAATGAAAGCTATATATCGTGCATCTAGTTTTCAGGCTGCCAATGTGAGGTCTATAATTCCAATAAGTTCAAATCAATTTGTAACCGATATTAATAATGGAAGTTGGACTAAATCATTATTTATTGGAACAAATACCCCAATTAATTCAACTACTTATTCAATGTTTCCTTTAAGTCAGGCGGCTAATCTTGGAAATGATTTTAAATTATTATCTTATACTGCTTCAAATAATAAAATTTTAGGGACTGTTTATTACTCAAAGGGTGGTAATGCAGGTTATAAGCTTGTATCATTTGTAGCACCGAATCCAACAGCGCCGGCAGCCCCAAGCTCTAGTTCAAGTAATTTGACATTTCAACCTACAATCAATTCAATTAATGTTAATTGGTCAAATGGAAATGGGATGAAGCGTATTGTTGTTGCCAGAAAGGGCGGTATCCCAATACTTCCGGCCTCTATACCTAACGGAATATTTGCAAGTTCGAGTTTTGGAAATGGAACTAATTTAGGAAATGGTACTTTTGTTATTTATGAAGGTTCCGGTAATTCTTGTGTATTAAATAATTTAGCTTTAAATAGTATGTATGGATTCAGAGTAATTGAATTCAATGAAAATAGTTGGGTTAAAACATTTAGGTTAAATCCAATTACATCAGGTTCAGCATCTACTTTAGATTATACAGCTCCAACGAGTGCTTCTAATGGTTTGGTTTTAAATTGGATAAATACAAATTCTGCTTCTTTTAGCTGGAATAATGGAAATGGAACTAATAGATTGTTTTTAATCAAAAGGAATAGTCCTATTACTTTTACTCCTGTAAATGGTAATTCATATTTCTCAAACAATACATCTTCCGATGGAACCATTATAGTAAATGCAAATGCTTCAATGTCTCAAGTAGCTTCTAATTTGATACCAGGTTCAACCTATTATGTAAGAATTGTTGAATATAACGGAAGTGGTGTAAGTGCGAGATATTTAAATTCGAATACTACTAATACAATTGTTCAAACAACAAATTTCGCAGCAACTCCAACTCTTCCTTCTTCTGCAATTAATGTTACTCCATCAATCAATACTGCAAGTATAAATTGGGTTAGAGGAAATGGTGGCCGTTCAATTGTTTTGGTTTCAAAAGTTGCAAACAGTCCTTCTTTTGGTGGTTCTACAATCAATTTGGTAAATGGAACTTCTTATTTACCAATGTCAAGCTTATCAAGCACAATTGCTGCAGGTTTCGTAAATTATAATGTTTCAGGAATGAATTTTTCCAGTCAGGTAGTTTACTTAGGTACAGGTAATTCAGTTTCTATTTCTAGTTTACAACCAAATTCAATTTATCAAGTGGCTGTTTGCGAAGTAAATGGCGGTGGTTTTAATGGCACAGGACAATTAGCTTATTTATCTAATCCTCGTCCAATTGCTACATTTACTACATTACCTCAAATTTTTGCTCCTAGTATTATACCAACTTCACACAATTCTGTTGTAAGTCAGGAAGATGCTAATTTAAGTTGGGCTGGTGGAAATGGTACCCATAGTTTAGTTATTATGAAAAAAGAAGCTCCTGTTTCAATCATTCCAACTGATAATAATATTTATACTCCACAAAATTCTTTTGGTACAGGAACTCAATTAGGTGTAGGAAATTATTCGGTTTATTCTTCAACTAGTCAGGGATTTGTTAATGTACAAAATCTAGAGCCTGATGTTGAATACCATTTTGCTATCTATGAATATAACCAGAATGGTGCAATCGTAAAATATAATTCAAATCCATATAGAGGAATATTCAGAACTGCAAAATCATGGCCTGTTAAGGCAGGCGGTTCTAAAAAGGATGCTGGTGGTGGCGTAGTAACCGACGCTTCTGGTAATGTTTATGTTGTTGGTTCATTTGAGAACTCAGCTTCTTGGGGTACAAGAACCATTGCCTCGAATGGAGGCAATGATATTTTCATGACCAAATATTCACCAAATGGCAAAGTGCTTTGGGCGGTTAATCAAGGTGGGGGAGACGCAGACGCGGCATCTTCAGTTGCTATTGATGCAGCGGGTGATGTTATTATGACAGGAAGTTTCCGAACCTCAGGATCATTTGGTACTGGAAATAATTTAACAAGTTCAGGTATTGATGATATTTTTATTTCAAAATTAGATCCAAGTGGAAATGTTATTTGGAGTAAAAAAGCTGGTGGAACTGATCAGGATGTTGCTTTGGCGATTACAACAGATAATTTGAATAATATTTATATCGCTGGTTACTTTAAAGGTTTACTAATTTTCCCTGGTACTTCAACATCTTTAACCGGTGCCGGTGGAACAGATGCATTCTTAGCTAAATATGATTCAAATGGTAATCTTGTTTGGGCAAAATCTGCCGGTGGTGCCGGAAATGATTTTGCACATGGAATTGCTTTAAATGGTGGCAATGTTGCTATGGTTGGTCAATTCGATTTAACAGGAAATTTCTCAGGAACAAATTTAAGTAGTGCAGGTAGTTCCGATGCCTTTATAGCAGAATACGCAACTTCAACAGGAAATCTGAATTGGGTTAGTAAAATAGGTGGAACAGGCGCTGATATTGGATTTGCTATTACCTCTGCAAATAACTCATACGTAATAACAGGCCAGTTTTCAAATTCAGTTTCAATTGGCTCAAGTAATTTTATAAGTGCAGGAAACTCTGATGTATTTGTTTGTAGATATAACTCAAGTGGTGTTCCGGTATGGGCTACAAAGGCTGGTGGTGTTTCTCAGGATGCCGGTCGTGGTATTGCAATGAATAGTTTGGGTAATAAAGCATTTGTTACAGGAAGTTTTGCTGAAACTGCTAATTTCGGTTCTACTAATTTATCAAGTTTTGGTAATTTGGATGTTTTTGTTGCAACAGTTGATTTCACCACAGGTGATTTTGAAACTGTATACCAGAATGGTGGTCCTGCCGACGATGAAGCTAGAGGAATTACTGCCGGAACTACTAATACAAGCTTTATAACAGGTTACTTCAATGGTCAAGGTTCTTTTGGTAATGTTGATTTAACAAGTGCAGGTGATTGGGATATTTTTGTACATAAATTTACTTTGATAGTAGGTTCTAATTTGCAAAATGGATTAGTTGCCTGGTACAAAATGAACGGAAATGCCAATGATGCTTCAGGTAATGGAAATAATGGTATTGCTCAAAATTTGATTTCTACTTCAGATAGAAGTAACGCAACTAATAAAGCATATTCATTTAATCCAAGTGCAACAAGTGTTCAAGTATTAGCTGTTGATCCAATTGATGTTGCTGGAACAGCAACAACTAATAATTCTACTTATACTGTTTGGTTAAAAACTGCACCAGATTTTAATAATTCAAACACACCTAAACCAATTTTCACAACAGCAATAGATGGTTTTGAATATAGAAATATTTCATTATCAGATATTGGTTCTGTAAACTATTCATTTTTTAATGCAAGTTCAGGAACTCAGATAGATATGATTTCAGCAAATCCAATTCAAGATAATTCTTGGCATCATTTAGCTGTTGTTTACAAAGCCGGTGTAGAAGTTATATTTTATCTTGATGGAATTGAGTTTGGTAGAACCGGTTTAACAAGTTTTGAACCTGAAACTTTCTTGGGTACTAATTGGAATATTGGTAGTCTTACTACTATTGACAGGTTAAATCCTATATATTCTTTCAATGGTTCTCTTGATGATATGAGAATTTACAGACGCGCTTTATCGAGTTCTGAAATCAATGAAATTAAAAATTTAAGTGTTTCAAATTCATTAGTTGAAAATTCAAATAAATCAAATAAAGCTCCTTTAGATAATATTTCAATGTATCCTAATCCAAGCTCAGGAAAGGTTTATTTAAATCTAAGTAGAGCTGCAAAAAATGTTGATGTATCAATTCTGGACTTATCCGGTAAAGTTTTGTTCAATCAAAATTATCCTGAAGTTGCAGATGGTTTAATTCAATTTAACGCTTCTGATTTAGGTTCTGGCTTATATATTGTTCGTATTGAAGAGAATGGTGAAGTTTCTACCAAGAAATTAATTATTTCTAAATAATTCCTTTTAGAAGTCAAAAACTCTTGATGAGTTTTTGACTTCTTTTTTTAATTTTTAATTCCATTTAAAATGCATAAAAAAATACTTTTTATAATAATTTCTTTCTTTTCTATTCTTCAATCAAACGCTCAAACATTACAAAATAATTTTTGGGAAACAGATGGAATCGTAAATTCAATGGTTAAAATAAATAATAAACTTTATTTAGCCGGTGAGTTTAGTTATGTTGGTCCAAATACTGGGTCTTTTGCAGGCTTCAATGCTACAAATCAGCAGAATTTTGACAAATATGTCAATATCAAAGGAATTGTACATGCAATAGCAAAAGATGCAACTGGCCGAGTTTATATGGGTGGCGAATTTACAGAGCAAGGCAGAACTAATTTATTGGTTTTAAACCCTGACGGTACATTAAATTCCTTAAACATTTCAGTGAATGGTCCTGTTAAAGCATTAAAAGTTACTGCAAATATTCTTTTGGTAGGGGGAAGTTTTAGTGAAGTAGGATCAGCAGAACGTTTGAATTGTGCTGCAATAAATATTTCAAATGGGCAAGTTTTACCTTTAGCTCCTAACCCGAATGGTGAAGTAAATGCCTTTGAAATTGCAGGTGCTGAAATTATTCTTGGAGGTTCTTTTACAAGTGTTGCTTCTCAAGAAAGATATGGCATTGCTTCGATTAGTGCCCTAAGTGGTAGTTTACAGTCTTTAAACACAAAAGTTGAAGGAACTGTAAAATCTTTATTATTGGATAATGCTACATTATTTATTGGTGGGCTTTTCACCAAATTAGATACAAGCAATAGAAATAATTTGGGAGCAGTTAATATGTTTGACAATACAGTTACTTTCTACAATCCTAATGTTAATGGTACTGTAAATTCTATGGCTAAAGATGAAAACTTACTATATATTGGTGGTACTTTCTCTGCAATTGGCAGTGAGGTTCGTAATAATATTGCAGGGTTAAATAAATTAACTGGTTTGGTTAGTACTTTTAATCCTTCTCCTAATAATGAAGTTTTAAGTTTATCTTATTCTTCAGGTATTTTATATGCCGGTGGTATGTTTACCAGTATTTCGGGTCAACCTAAAAAATACCTTGCTGCTATAAATTCAAATTCAAGTTTGGGTTCAAGTCCATTAATTTCAGGGAATGTTAATGTGGTTTCAAGTTCTGGTGATACAGTATTTGTAGGAGGTGATTTTTCTAGTTTTGGTGGAGTTACTCGCTCTAATTTAGCTGCTATTGATTTTCAAACCGGTATTCCAACGACATTTGGTCCTGCTGTAAACAATAGTGTCCATATTATTAAAGAATATTCTGGTTTATTATTAATAGGTGGTGAGTTTACTGGTATAGGTAATATATCCAGATCAGGCTTAGCAGTAATTGATACTTTGACAGGTGTTCCTATTACACTAAGTTCAAATGTAAATGGTTATGTAAATGATATTGAAATTATTGGTAACGATGCCTTAATCGCAGGTAGTTTTTCTTCTGTATCTAATGAAAATAGGAATAATTTAGCATCAATTTCACTTTCAACCGGAAGTGTAAACTCTTGGAATCCGGGTTCAAATGATGAAGTTTATTCACTTCTGTTAAACGATCAATATTTATATGTCAATGGTGCATTTACAAGTATTGCATCTAATAACAGAGGTCGTGTCGCTAGATTTGATATTGCAGACGGAATTACTTTGAATAGCTGGAATCCTTCAGCAAATGGAAATGTATATGATGTTCTTGTTAATGGTGATAAGGTATTTTTAGCTGGAACTTTTTCAAGCTTAAGTGAAGATTTCACATCTCCAATAGCAGCTGTTGATACAGCAACCGGGGCGAAAATTTCTACTTTTAGTCCTTCAGTTTCAGATGAAATGCATTCAATGCTTTTAAATGGTTCAATTTTATATGCAGCCGGAAATTCTGCTTCAGGTGTTTTACCAATTAATATTGAAAATTCTGAAGTATTGGATTTAGGAATTAAAGGAGATTTTTCTAGTATTAACAAAATTGAATTAATTGAAGGTAGTTTGTTTATTGGCGGTGAGTTTAAATTAACTCAAGTTTCAAATCGCAGGAATTTTGCAGCAATTAACATGGTTGAAGCAAGTCCGGATATTTCTGCTACTTCCTTGAGCTTTTCTGATATTTCTCCTATTAGCATGAAGTTAAATTTTACTAAAGGAAATGGAAGAAAGAGAATTATTCTTGCGCACGAAGGTTCTGCAGTGGATTCTCTTCCTACCGATGGAAAATATTATGCCGCAAACTCAATGTTTGGTATGGGTGAAAGTATAGGATTCGGTAATTATGTAATTTATAATGGTAATGAAAATTCAGTTGAACTAACTGGTTTGAATATTGGAACAACTTATCACTTTTCTGTTATTGAGTATAATGGTTTTGGGGCTTTTTCAAAATACAAATCAACTAATGCGCTCCTTGGTTCTCAAGCTACTATTGAAGGTTATGAAGCTCCAACAGTTTCAGCTTCATCAATACAAGTAAGAGAAATTCAAACCAATTCGATGAAACTTACTTGGACAAAAGGAAATGGCTCTAAGCGAATAGTTGTTGCAAAAGAAGCTTCTGCTGTAAATGCAATTCCTACAGATAGCACAGCTTTGTTTGCCAGTGATAATTTTGGAAATGGTTATGATTTAGGAAATGAGAATTATGTAATTTATAATGAATCAGGTGATAGCCTTCAATTATTTAATTTGAAATCAGGAACTACCTATCATTTTGCAGTTTTTGAATACAATGGTATAGATGCATTTGCTAGAGTAAAATCTGATAACCCAGCTTTGGCTAATTTTACTACACTCACACCTGCTGCTGAGCCTACCGAAATTTCTTCAGCAATTACATTTTCTGAAATTGGGACTACTTCTGTGAAGGTTTCATGGACTTCAGGAAATGGAGCTGGTAGAATTATCATTGCTTCTGAGAGTCAAGATTTAATGAGCGCACCGGAAGATGGTGAGAATTATTTTACTGATGGTAGTTTTAGTGGTAATTCTTATGGTTTTTCAAACACTGAAAAGGCTGTTTATATTGGTGCAGGAAACTCTTGTACAGTAACAGGCTTAAATCCTGGTTCAACTTATTATTTTGGTATTGTAGAATTTAATGGTTCAAGTTTTACAATAAATTATTTACAATCTTCAGTTGCTAAAGGCAATGTAAAAATGAAGATTCCAGGAACTCCTCCTGTTAATCCTTCTAGGTCATTAACTTTTCCAAGAGTTAGCTCTGATTCACTTTATTTAAAATGGATTAGTGGAATTGGTCAAGGTAGAGTAGTTTTTGCTAAAAAAGGTGGATTGCCTTCTGCTAAACCGGTTTCAGGTGTTACTTATAATGCCAATTCTAGTTTTGGTTTAGGTGATTCTTTATCTGATGGTTCATTTGCAATTTATGATGGCAATTCTAATGAAACATTTATTGCAAATCTTGAGCCTAATACCATTTATGGTGTTGAAATTTTTGATTATAATATCGGTGATTTTGGTAATACCTACCAATTAGATTCATTTGCTTATGGATTAAAATCAACTGCACCACTTACCGGTTTAAGGAAGTTTATTAATGAAGATCAAGTTAAAATTTATCCAATTCCTGCTCAAAATCAATTGACGATTGATTTTACAAAAGCAATTAAAGGAAAATTGGAGATTAAAATCCTGGATTTATCTGGTAAATCAGTTTATGAATCTTTAGTAAATACCAATTCATTAGTTAACCAAACTTTACAAATTGATTTATCGAATTTAGAGAATGGCAATTTCATTCTTTATATTTCTAATGGTAAAGAATTTGTTACGAAGTCTTTAGTTGTTTCTAAGTAAATTTAATTTCCTTCACCTTTATTTAAAATATGAATAAATTTCTACTAATTCTAGGCAGTTTCCTATTACTACTTGGAGCATGTAAAAAAGACCTGAATTTTAACAAATTCGATGAACTTACCTTGAGTCCGGAATATGCAATTCCTCTTGCAATTATTGATTTGGAAATGAATGACCTTTTAAAAGAGGATTCTAATATTGTTTATGACAATACGGGTTTAATTCATTTTACTTTTAAAGAAGATACAATCGCATCATTTCCGGTAGATAGTTTTGTTAAACTTCCAGAATTAACTCCAATTACTTCAAATTCAACTTTAGGCGTACTTGATATTGATAATACCTTTACAACAGATGTAACAACTTTGGGGGATATGGCTACAAATTTTAATGCACCTACAAAAGCTGCTTTGAATGCTGCCAATGGTACTGTAACAATTTTCCCTGCTATTACTGATAATAATAATACCGTTACTATTTTACCTTATTCGAATACTACATTTACCAATATTACACTTTCAGGTGGGTTTTTAGTATTGGAATTTAGAAACAGATTACCGGTAACTATTGATGTTGTTAGGTTGAATCTTTTCAATATGATTCCTTTTCAAAGTTTAATTGGTCAAGTTCTTTTTACAAATATCCCTCCTGGTGGTGGTAAAAAAGATTCAATAAATTTAGCTGGATCAACATTAAGCAGCAGTCTTGGCTATAGTTTGCCTCAATTCAGGTCTTTTGCTAGTCAAGCGCCTGTTTTGGTAAATTTGAATGATTCTATAATTGTTGATGCCACTACAAGTAATTTAAAATGTGCGTCTGGTTTTGCCGTTTTTCCAAATACCGAAGTAAATGCACAAACTCTTGATATCGATATTAAAGCTGATGACCCAACTGCTCAGATAAAATTTGCTACTTTTAATTCAGGTTTAATTAACTACAAATTATCTTCAACCATAAAAGAAAAGTTAAGCCTTAAAATTTTATTCCCAGGTGCTACAAAAAATGGTACCCCATTTCCTCCAATTGAAATTGACGTTAACAATGAAAGTAAATCTGGAGCAATTGATATCAGTGGAATGAAAATGGATTTGACTCAAGATATTTCTCAGCCTTATAACAAGTTGAAAGTTTTGGTTAAACCAACTTTGGTTTCATCAGGTCAATTAAAATTGTTTGATTCGTCTGATTATGTGAATGCTGAATTTTCTTTTGATAATTTCCAGTTTGAAGCAATTGAAGGAAATTTAGGAAAGAAAACTATTCCAATTGATGCAAGTGATATAAAGTTAGATATGTTGGAAGATTTCAATGCAGGATTTAATCTAGATGATCCTAAATTAAAAATCAATACCAATAATTCAATGGGTATTCCAATTACTGTTTCCTTAGATGTTAATGGAGTAAGTGGTTCAGGTGCTACTCAAAAACTGAATGGACCTCCATTTACAATACCATATCCTACAAGTTTAAACCAAGGAAGTGTAAACGGAACTTTTGTTTACGACAAAAATAATTCTGACTTGCCAAAATTAGTTTCTTTACCTCCTAAACAGGTTACTTTTGCTGGAGTAGCACAACTTGATACTAGCGGTAATTTTAATAGAAACAACGATTTCATTAAACGCGGTTCTTCAATCACTGTTGGATTTGAAATGGATTTACCTTTCAGTTTAAAAACAAATGATTTTACCCTATCTGATACAAGTGATAATCCTTTCTTTGAAGTTAGACCTGATGGTACTTTAGGTAACTTTTTGTTAGGAAAAGACTTCGATTCAAATAATGTTGAGTTCATCGATTTAATTGTTAAAATGGATAATGGAATTCCTTTTGATGGTAGTTTGTATATGTTCTTTGCTGATAAGGATGGTATCATTAAAGATTCTGTTTCAACACCAAGATTTATTCAAGCTGCAATTCCTGATGCAAATGGGAAAACAATAAAAAATACGGTGAGTGTGAATACTGTTAGATTAACTGGTCAAAATTTAGCAGCTATGCAAAGAGCTAATTTGTCGAAAATGATATTCAAATTCCAAATTAGTACTTACGCAAATGGCTCTCAAATAGTGAAAATCTATTCTGATTATAAGTCGAAAATTGGTCTTAGTGCCAAAATTAAGTTGAAAAATTATAAACCTCTTAAAAAGTAATTTAACTTAAAAGCATTAAAGACGATGAAAAAACTTATACTCCTAATAACTATATTCTTTTGTGGCTTACTTACTGAAGCACAAACTAACTTGACTTTTTATAATTTCAATTCAGTTGCACAAAGTAACTTATTGAATCCTGCATTGCCTTCCCGACAAGGTTTTACCCTTGGTTTACTCGATTTTTATGGTCATGGTTATGTTCCGGGTGTTACCATGTATGATATTTTCAGAAAAGACGAGACACAGGAAACCACAGTTGATAAACTACTTTCTAATCCGAATTACCATTTGAGAGATATGCAGTTTAATTCTCAAATAAATCCTCTATTTCTTGGAATTAGAATCAGAAAGAATTACTTCTCATTTGGGATTCAAAATACGCTTAATCACAATATCGGACTTCCAAAAGATATTTTAGGATTGGTGTATTATGGCAATGGAAGTACTTCTAAACTATTTGGTAAGCCGGTAAATATTGGTGAACTAGATGTTGAAATGAGTGCTATAACATCAATTCATGCAGCTTACTCAAGAGATTTTGGTGATAAACTTAGCATTGGTGTTAGAGCTAAATATAATATCGGAATCTACCATACTAAAGTTGTTCGTAACCAAACAACACTTCTAACAGACAGTGGCGAAAATGGTGCAATCAGATTAAATGCATCTACTGATTATGAAGCTGTTGCTTCTGGTGTAGATAGAATTGAAGATTTAGGAAATGCACCTACTTCTGCCGATCAAGTTAAAATAGCAACCGATTACCTTAACAAGCCTGTTGGTTCAGGATACAGCTTCGATTTTGGTATGAATTACAAAGCAAACTCAAAATTGAGTTTATCTGCTTCTGTTTTAGATTTGGGTGTAATGAATTGGTATGATGGCAAGAACTACTCAAGAAGAGCTACATTTACATATGAAGGCGTATTAACAGATGATCCTTCAAAACTTGATTCTGCTTTCGAAGATTTGGCCGATTCAGTTGGAAAATTATTTGAACCAATCGAAAAAACAGGTTCTTATACTACATCTTTTAATCCTAAAGTTTATTTGGGTTTAAACTATAATCTATATAAAAGTGGTACTTTAGGATTGGTGGCTTATGGTGAAATGTGGAAAGGCAAGTTTTATCCAGGAGCTTCTGTTGCTTTTACTCAAAGAGTATGGAAAATTCTTGAGTTAAAGGTGAATTATAATATGTATCGCGAGCAATATTCAAACATTGGAGCAGGTTTGGCACTTCATTTAGGTCCAATTTCAATGTATGCCATGTCTGATAACATGTTAGGAAATTACAATTGGGAAAAAACACATTATTCAAATACAAGAGTAGGATTAAATATCAATATTGGTAATCGCTTTGACAGAGATAATGATGGTGTTCCTGATAGAAAAGATAAATGTAAAACTGTTCCAGGCACACGTTTAATGAAGGGTTGTCCTGATGCCGATAAAGATTTAGTTGCTGATAATGAAGATGAATGTCCTACAGTAAAAGGTTCTCCAAAAGCAAAAGGTTGCCCAGATGCAGATGGTGATGGTGTGAAAGATGCTGCCGATAGTTGTGTTAGTGTAAAAGGTGATCCTATTTTACATGGTTGCCCTGATACAGATGGCGATGGAGTTGCAGATTACAAAGACCAATGTCCTTCAATAAAAGGGTTACCTGAAAACTATGGTTGCCCTGATAAAGATGATGATGGTGTTTTAGACAAAGATGATGCTTGTCCTGAAAATGCTGGTCCTAGATATCTTGATGGTTGCCCTGATATGGATAAAGATAGTGTTGCAGATAGATACGATGCTTGTCCGGCGGTTCCGGGTTTAGTCCAATTCAATGGTTGTCCTGATACTGATGGAGATGGTATTGTCAATAGTAAGGATAGTTGTATGGCTATTGCCGGTTTAGCTATCTATTCAGGCTGTCCTGATTCTGATGGTGATTCTATTCCTGACTATAGAGATATGTGTCCTTTAGAGGCAGGCAAACCAGAAAACAACGGTTGCCCAAAAATCGAACCTAATGTGGTTGTTTTAACTGTTGAGGAACAAAAGGTAATTAATGAAGCATTCAGTAACCTGGAATTTGAAGTTGGTACCAGCAAAATTGCTGAGAAGTCGCTAAATAGCTTAGAAGAATTAGCAACTTTATTAATTTCAAAACCTCTTTATAAACTTGAAATTAATGGTCACACAGACAATGTTGGAAATCCTGCTGCTAACCTAAAATTAAGTCAAAGCAGAGCGAATGCAGTAAAATCATTCTTAGCATCTAAAGGCGTATCAGCTGCTAGTATGAAGGCAACCGGATTTGGTTCTAAAAAGCCTATTGGTGATAATAAAACTGCTGAAGGTCGTCAAAGAAATAGAAGAGTTGAGTTTAAAATTGTTAAATAACTCAATGGAAACGCTGATTTTTTTATAATTGTAAAAATCTTAGCTGAGCTATAAAACAAAAAAGTCGACCTAGGTCGACTTTTTTGTTTATTTAGAAGTTCGATTTAAAATCTTTCGAATGCTGAGAAGAAGAAACTTGCTTCAATTGCTGCATTCTCATCGCTGTCTGAACCATGGATAGCATTAGCATCGATTGATTTTGCATATAAATTTCTGATTGTTCCAGCATCTGCTTTAGATGGGTCAGTTGCTCCAATTAATTTACGGAAATCAACAACTGCATTGTCTTTTTCTAAAACAGCCGCAACTATTGGTCCGCTTGTCATAAAGCTAACTAAATCGTTAAAAAATGGTCTCTCTCTGTGAACATCGTAGAATGAACCAGCCATGTCATTGCTTAAATGGATGTATTTCATAGCTACAATTTTAAATCCTGATTGGATAATTTGATCGATGATTTTTCCTGTATGTCCGTTAGCAACGGCATCTGGTTTAATCATGGTAAATGTAATGTTACTCATTGTTTTCTCTTTTTCTTTCGGGGCGCAAAATTACAAGAAACTATTAAATTATCATGAATGAATTGATTAATTATTAGTTCAGTGTGATTTAAAGTCTAAATGAAGTTAGATTTCTAAATTGGGCCTGCAGAAATGAGAAAGTCTAAATGTAACCTTTTAATTGATATACAACCAAGCCAATCCATTCTTTTAATAAGAAAGTCCAGATTTCAAATCCACCATAAGTTGGCATTATGGTATTTAAAACAGAAAACTTACTTCTACTCGAACGCATATCTGTAGAATAGGCTGTCACCTGAAATCCTTGTTTTTCAAAACAAGCCATAGCTCTACGCATGTGAAAGGCCGAAGTTAAAATTAAGTATTCTTTTTTCTTCCAGTTTGGATCTTTCTTTTGCAGCATTTCCTTAGTTAAATAGGCATTTTCGAAGGTGTTAATCGATCTTATTTCTGCCCAGATACATGTATCAGGTATGCCTGATTTCATTAAATATTCTTTGCCTAATAATGCTTCAGGAGAATATTTGGTAAAAATTGTATCTCTTCCTGCTGTGTAAATAATTCGATTAGAAACTTTATTTTTAAATAAATACAAAGCCTGCATCATTCTGTCATTTCCATCACTAAATACAGCTCTGTTTTCTCCATCAACATCTACATTTGAAATAAATCCACCTAAAATTATTATGCCATCATATTTTTTACCTTTTTCAATTCTAATGGGGTCAATTTCATACCAACCCATAACGGTCTGTGCAATAAAAGGATTGGAGAAAAATAACATCAACCCAAATGCCCAGTAAATCCATTTTTTTACACCCGAAATAAAGTATATAATGAACATAATTAGTACCAAACTTACCGGTGCTACAATTCCATATAAAACTTTAGATAAAAAGTAAAACATTTTTAATTATTAAAATAATGGTTTAAAATAATAGTTGCCAATGTAGTGAATAGTAATAATTCCTTGAGCCAAAAGCGTTTGTGACTGATAAAATAATTTGCAATAGCCAATGCCAATGAGCTCGATAAAAATGGAATCGCATAAATAAAACTTTGATTCTCAGCATACAACGAGAAGATTCCAAATAAAAGCAAAATTCCCATTGTTAGTTGTAAACGTCTCGTTTTTACACGGTTTCTGAAATAATTACTTTGAAGATGAAAGAATGAAAATACAAAAGGTGGTATAAATGAGAGCCAGGTTGTAAGTTTTTGAATTGGCAGATTGGGAGTATTAAAATAACTTTTTTGTATACTGTATTGAAATGATTGTATAAAAGGTCCCAATTGATCTGTTAAATAAAATATAACTCCTAAAAAGTAAGCAGGTACTATTATTCCAATGATTGCAACAAGTAAATACCTGAAGTTAAAGGATGTCATTGTTATGATACTCAGCAAAATGAAAGGTAAATAAACCAACATATCATAATTAAACTGCAATCCTATTCCCAATAAAACTCCACTATCAAATACTAGTAAAATCGGACTTTCTGATTCATACAAATAACAGATTCTAAATAACATCAACAATAAAAATGAATTGGCAATCATTTGTGGACTTAATACCAATTGTTGCGGATAAATACTATTTATAATCACGAAGAAGAATGCAGGTAGTAGACTGTCTTTGTATAAAATTGAATTATCAGTACTGATATAGTTTAATAACAATGCTTGAAAGAATACCAAAAAACTTGAAAGCAAAAATTGGTTTCCTACATAAAATGGATTGTTATTCAACCAATGGAACAACAATTGAGCAAGCGGTGTATTGATATTTGGCTGTTCGTGAATCGGAACAAATAGGGGAGCCATTCTCAGCAATAAAGTGAAAATCAGCAATCCTAAGACTGAAAACAGCGTGTTTGATCGAAATAAATTCAGCAAAATATTAAAACGTTATGCGCATCAAAGTAAATCGCTTGTCACGAATTGCACAAATTATACCTGAATTTGCAGAAATTTGTTTGTACTCAGTTGGTATGATAGCAGCATTTGTATTCGAACTTTTTACCACAATTTTATTCTGAGAAATGCCTTCATAATTCATACTGTATAATGTAATATCAGTCTGTTCATTCCCTTCATTATTGTATAAAACCTGAATATAATCTAAGGTTGGAATGCTAATAATAGAAGAAAAATATCCTCCATCCCCAACTGAACTTTGGTGCTTTTTAATAACTTCATTAAACTGAATTTTTCCATCAGGATTAATGGAATAAATGGCAGTTTCATCAAAATTATAGACAATACGAGTTGAGGTTTGAGGGAAATTGTTGACGTAGTAAGTATATGTTTGTCTGGTTTGAAAGAATTTTTCAGCCAAAACAACCAAACCTCCATCACTTCTAGGAACTATTTTTCTAATATAAAAATCGTTCAAATCAGGATTGAATTTTTCAATTTTTGCACTGGATAGTTTATTTAAGAAAAATTCATCAAACAAATTAGATGAGCTAAATTCCAAATTGCTACTTATGTAATTATACCTTCTATAAAAGTATCCTTTAGTTTCAATTTTTTCTGATTCAGAATACAAACCGGTAACACTGATTGTTTGGTTATAATTGTTTAAACACATCCCTAATTCATCAATAGCAAAACTGTCTTTGGCCTGAATATCATATTCGAGAATTTTATCAGTTGTTGGGTAATAAACATAAAGGAAAAACTTTCTTGGATCATCTCTTTCTCCTTTATAATCTTTAATTGGATAATCAATCATTACGAATGTTTCTCCTGAATTTGACAAGTCGAAAGCAGAAGTAAACACTCCTTTTTCTTCTTCATCCAAATGAAATTGCTTACCAAATCTTTGTTGCAGATTCATGTCATATTGGTAAAGATTCAAATTTCCTTTTCCATTATCAGCCAGACTAATAAACATAATTCCAATCAAACTTTTATTGGCGTTTGGTTTAATCTGAATGTTTCGTTTTTCAAGAAATGCACTTTCGGGCATACTGCACAAAACCTGAGGATTCCCGATTGGCTTAAAGTTCAAATCCATTTTTTGTGCCAGTAAATCAATCTGATTTTTAACTGTATTTTTTGCTGATATAAAAACAAAAAGCTCATCACGAAGTAATAAAACCCTTTCAACAGAACCATTGACAGTTAATGGAAGTGGAATTGAAACGTCTAAAGCCAAGGTGTTTTTATACTTTTCAATGATTAAATCATTTCTAAAATCCTGGTCTTTTCCTCTAAGCAGAAATATATTTCCTCCACTTTCGCCAATAATCTGATTATAAAGATTTTTCTGTTTTAATTTTTGTGGATTACCCCACTCAATTTGTTGTGCATTTATCTGAAATGAACAAAGCACAAAAAGAATACTGAAAAGCTTAGAAATTGACATTATTTTGCAGACTTAATCTTTAAACGAAAATAAGCAAGCTTAGGTTTGTTTCAGGAATTTTTTAATGGCGAAACAAAAATTATTTGATACAGTAAAATCTGCTGAGTATGCAGTACTGGTTGGAGTGGCAAATTCTCAACAAAAATTTGAACAGGCTGAGGAGTATCTGGAGGAGTTGGCTTTTCTTGCCTTAACCGCCGGTGCTGAAGTAAAAAACAAGTATTTGCAACGACTGAGTTATCCCAATCCACGGACTTATATTGGTGAAGGTAAATTGCAGGAAATAGCGGAATATGTTACTGCACATGAGATAGATATGGTTATTTTTGATGACGAATTAACTCCTTCTCAAATCAGAAATTTAGAGCAAACCATTAAATGTAAAATTCTAGATAGAAGTAATTTGATTCTCGATATTTTCGCTTCAAGAGCCCGAACTGCTCAGGCAAAATTTCAGGTAGAACTTGCTCAAGCACAATACATGCTTCCTCGTTTAACCAGAATGTGGACCCATTTAAGTAAACACAAAGGTGGTATTGGAATGAAAGGTCCTGGTGAATCTGAAATCGAAACCGATAGAAGAGCGCTTCGAACCAAAATTGACAGGTTAAAAGAAAGATTGGCTTTAATCGATAAACAAGCATCTACTCAAAGAAGAAACAGAGATGATAAAGCTCGTGTAGCTTTGGTTGGTTATACAAACGTAGGTAAATCAACTATCATGAATTTACTAAGTAAAAGTGAAGTTTTTGCTGAAAATAAATTGTTTGCAACCCTTGATAGTACTGTTCGAAAGGTTGTTTGGCCTAAACATACATTTTTATTAACCGATACTGTTGGATTTATTAGAAAACTACCGCATCAATTGGTTGAATGTTTCAAATCTACCTTAGATGAAATTCGTGAAGCAGATTTACTTCTGCATATTGTTGATGTGAGTCATGTTGGTTTTGAAGACCAAATTAATATTGTCCATCAAACTTTAAAGGAAATTGGTGCTAGAGATAAGCCTATATTGTTGGTTTTTAATAAAATAGATGAACTAAAAGAGCCATTTATTTTAGAAGATGAAACAATTAAAGGCAAAGAAGTTTATATCAAAAAGTTGAAAAAATCATGGATGGCTAAGGAAAATAATCCTGTGGTTTTTATTTCTGCTTTCAAAAAAATCAACTTCAATGAATTAAGAGATCAGATTGAGCTAATGCTCAGTAATATAAAACCTCCGGCTAAGCCTGATTTGTATTTTGGCTTTGAAAATAAATCCGTTTAAAAGCGGGATAATTTTTGATTGTCGCCTCTACAAGCTTTTTATTTTATTTTTTTCCTAATTATCTACCTTTTAACCTTGAAGAATGGCTTAATTTCCTATTTTCGCAACAATTGACTTTGAAGTGTTTTTTTAGTTTAAACTTCAGAATCAATTCATTCTCATGAGTCAACAAATAGAATTAACTGTAGTAATGCCCTGCCTGAATGAGGCAGAAACAATTGGAACTTGTATTTCAAAAGCCATGAACTGGATGAAACAAAATTCAGTTTTGGGTGAAGTTGTTATTGGCGATAATGGAAGTACCGATGGTTCTCAGGCCCTTGCAGAGGGTTTGGGTGCAAGAGTTATTGCTGTTCCTCGTAAAGGTTATGGCAGTGCTTTAATGGGTGCAATTGAAGCGGCTAAAGGAAAATACGTAATTATGGGCGATAGCGACGATAGTTACGATTTTGCAAACCTTGGTCCGTTTTTAAATGAACTAAGAAATGGTTACGACCTGGTAATGGGCAATCGCTTTAAGGGTGGAATTGCCGAAGGTGCTATGCCTTTTCTTCATAGATATCTTGGAAATCCGGTTCTTTCATTTATTGGAAGATTGTTTTTTAATTGTCCGGTTCGCGATTTCCATTGTGGATTGCGTGGTTTTAGGCAAGATTTGGTTACTATTTTGGATTTAAAAACTACTGGGATGGAATTCGCATCAGAAATGGTAGTGAAATCAACCTTGTTTAAAGTTAAAATTACTGAAGTTCCAACTACCTTATCAAAAGATGGAAGAACACGCCCTCCTCATTTAAGAACCTGGAGAGATGGCTGGAGACATTTACGTTTCTTGCTAATTTATTCTCCACGTTGGTTATTTTTATACCCTGGAATTTTTTTAATGGCTTTAGGACTGATATTAGGATTTTTTATCATGCAAGGTCCTTTAGGATTGTTTCAACATGTATACTTTGATACAAATACATTGTTGTATGCCGGAGCCTTTACAATTATAGGTTTTCAGGCAGTTACTTTTGGAGTTTTCACTAGAACCTATGCAGTAGAAGCTGGATTTTTACCGGTAAAAGATTCTCTTGAAAGAATTATCGAAAAATTCAGTGTTGAAATGGGTTTGATTATTGGTTTAATTGTGTTTCTGGCAGGATTGGGAGGCACTTTCTACTCGCTTTATGTTTGGGAACAAAGTCATTTTGGACAACTTGATTATCCTAAAATCTTAAGGGTTGTTATTCCAAGTGTAGTTTCGATTATCATTGGTTTACAAACAGTTTTATCGAGTTTCTTTTTAGGTGTTTTGAGTGTAAATAAAAAATAGTTGAATGAAGGCAATTGATAGGTATTTGCAAAAAGTTAGAATTAACAAAGCAAAGGATTTCATAAAAAAGGGTGATACAGTTCTTGATATTGGTAGTGTTGATGGTGTAATGTTTGATGCTTTGGATGGAATTATCAGCCATGGTTTCGGTATCGACCCAACACTTAAAGAAAGAGTAGAAAAGAATAATTATACTTTAATTCCAGGTTATTTCCCTGAAGTTTCTCCAAGCGGTCAAAGTTATGATGTAATTACAATGCTTGCTGTTTTAGAACATATTCCAACAGAGCTGCAAAAGAGTTTGGCTTTGAATTGTTTCAATTACTTAAAACCCGGTGGAAGGGTTATTATCACTGTTCCTTCGCCACAGGTTGATACCATTCTTGATATTTTAACCAAGTTAAAGTTAATCGACGGAATGAGTTTGGAGGAGCATTATGGTTACAAACCAGGTGATACCAAAGAAATTTTTAATGATTCATTATTCAAATTAGTGGTTAATAAAAAGTTTCAATTAGGATTGAATAACCTTTTTGTATTTGAGAAAAAATAAATCCCAAGTTTATAAAAAATGAGTGTGTTAAATGAATCACGTGTTTCCGTTTTAATTAATGCGAAAAACACCAATGAAACTTTTGTTTCTGGTATTCAGAACCTCTTCCAAAAAAGTAAGTTGGACATAGAAGTTCATTGTTTACAGGCGGGAAGTTTAAATACAAAACCTTTAGAAGAATGGATTCAAAAAGGGAAATTATTTGTTTATTCAGGTAATGAAGGTTTGGGAGCTCAGGCTGCTTTGGCTGCAGAAAAAGCTACAGGTGCTTATACTTTGTTTTTGGCTGATACACATCATCCCGTTTCAAACCTGATTCAAGGATTTAATGCCCATAAAAAAACGCTTGCAAATTCAACTTTGCTTGTGTTAAATCAGGTTGATAAAAACAAAAAAACAGCTTCAGGAAAAGTAGTAAACGCATTTGCAAGAATTTTCACTCCATTAAATCTACGTGATAATTTTTCAGGTGCTTTCTTTACTAAAACTGGAAATCTAAAAGCCTTATTTGATAATGAATTTGCATCTTGTAACAATTGGTTACAAATGGTGTATGCAATCAATGCAAATAGTATTTCAATAGCCGAAGTTCAAATTCAAACAGAGAAACCAAATAAACCTGGTTTTGGAAGTTTGTTTGCAGCTGTTTTTAGCTTAAGATGGCATTATTTTATTTCTGATAGTTTGTTCAGAATTAAAAAGGATGGCATCTCTTTGGCTAATGGCAATAGTGGTTTCTATCGTTTATTGTATTTTATATTCTTTGGATTGGCATTCATTTTTATGCCGATGTTAAGTCAGGATTTTGGCAGCACCTGGGATGAAAAAGCTCACAA
>CALRIT020000015.1:0-116377 GCA_943361925.1 Vulcanococcus limneticus LL | reverse complement strand
TTTTTTACTTTTTTATTTGTAGGATTTTTAATTAGCCAGCAATTTGTCTCCAATCAATCTAAGGCATTAAATAATTTCAATTCAGAAAATTATGTTTTAAAAATTGTTGGATTGCCATCTCTAAAACCAAAGAAAATTAAATGTATAGCAGAAATTTATAATCCAAGCGATTTTCAACAGCAAAATGCCTCCATTTCTCAATGTTTGGTTTTGTTTGATACCCTATTTTATCGAACGGTAAAGGCTGGTGATTGTTTTTATATCTCCAAAGAAAGTTTGAAGTATATAAATCCAGCGCTCAATCCCGGTGAATTCGATTATAAAAATTATTTGTATTTAAAAGGCATTTATAAGCAAGTCGATTTAACTCATCATCAGGTTAAGTCATTCTTTTATCTTGAACCTTCTTTTCCTGAAAATTATTCTGTTTTATCTCAATTATTCATCAGGAAAACGCTACAGAATTATCTGCCCGAAAGTGAGATTCGTTCAATTGCACTGGCTTTGCTTTATGGTTATGATGACGAAATTAGCAAGGAATTGAGCAATCAGTATGCCGTAACAGGAACCCTTCATGTGCTGGCAGTAAGCGGAATGCACGTGGGTTTGGTCTTTATTTTCCTCGATTTTTTATTGGCATTTTTAGAGAAAAATAAACTTCTTAAATTAGTAAAAGCCATTTTGGTTTTGTGTTTTATCTGGTTTTATTCTTTGCTCTGTGGCTTATCCCCATCTATCCTCAGAGCAGCTGTTATGATTAGCTTTTTTGTTGTTTCTAAATTGCTCGAACGCGTTTATAATCCTGTCAATACCTTATCAGCATCAGCATTTTTCATGCTACTTTTTAATCCTGCTTTGTTATTCGATGCAGGATTTCAACTCAGTTATTTTGCGGTATTGGGATTGAGTCTTTTTTACCAAAGTATTTACCTTTGGTACGAACCCAAATCGTGGTTAGCCGACCAAATCTGGAAATTATTGGCAGCTTCAACAGCAGCTCAAATCACAACATTTCCCTTGAGTTTGTATTATTTTCATCAGTTCCCAATTTTGTTTCCCATTACTAATTTACTCATTATTCCACTAAGCACTTTTGCTATTTATGCGGGGATTGCACTTCTGGCATTTTCTCCATTTTCCATCATAGCTGAATATATAGCTTTGGTATTAAAACAGCTTATTCTATTCTCAAATTCAATAGCTTCATTTCTGTCAAAATTGCCTTTTTGTGCCATCGATGAAATTTATATTTCTATCACACAAAGTTTGCTAATGTTCGCCATTTCTTTGTTTTTACTTGCCTTTATTTACCAAAAACATTTGTGGCAACTCAATGCATTTTTATACTCAATTTTGTTTTTAGTTTTGCTTACAACTATTTCTTTTGTTACAAATACAAATAGAAGTTTTGTAAGGGTTTATGCTTATCGAAATCAAACCTGTTTATTGCTGGTAAATAAAGGAAGTGTGACTCTTTTTGCAGATAGTAGTTTTGTGGCTAAAAATCAGACAATCAAATTGATTCAGCCTGAATTTGTTGAGCCAATTTCATTTGTGAATACTCAGAATAAGGCATTTTCTTTAGTCATCAATGATTATATTTTTTTCAATCATCCTTTCTATTTTCAAAGTAAAAATCCGAAAAACAAACAGATTTATTTTATTAAAACATCTCCCAAACTCAATATTTCAGACACTATTAATTGTATCACATTAAATTTAAGTGTAGAAAGTGATCAGAAAACGAAAAGTCAATTCGACGAAAATAGAGAGAACTTGCTTTTAAAATCCGGAGCATTTGAAGTATTATTGTAATGATGGAAAACTTCGTTTTGTATGAATTAAATGAGCGCATTGCCTGGATTACACTTAATCGTCCTGAGAAAAGAAATGCACTGAGTTATAATTTTGTAGCTGAGTTAAAAGCCACAATCAACTTGGCTATTCATGAACCTGATTGCAAAGTGATTGTGCTTAAATCTGCAGGAGAAACTTTTTGTTCAGGTGCAGATTTAGAATCATTGCAAAAACTTCAATCGAATACTTACGACGAAAATTTAGAAGATTCGAAACATTTACAGGAATTGTTTTTAATGATTTATGAATCGCCAAAGCCTGTTATTTCAATGGTCGACGGACAAGCTTTTGCAGGAGGCTGCGGATTAGCAACTATTTGCGATTTTTGTTTTGCCAGTCACAATGCAAAATTTGCTTATACCGAAGTCAAAATTGGATTTATTCCCGCCATCGTTATGGTGTTTTTGCTCAGGAAAATCGGAGAACAAGCTGCGCGAAGAATTCTTTTAACCGGAGATGTATTTGATGTTGAAACTGCCAAAGAATTAGGTTTGATTCACGCTATTTACGAAACTGAAATTCTCGAAGAAAAAGTGAAGGAATTCGCTTTGAGATTATGCAAACAAACTTCGGCACAAAGTTTGGCTTTAACTAAAGAAATGATTTCAAAAGTGCAAAATCTGGGTTTATACGATGCCCTACAGTATGCCAGCGAAATGAACGCTAAAGCCAGGGCAAGCGATGATTGTAAAAAAGGAATTTCAGCATTTTTAAATAAAGAAAAATTACAATGGTAAGATTCATTTTAATTGGATTTTTTGTTGCTATTTCAAGCCTTCTATCAGCACAAGTTGTATTAGAAGAAGGCAAGGTTTTATACGACATCACTTACGATTCATTGTCACCTTCATTGAAGTCGAACATGGGTTACCTTGCCAAAGATGCAGCCATGTATTTCAAGGGCAGCAAAAGCAGAACTGAAATGGGAGTGGGGCCATTTGGAAAAAATGTAACCATCAACGATCAGGAAGCTAAAACACTTACCATATTATTGAATGTTTTTAGCAAAAAAATGGCCATGGTAAAAACCGATAGTGAAATGGTTGCCTTTAAAAACATGATGATAAAAGATTCACTTCCAACTGAGGTGATTGTAACCGGTGAAACCAAGAAAATACTGGGTTATCTATGCAAAAAAGCGATTATTAAAAGGTATCCAATTGGACAAAAAGTAAATATAAGTGAGGTTTGGTTTACCCAGCAAATTCGTCCTTTTTATGTCGATCCTGATCCTGCTTTCAAAAAGCTTGATGGTTTGTTAATGGACTTTCGCATCAACCAAGATGGAAATATTGTGCACATCAAAGCTAAATTGGTGATGCCGGCACCCATCGATGATAGTATTTTTATCGTACCAAAAGATTACCAGTTTGTTACCGAAGCAGAGCTCACTCGCATCATGAATGTTTTGATGATGGAAAGACAAAACGGAAACTAAAATTTCATAACTAAAGCAACATTTTAGTTAGAGTCAAATTCTGTTTTGGGCGTGCCCCGCTTGAGGGCGGGTCGGGTCATCCACTGCTATCTTTTTGTCTGAATTCTTTTTCAAACAATAATTCCTCCACAAAGCCAAATCCTGCTGATACAGACAAAAAGGATATCCGTTTCTACCCCTCACGCAGTGGTTGCAACATTTGGTTTTTAAAGACAGATTAATTTGAATAGATTTAATTTAGTCATTTAAATTCAATGTGGAATTTGAAATTATCTCAACTAGATTTGAATATAACATCATGGAAATTTCAAACAAAGAAATATTAATTGAGAGAATTAACGGATTAATTGACAAGCATGTTTATACCTGCTTATTAATTTATTCAAGAGGCAATATCATTTACATTTTGAAGGATTTCGAAGAAGAAATTTATGTGTTAATTGTTCCTCAAGCACCATTAAATGAAAATCAAAGAAAAGAAATTCTGAAACTTGGATATAAAGAAAATTTTGAAAACATAAACTATGAAAAATATATCGATTATAGTCAATTGCATGAGCTTAGGAATTTAGCTGAAAACATAGAATTTATATTCTTGGAAGTTTTCAAAATTGAATCAGATAGGAAATGGCGTTTTGAATTGCAAACAGGAATGCATGTAATAAAGGATAATAAAACGCCTTTGATTACTATTTCTGAAAAGTTAAAAAGGAACAAAGTGAGAAAGGACAGATTCAAGTTTTTGCAAAATGATTTTTCCTATTCTATTATCTTATTTTTTATTCTATTCGTATTAATATTTGGCGAGCATGCGCTGGAATTTTTTACTTTTAAGTTTATTGCAATATTTTATGGAATTTCATTGTTTTTCGTAAAAATATTCAAGTTGAAAATTACTCCATTTGGTAAAAGGAAATTTTATGGAGAGACCTTTTCTGATTATTTTAGTTTGAACGGATTTAAACTAAAAGGAGACAGGTATAGAGGTCAGATACAAGGATTTCCGGTTGAGTTTCTGCATTCTGATTATTATTTTCAGGTGATAATTGTTTATCACAAGAAAATTGATTGGAATAGAGTTCTTGAAATGCCAAAGGATAATGTATTCAGCTCTAAAAAACATGATTTTACCGGAATGTTTTATTCTAGAAAAATGATTGGTGGTGTCACATCAAAAGAGAAAGTTTTAAATGAAGCTCATAGTTTTGTTGAATACCTAAAAATTCTTGAAATGGAAAAACAGAGCGCAGAGCCAATTATATGACCAATCTTCAAATAAATACAGACATCAACCAATTGGATATCCCCTTCATTCATGAGTTTATTTCAAATACCTATTGGGCTAAAGGCAGAACTTTGGAAACCATGCAAAATTGTATAGAAAACTCTCTGAATTTCGGAGTTTATCTTCATGGGAAACAAATTGGATATGCGCGTTTAGTTACTGATTATAACATTTTTGCTTATATAATGGATTTATTTATTCATGAGGATTTCAGAGGCAATGGGTATTCAAAAGAATTAATGAAATTTATTCTTGAATGTGAACAGGTGAAAAACGTTAAGATATGGCGACTTGCAACAACCGATGCGCATGGATTGTATGAACAGTTTGGATTTAAACTAATTTCCAAACCCGAAAATTTCATGGAGTTGATGAGGTAATATCAGATTTTAATATTTGATTTTTATAACAAAATGAACAGAAGAAAATTCATCAGGAATACGCTTGCAGGCTTAACTGGAGCAGGTTTATTAAGTGCCATATATGCTTGGCAAGTTGAACCATTTTGGCTTGAATTTGTGAGAGTCAAGATGCCAGTTAAAAACCTACCCGAAAATTTACAAGGTAAAACCCTCATGCAAATAAGTGATATTCATATTGGTAAAAGATTTGACTATCATTTTGTAATAAATTCATTTAGAAAAGCAGCAGAATTTAACCCGGATTTTGTAGTGTATACAGGCGATTATGTGAGTACCTACAAAGATGAGGTGATGTATAAAGAATTAGAAGAGGTATTAAGTCATGTTGTTAAAGGAAAACTTGGAACTGTAGGCATTTTAGGTAATCATGATTATGGTAGAAACTGGTCTCAAAATCATGTAGCTGATAGAATATCATCCATGCTTAAAAATACTGGAGTCAACTTATTAAGAAATGAAAGTATAGAAATTGAAGGTTTGAACTTCATTGGCTTCGACGATTATTGGGGCAAAAATTTCAATCCTGCAAAAGCCTTAGTGGGTTTTAATCAATCAAAAGCCAATATCACTTTATGTCATAATCCAGATGTTTGCGACCTCGATGTTTGGGGAGAATATAATAGTTGGATTTTATCCGGGCATACTCATGGCGGTCAGGTTAAACCTCCATTTTTACCAGCACCAATGCTTCCTGTAAAGAATAAAAAATATGCCGCTGGTTTAGTAGAATTAAGTCAGAATCGAACTTTATACATCAACAGAGCATTAGGGCATTTATGGCAGGTTCGATTCAATGTAATTCCTGAAATTACAATTTTTGAACTTGAGAAAGCATGATTAGTAAACCCAATTTTGATTAAGTCTCTAATAAGTTAAAATACAAAAAATAGTAAGATGGAATTCGGTAAGTAAAACGGATATCAAATAGCTTTCATTTATAAAAATGATAGATTACAATTTAAGTTTATGCTACATCGCAGAACTTCTAATCCAGGAGTTTGAAATATTATTTATGAACTGAATAAAATGATCCAGGCTTTTTAATAATGTAATGCTCTCACGCACTTCTAAATCACTTAAAAGAAACTGAGAGCCGGTCAGCAGAATATGACTTTGATTCCAATTCTCACATAAGAAATTTACAAAATCTTGTTTGTTTAATTCAGGTTGAGAAGAAGTCATTAAAGTAAGAATAAAGTCTGGTTGTTTTTCGCTAAATGCAAACTTTAAGTCTTTCAACGGAACTTCCTGACCTAGATAAATTACTTCATGTCCTCTTGAACGAATAACATAATTGGCAAATAACAAACCCAATGAATGTTTTTCGTTTTCGGGTAAAAACAACAAAAATTGTTTAGCTCCTTCGTTTAGTCTACCAATCTGACCATCAATTGCAACGTAAAGTTTTTGTTTGATGATATTGGTTACAAAATGTTCATGAGGAGGTTGAATAGAACCAACTTGCCATAGAATTCCAACTTCATTTAAAAATGGAAATACAATTTTTAATAAAGTGAATTCCAGTCCGTATTGAATAATACTCGCCGAAAGTTGTTTATGAAACTCAGTTTCGTTAAAACTGAGCATGGCCGATGTTAAAGCTTTAATCTGATTGGTATGTTCTGAACTAAAATCGCTGAGTTTTAATACTTGCTCAGTAATTTCAACACCTGTCATTTTAGCTATTTCGCTTATTTTAACTCCATGATTATTTAATACACTAATGTTTAATAGTATTTTCAAATCACTGTCATCATAGTAACGTATATTGGTTTCAGACCGTTTGGGTTTAATTATCCCATAACGCTGCTCCCACATCCTTAGGGTGTGTCCTTTGATTCCGGTTACTGCCTCAATATCTTTGATTGTAAAGGTTCCCAATTGATTGTTTATTCTTTTTTCTTCTATTGTAAACATTGAGGTCTATGTTTTGTTTTAATAAGTAATGAACACAAATATACTCATTGCCGGCGGATCTGGATTAGTTGGTAGTCAATTGACAAAAATTTTGCAACAGTCAGGTTATCAGGTTAGTCACTTGAGCAGAAATCCTAAGAAATCCCAAATCCCAGCATTTTATTGGAACCCAGACAAAGGAGAAATTGATTTAGATTGTTTAAAAGATACAGATTGTATCATTAATTTAGCTGGAACAGGCGTTGCAGATGCTCGTTGGACAGAGGCCTATAAAAACGAAATCTTGAATAGCAGAGTTTATTCAACTCGATTACTAGCTAAAATTTTAAAGGAAAACGAGAATAAAGTTAACTTGGTTTTAAGTGCTTCAGCTGTTGGTATTTATGGAAATGAAGCTCCATTGCTTACCACGGAGGATGCACCGGCTGCAAATACATTTTTGGCTGAAGTTTGCAGAATTTGGGAGGAAGAAGCGCTGAAAATTCAAAGTAGTAAAGTTAGATTGTGTATTTTTAGAATTGGACTCGTTTTAACTGCCAAAGGTGGATTTTTAAAAGCAATTGCTACACCTGCAAAATTTGGTTTTGGTACCTATTTTGGAGATGGGGCAATGATGAATCCATGGATACATATTGATGATTTATGTGGAATGTTTTTGCACGCAATTAAAAATAAAGATGTAAAAGGCATTTATAATGCAGTAGCGCCAAATCCAGAAACAAACAAAACATTGGTTTTATTAACCACCAAAGCGCTAGGAAGACCACAGTTTCTACCAGGTGTTCCATCATTTTTATTGAATTTAATGATGGGAGAAATGGGGCCAATGTTGCTGGCCAATCAAAACATTAGTGCTGAGAAAATTTCTAATTCTGGATTTGAGTTTAAATTTACCAGAGCTAAAAAGGCAATTGAAGATTTGTTAAGTTGAAATATTTCTTCAAATAAATTACCTTAATTTTTAAAGATTTCAAAAAAGTTTATTTTTTTTTGGATAGCTCTAAAATTTGACCTGAATCAATAAAAATATTGATTCAGGTCAATTATCCTTATTGATTTTCCATTCGCAAAATTGCTATTATCATTTGATAGCTAATTGTAAATAATTGATTACCTGAATCTGTTTTAGGCTTTCCTTAAATTTTCATTCAAATTTTGGAAATGTTTAGTTGCTTTTTATATTGGGTTATCAAATAGTTAATTTAATGTTAAAAGTAGCAGTAATTGAGGACAATGAATTCTGGAGATACCTCATCCAGAATCGTTTAGAACGTTCCGGCTCATTTAAAGTAGTTGCGAATTGTTCAATTGGTAAAGAATTTTTTGCCAATTTTAAATCGATGGGAGAAATTGATTTGGTAATTTTAGATTTAGATCTACCCGGAGATAATGGATTTGAGGTAGCCGACAAAATGAAAAGTTGTTTCCCCAACATTCCTGTTGTTGTGTTTTCTTCTTTTGTTAAACACAGTATTCAGGCAGCTTTTTATAGCTTGGGAGTTATGGCAGTTTTGTCGAAAAATCTGATTAATTCTTTAGATGAAGAGCTTTTAATTGCTCTCGGAAAAGGTAATGAAGATTATTATGATCACAGTCAACTTTCTAGAGAAGAATTAAAGCTATTACTTGGAATCTGTGAAGGCAAAACCAATAAAGAATTGGCTACTGCTTTCTTTAAAGAAGAAGCAACAGTTGAATACCGTTGTCGTGCACTTGCAGGCAAAGTGAAAATCAAAAATAAACGAAATAGCTTTATAGCATTTGCTATTAAATATGGGTTCTGGTATCCTGAAAAAAATAATTTTTAGCCTATTTAACAAATTGTACTATCAGTAAAACCAAATTGCATGTTAGGGGTTTGAAACTACATGACTCAACCCTTACATGTATTCTGGTTCAGAAGAGATATGAGATTGGAAGACAATGCTGGCCTATTTTATGCATTAAAAAAAGGCCAACCTGTTCTTCCGGTTTTTATTTTTGATGAAGATATTCTCAGTAAACTACCTTCAAAAAAGGATGCTCGTTTGCATTTTATACATCAATCTTTAGCTGAATTAAAAAAAGAGTTAAATGAATTAGGTTCAGATTTATTAGTAAAAGTTGGAAAACCTTTAGAGGTTTGGAAAGAAATAAATCAGGATTTTAATATTAGTTCACTTCGTTTTAATCACGATTATGAGCCTTATGCCATCAAAAGAGATGAAGAAGTTCAGGCTTTTTTTGAATCAAAAGGTGTTAATGTTAAATCGTATAAAGACCAATGCATATTTGAGAGGAATGAAGTTGTTAAAGATGATGGAAAACCCTACACGGTTTTTACTCCATATTCAAAAAAGTGGAAAGCAAAATTGAATGAGTTTTATTTGAAGTCATATCCTTCTGAAAGTCTAAAAAATAATTTTTTCAAAACAACTCAATCTTTTGATTTTCCTTCGATTGAACAATTGGGTTTTGAAAAAAGTGAAATCGAATTTCCATCAAAAATTGTGGCATCAAAAATCATAAGCGATTATGGAACAAACAGAGATTTTCCTGGAATTGCGGGAACTTCAAAGCTGGGAATTCATTTTAGATTTGGAACAATTAGTATCAGAGAAAAAGCAAGAAAAGCAATTTCGTTAAGTGATGTATATTTAAACGAACTGATTTGGCGTGACTTTTATATGCAGATTTTATGGCATTTCCCTTATGTTGTAGATGGTCCATTTAAATCAAATTACTCTTTAATAGAATGGCGAAACAATGAAGCGGAATTTGAAAAATGGAAGAATGGTGAAACAGGCTATCCAATTGTAGATGCAGGAATGCGTGAACTCAAAGAAACTGGATTTATGCATAACAGAGTGAGAATGATTGTAGCAAGTTTTTTAAGTAAACACTTATTAATTGATTGGCGATGGGGTGAAGCTTGGTTCGCAGAAAAATTATTAGACTTTGAATTAAGCTCAAATAATGGAGGTTGGCAATGGGCTGCTGGATGTGGAACAGATGCGGCTCCATATTTCAGAGTTTTTAATCCAACATTACAAACAGAAAAGTTTGATAAAAATGCCGTTTATATTAAAAAATGGGTGCCGGAAATAACAAAAGGAAAATACATTACGCCAATCGTAAACCACGATTTTGCCAGAAAAAGATGCCTTGAAGTTTATAAGAAAGCGCTGAGCCCGAGTTAAATAAAAGCTTTTTTTCAAATTTGTTGCATTTATAAAAATATTAGTTAGTATTGCATCATCAAAATCAATTCTTAACCATGGTCCTTCGATTCAGTTATTGAATCATCAAAACCAGGGAGAACAATCAAGTCCAATACTTTTTATTCATATTTCATTCGTTTTGAATGATATTTCTTTTTTACCCCGAGGAAATTTTAAAGTATGACTTTTTAACCTTTACCATGTTGAATTGAGTTTGAAATTTCAAAATGGATTTACCAAATAAAACTATAAGTAACTTGGAAGAAGAAACAGAAGATACCTCAAAGAAGAGAAGAGGTAGACCCAAAAGCGTAAAAACTAAATTAGCGGAAGAAGAAGTTGCTGCTCCCGAAGTTGTAAAAGTAGTTCAGTTAGAAATTCCGACTATCCAACCTTTGGTTATTGAGGAACCTGTTGTCGCTCAGATTGAAAAAACTCCTGAAGCAGAAAAACCTAATGATCAAGAAACAACTCAGCCTATTAGACGCGAAAACAAATGGAGAAACGATAGAAATCAAAACAGACAATCTCGTCCTTCTCAAGTAAACCAGGAGACAGGAAGTTCTGATTCTAGTGCTGAAAAAACAGATAAACCTGTTGAAATCAGACAGGAAAACAGGACTGAAAATCGTAATGAAAATTATCGTCAGGACAATAGACCTGATAATCGCTCAGATAACAGAAATGATAATCGTGGTGAGCAAAATCGTCAGGATAACAGACCCGATAATCGCCCTGATAATAGAAATGAAAATCGTGGAGAGCAAAATCGTCAAGACAACAGACCTGATAATCGTGTAGATAATAGAAACGAAAATCGTGGTGACCAGAATCGTCAAGACAATCGACCTGATTACAGAAACGACAATCGTCAAGATAATCGCCCGGAAAGAACTGATAGACCTGATAATAGATACGAACGTCCACCACAACAAGAACGCCCGCCTCAATATGTTGAGCTGGATAGTATTGTAAGTAGTGAAGGAGTTCTTGAAATGATTCAGGAAGGTTACGGTTTTTTAAGATCATCAGATTATAACTACATGCCTTCTCCTGATGACGTGTACGTTTCACCTTCTCAGGTAAAATTATTCGGACTAAAAACCGGAGATACAGTAAAAGGTACAATTCGTCCGCCTAAAGAAGGTGAGAAGTATTTTGCCTTAGTGAAAATTGAAGTAATTAATGGTAGAATTCCTGCAGAGGTTAGAGACCGAGTAGCATTCGAACATTTAACACCCCTTTTTCCTGATGAAAAATTAAGAATTGCAGATAATTCAAGCAGTAACTCTACAAGAATTATCGACCTTATTGCTCCAATAGGAAAAGGACAACGTGGATTAATTGTTGCTCAACCTAAAACTGGTAAAACTATCTTACTAAAAGATATTGCCAATGCTATTGCTAAAAACCATCCTGAAGTTTATTTAATCATTTTATTGATTGATGAAAGACCGGAAGAGGTAACGGATATGCAAAGAAGCGTGCGAGCAGAAGTTGTAGCATCAACATTTGACGAACCTGCTGATAAACATGTAAAGCTTGCCAATATTGTTCTTGAAAAATCAAAAAGATTGGTAGAATGTGGTCATGATGTAGTTATTCTTTTAGATTCAATTACACGTATGGCTCGTGCATTTAATACAGTTCAACCTGCTTCAGGTAAAATTTTATCAGGTGGTGTTGATGCAAATGCACTTCATAAACCAAAAAGATTCTTTGGAGCTGCTAGAAAAATTGAACATGGTGGTTCATTAACAATTATTGCTACAGCATTAACAGAAACCGGTTCGAAAATGGATGAGGTTATTTTTGAAGAATTCAAAGGAACTGGTAATATGGAATTACAATTAGACAGAAAATTAGCTAACCGTCGTATTTTCCCTGCTATTGATATCGTTGCTTCAAGCACAAGAAGAGAAGATTTATTATTGGATAAAACTACACTTCAACGTATTTGGGTATTACGTAATCATTTGGCTGATATGAATCCGGAAGAAGCAATGGATCTAGTATTGAAGAACATGAGAGGCACTCGTTCAAATGAAGAGTTTCTTGCTTCAATGAACGGATAATATCTATTATAAATAGATGGAATTGATAAGTTAATTCTAATCTAAATCAAATAAAAAAAGGAAAATTTGTACCATACAAATTTTCCTTTTTTTTGTTTTAAACCTGGTAAAACTAGTTTTCTTTCACTAAAATCAACAAAGGAATATGGGTATGAAAAGCCATTTTTTTGCTCAAACTTCTGTGGAATAAACGATCAAAGAAATTGCGGTTGTGTTTTGCCATCACCAATAAATCTACATGATGGTCATCGATATAAGTGTTAATACTATTAATGACATCACCTTTTTCTAAATTGATGAATTGTAGTTTTGGATAAGATATTTCTTCTTTATTCTTTTTGAAGAAATTATTTTCAGCATTAAAGTACCTGTCGTTTTCAGATTTTACATGAATCACATCAAGCGGACAATCAAACAATTCAGCATAATAAATCAACCTTAAAAAAGATGAAAATTCAGGTTCATTATAATCGGTAGCATATACAATTTTCTCTAAATCTTTATAAGGAGTTGAAGGAGGAATCACCAAAACCGGGATTTTTGTTTTAGCAACAACCGAAGCTGAATTACTTCCAATAAGCACCTCGGTTATTCCACTGGCACCGGTTGTTCCCATTACAATTAAATCGATGTTTTCGTTTTCAGAAATCTCGCAAATTTCATCAGCTACAAAGCCATATCTGCTCAATAGTGTGTATTTTACTTTTTGTTCATTGAGTTTATTCTCAATTTTGGAAAACTGTTCAGAGGTGAAATCTTCAATTTCTTTTACAAACATCTGGTAGGTTTCAGCTGGCATACTTGCATCTACCAAGGCAACTTGATTGATGTGTAAAACCAAAATTTCTGCATTGGTTTTCTTGGCAAAACCAATTGCATAATCCAGCGAATTGTCTGCTGCTGCTGAGAAATCTGTTGGGACTAAAATTTTGTTGATCATAATCTTAGGATATTGGTTATTGTATCTCAAAGTTAAATCTATTCAGACATCAATTTTCTCAAAAATTAAAAAGATGATATAAATTTCATTTAGAAAGTGGTATTATGCGTTATTAAAAAATATTAACATAAAATATGAGTATTGAATCTACTAAAACAAACTGGGGGCAGTTTATTCCTCTGGTTATTGTGTTTTTTTTCTGGGGTTTTGTTGCAGCAAGTAATGATATTTTAATTCCTGTATTCAAACAAACCTTTAATTTATCGCAGGGTGAAAGTCAGTTGGTTTCTTTGGCTTTTTATATTGCATATACGGTTGGTTCATTAATTTACATGGGAATTTCAATATTAATTAAACAAGATTTAGTTAATAAAATTGGGTATAAAAACGGATTAACTTTAGGCTTAGTTATTTCAGCTTTAGGAACACTATTGTTTTACCCTGCTGCAAATAATGCTTCATTTCCTTTGATGTTATCCGGATTATTTATGGTAGCATTGGGTTTTTCTTTACAACAAACAGTTGCCAATCCATTAGCCATTGCTTTAGGTCCAATAAGCACTGGTTCTCAGCGATTAACTTTAGCAGGTGGAATCAATAATCTTGGTACTACTATTGGTCCATTAATTGTAAGTTTTGCCATTTTTGGTTCGGCTAGTTCAAGTAATACAAGTATGAGTATTGAGAGTGTTAAAATTCCTTATTTAGTTTTGGGTTTGGCATTTTTACTTGTTGCTATTTTGTTAAAATTCTCTTCTTTACCTGATAAGCCAGCAGCTATTGCAGAAGAAGTTTCAGATTCGAAAAATACCAGAAGTTCTGCGCTTAAATACCCACAGTTAATTATGGGTATGATTGCTATTTTTGTTTATGTAGGAGTTGAAGTTTCTACAGCAAGTAATTTACCTGCTTATATGGAAAAGAATTTGGGATTTCTAACTAAAGATATTGCTCCATATATTTCATTGTATTGGGCCAGTTTAATGATTGGAAGATGGACAGGTGCAGTGGAAGCATTTACTGAAAACATGAACATGCAGAAAATCCTTCGTTTTATTGCTCCTTATGTAGCATTCTCAGTTTTCTTATTTGTAAATGCTGTTGCTGAACATGATTTGAGTCCGTTTTATGTATATGCCTTAATTGTACTTGTTTTAATTGCTGCTGATATCGCTTCTAAAGGAAATCCTGCAAGAATGTTATTGATATTTTCAATTCTTGGAATTACCGCATTGTTTGTTGGAATGTTGACTACAGGCATGACAAGTGTTTATGCATTTACAAGTGTTGGTTTGTTCTGCAGTACTTTATGGCCTTGTATTTTTACACTTGCAATTAGTGGTTTAGGAAAACATACAAGTCAGGGAAGTAGTTTCTTAATTATGATGATTATGGGTGGTGGAATTGTATCATGGTTACAAGGTTTTGTTGCCGATGAAATTAACAATATCCAATACAGTTATATTGTTGGAGTTTTATGTTTTGCTTACCTAGCATTTTATGCATTTAAAGTAAGTGGAATTCTTAAAGAACAAGGTATTTCGTTTGATAAAAAGCTTGGTGGTTCTCACTAGTTTTAATTCCAAAATAGAAAAGGCCGACTCAATTTTTTGAGTCGGCCTTTTTTATGAAATGGAATTAGTTTTAAATAATCAAGCTCCTTAGTTTTTCGCATTTTTAAACTGAGGTCTCCATCTCAAACCTGCATATTGCATTCGGCCAAATATGGGTCCCCAGATTAATGTGGCATCAAAAAACTCATCAAAAGGTTCATTGGCATTTAAAATAGCATGGTGTTGCATAAAATTAAAGAAGTTTTCTACACCTGCATAAACTTCGAGTTGTTTGTTGAATAAGCTTTTGGTGACTTGAATATTACTCAGGAAAAAATCATCAGAAAAATTTGAAAATGTTTCTCCATGGTGATTATTTGCTGTTCCCGGTAAAGGTTTCTGTCCAATCCATTGAAATGTATAATCAAAACTCCATTTGTTTTTTGTTTGATAAGAGAAATTACTAAATGCTCTGTGTTTTGATACCAAAGGAGCACTCATCATTCCTTGTTGATACTGTGTTTTTACATCATAAAACCTATAAGCCAAACGTATATCAAATCTGCGTTTTGGTTGAATATCCAGCTGAATTTGTGCGCTGTGCGAATAACTTTGTCCTTTTAGATTAGAAAAGTAAACTGACCTTGAATCGGCATACCTATCAACCACCAATTGATTGCTGAATTGAGTATAAAAATAATCAATTCCAATGCTTGCTGGTCTGTAGTTTAATTTGAATTCATGGTTGATGCTTATTCCGGTATTCCATGCTACTTCAGGCTGAATTCCTGCTCTGTTTAAATCATAAAATTTAGGTGCAGTAATGAAAACCAAATTGTCTTTGGGGAAATAAAATCTTCTTGAACTGGCAAGTAAACTTAAGTTTTCACCAAGAAGTGAAGGTGTTCTTTGTCCTCTGCCCATTGATGCTCTAATTACAGTTGTTGCTAATGGTGCGTATCTTAAATGCAATCTTGGCGTAACAAATCCTCCAAAAATTGAATTATAATCTGCACGAATTCCTGCAACCATTGTTAAAATTGCTAAGTGAGAATAGGTGTATTCGAAAAAACTTCCTGCAACATTTTCTTTTCTAAAATATTGAATCGGTAACTCATCACTGAATTTACTTAGATTTTCTTCATGTTTATCGTATTGCCAACTCAATCCAGTTTTGAATTTATGATTGGTATTTCCTATAACACTTTGGTATATCAGATTAGAATAAATAGTATTTTGGAAACCTTGGTAATTTTGTAAACCAAACAAGGCTTTGTTTTCCTGATTAACGGCACTTAATTGAAGTCCGATACTTTTATAAACTTTGTTTGGAAAAATATATCCGATTTTCAACCAACCTTCTGTTCTTTTAGTATCTAATTCAATGCCGTATTTTTTAACAGATGAACTTTCTGCATTTCTTGAATAACCCAATTGGCCACCTGTACGACTATCTTCTACAAATCTGAATCCTCCAAGTAAATTCAAACCTTTATACAATTGATACCTGAAACGATACATCATATTGTATTGGAATCCTTTTGGATTGTCCATGAATCTATCTTTGTTATGATCTCTTTCTAAAACAGTAGCATTGGCATGTAATAAAATGGTGTTTGAAAACCTGCTGTTTACTTTTCCTGTATAAACCAGGTTGTTCTCCATTCTTCCTCCGGCACCATAGTATGTATTATACATTAATTTATCATGTGATTCAGTTGCATGAAGTTCAGTATTAATTTGACCTGCCAGACTTTCAAATCCATTTACTACAGAACCTTGTCCTTTGGTTATTTGAATATTATTTAACCATGAACCGGGTGTATAAGCAGTTCCAATATTGGCCGCAATTCCTCTTGTTGAAGGAATCATTTCCTGACTCATCAAAGTATATTGACTGGCCAATCCCAGCATCTGAATTTGTTTGGTGCCGGTTAAAGCATCAGCAAAGGAAACATCAACAGAAGGATTGGTTTCAAAACTTTCGGAAAGGTTACAACATGCAGATTTAAACAACTCTTTTTCGTTCATCACCGTTGTTTTCCATGGGTCGATGAAACTAACTTCAGAACTTTTTCTTTCATAGGAAACAGAAAATTCTTCAAGCTCATTTTTATTAATCAGCATTACTTTAATGAATTGCTGTTTACTTACAAAAATGGTATCAGGTTTGTAACCTACATAAGTAATTACAAGTCGTTTGGTTTTATCGGTAACAGCTAAATTAAATATACCATTGCTATCTGTTTTGGTTCCCAATTGGGTTCCTAACCAAAATACGCTGGCAGCTTCAATTGGTTTGATATTTCCTTTGTTGTCTGTTTCCGATACAATTCCTTTGATGGATAGATTTTCCTGAGCCTTCAGAGAAAACATCAAACAAAAAACAAAAAGAAATAATAGCGTTTGTTTAATCATGATGAGTATTCGGATTTTCCCTGAACAAACAACAATCAGGAAGTTTGTTATAGATACTATCAGGTGCTTTTACTTTTTCTGTATCATGCCCGGCTTTAGCAATAATTTGATGTATTTGTTCGATACTGATTTTATCAGAATTATAAACCAGTTTGAGTTCTTTGGTATCGATATTCCATTCTGCAGATTTAATTCCCGGCACATCTAAAGCCTCTTCAATTCGCTCTTTACAAGATGTGCAATTTCCAAAAACTTTAATAGCTGTTTTAATAACTCCTGTTTGAGCGCTGATTTGTATTCCTGAAATTATCAGGATTAATAAGAATATTTTTTTCATTTTTTTATGGTTTACTCAGTTTTGTATTATTTAAAAATTCATAGTCAGTTAGTGTTTTCATAAAGGCAACCAGGTCGGTTTTTTCCTGTTGAGTTAAATTAAGACCTTTATTTATAACTTCCATGTTCTCATCAATATTTGGGGAATTTTTAACAATTCCTTCGTTGTAGAAATTCACTACTTCTTCCAAAGTTTTGAATCTGCTATCATGCATGTAAGGAGCGGTAACTTCAATATTTCTTAAGGTAGGAACATTGAATTTCCCATTATCTAAAGGATTTTTGGTAACAATCCCACGTCCTTTGTCCTTAAAATTTAAATCCAGTCCATTGTTACGCAAAGCATCATCGGTTAACAAAACATCAGAATGGCAATGGTTACAATCGGCTTTACCAAAGAACAAGGCCTGACCTCTTTTTTCGGATTCATTTAATACAGTGGTATCACCCTCAAAATAGAATTTATCGAATCTGCTATTGAATGAAATCATGGTTCTTTCAAATTGGGCAATTGCTTTAACTACCAAGTTTGAATCGATGTTTTTAGTGCCAAAAGCTTTGAAAAATAGATTAGGATATGCGGCATCATTTTGTAAGCGACTCACCACATTTGGCCAGGTATTTCTCATTTCAATGGGATTGGTTACAGGATCATGAGCTTGTGCTTCTAATGTTGCTCTTCTTCCATCCCAAAACAAAAACTTAGACCAAGCCAGATTGATAATTTGCATAGCATTTCTATCACCTTTAGCACCATTTGTTCCAACACTAAAAGCAGCTGAATCGGTAAATCCATTGCTTTGTTGGTGACAGCTTGCACAACTTTGAGTTTGGTTATCGCTTAGTTTGGTATCATAAAATAATTTCCTCCCTAGTGCAACACCTTCAACAGTAGTAGGATTATCAGCAGGGATAGGCATTTTACCTAGGTAAATATCAACCCAGGCAGGATAAGTTATCGCAAAAGGAGTAGGTTGAAATACATCAGTAATTGTATTGTCTGTTTCCTTTTTGGTACAGGCAATTACAACAAGCATATAAATGCCTGTTGTCAACAGAAACTTCTTCATACAATTAATCTTTGATGATTCTGTGGATGCTGAAGTTTTCGTCGTTGTACATCAGTTTTACAAAAAAGAAGCCTTTTTCCAAAGCAGAAACATCAAGTGCAGCCGATTTTCCAATCAGATTTTGAGTGCTGATTTCTTGTCCGTTTTGGTTATAAATGATAGCTTCATTCATTTCAAACTTACTGTCAATTTGAATTGATTTTGTTGCAGGGTTTGGATATATCTTAGCTAAATTTTCTCTGTAAGTTTCTAATCCCGTTAAACCAGCAAGTGAATTGTTGATGGCATTAGTAATATTGGCATTGTGAGAAACAGAATAGCCTTGCTTTTTGTAGTGAACATAACGGTCTTTAGGACCAACAACCACAATTGTTGGCATTCCCATTCCACCATAATATTCAACTTCATCATTACCTAAAGTTAAAATTTGATGTGTGAATCCATTTGCTGATTTCCATGACTGCATACCTTCACAAGTGTATGAATTAGAATAAGCAATTTGAAGGATTTTTACTTTTCCGGGATGTGAGGTTTTAAACGGTTCAACCAAAGATGTCAAGCCTTTTCCTGCTGTAATGCAAGGTTGACAATTCGGAATCATTACATATTCAAGAACGACGGTATAACCAGAATCTAATAAAGAAAATAAATGAACCGGATTTCCATCACAATCATTACGTGAGAAATCCATTGCTGTAGTTTGTGCCTGAGATGCGAAAAATGAAAATATAGATATAATTGAAACGATAAGTTTTTTCATGATAAGATTTTTAAAATTTTGAATGATGTTTTTGGGTGAAAAATTCACCAAGGAAATAAAACAAGTTTGTTAGCAAGCAATGCAGGCTAAAACAATCATCCTAAATTCTAAAAACTGACAAAAGAGAAAGTTCGGTTTCTCCTCGTTGTCGATAACCTTGATTTTTGAAAAAATAAAAAGCTGATTTATCAAATTTTGAAATGATTTCAACTTTTTCTGAAATCATAAAAACCAATAAATCTGAAGAGAAATGTTTGAATTCTAATGGACTTAAAAGGGCAGGAGCAGGGTTTTGTGTTTTAATAATAACATCATCACAGCAATCCATTGAACTCATATCAGCGCAATCGCAGGGTTCAGTTTCATGCTCTCCAAAACCAAATTGAGTTAAAACATCACCACAAAAATGCAAATTAGCCTTCAGATTACTTGAAGTACCTAAAAGCAAAAAAAGCATGAATATGGCTAAAAGTTTTTTCATTGAGATTAACAAAAGTACAAAATTTTTACCGGAATAATGTTAATTTTCAGATTGTTTACCATTATTAAATGGCTGTTTACAGCGGTTTTCAGTGAATATTTAGCAAATAATCAAGGTTTTGCAGTTTCTTAACATTAAAAGTCTTAGATTTGCAGGCTTTTTAAAAAATCATGCAGAACATAAGAAATATTGCCATTATTGCACACGTTGACCATGGAAAAACAACCTTAGTCGACAAAATCATTCACCAAACTCAACTTTTTCGTGAAAACCAGGAAAAGGGCGACTTAATCCTCGATAATAACGATTTAGAGCGTGAAAGAGGAATTACAATTTTGGCGAAAAACATCTCTGTTAATTACAAAGGAACAAAAATCAACATTATTGATACTCCTGGTCACAGTGACTTTGGAGGTGAAGTTGAAAGGGTTTTAAACATGGCTGATGGTGTATTACTATTAGTTGATGCTTTTGAAGGTCCGATGCCACAAACGCGTTTCGTATTACAAAAGGCTTTGGCTTTGGGTAAAAAACCAATTGTTGTAATTAATAAAGTAGACAAACCAAATTGCAGACCTGATGAAGTTCATGATGCAGTATTTGATTTATTTTTCAATTTAGAAGCTACAGAAGAACAATTAGATTTCCATACTATGTACGGAAGTTCTAAAATGGGTTGGATGGGAAGAGACTGGAAAAATCCAACAACAGATTTCACCTCATTATTAGATGATATTATTTCAGGTATTCCTGCTCCTGTAGTAAAAGAAGGTTCTTTGCAAATGCAAATTACTTCTTTGGATTTCTCAACTTTTACCGGACGTATTGCCATTGGTAGAATATTAAGAGGAAGCATCAAAGTGAACCAACCAGTAAGTATTGTAAAAAGAGATGGTTCTATTCAAAAATCAAGAATCAAAGAACTTTATACTTTCGAAGGTTTAGGTAAAAAGAAAGTAGAAGAAGTTGGTGCAGGTGATATTTGTGCGGTGATGGGTATTGATGGATTTGAAATTGGTGATACTATTGCAGATTTTGAAAATCCTGAAGGTTTGATTCCTATTAAAATCGACGAACCTACTATGAACATGATGTTCATGATTAACAATTCTCCTTTCTTTGGTAAAGAAGGAAAGTTTGTAACATCACGTCACTTACGCGATCGTTTGTTTAAAGAATTAGAAAAGAATTTAGCTTTACGTGTTGAAGAAACTGATTCAGCAGATTCATATTTGGTATTTGGACGTGGTATTCTACACTTATCTGTTTTGATTGAAACCATGAGACGTGAAGGATATGAATTACAAGTTGGACAACCACAAGTAATTCTAAAAGAAATCAATGGTCAGAAATGTGAGCCAATTGAAATCTTAACAGTAAACGTTCCTGAAGAATACGCAGGTAAAGTAATTGAATATGTAAGTCAGCGTAAAGGTGACATGTTAATTATGGAACCAAAAGGAGATTTGATTCATTTAGAATTTGAAATTCCTTCACGTGGTATCATTGGATTAAGAAATAACATATTAACAGCAACTGCAGGTGAAGCAATTATGGCGCATCGTTTCAAAGCATTTGAACCTTGGAGAGGTGCAATTCCTAATAGAGGTGCAGGTGTAATGATTTCGGGTGAATTAGGAAAAGCTATTGCTTATTCAATTGATAAATTACAAGATAGAGGAAGTTTCTTTATTGAATCTGGTGAGAACATTTACATGGGTCAGATTATTGGTGAAACCAATCGTCAGGATGACTTAGTAGTAAACGTTACCAAAGAAAAGAAATTAACGAATATGCGTGCATCGGGTACTGATGATAAAGCTCGTATGACACCAAAAATTAATTTCTCATTGGAAGAATGTATGGAATATATTCAAGATGATGAGTTGGTAGAAATCACGCCACTATCACTACGTTTAAGAAAAATTCACTTAAACGAAAACGACAGAAAACGTTTCAAAAACTCGATGGCATCTGCATAAGAGTTCACAGTATAAAAAAAGCCGGCTTCAAGAAATTGGAGCCGGCTTTTTTGTTTTTTATGAATTTCGGGAAACACTTAGCTTTCACCCAACACAAAACAAATCTCAGGTTTTGATATGACCTGTATCATTTATTTGACTTGGCAGCGGGATTATCTTTGAATAGTAAATTAAAAGGCCATGAAAAAAGATATAAGAGTTAAACACATTATGACAATGGAACTTGTGGTTGGTAATGTAAACAACAAGTTTTCGCAGGTCCTTGATTTCTTTTGTAAGTTCAAAATTGCACATCTTCCTATTGTAGAAGAAAATAATAAGTTATTAGGTATTATCAGTGTTAATGATGCACTGAATTATATGCACGAAAAATTAGGAGTTGGCAGCTCGCTTAATCGTGAATCTTTGGATGCTGAATTTAAAATGGATGAATTAATGACCCCAGATCCACATTTTATCTCAGCAGAAGCCACTGTTGAAGAGGCTTTAGAACGTCTAGACAAAGGAATGTTTCAAGCATTACCTGTAGTTGAAAATGATGTATTGGTAGGGATTATTACCAACAAAGATTTAGTGAAAGCCTTTTCCTATGAAGTTAATCCGGTAGAGACAAGGTCTACTTATTCTATTGAAACCTCAGGTTTCGGAATTTAGATCCTCTCCAGGATGGGGTTCAAATGCAGGGAGTGATGGCCCTGCCTTGGTTTAGCGCCGTGGCTGATTACCACGGCGTTTTTATGTTTAAAACTGGTTCAATTCTTTTTTACTGCTTTTACTTCTTACAAATACAATCTTAGTATTTTGCGAACTATGGTTGATTTGTCGAATTGTTACCTCGAAAATGTTTCTTTACACCGCGTAGGAAACCAAAATAACGGAGATTCTTTGGAATTGTCGAAAATCGAAGTTGATTTGGATGATCCTGAATTGAAGGTTCTCCTTCATAAGTTTTTTCTGGGCTCATTTAATGTTTCTGAGTGGTATCAGTTTCATTTTTCTAATGGTGATTTAAGCCTGAATCCGGTTTATAAATTTGCCAAAGAAATATTTTACGAGCAAAGTTCATTTCACCTGACCAGTATTCATCTGGCTCAGCATTTATTCGAAAAATCGGTACATCCGCAAATCAAAGCAGGTGATTTTTTTGTAGCCAGATTTTCTGAAATCATTTTTGAAGGAAGAGCAGTTCAGGGAATTGGATTGTTTAAATCTGAACAAAAACAATCATTCATTAAAACTTCAGAAATCAAAGGTGGATTTACCTTAAACTACGATGAAGGCATCACTCCTGAAAAACTGGATAAAGGTTGTTTAATTGTTGATTTAGAGGAAGAATCCGGCTTCAAGGTTTTGATTTTGGATAAGTCGAACCGCTCGGGAGAAGCCCGCTACTGGCGTGATGATTTTTTAATGGTACAACCTAAAAAGGATGAATACCATTTCACCAAAGAGTTTCTTACCCTTACAAAAGATTATGTTTCAACACAGCTTGATAAAGAATTTGAAGTGACAAAAGCAGATCAGATTGATTTGTTAAATCGTTCTGTTGATTTTTTCAAAAAGAAAGAAAAGTTTGTTAAAGAAGAATTTGAATCGGAGGTGCTTCAAGACCAAGGCCTAATTACATCTTTTAGAACCTTTGATGATGCATATAGAGAAAGTAAGGAACTGGATGCATTTACTGAATTTGAGATATCATCAGTAGCTGTAAAAAAGCAATCCAAAGTTTTCAAAAGCATTCTCAAACTCGACAAAAACTTCCATATCTACATCCATGGAGACAAGAGTTTAATTGAAAGGGGAGTAGATGCTGATGGCAGGAAGTTTTATAAGATTTATTTTACGGAGGAAAGCTCGTAGGAAGCCGAAAGGCTTCTTGCTTCTTGCTCCTGGCAGCTAGCTTCTGGCTTAGATTGTTCTGGGATTCAATTTTTCATAACTAAAGTACATGAAGATGCTTCTGGCTGCTAGCAGCAGGCTTAGATAGTTTTAGTAATCGACATCGATTTCTAAAGAACTTAAACTGTTTCTTTAGATGATAGATTTCTCTAATTTGCAGAATCTAAAGCCAGTTGCAAGAAGCCAGCTGCCAGCAACTATTTTTTCACATTAATATAAGATTTCAAAATCTTCACATAGGCTTCAAAAGCTTTGAGTCCTGCGGGAGTGAGGCTGCATGTGGTGAGCGGAAAATTGTCTTTGAACTGTTTTTCAATTTCGATATATCCCGCTTCTTTTAGTTTTTGCAATTGAACGCTTAAGTTGCCCGCACTGGCAGCTGTTTGCTCCTTGATATAGGTAAATTCTGCTTCTTTTACCGAAACCAAAAGAGAAACAATTGCCAGTCGTAATTGCGAATGTAAAATAGGGTCTAAATCCTTAAACATGTTCAGATTTGAATTCTTTGTTTTGTATGTGTCCGGGAATTATAAATCCACCTAAAACTGCAACTGCCAATAACAATAATTGCCAATCGTAGGTAACGAAAAATGCTACTATAGCACAAGCCCAATTTAGAAATGAACCCATTCTTAATGGTTTTGATTTTACAATTCCGCCTGTAATATATGTGATGGTGGCATATAAAACCATAATCACCGGATAAAAGCCTCTCCAGGTACCTGCATTCATTGGCATAATCAAACATATAATTAATAAGCTGATAACATACGCTGTCGTTACATAGGTCATCAGTTCATCAACATAAGTTTTAGCTGTTTTTCTTTTTTTGATATACTCTTTTCTACTTGCAATTGCTGTAATTACTCCTCCCAATGGCATCAATATCCCCCAAACCAAAGCATGATTAGGATGGTCAAAAAATACAAGTAAGGAATAATCTGTGATGGCAGAAATAAAAACTAACCATCCCCATAATATCCAGTAGAAACCGTTATCGCTGATTTCTTGTTTAGTTCTGTTAATCATCTGTTCAATGATTTCCAAAGCTTCCATTTCGTTCATTTCTTTGTTTTCCATATTAGTTAAGTATGATTTTATGCGTGTATAATTGATTGTTTGAATTTGTTAATTGTAGGATATAAATGCCTGTTTTTAATTCTTCTAAATTAATTTCATTACTGAATAATTTACCTATTTTTACTTCTTTTCCTTGAAGGTCTTTTACAATAAAAGTTTCAAAATTATTGTTTGAGTTGAAATACAATTTATGGTCATTACTTGGGTTTGGATACAACTCAATTTTTTGAGGTTCGTAATTTTCTATTCCACTAATTACATATTCCAATCTAACTTCATCAAGTAATAAACTACTTCCTATAACCGGATCAAATCCATTGATACTCGAAGAGAAAATGATAGAAGCCGAATCAGGATTTTCATCAGAATAATATTCAAAAAATACTTTTACATATTGATAGGTTGAATCTGAACTTCCTTTTGTCCATGCTGCTTTTGCTATGATTTGGTGAGCATTGTTTTTGAATTTACTAAGGGTAAAATTAAATGCAGAAGAATCACCTGCAGCAGGATTTGCTTTGCACCAGAAACTAATAGCAGCTGGTCGACTTTGAAATGGAATTTTATTCAAATCCATATCCGGAGTTCCCATCGCATCTAAAAAATTATTACAAGCCAGAATTCCTGGAATTACTCCAAATGTTTGTGAAGTGGTTTCAAGATAAACTGCTTTTGTTCCCGATTTTGGATTGTTTGAAGCCCATGTTGTTGGCTCCATTCCAAAAGCAGTTAAACTATTTAATGTGTACCAAAATTCAGGGTCTGAATAGGTAGTTCCATTTTTACTTCTATTAACCCATGTTTCGAAATCTCCGTTTCTTAGACTGTCGAGCTGAGCATTTGCTCTTGGAATACTTGAACATCCAAGTCCAAGCATTAGAAATAACCAGGATAATTTTTTCATGACGGAGCAAATATAAACTGGTTTATATTATAAACTACTTTATGAGTAATTTATTTTTGTAAATATTTGATAGTTTGGATTTTAAAAATTTAAGCCAACAATTATTTTAATTATTTTTCGGATTTTGTTACCAAAAATTCCACTCTTCTATTCAAGGCTCTACCTTCCTCTGTTGAGTTATCTGCAATGGGTTTTTCTTCTCCATATCCTTTGAATTCAAGTCGTTTGGGAGAGATACCTTTTGCTATCAACCAATTCATTACTCCTTTTGCTCGGTCTGATGATAATTTCAGGTTATAAGCAGCAGAGTTGATACTGTCTGTATGACCAATAATCTGAATATGTAATCCGGGATTTTCTTTTAATGTCAGGTATAGTTTTTCAAGTTCGATACTTGATTCTATTTTTAAACTCGATTTATCTAAATCAAAAAAGATATTTTTTAAAGTATAAGTTTTACCTTTTTCAAATTTGGGAGGTCTCAAAGTATCACTACAATTGCAGGTTCCATCCAATTGTTTTTCACTGATACAAATATCATCAAAATAAGCCCTCACCTGAAAGTACATGGCTTGTAATCGGGCATTTTTACAGGAGTCGAGATAAGCTTGGTACCATCGGTTAATCCACCTAACAGTAGTGTCTCTTTGATAAGCATTCACTTTGGTGAAATCAGTAAGAAGTTTAACTTGTCGTTTTAAATCTCTTTTGTTTTTAGGTTCATCAAATTCAAGACTTCTTCCATTAAAACTATCTTTAGTAAATTGAACCCATTCATCTCTTTCAATCAATGTTTGTTTTTCAAATTCAGACCATTCATCCAAAGCCCTGCCGGTTTCATCATCAAAGAATCTTCCAATATATAAGTACTTTCCGCTACGTTGAGCTGTGAAGGTGGTTTCGACATATTGCCAAAAGGGTCTTTCACTTAAAGTATCAACTTCAAATTCTAAATCTGCTTGTTCAAAAATTCGTGTTCTTTTATTGAGTTCAATTCCCTCATTCAGAAAAGCCATTTGTACTTTCTTCAACCATTCGGGACGGTCCCATTGGTTTGATTTAAAAAACAATTTGAATTTGATACAATATTGTTTGCCTTCCTGAATTGGTTCCTTTAATAAAACATACATGTATTCACTTGGCAATGGATGTATTAAACAAAGCCCATTTAAGTGGTTGTAATACCTTTCTCCGCTTGTGTCTAGCCACATGTCTTCATAATGATAAAACTCACCGGGAGGCTGCACCCAATGGCTCACACCTCTTCCATATGAGGTTTCGAAGTTTCCATTTGGAACTAGGTTTTGGGAATTTGTAAGAAGTGAAGTTAAAATGAAATAAAACAAAATAAATGTTCGATTAAATTTTATATTTTTTGGAAAAACTAGAGTCATTTATTTTTTGAATATTTAGGTTTTAACTTTTACATTTAGTTATAATACCCTTCATGTTTCAGTTTCAGAAATCAATATAAATATAGTATATGGTATTTTTTAATTCTGCAAAATAAATTGAATTTAAATATTATATTTATTTCGTATTTTCAATCGAAATTTTAATTTATGAAAGAGGTTATTGATGAACTATTGTCAGATTTTAAAGACGCACCAAAAGCAAATACTGATATTCATGGTAGTATTTTTATTTTGAATGAGACTAAGTCGAAAATAGAATCAGGCTTTATTTTTAGAAATTTAAAAGCAGGTGTAATATTGATTTTCGAGTTGTTTTTTTGGTTAATATTAATAATTCAATTAATTATTTCATCATTCTTTTATAGTGAAATTAGTAAATGGATTGGAAAAATTACTGCTGTTACTCAAGAATTTGATACGTCGGAAATCAATGAGTTGAATTCGTTTTTGAATTATTTACCATACTTCTTTTTACTAATAGTAATTTTCATAACTACTATTATATTCATGATCACTCGCTTTTTCCGAAGAGCGCGTAAAAGAATTTATTTACATAATTCAATATGTAATAACTTAAACCAAGTAATTTTAAATTTGAAAGAATATGAATCTAAATAATAGTATTATTCAAACTTTAAAAATCAATATTTACTTATTTTTTCAGAATATATCACCTTGTTGTTTTCAATAATTCCAATCAAATAATTACCGGGATTTAATGCCGAAATTTCATATTCCAAACAGATTTCTTTGTAGCTAATTTCTTTCTCAATAATTTTGGTTCCAGTCATATCCAAAAGCATCAATCCCAGTTTTTTTTCTGTAGGATTTTGAATGCATATTTTATTCTGAAATGGATTCGGATAAATATTAAAATCGTTTATTTCCTTTTTTTTGGAATGAAGTCCATTGCTTAAATTGGGCAACTTAAATCTAAATAAAGAAGCACTGCTTAATGGGCTCGATTCTTCAGTAAAATAGAGCGTATTCGAATCGGCAAAACAAATTCCTTCTTTCTGACTCAATGCATTAAAAGTATAAGAATTTACTTGCCCTTTGAGGAATTTGTTTCCTGTATATCCTTTAAAAAGCCAAAGTTTATCGTAGCCTAATAATACTACTTTTTTACCATCCTGACTAATTGCAGCACCGGTAATTGATTGGTTTAACCAAGCTCCTGCACCGGTATAGAAACTATCTCTTTTTGCTGCTACATAGGTACCGGCTTTGGCTGGAAGCGCATACATTACTGTAAAACCATTATATGGACTTGTTCTGTTTTTACTGAATAAGAAAATGCTATCATTCCACCAGAACATGGCTTCCATATCATAATTTAAAGCTTCTGCTGCAGGAGGAAATGCTGTTTGTCCCTGGTAAGTAAAGTTCAATATACCAACACTGGTAGTGTCTTTAGTAAAAGTAGAAGGATTGGCCATGATATAAATACGAAGATTTTTTCTGTCGTTGTTATTGTTACCAAACTCACCGATATATACTTTGCCAGTTGCATCGGTGGTAATGTCTTCCCAATCAACATTTGATGAGTTGATATAAAGTCTTCTTTTTACTGTTCCACTTGAATCAAATTCGGTTAATACAGGGTCAGAACCACTATCATTATGACTAAAAAAACGATTGGTACCAGTTTTAATTAAACCGGAAGATTCAGCAAGAACAGCAGGTAAAGTGCAAATTTTCTGAGGAACAATCTGAGCTGAAGCAAGAGTGATTGCTGAAAAGCTAAATACTAACAGAATCAGTTTTTTCATGATTCAATATATAAAAAAATTATCATGAAATTGGATTTAGAAATTGAATTGAAGAAATTTTATTTGTTAATTAATTGGATTCGAATATCTGCATATACAAGAAGTATGTTTTTTAATCAAATAAATGTTATGAGAATTATTTTCAAAAAGTTTTAGGAATTAAATTGCTCTTTTAAATAAAATTAATGACCCTGAAGGTGGTCACATGTTTATAGAAAAATGCTGTAAACAAAATACCCTCCAACTCAACAACGCGGACCTTTGGTCCGCGTTGTTGAGTTGGAGGGGGGATTCTTCATATTTTATTTTCTATAATAATGTCATCCCTTCAGGATTTTAAGAAGTTTCAATAAAAAATATAAACTGATTATTATTCTTTTTTTTTGATTTAAATAGCTAATATTCAAATATAAAGTTTCTGTGGATTTGTTCTAGGTAAATGAGCGAATAATCGTTAATTGGTTTAGCAAAAAGTGAAAATAGTAAATTTTAATTAAGGAACTATAACCGTTTTTAAGTGTTTTGTTGAATTTGTTTCAATGAATTTATATACACTTTGCCGTTACTAATAGGGCTTAAAATGTCTACTAAAAATAGATATCAAAAATGTTAAAACTAAAGGTGTTTTTGCTCCAAAATTGAATGTATTTCTTTTTCATCATCAAAATCTTTAGGCAAAGAAACGGCACCTACTATTTTTTTTAATTTTGGTGAAATGTTATGTTCCAATTTATTTTCCTCTTTTATTTTGATTAAATAGTGTTCAATAATATCTTGAAGACTTTTGCCTTTTTGATTTGCATAGCGTTCAGCACGATCAATTACTTCTTTTTTAATTGTTAAGGAGATTTTTATTTTCATATTGAAAAGTCTAAATCAACATTAAATAATAAGTATTGAATTTCCAAAATACAAAAAAAAGCGGCTCATATCCTCAGATACAAGCCGCTTTTTTTAGAAATTATTTTGAATTAATATCCGAAGATTTCTTCTAAACTTACTTCTGTTACTTTGCCATATTTCGACAAATCTTCCATTTTAATTTTGTCTTTCGAACCCATTACACAATAAGTGAAAGGTTTGTTTTTATAGGTTGTTTGTTGAAAGTTCACCACATCTTTTAAAGTGATTTTAGGAAGACTTTCATATACATCTTTATTGATGTCTTTTGTTAAACCTAATTTTTCGTTAGCCACATAAGAGAAAATGATATCAGCATCATTGGTTCTTTGTGTTTCAATTCCATTAATTAATGAACCTTTTGCTGCTTCAAACATATTTTCTGCTTGTGGCATATCATTTAATAACTCATTCATTGCAGGAACAGCTTCATTCATTTTATCGGATTGAGTTCCAACATAAGCCATTATATAATAAGGATCATTTTTCTTACCTGGCTGTAAGTATCTTGAATAAGTTGAATAAGCCAAAGCTTTACTTTCACGAATAGTTTGGAAAACAACTGATGACATTCCACCTCCAAAATACTCATTAAACAATGTAATCATTGGTGTCATTGCCGGATTGTAACCATCAACTGTTTTGCTTAACCACATGATTTCAGCTTGAACCATATCATAATTTACAAATAAAACTTTGTTTTCTTTGGTGTCTTGTCTGGTGAATTCAACAGGTTTAGGAATACTTAAAGCAACTTTAGGAGTTTTATGTTCTTTAGCAAGAATGCCGTTTAAACCTTTTAGTTCTTGTGGACCAAAATACCAGATTTTGTGAGTGTAAGAGGTAATATTGTGTATGTACTTAACCAATTCTTCAGCTTTTAATGCTTTTAATTCTGTAGCACTTAATTCATGTTTGAAAGGATTTTTTGCACCATACATAGCATAGTTTTGAAGTGCTACTCTAAAGATTAAACCTTTGTTCTTCTTGGCATCTTCTCTTGATTTCAAGGTTCTTTCAACCATGGTATTTAATGCTGCTTGATCTGGTTTTGCATTAGCCAATAAATGTTCGAATAATTTCACTGCAGGTACAAAGTTTTCATCCAATCCGCTTAAAGAAACATACACCTGTTCATTTGAAACATTCACACTAAAATCACAAGCCAGTTTGAAGAATTCTTTGCTGATTTCTTCTGCTGAATACTTATCTGTACCTAAATATTGTAACATGTTTACAGCTACTGGTAATTTTAAATCATTGAATTTACCCATCTCCAAAACATAGTATAATTGGAACAATCCTGATTCTGTATTTCTAACATAATATACATTTCCCATACGAGTCATGTCTTTGTCGAAATCAATGAATTTAGGTTTGATAGAAGGAGAAGGACTTTCAGTAACTTGTTTCACAAATGGCGAAACATCATTTCTGTTTACTTCAACAGGAGTAATTTCAGGTTTTTCAATTTTTGAGATAGATTTATCTTCACCTAATCTTTTATAAACAACAACATAATCGTTAGTGAACCATTTTTTAGCAAATTCAACCAATTCAGTTTTGGTAATTTTGCTCATCAAATCCAATTCTTCAGAAACATTTTTCCAGTTTCTATCCATGCAAAATGCGTCCAACATGGCATAAGCTCTTCCATCGTTGTTTTCACGTTCCTTGATTTTGTAAATTTTCAAATTGGCAATAATTGCTTTTAAAGTAGCATCATCAAATTCACCATTTTTTAATTTTTCAATCTGGTTTAAAAGCAATGTTTTTACTTCTTCTAAACTTTGGTCTTTTTTAGGTTTACCGCTAATAAACATCACACTGTAATCTTTATTTGCCCAAGTTTGTGAACCTGCACTTAATACAGCTTGTTTTTTTACTAAGTTTAAGTCGATTAATCCGGCTTTTGCATTCGATAACAACATATCAGCCATTTGTAACATCATCGATTCTTTGGTGCCTCCGCCTGGGAATCTGAAACCAATCATTAAGTTTTCTGCATCAGGACCATAAATGCTGATTTCATCAGGAGTGGTTTTTGTTACTTCAGGATTAAAGGTAAAAGCAGGAACCGGTTTTGGCTGCATGTAAGAAAATTTCTCATCAATCACACGAATCATTTTATCAGGGTCGATATCACCAGATAAAATAATCGCCATATTATTAGGCACATAATAAGTATTGTAATAATTTCTGATTTTAACCAATGAAGGATTTTTCAAATGTTCAACTGTACCAATGGTAGTTTGAGTTCCATAAGAATGGTTTTTGAATAAACCTTTTAACATGGCTTCAAAAACTTTACGTCCATCATTGTCTAATGAAATATTCTTCTCTTCATAAACAGCTTCTAATTCGGTATGAAATAAACGTAGAATTGGATTACGGAATCTTTCTGCTTCAATGCCAAGCCATTTTTCCATGTTGTTTTCAGGAATATCATTTACATAAACTGTTTGTTCTAAAGAAGTAAATGCATTGGTTCCTTGTGCTCCAATTACTTGCATTAACTTGTCGTATTCGTTGGCAATTGCAAAACTCGAAGCTACTCCTGAAACTGAATCGATTTGGTGATAAATGTTTTTTCTTTTTGCTTCATCAGTTGTTTTATTGTACAACTCGTATAATGCATCAATTTTATCTAATTGCTCTTTTTCTTTAGCCCAGTTTAAGGTACCATAAGTATCGGTTCCTTTAAACAACATGTGTTCCAAATAATGTGCTAATCCGGTATTATCGGCAGGATCGTTTTTGCTACCGGCTTTGGTGGCAATCATTGTTTGAACTCTAGGTTGTTTTTTGTTAACGCTCATCATCACTGTGAGTCCGTTTTTTAAAACATAGGTTCTAACTTTTAAAGGGTCGTTGCTTACCGTTGTGTATTGGTATTTGCCATCGGCCGACTTTAAAGTTTGTGTTTCGAATTTAGTTTGTGCATTTGCAAACAGTATTGCAAAAACCAAACTAAGCATGAAAATGGTTTTCCTCATGGGTTTAGGTATTTTATTTAAAGGGTGAAAATCTTAATTTTTTGATTGAAACCAAAAGTCTTTTATTTAAGTGGTTAAATATAAATCTTTTAGTGTATTTTTTTATTGTTGAGAAATTGGAAAAACCTTTGCCATTCTTGGGTTTCCGCTAATATCGTTTTTGACGATAATTTTTCTCTGCAATTTTTCGCCAAGTTCTAAGAGGGCATTCGATTGAGAAGCAGCTATTTCAAAATAAATCAGACCTTTACTTAATTCTATAATCCTTTTGTAAAATAAAAGTGGAGTTTCATTGGGTACAAATAAAGCGATTGATGGTTCAAAATCTTTTACATTGATGTGCATTTCAGCTTTTTCAATTTCGGGTATATAAGGAGGATTACTGATAATGATGTCAAAATTTCCTTCTTTTATAAATTGTTCAGCTTCAGGGGAAAGTATATCAATTTTTTTAAACTGAATGCTACATACATTCTTTTTTGCATTGTGTTGAGCAACCTCCAAAGCATCTTCAGAAACATCAATTGCACTTATAGCCCAGTTCTTTTTTTCTTTGGCGATTGAAATAGCAATACAACCCGAACCGGTTCCAATATCTAAAATCTTTAACTCTGGTAAATTTTGATTTTCCTCCAAAACCCAGTCAATCAATTCTTCAGTTTCAGGGCGCGGAATTAAAACCGACTCATTTACATCAACCACAATTTTTCTGAACCAGGCATATCCCAATACATATTGAAGAGGTTTACCTTTTTGTAATTCCTCGATACAATAACTCAGTTTCATTTCTTCAGCAGTGTCAATTTCTTTGTCTAAAATGCTGAGATGTTGCTTTTTAATGAGAAGGATTTCTTCGATTAAAATACAAACAATTTCATGAGCCTCAGATGGTTCATAAATGTGTTTGAGCAGGTTTTTAGCAAATGGAAGAAATTCTGAAACTAACATGGTTCTTTTATGGCTTAGAAATAAGTCTTGCAAAATACTACTTTCGTGGCATTGATGAACCATTCTTTATATATGAAGAGATGCCTTGAACTCGCCGAAGCGGGTAGGGGTAAAGTTGCACCCAATCCTTTGGTGGGTTCGGTTTTGGTATATGATGACAAAATTGTTGCAGAAGGATTTCATCAAAAATTTGGTGAAGCCCATGCCGAGGTCAATTGTATCAATTCTTTAAAAGATACTTCTATTTTACCTCATTGTACTTTGTATGTTAATCTGGAACCTTGTTCGCATTTTGGAAAAACACCTCCTTGTGCTAATTTGATTATTCAATCTGGAATAAAAAAGGTGGTGATTGGAATGAGTGATCCCAATGAATTGGTTGCTGGGAAAGGAATTCAAATTCTGAAAGATGCAGGTATTGAGGTCATCACAGGAATTTTGGAAGAAGAATGTAAATGGTTGAATCGCAGGTTTATCAAATACATCACAAAAAAGGAGCCTTATATTATTCTAAAATGGGCACAGACTTTGAGTGGATATATTGCACCTGATGCCAATAAAATGAGCAAAGAGGAGTTTGAACAAGCAAGACATATAACAGGATTCATTGTTCAAAAGCAGGTTCACAAATGGAGAACAGAAGAAGATGCTATTTTGGTTGGAAGTAATACTGCCTTATTAGACAATCCCGCTTTAAATGCTAGAGCCTGGGTAGGAAGAAATCCTTTGAGAATCATAGTTGACAGAAACTTAAAATTACCTTTGGATTTAAAGATTTTCGACAATTCTCAAGAGACCTGGATCATCAACAAAAAAGAAGAAAAGAACAATAGTTTAACAAGTTGGTTGAAATATGAAGAATCTGTAGATTGGATGGATTTTGTTAAACGAAAAATGTTTGAAGCTGGTAAACAAAGTCTCATTATTGAAGGTGGTTTGCAAGTTTTAACACATGTAATTGAATCAGGAAATTGGGATGAGGCACAGGTTTTTTATACACCTGCACATATTTCGGAAGGAGTGAAAGCTCCTTCTATTCATGGTGTTTTGAGGGAGTCGGGTGAATTAGATAATAGTATTTTTAAAAGATATATCAATGGTCGTTTTTTTACTGCTTAGTATTTTATTTTCAACATTAACAGTCAGCTTTTTTAAGATTTTTGAAATTAAAAAAGTGCAAACATTTCAAGCAATTGTAATGAATTACCTGAGTTGTGGAATTATAGGAAATCTGCTTTCAGGAAAAACGGTTTTTCAAATTCAAGTATGGAATACTGATTGGTATATTTATACTTTGATTCTGGGTTCTTTATTCATTAGTATTCTCTTCTGCATAGGCCTAACAGCTCAGAAAATGGGCGTTTCAGTTAGTATGGTTGCTGCAAAATTATCGGTGGTGATTCCTGTTTTGGTAGCAGTTTTTATTCACCATGAAATGCCGGGAATAATTGGTGTGATTGGAATTGTAGTTTCTATGATTGCAGTTATCATCATGAGTAGAAGTAATGAAGAACAAGCAACATCAGCCAACTTATGGATATTGCCTTTATTGGTTTTTGTAGGAAGTGGTTTTATTGATTCGATTTTACATTACCTCGAAGAAATGTTTATTCCGGCTTATAGCGCTGATACTATTGTAACCACCGTTTTTCTAAATGCATTTTTATTAGGTTCAATTATTCTAATAGGTGGAATTATTACAGGTAAAACTAAACTTGATTTAAAATCCATTCTATGGGGATTGTTTTTAGGTTTACCTAATTATTTCAGTATGTTTTTCTTGGTTAAAACCTTACAGGGTTCAAATGCTACCATTATTTTTCCTATCAATAATATTGGAATTGTTTTGGCCAGTACCCTGTTTTCAGTATTGTTTTTTAAAGAAATTCTTACCAAAAATAAATGGATTGGTTTGAGTCTTGCTTTGCTTGCCATTGCTTTAATGTCGATATAAAAATGTTGTTTACAGATTCATATCAAACCATTAAAGGCAATTCTGAGGCTGAATTAAGAGAGCGTGCAAGCAGGTTTATAGCATATGCTTATCCCATTAAAACTGAACAGGATGCGAAAGATATTATTCAGCAGTTAAAAAAAGAACATTATTCGGCGGCACATCATTGCTGGGCTTTGGTATTGGAGCCGGATTCCTCTTTTCAAAAAAGTTCAGACGACAGAGAGCCATCAGGAACAGCAGGAAGACCAATACTCAGAACCATTATGGCGAAAAATCTGACTAATATATTGGTAGTGGTTGTTCGTTATTTTGGTGGAAAATTATTAGGAGTTCCCGGTTTGATTGCAGCATACGGAGGTTCATCAGAAGCATGTCTAGAGAAAGTGGAGATTGTAAAAAAGGATTTGTTTAATCAGTATAAAATTGAAATTCCTTTTGCCAGACACCATGAACTTATCAGACATTTTAAACAATTCGATTTAAAATTCTATCCTCATGCAGAAGAAGATTTTGAGGGTATTATATTTGAAGTAAGTCCAACAAAAGTGAATGCCGTTTTAGATAAAATAAAAGAGAATGGATTCAATACACCCAAATGGTTAAAATATGAGAAATAAATTTACGCTGTTTTTTTTATTGCTGAATGTTTGTGTATTCGCTCAAACATCAATAGATACACAAAAGAAAGCTGCTTCTTCAAGGACCAATCATTCAATTAATTTTAATCAATTAAATGAAATTGAATTACAGAACTATTTGAGGACTACATTTCTGAATTCGAAAGACCAGGCACATAGTTTTAAAATGTTGTTTGAGAAAAATAGTGTTGTAGGTAAACATCAGTTGTTTCAACATTGTTACAATGGCATTCCTGTTTACGGAAGTGATATCAAACTAAACATCAATAAAAATGGCTTTTTGATATATGTAAGCAGTAATCTTGAAAACGGAACTTCTTCAAACATCAGCTTTAAGTCAAACCAATCTAACATAGTTTGGACAAATAAAAATGGTGAATATTCAATAGCTTTTTTAAACAAAGTGAAATCGAAAACAGGTATTTTGTTTGAAGAAATCAGAAATGAAAAAGGCGAATTGATAACTAGCAGACAATTAGATTTATTAGCCAAACAAGATACTTTGGTTAGCAGTAAATTGTTCAGACCAGACCCATTAACCACAGCTCAAAAAGCGTATGGTGCTGATAACGGACTTTGGGTGAATAACAATGGCAATGATTATCCTGAAATATCAGCACAAAGAGTAAATGTTACGGTTCCTATTCGTTTTGATAATGATAGTTTTTTTGCTGAAAACAAATACGCTATCATCATGGATTTAGAGTCGCCAAGCAATGAACCATTTACTTCTAAAACAGCCAATTTCGATTTCAGCAGAAACCAGTCTTTCTTCAGAGAATTCATGGTATTGTATCATATAGCTGAAGTACAAGCATATTTAAAAAGTATTGGATTAGATAGCCTGGCTAATTACCAGATTAAAGTTGATCCCACAGCTTTTCAAGGTCAAGACCAATCGAGGTTTGCTTTTGATAATGATGATCCATCACTTTATTTTGGAACAGGCGGAGTACCTGATGCAGAAGATGCTGACGTAATTGTGCATGAATATACACATGGTATTAATTATAGCATTGCACCGAATTCAACAAATGGATTAGAGAGATTAGCCTTTGAGGAAGCGAATTGTGATTTCATGGCAACACAATATTCAAAAGCTATTTCAGAGTTCAATTGGAGAAAAGTTTTTAATTGGGATGGACACAATGTTTACTGGGATGGAAGAAATACCGATACCAACAAAAAATATCCTACCAATGTAAGCTCTGATTATTATTCAACATCAGAAATCTGGAGTAGCATGTTAAATGATATTGGTGAAGATTTAGGAAGAGAAGTCACAACCAAATTGTTATTTGGATCAACCTATTTTTACACCAACAATATGAGTTTGCAGGATGCCGCGGATTTATTGGTTGTCGCAGATAGTTTATTGTATTCGAGGACACATTATGGTCCCTTAAAAACCAGGTTACAAGAAAGAGGATTTGCAGTAGCTTTATCAATAAATCCAATTCAAGCATTTAAAGAGCAAGTTCAATTATTCAACACCAATGGATTTGCAAACGGAAGCGGTGCTTTGGAAATCAACAATCAATCGAACAAAAAACTACAATACAAAATTTACACTTTAGAAGGCAAATTGATTGCTGAAAGTGATTGGAATACCAGCTTCAAAATTGAATCGAATCAATTCACAAGTGGCATCTATTTAATAGAAATCAGCAATGGCGAAAATGCATTTGCTGAGAAGATTGTGAAATATTGATTGGGAGACTTTGGCTTTTAGCTTTTGGCTATTAGCGGAGGGAGGTACGTTATAATTAAGCACTTATTAAAACTAGTTTCTTAAAGATTTTTTAGATAAATTTTCACCTGAAAACAATATCATTCAAACATGGAGCAAATTAGAAATGTGATGAAACAAATGATCAATGTTTCTGAAAGTGAATTGGATGATTTTCTTGGTGAAGCTATTTTAAAAACGTTTAAGAGGCAACAAATATTAAGTCAGCCTAATATCATTCCAAACGAAATTTTCTTTATAAATAAAGGACTTCTAAGAGTCTTAATTACTGATAATGAAGGAGCAGAGCATACGATTCATTTTGCTTTGGAAAACCAATTTATAGCTGACTATTCTAATTTTATTCAAAAGCAGCCTTCACTTTACAGTTTGCAAGCCTTAGAAGAAACAGAAGTTGTTGTTTTGCCCCGAACTTCAATAGATTGGGGATACCAAAACCTTGCTGAAGGTCAGAAAATGGGAAGACTTATAGCTGAATATTATTTTATTTATCAAGATGATAGAATAAAAAATAACTATGTAAGAACACCAAAGGAGCGATATGATAAAATAACAGATGTTTTTCCAAACATTCACAATCGGGTTCCACAACATATGATTGCATCATACCTTGGAATTACTCCCATTCATTTAAGCAGACTCAAAAAAGCTTCCATTTAAATTATAAACATTTGTTATCGTTTTAGGGCTCTTAGCTTGACTAGAATTGCATTATAATTTTTAAAATAATTGTAATGACAAGGAAAATCTTATCTGGACTTTTAGTGTTTTTTTGTTCCTTAGCTTCACTTTTTGCTCAGGAAAAAAAGGTACAAACTATCATGACCAAAAAGTATGATGCAAGCTCCAATCTCATTAATTGGCCTGCCGAGTTTAATCCACTTACTTCGAAATGGTATGTATACAATGAAATTGAAATTTATGCCAAACCGGAAGTCGTTTGGAATATTTTAATCAATGCAAAGGAATGGCATACATACTATGATGGTGTTCAAAGTCCGGTGGAATTTTTAGATTCTAGTGCAACAACATTAAAGAATGGGCTGACATTCAAAATGCATACAATGGGTTTACAACTGCAACCTGTTATGAAAGAATTTGTGCCAAATGAACGAATGTCATGGGAGGTTCGTAGAAATGATTTAACTGCATACCATGCCTGGATTATTGTCCCATCAGCAAATGGTTGTAGATTAATTACTCCGGAATCTCAAAATGGATTTTTGACCTTTTTACAAAGAATCTTTCAGCCAAATAAATTATTGAAACTCCATGATAAATGGTTAAGACTCATAAAGGAAAAAGCTGAAAAACATTAATTATAAAATGGAAGAATTTATATTGATTACTGGAGCCAGTTCCGGTATTGGATTGGAAATGGCAAGGTTATTAGCTGCAAAAAACTTCAACTTGATTTTGGTTGCCAGGAATGAAGAAAAATTAAGATTACTACAAACTGAACTTAAAGGTAAAAATAAGGTTGAGGTGGATTTTTTTCTTTATGATTTAAGTGAACCTAATTCAGCACTAGATTTATATGCTGAAGTAAAAAGGCATAATTATAAAGTTACCGGATTAATTAATAATGCTGGCTTTGGTGAATATGGCAATTTCTTTGAGATGCCATTAAAAAGAGATGAAGAAATGATTGCAGTTAATATTACCTCTTTAGTTGGATTAACTAAACTATTTGGTGCTGATATGGTAATTGAAGGAAAAGGTAAAATTTTAAATGTAGCCTCATTGTTATCATTTTTACCATTTCCATACTATTCTGTTTATTCAGCAACTAAAAGTTTTGTATTGGCATTTACTGAAACCATTTCAGCAGAATATGAAGGCTCCGGAGTTATTATAACAGCACTTTGTCCGGGTACAGTTGAGACTCCATTTCATACAGAATCCATGCGAAAAACCAATGCAATGCATGCCAATAAACCAATGAGTGCAGAACTAGTTGCTAAAGCAGGAGTTGAATTATTTCTCTATGGAAAGAACAAAAAGATTGTAGGATTTATGAATTGGTTTTTAAGTAACTTACCAAGAATTACTCCTGATAAATTAATGATGAAAATCAAAAAGAATTTGGCAAGTTTGAAGTAGTAATTATCATAAAGTAAAAGATGTTTAAAGATATCTACTTTGGCTTTTTGCTTTTGGCTGTTGGCAGAGAAAATTCAGTAAATAAGTGCAAATATTATATAAGCTCCACAATTTTTCATCTTTCCGAAACCCCAAGCCAATAGCAAACTGCCAATGGCCAAAAGCCGATTGCTATACTTTGGCTTTTTGCTTTTAGCTGTTGGCTGAGAAAATTCAGTAAAAAAATGCAAATGTTATATAAGCTCCACAATTTCTCATCTTTCCGAAACCCCAAGCCAATAGCAAACTGCCAATGGCCAAAAGCCGGCTGCTAGTTAAGTCTCGGCAACACATTCCCCCTCAAATCAACATATAAATTAATTCCTCTATAAACTACTTCAGCAACTCCATTTTCGAAAATGCCAACGTATTCAAATTGGAAAGGAACCAATATATGTCCTTGTTTATCAATTGCACCCCATTTGCCTTTTAGTTTTACAGGACATAATCCTTCGTTGAAATAACTGGCTTCTTCGAAATAAGGTTGGTAGATATAATTACCTTTTTCATCAACAAAAGCCCATTTGTTCATTTCTAAAACAGCAGCTCTTCCTTCTGCAAAAGGTCTTACATCATCAAATTTCGCAGGGATTGCCAGTTTTCCATCAGTATCAATAAAACCAAATTTACCTTTAACGGAAACGGCTGCCATTCCATTACTGAAAGCTTTTGCATATTCGAATTGTGGTTTGATAATTTCAACGCCATTGGTATCAATATATCCATAAGAACCAATATAATCTACCACAGCTAATCCTTCATTAAAAACACTCATGTTTGAGTAACGAGGTTCAATCAGGAATTTGCCGCTTAGGTTAATCAAACCAAATTTTTTGCCTTGTAAAACCCTTGCAACCGGTTCTATAAAATCATCGGCATCATCAAAAATGAAATCTGTTAAATAAGTTCCATCTTTTTTAATGTAGGTAAATGCATATCCTAAATTACTGATATCAACTCCAAATTTGTTTTGGTGGATATCTATCTTTTTTCCAACCCTGGCTAATCCATTGTGAAATGTACCTGCATCATAAATCTCTTCTGCTAATTTGATGACAATTTTAGATTTATTATTCAAGTAATAACGTTTGAATTTATAGTCCATCACCGAAACCAAACCTTCAGAATAATTACCAATAAACTGGTATAAACCTGTATCAATAATTCTATTTTCGTTTTCGTCGATTACACAAGGCATTCTGTTTAAAGCAACGGTTGCATAACCTTCATTGAATTCGCCGGCAATATCGAATTTGAAATCGATGATCATTTTACCCGTTTCATCCATATATCCCCATTTCCCTTTTTTCTCGATTGGAAATAAGGTAGAAGCAAAAATAGTTTGGCTTAACAATAACAATATGAATACAAAGATTCCTTTATAGATAAGTTGAGTTTTCATTTGATGCGAATGTAATACCAATTGTAAATATTTTTAAACGTGATTATTAACCAAATACTATTTTTTTCTACAATAAGAAATTGATACTTATTGAATGATACCTATTCCGAAAATTAAAAATTTCAACTTAACTTCAATTGAAATATGCTTACTCTAATTACAATAGATTATAAGTAAGATTATTGTTCTATGCAGTTTTAGCTGACAATTGCAATGTTCATGAAATTTTTTTGTAGTTCGATTTATTTAGAAAACTGGAAATAATTTCAGAATTTGTGTCAAATTATTGATTCATGTCGAGTTTAATTGTACCTCAAATCTTTGAAACCCATACAAAAAGATTCGTTAAAAAAGGCGAAGTTTTGGTAGAAGCCGGAAAGCCTTCCAAGGAAGCATTTTATGTCATTAAAGGGTGTTTAAGGAGTTATATTATTGATGATAAAGGAAAGGAACATATCTATCAGTTCGCACCTGAGGATTGGATTATAAGTGATCTGGAATTTTTTAAAGACAGAAAAAATGCACTTTTAACAATTGATGCCATTGAAGATTCTGAAGTGAGAATTGTAAATCCCAATGAAATCTATCAGCTTTCAAAAAAGAACCCAGAATTGATTGAAGATGCTTTGATGAAATTTCAGAATAGGGTTTATGCGTTACAAAAAAGGATTTTGCAATTATTAGCTTATTCAGCAGAGGAAAGGTATAAGGAATTTAATGCAACTTATCCTAATTTATCGAATAGAATTCCATTAAAGATGATAGCTTCCTATCTTGGGTTAACCCCGGAAAGTTTAAGTAGGGTAAGGCGGGAAATCATGAAAAAATAGGTATTTTCATTTCTTATCCTACATCAAGTGTGATTAAAAACAAGGACTGCAATTTTGTAGCGAATTATTTAATCAACACAAAATGAAAACAATTATTTATCCGGTATTACTGGTTGCGGTGCTATTTAGCTCTGCCTTTACAATTATTCTTAACAACAACTGGAAGCAAAAAGAGGAAACTTATTCCGTAAAATTCATTAGTAAAAAAGGGAAAAGTTTTGAAGGGATTTTTAAGGGGTTAAAAAGTGAAATCCGGTTTGATGAATCAAATTTAGCAAATTCCCGAATTGCAGCTTCAATTGATGCCAGCTCTGTAAATACAGGCAACGGAATGCGAAATAAACACGCCAAACAAGGATTGGGTGCAGATTTATATCCAAATATAAAATTTGAATCTAATTCAATCTCAAAAACAGTATCCGGTTTTGAGGCAAAAGGATTATTAACCATTAAAGATGTAACAAAAGAAATTGTTCTTCCTTTTACGTTTAAGAAAACCTCAAATGAATCAGGTATTTTTGAAGGAAAATTCCCGCTTGTTCCATCCGAATTCAATGTAAATAAAATGGGAACACCTGATTTAATTGAAGTTGTACTTTATGTTGAAGTAGAAAAATGAATTGGAAGAATTTGATTTTTCATGGAAGTTTAAGTTCACTTTTGTCTTCTGTTTCATGTATTATTTATAATACAATTTACAAACAAGCCTTTTATATTGATTTCAGTAGTGTTTTTGGGATTCCTAATATGATTGCCGCTTCTACTTTAGCATGTTTTCTTATGGCTTTTGTTTATCAATTTGCTATGAAGTGGAACAATGCAAAATTTGAGTTAGGTCTAAATCTGGTATTTGCAGTACTTAGTTTTGCTAGTATAGTAGGAGTATTTGGATTTAATCTGCCACTTGAGCTGGAATCACCAGAAATGTTTCCGGGGTTGGCTATCCCAATGCATTTCTTTCCGATCATATCGGTTATTTCAACTTTACCCATTTTTAAAAATTAAATTTTATGGATACAACAATTAAAAAGAAATCAGATTTGATGAATGTTTCAATTTGGGTAGCGCAAGGATTATTAGCTTTATTGTATTTAATGGCTGGCGCTAACAAGAGTTTTGAGTCTATTGAAGAACTAAGTAAAATGTTACCTTGGGTATTAAATGTAGCTCCGGAATTGGTTAGATTTATTGGAGTGTGTGAGTTATTAGGTTCAATAGGATTGATTTTACCATCAGTATTAAGGATAAAACCAATATTAACCCCAATTGCTGCTTTAGGCTTAGGTATAATACAAATTTTAGCGGCTGTATTTCATTCAACAAATGGAGAAATATCTGTGATAGGTGTAAATTTTGTTTTTCTCACTATATCAGTTTTTGTTGCATGGGGTCGATATAAAAAATCACCGATTATTTCTAAGTAAATTATAAAAAAAAAAAACAGGTTTTGAATAAATAATTCAGGACCTGTTTTAATTGATTTTTTTAAATGAATTTCTACTTTTAAGTACTCAAGTATCAAATAAATTCAATTTCTTATTTGTGTTTAGAAATGATTTTTAATGAAACAGAATAAAAAACCATAAAATTTGAAACTCAATCTTGTTGTTAAAAGAATATTTTGAGTTTATTTCGTGGTTCATGAATCCGTTTTTACAAACTCCAATTGAATACCTCAAAGGTGTAGGTCCGGCTAAGGCAGAATTGCTGAAGAAGGATCTGGAGATTTTTAACTTTCATGATTTAATTTTTCATTTCCCTTACCGACATATTGATAGAAGCCGCATTTATAAGGTAAAGGAGATTGATTCTTCGCTTGCTTTTATCCAATTAAAAGGCACAATTGGTAACCTAAGAACCATTGGTGAAGGGCGAGCCTCTCGTTTGGTGGCTGAATTTTATGATGGAAGTGGGGTGCTTGAACTGGTTTGGTTTCAGGGTGTAAAATGGGTTAAGGAAAACCTAAAAGCAAATAAAACTTACCTCATTTTTGGTAAACCTTCCGAATTCAATGGTAGTTTTAATATGGTTCATCCTACTTTAGACGACCCTGAGGATTTGCAAAACAAAAGGTATTTGCACATCATGCCTTTGTATACTTGTTCCGAAAAAATGAAGGCAAGAGGAATAGATTCAAAAGCCATCATGAAAATGGTTCATGCTGTTATTTCAGATCCGCGTTTTGAACTGGCCGAAAATATTCCTTCACAAATCATATCCAAATATCAGTTTCTAAGCAGGATTGAAGCTTTTAAACAAGTCCATTTTCCTGAAAATCTCGATAACCTGGGTAAAGCCGAACACCGATTGAAGTTTGAAGAACTCTTTTTTATTCAGTTGCGTTTGCTTCGTTATAAAATGAATAGAACCCAAGTAATTAATGGAATCCGACTTGAACAAATTGGTGATTTCTTTAATACATTTTATAATTCTTATTTACCATTTGAATTAACCAATGCCCAAAAACGAGTATTAAAGGAAATAAGAGCTGATGTAAAAAGAGGAGTGCAGATGAACAGGCTCTTACAAGGTGATGTGGGTAGTGGTAAAACCGTTGTTGCTTTGATGTGTATGCTCATGTCACTTGATAACAATTACCAGGCATGTATGATGGCCCCTACGGAAATTCTGGCCCAGCAACATTATCAGACTTTGGTTTCTTTATTAAAGGATATGCCTGTTAAAGTGGCTTTACTTACCGGTTCTACAAAAACAAAAGAGCGCCGACAAATTGCTCTGGATTTGGAATCGGGTGATTTGCATATTTTAGTTGGAACACATGCATTGATAGAAGACAAAGTGGTTTTTAAGAACCTTGGTTTGGCTATTGTGGATGAACAACACCGATTTGGAGTTGAGCAAAGAGCAAGACTTTGGAAGAAAAATGTCTATCCGCCTCATGTTTTGGTAATGACAGCTACTCCAATTCCAAGAACATTGGCCATGACATTATATGGTGATTTGGATACATCGGTGATTGATGAATTACCTGCAGGAAGAAAACCAATTCATACAGTCCATCGTTTTGATGCAAGCAGATTGCAGGTTTATGGTTTCATACAGCAGCAAATAGCTTTAGGTCGACAGGTTTATATAGTTTATCCATTAATTGAAGAATCGGAAAAGCTTACTTATAAAAGTTTGGTTGATGGTTTTGAAAGCATCATCAAGGAATTTCCTTCACCTAAATATGCGGTAAGTATGGTTCATGGCAAGTTAAAACCAGTAGATAAGGATTTTGAAATGCAAAGGTTTGTGAGAGGTGAAACACAAATCATGGTAGCAACAACAGTTATTGAAGTGGGGGTGAATGTGCCCAATGCATCCGTAATGATTATAGAAAGTGCTGAAAAATTTGGATTATCACAATTACATCAATTAAGAGGAAGAGTTGGGCGAGGTGCGGATCAATCCTATTGTATTTTAATGAGCGGACATGAACTCAGTAATGATGCCAGACTGCGATTAAAAACCATGACAGAAACAACTGATGGGTTTAAAATTGCTGAGGTAGATTTGAAATTAAGAGGTCCTGGAGAATTGGAAGGAACTGCCCAAAGTGGTAGCCTCGATTTGAAAATTGCAGACATCTCTGAAGACCATGTTTTGATAGAACAAGCGCGAAATGAAGCCAAATTAGTGTTAGAGAATGACATAAATCTTGAAAAAGATGTGAATAAATCGCTGAGTCATTACTTTGCACTTTACCAAAAAAATGCAAAATGGGGCAGGATATCATAGTCTAATTGCTATTCAAACAAAAGTCTCCATTTTTAAGCTTTGTGTTGATTTAGAAAGCCTTACAAGTTGTATTTTGTGGGCTCAAAATCAAGTATGAAAAGCAGGTATCTATTAGCCATTTGTCCACCTCAACCCAGCATTGGGATTATGGATGAAATGCGCGTTATGATGGATAAATTCCTGTTATTGGAAAATGCCTTGCCTCCACATATTGAAGTTTTACCAGAATTTCATTGGAGAGATTCAGAAGAGTATTTATTGGTTCACCAAATAAAATCGGCAGTACAAAATTGTTATTCTCAAGTGATAGAAATCGTAGAGATTGTTTGCGATAAAGAGAATGAACTGATTTATGCCAAAATTGAGGAGAACGAAGGTTTATTAACTTGTATGAAAGGTTTTTTCGAGAAAATTTCACCTGAACCACAATTTGAACCTTTTTCCAATATCAAAATTGCACACCGTGATTTAGAAAAAGGCTGTGTTCAAAAAGCCTGGAATCGTATAAAAACCAAAGAACTTCATGGTGGTTTCTTAGCAGATAAAATCACCCTTTTTAAACACAATGGCGATTTATGGGAATCGAAATATGTGTTTGATTTGGATTAAAAACAAGACAAGAAAGTTCCATTGAATATTCTTGCCTTGTTATGTGTTTATTTCTTCAAATACTTCTCTAAAAACTGATCTTGTTCCCACAATAAATGAAGGATGTTTTCCTTCGCTGCATAACCATGTGATTCTTTTGGCAGCAATACCATTCTTACAGGAGCTCCCAATCCTTTTAGCGCCTGAAAATACCTTTCTGTTTGTAATGTGAATGTTCCGGGATTGTTATCAGCATCGCCATGTACCAGCAACATAGGCGTTTTCATTTTATGCGCATTCATAAAAGGCGACATGGTATTATACACTTCAGGTACATCCCAGTAATTTCTTTGTTCACTTTGAAATCCAAATGGAGTTAATGTTCTGTTATAAGCTCCACTTCTGGCAATACCACATGCAAATAAATTGGAATGTGTCAGTAAATTGGCTGTCATGAAGGCTCCATATGAATGGCCACCAACTGCAACTTTTTTAGGATTGATATAACCCATATTGTTTACAGCTTCAATTGCTGCTTCAGCATTCCACACGAGTTGTTCCATGAAATTATCATTGGGTTCTATTTTTCCTTCACCAATAATTGGAAAGGATGCATCATCCAAAACTGCATATCCTTTGCTTACCCAATAAACAAATGAACCATAATTTGGAAAGGTAAATTCATTTGGATTTTGGGTATTTTGTCCTGCGGAGTTTTTGTCTTTATATTCTGTTGGATAAGCCCAGATTAAAAGAGGTAATTTTTCTTTTTTGGTTTTATCATAATTTGCAGGTAAGTATAAGGTTCCTGTTAATTCAACACCATCTTTTCTTTTGTAATGAATCAATTCTTTTGATACATTCTTGATGCTTTCAAAAGGATTGGTAAAGAAGGTCAATTGAATCGGTTTTGCTTTACTTGAATATGTTCTGAAATAGTAGTTTGGAAAATCTGTTTTCGATTGTATTTGAACCATTGCAATTCCTTTTTTGAAATCTTCAATCGATAAAATATCTTCCTTTTTATTTGGGATATCAGAAGTATAAATACGATTAGTTTTGAAGGTGTTGATGTCCAATTCATCAATAAATGGGAATTGACCTTTTGCTGTAAATCCATCACCAATTAAGTACAATTTATTGTTTTCAATAGCGAGAGTTTGACGTCCGTATTGGTTCTTTTTGGTTTCAAATGAACCCGGATCTGAGTAAACATCCTGGTAATTTCTATTGTATAATTCTTTTGCAGTTTGATTTGGATTAGAAGGATTCATCACATAAGTTATTGTATTCCTTGTATCGTACCACATATCACTTACAATGGCTAAATTATCATTACCCCAGCTAATTCCCGCAAACCTTTGTTTGGTTTTGAAAATACCTTTTGGTGATTCAGAAAATGGTGCTGTCCATACAAAAAGTTCGTCTCTGAAATCTACCTTTTTTGCCTGATCGCCCTCATCCAAAGCTTCTACAAAATAGAGTTCAGCTGCTTTATCACTTCTCCAACCCATATTCCTTTTTCCTTTTCTTACAGATGAAAAACCTTTAGGCATAATTTCATTTAGAGGAACATCATTCACCAATTTGATTTCCTTTCCTGATAAATCAAAAACATAAGATTTTTGAGGGAAACGGCTTAATGGAACGATATAAGAAAATGGCTTTTCCAATTTGGTAACCATTAAATAATTGCCATCTGGAGAGTAAGATTCACCTATATACATATCCGCTTTTTTGAAGGCAGTTTTGGTTCCATCAAGACTAATTAAATTAAGTTCTGAAGTAACCATGTTTTCAAAATTAATTTCATCGGTTTTATTCTTTAATAAATCCTGAAATGTTCTGTTTTGCGATTTACTTCCATCGCTATTAGAAACTGTTGGTCCTTTAGGTAAATCTTTTTTAGGGTCGATAAGAGCTGGTTTATTTGTAGGTAAATTCTTACACAACAATGATTTTGAATCTGCTGTCCATGTAAAAGGCGAACCCAAATTAGCATTTAAGTTGGCCTCACAAATTCTTTTGGCAGAGCCTGATTCGAGATGAAGGAGCCATAATTCAACTCCAGTAGAAACGGTATTGGTAAAAGCCATGTATTTTTCATCAGGACTAAAACTCATGTAAGCGATTTTAGCATCCTGAGGAAGGCCTTTGATATCGCGAATTTCCTTCTCGTTGATTTTACGCATTTTCAAGTTATTGACATAAGTAATGCTACTTGAAATATTTGTAATTGGATTGATGCGTAATCCACCCAATCGCATTTCTTCTTGGTTTAAATCATCGAGTGTTTTATAAGTATTTCTATAAGAGAAAATCAGGTATTCTTTTTTAGAATTCATGGAAACAGAAGGAGCTCTTTGGTAATCTGCAAGTGCCAGTATTTCTGCTGAAGGCTTTTGATAATTGAGATTTTCCTGAGCAAAAAGATTTATTCCCAATGATGAAAGCAATAAGAAAACAATATTTCTGATTTTCATAAAAATAGATTTGATGTGAAAATAAGAAAAGTTTGTGTATTGATATCTTATTTACATAAGTGGCGCATTTATTAAGAATCCAAATTTTGGACTTGCCGCTGATTCAACTATTTTCCCCGAATCAAATGAAAAGAGTTTTTAGAATCATCAGACAATCATTAAATGGGGAAGATGTAGATTATACAAATATTCCCATTCGTTCAGCTGTATTTTTATTGGCCATTCCAATGATTTTGGAATTGAGTCTGGAAAGTGTTTTTGCCATTGTTGACATGTATTTCGTTGGAAAATTAGGTTCCAACGCCATTGCTACTGTTGGTTTAACTGAATCACTCATTTCAATTGTGTATTCCGTTGCTATGGGGATCAGCACTGCTGCAACAGCTATTATTGCCAGAAGGGTAGGAGAAAAGAATCTGGATAAAGCTGCAGATTCAGCTGCGCAGGCAATCACTTTATCAATTGGTTTGGGAATTGTTTGTGGTGTGCTTGGTATCTATTTCGCTGAGGATTTACTGTTTTTCATGGGTGCTTCTCAAACTTTGGTCAATGAGGGTGTTATCTTTACCAAAGTGCTAATGGGTGGAAGTTTGTCTATCATCCTTTTATTCATGATTAATGGAATTTTCAGAGGTGCAGGTAATGCTGCTATTGCCATGAAAAGTTTGTGGATTGCCAGTTTACTGAATATAGTTTTATGTCCGATTTTGATTTACCAATACGGAATTCTTGGTGCAGCATTGGCTACATTAATAGGACGAACAGGTGGAGTAGTTTATCAGATTTATCAATTGATTAACCAAAAAGGATTAATCAAAATATCATGGATTAACTTTAATGTCCAATTCGATCTTATTAAATCATTGATACAAGTTGCTTGGCCTGCTACATTTCAATTTTTTATCTCTAGTGGAAGTTGGATAGTACTTTCGAAATTGGTTGCAGAAACCGGTGGAACTGAAGCTTCTGCTGCTTATCAGATTGCTATTAGAAATGTAGTGTTTTTCATTTTACCGGCATGGGGATTGAGCAATGCAGCAGCTACTTTGGTAGGTCAAAATTTAGGTGCAGGTAAACCAGATAGAGTTGTAGCAAGTGTAAGATTAAGTGCGATTTACAATGGTACTTTTATGGCAATTGTGATGTTGTTGTTTGTATTCTTCTCCAAACAAATCATTGGATTTTATACCATCGATCCTAAGTTAATTGAAATAGGTTCAAGAGCATTACAAATCATAGCTTATGGCTATTTGTTTTATGGTGTTGGAATGGTGATGACACAAGCTTTAAATGGAGCTGGTGATACCAAAACACCAACATGGATTTTTATCCTGGGATTCTGGTTCATTCAAATTCCACTTGCTTATTACCTTGCTAAGCCATTAGAATTTGGTCCCAATGGTGTTTTCTGGGCAATACCAATTGCTGAAACTTTTATGGCCGTTATTTCTACTTACTTCTTTTATAGAGGCAAGTGGAAAAACATTCAGGTATAAAAGGATTAAGACATTCTCTCCATTAAATCCAAAGCAGTTTTTTCAAGGATTTCAGTTTTCTCCTTTTCCAAACCAATTGCATGTAAATGTTTCATGGCAATATCCAAGTAAGTTTGCTTTTTCGATTCTGCAAAATCTCTGATTTGGTATTTGTCGTAAAGCTTTAATACTTCTGTTATTTTGGTATTTTGATCTTGTTCTTTGAACAATTCAAGCAGATACTTTTTATCGTCTTTATGAGCTGATTCAAGTAATTCAATCAACAATAATGTTTTTTTGTTCGAGCTAATATCTCCTCCAACTTGTTTGCCGGTTTGAGTACCATCACCAAAACTATCTAAAATATCATCCTGAATCTGAAATGCGATTCCGATATTTTTTCCAAAATCATATAAATGTTGTGAAGCTTCAGAAGATGCACCTCCAATTAAAGCGCCTATTTGAAGAGATGCTCCAAGCAAAACTGCCGTTTTGAGGCTAATCATCTGAATGTATTCTTCATGACTCACATTTTCATTTACCTCGAAGTTCATGTCGATTTGTTGACCTTCACAAACTTCTCTAGCTGTTTTGTTGAATAGAAGAATCAGACTTTTTAAATCAGAACTTTCTGTTTCACAAAGAAAATCGGTGGCTTTAATCATCATTAAATCACCTGCAAGAATGGCAACCGGCATGTTCCATTTTTTGTAAACAGTTTCCTTGCCTCTTCTTAATGGCGCATTGTCCATAATATCATCATGTACCAATGTGAAATTATGAAACACTTCTACTGCCAAAGCAGCATTTAAAGCTTTTTCAATATTACTGCCAAACATATCACAAGCCATTAATGTCAAAACCGGTCTAAGACGTTTGCCACCAAGCGACATCATATAACTGATAGGTTCATATAACTCATTAGGATATGAACCATAACTTGTCTCACTAATTTTTTTATTGATGATTTGAAGGAGTTCCGAATAACTTTTCACTGTCTGTAATTTTTTGTAAACTTAATTGATTCCTGATTCTGTTCCGAAAAATTCATGAATTCTTCTTTCATGGTCATATTTTCCATTTGCTTTTGAATAGGCAAATCCAACATGTCCACCAAAATCAGATAACATAAAATGGAATAAGTCAGATTGTTCCGATATTGTTTTAGGAAAGCAGGATTTTGCTAAAAAAGGGTCGTTGGCTGCATTTAATAACAAAACCGGAATGGGTGCCTGATGCAAAAATTGTTGGGCGTTGCATTTTTCATAATAATCTTTTGAGTCTTTAAAACCATGAATGGGAGCAGTAAATTCTGAATCCCATTCATGGAAAGTTTTTATTTTTTCAATGCCTTTGGTGCTGATTGTTCCCGGAAATTGTTTCTCCTTTTCTCTCATTTTATTGTTCAGACTTTTTAAAAATCTTTGCATATAAACTTTGTTTGAAAAGGTTTCTAGTGCTTTTGATGAAGCCGCCAAATCGATAGGAACTGAAACGGCTGCTACTTTTTTTAAGTTGTTAGGCAATGGATGTTCCAAATCGCAGGTGTATTTTAACAAAGCGTTTCCTCCCAAACTAAATCCCAAAGCAAATATTTCTGATTGAGAAAATCGTTTTGAAATGAAATCCAAAACTTCATGAATATCATCAGTTGCACCGCTGTGGTAGGAGCGGAGTTTGTTGTTTAAACTTCCGCTGCACGACCTAAAATTAACTGCAACAGTTGTAAATCCAATATCGAAAAATGATTTCGAAAATCCTTTGATATACTGCGAATCGGAGCTTCCTTCCAAACCATGAAACAAAACCAATACAGGTGAATTTTCATTTTTTAGGAAATCTAAATCAATGAAATCTCCATCTTTTAAAATGATTCTTTCCCTTTGATAAGGAACATGAATGTTTCGGAAAAGGGCAGGATAAATCGTTTCAAAATGTCCGTTTTTTGAAAATGAATTTCCATTAAAATCACTTTGAATAAATGGCATTATCTTTTCCTTTTTCCACCTTGAGGTTTTCCTTTTTTATCTTTTTTTCTTCCCGGTTTTTCAAAAGTAGCTTTGAATGATTTACGTAAATTTCCATCAACCCAAGCCAAATCAATCTGACGTTTGAAAATGTCGGCAGCAACTACTAAAACACGTAAAGGATCGCCAAGCGTAAGTTTTTTTCTTGTACTTCTTCCAATGATACATTTATTGGTTTCATCGTATTCGAAATAATCATCACCAAGATTTTGAATCCTGATTAATCCTTCTGCTTTGAATTGTGAAATTTCAACATAAACACCCCAGTCAGTAACACCTGAAATAATTCCATCAAATTCTTCACCAATAAAATCACTGATATATTCAACCTGTTTATACCTGACACTTGCTCTTTCAGCATCTGCTGCTTTTACTTCCATAGCAGATGATTGTTTACAAAGGTCTTCAATCTCTTTTTCAGAGGCAGATTTTCCTTTGTTTAAATATTCAAACAACAAACGATGTGCAATCAAATCGGGATACCTTCTAATAGGAGAAGTAAAATGTGTATAATGATCAAAAGCCAATCCGTAATGTAAAGTTTTATGAGTTGTATAATAGGCTTTACTCATGGTGCGAATTGCCTGACTCTGAACCAAATTTTGTTCAGGTTTGCCTTCAACTTCTTCTAATAATTTATTGAATGATCTGGCAATTGCTTTGATTCCACTGGTCATGATTTTATAACCAAATCGCGAAGCAAAAATATTAAACTGAGTTAGTTTATCTTCGTTAGGTTCTTCATGCACACGGTAAACATAGGTTTTCTTTTCATCACCCTGCTTGAGTTTGCTAGCATATTCAGCTACCTTTCTATTGGCAAGCAACATGAACTCTTCAATGAGTTTATGTGCATCTTTTCTTACTTTTAAATAAACATCAACCGGTTTAAAATTGGCATCCAGTCTGAATTTCACTTCCTGTGTTTCAAAGCTGATTGCTCCTTTGGAGAACCTTTGTTCTTTAAGGATTTTAGCTAAAGTATTGATGATATTTAATTCTTTAGCCAAATCACCTTCACCTGTTTCAAGTCGGGTTTGGGCTTCTTCATAAGTAAATCTTCTGCGTGAATGAATAATAGTTTTGCCATACCAGGTTTCAATGACTTCAGCTTTATCATTCATTAAAACCACAACGCTAAATGTCAGTTTATCTTCATTGGGTCTCAGTGAACAAAGTCCGTTCGACAATTTCTCAGGTAACATCGGAATGGTTCTATCAACCAGATAAACTGAAGTTCCTCTTCTAATGGCTTCCTCGTTGAGCTTAGAACCTTTGGTTACATAATGCGATACATCAGCAATATGAACACCAATTTCATATAAACCAGATTGCACTTCTTTAAATGAAATCGCATCATCAAAATCTTTTGCATCTTCAGGGTCGATTGTAAACGTTAGTGTATCTCTGAAATCTCTTCTTGATTTGATTTCCTCTTTGCTGATTTTGTCTGAAATTTTCTCAGCTTCCAATTCTACTTCTTCAGGAAATTTTGAAGCGAAACCAAACTCAGCAACGATTGCATTCATTTCGGTTTCATGTTCACCTGGTTTTCCTAAAACAGCAATGATTTCACCAACCGGATTTTGTGTATCTGAGTTCCATTCAGTGATTCTGGCAATGGCTTTATCACCGTTTTTTGCACCGCCGAATTTTTCTTTTGGAATGAAAATATCGACATGCATTTTTTTGTCATCTGTAGCTAGAAATCCGTAGTAAGCATGCATTTGTAAAATTCCAACAAACTGTTCTTTTTCACGTTTAATGATTTCAACCACCTCGCCCGATTTTTTCGCACCGGGTCTTTGAGCCAATAATGACACTTTTACTTTATCGCCATTTAAAGCGGTATTCATAAAATCAGGTGAAATATAAATATCATCTGAGCCATCATCAGGAATGACAAATCCTGCACCATTTTGTGTTACATCTAAACGTCCTTCAATAAACTTATGAATGAATGTGATGACAAACCTACCGGCATCAATTTCTTCCAGCACCTGTTCTTTCACCAATTGTTTGATAGCAGCAATAATTTCATTTCTACCTTCACTGCTTTCAATTCCTAAACGGGAAGCGACTTGTTTATAATTCAAGACCTTTCTTCCTGCTTCTATAAATATTTTTTGGATTTTGTTTTTAAACAAATCCGGGTTCTTTTTTTTCTTCATGAGAGTTTTTCTCCACTAAATAATTTCCTGACATCATCAGGAATTGCAACTGTTTTAGCTGCTGTATAATCGTAACAAACCATTCCTGTTTTTGCTTCACAGGCAATAGAATTGTCTTCTTTAATAAATCTATAATACAAGTCAAAACTTCTGGCACCTAAATCCCCAGCATCAACTTCTATTCTTAATTCTTCACCATAATAACATTCCTTTTTATAAACAATTGCTACATCACCCATAATAACAGCAACGCCTCCAAGGTTCTTTTCTGAATAGTTAAACGATTGAAAAAATTGCATTCTGGCTTCATGAATCATGCTTAAATAGGCATCATTACTTAAGTGATTTCCATAATTGATATCAGAAATTCTAACTTTTATAGTCGTGGAAAACCTGAGTGTTTTTGGTAGCTCCAGTTTAATTCTTGCCATCGGTACTTGAATAGATAATTGTTTTTCCGGAAATCGATTCTGCCCATGTTTTTATGGAAGGGGGCATTTTTTGTTTCCATTCATCCACATTGGTATAATAGTGGATTTCGCCATTTTCTGCATCGATTACTGCAGCCCAAATTTGATTACCCTTGAGAAGAATGATGTTTTCCATTTCGCCATAAAGTCCTGCAACACCAGAACTTTTTACCTTGGCACCTGTTTCTGCATCATTTGGAAGATTTCTTGTTTGGTGACTTGAGTTCAAAAATAAGTCTTTATCTGCACCAACCAAATTTTCAATCAATTTAGCTTGTCCTTCATTCTTTGCCAAACCAAGACCTGTAAAACTTAGTTCAGCTTCAGTATCATCTTTTTTTGAACTGATTTTATACTGTCCATCATACCTTACTCCCATTCCTGCTCCACATTCCTGAGATGGGGATTTGATTAAAATACCTTTTTTGTTTCTAACAAAATATAATTCACAAAGACCATTATCTGCATTTGAAAAAAAACCTTTTCCGTTTTCGGTAATCATCGCTTTACCGCTTAATTCGCCAAGGTTTCCTCCGTATGAACCATTCAGAGAAAATTCAAATCCATTATCATCACAATTGGAAATATTCAAAGTAACAATTTCATGGTTTTTTCCTTTAGACCAAATGCCATTCCATTCAGAATATGTGCTTTCTTCTTTCTTTTCTTGGGTTGAAGTTTGAACTGAACCGGTGTTTTCATAAACACCAATTTTGGGACTTTCATCACAAGATATAACAGAACTAATTACAAGGAAGTAAATAAGGGTTTTAAATTGTTTCATGAATTTTATCTCCTAAAGCAAAGTAAAGAATCTTATTTTTGATTGATGAACAAGTTATTTACGTTTTTATTCTTGATTGTCTGCAAATTCACCTTTTCACAATCAGCTATATTTTTCCCTGATTCTTCAAGTATATCAATTGATTCAGGATTTAACTTGAAAACAATTTCATTAAGAGGCTTATCGGTTGTCGATAATAAATCTGTTTGGTTTTCAGGAAGCAAAGGTGTTTTCGGAAAAAGTGCAGATGGATTGTTAAAAACGCAATTCCATCAAATAGAAAAATATAAAAAATCAGATTTTAGAGATATTGAAGCATTTTCAGCTAAAAAAGCTGTGATGATGAGTTCGGGATTTCCAGCTTTGATTTTATATACTGAGGATGGTGGAATTACATGGAATGAATCTTTTAGAAGTATGGATTCTGCTATGTTTTTAGATGGCATGGATTTTTGGAATGAAAAGGAAGGTGTTGTTTTTGGAGATCCTGTAAATGGACGTTTTTTTGTAATGAAAACCAAAGATGGAGGAAAAACCTGGAAGGAAATTGACACAACAGGATTTCCGTTAACGATGAATAGTGAAGCGGCATTTGCAGCAAGTGGTACCAGTATTCGTTGTTTAAAAAATGGAGATTTTGCCTTTGTGAGTGGAGGTGCAGTTTCGAGATTCTATTATTTCAACAAGATTAAAAATAGGTGGAATGTAAGTCCTGTTCCAATTGTTCAAGGAAAATCTTCCCAAGGTGCTTTCTCTTTTTCATTCTTGAAAAAAGATGAGTTTAATGAAGATATTTTTTGCTTTGTTGGTGGTGATTTTTTTAAAGATACTTTAAACGAAGGTGATCCTAATTCAGCTTGGTACAGATTAAATCCACCTTTGTGGTTTCGACAAAAATTCGTACAGAATACCAATGGTTATCGTTCGTGTGTAGAAGCAATTAATAGCTTTTATTTGATTTGCTGCGGAACATCAGGCGTTGATATTTCAGTAGGAACAGGCGTTGATAAACATTGGAAGAAAATCAGTGATGATTCTTTCCATGTTGTAAGAAAAGCAAAAAGAGGAAATTTAATAGTATTTGCAGGTGCCAATGGCAGAATTGCAAAACTTCAATTTAAGGATAATGCTAAAAAGTAAAAAGCTTAAAAATGTCTACCTACAGCTTCTGTTATTTTTTGAGCAGGTAAATCTTCCATACAGCTAGTTCCATCAATACATGAACCTCTGTAAAAACATTTACAAGCTTTATTAGGTGCAACAATTTCTCCTTTGCCAAATAAATCAAATTCATATGGATTAAAGATATTGTTCATCAAAACGATTTTCTTTCCTAATGCCAAAGTAATATGCATTCCCATTGTAACTTGAGTAATTACCAAATGGCAATGATTCACTAAATTGATGAATTCAAACAAAGAATAATAACCTAAATAATGTGCACCTGAACGAGCTTGAATTTCTTTATTTCTGGCATCTTCAGCTTCACCACCTAACAATAAAATATGTGCATCAGGATGTTGTTTTTGAACTAAGTCAACCAATTCAACCCACTTGTCAATACTCCACAAACGGGTTGTCCATCTTCCACCACAACCGGTGTTCATTCCAATTATTTTTTTACCTGAAGGAAGGTTCCATTTGTAGCCTTTTTCATCATGGGTATCCATCAAATATGGCTCGCCAGCATGTGTTAAACCACAGATTTCGAAAATCTCTTGTAAATATGATTTGGTATTAGCTTTAGAAGTATCATCAAACATACCGGTTGCAAACTTATGATTAGCAAGCTCGTTGTAAGGTTGAATTTCATTGTCTTTTAAAACATAACCGTATTTTTCTTTAGCATCAACAATTTTCAATAAAGCACCTGCTTCTTTTTCTTTGTCTAAATTGATGGCAATATCCCAGCTTGAATGTTGTACGTATAAAATAGAATTGTGGTCCCATTTTAAAATTTCATCAACTTGAGTAGAAGGAAGTATGTCTGGCGTCCACGTTAACCAAGTGATTTTGCAATCTGGATACATGTTTTTGTATTTAACTACCAAAGGTGTGGTTCTAATTACATCACCAATAGCTCCTAATTTAATAATTAGAATTCTTTTAGATACTTTGGTATATACAGGACAATTCTCACAATGGTAACCTTCTTGTTTATGGGGTTTACAAGGGATATGTCCTTTATAATGTTTACAGTCTGCGTTAAAAATCATACATCTTCTATATTTCCGCTGCCAAGATAGGAAATTTCATGAATTATGACTTTACCTAAAAAACTTGAAAGTAAATATTATCTAAATTGTTAAAATGGCGGATAAAATTGATGGTTGAATAAATTGCCTTATTGGCAGGGATTTGACTCTTTTTAAAAAGAAAATCAGCTAATTGTAAGTTAAATCTTACAAAAAGCTGAGATTTTCTTTTCAAACAACTACAAAGAGTTAATTGAATTTATTCAAAGAAAGCCCCTTACTTATCTTTGAACAATAGCGGATTCGGTTGTGTATAATAATGCAACTAAATCATCAACAAGCTTTTTAGCATTGGTAGAATTAACTCCGTTTTTTGCTAATCCGGTGCCAATGTTTCCAACAAATTTGTCGAAATCTGCTTTATCAGCTTTCATTCCCATTCTTTTGTTTTTGGCAGGATCATGTGCATCTTTCATGTTCATACCAGTATAGGCATATGCTGTGTTTTTGCTACCGGTTGCTGAACACATAAAATCTGTAAAACTTTTGCTTAAAGCCATTAAGCCAGTTGTATTTCCTGTTCCTAATTCTGAAAATAATACAGGAAAATATTTTGTCATTTGAGGGTCGGCAGCAATTACTAAAATAGAGCTATCAACCACAGCGCGTAAAGTTAAACGGCCTTTTTCAATCATCGTTCCCGGATTGTTGGGATCATCAACCATTGCTGTGCCGCCAACTTGTTCATACAATGTAGGATTTGTGGCAACTGGGGTTGTAGTTTCTTCTTTTTTGGTGCAAGAAAGAATCATCATGCTGATAAAAAGCATGGTAAAAAAATGTAAAAATTGTTTTTTCATTGGTTTGTTATTTATTGTGAAACAGACTTAAGTATAGGCTCTTAAAGGAGAAATTGTCGGAAACTACAACTGGACATCCTCCTTGATTAGGTGAGTTTTTAGTGATAAACTGGCTTGCTTTTAGTTGGCCACTTTTCATTAGCTCATTGTAAATTCCGCTTGATTGAACAATATCCTTATTATGGATAAAAACCAGGATGCCATCTTCATTATTGAATATGGCATTTTGAACGCCTTTCATTTTTAAGACATTGGTTTGTAAGGCAATTGCTTCTCTTTGATTCAATTTTGTTTGAATGTCAATCCTGCTTAGTTGATAAGGGATTTTGTTTTTATTTTCTTTTTTTACCATTAAAACATGAGCCTGAATGGTGAAAGCACTTAATAAAATGAGAAATCCTAATCCCATTAAAGTGAATTTTAAATTTTTTCTCTTTTCCATAGTTTAAATTTTGAATAGAGATACGAGAGAAAATCTAGTTTGGATTTATTAAAAGCAATATTTTTTCTTTTAAATAAAAAACTGACCATTCGTAAAATGTATGGTACATTTTGTCAGGTTGTAATTTGTTGGCAGTTAATTTGTATCTTTACTTTATCGTAATAAAAATCAAAAACATGAATAAAGGAACGATTATTTTGTTGGCAATTGTTGCTGCAGTTGTATTGTTATTAATGAGCGGATGTGGTTCATATAACAATATGGTAACTAAACAAGAAGGTACTACCAAGGCTTGGGCAAATGTTCAAAGTGCTTACCAAAGACGCTTGGATTTGATTCCAAATTTGGTTGCAACTGTTAAAGGTGCTGCTAATTTCGAACAACAAACATTAACTGCTGTAATCGAAGCCAGAGCAAAAGCTACTCAAATTACTGTTGATCCTGAGAAATTGACTCCGGAAAGTTTACAAAAATTCCAATCTTCACAAGGTGAATTGAGTCAGGCTTTAGGTCGTTTAATGGTAGTTTCTGAGCAATATCCTCAATTAAGAGCTACACAAAATTTCAGCGAATTGCAAAGTCAGATTGAAGGAACTGAAAATAGAATTAAAGTTGAAAGAGATAATTTCAACGTAGCTATTAATGATTATAATTCTTATATCAGAAAATTCCCTCAAGTACTATTTGCAGGTATGTTGGGATTTGATAAAAAGGGTTATTTTGAAGCTGATGCTGCTGCAGCAAAAGCTCCGGAAGTGAAATTCTAATTCGAAATTAATCATACAAAATCAGGTTTATTGGGTTTTGCCTGGTAAACCTGATTTTATTTTTAAGCCAATTCTATGTCAAAACAATTTTTTACTCAGCAAGAACAAGAGCAATTGGTTGAGTCAATCAGACTTGCAGAGTTAAATACATCCGGAGAAATCAGGGTTCACGTTGAGCCAAAATGTTCCATCAAGCCAGAAGATAGGGCAAAAGAAGTATTTGCTCAATTGGGAATGCACTCAACTGAAAAGCAAAATGGAGTATTAATATACCTTGCTTATGAGTCTAAAGTATTTGCCATTATTGGAGATATTGGTATTCATGAAAAAGTTAGTAATGCTTTTTGGGATGCAGAAAGAGACACAATGAAAAATCATTTTTCAAAAGCCGAATTTCTAAAAGGATTACAAATTGTAATTGGAGATGTTGGAACAAAACTTAAACAATATTTTCCTTACCAAAGTGATGATACAAACGAATTGTCTAATGAAATATCATTTGGAGGAGAGCAAAAATGAAGAAACTCAGTAGTTTAATTTTATTCTTATTTCTTAGCTTATTTTCAATAGCAAAGGAAGTTCCTTCCAGTCCAAATCCTCCAAGATTAGTTAATGATTTTACAGGAGTTTTAGATGCATCTCAAGTTCAAAATCTTGAAGCAAAACTAAAAGCTTATAACGATTCAACTTCAACTCAGGTTGCTATTGTTATTGAAAATAGTTTGGAAGGTGATGATATTTTTGATTATTGTCAAAGGCTTTCAACTGCATGGGGAATTGGTGTTAAAGGTAGAAATAATGGTTTGTTGATTTATGTTGCCCTCAACGACAGAAAAATGAGGATTCATGTTGGTTATGGAATGGAAGCTACCATTACAGATGGTCTAACAAAAAGAATCATCGATCAGGTAATGAAACCAGCGTTTAAACAATCTGATTATTATGGTGGATTAGATGCTGCAACTACTTATATTTTTAGAGCAGCTGCCGGAGAATTTATAAATGATTTACCCAAAAATAAAAAGGGAAAAGGTAGTCCGTTTTCCAGCTTATTCGTAATAATTATTATCATTATTATCATAGCAATTATTAGCAGAGGTGGCGGAAGAAACAGAGGATTTAGAGGCGGAATGGTACCTCCGTTTTTTGGAAGTTTTGGAAGTGGTGGATTTAGTGGCGGCGGCGGAGATAGCGGCTTCGGAGGTTTTGGTGGTGGAAGTTTTGGTGGTGGAGGTTCCAGTGGAAGCTGGTAAGATTTAAATTTGATTTAATATTCTTTTAGATTTTCTAATCAATTGTATATTTGTAATATGTTGATAAACAAGAGTGATATTGAATTTCTGAATAAATTGGCAACTGAAAGTAATTACGTAGATGTAAGCACTATACCAGAGAATTTAAAGAATGAATTTCAGTCTTATTTTTTAGGTAAAACTTTAATTGAAAAGAAAGATTCATTATATGCCAATCCAAAAGATATAAGGAATTGGGTAATTTTTTTATTTAAAAAGTATAACTCATAAATTGGAATTACCTGATTACTTAATTTTTTTGGTATTTTATTTGAATTTATAGTAAAGAAAGACACATGGTGGATGAAATAGCTAATTATGCTTTAATTCTAAAAGCTTTTGGTACGATTGGTATTGTGTTAATTGTCTATATAACTTTTCTAACTGTAAAATTTAGCCAAATTGAGAAATTTGGAGGCGGACCTGAACATAGTGAAGTTGTAAACAAAGAAATTAATGATCTCAAACGAAAAACTATATTTAAATTGATTACCAATTTTTTTATTGTTGTTATTTTAGGTTTGACATTGATAGGAAATTTCTTGGCGCCGGAAGCTATAAACAATCAAATAACATTGGCAGTTTATATAGCGGGGATTACCTCTTTAGGTATTAAGCTTGGTATTGATTTAAATAGTAAATAAATCCAATCAGTATGAAATTTTTTTACCTTCTAATTTTTTATTTTTTATCCAATACTATTGGTTTTTGCCAAATTAAAAATCAGGAAAATCTAACCAAGCAAATCGAATCTTTAAAAGAGAGTTTTAGAAAGCAAGGTTTGGGGAAATTAGACCAAATTGAAGGTATTTATAAATTTAAAGTTGAATTAAATACTGAAGGAAATAGTGGAGAGTTATCTTCATTAAATAAAAAAACAACAAAAACAGTATATGCCGCAATAATTAGTCGAAATGATAATATTAGTGAATTTGAGATTTGGGAATATTCTGAAGCAAATGAAAAGTTCTTACGAAGGACAACTAATTGGACTATAACTAAATTATATCAATTAAGTATAAAAAATTATTATTATCAGGTCAGTTGTAAGGAATGTGGAATACTTAAAAATGGATTAAACTTGGGTTTAAACTTTGTAAAATCTGATGTCAATGTTGATGGGAATAATATATCATTCCAAAAAGTGTCCAAAAACGAAAATATTATAAATACAGAATTATATTCCACAATTGAGAAAATATTTCCTTCATCGACAGCTTCCAATATATATAAGTATGGAACGGGATTTGTTATTTCTCAAAATGGATATTTTATAACCAACCATCATGTAATTGAAAATTCTTCGAATATTTATGTTTCTAGTAAACAGTTCAAAAGATTAAAAGCTAATATTATTTATGCTGATGAATTAAATGATATTGCAATTTTGAAAATCAATTTTAAGTTTAATCCTTTACCATATAACATTGCTCAATCTAATAAGGAAGTCGGTAACAATATTTTTGCACTTGGTTATCCATATATACAAACAATGGGCAGTGAGCTCAAGATTACAAGTGGTATAATAAATTCTAATTCCGGTTATGAAAATGATAGTCGGTATTATCAATTTTCAGCTGAGATACAACCAGGAAATAGTGGTGGACCATTATTCGATTCTGAAGGCAACATAATAGGACTTGTTTCAGCTAGACATACTGAAGCAACTAATGCTAGTTATGCTCTAAAATCCAAGTTTGTAATTGATTTCATTAAAATGAATGAACCGGCATTATTAAAAAGGAATATCAATTCTATTAAAAACTTGAGTTTAAGTGCGAAATATAAGGCGTTACAAAATTATATTTTGCTTATTGAAATTGAATAGATCCGACATTGATATTTCACTTCAAATACTATGCAGATTAAATGGAAAAATTTGCGGTTCTAATATATTATCTTATGAAAATTACTTAAGCAATTTGCTAATGTTAGAATTAGTAAAATTAGGGATGTTATGAAGTTTAGCTTACTAATTGAATTTTGTAGACAAAGAATAATAGAACTATTAAAAAAGTACATTGTTTTGAAAATCTAAGGAATTTCAAATCTGAACATTAAAATACATAGCTTAAAATCCTTAAAGTAAAATTCAATTTTTTAATTAATTATTTAATCGGATTCATTTTCTTCCTGCAATATCAAAAAACTTCTTTAATTGCAGCATGAATCAAAAACATCCTTCAGGCCTAAGATTTTTGTTCTTCACTGAAATGTGGGAACGATTTGGTTATTATCTCATGATTGGGATATTTACAATTTACCTCACAGAAACTGCTGATAAAGGTGGTTTGGGTATGGATAGAAAAGAGGCCGCTGATATTTATGGAACATTTATCGCTTTTGTGTTCCTAACTCCTTTTTTAGGTGGATTACTTGCTGATCGTTTATTAGGATATAAAAACTCTATTTTAATTGGTGGTACATTAATGGGTTTGGGTTACCTCGGATTGGCCTTACCCGGTTTATCTTTTTTTTATACTTCTTTGTTTTTAATCATTTTGGGTAATGGATTCTTTAAGCCAAATATTTCAACTTTATTAGGAAATCTCTACTCTGAACCTGCCTACAAAGACCAAAAAGATTCAGGCTTTAATATCTTTTACATGGGTATCAATATTGGAGCTTGCGTATGTAATTTGTTTGCGGCTTATATGCGAAATCGATTTGGTTGGGGATATGCATTCGGAACTGCAGGTATCGGAATGTTTATTGGTTTGGCTACATTTTTAATTGGACTTCGTCATTACCGCCATGCCGATGTCAAGAAAGCAATTCAGCCTGGTGATACGTCATTACCTCGAATTATAGCTTCTGTTTTTTTACCCGCAATTGGGGTAGGGGCGATAGCATGGAATTATCCGGGAAATATTTTTGGTTCTGATAGCACCGATGCTTTCATTTTTGCAACCATTCCAATCATTATTTATTATGTGACTTTATACGTTCAAGCTTCTGTAGAAGATAAAAAACCAATGGCGGCATTGTTGAGTATAATGGCTGTTTCAATTATGTTCTGGGCTGTTTTTAAACAAAATGGAACAGCACTTACAACATGGGCCCAGTTTTATACTGACAGAGAAATTCCTACAACAGTGCAGCCCAGCGCCCGCAGTTTGTACCTGGCAGAGAAAGCTAATTATGCCAAAGACTCAGTTACCTTGTATGATGATAAGTTTCAGGTTGTAAAACAAGCAGGCATTACCCAAAAGACATGGGATTATCCTGTTTATTTCAGGAATGCCAATGCATCACTTTTACCTCCGGAAGGAACAAATGTTTACTTATTTAATACAGAACTTTTTCAAAGTATCAATCCATTATGGGTAATAGTTTTAACTCCGGTTGTTGTTGGATTTTTTGTTTGGTTAAATAAAAGACGAGGCAAAGATTTAAGTACTGCTTCTAAAATTGCATGGGGTTTACTTATTTCGGCATTGTCAACTTTGGTAATGGTTGCAGCAGTTTATGTTGGAAGCAATGGCTCTGTTAAAGTATCTCCGGCATGGTTGTTTGGAGTTTATGGAGTTGTAACTGTTGGAGAATTGTTTTTAAGTCCAATGGGCTTAAGTCTGGTATCGAAATTAAGTCCAAAACGAATTACCGCAGTAATGATGGGTGGTTGGTTTTTAGCAACTTCAATTGGGAATAAATTATCCGGCATACTTGCTACCCTTTGGGATGGTTATGAAAACAAAGCCAACTTTTTCCTGGTGAATTTTGTCTTATTAGGTATTGCAGCTATTGTAATGTTTGCCATGTTAAAATGGTTAAACAAGATTTTAAGCGAGCATTTAAAATAAATAGTTTTCATACCATTTTAAAGATTGTACAATCCTGATTTAAGGTTTGATTGTAAAATTTGGAAGGAGAAATTAAAACCTTTTATCAAGAATTTGGTCATTTATAGTTAAATGCACCTTAATTTGTGAATATACACGTTAAAGCGGGTGTAAAAATTTGACAGAACTTATTAAATTGCAAAAACAAGTTTGGAACCTTTTTTGATACTTAAGTTCCTTTAATAAATAGATAGCATTATGGAGGCAAAATTCTCACCACGTGTGAAAGATGTGATCTCTTACAGCAGAGAAGAGGCTATTCGTCTGGGGCATGATTATATTGGCACCGAACATTTGCTGCTCGGCTTAATCCGAGAAGGAGATGGTAAGGCGCTAAAAACTCTTAAGGCCTTAGACATAGACCCGCTACGACTGAAAAAGACAATCGAGGATAATATCAGAGGTTCAGCTACTAACAATACAAATTTTGTTAATATCCCTTTGACTAAACAAGCAGAGAAAGTTTTGAAAATTACTTATCTCGAAGCGAAAATTTTTAAAACTGATATCATTGGCACCGAACATTTGTTGCTGTCAATTTTGCGTGATGAGGATAACCTAGCATCACAGATTTTAAGTCAATACGGCATAACTTATGACATTTTTAAGGCTGCCATCGAAAACAATATTTCAGAGGTAAAAAACGAAATGCCTGCAGAAGACGAAGAATTTTTTGGTCAAGCGCCTGAAGAACGCAGAACCGAAACTCCAAGAAAAGGAGATATAAAATCTAAAACTCCGGTTTTAGATAATTTTGGAAGAGATTTAACCAAAGCCGGCGAAGAGGGTAAATTAGACCCTATAGTTGGTCGTGAAAAAGAAATTGAACGTGTTTCTCAAATTCTATCAAGAAGAAAGAAAAACAACCCAATTTTAATTGGAGAACCTGGTGTTGGTAAAACAGCTATTGCTGAAGGTTTAGCTCTAAGAATTATTCAAAAGAAAGTATCTAGAGTTTTATTCGGAAAACGAATTGTGATGCTCGACTTAGCAAGTTTAGTTGCCGGTACAAAATACCGTGGTCAATTCGAAGAAAGAATGAAAGCGGTAATGAATGAACTGGAAAAATCTCCGGATGTTATTTTGTTCATTGATGAAATTCACACCCTTGTTGGTGCTGGTGGAGCTTCAGGTTCTTTAGATGCTTCTAATATGTTTAAACCTGCTTTAGCTAGAGGTGAAATACAATGTATTGGTGCTACAACTTTAAATGAATACCGTCAGTATATTGAAAAAGATGGTGCACTTGAGCGTCGTTTCCAAATGGTAATGGTTGAACCTGCAACTGCTGATGAAAGTGTTGAGATTTTAAATAATATCAAAGATAAGTATGAAGCTCATCATAGTGTAAACTACGATCCTGAGGCAATTGTTGCTTGTGTAAAAATGAGTTCACGTTATTTAACCGATCGTCATTTGCCAGATAAAGCAATTGACGTTTTGGATGAATCAGGTGCACGCGTTCATTTAAGTAATATTCATGTTCCGGTTAACATTCTTGAATTAGAAAAACAGATTGAAGAAATCAAAGTTGAAAAAAACAAGGTTGTTAAGAGTCAGAAATACGAAGAAGCTGCTAAACTAAGAGATAAGGAAAAACATTTGCTTGAACAATTAGAGATTGAAAAAGCTAAATGGGATGAAGAAACCAAAACTCAGCGTTATGCAGTAACCGAAAACGATGTTGCTGATGTAATTGCAATGATGACAGGAATTCCTGTTAAACGTATTGCACAAAGCGAAGGCCAGCGTTTACTTAACATGGGTTCTGAATTGCAGGGTAAAGTTATTGGTCAGGATGAAGCCATCAAAAAATTAACGAAAGCAATTCAAAGAACAAGAGCAGGATTAAAAAATCCGAATAAACCAATTGGTTCTTTTGTTTTCTTAGGTCCTACAGGTGTTGGTAAAACTGAAATGGCCAAAGTATTAGCAAGGTATTTATTCGATAGCGATGAAGCTATGATTAGAATAGATATGAGTGAATACATGGAGAAATTCGCTGTAACAAGATTGGTTGGTGCCCCTCCGGGATATGTTGGTTATGAAGAAGGTGGACAGTTAACTGAAAAAATCAGAAGGAAACCTTACGCTGTTCTTTTGCTTGATGAAATAGAAAAAGCTCATCCTGATGTGTTTAATATTCTACTTCAGGTTTTGGATGAAGGATTTATCACAGATAGTTTAGGTCGTAAAGTTGATTTTAGAAATACAATCATCATTATGACTTCTAATTTAGGTTCACGTCAATTGAAGGATTTTGGTTCAGGAGTAGGATTTTCAACTCCGGGTAAAAATGCTGATTTTGAAAAGAACTCGAAAATTGTCATCGAAAATGCTTTAAAGAGATTTTTCTCTCCTGAATTCTTAAATAGAATTGATGACGTAATTGTATTTAGTTCTTTGGAAAAAGAATCAATTACCAAAATTCTTGATTTGAATCTAATTAAACTTTATAAACGTATTGAAGAGTTAGGATTTAAAGTAAAAGTAAGTGATGAAGCCAAAACGTTTTTAGCTGAAAAAGGCTTTGATCCGGATTTGGGAGCTCGTCCACTTGCCAGAACAATTCAAAAGTTTGTTGAAGATCCATTGGCAGAAGAACTATTGAAAATGGAAATGGGTGAGGGTGATACTTTGGAAGTTGATTTTGATAAGGAAGCCAATCCAAATGAATTGAAAATTTCGATTGCAGGTAAGAAAGCTACTCGTAAGAAAAAAGATACATCAGCAAGTACAGATAAAACTGAATAGAAAATATCTGATTTCAAATACAAACGGTCTCATTATTTTAATAGTGAGACCGTTTTTTTATAAGTTATCTTGGATGTCAAGTTTATTTAATTCGTGAATAATTGTATCAAGTTCTATGGCACTATCCAACATCATATTAATTATCTCTTTGTTCTCCGGGTCATCCGGATTGTTCTTGGATATAGCATCACAAAGTCCTAATAAATTAGCAACCGGTTTCCGCAAATGATGGCTGTTTGCATAAGAGAAATCACGTAATTGTTTATAGGCTGATTCTAGATTTTTTGTACGTTCTTTTACTTTTTCCTGTAAGCTAAAATTAAGGTCATTGATTTCATTTTTTTGCTTCGAAAGTTCAATTAAACTTTGGTGTAATGCTTCTGTTTTTTGTTTAATTTCTTCATTCGCATCCTCTAGTTTTTTATAACTTAACTGAACCTTCATTTTGCTTAATTGAAGTGAAATGATAAAAGCTAAAAGAAACACAAGAAAGAGTGAAATTATAATGATGATGTATCTCTGATTTTCAGATTTAGTTATAAATGTGAGTCGTTCTTTTTCTTTTTCTTCTTTGAGTTGAAGAGCTTTTTGTTCGAACTCGTGTTTTGTCATTAATTCTAAAGTTTTATTTTCAACCTCATCATTAAATAAACTATCTTCAATATTGTTATGCTGTTCTAAATGGTAAATAGCTTTTGCAAGATTTCCATATTCTTTATGAGCTTTATACATTTCCTGATGAAATGCAGATGAAAGATCTCTTCTTCCAATTTTCTCAGAAATAGCTAAGCCTTTTCCATAATAGTTAAATGCTTTATCCTTATTTCCGAGAGCCTGATAAAAATCCCCTAATGAGATATAACTACGTGCAATTCCGTATAAATCTTTGTTTTCTTCTCTAATTGCTAAAGATTGATTTTGAAGAGATATGGCTTCTTGAATTTTATTTTGATTGAACTTAACTACTGAAATATTATCCAGGTTATGTGCAATTCCTGCATGATCATCGTTTTCTTCTGCAATTTTTAAAGCCTCTTCATGGTAATACAATGCCTTTGAATAGTTTTTAAAATAGGAATAGTTGGTTGCTAAATTTCCGGCTGCAGTGCTTATTCCATTTTTATCATTGATTTCTTTAAAAAGTTGATAAGCTTTTAATTGTTCAATCAATGATTCTTTGAAGCGCTTTTGATTTTTGTATAAAATAGCAATGTTACCTAAGCTTACAGCAATCCCTCTTTTATCTTTAAGTTTTTGCTTTATTTCAAGTGATTTATAATGAAATTCCAGAGCTTTGGGATAATCACCAAAATTTTTATAAACTACAGCCATATTGTTGTAAATCTTGGCCTGACCTTTTTCGTTTTTTAATTGAGTAAATATGGCTAATGACTTATTAAATAAAACCATTGCTTCCGAGTAATTCCCCAATGTTACTAGAGCAAAACCCTGGTGCCTGATTGCTTCCGCTTCAATTAAACCCAAATTTGCATTATGAGCCATTTTCTCGTTGGTTTTAGCCAATTCTAATGCTGAATCCGGATGATTTGTTAAGAAAATTGCAATTATATCATTTATGCTTTTTAAGTAAACACTATCCGTTTTAAAACCTGGTTCTTTACTTAATTTCAGAGTAAGTTGCTTTAGGCTGTCTAATTGTTTGTTTTGTGAACTCACCAAGAATGGTAATACAATGAAAAGAACAGCAATTGTCCTAAACCTCAGTTTTTTCAATATTAAAAAGAAGTTTAATTTTATAAACATACAAGGGTGTTCACCATTCATTATCCTTGCAATTATAAAGGTTTGATTTCAAAAATAAATTATTAATTATTAGGGATTTTGTTTCTAAAATGTTTAACTTGATTGGCTTGATAATATTGGAAAATTATTGATATAAAAATTATATCAAATTCCCTTTAAACACCTTGGTTTTACTTTAGTTTGATTGGATTTCGATAAAGAAAGAAATCAATTCGAAGGATAGTTTAATTTAGTTTGAGCGATAAAGGAATTTAAATCTGAACTGAAATCTACTTTAAGTCCCTAAAAATCAGTTGTTTTTTTGGGTTTTGATGAAAATCAATTTAGTAGTCAAAATGAGTATAAATCCTCTTTAGCTTTCAACAAATCATGAATTTTCCTTAAGTTCGAAATTCTAACTATGAAAATTCAACTAATTCAAACTGGAAAATCACATTTTAGCTTTGTAAATGAAGGTTTTGATGAGTACTTCAAAAGACTCAAGTTTTATACATCTTTCAGTTACCAGGAAATTCAAATTAGTAATAAAGAAAAGTCTTCACAACCTGAATTAATTATGAAAGCAGAAGCGGCTTTACAAATGAAACATATAAAAGCTGGAGATTTTTTGGTTTTACTTGATGAAGGTGGTAAAGAGTTTGATTCAATTTCGTTTTCTAAGTATATAGAAAAGCTGTCAATTCAAACCAACCAATTAACCTTTTTAATAGGTGGTGCTTATGGATTTGACCAAAGCATTTATGAAAGAGCAAATGCTAAAATTAGTATATCTAAAATGACATTTTCTCATCAATTAGTAAAACTGATATTTGCTGAACAATTATATCGTGCCTATACTATTATAAAAGGCGAACCTTATCATCACGCTTAATGAACTGGAAGGAATTTTGGAATAACCAAGCCCGGGAAAATGACCCCAAAGTACAAGTTGGCAGGCTTATTTCCGGCAATTTACATCCTGATGAATTAATGGATAAAATTGCACACAAAATCGCAACTCAGATTCAATTAAATCAAAATGATGTTTTATTGGATGTGTGTTGTGGAAATGGAATTTTAACAAGAAAATTAGCCTCAAAATGTAAACAGGTAACAGCTATTGATTTTTCAGAAGTGCTTATAAACAATGCTAAAAGCGCTGGGTCCTCCAATATAACATGGATTTGTGAAGATGCCACCAGCTTTAAATTAAATCAGCAATTCGACAAAATTGTCCTTTATTTTTCTTTTCAATATTTTGAATCTGATGAACAAGCATCAAAAGTAATTGAATCATTAAAGTTGCATTTAAAACCAGGTGGAATTTTGCTTTTGGGTGATATTCCGGATTATGATTTTAAATGGAAGTTTTATGATACTTTTCCTAAAAGATTTTTTGCTATTTGGTCGAAATTAAAAGGGAAAAACAATATGGGTAGGTTTTGGCGAAAATCAGATTTAGTTAAACTATGTGCTGATAATAATTTAACATCTGAAATTCAAAAACAGGAAACTTGGCAACCTTATTCCTGGTACCGATTTGATTTAATAGTTTATTCAAAAAAGTAAACCCTTTTTACCCTTTGTGAAATACCGGTTAGGATTTCATAAGGTATACTTTGAATGGCATTTGATATTTCCAATAAATTCGGTTTTTCTCCAAATACTATAACCTCATCACCTTCCTTACAATCGATATTGTTGATATTAAGCATCGTCATATCCATGCAAATATTTCCAATAATTGGAGCTTCTTTTCCATTGATTAGCATATAACCATTGCCATTACTCAATAAACGATTTAATCCATCAGCATAACCAATAGCAACAATGGCAATTTTAGTTGGGACTTCTACTTTTCCTTTTCTTCCATATCCAACACTTTCACCAATATCTAAATCTCTAATTTGAGAAATGACAGTTTTTAAAGTTCCAATTATTTGTAGTTTGTTTTGAATTTCCTCAGCTGGATCAATCCCATAAAGGCCAATTCCTAACCTAACCATATCAAATTGTGCTTCTTGAAAACGAACAATTCCGCCGCTGTTTAAACAATGACGGATGATTGGATAATCAAAAGCATCACATATTTGATTTGAAATATTACTAAATCTTTGGATTTGAGTTTGAGTAAATCCATCGTGCTCGGCGGCTTCACTGGCAGCTAAATGGGTAAAAACAGATTTTATTCTTAAATGAGGATATTCTTTTAATAGTTTAATCAATTCAGGAATTTCAGATTCATTAAAACCCAGTCGTTTCATACCTGTATCAAATTCCAAATGAATGCCACATTCAACTCCATTTGAGTTTTGAATTAAACTTCTTAAGATATTAAATTGGTAAATCTCAGGTTCTAAATTGTATTTTAAAATGGCATCAAAACTTGCAGGTTCAGGATTCATCACCATAATTGGAGTTTTGATTCCTGCTTTTCTTAAAGTTGTTCCTTCATCGGCATAAGCAACTGTTAAATAATCAACCCTATTAAATTCAAGCATTCGGGCAATTTCAAAACTTCCTGCTCCATAACTAAAGGCCTTTACCATTGCCATAGTTTTGACTCCGGGTTTAAGTACACTTTTGTAAGTATTCAGGTTTTGAACCAACGCATTCAGGTTGATTTCAAAAATGGTTTGGTGTACCTTTTTTTCGAACCATTTACTGATTTTTTCAAACTCAAATTTTCGTGCTCCTTTTATTAAAATTATTTGTTGTTGAAAATCGGCAGCATGACTTTGCTTGATAAATGAATTTGTATCAGGAAAAAAGGTGGTGTTTGCAGGTAAAATATGATGAAAAGCTGCGATGTTAGGTCCTATTGCTATTAGGTTTTCAATCTGTTTTTCCTTTAACAAAAAAGCTACTTTTTTATAAAGTAAATCGCTTTGAATACCACTTTCATAAATATCAGAAAGGATGACTGTACTTTTTAATTCTCCTTTGTTTTGTTGAAGAAAATCAAGTGCAATTTTCAATGAATCCAAATCGGCACTATAACTATCATTAATTATGATGCAATTGTTGTTACCTTCTTTAAGTTGAAGGCGCATATCCAACACAGGTAAACTCAGAAATCTATTTTGAAGAATAGATAGGTTCTCCTGATTAATTTTATCATAGTAAATCAGAAAAGCCAAACATGAACAAGCATTCCAGATTGATGCATCATCTGTAAAAGGTATTTGTATATTGAATTGATTTTCTAAACAAGCGATAGAACTAAAATTGCTATTCTTCTCACATTTAAAGTGTAAATCGGCAAAATTATTTTCTAATGACCAAGTAAAATATTGTTTTCGATTGTCTGAATTTTCAATGTGTTTTGATACAATTTCCTGATCTATTCCAATGATTATTTTCTTAGATGATTTAAATAATTTTAGCTTTTCATTAAGCTTTTCTTCCTTATTTTTAAAACCTTGTTGATGTGCTTCACCTAAAAATGAAAAAATTCCAATTTCAGGCTGAATCATTTCTTCAAGTTTATCCATTTCATTTACCTGAGAAATTCCTGCTTCAAAAATTCCAATTTGATGTTCTTCTTGAAGCAACCACAATGAAAGCGGAACACCAACTTGTGAATTATAACTTTTAGGATTTCTAACCACAAAATAATCTTCATGAAGTAAATGATGAAGCCATTCTTTGACAATTGTTTTTCCATTACTGCCGGTTATTGCAATAATTGGAATATGAAAAGATTTTCTGTGATACTTGGCTAGCGATTGAAAACTTAGTAGAGTATTTTCTACCAATATGAAACAGGCATTAGTAAACTTATTTATGAATTCTTGTTTCCATTCACTTTTGTTTAAAAAGAAACACCTGATTCCGGAATGATAGACATCCGGAATAAAATCAATTCCTTTATGTCGTTCTCCTGAGATGGCAATAAATAAAGCACTTTCCGACGAAATGATTTTTCTGGAATCAATCAATAAATGATCAATTTCCGGATTAAAACCATTGGATGAAATAAAACTTCCACCACAAATTTCTGCTATTTTCGATGCTTTATATTTCATAAAATTACCATCAATCTTTACTCTTTATCAATACCCATCCTGATACAAATAGAAAAATTGCCAGTACGAAAAAGGCATAAATAATATTTTGACCAAATGTAAAAAACGGGATTGAAAAGCAGAAGATAAACAAGCTTCTCATAAAAACATTGGCCATGTTAAAAATACTATTTACTCTTCCCATTAATTCATTAGGAACATGGTTAAATAAATAGGTTAATCTTAAGATTCTGGTCCCGGCATTACTAATTCCCATCAACAAACTAAACAAATAAAGTATGAGAACACTTGATGATGCAAAAACCATAAAATACAATGCGCTTGCTAAAAATGTTAACATTATAACCGCTTTAACCGGACTAGTGTTTTTGAAAGCAATACTGGTTAACAAACCTGCTAATAATGCACCTATTGCATACACCAAATCGGCAGCAGCAAATACACTTCCATCTTCATTTAATCTGTTTTCAACATAAATAGGTAAAAGGGCATGTATACTTACAATGAGTGCTGCAAAAACAAAATAAGAAAAGAGGCCGAAAATCAATTGTTTAGGATGCGCTTTCAGATAAGAAAATCCCGATTTTATTCTTTGTGATAAACTTCCCAATTCTGGATTGAATTTTTGAACGGGTTTGTATTTAATTGCAGCAATGAGAATGGTTGCCAATAAATAAGTTGCGGCATCCAACATGAAAATTTCATGAATTCCCCATGATTTTATTTCAAAGGGCATGTTCATGTAAAAGCCAAATATTTTGCCATTTCCTTTGCTAACTCCTTCTAACAACAATCCTGCAAAAGCTCCAGATAAGATTGAGGTACTTTGTCCAACTACTTCTATTGATGAGTTGATTTTACTATACTCTTCGGGTTTCGATATTTCATGTCCGAATGCATACAAAGTAGGGTAGTGGATATTGTAATTAAGCATGGTTATCCCAAAAACCGAAATGATTAAAAAACTAGGGAGTTCCTGAAAATAGCCTAAAGTAGCTATTCCTCCAATCAAAATAAAACAGATTAAATTGGTGAAAAGGAAATTATTTTTTCTACTAAATCTATCAACTAAAGTTCCTGCATACAAGCCGAAAAACATCACCAGAATCGTAATGAATCCGTATGATATAGAGAAGTAAGTACTTTCATGTCGGGCAGCAAAATACCAAGGAATTGCAAGCATACTAATACCTTGTGCGAATCCTGAAATTGCATTGGCACTGAAAAGAAGAAAAAGAGATTGTTTATTTTGCACAATATTTATAGGCTGCTAAGTTAGTTAAGTGGCTTAAAAAACGATGGATCAAGAAGCGAAACAGAAAAAATTTACACCATTACAAGCCAAATTTAAGGCTGAATCTTACTGTGCATATCAGGAAAGATGTCAGCAGGAAATGCGGAGAAAATTATCTGAATGGGGTGTTTGGGGTAATGATGCTGAGGAAATTATCTATCATTTAATTAGTGAGAATTTTTTAAATGAAGAAAGATTTGCTAAAGCTTATGCCGGTGGAAAATTCAGAACCCAACATTGGGGAAAAACGCGAATTAAAAGGGAATTAAAGTTTAGAGAGATTTCAGAATATTGCATCAAACAAGCAATGAAAGAAATTGATGATGATGACTATATAAAGGTGATTGAATTTGAAGCAGAAAAGAAACTGGCTCAAACCAAATTAAAAATTGAATGGCAAAAGAAACAAAAAGTTGCTCAATATTTAATTTCCAGAGGTTTTGAATCTGATTTGGTTTGGACAGTCTTAAAATAAAAAAAGCCATTGAAATATTGTGTTCAATGGCTTTTCTATAAGTTGATATAAAATTACAAAGCAACTACTTCTTTTACCTCAGGAACCATTCGTGTTAACATACCTTCAATTCCTCTTTTTAAGGTAATTGTTGAAGATGGACAACCGCTGCAAGAACCTTGAAGTTCTACAGTTACTTTTCCTTCATCAAATGATTTGAAGATAATTTGTCCGCCATCTACTTCTACTGCAGGTTTGATATAGGTTTCAAGAATTTCTTGAATTTTAGAAATAATTGGATCTTCTGATTCCAGATTTTCTCTTTCAAAAGTTTCAATTACAACTTTTTCTCCGGCTGAAATATATGATTTCAAAAACTCTCTGGTAATAGGAATAATATCTTCCCATTCATTACCCGAAACCCTTGTGATGGTTACGAAGTTATTCATAATGAAAACTCCATTTACAAAACTGAATTCAAATAAATTCTTTGCTAATGGTGATGTAATTGCTTTCTCTTTTGTAGGAAAATCTAAAGCTTCGTTAGGAAGGATATCTCTATTGAAAACAAACTTCATCGTTTCAGGATTCGGCGTTTGTTCTGCGTATACGTCTAAAAATGTTTGGTCCATATGTATTTATATAACAGTTTAATTTATAATTTGTTCTTGTTGATTTTAAATCAATGCATCCTCATGTTTTTTATTGGCCAATTGACCGCAAGCTGCATCAATATCTTTTCCGCGACTTCTTCTTATGGTAGTTTGAACACCATTTCTCATTAAGAAATCGGCAAATTTATCTGTTTGATTTTTGTCGGCTTTTTCGAAAAGTCCATCACCAATGGGATTGTACTCAATGATATTTACTTTGGCAGGAATTACTTTACAAATTGCAAGTAATTCTCTGGCATCTTGCATTGAATCATTGAAATTTCTAAAAGCAATGTACTCAAAGGTGATGCGGTTTCTGGTATTGTTCGAAAAGTATTTAAGTGCTTTAATGATAGAATCCAGGCTATTGCTTTCATTGATTGGCATTATCTGATTTCTTTTGGCATCATTGGCAGCATGAAGTGATAATGCAAGACGGAATTTCACTTTATCGTCAGCCAGTTTTTCAATCATTTTGGCGATACCTGCTGTTGAAACTGTGATTCTTTCATTACTCATTCCCAATCCTTCGGGAGAAGTTATTTTCTGGATGGCAGCCAATACATTTTTGTAATTCAACAAAGGTTCACCCATGCCCATAAAAACAATATTGGTTAATGGTTGATTGTAATGTTTCATTGCCCAGTTTTTGATATGAACAACCTGGTCGTAAATTTCATCCGGATTCAGATTTCTGATTCTATCCATTTTTCCGGTAGCACAAAATTTGCAGGTTAAACTACATCCAACTTGGGAAGAAACACAAGCTGTCATGCGGTCTTCAGCAGGAATCAAAACTCCTTCTACAAGATGATTGTCATGAAGTTTGAATCCGCTTTTAATGGTTTTGTCAGAGCTAATTTGTTTGTCAACCACCTTTACGTGATTGATTACATAATTTTCTTTTAACCATTTTCTGGTTTCAAAAGAAAGGTTACTCATTTGGTCGAAATCTGAGGCAGATTTGTTCCACAGCCATTCGTAAACTTGTTTGGCTCTGAAAGCTTTTTCGCCTTTAGAAACAAATGCTTCTTTAATTTGCTCGTGGCTAAGCGACCTAATATCGATGAGTTTTTGGGTTTCCATGAAAATGCAAAGATAAGGCTTCGCTTAAAGTTTGTGCTTTTTACATTGAAGTTTTACCTTGCAAACATGATAATTTTAGGTGATCAGCTGATTTCTGAGGATATTTTAGAGAAGAATTTTATTTGTAATCTAAACAAATGTAAAGGTGCCTGTTGCATTGAAGGTGACGCCGGAGCCCCGTTAAGTAAGGAAGAAGTGGAGATTTTGAAAAATGATTATCCTAAAATTAAACCATTTTTGAATCAGGTTTCTATTGATGCAATTGAGAAATTTGGTTTTTCTGAAATTGATGAAGATGGTGAAAATGTGACAACTTGCTTACCAACAGGAGAATGTAATTTTGTTGTTAGAGATGAAAGTGGAACCTTACAATGTGGAATTGAAAACGCCTGGAAAGCAGGTGAAACTGAATTTCAAAAGCCAATTTCTTGTCATTTATATCCAATAAGAACCATTAAAGTGGGAGATTTTGAAGGATTGAATTATCACCGCTGGGACATTTGTAAAGCCGCATGTGCGTTGGGAAATGAGAAAAATGTTAGAATTTTTGAATTTCTAAAAGAACCATTGATTAGAAAATATGGGGCAGAATGGTATGCAGAATTGGAAGCAATAGCAATTGCTTACCAAGAGAGCATGAACAATGGAGGACTGAACAAGAATTAGTCGGCCTTGAATAATTCTTTTTGGTTTTTCCCTGCCCAGAAAATTACTAAAGCAACATATATTATTGAAATGGCTATAATCATGGCTGCAAGATTTGAAATCTTTCAATAATTCAGCAACAATTTTGGATGAATCGGAAAATTGTATGGATGAAGGGGCGAAAATGGGGGATGGGGAATGTTGATTTAATCGGTTTTCTATACAAAATCGTTTTCAGGAAATCAAAATTCAATTCATTTGGAGTGCTTGATAAAATACTTTAAAGGACTAGAACCTTCGTCCGCCAGCTGGCGGATTAGAAAACCGATGCTCTATATAGCTGAGCTAAGAAACCATTGGAAAGTTGGTAAAACTATTTTATTGAACCTTCTTCCTCCGAATTCTAAAACCTTATTTTGTAAATAAAAAAAGCACTGCAAATGCAGTGCTTTGTAGTCCCTGAAGGACTCGAACCTTCGACCTACGGTTTAGAAAACCGTTGCTCTATCCAGCTGAGCTAAGAGACCATGTATTTTGTTTTTAACGAGACAAAATCAACTCAATTTCGAACCTTCGTCCGCCGGCTGGCGGATTAGAAAACCGTTGCTCTATCTCCGTCAGCTGACGGAAGCTAAGAGACCATTGATAAACCATTTTAAAGTTGGTTAAAACTTTTAGTAGTCCCTGAAGGACTCGAACCTTCGTCCGCCGGCTGGCGGATTAGAAAACCGTTGCTCTATCCAGCTGAGCTAAGAGACCATTGATTTTTTTACGGGATGCAAAGAAAGTATTTTTTTTAGTTTTGTCAAAATAAAATTGAAATTGATAGATATAGTCATCAAGTCAATTTTAATTCAACATTAAAATAACATTAAAGAAAGTTCAGTGTTTACAAGGGTTTTGACGAATTATTAAGGGTGTTTTAAGTAATTTTATTGAATTCAAAAATTAACTTGCAACATGCCAAATTTTAAAATTAAACCAACACAATTTGTTCTGTTTTTAGGTTTGTTTTTCTTTTTTCAATCCGGATTACTTGCTCAATCTGAGATAAGTAAGGAGGTCGAATACGTTTCTCCAAAGCCTAATTCAATTTATAATTTCCCTTCAACCAATATTATTATTACCTATAATTCAGAATTGTTAAGTACTAACAATTTAAAGTATACTTATGAAATCAGGTGTAATGGAAAAAACATTCCATTTAAAGCAATTGCAAGTTCAAAACGGACTATTATCCTAAAACCGCTTTTTGATTTACCTCCAAATCAAAAAATTATAGTTAAACAAAATAGAACTTTAAACCTTGCGAATAAGTCAATAGTTAAACAATTTTCATTTTATTTTAAAACGATACAAAACCTTAATGTTGGTTTTGTAGATAATGGTAAGTTCAAAGAAAATTTAGATAAACTTGTAAAGGAAGGAAAGCAGAAATCCGAATTTGGAGCAGGTATTCAAAATCCTTTGGATCAAAAGCTTTCTAAACAAATTCCATTAGTTGTTAGAGCAAATAATTTAGGCACCCAAAAAAGATTTTATTTTACCACAACCATAAACTACCAATTATCTACCAAAAATAGAATGATGATAAGTAATGAAGACGGTAAGATAGTTTTTGAAAGATTTACACCTAGTTATTGTTTGGATTTCAAACAACTGGCAGAAAATAGATTTTCTTATTATGATTGGAAAGACACTTGTTTCTATGTTTTGGATGAAACATTTTCTGTGATTGATACAGTAAAAGCAGGTAACGGAATGGTTACAGATAATCATGATATTCAAAGGGATAAGATTACAGGGAATTATTGGGTTATTGCTCAACAAGTAGTTACTATAGATTTAAGCAAAATTGTTGTTGGTGGTCAACAGGATGCACAGGTACTAGGAATGGTAATTCAGGAAATCACTCCACAAAAAGAGGTTGTTTTTGAATGGAAATCATTGGATTATATCCCTATTCGTGATGCAGTAAACATTGATTTTACTAATCCTGGCATAATTGATTATATGCATACAAATTCAATTGATTTGGAATCTGATACTAGTTTTTTACTTTCTTCTAGGCATTTAAATGAAGTCACAAGAATAAATCGTAAAACTGGGGAATTAATTTGGAGAATGGGTTTTAATGGAGCTAGTAAGAGTTTTAGGTTTACAAACGATCCTGAAGGTTTTACTTATCAGCATGATGCAAGAAGATTAGCTAATGGAAACATTTTAATTTTTGATAATGGAAACTTTAAACCCGGCGAAAGGTATTCAAGAGTGGTAGAATATCAGATAGATGATTTAAACCTGGTTGCAACAAAAGTTTGGGAATACAAGAGTAATGATGCAATTGTTAGTGATTTTATGGGTGGTGCTCAACGCCTTCCCAATGGAAATACTGTAATTGGCTGGGGTGGAACAATTCCAACTTTTACAGAGGTAAATTCAGATGGTCAGGTAGTTTTTGAAGCAAGCACACCACTTTGGAGTGTAAGTTACAGAGCCTATCATTTTGATGTGGAATCGATTTTGAAAAAGATTGGTATTCAAAACACTTTAAAGGATACAATTGAGTTTTGTAATGAAGATTCTATCAGTATACTTTCTAATATTAATAACTGGATTAGAGCAAATTTTGATGGAAATACTCCAGATACTTTGATTCAGGTGAATTTTGATAATACTAAAGAATTTAATGTGACCAGCTGGAATCCTATTAATGGAAATGATATTTATTCATTTAGTAAACATCAAATTCATTTTAATTATGCTTACTTAAATCAAAAAGATACGACAATCTGTTCAGATAGTAGACTCTTTCATGTATCGGTAGAAAATAATTGCTCGAATATTGAGTATTTATGGTCAAATGGTTCTACTGAAAGTTCAATTAATATCGATCCTAGTTTAACCGGCTCAGCAAGTTATTGGGTTAGAATTGGTAATGCTTTGTTTTCAAATATTGATTCTTTTCATCTTGAAATTTCAAAAATGGCACCTTATGAAATTTTCGGGAAAGAGAATTTTGAAAAGCCTTTTGAAATTGCTACCTATTCAGTCCCTTTTGATCCAAATTATTCTTATAAATGGGATGTTACAAATGGAAATATAATTTCAGGATATACTACAAATGCAATTCAGGTTCAATGGGGTAAAAGTGATTCAAGCCTTATTTATTCAACAATAATTAATCAATTTGGTTGTAAGGCAAATTCAAAACATACTGTTCAATTACCTTCTTCAACAAATGGAATTTCAGAAAATGACTTTGATTTGTTTAATGTTTATCCAAATCCTTTTAATGATAAAATATCACTTAATATTTTTGATTCAGGAGAATTAAATTTAATTGATGAACTAGGGAAAATCGTCGTTACACAAAACTTAACAAAGGGAGAGTCTACTGAAATTAACACTGATCTACTTCAACCTGGACTCTACATCCTTCAAATCAAAAACTCAAAAGGAGTTTCTCAAACAAAACTGCTTAAATCTAAATAATAAAATCCCATTAAAGTATCAAACTTTAATGGGATTTTTTATGCATTATAAATTCTAAAAACTTTAAATAAACTTAGAAGTAATGCAAGCCAAAATCCAATCATTAATTCATAGGGTTTCTCTAAAAACAATAGTGAAATCAAACTGATAGGAATTAACCATAATACTATTTTATGCAATGTGGTTTTAATATCACTTTTAAAGGCCAGAATAATATTTATGATGCCAAGTATTAAATAGATTAATATAGGAGTGAACATTAATAAATCAAAGCCAAACCAAGTGTTTTTTAATTCTATGCTATGTTCAAACCATTTTAGGGTTGCCGGTTTTATTTCCTCTTTAGCAATTTTTGATTTTATTTTTAAGATTTCTTCATTTAAAGAATCAATGTTTGTAATAGTTAATTTTTGTGAATTCAAAACACTCAATAATTCCACTTCGCTTATATTATTGTTTTTCGAATACCAGGCTGAGTTATTAATAAATGGTAGCAATAAACATGCGATGATTCCGAAATTTAATAAGTGATTCATACTTTTTTAAGCTATTTCCTGGCATAATTCAATTAATACCCCATTACTACTTTTAGGGTGCAAAAAGACAATTAGCTTATTATCTGCTCCTTTTTTTGGTTCTTCATTGATAAATACAAAATCAGCTTCTTTTAATCGTTTTATCTCTGCATAAATATCAGTAACTGCAAAAGCAATATGGTGTATTCCTTCGCCCTTTTTTTCTATGAATTTAGCAATCGGGCTGCTTTCATCTGTTGCTTCAAGTAGCTCAATTTTATTTGGTCCACATTCAAAAAAGATGGTTTTTACATGTTCACTTATTACTTCTTCTTCTTTGTAAGCCGGGCTATTAAACAAAGCAGTAAATAAATCTTTACTCTTTTGTGCATCTTTTACTGCAATTCCTAAGTGTTCTATTTTATCAAACATATTATTCTTCTAAATGTAATGCGTAAGTTAATATATACCCATTAAAAATTTCATATTTTATATCCAATAGTGTTGGAGAATCAGATTTTAATATTGAGCCATGAATTAAACCTTGTTCTTTAATTTCAAATGGATGAATTAACATATGCTCTTTAAAATCCATCGACTTTCTCCCATATATTTTATACAATGTTTCTTTACATGACCAAATTAAAGTTCTGTATAATGTTGTATTATTTAAGCTGAAAGCATTTTCCTCTTCATTCATGTATTTGTGACTTACTCTATTTACTCTTTCATCAATTTTTTCTAAATCAATTCCCGTTTCTAAATGAGGACACACAAATATTGCCGCATATTCAAATGAATGTGTTATGCTGATAAAATAGGGGTTGCCGTTTACTTTTAATATTGGTTTATTAAAACGGTCCTTATGTATTTCAAAACTACTTTCTTTAAAAATATGTTGAAGTAAAACCCGACTGGCAAACCAATGTATTCCTACCGATTCTGTGGGGTTTAATACTTTTGAAGGCTCAATTAACTTGTCCCCAAGCAAAAATTCTAATTCTGATTTCTTTTCAGTTATTTTCCAAATTGCAATTGTTGAAAATTGACCTACTTTGATTATTCTGTCTAATGGCATTTTTTTTATATGTTAAACTTTAAATTTCATCCCTCAAATTGTTATTAGAAAAAGAATCTAATTTTGCCGGCATGAAAGTTTTGACAAAAAACAAGTTTACTGGCCACAAAGATGCTATCTTTTCATTAGGAATTGATATTGGAGAGGATGTTTTTTATTCCGGTGCAGGTGATGGTTATATTGTTGAGTGGAAACTGGATGGAAGTGGTGATGGTCGTTTATTGTGCAGAGTAAACAGACCTGTTTACTGTTTTTGTGTTTTGAGGGAAATGGGATTATTGCTTGCCGGAACCGCATCAGGAAATTTGCATGTAATCGATTTAAAAAAGTCGAGCGAAATTAAGAATATTGAAGCCCATAATTTGGGTTTATATGATATGAAGGTTTCAGGTAATAGACTTATTACAGCAGGAGGAGACGGACTTGTAAAAATTTGGAACTTAGATAACCTGGAATTATTACAAAATCTTAATTATTCAGATAAATCAGCAAGAGTTATTGCATTAAAGGAAGATTTGTCGGGTTTTACTATTGGCTACAGTGATTGCTTCATCAGAGAATTTATTTGGGCAGAACCTGCATTCAAAATTGAAGAATTTAAAGCCCATGAAAATTCAGTTTTTGCTTTAAGTTATAATAAGCAAAACGGGAATTTATTAAGTGGAGGTAGAGATGCAATGCTAAAACAATGGAATAAAGCAAATTTAATAGATGATATTCCTGCGCATAATTACCATATAAACGATATTAAATTTAATCCTTCTGCAAGCTTATTTGCAACGGTAAGTATGGATAAAACTTTGAAAATTTGGGATGCTAAAACTTTAAAATTATTAAAAGTTGTAGATAGATTTAAACAAGACGCACATACCAATTCGGTAAATAAAATAATCTGGCTAAATGAAAATGAGCTTATCACTTGTGGAGATGATAAGCTCATTTTTCAATGGGAAATTATTGAGGATTAGTCTTCTTTACTTTTATCTCCCACAAAATTATCATGCGGGAATTTAAACAATACATTAAAGGTTGTCAATGAGCCATAAATTCTGGTGATATATTGTTGCATGTTAACCTTTTCTTCATCAGTCATTTTATCATTAGAGTTGATTCTTTGTTCCATTACTCTCAATCTGTCTCTCAGCATCACAATTTTGTGAAAGAAAGTATCAATTGGAATTTCTTTGGAAGCCATATTTCTATCACCGGGTTGCAGAATCATTTTTCCACCGGTCCATTTTCCATGTAAACTAACATGTTCCGGTACTTCTGTCCAGCGACGAAGAATGCCAATTAGAGTTTTTTCCATTTCTGCACTACTAATTAGATCTTCAGGAGCATCAACACCATCAATAATTTCCATGCTATGTTGAAAACGAGAAATTTCTTTTGGTCCTTCTTGTATAAAGGTTACTTTGTAAGTTTCTGATTTTACATTTGTTATAACTCCATCGCCAAATTGATGGTGGCGAACTCTACTTCCGATTCCTAAATTTGATGCTTCACTCATAATTATGATATTTGGTAACAAAATAAATTGATTTTTCATTTAAAAAAGTTTTAAATACTTAAAATTGCAATATGATCCTATCAGACAAAAGAATTTTAGAAGAAATTGAGGCTGGAAATATTCTAATTGAGCCATTTAGAAAAGAATGTTTAGGCACTAATAGTTATGATGTTCATCTTGGACGTTATCTAGCAACCTATAAAGACAGAGTGCTTGATGCTCGAGAACATAATAAAATCGAGACATTTGAAATTCCAATGGAAGGTTTTGTTTTACAGCCTAATACTTTGTATTTGGGCGTAACTGCTGAGTATACAGAAACGCATAAACATGTACCTTTTTTGGAAGGAAAATCAAGTACAGGGCGTTTGGGAATTGATATTCATGCAACGGCCGGTAAAGGAGATGTAGGATTTTGTAATACATGGACATTAGAAATCAGTTGTGCCCAACCAGTGAGAATTTATGCAGGGATGCCTATAGGACAGCTTATTTATTTTGTGGTTGAAGGAGAAATTGAAACCATGTATAACACCAAAAAGAATGCTAAATACAATAAAAGAGGTGTAAAGCCAGTAGAAAGCATGATGTTTAAAAATAAATTTTAACAAAATAATTACCACAATGTCACGTTAAAGCGTGACATTTTTTTTACATGAAAAATACAAAAGGGTCCATTTTTTTCTTCATTGCTATTTTGCTTTGGAGTATACCAGGTTTTTCACAAGAAAAAGTGAAACATACCATAAGTGGCTATGTGAAGGAAAAAGGAAGTGGGGAATTATTACCTGGCGCTAGTGTTGCTATTCCACGCTTAAAGACAGGAACTGTAACTAATAACTATGGTTTTTTCTCAATCACAATTCCCAGTGATTCAATTGAAATTTTAGTAAGTTATGTTGGTTATTCTCCCAAAGCATTTAGATTTAATTTAAATGAAGACAAAGAGTTAAACATTGAGATTGAGACAAATAAAAATTTAAAAGAGTTGGTTGTTGTTTCAACTAAAACTTATCAAAAGATTTCTGACAATTCAAGAATGAGTACAATTGAAATCCCGGTTCATCAAATCAAGGAAATTCCAGCTCTTTTAGGTGAAAAAGATGTGTTAAAAGTTATTCAATTATTGCCTGGTGTACAAAAGGGTGGTGAAGGAAATTCTGGTTTATATGTAAGAGGTGGGGGGCCGGATCAAAACTTAATTATGTTGGATGATGCAATTGTTTATAATGCATTTCATCTTTTCGGTTTTTTCTCATTATTTAATGGCGATGCTCTTAAATCAATTGAACTAACCAAAGGTGGATTTCCTTCAAGATATGGTGGGAGATTAAGTTCTGTTCTTGAAATGCAAATGAAAGATGGAGATAAAGAAACCTTGCATGGTGAGGCTGGTATTGGTTTATTGTCTTCGAGATTGGTGCTGGAAGGTCCAATTATTAAGAAAAAATCATCCTTTCTTGTATCAGCAAGAAGAACCTATTTTGACATTCTCACATTGCCATTTCAACCTTCAGATGGAAAAGTAGGTTATTATTTTTATGATTTGAATGCAAAAGCAAACTATGAAATTGATGATAAAAATAAATTATTCTTAAGTGGTTATCTTGGAAGAGATAAGTTTTATTTCAAATCATCATATGGAAATGGAAATACAGATATTGGTAAAATGTCGTGGGGAAATGCAACGGGTACTTTAAGATGGAATCACTTATTTAACGGAAGATTGTTCAGTAATACTTCACTTGTTTTTAGTAATTACGATTTTGGTATTGGACAAGAAGCTGAATTTGATAATCAAAAATATAAATTGGAATATTCCTCCGGAATTAGAGACTTATCACTTAAATATGATTTAGATTACAGGCCATCCCCAATGCATACAATAAAGGCCGGTGCATTATTTATCAGGCATACTTTTACTCCATCTGCTGTTGTTTATGTCGATAATTTCGCTGGAATTAATGAAAATAAAAAAAGTCAAATTGGTTCTTGGGAAAATGCAGTTTATGCTGAAGACGATATAAAAATCGGACAAAGAACAAAAGTAAATGCAGGTTTAAGAGTTTCCCATTTCGTTGCCGATAAAAATAACTATGTCAATTTAGAGCCAAGAGTAAACGCTTTATATATGATTAAGTCTGATTTGTCTGCAAAAGCATCATATGCAGTAATGAATCAATATGTTCATTTATTAACAAATACAGGATTGGGTTTACCAACAGATTTGTGGGTGCCAGCTACTGACATTTTAAAACCTCAAAACAGTTGGCAGATTGCCGGGGGATTTGCTAAAGATTTTATCGATAAAGAAGTTTTATTAAGTATTGAAGGATATTACAAGGAATCTAAAAATGTAATTTCATACAAAGAAGGTGCAAGCTTTTTGGAAGTTACTGGAGATGCTTCTTCAGAACAAAGCGAAAATTTTAATTGGGAAGATAATATTACTGCTGGAAGAGGATGGAGTTATGGCGCTGAATTTCTACTTCAGAAAAAAGCCGGAAAATTTTCAGGTTGGATTGGTTACACTTTATCATGGACTCAATTGCAATATGATGAATTAAATTTTGGAAAGAAATTTTGGGCCAGATATGATAGACGTCATGATATTTCTTTAGTAGGTATTTGGAAAATCAGAGAAATGACAGATGATAGAAATGGGATAACTTTAAGTGGTACCTGGGTTTATGGTACGGGAAATGCAATAACAATGCCTATTGCTGAATACAATTCTCCGGTTCACAATCCCGGGATTGCAAATGGAAACAATTTTTTCGGAAATTATGTATCTCAATATACAGGAAGGGGTGAGTTTAGAATGGCTCCATACCACAGAATGGATTTAGGTCTGCGAATTACAAGAAAGTTCAACAAGTACAATCGAACAGTTGAACTTAGTGTTTATAATTTATACAACAGGTTCAATCCATTTTTCTACTACATAGGTTATGAGAATTCTTTTGGTTTTGGTACTGCACAAAAAAGAGTTTTAAAACAAGTGACCTTATTTCCTTTAATTCCAAGTATCTCTTATCACATTAAATTCTAAAACATGAAAAATCTATTTAGAATATTTATATTAATTATCTGTATTAGTTTTGGTTCATGCGATAGGTTGGTTACTAATATTGATCCTCCAAAAGCAGAAAAGGAACTTGTTTTATTTGCTTTCATTTCTCCTGAAGCATCTGCTATTACTGCAGAATTATCTTATTCAAGTCCTGTTTTTGGAACAAATAATCTTGGTGAAATTGATTTTATTTCCAATGCAATTGTGATTATAAGTAATAATGAAGGTAATTCAGATACTTTAAAATACGATTCAACAAAAAAGTCTTATGAATCTCAAACAGCATATAAAATTGAACCGGGTAAGACTTATAAAATAAGAGCCTCTTATGATGGAAAGATTGCTGAAGGTATTACGACTGTTCCAATTCAGGCTGTTGCGATTGATACTATTGATGTTTTAAAATTCATAGGACCAGAAGGTGAAAGTAAAATTAAGATTAAAACAAATTGGGACGACCCGGGAAAGGATAATTATTATTATAGATCCTATATCGAACATGTATCTGATACAAGGTCAGGTGAGAAGTATGCATATGAAGTTTGTTCTGAATTTATTTCCAATTCTGGAAAAGAAGGAAAAAAACTGAATAGTATTTGTGAGAGTTATTATTATGATGATAATGGTTCAAACACAAGATCCATGTATGTTTATCTGTTAACCACTGATATACATTACTATGAGTACAATAGAAGAAGAGTTAATTATTATGGAGATGATCCTTTTTCAGAACCAGTTCCTCAATACATGAATGTTAAAGGAGGATTAGGAGTTGTTTCATCTTATAGAATGACAAAACTTGAAATAAGACCGTAATTAAGGATTTACTGTTCTTAATTTATGCAAAACAAAGTGCCAAAGTACAATACCGGCACTCACAGAAACATTTAAAGATTTTTTTTCGCCGAATTGAGGGATTTCCAGGTGATTCTCACAAAGGGCTAATATTTCCTGACTAACACCATCTACTTCATTTCCAAGGATTAGTAAATAATTCTTGGAAATATTTGGGGTAAAAGAATTTAAAGAAACACTTAAAGAGCTTTGTTCTATGGCTAGGATTTCAAAACCTTCATTTTTTAATTCATTGATTACTTCAATTGGATTTTTTTTGTATGACCATTCAACAGTTTCAGTTGCACCTAAAGCCGTTTTTTGAATTTCTTTATTGGGAGGACTGGCGCAAATACCTGTTAGCCAAACTTTAGAAACTCCGAAAGCATCGGAACTTCTGAAAATGGAACCAATATTAAGAGCCGATCTTACATCGTTTAGTAGTAGTTGTATCATGATTGGTTTGCAAAATAAATTTTAAATTGGGAATGAGGTTATTTAACAATATTTTTTTTCAATAATCATAAATCTAGGATTTTGTTTACAAATTGGAGAAAAATTTAAAACTTTAGCTTGAAAATTGGATTCCTAAAGTTTTTTGTTAAAATTTTATATTAATAGGGTAAAATATAGTTTGAGTTGCTTTTTTATTACTTTTAAATGCTGAAATTGAAACTAATACACGATTTAATGCTGAAAATTTTAAATATTTTTTTTTCTCGGAATTTTTGATTGAATACCTCAAAATGTCCCTTAAAATGCAAGTTTTATCGATTAAGTGGAGGAATTTAAACTGAATATTAACAAACCTTGCTTAAATATTTATGATTTGATAATTCACAATTCTTTTAAAATGAGTTAAAACCCTTTACTTTTGCAACAAATAACTATATATGAAATTCAATATGTTACGAAAATCACTACTGCTAGCTTGTTCTTTAGCTGTATTTGTCGGGTCGGTTTTTGCGCAGGCGCCAGAAGCTAAAACAAATACAAAATTATCCGTAGATTTAAACTATGGTATTCCTGTTACTTTCTTTTCAATCAATTCAGGATTAGTTGCTATTTATGGTGTAGGAGCGAGATATTCATTTACTCCAACGATTAGTGTTGCAGCAAAGTATAACTCTTTTGCATTTGTTAACAGTAACACAGGAAATGCCCCTGGTGTATTGTCTTCAAATCCAATTAGTGCTGAAGATGTGATGAGTTATAATAACAAATTTCGCAGTATCAATGGTTTTTTTCAATATAATTTGAATAAAGCATTGGGATTAAATAATATCGACAATAAATTCATTCCTTATGTTACAGTGGGTGGTGGATTAATTATTGCTAATAAATTTAATTCAATTAACGTAACAGGTTTTGGAGCTTATTCAACGAAATTCACTTATACACCATGGATTAAAAACTACCAGTTTGGTGGTGGTGTGCGTTATTACTTAAATAATTTTGTTGATTTAACTTTAGCAACAGAATACAATTTTGTAGAAACTTATTATTTAGATGGAGCTTATGCTGACAAAAAATTAGACACTTATTTAAATACCTATTTAGGTGTTAGCATGAAAATTGGTGCTAAGAAAACTCATAATCTAATTGATTGGAGCTTTAAAGATGCTCCAGAAGAAATCAAAGAGAACTATGATTTTTCTAAAATTAGTGTTGATGGACATTTGGGTTTACCTATTCTATTTACTGGAGTTGGTTATTCTACTTCTTTAGGTGGTGGGTTAAATGGACGTTATTCATTCAATAGCGCATTTTCACTTCAAGCAAATTTAGGCTGGTATAAGTACCGTGGTTCTCAAGAATCAACTGCTACAATTACTGATCCTGTATTTTTGAAAAACGAAAATATCACTCATTATAATACACTAGTAACCAATTTTGGTGTACGTGGAATGATTAATTTGAATCAAATTGGTGAAAAACCGACAGAAAGAAGATCTTGGAATCATTATGTAAGTATTGGAGTTGGTGTTTTAAATTTCAACCAGGATTTAGATTTATCTGATAATACCAGCAGAAATGATTTCAAACACAGATGGAAAACTTCAAATGCTGTAGTTGGATACCAAGCTAGAAAATATATCAATAGCGAATTTGATTTTATGACGGGTGTTGATATTAGTTATAATCAGTCATACTATTTAGATGGAGCTTCTAATGATAAAAAATTAGATCACAGCATGTATTTATTTGCAGGTGTTAGTTATAAAATAGGTGCTAAAGGTGGAAAAGAATTAATCGATTGGGAATACGGAAATTACAATTGGACAGAAGAGAAAAAATCTATTCCATTGTCTCAAGTTCCAGTTATTGATAAGCCAACAATTGAAGAGCCTAAAGCTCCAGAAGCACCAAAAGCTCCAGAACCAGAAGCACCAAAAGCACCAGAGCCAGTTGTTGAAGCACCAAAGCCAGCTGAACCAGTTGTTGTTGAAACTCCAAAACCAACAGAACCAGTTGTTGTTGAAACTCCAAAACCAAGTCCAGCTCCTAAGCCAGCTACAAAACCAGTTGTTAAACCAGTTCCTGCTGAGCCATCAACTCCTTCTCCGGTTTATGTTGCTAGTTCAGAAATTACGCCTCCACCAATGAAATACAATGTTATTGTTGCTTGTTATGGTGCTAGTAAAACAAATATTGCTCAAATGGCAAAAGCTAATTTGGAGAAAAAAGGTTATACACCTAGCTTGTACCAAGATCCTAATTCTAGAATGTTAAGAATGGCATTAATTTCTACTGATAGTAAAGCTGAAGCATTAGAAATTTTGCGTAAAGCTAGAAAAGATGTTGATGCAAATTCTTGGATTCATTTGTACAATAAACAATAAGTTGTAGATAAAGCCTTAAAAGGTAGTTTTTAGTTCTCATGTTTAGATGTAAATTAGCAGATATATTTTTGCTAAGCCATCTAAGCATGAGAACTTCTTTTTTTATATTATTTCTACTAGGTTTTACGCTTGTATTACAAGCTCAAAAAAAACCTGTCAGTAAATCGAAAGATTCAAAACTGAAAAAACCTGACATGACTGTTCTTGGTGATGATAACATTTATCTTAAGGCCGGGGCCAGTGATTCCAATGAAATTATTCCTCAAGAGAAATATTCTCATTTTGCAGTAGGTGGTAATTTCGGAATAGCCTTCTATACCGGTGATGTTCCAATGGATGCAGCGTGGCCAGGATATGGCGGATTTGCAAAATATTCATTTAGCCATATTTCGAGTATCCGTTTTCAATACCTTCATGGAAAAATTTCTGGTTCTAATGGAGCAAATGACAAATCTTCATATTTTACAACGGTACTAAATACTTATAGTTTACAAACTGTATTTAATTTAGGAAATGTTGATTTTAGGAAAAGTTTCCCTCGTAATAATTTCTATTTTGGAATTGGTGGTGGAATTTTAAATGTAGATGCAAATCATGATTTTCCTGATACTACTAATAAAAATCGTGTTTATTCTGGTAATAATTTCTTTGTTCCAATTTCATTGGGAGTTCGAAGAAAGTTAACTAATGCATTTGATTTCAGCCTAGAATTCAATATGGGAATTAGCGGAAATAATTTATTGGATTTAAATGAAACAGGAGCACTTCCTGATGCTCATGGATTTGTTTTGGCTGGTATCAATTATAACATTACTTCTAAATCTCGTCCTAAACATATTGACTGGTCGAACCCAGTTGAAAAAATATACAGAGATTTATTAAAAGCAAAACAAGATGCAGAAGCTGCTATGAAGGCAGATGGTGATAGTGATGGAGTTCCTGATGCTTTAGATATTGAAAAAGATACAAAAGCTGGATATAAAGTAGATAGTAAAGGTAAAACTTTAGATAGTGATGGTGATGATATTCCAGATACAATTGACCCTGATCCATACGGATTTAGTAAAGCTTTAGGTTTGTATTTCCCAACAATGAAACCAGGTGGAAATGATACATCTGGTAGCACTATTCTACAATTTAACGATTCAGTTCCAAAATCAGATTTCGTTGTTATTTCAGAAAGTAGTTATGGATTACCTACTATTGTTTTCCCGCCAAATGGTTTTACTGTGCATGTTGAACAATATGGTTTACTTCAACAGATTGCCAGAATTATGATTATTGATACAACTGCTTCAGTTTTAATTATTGGCCATTCTGATAACAATAAACCGGATATGACTCAATTAACTCTTGCGGAAAAACGTGCTTTGGAAGTGAAACGTAAATTATACAGGATTTATGAAATTGATGAAACCAGAATGTTGGTGTTCTCTGCAAAAGATCCTTACATCCAGCGTTATAGCTTAAGTACAGAAGGTCTAAACAGAAAGGTTGAATTCAGAATTATTCGTCCAAAACCTAGAAAGTAAAAACTAATTTAAGGGTAAATATACAGGGGTGGAATTTTAATATTCTGCCCCTTTTTTTGTTATTGAAAATGCTATTTTCATACATTCTTTAGGATTTAATTAATCAGACTTTTATAAAAATCTAAGTGAGCTATTTTTTTGACACTTCCTCGATTTAATTTTTTTTATTCCTGGTAAAGTTTTGTCAATTGATTGTTGACTATTTTTAATTTGGGTTGGATTTGAATCTATTTTCAATAATGGTATGATTTGTCTAAACACGATTCATCAAGACATATTAAGTTAGATTATAATCAATCCGGAATGAAAGGATACTACAAAATATTTAAAAATGGTTTTGTTTCACTTAAAAGTAGAGGATTTTGTGTGCTGGAAAATCGTGATAAAATTTATCTAAATCCGAACTATAACTGTTTATTCAGCAATTAAATTTCTTAAGTTTTTAATCTTTTTCTTCCCAGGGTAATTCACCTATTCTATACATAAAACGCGTGATTACTCCTTGTTTTCTCTTAATATATCTTGTTGGTTGATTTGCTTTCCATCTTCTTGGATTAGGAAAACAGGCAACTATAGCTGCTGCCTCACTTGCTTTTAGTTTGTTTGATGGTTTATGAAAGTAAAATTGTGCAGCAGCTTCAGAACCATAAACACCATTTCCCATTTCAATAATATTCAAATACACTTCCAAAATTCTTTTTTTAGTCCAAAGTGTTTCTAAACAAATGGTTACATAAACCTCTAATATTTTTCTAATCCAGCTTCTGCTTGGTGTAAAAAATAGATTTTTAGCCGTTTGTTGCGTTATCGTTGAAGCACCTCTTGGTTTTTTTCCTTTTTTTATGCTTTTGTTTAATGAATCCCAAATTTGTTCAAAGTCAAATCCAACATGATGCAAAAACTTAGGATCTTCGGAGGTAATTGCAGCCAAACACATGTTTTTGCCAATTTTCTCAATTGGTTCCCAATCTTTTTTTAGGCGAATTGGATCTGGTCCGAATGCTTGTTCAAAAAGACGAACAATTGGCAATGGTGTTACAGGTACTGGAATTATTCTATAAATAACAATGAAAAACAAACTTATCTGGAAAGCAAGAAGACTAATTTTCCATAGGAATGACCTAAGGTTATCAAATTTTCTTTTTAAGGCTTTACCTGTTTTTCCCATCATTGCAATTTTATGAAATATTAGGAATTATTTTGGGTCTTTTTTTAATATAGTTTTACAATATATTAAAATGTTTCATGTTGCTTAAATCTATTGCTATACTTAGATTTGTTATTAATGAAATACAGAAATTTAGGAAATTCAGGTTTAATTATATCTGAAATTAGTTTAGGAACCTGGTTAACCGCCGGTTTAGGAGTTGAAAAAGAAATTGCATTCGATTGCATGAAATCAGCATTGGATTTAGGTATCAATTTTATTGATACTGCAGATATGTATAACAGAGGTGAAAGTGAAATTGTAGTTGGTGAGTTTGTAAAAACCATTAAACGTGAAGAAATTGTTTTAGGAACAAAAGTCTTCGGTCCTATGACAGACCATTGGATGACTCAGGGTCTTTCACATCGCCATATTAGAAATGCTTGTGAGGGTTCATTAAAAAGACTTCAAACAGATTATATAGATTTATTTCAATGTCATAGATACGATATTGATACTCCTTTGGAAGAAGTTTGTTTCGCTATGAATAATCTAATAGAAAGAGGAATGATTTTACATTGGGGTGTTAGTCAGTGGACAGCTGTTCAAATTACCAATGCAGTTAGAATTTGTGAAAAGAATGGCTGGAGGAAACCAATATCGAATCAACCGGTTTATAACATGTTAAACAGAAGTTTAGAAACTGATGTAATGGATGTTTGTGCCAATGAAGGTTTAGGTTTAGTTGTATATTCACCGCTTGCACAAGGTTTACTTAGTGGTAAATATAAAAAGAATGAAGTTCCTGCAGATAGCCGCTTGGCAAGTGAAGTAATGAATAATTGGTTTCCGGTTAAAAGAATGAACGATGAATATTTTGAAATGCAAGATGCTTTGCAAGAAATTGCCAAATCTGAAAACTGTACTTTATCGGAATTAGCATTAGCTTGGATTTTGAATAGAAAACCAATTACTTCATGTATTACTGGCGCATCAAAAGTTAGTCAGGTTCAAACCAATGTTAAGGCAACAGAACTTACGTTATCGAATTCAACAATGGAAAAAATTGAACTTATTCTAAATAATGCACCCGTGGATCAATACACAGGAGCCAGAGTTGGATTCGGCATTATCAAAAGAGGTTACTAAGAATGTTAGCTTATAAATTCAAGGTTATATTTTACTTTCTTCTTTTTGCTTTAATAGTTGATTCTTATGTATGGCAGGCCGTTAAAACCATTATAAAAAGAAAGAGTAAATTAACTAAAACCATCATTGCAATTCTTTATTGGTCGATTCCAGTAGTTTCATTCATCATTATTTGTTTGGTAATGTTTAATGATACTTTTGCAATGATGAGAGCCGGACGCAGCCTTTTTCAGGGGTTTTTAATGGTGATTTATGGCTCTAAATTAATCAGCTTTTTGTTTTTAATTGTTGATGATATTAAAAGATTTTTCATTTGGACTTACCATAGAGTTGTTCGACTATTTTCTCCTAAGAATTCAAAAATTATAGCTGATGACATTGAAGAGGAACGAGAGGAGGAACTAGAAGAAGCAATTTTGCCATCAGATCAAAAAATAAATCGTTCAGAATTTTTGGCAAAAGCAGGTTTAATAGCTGGAGTAGCTCCTTTGGTTTTTCTTACACGAGGAATTTATTCAGGAGCCTATAATTACCAAGTAAGAAGATTAGATTTGGTTTTGCCTAACTTACCAGAAGCATTTGATGGACTAAAAATTCTACAGATTTCTGATGTTCACTCCGGAAGTTTTACTGATAAAGATGCGGTTTACAGAGGTATCCAATTAATCAAAGAACAAAAAGCACATGTAACATTTTTTACCGGGGATATAGTAAATAATAGAACAGAGGAGCTAAATGATTACATGGATATGTTTTCAGAAATCAAATCTCCAATGGGTGTTTATTCAACCTTAGGTAATCACGATTATGGGGATTATGTGAACAATTGGAGAAGTCCTGAACATAAAAAGAAGAATTTCGATGATTTAGTTGCAGCTCATAAAAATATGGGTTGGAATTTGCTAAGGAATGAGCATGTTTTATTAGAAAAAGAGAATAAAAGAATTGGAATTATTGGTGTAGAAAATTGGGGTGATAGAGGAAGATTTCAAAAGTTTGGTGATATTGATTTGGCTAAAAAGGGAATGCCTGATGCTCCTGTAAAATTGCTCTTATCACATGATCCTTCGCATTTTGATAAAATCATAAGTAAACATCATAAAGACATTGATATCACATTTTCTGGTCATACTCATGGATTTCAATTTGGTGTAGAATTTGGTAATATCAAATGGAGTCCTTCTCAATATTTATATCCACATTGGGCTGATTTATATAAAGTTGACAAACAAATGATTTATGTAAACAGGGGATTTGGTTTTATTGGATATCCGGGAAGGGTAGGAATTTTACCTGAAATTACTGTATTTACTTTGTTTAGAGCCTAATTAGTTTATAATTGACGCTACGAAAGCCTGTTACCTTTATTTTAAAATAACATCTTTATTATACATTTGCCAAATGCGAATTATTTTTACATTACTAGGTATATTAATTTTAAGCACTTCATTTGCCCAGGTGACTTCTCAACGTAAAACTACAGGAGTTGGAAGAATTGCTTTAAGTGTAAATAATTTTGGAACTTTTGGTAAGCCTGATATTCGCTCAAATACTCAAGGACCTTCTTCTATGAGTTATCCAAAAGGAAGTGGTGTTGAACATTTATTTGAAGCAGGTATTTGGATTGGGGCTTATGTTGATGGTCAAGTTCGTGTAAGTACAAGTTCTGTTGATGCCTCTTCAGGATATTCTCCCGGAGGTAATGGATTTGAGTTTTCTCAACTTTCTACAATTTCTGAAAAATCTAAATTGCCTTCAAGTTCAAGCTATTCTGCATCAGCTGTTTCTCATCAGGATTTTGTAATGAATATGACTGATAGTTTTGTAGTGATTCCCGGTACATCTTTCCCAATATCCGGCCATGCAAATCCTTTGAAAGCTGTTTGTAAATTGGAAACTTATACATGGAACTATTCATTTGCCGATTATTTTGTAATTGCCAATTATGAAATTACCAATAATTCAGAACAAAGATGGGATTCAGTTTACCTAGGATTATTTAGTGACTTGGTAGTTCGAAACGTAAATGTAACCCGCGATGCAGGTACTGCTTTTTTTAATAAAGGTAGAAATGGAATCAACAAGCAATTTCACAGTATTTATGCCTATCAGAGTTATGGAGATGATATTGATTTTACTAAATCATATGGTGCTTTACAATTTTTAGGAATGGATTGGAGAGGTATGTTTTTTAATCCATCTAAACCTGATACTTTTCTTTCTAAAGGATATCCTTCACCTGAGGTAAACTACAATTTCTGGAATTTTAACTCTGTTTTAGCTCCATGGAATACACCTTCAAATGACCAGGAGAGGTATCAAAAATTGACAACAGGAATAGATTCTAATGATTTGTATAGTGGAATTGGCCCAATTGTAGGACCACCCGCAAACTGGCTTCAATTGCTTTCAGCGGGCCCATTGGTAAATGTAAATCCGGGTGAGAAATTTACTTTTACAGTTGCCTTTGTTTGTGCTAAACAACAAGCTCCATATTCATTTTTGCCGGTTTCTAGTTCTAGCATTATATCAACAGAAGAGAGTGAAAAAGAATTACTTGAACATCTGAAAAGAACACGTTCTACTTATGTAGGTGAAGATCAGGATGAAAAAGGGGTTTATAGACCTGAATTAGATTTAAACCAGAATGGGGTTTTAGATAGATACGTGTTGCCTGAACCTCCATTAAGTCCAACAACAAAAGTTATTACTGGTGAAAATACAATTGATGTTTATTGGGATAATCGTTCAGAAGGATCAATTGACCCAATTACAAGAAAACAAGATTTTGAAGGTTATAAAATCTATAGAACCAATCCCGGTGACGATTTAGGTACAGACTTATTAAGTGAAGCAAACCTAGTTGCACAATGGGATAGTATTGGAAATTCAGTTGGATTTAATAATGGGTTTGCTCCTATATTATTGGATAAACCAATAAAGTTTGATGGAGATACAACAAGCTATAGATACAAATACAGTTTTAATAACATAAGTAATGGCTGGCAGTATTTGATTTTAGTTACTGCTTTTGATAAAGGCGATAAGGATTTAGGAGTTGAGCCTTTGGAATCATCGTTTTCTGAAAATGAGATTAGAGCATATGCAGGTACCAAAGCCAGAGAATTTAATGGAACAACAAAAGTAGGTGTTTATCCAAATCCTTATAATAGTAAAGCCGCCTGGGATGGTGAAAATTCAAGACTTAGAAAGATTATTTTTTATAACCTACCAAAAGAAGCAGAAATAGTTGTTTATGCTTCAAGTGGAGATGTAATTGCAACTATTAAACATCAAGCAGATACCTATAAAGGTGAAGATATCAGGTGGTTTGATAATTACAGTGATACTTCTAAGGTTGTAATGAGTGGGGGAGAACATGCCTGGGATTTATTGAATGAAAGTAAAACCCAATTATCAACCGGAGTATATATGTTTACAGTAAAGGATTTAAAAACCGGTGAAATACAATCAGGTAACTTTGCTGTCATAAAATAAAGAATCAATCTTTAGAAATCGCCAAATTTCTTGATTGTTAATATTTGGTAACTTATTTTCATCAAAATTGAGGTTTTGATAACTTGTATAACGTAAAGCTTAAGCTTAGCTTTGTAGCAAAAGGTTAAAACCTCAATTATGAAAAGAATATTACTTTTAATCGCATTTTGCTACATAACAGTGTTAGCATCTGCACAAAATCCTTATCCGGTTGTTCCTATTTCAACTGTTCAGTTTGTAAATAGTGCAAAATTGGGTGCAACTCCTCCAAATGACTCTTCTGATTATGTAAACCCTGGTTTTTCTGACACTCTTTACAGAGATACAGTAAGATTTGATGGTTATGTATTATTCGACCCTAGAACTTACGGTTTGTCTACCAGCAGAAAAGCAACTGTTTTATCGGCAGATACCATTGCAAAACCTTGGGGTGGAGTAGAAATTATGTGTGAACCTGCTGGAACAGGAAGATCACTTGCTCAATTATTAAATGAAACTAAATTTTACGAAAACTTAAGACCCGGAACTAAAGTTCGTGTGACAGGTGTAATTCGTCAATTTAGAGGTTCTGCACCTGCAACTTCAAAAACTGGTCAAAGCCAAGTAAATATGATTAAGGCAAATGTAGATTGGGAAAATGGAGTTGAAATCCTAGATTTAAATCCTTACTCTATTAAACCTGCTGAGATAACAATTGATTCGTTAATGACAGGTAATGCAAATACTGGTCAGGTTATACAAAAAGTTTCAGGCGAAAAATGGGAAGGTTCATATGTTGAATTAAAAGATGTTACTGTATTTACGAGAACACCAAGTGGATCGAGATGGTTCTGGTCTGTTGCTGATAACAAAGGAAACGCAATTGATATTGGTGATTTTTCTGGTTGGTTCAGAAATGATAATTTTGCTGCTGATACTTTACCAGTGGGTAGATTTACACCTCCAGTAATTGGAACTAAATTAGCTTTCATAAAAGGTGTTGTTATTGAATCTTTTATTGGTGGTCAATTTAGGTATACACTTGCTCCATTAAAACCTAGTGATTTAGGTCAATCTAGTTATACTCCTCCAATTCTTGAAAGTAAAAGCAGAATCCCTGTAATTGCTAATTCAACAGATTCAGTATTTATTACTGCTAAAGTTTTACAAGGTTCAGCTAGAGTTTCAAACTTGAAATTATTCTATGCAAATGGATTAATGACTCCAGGTTTTGATTCAGTTACAATGTCTCGTAATCAATTGCCAAATGATACTATGGTTTGGTTTGGTAAAATTCCTCCATATGCTAATGGTTCTGTAGTAAAATATTTCATCAAATTAACTGATGCTAATAATTTCGCAAACTATTCTCCAGATACTTTTGCAACAAACAGCAATTATGTAATTATGGATGGAGGACCTCAATCTATAAAGGATTTGCAATTCAGTGTTACTCCGAATAATTCAAGTATTTGGAATGGTGATTCATTGACAAATTTAAACATCAATGCAATTGTTACCTCAACTAGTATGGCTCAAGGAACAGTTAATATTTTAACTCTTCAAACTAAAAATACCAATGATTCAAATACTGCTATCATAGTAAACAGACAAGTTGGCGATGCTACTGCTTCTTGGAGAGTTGGTGATGAAATCAATATTACTTCAACAAGAGTTGTAGAAAGTTTTGGAGTTACAGCTTTGGTATTCCCTAATGCAACTAAAATTTCTTCTGGAAATACTTTACCTCCTGTTAAAACTGGATTAAACATTAATGATATTGCTACAATTAGTGCTTCAGCTGCCAGAAGATGGGAATTAACTCCATTTGAAGGAATGATTGTTAGTTTTGATAGCGTTTATGTTGTTAAGAAAAATGCAGACGGTGCTGATACTGATCCTGGTTTTGGTGAGTTTTTAATCAATACAGATAAAAATGCTACTACAGGTTTACGTGTTGATGATATTGCAGGTTCTTTACCTGATTTATTCAACCAAAACTTAAGAGTTGGACAGTTAATGAAAAAAGCTCAAGGTGTATTTTATTTAAGTTTCAGTAACTGGAAATTAGAGCCAAGAGATAGCAATGATTTAGATTTTTCTGATATCGCTGATACTACAAGACCAGTTATTACTTTGTTAGGTAAAAATCCTGATTCATTATTATTAAATGGTTCTTATGTTGATCCAGGATTTACTGCTAATGATAATATCGATGGTGATTTAACCTCTAGTGTAACTTTCACAAGTTTTGTAGATTCTAGTAAAGTTAATACTTACGGAATTCTTTACTCAGTAAAAGATAAAGCTGGTAATACAGGTTCAGCAGTTAGATCAGTTGTTGTTTACTTACCTGTTGGTGTAAATGAAAATGAGTTATTAGGTGTTTTAACCAGCTTATATCCGAACCCTGCTAAAGAAGAATTAACCATTAATGTTACAGGAACTAAAACATTACCATTAGAAGTTTCAATTTTAGATATGAGTGGTAGATTGGTAGAAAGCAAAACTTTTTATACCAAAGATATTCATACTAACTTTAACCTTTCTGCTTTAGAAAGTGGAGTTTATTTCTGTAATTTCAAAAATGCAAATGGTTTTAAAACCATGAAATTTGTGATTGCGAAATAGTTGAAGTTTAACTAATTAATCAAAAAAGGGTCAATTCGAAAGATTTGACCCTTTTTTGTGTTTTTAACATCCCATTCTTTATAGATTGATTTTCATTTTTTATTTCATTTTTGTTTTTTTAGTGAAATATTAAATAAGAATGAAGCAATTTTGGGGTAAAGGAAAATATAGTTTTGAAGAGGTCAGAAGGGAAAGTTATTTGTTTGCAAATGCCTGTTTTGAAATTGTAAAACAGTTTGAAACAGATGAAAATAATTTCGATGCTATTGAAATTATGAATCATGCACCCAAAATTTTAAGAATTGTTGATTCTCTAAAAGATGAATCTGATTTTGAAAAATTTAAAACTGGCATTCAAACATGTAAAATCGAAGTTCAGGAATCTATGTTGGGTTTATTAGTTATTTTTAGAAATTCAAATAATCGATATAAAATTGAGCAAGTTTTAAAATATGCCCAAAACTTAAAGGATATTTATTCTCAATTGCTTCACTTAAATTAGGAAAACGAGTTATCCGTTTTTATTTTGTTAGACCTAATTTTTAATCGCTAGCACTATCCAATTCCAAAACAGATTCATTCTTTTTTCTGAATAGAAATAAACCCCATTGGTGGAATAGTTTGAATTTTCATTTTTAGTAACTCCAATAATTAGATTTTCATTTTTTTCATTCTCCGATGAAAATCATTTTATATTTAGCTGTAAATAGTATTTTTACCTTGTCAATTACGTTTTTGTATTTGCTAATTTATTTTTTATGAGGTATTTAAAATCAGTTATAATCTTTTTGGGTTTTTTTAGTTTTTCTTTGAATTATTCAAAAGCTCAAACAACTGTAAATGATAGTATTGTTATCAATTTAGCTGATTATGCCAAAGATGAAAGGTTTCATAAATTCCAAATAACATTGGCTTTATTTATGGCACAAGGTGATACAATTAAAAGTATGGATTTTGAAGACCTTCGACCTGAAAAGAATATTATAATTAAAAAACCGGCCGGATACAATTATTACGCATATGGTTATATATTTTTTACTGGTTCAAATGTTCCACAAAATCCAGGTTATGTAAGTGTATTGGTATGTAATCCTTTTCATAAACATCCTCATATGTTTGTTGATTACAACCAAAATTTTGATTTTACAGATGATCCAAGATTCACCTTGCCTTATTTTGATGAACCACCGATTGAATTTGAGTTAGCTAATTCTAATGATAGTTTGGCAAGAATTAAAGTGCAGTTAACCAGAAATAAGTTGTTTGGAAAAGCTGATTTTAAAAAGTACATGGATGAATATTATGCATATACTTATAAAGGAAGAATTTTTGCAGGAATTGAATACACTTACAGAGAACAAAGATTTTTGGCCCGTTCCGGGATAATGACAATGGAAAGTGATTCGTTTAGAATTGCTTTATATGATGCAAATGCAAATGGTTTTTATAATGATGCTGATACCGATAAGGTAGTTTTTATAAATTATAATGATACAATATTTGATGCAACGAACCCACTTTCATATCAGGTAATAAGTAGTAATCCCAAAGAGAATTTTTTCGAAAAAAATGGAAATGTGTTTCAGATTTTATACGCAGATAAATTAGGGAAAAAGTTAATCATCAAACCAACCCAAACTTCAAATGGTTTGGGTAGAATTGCAAAAGGTAAAAAGGTTCCAAATGTGAAATTGAACTTTGCAACAGGTGAAAAGAAGAAATTAAGAAAGTTTAAAAGAAAAGAACTTTACATCTACTTTGCTGGTCCAAATACCAAAAACTTTGATTCAGATACGCTTTTATTAAGACAAATTGCGGCTCTTGATTCAAGTCATCTTAAAGTAATTTGTGTTCTTTACTTAAAGAAAAGTTACGACCTAAGTATTTACCAAGATCAGGCAAAACCTAATTATTTTTTGGTAAATGGAACAAGGGAATTAAGTAAACAGTTAGGAATTAGAAGCTTGCCACAAAGTTTATATTTGGGTAAGAGAAGAAGAGTAAAAGATTATGGTCTAAAACCTAATGAATTTATGAGGTTATATTTACAAAAATAGAAGTATTAGGTTTCTCTTAGTTTGCCTTCCATTTAACCAATTTCATTCCTTGTATTTCATCAAAATCTTTACTTGAAATTAGAATTAGATTTTTGTTGATGGCTGTTGAAATGAGGATTCGGCTAAATATTTCACGATTATCACCTGGTAAATTACTTAAAGTATCAAATTCATTAATTCCTGGTTGCAGTATCAAAAAGTGATTTTGAAAAAGAATTGTTTCAAGCACTCTTAATGGAAAATGAAGATGGATTTCTTTGTTTTGTACTCTAATAGCTAGTTCCCAAATACTAGTCATGCTAACATAGTTAAATCCACTTTCATTTTCTATTAATTCTCTAATTTCTACTGGAAGTTTTTCATTGCCTTCCAGATACCAAATAAGAGTTTCTAAATCTAAAAGTTTATTGTTCAGTTCTTTTATCATTTGCACCTAAATAAATAGTAATGGGTTCAGAGACCATGTTATTACTGCAGATTAAATCTTTGCAGAATCCAAACTTAGGATGAATAATTCCTTCCCTTGATTTATAAATGGGTGTTATAATTTCAAAAAGTTCATTGATGTCTGAATGAAAACTATTCGGTTTTAAAAATTCAGATTCAATAATGTATTGGTATTGTGGTTTCATGTTTCCAATTAAAATAGATAAAACATGATTTCAAATATTTTTTCCTTAATATTTACTTTTGATAATAATTACTATTTGATAATATTAAATTAACATATGGATAGCTGATAGCATATTTAAATGATTATAAATTTTTCTGTAAAATCCCATTTTGTTAAAGTGCAATTTCCATAAAATAGAACTTTAAGGAATTCCTTAGTTTTTTAATCTGACAAAAAAATTAAACAATAGATTATTCAGGTTTTCATTTTAATGATTGTAAAATATTTCAGATTCTAATTACCTGATTTTGCCAAAATTCATTCCTAAACTTACTCCCAACCAATGCAAATATTCTTCTTCTCTAAAAATAGGGACATAACTTATTCTAAAGCAAATTCGGTTACTTTCTATCACACGTAAACCCAAAACTAAAGTAGGTACTATTTCTTGTTCTCTAAAGTCTTTGGTTAACATGGTAAAACCTGCTCCTAATTCTAATTTATCTTTCTGTTCACCAATTAATATACTACTGGTAAATGGAACCATGAAGGTGTTTTTTTCTAGATATAAAGTATTTAAAAAGGTATAATCAATCGGGTTAAAAGCGGCGCCAACTCTAGCTGTTAGAGTTATGTTTTCTTGACGGTTTTTGAAAAGGTACTTTTCATAATTTAATGAATAAAATAAACCTGATCCACCAAGTTCAACAAACCAATTGTTTGTTCCTGTTGCCGGTTTTTCATCCTGAGCAAATGCTAAATTTGAATTTAAAAGTATAAAAAGTAGGAATAGTTTGTTTAGTGTTTTCATTCTATTTAACATTGATATCAATTTTTTGAAGTGAACTTAATAAGGTTGTTTTTCTTTTATTTAAATGCGTTAAGTATTGATATTGCAATTGTTGCTGCAATAGGATTTATTTCTATTAACAAAAGCTTTGATATTTCCAGTCGCCCGGAGCTATTGATTTTGTTGATTCTTGGTACTTTAATGGTTTATTGGTTTGATCATTTTCGAGATATTCAAATCTATGGTAAAAATATAAGTAGAAGACATTATTTGCTATCCAAAATTCAAATTCCTTTACTTTATTTCATTGGATTATTTGTTTTGATTGGCATCTATTTAGTAGTCAATTATTTTAATCAAAAGGATTTCTCTCATTCGTTTTTACTTTTAGTTTTATTGTTGATTTACCTTTTCTTTCATCAAAAGTTGAATAAATGGATTTTTTTGAAAAAGGAAGTACTGATTAGCTTATTGTATACCTTTTCGATTTGTTTTCAGGTATTGATGGATTTTCCTGCAAACACAATTTTTCTGGCATCAGTAATATTCTTTACTGTTTTATACGGAGTAATTACTCTTTCTATTATTGAATCAAAATTTGATTTGATTCATCAAATTCCAAATATTTATAGCAGTTTAAAGATGAAAAATGCTCTTTTAGGTTTTATGTATGTTTTCCCTCTGATTACGATTTCGCTTGCCGTTATTACTGATTTATTTTTGATTTATTTTATCAGCTTAATCCTAATTCAACTTCTTCATTTGTTGATGTTAAGGTATAAGAATCAATTAAAGTTTATTCAAGATAATTATAGAGTTATTTCTGAATGGAGTTTTGGATTACAAATTCTGGTTTTACTTTTTTGAGATTTGAATGAATTACTTATTTTCCTTTAAACAAAATCAAAAATTATAGCATTTGTAATCTCTAAGGCCGGGATTTATATCAACAAAAAAGGCTTGTAAAGATGAACTCTACAAGCCTTTTATTAAACTCTTTTGTTGATTAATGATTTCCTAAATAATCAGCAACGCCTTCTGCAGTTGCTTTCATACCATCTTTTCCTTGTTCCCAGTTTGCAGGACAAACATCTCCTTTATCTTCGAAGAATTGCAAAGCATCAATCATTCTTAATGCTTCATCAATATTTCTTCCTAATGGCATGTCATTAACAACTTGGTGACGAACGATACCATTTTTGTCAATTAAGAATAAACCTCTGTAAGCAACAGCAGCTTCTCCACCATTACCAACCCAAATCAATTCATTTGATTCGTTATAATCATAATGACCTGCAATAACTCCATAATTTGTTGAAATTGTTTTATTGATATCAGCAACCAAAGGGTATTCAACACCTTGAATTCCACCATCATTTTTAGGAGTATTTAACCATGCCCAATGACTGAATTTGCTATCAACAGAACATCCTACAACTTGTACACCTCTTTTTTCAAAATCAGCAATTCTATCTTGAAATGCTATAATTTCTGTAGGACAAACAAAAGTGAAATCCAAAGGGTAAAAGAAGAATAAAACATGCTTTTTACCGATGTATTGAGTTAAAGAGAAATTTTCTTCAAAATCACCACCATTAACAACAGCATCTGCACTAAACACAGGTGCCTTTTTTCCAACTAACATTGTCATATAATTTTATATTTATTTATTTTAATAATGTTTGCAAATATATGTTTATCCTAGATTTCCTATTCAACTAAATATTAACTTTGAAATAGGGAAAAAGTCATATTTAGAATGGATTGTCAACCTTAGCTTTGATGAATTGGAAAACCTCAGATTAAAATATCGTTTCATATTTATTCTATTGTTAATATTAATACCAATTACTATTGGTGTTATTGGATATATGCTCATAGAAAATGCAAGTTTTCTGGATGCATTATTCATGACCATTACAACAATTTCAACAGTTGGTTATGGTGAAATTTTCCCATTATCAAGTATTGGCAGGATATTCACTATTTTTTTAATTATTACCAATTTAGGAGTATTTGCCTATGCAATTACTTTAATTGGTCGTTTTTTATTTGAAGGACAATTTTTTGAAAATCTAAAATTACGCAGAATGAAAAGAAAAATTACAACATTATCTAACCATGTAATTGTTTGTGGATTTGGTAGAAACGGACAAGCAGCCTGCGAAACTTTGAAGAAAAATAATATTCCTTACGTAGTGGTTGAAAGTAAAAAGGAATTAATAGAACACTATTTGGATGAAACAGATAATCCTTATTATTTAATTGATGATGCTACTCACGATCAAACCCTTATCGATGCAGGAATTGAAAAAGCACGTGGATTAATTACAACTTTGCCTGCAGATGCCGATAATGTTTATGTTGTTTTAACTGCAAGAGAATTAAATTCAAACCTAACCATCATAAGCAGAGCCACTTCAAATTCATCATGTAATAAATTAAAAAGGGCAGGAGCAAATAATGTAATTATGCCTGATAGAATTGGTGGAGCTCATATGGCTTCATTAATAGTACTACCTGATGTAAAAGAATTCATTGATATCATTTCAGGACAGGTTGGAGCAGATGTTCTATTGGAAGAATTTTCGGTAATGAAACTCAAATCTGTTTTAAAAGGAAATACAATTAAAGAATTAGGCATTCGACAATTAACAAACGCCAATGTAATTGGATTAAAAAAGTCGGATGGCAACTACGAAGTAAATCCTGATATGAACAAAAATTTGCTCAATTCCGATAAATTGATTGTATTGGGCACCAATGAACAAATGGCCAAATTGCACGGTTTGTTTTCGTAACACCGCGATGAATTGCGGTGCTACATTCTACACTCACACGCACACTGCTTTTTTTACACAGCGAGGAATCGCGGTGATACAATTAAAACGGATAATACCCTGAAATCGGAACTCTACGGCCGGGGCCGAATGATTTCTGCGAAATCCTAAGAACCGGAGGAGCTTGCCACCTTTTCCATTCATTCATATTTACCATTCTTAAAATTCTTTTGACCAATTCAGGTTCAAATCCGGCTGAAATAATTTCTTCTTTTCCTTTGGTTTCTTCAATAAATGAAAATAAAATTTCATCTAAAATTTTGTAATCAGGTAAGCTATCACTGTCTTTTTGATCAGGTCTTAACTCTGCTGACGGCGCTTTAGTTAAGATATTACTTGGAATGATTTCTTCATTTCTATTAATGAAATCGCATAATTCAAAAACCTCAGTTTTGTATAAATCACCAATTACTGATAATCCGCCGCACATATCGCCATACAAGGTTCCATAACCTACAGCCAGTTCACTTTTGTTGGATGTGTTAAGTAAAATGTATCCGAATTTATTGCTTAATGCCATCAATAAAATGGCTCTCGATCTAGATTGAATATTTTCTTCTGCGATACCAATTTTAGTTCCTGAGAAATATGGTTCTAGCGTATTTTCTATTGAATTAAATGTTTCTTCAATTGAAATAATATGGTGATTTATTCCCAGATTTTTAACCAAATCCAAAGAATCGTTGATGGAGTGTTCGCTGCTATAACGAGAAGGTAATAAAACAGCTAAAACATTGTCTTTTCCTAAAGCTTGACTTGCCAAATATGTTACCAAAGCAGAATCAATTCCACCTGATAAACCAAGAATTGCTTTGGTAAATCCAAGTTTATTAAAATATTGTTTGATTCCTAAAACCAATGCTTTTTCAATAAAATCGTATTTTTCTTTTTTAGGCTGATTTTTGATTTCGTTTTCAGAACTTAATTTACCTTCTTGTAAGTAGAAATTTCTTTGGTCTTCTTCAAAATAATTTAGTTCATCAAAAATATTTCCATCACTATTTATTACGCATGAACCACCATCAAAAATCAAATGAGTTTGCGCACCAACATGGTTTACATAAAATAATGGTAATTGGTATTTAGAAGCATTTGCTTTTAAAATCTGATGGCGTTTTTCTATTTGAGTTTGTGAGAAAGGAGAAGCTGCAATATTGATTATTAAATCAGGATTATATTTTATCAAATCTTCCATTGGAGCCTTTTGATACATCGGATTTTCATCGATATTCCAAAGGTCTTCACAAACAGTTAAAGCGATTTTTTGATTTTTAAATTCAATTATTTTAAAATCTTTATTGGGCTCAAAATGACGGTATTCATCAAAAATATCATAAGTAGGTAATAAACTTTTATGAACTACTTGTTGAATTTTTCCATCGTTTAAAAAGAACGCAGAATTGAATAAATCTTTTCCTTCTTTATTCGGATTAAATGAAGGTCCACCAACTATAGCAGCAATAGTTTTACAATGACTTGCAATTGATTCCACACATGAAATCGATTCTTTGATAAAATCATTGAATTCAAGTAAATCTCTTGGCGGATAACCACAAATTGAAAGTTCAGCAAAAACAACCAAATCACATTTTTCTGATTCAGCTTTTTTTATTGTCTCGATAATTTTTTGAGTATTACTGTTAAAATTACCGGTATGGTAGTTGATTTGAGCTAAAGAAATCTTCACAAATTAAAAAATGAAGGCTAAGTTGATAGAGATATTGTTGTTATTGATTTTCCATTTGTCTTCAGAAGGAAATGATCTGATAGCAAAATTATATCGAAGGCTGGCTTGAACTTCAGATTCATCCATTACTTCCTTTTTGATTCCTAATCCTAAAATTCCATTGAATCTTAATTTGTTAATTCCTAAATCAAAATTATTTGAGGTACCAACTTCTGTTAATGTAAATTTATCTTGTTCCTCAGGATTATCCGTATCAACATTAACAAGGTCTAATTTATTTGAAGAAAGGTCAAATTTTGAACGAATTAAATATCCGGCCATTAACCCAAATTCACCCATATAAGCCAATCCGTTATTAGGTTTTGTTGATGTTTGTAGAATCAAAGGTAAATCAACGTATCTTAAATGATAATCGAATACAGCATTTTCAACAAAAGTAGTAGCTTGAGAACTATGCGTAAGATTTGCCTGAACAACCGTAAAACTTGGGTTTATATAACTCATGTTTAAACCTGAACTTAAGCTAACTCTGGAACCAATATTTTTATTGACAATAACTCCAAAACTAAAGTCAAATTTACCGCCTTTGCCAGAAATGCTTTTGCTATCAGATTTTGACCAATTGATGAGTGGTTCAATTTTAAAACCGGCACTTAATTCCTTTTCTTGAGCAAAAGAACTCAAGTAGCTGCTAAATGTAGTCAAAAGAAGGAGCGTCTTAATACAATTCAATTTCATAAATTTGTAAGATGGATTTATTCAAAGGTAAAAATAAACAGCTATCTCTTTTCTCTTTTTTTATAATGGGAATGTTTGTGGTGAAAAGTTCTTGTAACTTATTTCCCAAAAAGGAGGCAAATCGTCTTCAAATACAAAGGTTTGAACAGGAATTATTTGATTCAACAAGTGGATTAAACAAGGACCATTTTAACAAGTTAGCATTAAAATATGGCTTGTTTTATAGAAGCTTTTGTACTGATTTAATCAATATTCCACATGATGAAATTGCTGATAATTTTCAAAGAGGTTTAACAGCATTTATAACTTATCCTACAATTAGTCAATTAAAGCACGAAGTAGACAGTGTATTCCCTGATTTAAGTGGTGAAGAAAAGGAGTTGACAAAGGCTATGGCTATTTATTATGATGAATTTCCAAAGGCTAATAAAGTAAAATTCGTAAGCTTTTTAACAGAGTTTGGTTATGCTCATGTAACTTATGATACCATTATTGGTATAGGTTTAGATATGTATTTAGGAGATAAATATGCACTTTATCCTGCATTGGAATTTCCTGAATTTATGTACCTTAAATTAAGAAGGGAATACATGCTTGCCAATACTATCAAGGCTTTGGCTATTGGGAAATTTGAATCACAGTTAACAGATAAGAGATTTTTGGCAATGATGATTTTTGAAGGCAAGTTGAAATACTTTACAAAGAAATTATTACCAAATGTTCATGATAGTTTAATATTTGGATATTCTCAAAAACAACTTGATTGGTGTAAAGAAAATGAGTCGATGATATGGGCACATTTTGTACAAGAAAAATTGTTGTTTTCTCAAGATATACCGCAGTATATGAGGTATTTCAATGATGGTCCATTTACTTCCGCACCGGGCGTTCCACCTGAATCATCTCCTGCAATTGGAGTGTATGCAGGGTATAAAATTATTGAGGCTTATATGGAGAATGAATCAAACATTAGTTTGGAAGCCTTAATGGCAAATAAAAACTGGGACGAAATATTGAAACTTTCAAAGTATCGGCCATAAGGTAAGCTATTAAAAATCAGAGATGTCACCGCTTGTGTAATTTTTTTGTTGTATTTTATTAAGTGCTTGACTACCTTAGTTTATGTAAATGTTAAGTGCTTATGAGTAGAAAATTACTTTCGCTACTGCTGGCGTGGATGGTGTCCATTGCTGCGGTGTCGGCTCAAAACAGGCAAATTACAGGTCAGGTAACTGACGGTAAAGAGCCTATTATTGGAGCCTCTGTTTCTGTAAAAGGAACTTCAATTGGAACGGCAACTGATGTGAATGGGCGCTATACGCTCACCATTCCTGCATCAGCCCAAACTTTATTAGTTAAAGCCGTTGGGATGAAATCCCAAGAATTAAGTATTGCAGGATTATCTGAGATCAATGTAAAAATGGGTCCGGATGTCGTAAAACTTGATGAAACTGTTATCACAGCTTTTGGAATTGAGCGCGAGCGCAAAACCTTAGGTTACTCACAGCAAAAAGTGAGTGGTGATGAATTACGTAAATCAGGTGAGCAAAACATGATTCAAGGTTTATCCGGAAAAGCTGCGGGTGTTTTTGTTCAAGGATCGGGTGGAACTCCTGGTGCTTCTTCAAAAGTATTACTTCGTGGTAATGCTACTTTCACCGGAGAAAATCAGCCATTAATCGTTGTTGATGGAGTGCCAATTGATAATAGCACCACACAATCAACTGCCGGCGACAATCCGTTCAATTCAAATTTATCAGGTGTAAACAACTCAAATCGTGGTGTTGACATTAATCCTGATGATATTGAAAGTATGAACGTTTTAAAAGGACCAGCTGCTGCTGCACTTTATGGTGTTCGTGCAGGTGCCGGTGCAATTATTATTACAACTAAAAAAGGTAAAAAAGGAACAAAATCTTTTTCAGTTGATTTTAATACATCTGCCGAAATTTCGCAGGTAAACAAGTTGCCAAAACTACAAATGAAGTACTCTCAAGGTACTGGTGGTGGTACTTTAAAAGCAGATAAATCAGGTTCAAACGCAGCCGGTATTTATCGTCCAGGTATTACTCCTCAAAGCTGGGGTAATTTAACCAAAGATTCTTTAGGAATTACTCCTACTGACAATATGGGAGAATTCTTCCAAACTGGTTATGCTTATAACAACAATATCTCAATCACAAATACTTCAGAAAACTCTTCAATCAGAGTTTCTTTAGGTAGATTAGATCAAACAGGTATTGTTCCCAATACAAAATTCAACAGAACTACAGTTCGTATGACAGCTGATACTCGTTTAAACAAAAAACTAAGTTTAGGTGGTACAGTTAATTATATCAACTCAGGAGGTATTCGTTCTCAAAATGGTTCAAACCTGTCGGGTGTAATGTTAGGTTTATTACGTGCTCCAAACAGCTACAAATTAAACGATCCTGCAAATGGAGGTTTTAAAAATCCTGATGGAACACAAAGAACATACATGACTATTTATGATAATCCATGGTGGACAGCAAACGAAAATCCATTTGTTGATGATGTTAACCGTGTTTTAGGTAATGTAAACATGACATATGATGCTGCTGATTGGATGAGTGTAACTTATAGAATTGGTACTGACTTCTGGACAGATGAGCGTAAACAAATTTTTGCGGTAGGTTCATGGGCACCGGATAATGCTCCGGGTGGAGAAGTTGATCATAATATCTTACGTTCTCATGAAGTTTATTCAGATTTATTGGTAACATTCAAAAAAGATATTACTAAAGATATTAAAGCTTCTTTATTATTGGGTAATAACATGAATCACCGTTACAGCCAAGATTTATATAGTCGTGGTCGTGATTTAGGTGTACCGGGAAATTACAATTTGAATAATGCTGCAAATCTTTATTCAAGTGAATCTAATAGCACTATCAGAACTTATGCGCACTTCTTTGATTTAAATTTGGCTTATCAAAATTATTTGTTCTTAGGTGTAACAGGTCGTCGTGAGGTTGCTTCTACATTTGGAACAGCTAAAAACGATTTCTTTTATCCTTCAGCAAACCTTTCATTGGTATTCACTGAATTAGTAAAAATCCCAACATTAACTTTTGGTAAAATAAGAGTTGCTTACGCTCAAGCTGGTATTAGTCCAGCAGCTTATGGAACTTCAACATATTTCGTAAGAAGTACTTATACTGATGGATTTACAGGTGGATTGTCATTCCCTTACACTGGTATCAATGGTTACGGATACAGCAATACTTTAGGAAATCCTAGTTTAAAGCCTGAACGTAATACGGGTCGTGAATTTGGTTTAGACTTACGTTTCTTCGAAGGTCGTTTAGGATTTGACTTTACTTATTATGTACAACGTTCAACAGATTTATTGGTTTATCGTCCTGTAGCTCCTTCTTCAGGTTTCAGCCAAAGCTATGAGAACTTAGGTGAAATGGAAAACAGAGGTATTGAGTTAATGTTAAATGCAACTCCAATTCAAAAGAAAGATTTCCAGTGGGATATCACTTTGAACTTCACAAGAGCTAGAAATAAAGTGTTAAAATTAGCAGAAGGTGTTAAAGAATTAAGTCTTGAAGCTGGTTTTGCAAGTATGGGTTCTTATGCAATCGTTGATGAGCCTTATGGAGTATTTTATGGCACTAAATGGGCTAGAAATTCTTCAGGTCAATTAATCATTGGTACAAATGGTTTACCTACAGTTGATCCAGTTCGTGGAAACTTAGGAAATCCTTATCCGGATTGGTTCGCTGGTTTACGTAATACATTCACTTACAAAAATGTTAGTTTAACTTGCTTATTAGATGTTCGTCAAGGTGGTAGCATCTGGAACGGAACATGGGCTCGTTTACAACAAATTGGTCAAACTGAAGAGTCTGCAGAAGGTCGTGAAAAAGCTTATGTCATCGAAGGTGTTAAAGCTGATGGTACAGCAAATGATATCGCAATTTCTGCTTATAACTATTTCAGAACTTTCAAAGGTGATGGTGGAAATAATGCTGCTGAAAACGCAATGCAAGATGGTAGCTGGATTCGTTTACGTGATTTAGGTATCAGCTACAAATTCACAACTTTACCTGCTACAGTAAGTAAATATGTTAAAGGATTAGAATTAGGAATAGTTGGACGTAACCTTTGGTTAAAAACAGACTATACCGGAGTTGATCCTGAAACAAGTTTAACTGGTGCTGGTTCAAACATTGGTGGATGGGATTATTTCAATAACCCAAGCACCAAATCTTATACATTCTCATTAAAAGCCAACTTCTAAAAACGATAAAGAAAGGAAATTAAATTATGAAAAAGATCGTATATACCGTTTTAGCTTTGGCATTATTGGTTGGTTCTGGTTGTAAAAAATTTGTTGAAGGCTACGATGTTAGTCCAAACAGCCCAGGTTCTGTAACTAATGCCTTGTTGTTATCAAATACACAAGTAGCTTATTTTGCTACTGCAAATGGTCAGTTATCTCGCCAAACAAGCATGATGATTCAACAAACCACAGGGGTTGGATTCCAATCTCGTGATTTGAATGATTACGCTATTTTAGAAGGAGATAACGTAAACGAGTGGACAGTTATCTATACAAACGGAATTGTAAACTTACGCAAATTACATAGCCAAGCAGGTGGAGCAAATCCTTATTACCAAGGAATTGCAAAAGTTATGCAAGCTATGTTTATGGGAGTTGCTACCGATTTATGGGGTAATGTTCCAAATAGAGAAGCGGGTTTTGGAAATGATGGAAAATTCACCCCTGTTTATGATAACCAGGAAGTAGTTATTCAGGATATTCAAGCATATCTTGATGAAGCTATTGTAAATCTTTCAAAAACTGAAGACAAGAATATTATGTTACCGGGTGCCGATGATTTAATATTCGGTGGTGATGCAAAAATGTGGTTGGCAACAGCTCACGCATTAAAAGCTCGTTACCACAATCGTTTAAGTAAAAAAGATGCTGCCGGTTCTGCAAATGCTGCTTTAACTTCAGTTACTGCTGCTAAAGCTGCAGGTTTTACTTCATCTTCTGCAAATTGTAATGCTACTTTCGGACAAAATAGTAATGAGTACAACCAATGGTATGCATTTACTGTTGTTGAACGTGCAGGTTATATTGTAACAGGTGCATCTATGACCAATATTATGAATGCTTGGAATGATCCTCGTTTAGAGTTCTATTGCAAACCTGATTCAGGTGGTGCATACAATGGAACTCCTTCTGATGTTCCAAATGATCAAGCATCTGAGGTTGGTCCATATTTAGCAACTGCTGATGCTGCTTTCCCATTGGTTTCTTATGCTGAAATTTTATTTATTGAAGCTGAAGCTAATTTCCGTAAAGGTGACAAAGCTGCTGCTGCAACTGCGTTTAATGATGCAGTAAAAGCTTCTGTAAATGATGTAACAGGTGGACCTGATGCAACTTTTGAAGCAGCTCAAGCTGCCGAAACTGCAGGTTCAATTACTTTGGAAAAAATCATGACACATAAATATGTTGCCATGTTCGCACAAATTGAAGCTTATGCTGATTGGAGAAGAACAGGAATTCCTGCCTTAACTCCTAATCCTTCTGGAGCAGTTACAAGTATTCCTCGCAGATTACCTACTGTTCAAGATGAGCGTTTGTACAATCCAAATGCACCTGCTGAAAATGATATTACCAAACCGGTTTGGTGGGATTTATAGTTCCATGGGTTAAAACCCATGGCAATTGAAGATTTAATTATCGGTTTAACTTAAAAAGGCGGAGAAAAATCTTCGCCTTTTTTTATTACTAGCACCGGGTTTAAACTAGCCCCAGGGCTAGTAATAAAAAAAGCCACCTCAAAGAATTGAGACGGCTTTCTTGTATTAGAATTACTACTTAATTTTTAGTTTTGATATGCTTCAATTGGTAAACATGAACATACTAAATTTCTGTCGCCATGGGTATTGTTTACTCTACCTACTGTTGGCCAGAATTTAGCCGCTCTTACATACGGTAATGGATAAGCTGCTTCTTGTCTGCTATAAACATGTTCCCAAACATCAGCTGTTACCATTGATGCTGTATGAGGTGCATTTTTTAATACATTATCCTTTTTATCTGCTGTACCGTTTTCAATTGCATTCACTTCATTTTTAATGGCAATCATTGCATCACAGAATCTATCCAACTCAGATTTTGGTTCACTTTCTGTTGGCTCAATCATAATGGTTCCTGCT
>CALRIT020000014.1:0-116688 GCA_943361925.1 Vulcanococcus limneticus LL | reverse complement strand
GGAGTTGGCATTGATTCTTCAGAACCATCACCCCAAACCCAATATCTGCTTGCAATTGGCGAAGAAGGCGCTGGAGCCTGTGTTGAAAGGTCACCAAACACATAATTGTTACCTTTAAAACACTGAGAGTCGAAACTAGTTAAGTTCCAACTAACTACAGGTCTTGCATAAACAGTATCCCAATATTCGTAGGTTAAATCACCACGATTGGTAAACTTAGCAGTAACCTGAATTTTGTAAGCACCCGGAGCAGCATAGTTATGGATATAAAAGTTTCCAACAGGAGAACCTGTTGTAATTGATACTTTTGATCCATCTCCTAAGTCCAGGTCGTAGCTTTTTACATCGGTTCTGTTAACTCCATTCAACAAAACTGTTAATTCAAGTGTACCTGTAGTACCATTGAAACAAACAATTTTAGGTGAAGGATCTAACGTAACGCTCTGTGCAAAAGCTCCCATTGAAACTACCCACATGAGTAGTACCAACGATAGTCGATTTAATAGAGGTTTTATCATATTCTGTTGTATAGTTTTATTCATTTTCAATTTCGCTAACATACGTTTAATCTCCCAAATTTTCAAAACTTATCTGCTTAAGAGAATGTAGCCTCCAATAACTTTTACATTCTCTTTTCCTTTAGGCTGATATTCAAGTACATATCTATAATCCCCGTTTTCTGCAAATTGTCCGGAACCCAAAACAAGTCCTTTCCATCTCACATTTACATTTTCTGTTTCAAAAACAAGAACACCCCCTTTGGTGAAAATTCTCAAATGGTAAAAATCAACTGCGGGCAATTCAATCACCAGTTCATCGTTTAAGCCATCACCATTTGGAGAAATGGCATTGTTTACAACTGGATAATCCTTTTTAACTTCCAGTTTAATATCCGGTTCCGGAATTTTTACTTCATCACTTGAATTGTTGTCAAAAGAATCTGTTTCCGGATTTCCTTCAACAGTCTCTGTTTTTGTATCTTTATTCACCAACATTTCTGTTTTCGGGGTAGCAATTTCTTGTTTAAATGGAAGTTCAATTTTTTCGGTTACTGGATTCTCAAAAGTAGCCTGAGGTTCCACTATTTTATACAGACTAATTTCCTTAGATTCGCCAACGTGAGTTTTTGTTTGCTGAACTTTTTCGATTTTATTTTCACTTAGAATTTCTGCTGGTGTTTCTGCTGGAATAATCTGTTTTGAATTACTTTTATCAATCAATTCAACATTTGCTTTTTGCTCTAATTCTACTGTTGATTGTTTGTCGGAACCAACAATAAAATACAATCCGGTTATTAAAGAAGCAGTAGTAATAAAAATGGCAGATTTAACAGTACTTGACAAACTCTTAATTAATTGAAATCCCGAAGGATTTGCGCCATAACTCATGTTTGAACTTATTTGAGTCCAAACATCAGCAGGAACATCAGGGGTAAAATCCTGCATTCTTTCCTTTAAGAGTTCATCTATGTTATTAATATCTTTCACTTTTTATATTTTACTTTTTTGTAGTTCATTCCAGGTTTGAGCAAAAATTACTCTGGCCCTAGATAATTGTGATTTGGATGTTCCTTCACTAATATTTAATAATTCTGCAATTTCAGCATGGGTATATCCTTCAATTGCGTATAAGTTTAAAACTGTTTTGTAACCCGGAGCCATTTTACTTAATACATCTAGAATTTCTTTTTGAGTAATTTTCTCAATTGCAAATCCCTGTATTTCGTGATTATATGCCTGGTCTACATCACTTTGTTCCATATAGACTTTGTTTACTCTATAATGTTCTAAAGCTGTATTTATAAATAATCGTTTAAGCCAACCTTCCAAAGAACCTTTATTACTGAACTGATTCAATTTTGCAAAAACTTTTATAAAACCTTCCTGCAAAATATCTTTAGCATCATCCGGTGAATTGCTGTATCTCAGACAAATACCATACATTGTTCTACTAAAAAACTCGTAAAAAGCTTTTTGTGCTTTCGGGTCTTTTTTTAAACATCCTTGTACGATGGCTTCATCAATTGTTTTATTCACTTTTTGCGTGCTTGTTAGTCAGATGATACTTTTTTAAAAAGGGTTGCAAGTTGCTGTTAAAATTTCTTAAAATTCTCCTAAGCCCAATAAGAAAAGGCTATATTTATTAGAAGTTTAGTATTTTAGTAAAAAAATTTCTTGAGAAAACTATTACTATTTCTGATTATTTCTGCTTTCCTATCCAAACAAAATTTTGGAAAGGAACATATACAATCTCTTCCCAAGACAATTAAAGACTTCGAATTCATTGAAAATAAAGGACAGTGGAATACGGAAATTTTATTCAGGGCCACTTCATACAATACTGATTTTCAAATAAAAGAAAACTCATTTCAATATTACTTTTTTGATGAAAATGCATTTAAAATGCAACATCATCAAAAGGATAATGAAAATATTACCAATAAAAATCTTTTGATTCATGGCATCAACATGAATTTATTAGGAGCTGAAAAAGGGGCGGATTTAGATTGGGAGGCTTCGAGTCATTATTACAATTTTTTTCAAGGAAACAATCAGGAAAACTGGGCAAGTGGAGCTAAATCAACAAAAGAAGTTTCTTTAAAAAATGTTTATTTAGGTATTACATTAAATATAGCCTCAACTGAAACAGGAATTAAATATGAATTCAGATGTAAGCCAAATTCAAATCCTGAAAAAATAGTTTGGGAAATAAACGGCGCCAATAAAATTGAATTGGAATATGGTGATTTAAGCATTTATCATACCTATGGAAAAATGAAAGAATCGAGACCTTTTGCCTATCAAATAATAAAAGGTAAAAGGGTACAAATTGAGGTCGAGTTTATTCTATCAGAAAATCAATTAAAATACAAAATACCTCAAAATTATAATCCGAATTATGAATTAATTATTGATCCTGATTTAGTATTTTTAACCTATTCTGGCTCAACAGCTGATAATTTTGGTTGCACAGCAACTCCAGGAGAAAACGGAACAATGTATACTGGTGGTGTTACAACAGGTCCCTATTCAGTTATTCCTGATGGAAAATATCCTACCACTGCAGGAGCATTCCAAATCAATTATGCCGGCGGAGATACTTCAGAAGGAGGAGCATTAAAAGATTTTCCATGTGATATAACGATTAGCAAGTATTCATCTGATGGAACTCAGTTGCTTTGGGCTACCTATCTGGGCGGTTCAAACAATGAAGTACCACAAAGCATAGTGGTTGATAAATTTAACAACCTTGTTATTTTTGGAACCACTTATTCTCAAAATTTTCCGGTATCCAACTCTGCGTATGATACCAGTAATAATGGAAGAACGGATATCATCGTTACTAAATTCTCGTCAGATGGTTTGAGACTTGCGGGCTCGACATATATTGGAGGCTCAAATAATGATGGATTAAATAACAATCAATTTACTGCTTATTTCTTTGCAGACCAATACAGAGGAGATGTTATTTGTGATGAAAATGGAAAAATCCTAGTTGCATCATCTACAAATTCCAATAACTTCCCTGTAGCTGGAAATCCAATTCAAAACCAACTTAAAGGTAGTCAAGATGGTATCATACTTCAACTCGACAGCCAATTACAAGTTTTAGAGTTTTCAAGCTATTTAGGAGGAACAGGAGTAGAAGCACTTTATAGCATTGACATTTCAAAAACAAATGAAATATTTATTTCAGGAGGTACCGGCAGTATTGATATGCCGGGCATTTCAAACAATGCATATAGAACTCAAAATCTAGGTGGAGATGTTGATGGATTCATATATCACCTGAATAGAAATGTAAGCGCTGTAATTAATGCCACTTATTTTGGAACTAATAATTACGACCAGATTTATTCACTAGAGATTGACCCGGATAACCAAATTGTTGTTGTTGGACAAAGTTTAGGTAATTTGGCAATTACATCAGGAGTTTACAATGTTCCGAACAGCAAACAATTTATTAGTAGTTTAAGCCCTGATTTATCTAAACTTAATTGGTCAACCAATTTTGGTTCAGGAAGAGGAGTTATAGATGTTACAATTAATGCTTTTCTGGTTGATGATTGTGGAAGAATTTATTTAAGTTCATGGGGAGGCAGAGAAAGCTCTAAGTCTAACTCCCTTACCTTTGGTTTAGAAGTAACCCCGGATGCATTCCAAAATAAAACGGATGGTTCAGATTTCTATTTAATGTGTTTAGATAAAAATGCAAGTTCTTTATTATATGCAACTTTTCTAGGGGGAAATTCTCCCAATGAAGCAGGAGACCATGTAGATGGTGGAACAAGTAGATTTGATAAAAAAGGAATTGTTTACCAAAGTATGTGCGCAAGTTGTCCAAGGGAAGGTACACCATATTTCCTCACCGACTTAAAAACTACACCCAATTCTTTTAGTCCTACCAATAAAAGTCCACGTTGTAGTAATGCCGGTTTGAAATTTGATTTTCAAATAAAAAGTGCAGAAATTACTTGGTATGCAGATACTTGTACTTCACTATTTACATTTACTGCTGAAGCAAAAAATGCCTATAGTTTCTATTGGAAATTTCCTGATGGAACAGAATCAACTGAAAAGAATCCTGGATTAATATTAAAACCTGAATTCTATAACAAAACTATCATGCTGGTAGTAAGTCCGGGTACAGTTTGCGCAGATACAGCCTATGGAGAAGTAAGTTTGCCTGATTCATTAACTGAAGTTAGAATTCCTAATGTATTCACTCCCAATGGTGATGGGGTGAATGATTACTTTAAAATTAATGGCTTGTTGAGTCAGTGCGATGAAGCCGGTGTTGAGGTTTATAACCGTTGGGGACAATTGTTGTTTGAAGACAATAAAACCTATTTTGCCTGGGATGGAAATGATAAAAACGGAATGGAAATAGCAGAAGGTGTTTATTTCGTTATGTTAAAAGCCAAAAAGAAAAATGATATTGAGTTTAAAGAATATCATTCAACATTAACACTCATAAGAAAATAAGGGAATGCTGCTCCCAATCTTAAACTTTATTCATTTCTGAATTTCTCCAAACAAAAAAGCGAACCCATATAAATGAATTCGCTTTTTAAATTATACAAAGGAAATTGGTTTCTATTTTTTTAAGGCATTTGCCATAGCAGCGCCAATCTCAGCAGGAGATTCAACTACTACTAAACCGCACTCACGCATGATTGCCATTTTAGCTTCAGCTGTATCGTCTTTACCACCAATGATTGCACCGGCATGACCCATTCTTCTTCCTGGAGGAGCTGTTTGGCCAGCGATGAAACCAACTACTGGTTTTTTATTACCGTTAGCTTTAATCCAACGAGCAGCATCTGCTTCGTAACTTCCACCGATTTCACCAATCATAATGATAGCGTCAGTTTCAGGGTCGTTCATTAATAATTCTACAGCATCTTTAGTTGGTGTTCCAATGATTGGGTCACCACCAATACCAATTGCAGTAGAAATACCTAAACCTGCTTTAACAACCTGGTCAGCAGCTTCGTAAGTTAAAGTACCAGATTTAGAAACGATACCGATTCTACCTTGTTTGAAAACGAAACCTGGCATAATACCAACTTTAGCTTCACCCGGAGTAATAACACCAGGACAATTAGGACCGATTAAAGTACAATTTCTAGATTTGATATATTCTTTAACAGGAATCATATCTTTTACAGGAATACCTTCTGTAATACAAACAATTACGTTAATTCCGGCATCTGCAGCTTCCATAATGGCATCTGCAGCAAATGCTGGTGGAACAAAAATAATTGAAACGTTAGCTCCAACAGAATCAACCGCATCTTTAACAGTATTAAATACTGGTTTATCAAGGTGAGTTTGGCCACCTTTACCTGGAGTTACACCACCAACTAAGTTGGTACCATACTCGATCATTTGTTGTGCATGAAAGCTACCTTCACTACCGGTAAAACCTTGCACGATTACTTTTGAATTTTTATCTACTAAAACTGCCATGTTTTCAATTTTATGCGGGGCAAATATGGGTATTTTTTTTAGGTTATGGAGAAGTATTAATGATTTTCTTTTTTTCGATTGAAATAATATCAAAAAAAGAAATCTAAACACCTCATTTTCAATTAATTTTTAAAGAACCTATGACATTAATAGATTGATTTTATGAATGAGTAAGTCTTTATTAAAAGGTTTAGTTACGTAATCATTCATGCCAACTTGGAAACATTTGCTTTTTTCTTCAGCATCATCGTGAGCTGTTACAGCAATAATTGGAATTTTATTATCATTAGCATAAACATCATCATTTCTGATATGCCAGGTCGCTTCAATTCCATCCATTTCCGGCATTCTTATGTCCATCAAAATTAAACCAAAATCTTTTTCTCTCAGCATACTTAATGCTTCTTTACCATTAGAAGCAATCCTGAAATCAAACCCAGCTTTTTCCAAAATTTTTGCCATCAATCTTTGATTTAACTGGTTGTCCTCAACTATTAAAATTGAACGATGATTTTTGGTTTCAAACTCTCTTTTATCTGTAAAAACTGAGGCTAATTTTTCGTTTAATTCCTCAAGCTCAAGTTCAACAATAAAACTACTTCCCTGCCCTGGCTCACTCAAGACCTCAATGTGACCTCCTAAAATATCACACAAATCCTTCACGTTTTTCAAACCAATACCAAAACCATTCGGATTTTCCGGGTTTTTGTAGAGGCCCTTAAAGATACTCTTAATTTCTTTGGCTGTTAAACCTTTACCTTCATCACTAACAACAAACTGAATATTAACTAAGGTTTTTCCTTCTTTATCACGTTTAGAGTTTTGTTTCACCTCAACCCTAACTGTTCCTTTATTGCTATGCTGAATTGCGTTTGCAATCAGGTTATGTAAAATGGTATTTATTTTTTGCTTATCGGCATTTACCATAACAGGTACACCAGGGTAAACCATTTGAGTAAACATTAGGTTTTTAGCCTTTGCTTTTAAATCAAAAACTTTAAAACTTTCTTCTAGTGATTCAATAAAATGAAACGGAGAAGGTATTGCCTTACTTTGGTTTCTATCGATTTGTAAATACGCAATTAAGTTATTCAGTACAAATAATAACTCATCACTCGACATTCTGATATTGGCCAAATATTCTTTTAACTCATTGAAAGTTTTGCTCTCCATGGCCAACTGACTCATTCCAGCAATTGCGTTTAATGGAGTTCTAATTTCATGATTCATTTGTAACAAAACATGACTTTTTGCTTTGTTACTTATTTCAAAAACCTTTCTTTGTTTGTTTACATAAAAACTATAAACCACTAAACCAGTAAGAAGCAGAAGTAAAAATAAAGCAACTCCAAAGGCAATTAGAATGATGTTTTTTGTTTCGAGTTCAAGTTCCTGTTCTCTGATTTTTAAATCCTGAATTTCTTTTTCTTTTGCCAGTAATTTAATCTTGGCTTCCTTTTTTTCATTTTCATATGAAGCCTGAATAGAATTTACCTCAGCACGTTTGGCTCTGTTAGCTAAACTGAGTTTAATTTCTGTGGCCTGCTTGGAGTACATTTCCGATTTTTGCTTTTCACCTCTATCTGCATAAACATCAGCTAGAATTGTTAAAGCATTAATTTTCTCATGATCAATACCATGTGAATTTGCCAATTTCAAACCTAAATTTCCATAATAAAGCGCTGAATCACTATTTCCTAGTTTTTGGTAACAGTTTGCTAAATTTCCACAAGCCATAACTTGTGATTTTTTATCATTCATCGCCTCATCGATTCTGTTTGATTCAATCAAAAACGGAAGCGCTTTTCGGTATTGTTTTCTGCCGGAATAAATAGTTCCAATATTATTTAAAGCAGTAGATACATCATAAGCACTGCCCTTCTCACGAAACACTTGTAATGCATTTAAATAATGATAAAGAGCTTTTAAATCATAACCTTGGGCCTGATAAATATTTGCAAGATTGTTAGAAATTTCTGCAGTCAATAAATCATCATTCATTGTTTTATGAAGATCTAAAGACCTCAAATAAAACTCCTCTGCCTTGGTATTGTTTCCTAATTCTGTGTATAAAGAACCAATATTATTTAGAGTTTTCGCAATACGTCTGTAATCTTTTAATTGTTCAGATAATTTTAAAGAGCCTATATAATACCTCAGCGCTTTGGGATAATCTCCTTTAAAATAAGCCAAATTTCCTAAACTGTGATAAGCAAGAGAAACAGAGTAAGGTTCTTTGCATTTTAATCCCAATGCTAAACCTTCCAAATACATTTGTTGTGCTTGTAAGAAATTATTTCTGTTCTTTAATAAAATTCCAATAATTACAGCAGCAGTGGCTTTTCCCTTACAAAAGTTAATTTTATTAGATAGCGCATATGCCTGTCGAGCGTAACTACCGGCTTTTGTAGTATCGGATGAACGAAGTGTTAAGGCAATTCCGTTTAATATATCAACCCTTTGTGCATCATTTGCAAAAGGAAGTAAACTTTCTAAACTATCAAGTTCAGATTCTGCGTAAACCTTGTTATTATTTGTTGAAAATACAAACAACAACACGACCAGAAAAATTGATATAAGGGACTTAAACATAATTTTTAATCGGGTACTAATTTAATACCTCTATAATAGAAATTTAGAAATATTATTTAGGTTGCTGTTGAAGCGCTTCCCAGTACTCTACAGCTCTTCTTGTATGCGGAATCACAATTGTTCCACCGACAATATTTGCTACGGAAAAGATCTCAAACATTTGTGCTGTAGTAACTCCCATTTCGTAACATTTCCCTAAATGATATTTAATGCAATCATCACAACGTAATACCATACTCGCTACCAACCCCAACATTTCTTTTGTTTGGGCTGATAAAGCTCCATCTTCATAAGTATTGGTATCCAGATTAAATAAACGTTTCAAAACTAGGTTATCAGCACCCAGGATTTTTTCATTCATTTTTTCTCTGTATTCATTAAATTCATCAACCTGATTACTCATATTTCAATCTTTAAAGGTAAAGTTCTTTATTGGGGTCCCAAAATAACTCTTTGAAGGCTATAACTTTATCATTTTTTACCCAAATTCCTTCTGCCTCCAAAAGTTCTTTCATTTCATCACCCAAACCAAAAAAATGCTTTCCAGTTAAAACTCCAACCCTATTTACAACTCTGTGTGCTGGCACATAAGGCACAACTTTATGTGAACCATTCATAGCATAACCAACTAATCTTGCACTTCTTTTTGCCCCCAAATAGGCCGCAATTGCTCCATAAGAACTTACTCTACCTTTGGGAATCAAGCGAACAACATCATAAACATTTTCAAAAAATGTAAAATCTGTGGCCATTATTTCTCTTTATAAACTACCTCCAACAGAGATTGACCAACTGCTTTTAAAGTATTTCTATCAATTACATTCATATTATCTCCCAAAGTATGCCAATGCGGAGGAAATGAACTGTTGGTTTGTTCTGAATAATGAATAATATCAATCATAGGAATACCTGCAATTTTATTTACATAATAGTGGTCGTCGGTAATTCCATTTCCCTGATAATAATAAAAATAATTGCTGTAGCCCAATTGAACAGCCTGGTCCCAAACTTTACGAACCGTACTTTCAGCATATTTTACACTAAATGATTCCCAAACAAATTTGGCATCTCTGCCACCAACCATATCCAATAAAATACCATAATCTGCTTTGTAATTTTTTAGATGTGGATTTTTCGACCAGTACTGTGAACCTAAACAATAAGAATCTTCATACTGAGGTTTTCCTAAGTCTTCTGCATCAAAACAAATTAAATCAATTCCAATTTCAGGTTTCTTAGCCGACATTACTCTTGCCATTTCAAGCATAACAGCAACACCAGAACCTGCATCATCGGCAGCAAGAATTGGCTCCGTATGTTTTGATTTATCTGCATCTTGATCGGCATATGGTCTGCTATCCCAATGTGCGGCAACAATTACACGCTTTTTTGCATCAGGATTAAATGATGCTATTACATTTCTGATATGAAGTGTTTTTCCATCAAAATTTTTCACATCAGCTTTTTGCTCATAAACCTTATCAGCATAAGATGTGAACTTTGAAACCAACCAATTTCCGCATTTTGTATGTCCTTCGCTATTGGTAAAACGTGGACCAAAATTTACTTGTTCCTGAACAAACATATAGGCAGAATCTGAATTAAAATCAGGAGAAACCAATGCTGGTTTAACTTGCTCAGTCTGTGTTACAGTGTTTTGCTTTTTATTTGAATTAGATTCATCACCGCATGAAGAAAGTAAAATCAAAGTCAATCCAACAAAACAAAAAAGCAGTTTAAAATTCGATAAATACATTGTATGATTAATTACTAATGTTATAAGTAGCACCTTCTTTTCCGTCTTTTACTTCAATTCCAATTTCTTTTAACTGGTCTCTAATTCCATCTGAAGCAGCAAAATCTCTTCTGGCTTTTGCAGATGCTCTTTGTTCAAGAATCATTTTCATAAGACCATCAACTTTAGAATTATCTGCGCTAGATTCTTCCATCAAACCTAAAACATCAAACACAATATCTTTGAATAGTTTTCTTAGTTTAACTAAATCTTCTTCAGAAATTTTTGATTTTCCATCATTGATAGAATTAATCATTCTAACTCCATCAAACAAAGCAGCTAAAGTAATTGGTGTGTTAAAATCATCATTTAAAGCATTGTAAACATTATCAATTAGTTCATCAATATTTACATCTGAATTTGCTGATGCTTTTAGATTTGGAAGCAATTTTACTGCATTCATCAATCTTTGGAAACCTTTTTCGGCAGCCTGCAAAGCTTCATTACTAAAATCAAGCGTACTTCTGTAATGCGCTTGTAACATGAAGAAACGAACAGTCATTGGACTATATCCTCTTTCTAAAAGTGGATGAGTACCCGCAAATAATTCATGAGGAAGAAATGAATTTCCAAGACTCTTACTCATTTTTTGTCCATTTACAGTAAGCATATTGGTATGAATCCAGTATTTAACCGGAACTTCATGATTGCAAGCAAGATTCTGAGCAATTTCATTGGTATGATGTGTTGGAACCAAATCCATACCACCACCATGAATATCAAAACTATTACCCAAATATTTTGAACTCATAGCAGAACATTCAATATGCCATCCCGGGAAACCTTCTCCCCAAGGACTAGGCCAATGCATGATGTGTTCTGGTTTGGCTTTAATCCAAAGTGCAAAATCTAATCTACCATGTTTATCATCTTGTCCGCCTAAATCGCGGGTATTATTAAGTAATTCATCCAGATTTCTTCCGGATAATTCAGTATATGGATATTCTTTTGAGAATTTTTCTACATCAAAATAAACTGTACCATTCGACTCATATGCATAACCATTTTCAATAATCTTTTTGGTCATTTCTATTTGCTCAATAATATGTCCGGTAGCAGTAGGTTCGATGCTCGGAGGTAAATTATTGAACATACGCATTACCTCACGAAAATCAACAGTATATCGCTGAACGATTTCCATAGGTTCAAGCTTTTCGAGTTTAGCTTTTTTTCCAATTTTATCTTCACCTTCATCTGCATCATTTTCTAAATGACCAGCATCAGTGATGTTTCTAACATATCTAACTTTATAACCTAAATGAGTTAAGTATCTGAATACAATATCAAATGAAGTAAAAGTTCTTACATTTCCTAAATGAGCATTGCTATAAACTGTAGGTCCGCACACATACATTCCTACAAAAGGAGCGTGAATGGGTTCAAAAACTTTGGTTTCCCGGCTAAGTGTATCGTAAATTTTTAATGGACCTTTCATATCAAAAAATATGCACGAATATAAATGATATTTTATGCTTTAACTGAAATTTACTCAATCTCTAAATCAACATTTTCGTAAAGTGAATCAAAAACTTCTTTCCAATTTGCCCAGCCTTCATCTTCATCAAATGAAGAATTGTGCCAAATACTAATGAAATAGCCATTTACACGCATGGTTTCTCTCTTGAAATGCTGAATCATTTGTATTGCATTTTCAGGAGTTAATTTTGAGTAATTTTTAAGACCAACATCCATCAAACAAGATGAATAAATTGTAATTGGCAATACCTCCTGAGTACTTAAATCAAAAAACTGAAATGGATAAGAAGTTGATGCTCTAAAACCGGGTGCTTCAGAATAAGCCATGGTATAATCTTCTGAAATTCCCATATCAACTAAATTTCGATAGGTTTCAGGCAAACGTATTTTTAAAAAATGTTGACGTGAAGTTTTTGGATACACACCAAATAGTTCAAAAAATAATTCCTTTTCTTCCTTTAATAATTTTCGATTTAAAGATGAAGCATAAGATGGATGAATTCCACAAATGGCTTGTGTAAGCAGGAATTTGCAAAGATTTTTCATTTCAATAGCTTTCATTGAAATGTTCTTATCAAAACCACCTCTATCAGACAAAAGAAAAAAGAAACGATTTTCAATTCCTGAATCTTTCGACTTTTGTAAAATCATTTGATAAGTATCGTAAGGATCTTTTTCTACACCATACAACGCTTTTGTGAAATCAGAAAATTTACCTTTTACCAAAGTTCCAATTGTTTTACGAAACCTGGCAGTAGTTGATAATCCTAGAAATTTAAAAGCAAAATCGATATCAATTGTGCTTATTTGTTTGAAATTATTTTCCTTAAACTGGATTGAAGAATATTGAAGTTTTAATTGTTGTTTGAACAAATCAACCCATGAATCTAACAAAGGCATGTGTAAAAAACCACACCTGTAAGCCAAAGAATTTTCAGCTTTATAACGGCCATGTTCATCTCTTTTTACATTGGGTTGATATTCTTCGTACCTGCTAATAAAATAGAAAAACGAAGAGAACAAATCAAAAGGTAATAATTGTGTTGGTTGTGGTAAATCATGAGGAATTTCCCAATTGAAAGGAAACATCATATAAAACCAATCTTCGTCTTGTTTAATTTCAGGTTCAAAAATGCGAATATCCTCTTCATTTAAAAGATTCGAAGCCGGAATATTTAAACAATTGGTAAAAATTGTATTGCTGTAATTGATTCTGTTTGAGCTGGTTTTCTCGAAATAATCAGCATTATCAGTAGTTTTATATTTTATCCCTAAACGTCTTAGTAGGATTTCATCTAAAACATATTTTACTCTAGGAGATTCGTGTGCACAATAAACAAGCATATCAAAATAATAAACGGCAATTTAAGTCAATCGAATGAAAACGGGTAATGGAAAAGAAAAGAGTAATCTTACTTTTTAGCCTGCTCTCTTCCGTATTTAAAAACCTCCAGTAATTGCAAAGGATTTAAAGCTTTTACGAAAAGAGTAAGTGATTGTTTAGGTTGATATAATACCAAAGTTGCTATCATACCTGAATAGTAGGTTACCAAAACAGCATAAGCCATCCCATTAATTTGGTATTTTGGGATGAAATAAAATGCTGTGATTAAATAAACTATCAGGTTCCAAACCTGAAATAAAATCACAATTTTTTGCTTGTTCATGGCCAACATCCACATACCCCAGGCGGTTCCAAAAAATACCGGAATTGAACCCCAGATATGTAATTTAAAAACGGCAGGTGACAAATGATATTTTTCTTTAAAAAGCAATCCAATTACCTGATCTCCAAGCAAAACACCTCCAATAGAAATAAATATTGCCGACCAAATCATTAATGAAGCTAGTTGAACATATCTTTTAAATTGAAGCTCGTAATTATGGCGATTATTTATAATTCCAGGGAAAACAGCAGCACAAATGGCAACCGGAATAAAATAAGATGCTTCACTCATTCTAACAGCAGCCGAATATTGTCCAACAAAATCTAAATCTCTTAGGAAACGCAGAATTAAAATTTCACCTGATTTTTGGTATAACATCAGCACCAAAGAACTTAATATTAAAGGATAAGAATGAAAGAGTAATTCCTTTGCTTCAACAAGAGAGAACCTCCATTTTGTAATATCCATTCCTTCTTTTTTGAAGAATCTCAATTGATTTAAAACTGATAATCCTGCTTCAAAAACGGCCATTGCAGCAAACCAGTAAACGTGAGCTGAAAAATAAATCAACATTAACTTTACAACTGATGAAACAAGTAAAGTTATAACCTGACCAATAGCAGTATATTTTCCTTTAACCTGTGATTGGAAATAGAAGTCGATTACAGCAAAAGATTGTAATGCGATTGATAAACTAACAATAAAAACAGTAATTGTTTTATCGGGAGTATCTCTTAAAAAAGAATAAGCGGTGGAACCTAAAACAACCAATAATGCTCCGGCTAAACGCATGAAAAAAGTGGTCCCTAAAATTTCATTTTTCCTATCTTTACGGGTAATTAACTCTCTAACAACAATACTATCTAAACCTAAAGTAGAAAGAATTGTAAATATTGAAATAACACTGAGCGCATAATTAATTAAGCCATATTGAGCAGGACCTAAATACCTGGCAACTAAAACCCCAACAAGAATTCCTGAAATAATTCTTGATGATTTTTCCAACAACATCCAAAGTGAATTGCTGAGGTAATTATTTTTTGGTTCGATTTCTGTACTCATTATTTGTTGAATTCATTCATGGTTGGAGCAAGTCCTCTGAACACAAAACTTTCACATGCTTTTAAGGAATGATCTATTAAAAGTGGTAATTCAGCTGCTTCATTTTCATTCCATTTTCCTAAAACAAAGTCGATTTGTTTTCCTTTACTAAAATTGCTTCCAATACCAAATCTCAAACGAGGGTAATCTTTGGTAAGCAAACATTCTTGAATATTTTTCAAACCATTGTGGCCAGCATCAGAGCCTGAAGGACGGATTCTTATTTTTCCAAAATCAATTGCCAAATCATCAACCAAAACTAAAATTTGAGAAGCTGTTAGTTTTAGTTCCTGCATCCAATAACGCACTGCTTTCCCACTTAAATTCATAAAAGTTGTAGGTTTAATAACAACAACCTGACGTCCTTTGATAGAAAATTCAGCAAAATCGGCATGACGACCCGGTTGAAAAGTAGCAGCATATTTTGAAGCCAAAGCTTCTGCAATATCAAAACCAATATTATGTCGGGTATGTGCATATTCTGAGCCCATATTCCCTAATCCAATGATTAAATACTTCACAATTGAAAACAACGAGTTTTTACAAAATTAGGTTATCAAAGCTGAAAAATACTGAATTTATTAAGCAAATAGCACTGATATAAAACAAAAAACCCCGCAAAAGCGAGGTTTTTTTGAAATCTTATAAAAGATATTATTTCTTTTTCTTTCCGCCTTCTTCAGCTTTAGCAGCTTCTTGAGCAGCACGAGTTGTTTTAACAGAAACAATTGGATTGTTTGGAGAATCTAATAATAGTAAATCACCTGCTTTTACATCAGCAACTTTTAATGATTTTCCGATTTCTAAAGTTTCTACGTTTAATTCAATAGCGTCAGGCAATTGATCAGCCATAGCGCGAACACGTAATTTTTTAGTTTTAACAATTAATTTACCACCCTGACGAACACCAATTGAATTACCAACTAAACGAACTGGGATTGCAACTTCTACTGGTTTTCCTTCAGAAATTTCTTGGAAATCAGCATGCATAATAGAATCGTTTACCGGGTGAAATTGCATGTCTTTTAAGAAAGCATAATAAATCTTTCCTTCAACATCTAATTTTACTTTGTATGTGTTTGGAGTATAAACCAATAATTTGAAGTCTGGTTCATAAACAGAGAATTGAACGTTATCAGTTCCTCCGTACAAAACGCAAGGTACTCTACCTTCGTTTCTTAATTCTTTGGTCGACACTTTGCCTAAAGAGGCGCGAGAGTTTCCAAATAAAGCGATAGTTTTCATATATATATTTAATTTTCGGTTTACTCAAAAATCACCCTGACGATTAAATCAGGATTATTTCCCATCAACTATAGATTCTGCTAATTATTTATTCGACATGTCGAACAAAGAACTAATAGAACCATGCTCAGTAATATTGTGAATGGCATCTGCAAATAATTTTGCAACTGACAACACTTTTATTTTAGAGCTTTGACGTGCTAGAGGAATTGTATCACAAACAACCAATTCATCTATTACACTACTTTCAAGAACTTCATAAGCCTTACCACTTAATACAGGATGGGTACACATTGCTCTAACACTCACAGCACCTTTGTCTTTCAACAATTGAGCAGCTTTTGCCAAAGTATTTCCTGTATCAATGATATCATCTACCATCATCACATGTTTACCGCTAACATCTCCAATTAAGTTCATGGAAGCGATTTCATTTGCACGACGTCTTTCTTTGTCAACAATAACCATATCACAACCCAAAGCCTTGGCATAAATTCTGGCGCGAGCCGAAGAACCCATATCAGGAGAAGCGATGATAACATTATGGTCTAAATTTAACTCCCTCATATAAGGAAGGAAAATGATAGAAGGATCGAGGTGATCAACCGGTATTTCAAAGAAACCTTGGATTTGCGGTGCGTGTAAATCCATGGTGATAACTCTGCTGGCACCTACAACTGTTAGCATATCAGCAATAACTTTTGAACCAATAGAAACACGAGGTTTGTCTTTTCTATCTTGGCGAGCCATTCCATAATAAGGAATAACTGCTGTGATATAATGAGCTGAAGCACGTTTTGCGGCATCAATCATTAACAAAAGTTCCATCAAATTATCTGAATTAGAAAAAGTTGATTGTACCAAAAATACATCACAACCTCTCACCGACTCATTAAAATTTGGCTGAAACTCACCGTCAGCAAATCTACTGATGGTACAATCGCCCAGTTCAACTCCATAAGATTCTGCAATCTTTTCAGATAGATAACGGGAATTTGTTCCCGTAAAAATTTTGACTTGGTTACGTACCACCATTATATTAAAAATTATGCAAGTCTACCCTGAAGAAGACTTGCATGAGTTATTTGTTGACCGACCAGGTCTCGAACCTGGACTCTTCTGAACCAAAATCAGACGTGTTGCCAATTACACCATCGGTCAATTCGGGGAGTGCAAAAGTAGAAATTTTTAGAAAATAGTAAAGCCCTTTTTAAAAAAAATTTCATTTTTCTTGAAAAAACTGTCTTTTATGCCGCAATATTAAGGGTTTACGATGTGAATATGTGAAGAGTTCAAACGAATTCTGCCGAAATATTGTCAGATTTTCGCTAAATGACAGATGTATTTTGTGTAGCATTGATATTTCCAAGGAGCTCTTATCGCTTCCGGACCTATGCTATGCAATATGCTAAAGCTTTGCTGGAAATGAACAAAATGGTCTGGATTTATAGTCCGGACTGGATTTTAGTTAATGAATTTCTTCTTAGAAATTTTCCTCACAAGGCAGGATTTTTCAGATGTTTTCCGGCTGAAGGCAATGAAAATCAAGGAGAAAGCCTAGGAATTGCCAGTGGAAGTTTACATTGGTACAACTTAAGCAGGCGTTTAAAACAAACCGAAAAAATGCTGGAAACCAAAATTGATTTGGTTTTCTTTTGTCCGGTAGATGAATGGATATCACCTGCTTCCGGAAAAACTTTGATGGATAATCTGTTTCCATATAATTGGAGCGGATTATTTCTAAACACAGCTCACCTTTATTCTGAAAAAATAAAATTGAACGCAGATCCATCCAAAGGCGACCCAGATTATTTGTTTTTATCTGAAAATTGTGTGGGTGCTGCCATTTTAGACAGATTTAAAAGTCAGGAACTAAAAGGCCGTATATATAAAAAGGTTCTGGTGATGCCGGATATTACCGACTGGACAATCAACCGTGAAGGCAGTAAACTAGCAGGACAGATTAAAGCAATGGCAGGAAATAGAATAGTTATAGGAACTATTTTATTAGAAAATGAAGAAGCATCAGGATTTTTTGAAATGGCAGCCAATGCTTCGAGTGAAAAGTACTTTTTTGTGTGCGCCGGAGAAATGGAAGCAGCTGCAAGAAATAAAGTGAGCCGAAGCGCCCTACAAAAATTAATTATCGAAAAACACGAAAATAACTTCATCAGTCCAATGAAACTCGATGATAGTCAGCACCTGAATAGCATTATTCAAAGTTTTGACATTTGTTATTTAAACGAATCCAGAAATTTTCTTCCACCGAATTTACTTACCAAAGCTGCATATTTTCACAAACCTGTAATCGGACATAAAAACCAATTAGAGGGGAAATTGGTGGAAATTTTCAAAACAGGCTTAGCTGTAGGTCCTTATTTACAGGATAATTTAAACGCCCTTGAGGTTTTAAGCAAACAAATTCCTCAGAATATTAGTGGAATGGAAAACTATGCCAAGCTCCAAGACATTGATAACCTAAAAGATTCATTAGAGCAATTGATGTGGTTTTAGTGAATTGTTAAAAAATCGAGGGGAATTAAGGTTTTTTAATTTTTTCCTTATTTTCGAAGACTACAACTTATGGGTCTACCTAAATGAAAAAAATCACCTTCCTTATTTCGTTTTTAATACTAACGTTTTTATCTAAATCCAATCCATCAATAAAATTTCAAAATTCACGAATTTTTAATTCAGGTACTAACAGTCAAGGATTAGCAGTTGGTGATTTAAATGGAGACAGTAAACCGGATTTAGTAGTTTCTAATGTTGGCCAGGGAACAATCAAAATTCTTCTGGACACCGGAAGTGGAATCGAATACGGAACTCCAATTACACTTTCAACATTAACTTCAACTGCAGTTGTTTATTTGGGAGATTTAAACAATGACTCCAAATTGGACATATTAGTTTGTTATTCCGGCAGTTCAAATTTTTCAATTTTTAGAAATCAATACACAACAGGTATTTTCTCTTCAAGTTCATTTGCAACCCGACAAGATATTGCAGTTCCATCTGTAACTTCAACAAATACCGGAGCAATTGAAGATATAAATGGAGATGGACTTCAAGATATTTTGATTGCAAGTTATAATTCAAATAACTTAAGCATATTTAGAAATATAACTACGGTAGCAACTGCTATTACTTTTCAAAATGTAACTACAACATTTTTAGGAAGTGGGGCCGGCTCAGCGGGTGTTAATTGCTTTGATTTTGATGGTGATGGAAAGAAAGATATTTCAGTAAATAATTATTCTGGAAACACTGTTTCTGTTTATAAAAATAATTCAACAACAAGTACATTTTCTATTTCACTTGCACAAAATATTTATGCACCGGGAAATCCGCTTAATTCATGTGTAGCCGATATCGATTCAGATGGAAAATTCGACATAATTACTTCAAACTACAGTGGATTAAATCTTTCAATTTATAGAAACACGACAACCGGAAGTACTATTAGTTTTGCTTCAGCATTCTATTTATCTGTGGGCACTTCAAATCTTCAAGGAGTAATTGCTTCAGATTTAAATTATGACGGAAAACCTGAATTAATAGTTAATTCAATTCAAAATAGTTCAGTAGTCATATTTGAAAACAAAGCAGTCCCGGGATTAATAAATTCATCGAGTTTCTTACCCGCATATACACGTTCAACCGGTACAACTCCTATTGAAGTAAGAAGTGGAGATTTTGATGGAGATGGAAAAACAGACTTAGCTTTGGCAAATTATTCTTCCGGAAATGTGCATGTATATAAAAACCAAAGCATTCAAGGTGGAGCATATATTCAAAGTGATTCATTAATTGCAATAAAAGAGGGAAATAGAATCAAACTTCAGGTAAAAAAAGGAAGTGGCGCTAAAAGAATGTTCATTGCCAAGTTAGATTCAGCAGTCAATATTTTACCAACAGATACAATTTTATATACTTCTGATTCAAATTTCGGAAGTGGTTTTCAATTAGGAAACGGCAATTATATCATTTCAATAGATACTGGAAATACAGCTTACATGTATAATATTTCTTTAGGTAAAAATTATCATTTCGCTTGTTTGGAATTTGTAGGAACTGGAAACTTAACTAATTATAATACCATAAATCCAAGTCGAACCACATATTTTAATATTAACTACTACTATTCAAAATCAAGTGGCTTTTTAAATGATTTAAACTCCTGGGGTACAAATCCAGATGGTTCAGGCCCAGCACCAATAAGCTTTAATGACTCATTTGCTTATTTTACTGTTAGAAACAATACTACTCCAACAATCAATGGAAATCTCAGTATTTCAGGAAATTACACAGGCTTAATTTTTGGTGATGCAATAACAAGTTTTAATTTATTTATTCCAGCCAACTTTACAATTTATGCTGATTCAATGTCGTTTAGAAGGCAATTCGTAACAACAATTCAAGGAAATATTTTTTACAATAAAGCTGTTTTTGACACACTAACTACAATGCAATATGTGAGTTCATTGCCACAAACAATACCGGGAGGTTCGATGTTTAATTTGGTAGTAACCGGGGGTCAGAAAAATTTAGCAAATAACTTAAATGTCAGAAATTCACTTTCACTAATTAGTATTTTAAATACATCAATATATACTTTAAGTGTTGGAACTTCAACAAATCAACTTGGCACATTAAATCGTACAAATGGTTTTATTATAGGAAAATTATTAAGATGGTTTAATACATCAAATACTTCTGTAAACGGATTATTTCCAATTGGTACAACATCATATAGACCATTAAACATAGAATTTACCAGCCAACCAACTACAGGAGGAACATTATTAAGTAGTTTTGAAAGTGTAAATCCGGGTAATTCGGGCTTGCCTTTATTTGATTTTAGCTCAGGATTTGCCACTTTAAATAAAACTGCTCCAAATGGTTACTGGAAATTAACTGCAGGAAATGGATTTAATGGAGGGACATATAATCTAACTTTAACTGGTGATGGTTTCTGGGGAATTACAAATGTTCCTGATATCAGAATAGTAAAAAGAAATCCTAATGGTATTTGGACACTACAAGGCACTGCCGGAACTAATTTTGGAAGCTCTACAACGCCAATACTAATTAGAACCGGCTTAACAGGTTATGGTGAATACGCAATTGCGGGAGATTCAACAACTGATCCATTACCTATGACATGGTTAAATAGCTCAATTAGCTTAGTTGAAAATCAGTCAATTATAAACTGGAGAACAACCAATGAAATAAATGTAAGTCATTATGAAATTGAAGAAAGTCTAGATGGAAAAGAGTTTTTTAGTCTTGGAATTGTCAAAGCTTTTAACAATTTAATCATTAACAATTATTCGTTTAATTTATCAGAAATAAATTTCGAAAAATATTACAGAATAAAAGCCGTTGACTTCGATGGAACTTACTCTGTTAGTAAATTAATGAGATTAAATGAATCAATTGAAAATCAAACTAAAGTATATCCAAACCCGGCTAAATCAACCATTACAATTCAAACACAAGAAATCATAAATAGTTATTCAATTATCTCATCAGATGGAAAACTCATCACAAGTGGCAATGTTTTAAATCAAATTGACGTTTCAACTTTTGAGACTGGATTGTATTACCTAATTCTAGAACTACAAAATGGACAAACAATTAATACTAAATTTAATAAATTCTAAACCTATGAGAAACATTTTAAAAAAATCAGCAACTTTACTTATTGTTACAATTCTAACAGCAGGTCTTTTTTCTTCTTGTAAAAAGGATGAGGAAACAACTACAACTACTTACAATGTTGAAGGATTATGGACAGGAACCTACAATGTAAAAGGTGATGCTGGAATTGGAAATCAACCTTTTGTATTAACAGTTAAAAAAGATGGTTCAGTTTTAGTTGAAACAAAATTTTTTGCTGAATACCAAGTAGCAAAAGGAACATGGACACTAACCGGTGACCAATTTTCTTGCACATACAATTATATTTATGGAGCAGGTGCAGGCACAAATACAATCCAATCAGCTACAGCTACTTTTAGTAAAAGTGCTGGAACTTTAACAAATGCTACCTGGGTAAATGTAAATCCGGCAACAGGCCAAAATGGAGCCTTAGTTTTAACAAAGGTGAATTAATAAATAACCTGAATTTTAATTTCTAAAAAAACCTGAATTTCTTAAAATGAAATTCAGGTTTTTTTATGTTCTACTACATTCACTTTTTCATTGTAGTTTAAAAGTATGTTATTTGAAAAAATAATGAGCTACAGAATTAATCCATTTCAGCAAATAAATGAGAAAGCTATTTTGCTTTTGGCCTATCTTCCGGGAAGGTTTTATAAATTTATTCCTAGTTACTTAAGAGAACAAAATAGGATTCTAAATGCATCATTATCAAACTCATATGAAATTAATTCTGATAATAATGCCTATATTATTTCAAAAAATGGCATTTCTTATCGAATTCGAAAAAAATCAACTGACTTTTTAGTATTTGAACAAGTCATTTTAAACCAAGAGTATAAACCATTCCTTGAATTGATAAAAAAATACAGCCAAAACAAAGGGCTTAATTTGGTTGACGCAGGCTCAAATGTTGGTTTTGCTTCCTTATATTTAAATGAACATCTCAATATAAACAGAATAGTTTCAATTGAACCTTCCAAAGAAAATATTAAAAACCTGAAGGAGAATTTTCATTCAAATTCTATTACTAATATTCATATTTATGAAACAGGTTTATGGGAAAAGAAAACCAGATTAAAACTAGATACAAATTTTAGAGATGGAAGAGAATGGTCATTAAGATTAATTGAAACCAATGAAAATGACCCCGATGGTTTTGATTGCATTTCGATTGAAAATATCTTCAATGATGAAAAAATTGAAATAATTGATATCCTAAAAATTGATATTGAAGGTGGTGAAAAGGAAGTTTTTAAAGCATTTGAAAAAGATAATTCCATTCTATCAAAGATTAAATTCATTGCTATAGAAATTCATGATGAAGTTGCTGAAAGAGCAAAAATTAATACCCAATTATTAAATGCAGGCTTTGAAATTGAAACCGTTGGAGAAACAACAATTGGGGTAAATAAAAATCTAGTTATATGAGAGAAGTAAACGCTGAACGATTATATAGTTATCAGATAAAAAAACATTTCTACTACTATTTGGAACATGTTTTTATTATTGAATCATTAATTGATGCAATAAATAAATATGCAAAGGGCAAGGTTTTAGATATTGGATGCGGAAACAAACCATACCTGGAATTATTTAAAGGTAAAATAGATTCATATATCGGCTGCGATATCATCCAATCATCTGGAAATTGTGTAGATGTTTTATGTCCGGCGCAGGAAATTCCTTTGGAAAGTTTGTCGTTTGACACCGTGTTTTCTACCCAAACCATTGAACATGTTGGTGATTTTCAAGGGATGGTTGATGAGGCCTACAGACTACTTAAACCGGGTGGACATTTTATCGTTTCGGGACCAATGTACTGGCCTTTACATGAAGAACCTTACGACTATTTTAGGTTTACAAAACATGGTTTTAGATTGAGTTTGGAAAAAGCAGGATTTGAAATCTCTGAAATTAATCCGAATGGCGGCAAATGGGCATTATTAGGTCAAACCTTATTATTGACATTACCAAAATGGATGACCTTCCCAAAAATAACCCGCACTTTACATAACCTGTTTTATGAGTGGTTAGATAGGAAATTTTTTGATCCTATTAACACCATGAACTATGTTGTTATAGCTAAAAAATCTGTTTAATGAATCCCAGAATATCTGTAATCATACCTTGTTATAATCATGGAAAATATATCCGTGAGGCCTTGGCAGGTTTAAAAAAACTACCTGAAGGTTTATGTGAAATAATTATAGTAAACGATGGTTCAACAGATACTTATACGATTGAAACACTTGATAAATTAAAAGAAGAAAATTATAGAATTATTCATCAGGTAAACCAAGGCTTAGGTAAAACCAGAAACAATGGAATAAAATTAGCTCAGGGTGAATATATTCTTCCATTGGATTCTGATAATCGTATCAACCCCGAATACATCACTGAGGCAATTAGAATATTAGATAGAAATGCAGGATTTTCGGTAGTTTACAGCAATCCAAATTATTTTGGTGACAAAAAAGGAACAACAGAACTTCCCGATTTTAACTTGCAACAAATGATGATTGGAAATTACATTGATGCATGTGCAATTTACCGAAAATCGGCCTGGGAAGAAGTAGGAGGTTATGATGAAAATATGCCATTTATGGGCGTTGAAGATTGGGAATTTTGGCTACACCTTTCGTTTAAAGGACATAAATTTTATCACATCAACAAAGCATTATACGATTACAGAGTTGCAGCAGTTTCGATGATAAAAAAAGACACTGCACCTAATTTCCAAGAGCTAAAAAAATACATCGAACAAAAGCATTCAGCATTTTTAAAATATGATGCCATAGGAAATTATGTTTCAGAAAGATTTGCAGCAGCACCATTTATGTTTTTAGTTAAACTGATCATTAAGACCTATTTTCCAAAAAAATACAATGAATTGGTTGAGGCCAAAAAAATCAATAGAATTTAATGAATACTCCTGTTTTACTTATACTATTTAATAGAGCTGATACGGCATTACAGGTATTGGAAAGAATAAAACTTGTTGGAGTAAAAAAACTGTACTTGTTTTCAGATGGACCCCGTTTGAATAAAGTTGGAGAATCAGAAACCCTAAAAAAAGTACAATCAGAAATTCTAAATGCTATAGACTGGGATTGTGAAGTAAAAACAAAGTTTGAAGAAGAAAACAAAGGTCCAAGATATGCAATAGGTAATGGCATCAATTGGTTTTTTGAACAAGAAGAACAAGGAATTATTTTTGAACACGATTGTTTACCAAACCTCAGCTTTTTTAGTTTTTGTGAAGAATTATTATCTAAATATGCTGATGATGAAAGAATCATGCATATATCGGGGAATAATTTTCAGTTTGGGAGAAAATTTGGAACTGGAGACTACTACTTCTCAAAATTTAATCATATATGGGGCTTTGCAACTTGGAGAAGAGCCTGGAGGCATTATGATTTAGACATGAAAAGTTATCCGGAATTTAAATTGAGAAATGAGTTAGTAAATATATTCCCAGATAATAGAGTTTATAAATTTTGGGAAACTGTATTTGATAAAACATATAATAAAGAAATTGAAACCTGGGATTACCAATGGACATTTAGTATGTGGTGTCAAAATGGCCTTGCAATTTTGCCAGAAAGAAATTTAGTAAGCAATATAGGCTTTGATTCTGAAGCACTTAATACAAAAAATCCAAATCATAAAGTGGCATTTATGGAAACATTTGAATTATCAGATATCAAACATCCAAAATGGATAATTCACCAAATGGATGCAGATATTTTCAGTATTCACAATATATTCTACCCAAGTATCCTTAAATTTGGAATCCAAAAAATAAAAAAACTGCTTAAATAACAGGAAATGAATTTAAAAAACCTTTTAAAGAAAAAGAGTGGCATTGATGCTTTTCTGCGCTGGCAGAGGATAGAATTGGAACAAAGCAGGATTCTGAATGGCCGCCTTTTTGCAACTACAAACTCTTCAAAAGGTTTAGTTGATGATTTTGAAAAAATTGAATTTTCCGTTTTTTCACAGCTTGGAGATGATGGAATTATTCAATATATGATTGATCAAATAAAATTTCCAAATAAATATTTCATTGAATTTGGAGTTCAAAATTATATTGAATCGAACACCAGATTTTTATTAATGAATAATAATTGGAGTGGATTAATTATGGATGGCTCTGAGGAGTTTATTAATTATATCAAAAACGATTATTATTATTGGAAATATAATTTAACCGCAAAGAAGCTCTTTATTACTAAAGACAATATCAATCGGGCATTTTTGGAAGAAAAAGTGCCTCAAAATCCAGGAATTCTGCATATTGATATCGATGGAAATGATTACTGGATTTGGAAATCTATTGAAGTTGTAAATCCAATTTTAGTTATAATGGAATACAATAGTGGATTTGGCGACAATAGGTCTATTACTGTACCTTATGTAGATGATTTTGAAAGATATAATTGTCATTATAGTGGGTTAATATTTGGAGCATCATTACAATCCCTTTGTGACCTTGCAGAGGAAAAAGGTTATTATTTTGTAGGAAGTAATAGTTATGGCAATAATGCCTATTTTGTAAAAAAAGAATATATTGGAAGCTTAAAGCCAATTACTTGTAAAGAAGGATACAGATTAAGTAATTGCAGACAAAACAAAAATAAAGAGGGTAATTTTACACTTGAATTGGATGAAAACATGATTAAAACTTATCCAAATGTAAAAGTGGTAAATACAAGATCAGGAAATTTAGAGAATTTAAATGAGTAATAAAGAGATGAAAACAGAACAAGAAGTAAAATTAGATAGTTATTTTAATAACAGAACCGTAGATCCAACTTATTATTCTAGTTATAAAATTCCAAGGTATTTAAAACCACATATTCCCGTAAATAAAGATGCCAAAATATTAGATGTTGGTTGTGGATATGGTCAATTTTTAAATTCCTTAAAAGAGCAAGGTTATACTAATATATTAGGCATAGACATTAACAATGAATCAATTAATGAATGCAATGCAAAAGGGCTAAAAGCAGTACAAATTGAGGATATTAGAAACTATGCTAAAGAATGCAATGAAAAATATGATTTCATTACAATGAGTCATGTACTTGAGCATATAGATAAAGATAAAATCATTGATACATTATATCACATTAAAAAGTATTTACTTAAAGAAGGTGGTGAATTCATATTAATGGTACCTAATGCACAATCTTACACCGGTGCATATTGGAGATATGAAGATTTCACTCATACAATTATGTTCACTGCCGGCAGCTGTAATTATGTTTTAAAAGCAGCGGGATTTAATACTATTTCATTTATTGATCCCGATGGGACCCAACATATGAGTCCTATTAAAAAACTCATCATTAAAACCCTTATCGGGATATATAAATTTAAAGAAGACTTTTGGAATCTCGTGTTACAAACATCATTTCACAAACCAAGTCCAAGGATATACTCATTTGAGTTAAAAGTATCTGCAAAATAAAAAAATTTCTACCCATGAAATCTTACATTGGAATTCTACAATTATTAATATTTAGCTTCCTCCTAAATATTAATAATTCTAATTCCCAATGTATTACATGTATAAGTAACAATTCAATAAATACCGGATTAATCTGGTGTCATCCATTTAGTGGAAATGCAAATGATGCTACTGGAAATGGTTATGATGGTTTTGTTTCAAGTGCAACCTTAATATCTGATAGAGCTGGAAACCCTAATTCAGCCTATAATTTCAATGGATTTTCAAGTTATATTTCTATTTCAAAGAACCTCCCGGACACATTAACTACCTTTTCAATGAGTATGTGGTTAAAACCCGGTAGTAATTCCGGTGATGGATTTATTTTCTGGGAAGGTGACAATATTTGTGGCAATGATATTTACCTTGTTATTCAGAATTCAACAATAAAACTTGGAGCTAATAAATCAGCTAATCTAGGAGGTTTAGGAAATTCATCTCACACCTATACTGTTCCCAGTCCTTTTATAAATACTTGGACACATATAGTTTGGGTAATGGAACCATCTACTTCAAAACTCTATGTCAATGGTAATTTAGTAATTACAATTTATTCAACAGGTAATGGCTCAGGATATAATTTCCCAGCCAGTTATGGCAGTAAATTTGATGGAAATATAGGGTCATGTGGTGCCCCAAGGCAATTTTATTACCAAGGTGGTATTGATGATGTTCGACTTTACAATAGGAGCTTAAGTGCAAGTGAGGCATTAAGTTTGTTTAATATTTCTGCTGGAAGTCCACCCATTCTTAATTCATTATTAGTAGATAGAAACATTTGCAAAGGAGATTCTATACTGGTAAATCCAAGTGCAACTAATGCAAATAGTTATTTGTGGACTCCAAGTCTTGGCGTTAGTAATAACAGCATTCTTAATCCATACTTTAAACCTTCAGTTAGTACTAATTATATTCTGAGTTTAAGTAATAATGTATGTACAATAAGAGATACTTTTACAATTAATGTAAACTCTTTAAATATTGAATTAGGGCCGAATAGAAACATCTGCAAAGGAGATTCAATTCGAATTAATCCAAGTATTATAAATGCAACAAATTTTAACTGGACTCCTAACATTGGTTTGAGTAATTCCTCTATTAGTAATCCATATTTTAAGCCAATTCTAACTACAAGTTATATTTTAACAGCCAGTAACAATCAATGTTCGATAAATGATACATTTACAATAAATATTAATCCATTAAACCTTGAATTAGGGCCGGATAAAAACCTTTGTTTGGGTGATTCACTACAAATGAACCCAGTAATAAATAATGCAAATAATTTAATATGGTCACCTCCCATAAATATAAGCAATGTTAATATTGCAACTCCATTTGTAAAACCATCAATTTCAAGTAAATATTATCTTAATGTTAGCAATGGAACTTGCAGCTTAACAGATTCGATTTCAATTATTATAAATACTATTTCATTAGATATTGGTTTAGATAAATCAATATGTTTGGGCGATAGTGTAGAAATCAATCCTATAGCTGGAGCAGGTACTTTTGTATGGTCACCAAGTTTGGGCCTGAGTTCAATAAACACTAAAAATACCATCGCCAGGCCAATTACAAGTACTAAATACTTCTTAAATCATGTTAATGGTGCTTGCAGTTTAACTGATTCTGTAAGTATTGCGGTTAATTCCGTTTCAGTTGAACTAGGAGTTGATAAAAGTTTTTGTTTAGGAGATAGCATTCAACTAAATCCAAAAACAAATAATTCAACAATCTATAGTTGGAGCCCGACTAATTGGTTATCTGATCCACTAATTAAGAATCCTTTCTTCAAACCCGATTTACCAACAAAATACTTCCTAGCCGTTTCAAATGGAGTTTGTTCTGCAATCGATTCTATTATAATTAGCCCTAAATCTATTAGCGTAGAAGCAGGTATGGATATAGTAATTTGTTCAGGTGATAGTATAAAGTTAAATGCTATTGCCGGTGCAGGTAATTATGCTTGGTACCCAAAAATAAATATAAGTGATACAAGCATTTCTAATCCTATTATTAAACCAACAAGTGATATAAAATACTATTTAAAATATACTGAAGATGGATGTGAGAACATTGATTCAATATTTGCAAATGTCAAGCAGATAAGTTTGAATCTTTCTAAAAATGAAACCATTTGCTTAGGAGATAGTATTAAAATTTTAGCAAGTCAAACAGGAGCTAGCAGTATAAAGTGGACACCAGCAATCGGTCTTTCTAATACAGATATCATTCAACCATGGGCTAAACCAAATTCCACCCAAAAATATAAAATTCAACTTGATGATGGAGTTTGTTTTAAATCAGATAGTTTAACAATATATGTTTTTGATAAAAATTCCTATTCCAAAATTAATGATACAAGTATTTGCCGTGGAAATAGCATTCAATTAAATATTCTAGGAGGTACAGCCTGGGATTGGATTAATCCTTACATGTTAAACTCAAATAATATTCCAAATCCAATTGCATCTCCTCAAGTTGATACTGCATATATCGTAAAAATCTCAAATGATAACTGTTCAATCTACGACACTATTTCACTTAAAGTAAATCAATTACCTACAATTCAAGCAGGTAATGATACCTTCCATTGCTTTAACAAATCGGTCCAAATATTTGGAAATAAAATGAACTCTATGCTTACATACTGGGAGGCAAATCCCTATTTTCAGGATACCTTCAATCTAAATCAAATAGTTTCAGTAAAGAAGAGCCATGAATTTGTTTTAATAGGAGAAATCAATGGATGTTATAATTATGATACCATTTTAGTAGAGGAAAAACCGCAGGTAAAAGCTGATTTTAAAATTAATCTAGAAGAAGGTTATCCTCCGCTAAATATAGTTTTAAATAATACCTCACCTATAACGACATATTTTAATTGGAACTTTAATAATAACAAAGTTTACAATGGAAGAAATTTAGACACATCATTCATTTATAACATAAGCGAGGATTTAAATATAAAACTTACAGTCACAGATAGCTTTGGCTGTAATGATACTATTCTTAAAAGTGTAAAAATTCTATTAAAACCATTTTTTAAAGTGCCTAATGCTTTTACACCTAATGGTGATGGTAACAACGATTATTTTCAAATAATTTATAATTCCGAGGCATTTAAATATGTTCAATATGAGATTTATAACCGTTGGGGAGAACATCTATTCACATCAATTTTGCCTGGAGGTAAATGGTGGGATGGCTATTTTGAAAATTCCCCTTGTCAGGATGGAGTATATTTTTTTATAGCCAGAGGAGAAGCACTAGATGGCACAATATTTAATTCTCAAGGCACTGTAACACTATTGCGATAGTAATAATTTTATCATTAAACATACAATCATAATTTGACAAAAAAGTCAAACAACTAAAGGTATTTTATTATTAAAAATTTTACTAATTAAAATAAAACAAGGTAATTCTAAATAATGAGTAGAATAATATTGAAACTAATACAAGGCTCCCATTACTGTCTAATTTTACTGATAATAAGAAATTAACCTGCTGATTCTTTGAAGCAACAAGAACCTAAATCTAAATATAATATAAAAAACTCATAATCAATTTTTTATTGTATTTATCAGAATTTTGAGAGAAATTTGACATCAATTTTTTTAACTATTTTCTATAAAACAATTCAAGAGATTTATTCATTTGAATGAAGAGTATTTTCAAAATCAAAAATCTACCCATGAGAGTAAATTTAAAAGTTCTATTAATATTTATATTTTTCAATTTCATAGATATCTATATTTCTAATTCTCAGTGCCTTACTTGCTCAAGCAATAACTCATTGAATTCTGGATTAATCTGGTGTCACCCATTCAGTGGAAATGCAAACGATGTTACTGGAAATGGATATGATGGTTTTGTGTCAGGGGCAACATTAATCCCTGACAGAGCCGGCAACCTTAATTCAGCTTACAATTTTAATGGCACATCAAGTTATATCTCTATATCAAAATTATTACCAAGTTTTCTTCCAACATTCTCTTTGAGTATGTGGCTGAAACCCGGCACAAATACCGGCAATGGCTTTGTTTTGTGGGAAGGGGATAATGTATGTGGAAATGATATTTATTTAGTTGTTCAAAATTCAACTTTAAAACTTGGTGCGAATAAAAATTCAAGCTTAGGGGGGCTTGGCAACATAGCTCACACTTATACAATTCCGGGTTTTATTAATACATGGACACATATTGTTTGGGTTATGGAGCCGACAACATCTAGACTTTATGTTAATGGTAATTTAGTAATTACAATCAACGCGGCAGGAAATGGTTCTGGTTATAATTTTCCAACAAGTTATGGAAGTAAATTTGATGGAAATGGAGGTTCTTGTGGGGCTCCGAGACAATTTTATTACCAAGGAGGAATAGATGATGTTAGGTTATATAATAGAAGTTTAAGTGCGAGTGAAGCTCAAAGTTTATTCAATATTACACCAGGAACACCTCCAGTAATCACAGCAATATCAGACAGATTTATTTGTTTTGGAGATTCAATTCAAGTAAATCCGATTGTGAGTAATGCAACAAATTTTTCATGGTCACCAACATCTGGGGTAAGTAATCCTAATATTATAAATCCTTACTTTAAACCATCGGCATCTACAACTTACATTTTAAGTGCGAGCAATAGTCAATGTACAGAAAAAGACACCTTTTCTATCTATTTAAACAGTCTTAACCTTGAACTTGGAGCAAATAGAAATTTATGTTTGGGAGACTCTATAAGACTCAATCCTATTGTTTCAAATGCAAGCACATTTAGTTGGACACCTGCAACCGGTATAAGCAATACAGGAATTTCCAATCCTTTTTTTAAACCAATTAGCACAACAACTTATATTCTTACTGCAAGCAACAACTCATGTTCAATAAAAGATACTGTGACAATTTTTGTAAATAATATTAGTTTAGAAGTTGGACCTGATAAAAATATATGCCCTCGAGATTCTATTCAAATCATCCCAACTTTTAGCAATGTCGATAATTTTTCCTGGCTACCAACTTCTGGAGTAAGCAATTCCATATTAAGTAGCCCTTATTTCAAACCAACAACAACAACTAATTATATTTTAACTGCAACAAATAGTTCATGCATGATAAAAGATACTGTTCGAATTCAGGTAAATGGAATTAATTTAGAATTAGGTGCTGACAGAATATTTTGTCCAGGAGATTCAATAAAAATAAATCCAACAATAGTTAATGCAAATAATTTCAGTTGGCTACCCATAACCGGTCTGAGTAATCCAAATATTAGTAATCCCAATTTCAAGCCCAGTATTACCACTAAATACATACTTACTGCAAGCAACAACTTTTGTACAATAAGAGATTCAATTACCGTCCAAGTAAATAACTTAAATCTTGAGTTGGGTTTAAATAGAACCATTTGTCCAGGAGATTCTGTCCAGCTAAATCCCATATTTACTAATGCAAATAATTTTCTTTGGACTCCCAATTTAGGTATAAGTAGTCCAACAATAAGTAACCCTATTTTAAAGCCTGATACTACAACTAAATATATATTGACAGCGAACAATCCTTCTTGCTCAATTAGCGATACCATTTTAATTCAGGTAAACAATTTAAGGATTCAACTCGGACCCAATAAAAATATCTGTTTAGGAGATTCCATTAGAATCAATCCCTTTACATCAAATGTTTCCTCATTCAATTGGTCTCCATCGGTTTTTGTAAGTAATACCAGCATAGAAAATCCATTTTTAAAACCAACTACTTCCACAAAATTTTATTTAGATGTGAGCAATAGTTCTTGTAGCTTAAAGGATTCCGTTGAAATCACAGTAAATACAATTTCACTTGAACTGGGTTCTGATAAGACAATTTGTTTGGGAGATAGTATTATTCTTAACCCTTTAGCGGGAAATGGTAGCTTTTTATGGTCACCGGCAACTGGACTTAATACAATAAATTCTAAAAATACCATTGCAAAACCTACATCAAATATTAAATACTATCTAAATCATACCAATGGGGCTTGTTCTATGATTGATTCAGTAACAATTTCAGTAAATAGTGTTGCTGTAGAACTTGGCACAGATAAGTCTGTTTGTTTGGGAGATAGTATCAAAATTAACCCCATAACAACAAATACATCAAATTATTCTTGGAGCCCTATAAATGGAATTTCTGACCCATTAATTAAAAACCCCTTCTTCAGTCCAAATATTTCAACTAAATATTTTTTATTAGTTTCAGATGGCTTATGTAGTGCAAAAGATTCAATCTCTATTGAAACCAAAATTATAAGTTTAAATGCTGGATTGGACCAAACAATTTGTTTAGGTGATAGCATTCAATTAAATGCAATAGCAGGTATTGGAAACTATTCGTGGTATCCTAAAATAGAAATTAGTGATACAAGTATTTCAAACCCTATAGTTCAGCCTAAAAACGATAGAAAATACTTTATTAGTTATGCAGAAAATGGTTGTCGAACATTAGATTCAATTTTAATAATAGTGAGGCAAATAGGTTTGGATGCGGGTATAGACAAAACAATTTGTTTAGGAGATAGTATACAAATCTTAGCAAATCAATTTGGTGGAAGTAATTTAATTTGGAGTCCTGCAATTGGTCTTTCTGATATTAACATAATCCAACCTTGGGCAAAACCAGTTGCAACTCAAAAATATAAATTAAAAATAGACGATGGAGTTTGCTTCAAATCAGATAGTGTAACCATTACAATTTTAGATAAAAGCATAATCTCAAAAAGCAATGATACTATGATTTGTTCCGGTAATTCTGTTCAACTAAACATTATTGGTGGAACTAATTTGCAATGGTTAAATCCATACAATTTAGACTTAAGTAATGTTTCTAAACCTATTGCATCACCTCTTATTGATACAATATATATTGTAAAATTTTCTACGAATGGTTGTTGGTTTTTTGATTCAATTTCTATTAAAGTAAATAATAGTCCTTTTATTGATGCTGGGAGAGATACATTTCATTGTTTCGAAAATTTTGTTAAAATAACTGGGAATAAAGGAAATTCTATTCAATCATATTGGCAGCCTAACCCCTATTTCTCAGATACATTAAAATTAGACCAAATTGTTTCTATCAAAAATCAATATAAATTTATTCTAACCGGAAATAGCAATGGTTGTTTTAGTTTTGATACCATTGTTGTAAATGAAAAGCCCAAGGTAATTGCCGACTTTTCGGTGTTTCCTGAAAGTGGTTTAATACCTCTAGATATTAGCCTAAAAAATACCTCAACAAATTATTCAAGATTCTTTTGGGTAATTGATGGTACAAGCTCAAATGGGCTCGACGCTGACACTAGCTTTTTTTACAATAACAAAAAAGATTTAAATATTCTATTAACTGTAACTGATAGTTTTGGATGCAAGGATACAATGAGTAAAAGTGTAAAGATATTGCTCGAACCAATTTTTAAGATCCCAAATGTGTTTACACCAAATGCAGATAGTTCTAATGATTACTTTGAAATATTACACAATCCGGAAGCATTCAAATATGTTGAATATGAAGTTTATAACAGATGGGGTCAATTGTTATACAAAACCAAAATGCCTGGGGGAAAATGGTGGGATGGTACTTTTGATGGAAATCCTTGCCCGGAAGGTGTCTATTTTTATATAGCAGTTGGAGAAGCTTTAAACGGAAAAATATTTAATGCTCATGGAACTCTTACTTTGCTTAGATAAAAAACTCATTCCTGTCAAAATGTAATTAAGTTAAACCATTAAAATTTAATTTCATTAAATTCGGAATAATTTCTAAAATAATATACTTGGTCTTTCTAAAAAAATACATATCGAAATTTTGGCAAATATTATTAGCACTAATTATTGTCCTATCAAGTCATAATATTGTTTTTTGTCAATGTCAGATTATCAATTTAACCTCTATTCCTAATAAAGTTACAAATGGTGATTTTTCGCAGGGTAATATTGGATTTTCCTCTGTCAGTCTTAGTTATTCTTCAGTAACGCCATTAGATACTGGAAAATTTACCATAAGCAACAATGCATCCTTAGTTAGTCCTAACCTAACAGGAACAGACCATACCACAGGCTCAGGAAATCTCATGATAATCAATCAGGGACAAAGATCTACATTACCTATAGTTTGGTCACAATCGATTTCTATTCAAATAAATTCAAATTACATTTTCGCTGCTTGGTTTAAAAACTTGTCAAAACTCCCCGATTACGCCGGCCTACCCACCGCCAAAATGGAACTTTGGATAAATGGTTCAAAGGTTAGCAGTACTCTTAATGTTACTGATGCTCCTGATGAATGGAGATTGTTAGAAGCAAACTGGAATTCCGGGACTGCAACAACTGCTAATTTAGAAATCAGAAATGCTGAAACTTCAACTAGTGGAAATGATTATGGCATTGATGATGTTACGTTTAAAGATTGTTGTCCCGAAAAAGTTGAAGCAGGGCCTGATCAAACAATTTGTTTAGGTGATAGTGCTGTGATTAATGCTACCGGAAGCGGAACCTTTGTTTGGTCTCCAGTATTTCATATCAATAATATTAATGTTAATAATCCAACTGTTAGACCTCCAGTAACAGCCAGATACTATGTTACATTAACAAATGGTTCATGTATTTCAAAAGATACCATTCTTATAACAGTGGAACAAGTATCAGCAAATGCCGGTATCGACCAGAAAATATGCGCAGGAGACAGCATTCAACTAAACGGAAAAGTAGTAGCTACAAAGTGGGAATGGATACCAACAACAGATTTAAGAGATCCATTAAGTTTGCAATCGTGGATGGTTCCAAAAGCAGCAACAAAACTTATTCTTAAAGCTGAAATTACAAATTGTATCAGGTACGATACGGTTGATATTTCTTTCATCAACAATATCAATGCAAAAGCCGGTAATGATACATTCACTTGTTCAGGAAATCCAATTCAATTAAAAGCCAGTGGAGGCACAAACTATTTATGGCTCACAAATTATCAAATCAATGATATTAACTCTGCAAGTCCAATTGTTGATCCAAAGGTAGATACCACTTATATTGTTAGAGTTCAGGTAGGTGGAAATTGTTTTGGATACGATACCGTTAAAGTTGCTGTTAATGGAGCAGCAGATATTGAATTAGGTGATAACCTTGGACATTGTTTTGATGGTGCAGCACAAATACCAACTGTCTTTAAAACGCCTGTTGATTCCTTTATTTGGTCGCCACAAACAGGATTAAACAATACCAAAATTGAACGTCCTTTTGCTGCAATAAAAGGCAAACAAACATTTACACTTACTGCTTATAAAAATTCATGTATCAGTAAGGATAGCATCTTGATTTATGAAATGCCTAAAATCACTGCAAAATTTACTACCAATCCTCAAAACGCTATAGCACCGAGTTATGTTCAGTTTATCAATCAATCAATCAATGGCACTCGATTTTCATGGGAATTTGGCGATGGATCATTTCCATCTCAAGAAGTAAATCCAGTTCATTATTATAAAGATACAGGTGAATTCATAGCCAGATTATTTGCGATTGACAGTCTAGAATGTGCTGATAGAGCTATCAAAACCATTACATTGGTTACAGCACCATATTTAAAACTACCTAATGCAATTACTGTTAATGGGGATGGAATAAATGAAAAGTTTATTCCAGTTTTTAATGAAGAAGCATTTTTATGGTTGAAATATACTATTTATGATAGGTGGGGAAATGAGATCTATTTTACAGAATATCCAAATGCCAATTGGTGGGATGGAACTTATGATGGTGAACCTTGCCAAACCGGAACCTACTTCTATAAACTGGATGCAATTGGACGAAATAATGAACCATTTAGTTTAAAAGGCTCGATTGATTTACTCAGATAAATCTCAAAAACTTAGTCACTTTTTTCCCTATTAGTTTAAACTATTTCCAAAAAAATCAAATTGCAAATTTTAAACACTTGATAACGTGAAAGATGCGCTCAAAGTACTTCACCTCGATTAAGTTTATTTTAAGAAAATTTTCGCGCTAAATTGTTAATTTTGAGAGATTAGGAAAACTGAATTCATAAATGGCCCTCACTATTTTAAAACCTTAGTGAATATTTAGGAATTGGTTACCTATAAAATTTGAAAAAGGAAACTCATATGAAGATAAGATTACTTAAGTGGATTTTTGCATTTGTATTTTTAATTGGATTAGGTTCACAGCGATTATCCGCTCAAACTTATTCATGGGCAGTAAAAGCCGCCGGAACCGGTGCCGATAATACACGTGGAATTGCTACAGATGCTCAACAAAATGTTTATCATTATTTTTATTATACAGGCAGTGTAAACATTGATAGTGCAGGAACACCAATTACAATTACAAGTAATGGTGGTAAAGACTTAGCAATTGTAAAGTACAATTGTAACAAACAATTTCAATGGGTTGTTAAGATTGGCGGCCCTTATCAGGATGGAGGCGACTTTAATAATGTGGGAATTTCTGTAGATTCATTAGGAAATATTTTTGCATCCGGTTCTTACAGGGTACAATTATTTGTTACATCAGCAAATGGAACTACCATTACAAAAGGAGCTTCTGGACCTGTTAGTGTAATAGATAATGCATTTATTTTAAAAATGACTAATAGTGGAATTGTTCAATGGGTTAATACTGTAATTAGTACTGGGGATGATGAAGCAGGAGGTATTTGCACAGACAGAGCAGGCAATGTTTACTTTACAGGATTCCACTCAAACAATGCAATTTTTACTTCAGCAACAGGAACATCAAATTCTACTTTAGTTAGTGCAGGTAGCACCGACATTTTTATAGTTAAATATTCGAACGAAGGTGAAATTATAACTAGTAATAGAGGTGGTGGAAATTTCCAGGATCTGGGAGCATCTATTGATACTGATAGTTTAGGAAATATCTATGTTGCAGGTCAATTTGGTTCAGGTGGATCAGGTGTAATAACTTTAGGAAATGCTATTTCAAATACCGGCGCTTGGGGTGCTTTTGTGGCAAAAGCAGATGCAGATGGAACATGGTTATGGGCCAATGCAATGGGACAGGCAGCTTCAGAAGGTTATTCAAATGTAGTTGTAGATGATTTAAATGATAGAGTCTATGTTACAGGTCATTATAATGGAAACTCTCAGGTAACAAGCAGGCCCGGAGGTACATTTGTAAACGTAACTACAAATGGACAATTTGATGCAATTATTGTCTGTATGAATCTGGATGGAGCTAATCAATGGGTTAGAACTTTAGGTAGTGTGGCAAATGAATACGGTTATGGATTGAGTTTGGATGCCAATTTAAATGTTATGTTTTCAGGTGAATTCTCCGGTTCAATTTCACTTGGTTCTTTATCTATTTCATCTTCTGGAAACTCTTCAGGTTATATGGCCAGAATTTCAAGACTTAATGTACCTCTAAATCTATATAAAATTGGAACTACAAGTCCCGGTTTTAGGGCTGCAAGTGTTTTACATACAGGAAGTTCAGGGAAAGTTTATGTTGGAGGATATTTTATATCTTCACCTGTTTATTTTTCAAATGATACACTAGTTGGTGGTGGTGGTGAAGATGCCTTTTTAGCCAAAATAAATGAAAATGATACTACTTATTTAAGAAGTACTGCAACAACTATTCAATGTACGGCAGATACTGCTTATATGTATATTCCAAACAAAAAATTTGGAACATACAGGTGGTTAAGAAATGATACATTAATGACAATAACTACTGATAACAGTTTTAAAACAAATATCGGTGGTACTTATAAGGTTGTAAGTGTAAGTCCATGTGAACCAAATGACACATCGATTGCCATTACAGTAAATAAACTAACAACCTTTGTTACACCAAGGTTAGGTGATAAAACTATTTGTAGATATGACAGTACACAACTTGGAGGAAATACTGCATATAATTATGCATGGACGCCAGGAACAGGTTTAAGAGATTCTATGGCTGCAAGCCCTTGGACATTACCTTTAACCAATACTACTTATTTTGCAACCATTAGTTTCCAGGGATGTACAGCCCGTGATACATTAGTTATAACAGTTAACCAAAATTGCTGTATTACCTGCTCAACTCCTTACGACATCAACCAAGGCTTAGTTGCTTGTTATCCATTTAACGGAAATGCAAATGACGAAAGTGGTAATGGAAACAACGGAACAGTAACTGGCGCAACACTTACTGCAGATAGATTTGGTGTTGCAAACCGTGCTTATTTATTCAACGGATTCAACAATTTTATTAATGTACCTAATTCTGCCAGTTTAGCTTCTCCCACACGTGAAGTTACTATTGCATTTTGGGGAAGAATTAATGGATTTTATACTTTCAATCCAACTACAATTTTTGCATCTGCTGTAACTAAAGGTAGTTCTACAACAAATTACCAATATCGTTTTGCAGTAAAAACCAATGGAATTCTAAGTTACAATAACAATAAACAATGGAACTTTACAGTAGGAACAAATACGAGTCTAGCAACCTGGTATCACTTTGCTGTAACAATGAAAGATACATTGATGATTTATTACAGAAATGGATTACCTGTAGGCTCTTCGATAGTTACAAGTCCTCATACGAGTGCAAGAAATGAAAACCTTAGAATAGGAAGAGGAAATCCAACTAATGCTGCTGATCAATACAATGGAGTTATTGATGAAGTTAAAATCTGGAATAGAGCACTTTCAGGTGCAGAAATTTACAAACTATACAGCTTAAGTTCTATTAATGGATTACCAACCGTAAATGCAGGTACCGACAAAAACATGTGTAAAGATGATAGTGTTTACATCAATGCAACAGGAACCGGAATAGCGAATTTCTTATGGACACCAAACAGAAGTTTAATGACAGATTCAACTGCATTAGTTATAAGAACTTGGCCAGCTGATACTACAACTTTCATTTTAAGAGGAGATGTAAGTGGTTGCAAAAACTACGATACTGTTCGAGTGAATGTGATAGACTTCAAACCTGAAGCCGGCTTACCTCAAAATATTTGTTATGGTGATAGTACCCAATTAAATGCTTCTGCTGCTTTATTGCATCAATGGTCACCTAATTTAAATATTAGTAATGTAAATATTGCTGACCCATGGGTAAAACCTGATACAACAACCAGGTATTTTTTAACTGCAAATAATGGTCTTTGTACCAGATTTGATACTGTTGATATTAATGTTACAAGGGTTTTACTTGATCCAATTCGAGATACCACAATGTGTTTGGATGATAGTGTTCAAATTTCAATTAATACAACAGGTATTCTCAGTTATTTCCCGACAAGCGGAATTAGTGATACCACTGTTAGTAATCCATATGTAAAAGTGGCTACAAACACCAGTTATATAGTTACTTCAACTTTATTTGGATGTTCTGTTAGAGATACCTTTGAAGCCAATACTTCACAACTGAATTTAGATGCAGGGCCAGATAGAGAAATTTGTATTTTTGATTCTATACAATTAAATGCCGTTGCAAGTACTGGCGCAGATTACAGATGGTCACCAAATTATTTCATTGAAGATACTGCTATTTCAAATCCTTGGGTCCGTCCGCAAATATCAACGGTATATTATCTAAGATCGCAAAACGGATATTGTGTAAAATACGATAGTGCAGTTGTTATAGTAAATCGTCCGATAGCAAATGCTGGCTCAGATAAAATTATGTGTTTAGGAGATACCATCCGATTCAATGGAACATCAAATGGAATTACAAGTTGGTCGCCAAGTGCAGGAATTATTGATACTGGTGCTATAGCAAGATTAACGCCATTGCTTACAACTGATTATATCATGACTGTTACCCAAGGAATTTGCTCTGCAACAGATACAGTAAATGTTCAAGTATTAAACTTAACTGTTGATGCCGGAACTAACCAGAAAATATGTTTGGGAGATTCTGCACAATTAACAGCTTCAGGCGCATTAAAATACAATTGGTTACCGCTCTATGCTATTAATGATACCGGAATTGCCAATCCAAAGGTTGCGCCAATTGTTAAAACAACATATTATGCAATTGTAACCAATGGTTATTGTTTTAGATATGATTCAGTTGAGGTTGATGTTCAATCGGTAAATGCACAAGCAGGATTAGACACATCTGTATGTGAAGGCGAATCTGTTAGATTAAGTGCTAGTGGCGGCACAAATTATGTTTGGACACCCGTTACAGGTGCTGATAATCCAAATATTTCGAATCCATTAATTACACCAACTACTTCAGGAACCTGGATTGTTAAAGTAAGTGATGCATTAGGTTGTTCTGATTACGATTCATTAGATATCAAAATTCATGCTTACCCAACAATTGAAGCTGGACCAGACTTGAAACATTGTCCTGATGATATTGTACAGATTAATGCAACAGGAAAAGATTATACTTCTATTATCTGGACACCTGCAACAGGTTTAAATGACAGATTAAGTTTAACACCATTTGCCTCGGTTAGCTCAAATACAACTTATGTTTTAACTGCCAGAAATTATCAGTGTGCAAAATATGATACTGTAACAGTAACATTACCTCCACCAATTTCAGCTGCTTTCGACTTAAGCACAAATCAAGGAAATGCGCCATTATTGGTACAGTTTACCAACAATAGTCTTAATGCACATTTCTACACTTGGACATTTGGACCAATTGGAGCAAGTTCAACCTTAAAAGACCCTGCTTACACTTATACAGAAAAAGGATTTTTCACAGTAAAACTGACTGTTGAAGATAGTACAGGTTGTATAGATACTATTTCTAAAAATGTAAATGTTGATATAACTGCAGCCTTATTTGCTCCAAATGCATTTACACCAAATAATGATGGCGATAATGATGTTTTTGCTTTTTCTTATACGGCTTCAGAATTTGAATACTTAGAATATAGAGTATTCAACAGATGGGGTGTAGAAATATTTGCAACCAGAATGCCGGGCGGACAATGGTGGAATGGAACGGATGGAACAAATCCTGCGCCACCTGATACCTATACTTATGTAATGAGTGCCAAGGACAAATACGGTAAAAAGTATAAACTAACCGGAAGTATTTACTTAATCAGATAATAAAAAAAATCCCGCAAATGCGGGATTTTTTTATGCCTATATCTGTGTAAATCAATAACTGAACAAAATCAAGAATTTTTATTCGGTCTCTCCATTTGATTCCCTTAATTTAGCAGCGCAAAAATTAAAGCCATATGTCATTCAGAACAGAACATGATACCATGGGCGAGGTCCAAGTACCTGCCGACAAGTATTGGGGAGCGCAAACAGAACGCTCAAGAAATAATTTTAAAATTGGCCCTGAAGCCAGTATGCCAAAAGAAATTATTTATGCATTTGCTTACTTAAAAAAAGCTGCTGCTCATGCCAACATGGATTTGGGAGTATTAAGCAAAGAAAAATGCGATTTAATCAGCAAAGTTTGTGAAGAAATTCTTACAGGTACCCTAGACGGTGAATTTCCATTGGTTATCTGGCAAACAGGTTCAGGAACACAAAGTAACATGAATGTGAATGAAGTTGTAGCTTACCGCGCACACGTTCTAAGTGGTGGTTCTTTAAACGATGAGAAAAAGGTTTTACACCCAAATGATGATGTAAACAAATCTCAATCGAGCAATGATACTTACCCAACCGCAATGCATATTGCTGCATATAAATTGGTTGTAGAAAATACAATACCGGGAATAAAATTATTAAGAGACACATTTGCGGCTAAATCAGAAGAATTCAAAACCATTGTTAAAACCGGCAGAACCCATTTCATGGATGCTACTCCTTTAACATTAGGACAAGAATTCTCAGCTTATACTCAACAATTAGACAACGGAATTCGTGCTTTAAATTCTGCACTAGAAATGGTGAAAGAATTGGCTCTTGGTGGAACAGCAGTTGGTACCGGATTAAATGCACCAAAAGGTTATGATGTATTAGTAGCAGCTAAAATTGCAGAATTTACAGGTTTACCTTTTGTTACAGCTCCTAATAAATTCGAAGCTCTTGCTGCTCATGATGCAATGGTAGAATTAAGTGGTGCTTTGAAAAGAGTTGCAGTAAGTTTGATGAAAATTGCAAATGATATCAGAATGTTATCATCAGGACCAAGAAGTGGTATTGGTGAAATCATTATTCCTGATAACGAACCGGGTTCATCAATCATGCCGGGTAAAGTTAATCCTACTCAACCAGAAGCAATGACAATGGTTGCAGCTCAGGTGATGGGAAATGATGTTGCAGTTGGAATTGGTGGAAGTAATGGACATTTTGAATTAAATGTATTCAAACCTCTTATTGCTGCTAACGTATTACAAAGCGCAAGATTAATTGGTGATGTTTGCGTTTCATTCAACAATAATTGTGCAGTTGGAATTAAAGCAAATCATGAAATTATCAATAGACATTTAGAAAATTCATTGATGTTAGTTACAGCTTTAAATACGCATATTGGCTATGAAAATGCCGCCAAAATTGCGAAAAAAGCTCATAAAGAAAACAAAACTTTAAGAGAAGCTTCAATTGAATTAGGTTTAGTTACCAATGAACAATTCGATCAATGGGTAATTCCTGCCAACATGGTTGGAAACTTATAATTTGAATCAATAAATTTTTAAAGGCTGATGAAATTAAAAACACATCAGCCTTTTTTATTTATATGAACCATTAATCGAAAACCGCTACCATGGTGATTCATTAATTCAATGTTTGCTTCAAGACTAAGGTATTTTCTCAATCTAGAAATAAAAACATCCATACTTCTTCCTGTAAAATAGTCGTTGGTGCCCCAAATTTTCTTCAATAAATCTTCACGTTTCACCATATGATTTAAATGAACACAAAGTTCCTTCAATAAATCAGCTTCCTTTTGTGTTAATGATTTTGTTTGTTTAGGGTGATATAATTCAAGTTTAGAATAATCAAAAGTATAAGACCCAATTTCATAAACAGATAATGTAGAACTTTCGGAATGAATCAATTTTCGTTTCACAAAAACTTTGATTCTAAACAACAATTCCTCCATACTAAAAGGTTTGATAAGATAATCATCTCCACCAATTCTAAAGCCAGACAATTTATCCTCCTTCATGCCTTTAGCTGTTAGAAAAATAATAGGTATCTGAGTATTGGTTTTTCGAATTTGTTCTGCCAGCGAAAACCCATCCATTAAAGGCATCATAACATCCAATAAACAAACATCGAAGTTTTGTTTATGAAATGCATCCAGTGCTTTTATACCATTTTCAAACAAAGCAACTTCATAGCCATTCTGCTGCAAATTATCCTGAATAATAAAACCCAGATTTGTATCATCTTCAGCCAATAAAATCTTGATTATACTGCTCATTTGATCACTTTTAATTTAATGGTAAATGTGCTGCCCTCACCCACCCTACTTTTCACAAATATCTTTCCTTTATGTGCAGTTATCACCCTTTTTACATAACTCAATCCAATTCCAAAACCCTTTACATTATGAATATTTCCTGTTGGAATCCTATAAAACTTATCAAAAATTTTGTTTAAAAATTCAGGAGCCATACCAATACCCTTATCTTGAACTTCGAGCAATAAAGTATCAGAATTCAGATTGTAAGTTTTAACTATAATGGCTGACTGACCATTGCTATACTTTTTTGCATTATCCAATAGATTCTGCAATGACTGGTAGAAATGAAAAGTATCAATTAATACAAATGAATTATCAGCATTTAAATCTAAAATCAACTCACAATTTGTATTTAAATCAGCGGCACACCAATCTTTAAAATGAGTTTGAATAAAATCATGAAGTTCAGTTTTTTCAAGTTTTAATTTTAGTTGAGTTCCATCACCTGCAAAGGATAATACCCTATCCAATTGACCTTTTAATCGTTCAGATTCCTGAGAAATTATTTGTAGATATTTCAATTCACGTGGCTCCTTTATTTCAGAAATATTGTTTCCCAAAATACTCTTCACAGCTAGTGAAATTGTTGTTAATGGAGTTCTTATTTCATGGGCCATATTATTGATGAAATCGCGCTGAACTTCAGCAAATCTTTTCTGTTTTAAAATCACAAATAAACCATAAGCAAAAAATATACTAACAAGCAAAACTGCAAATGAAGAAAAAAGCCAAATGCCCATTTCACTTAATAAATTTCCTGAATGATTTGGAAAATAAACTGTGAAATAATAATTACTCGGTAAACCGGGAACAGAACTCAAAAATTTCAATTGTTTAGAAACTGTGCCACCAAAAACCGGCTCCTTTGTTGAACAATCATAAGCAGCATATTCATAAGGTTCCTGAATTCTGTATTTAAGAAATGACAATTCTAAATAATGTTCCAAAACCTCTATTTCTATAGGTTCATTAACATTAACAACAAATAGTTTTTCATTAACCTGTGTAACTAAATTTAGCGGTGAAGATTTGTTTCCATTATAGGCTAAAATACCTTTAACAACTTCCTGCAAAGAAAGATCAACCTGTTTATTAAATTCAGCTTGTTTGTGCTGAAATGCTTTCTTAAACCAAAATATTTGTGTAAGAATGATTCCGGAAATCGAAATCAATGCCAATACAACAAATATCCTGATAGTTACATTATTCATTTTAAACAAATGTATCAATTGGAAGTAGAATGATAACAGCAAAAGATGCCTTTAACATATCATTAACAAAATTTGGCAAATCCTTAACCATTCAGCCTGATAAAGTAAATGACCTTTGAATTGTAAAATAAATACAATATGAAAAATCTTTTTACCTTTATGATGTTGCTAATTGGCGGGATGTTAATGGCACAAAACAATCAAATCACCCAAACTAAATCAGAAAGTTCAAAAGCAGCAATTACCTGGGAAAAAACCAAACATGATTTTGGAAAAATTCCACAAGGAAAACCTGTCACTATTACCTACGAATTTACCAATTCAGGAACAGGACCATTAATTATTGCCTCAGTAAATCCATCTTGCGGATGCACTACCAATGATTTTACCAAAAGCTCAATTGCTCCGGGTAAAAAAGGATTTATTACTTTAACCTACAATGCTGCTGCTATTGGAAATTTTACAAAAAGTGCAACAGTTAATACCAATGCCGATCCTGGCCAAATCATCCTGTATTTCAATGGTGAAGTAGTTGCAGAAACAGCATCAAATTAAAACCAGCCTGAACATTCCTCTTAAGAAGTTTGCATAAGCCTGTCCAATTTCACTATATTGGGCAGGCATTATTAATAATGGACTGGATAGGCATAATATCAAAAGGAATAATAACCGGACTCATTCTGACCCTCTCGTTTGGGGCAGGATTTTTCGCATTGGTACAAACCAGCATTTCAAGAGGAACCAATAAGGGAATTTTGATTGCGGTTGGAGCTGTAATAAGTGATGCACTTTATATTTTCATGGCCATGTTCGCCACTTCCTTTATTAGCGAGGAACTTCCTAAATACGATAAATGGATTCGTATTGCAGCGCTTGTTTCATTTATATTTATAGGAATTCGAACTATTATAAAATCGAGTAAAGTACTTCAAACAGGTGATATTGGTGAAAAACCAAATTATTATTTTATAAGTAAAGGATTTTTATTGAATAAACTCAATCCAATGATTTTGATTACATGGATTGGAATTACGGCTTATTTAAGATCATCATTATTGTATGATTTACCACATTTAATTGTTTTCTTTTTGGCTGTTATGACAAGCGTATTCGCTACTCAGGCAGGCATTTGTTATTCATCAAACAAAATAAAAAAATGGCTCTCCGAACAGTTTATACACAGGATGAATATTTTGATTGGAATATTGTTCATAGGGCTGGGACTCTTGATATTCTTTTCGGGAGGAAGCACTGAGGAAGGAATTGAGAAGGCAAAAGACCTTTTGAATTAGCATTTTAAGGAAATCTAAGGTTTGCCAAATCAGTGAGAATGATTAATTTGTGAGGTCAACAAAAATAGATACCAAAATATTTAATAAGATGAATAGAAATTTACTTCTTTTTATATTGTGCTTTAGCATTTTTCAAAGTCAGGCTCAAAGAGTTTTAACCATTGAAGAAGGACTAAAATTAGGTAATGTAAGTACGATAGGTTTTGTAAGAGAGACAAACAAAAGTATAGAGGATGTTTATGCAAAAACCGGCTATGATTATGTTTGGGATTTCACTGGAGAAAACTGGAATTCAGAAATGGTAAATTACAAATTTAGGTATTCATATCTTAGTGATGTTACAGCCATGCATTATACCTGGATGAATGAAATTTGTGAAACTCCGGTTCCAAGAAACTTGTTCTACACTTATAATGCAGAAAGAGATACCTTATTTCTTGATGCTTATGTTGATGGAATTCATTTAATGAAATACCCACAAAGGGTTCCATATTTAACCTATCCAATGTACTTTGGTGATACGGTTGTTCATTTTACACCACAAAAACAAAATTCAACAAATCCATTTTTACCCATTGGAAATGTACTTTCAATTGCCATGTATGATGGATTCGGAACCTTAAAAACACCAACAGGTACTTTCGATAGCGTTTTTAGAATCTCAAGAGTGCAGGTTGATAGTATTTATTTAGGTCCGATTTTATTAGACAACCCTGGACTTGCTGAAATAATCTGGGTACAAGCAAATGTTGGATTACCTTTACTAAGAATAGTTGAACAGGAAAAAGGTTATTTAGTATATTATTCTGATACGCTTGGAAATACTTTAAGTATTGATAAAAACGAATTAAATCGCGCTGTTCAGATTTATCCAAATCCGTTTAAAGATGAAATTCAGGTTGAAATCAATGGATACCAAATAAGCAAATTAAGTATGAGTGATATGAATGGTAAACATATTCTTGAACAGATTGGTAGTGAAAGCAGATTAGAAACTGCTCAGTTACCTGAGGGCATGTACTTATTAGAAATTGAACTAACAGGCGGTGAAAGAGTTTACCGAAAGGTGGTGAAGTAAATTCTAATTCCAGATTTTTGTTCCTTCAGAACAATTTGTACAGATATCTATTTCCTTACGCGATTTTAGAATAGCTTTTCTAAAGCCTTCATAAGATTGGTTTGTCCAAACTTGTTTAAAGGTTTCTTTGCTTAAATCACCAAAACGATGGACAGCATCTTTATCAAAACAACAAGGAACAACTAAGCCATCCCAGGTAATGACAGAGCCTTTCCAAAGACGCCAGCATTGATTTAAAAGCTTATTTTTTATCTGGTAACCTTCTTCAGTTTTTACATACCTGCTAAACTCTAAATTTTCGGGAATAAACTCATCAGAACTTTTATAGTCGTAAATCTGGGCGGTTTTAATTCCCAGTTCATCAACTCCAATTTCTTTAGCCATTCTCTTAACCTCAGGTAATTGGTCTTCATTGTGTTTAAAAACAATAAACTGCCAGATAATATGAGGAGTTGCAGAGTTTAATTCTTTCTTCCATTTAATAAGGTTTCTGGTTCCTTCCAAAACTTTCTCCAAATCGCCCCCTACCCTGTATTTCGAATAGGAATCTTGGGTAATTCCATCTATTGATACAATTAATCTGTCTAAGCCTGATTCTACTGTAGCTTTAGCCATATCATCTGTAAAGTAGTGCGCATTACTTGATGTTGATGTATAGATGTTTTTATCGGAGGCGTATTTTACGAACTCAAGAAACTTCTTATTTAAAAATGGCTCACCCTGAAAAAATAAAACCAACCAAACCAATTCATGTTGAACCTCATCAATAATTTTTTTGAATAAGGTTAAATCAAGCATTCCGGTATTTCTGGTGAATTCACGTAAACCACTTGGGCACTGCGGACATCTTAAATTACAACTGGTAGTAGGTTCAATTTCCAAAGTAAACGGCATTCCCCAATGATAATGACGTTTTGTAATTCTCGACAACTGATAACTAGCAAATAAGCGCACAAAATTTGAAATTCTGCGTGCACTTAACTTTGAAAGTAAATTTATTCCATCCTTAAAACTTCTGTTCATTTGACTATCCTTCTGCAATTATAGGCCTAAACACTAAGAATGTATTGACGGAGATTGTCAAACATGTATTAAATTGAATAAGCGGTATGATTTTACCCAAATAACAGATTCAACAATTCTTCAATTTTTGATATTTGAACAATATTGATACCTGAACTGGTTTGTGGCAATTTGTTGAATTTTGACAAATAAATGGTTTTGAATCCCAATTTCTCTGCTTCCGAAATTCTTTGTTCTATGCGCGTTACAGCTCTGATTTCACCACTTAATCCTAATTCACCTACAAAACAAATTTCATTATCTACCGGCATGCTTTCATAACTTGAAACAATAGAAGCTATAATTCCTAAATCTATACCCGGATCTTCAACTCTTAATCCACCTGCAATATTCACAAATACATCCTGCATACCCATTCTAAGTCCGCATTTCTTCTCTAAAACAGCCAATAACATATTCAGTCGTTTACTGTCGTATCCATTTGAATTACGCTGTGGAGTGCCGTAAACAGCCTGACTAACGAGGGCTTGCGTTTCTATTAAAAGCGGGCGCATTCCTTCTAAAGAAGCTGAAATAGAAATTCCACTTAAAGCCTCATCTCTTTGAGAAATTAAAACTTCTGAAGGATTACTTACCTCTCTCAATCCACCAGCCTGCATTTCATAAATACCGATTTCATTGGTTGAGCCAAAACGATTTTTAGTACTTCTCAAAATTCGATATACATGGTGACGATCGCCTTCAAATTGCAGAACAGTATCAACCATGTGCTCTAGTAATTTAGGACCGGCCAGTGTTCCATCCTTTGTAATATGACCAATTAAAAAAACAGGTGTTCCACTTTCTTTTGCATATCGAATTAAGTCGCCGGCAGTTTCTTTTACCTGTGAAATACTACCTGGAGTAGAATCTATTAAATCACTTTGAAGTGTTTGAATAGAATCTATAATTACCAAATCAGGCTCCAGTTGCTGTAGTGCTTTTCCAATTTTTTGGGTTGATGTTTCGGTAAACAAATAACAATCTTCATTTTGAAACGCGATACGTTCAGCACGCATTTTTATTTGTCGTTCACTTTCTTCCCCCGAAATATATAAAACCTTTCGTCCTTTAAATCTAAGTGCCAGTTGAAGCATCAGCGTAGATTTTCCAATACCGGGTTCACCACCTACAAGAATTACTGAACCGGGTACCAATCCACCACCTAAAACTCTTGATAGTTCAGTATCATCGATTGGAAATCTTTCTTCATTGCCTTTTTCTATTTCATTTAAAAGCAATGGTTGTAAACTCCTTTTAACTTTTTCTGATTTCCAGGTGCTTTTATAATCGGGTTTATCCTTGTGAATTACTTCTTCAACATAAGTATTCCATTCGCCACAGGCAGGACATTTGCCGACCCATTTTGCAGAAGAAGCTCCGCAACTTTTACAGAAGAAAGTAGTAGATGTTTTTGCCATGGAAAGCGAAAATACAATGAAATTTTGGGATGTAGATTTTAAAAATGTAACAAGCCAGGTAAATCAAAATTAAAAAGAACCTTTAAGCCATAAAGTAACAATGTCCAAAATATTAACGATACAAACATGAACAATTTTATCCTCCACTTATTAGGTTCAATGGTGGTTGCGATAATACTTCCAATTGGCATAGTAAGAACTAAAGGTGTTAAAAAAGCAACACCATATAATTCATATTCCTTTATTATTTTAACTATAATTCTTTTGGTTTTACTAAACTTAACCGGTTTGTTCTTTTTAGGAACAAATTTTCTAAAAACATGAACAATTAAATCCCATAAATACAGGTAGATAATCACACCTACCATACCACCGCCAACTGTTCCAATTAATACTTCTATTAAACTAAAACCTGAGGCCAGAGCTAAACCAAAACCAATAACAAATTTAACGGCACTCCATGCCATTACTAGTAAAATCTTCCAAACTATCTCCATATACTTTTAGTCCTTTGGGGCTTGCTTTTTGGCTACCTTTTTAGCACTAATTTTTTTAGGAGTTTTGGGTTTTTCAGTTTGAACTTTTGGTGCATCCGTTGCCTTATTATTTTGCTTTTTCGACTTTATTTTTGCTTTTTTCTTTACTGCTAATCTGCCAACAGGTTCTTCAAAATATGCTTTAATAGCCTGACGTACATTGCCATATTTCATCAAAAGCTCCTTAGCTTTTGTAAAAGGAATTTTCAATTCATCCATAATCATACGTGCACCTCTTTCCTCTAATTTATTGTTACTCAACTGCATGTCGACCATTTTATTACCCTTTACTCTTCCAAGTTTAATCATGATACTTGTACTAATCATGTTTAAACAGAGTTTCTGAGCAGTTCCGGCCTTCAAACGTGTACTACCTGTAACAAATTCCGGACCAACAATAATTTCAACCGGAAATTTTGACAATGAAGCAATAATACTTCCTTTATTACAAACTATACAACCGGTTTCCACTCCATTTTTGTTAGCAGTATCCAATGCAGCAGCCACATATGGAGTGCTTCCACTCGCAGCAATTCCAATTAAGAAATCTTTTTTTGTTATTTTGTATGATTTTAAATCCTTCCATCCCTGAGTTTTTGAGTCTTCAGCAAACTCCACGGCTTTTCTTATGGCAGCATCACCTCCAGCTATTAAACCAATAACTAATCCTTGAGGAACACCGAATGTTGGTGGGCATTCACTGGCATCAACAATACCTAATCTGCCACTGGTACCAGCACCAATATAAAATAAGCGTCCACCATTTTTGAGTTTTTCAGTAGCCGCATCTATCAATTTCTCAATTGATGGAATAGCCTTTGCAACAGCCAAAGAAACTGTTTGATCTTCTTTATTGATATTCTTTAATAAACTACGGGTGTTCATCTTTTCTAAATTATTATAGTTTGAAGATGATTCAGTTGTGGATGTTGATTTAGTTTTATTCATGAGAGTATAGAAAGAAACATGAGTGGATTATATTTGTAAACTCACTTCAAAAATATGTCAAATCAAATCAATAAATGGCAACCCCTTATCTACGCATTGTTATTATCTTTGGGTATTACCCTTGGAATGATACTAAAACCCGCTGGAAATGTGATTTCAATTGGGGGTAATGAGGGAAAAATTAACGAATTGTTAAAGATTATTGAACAATCGTATGTTGATTCTGTTGATGTTGCTGATTTAGAAAAAGAAACCATCAATGGTTTATTGAGTAAACTCGACCCACATTCAGTTTATATTCCTGTTGAAGATTTAAAACAAGCCAACGAACAATTAGAGGGAAATTTTGAAGGTATTGGGGTTGAATTCAATATTATTAATGATACCATAATGGTTGTAGCTGCCTTAAATGGTGGACCTGCTCAGGAATTAGGTGTTCAACCCGGTGATAGAATTATTAAAGTTGATTCAAGTAATGTTGCTGGTAATGGAATTACTTCTGAAAAAGTATTCAAACTTTTAAGAGGAAAAGGTGGTTCAAAAGTGAATGTTTTAATTTATCGTCCTGCCTCCAAACAAAAAATACCTTATGAAATAACACGTGGAACTATTCCAATTTATAGTGTTGATGCGAGTTATATGGTTAATGAAAAAACGGGTTATATAAAAATCAGTCGCTTTGCAGAAAAAACCCATGATGAGTTTCTAACAGCTTTTAATGAATTGAAAAAATCGGGTTTAGAAAACTTGATTCTTGATTTAAGAGGAAACCCTGGTGGCTATTTAACCACTGCTACAAAATTGGTTGATGAATTTTTAGGTGATAAAAAATTAATGGTTTTTACTAAAGGATTAAACAAACCTAAATCAGAATATTTTACCGACACAAGAGGTGTTTTTGAAGAAGGTAAACTAGCTATATTAATTGATGAAGGTTCTGCCTCTGCAAGTGAAATTTTAAGCGGCGCTATTCAGGATTGGGACCGTGGAATTATAGTTGGAAGAAGAAGTTTCGGAAAAGGATTGGTGCAAGAACCATTTGAATTAAAGGATGGTTCAGCAGTGCGTTTAACAGTTGCCAGATATTATACACCAAGCGAAAGATGTATTCAAAAATCGTACGAAAGTGCGATGGATTACGAACACGATTTGTTAACCCGATATGAAAATGGTGAATTGGAAGACCAAAAGAAAGAAGCCATTTTTGATTCAACTCCTTACTTCACTAAAGTAAAAGGTAGAGTAGTTTATGGTGGTGGTGGAATTTATCCTGATGTATTTGTGCCTTTGGATACAAGTTTTAGTAGCAGGTTCCTTACAGAAGTAGCATCAAATGCTTTGATTGGGAAATTTGCTTACGATTATTTAGATAGAAACAGAGCTTCCATTACCGGAATTAAAGAATTAGAGGCCTATGCAAAAGCATATCAATTAAGTAATGAAGCTTATCAAGAGTTTATCAGATTTGCAGTAACTCAGGGTTGTGCTTCACCATCAATTGCAGATAGTAAAAAATCTGAGGCCTTTATCAAACTTCAAATTAAAGCTTTAATGGCTCGTCAAATTTGGAGAGATAAAGGATATTATATGGTGATTCAACAAAATGATAAAGGACTTAAAGCAGCTATAGAAGCAATAGCCAAGCCTTAACATTTATTATTCCGATTTAATTCTCAAATCTAAATCAGGAGGCAATAAAAAGCTTACGTATTTAATATTTCTGCCTTTAGCATGAAATAATTTTTCGTAATGAGTTCTGATTTCTTTTACGTATTTATCTACTTTTTCTGATTCATAAACATTGTATTCCAATTGAAGAATGGGAACATTCATTTTTTGGAAAGTTTCGATGGTATAATCAAACAATGCATCATCATCGGTTTTAAAATGAAGAACACCATTTGGTTTTAAAACCTCTCTGTATAATTCAAGAAAGTTTCTGTAGGTAAGTCTGTGTTTTTCGTGGCGGTCTTTGGGAAAGGGATCCGGAAATGTAATCCAGATTTCGTCTACCTCTCCTATTCCAAAAATCTCGGGTAATTTCTGAACAATCATTCTAACAAATCCAACATTGGTTCTACCTAATTCTTGTGCCAATGCAGAACCCTTCCACATGCGATTACTTTTAAGGTCGATACCGATAAAATTTTTATCGGGAAATGCACCTGACAATTCAACTGTGTATTCACCTTTACCACAGCCCAATTCAAGTACTATAGGATTTTGATTTTTGAAAACCTGAGAATTCCATTTACCTCTTAATTCAAAAGGGAAATCGAAACAATTAGGAAAAGTTTTAAATTCTGCGAAACGTCGAAGTTTATCTTTCAAGGAATAGGAAATTTTAAAATTAAGAATTAGTTGATTTGCTTACAAACCCATTTGAAGGTGGATTCAAAAGAAGTTGAAGCATTGGACCTGCCATTACGGAAGTAACTACAGCCATAATTACTATGGCCACAAACAAAGGTTCGCTAATAAGTTTAGCCTGAAGAGCCAATGTTGCTAGAATAATTTCCATGGCACCTCTAGCATTCATTCCAAAGCCTACAGCTAATGCTTCTTTTTTGCTTAAACCACCCCAAAGTGCACCTAAACCAGCACCTAACAGTTTACAAAATACAGCAAGAAATAATACCAAAGCCACAATTTGAAGGTTAAAATTGGCTATAAAATTGACTTTAAATCCAACAGAAATAAAAAATAAAGGCGCAAAAATATTGGTGACAAACTGATGTACAATTTCTCTGGTTTTTTCAGTTACATGAACCGAATCACCAATGGCAATTCCCATAATAAATGCTCCAAAAATGGCATGAATCCCGGCAAATTCAGTAAATGCAGCTCCTAAAAAAGCCAATCCAAGTGAAATCGATAGAAAACCTCCGGGCCAGGTAAAATTCTTTTCTGCCCATGGCAAAGATTTATTGATAAGAAACCTTCCAACAGTAAGCATTCCAATAGCATACAAAAGTGTTAATCCCAAAGTATAAACGAAGTCAATACCCTGAGCGGTTTTGTTCATCATCCCCAAAATCACTGAAAACAAAATCCAGCCAATTAAATCATCGAACATGGCTGCAGCGATAATTATCATGCCGATTCTAGTTCTGAACAAGCCCAAATCCATGAGTGTTCGTGCTATAACAGGCAAAGCTGAAACGGCCATTGCAGTTCCAATGAAAAGGCTAAATGGTAAAACATTATTCATATCTGTTTCACCAAACCAGGTATAAAAATAACGTGCAGTAAAATAACCAAGCCCCATAGGAATGACTAAACCAATCAGACTGGTTTTAAAAGCTACAGCTCCTTGTTGTCGGATAATTGACAATTCAACTTCCATTCCTGCTACAAATAATAACATGATAACAGAAATCGTAGTTAATGAATTTAATGCTATTCCAACACTTCCTGTACTTACAAAAAAATACTTTGAAGCATCCGGCAAATAATTCCCGAGTAAAGTTGGACCTAATAAAACGCCCGCTATTAGCTCACCAACAACCAAAGGCATTTTAAATTTTCTGAAAAATTCACCAACTAAACGGGCAGCAATGAGCATGCTGCCTATGCAGAGAATAAATTGAATCAGTTCAGAATGGCTAAGTTGGTTCAAAAGTTTACTGGTTATATTGAGTTTCTTGAACGATTAACAAATTACATGGCAAATCGGCTAAAGCAAATTCAATATCATGAGGAAAAACCCTATCAATTAAATTCATTTGTTTGTCAGGAGAATTTAATACAAGTAAATCAGCTTTTTTATCACGGGCAAACTTACTGATTACATATCCCGGTTTTCCTTCAATTCGCTCTGTATGAATTAATAATCCTCTGCAATCTTTACATTTTAAAATATCCTGAAGTTTTTCATCTTCTTCTTTCAAAAATTCTTCTCTTAAAGCTTCGGCCTCGGCTTGTTTCAACTCTTCATGTCGAAGCAAAGCCATTTTGCTCAAATCCATTTCCTGCACAATATCAATCCATTCTGCTGCATATGCTCTTCCGATTTCAATAGAAGTAGCAATTGTGTATTCTGACTTAGGATGATCACTTCCTTCAACTACAATATGCTTAAAACCAGAAGGATGAATATTTGGCTCAGTAAGCATTAACATGCTGCATTTGGCTTTTCTGCTTAATTGACGAGCTACGCCTCCAAAAAAGTATTTGATTAAGTTTTCTTTTTCCAGAGCTCCGGCAACTATTAAATCAACCTCTTCTTCCTGGCAAACTCTCAAAATTGTTTCAACAGGATCGCCTTGTTCCCAAATGGTCTTATTGTTCTCTTTATCAAGACCAAAACGGTGCAATAAATGTTTCAAATACTGTTCTTCCTGTAAGGATTTTTTCCCCACATGAATAAACAACATTTGTGCATTTAGTTTGTCTTGTAACTGACGCGCCTCAGCCAGCAAAGCCTCACATCGTGGTGAAAAAGCCACCGCAACTGCAATTTTTTTGAATGGACTATCAACAGAATTCATACAGCAATAATAGGCATTTAGGCAAGTATTTACTGTCAAACTGTATTTTGATAATATTTTGGGGAATGTCTTTAAATAGAATTGCCTAAACTTGCAGCGCTCTTATGGATAAAGATACGCTTTTAGAGGCCTACACCTTGATGTGCACAGCTCGTGCAATGGCTGAAATTTATGATGCCAACAGGCCAATTACAAAATATGTTCACTCAACAAGCAGAGGCCATGAGGCTATTCAACTTGCTGTGGGTATGCAATTACAAGGCCAGGATTATGCTTCTCCCTATTACAGAGATGAAAGCATGCTTTTGGGAATGGGAATGAGTCCTTATGAATTAATGCTTCAATTGCTTGCAAAAGCAGAAGATCCATTTTCAGGAGGTAGAACCTATTATTCTCATCCAAATTTAAAAAGAGATGGTTTTCCTAGAATGCCACACCAAAGCAGCGCTACGGGAATGCAGGCAATTCCTGCAACCGGTATGGCTCACGGTATTGCCTACTTAGAAAGTCAGGGTTTAATTCCTAAAGATGAAAGTCCGGTTGTAGTTTGCAGTTTTGGCGATGGTTCTATTACCGAAGGCGAAGTTGCAGAAGCATTTCAAATGGCTGTATTAAAAAAATTACCTATTTTTTATCTGGTTCAGGATAACGATTGGGGAATTAGTGCATCCGGTGCCGAAATGCGTGCAATGGATGCTTATGAATATGCGGCTGGTTTTAAAGGATTACAAAGAATGCGTGTGGATGGAAGTGATTTTAACAAATCGTGGACTGCCGTTGTTCAGTGTATGGATTATGTGAGAGAAAAAAGACAACCTATTCTTTTACATGCTAAAGTTCCTTTATTAGGTCATCATACTTCGGGCGTAAGAAAAGAATGGTATAGAACAGAAGAAGATTTAAAAAAGCATGGTCAGCTTGATCCTCTCGACAAAATGTACGTGCATTTAGTTAGTTTGGGTATTGATGAAGCTGAACTTCAGGAAATTTCACAACTTGAAACCGATAAAGTTGCTCAACAATTTAAACTGGCTGTAGAATCTCCTGATCCATCTCCATCAACAGTAATGGATCATATTTATGCACCAAGTGGAGCTACTAAAGAAGTAGGTAACAGAAAACCTGAAGGCAAAGAACCTGTTGTAATGGTTGATGCTGCTTTACATGCAGTTGATGAATTGATGAAAAAACATCCTGAATGTTTATTCTACGGACAAGATGTTGGATTGAGATTAGGAGGAGTATTTAGAGAAGCAGCTACTCTTGCTGCAAAGTATGGAGAAGACAGAGTTTTTAACACTCCTATTCAGGAAGCTTATATAGTTGGTTCAACTGCAGGAATGAGTGCTGTAGGTGCTAAACCTATTGTTGAAATTCAGTTTGCAGATTATGTCTGGACAAGTATCAATCAGCTGGTGTGTGAAATCACAAAATCGAGTTACCTCACTATGGGGAAATATCCGGTTAGTTGTATCATTAGAATTCCTATTGGAGCTTATGGTGGTGGTGGTCCTTACCATTCTGGAAGTATTGAATCTACTTTACTTACATTAAAAGGAATAAAAATCGCTTATCCAAGTAATGCTGCTGATATGAAAGGTTTGATGAAGGCAGCTTATTATGATGGAAATCCTTGCATTATGTTAGAGCATAAAGGATTGTACTGGAGTAAAAATCCGGGAACAGAAGCCGCAAGATGTATTGAACCGGATGAAGATTATATTTTACCATTTGGAAAAGCATTAAGTGTTTTGGAAGCTAGTGAAGATGCTATGGACAATGGTGAATCTTGTGTAGTTGTAACTTACGGAATGGGAGTTCATTGGGCAACAGGAGCTGCAAAACAATATCCAGGAAGAGTTGAAGTACTTGACTTAAGATCCTTACAACCTTTGGATGAAGAAGCAGTAATGAATGCTGTTGAACGCCACGGAAAATGTCTGGTACTAACAGAAGAACCTTTGTTGAATTCGTTTGCTGAAAGTTTAGCAGCTAGAATCATGCAAAAATGTTTCACCAAACTGGATGCTCCGGTTGCAACATTTGGAGCATTAAACGTTCCTGCAATACCATTAAACATGGGATTGGAAGCTGAAATTCTACCGAACACTGATAAAGTTGCTGCTGAAATTGGCAAATTATTGAATTACTAAAATTGATATTCTACCAATAAGAAAGGCGGACCTTTGGTCCGCCTTTCTTATTGGTAGAAGTAAGTAGTAGCTTTTGTTGTTATTAGCAAAAAAACTAAGGACATAAGGGAACAACAAGGATAAAAGGTAAGATGAATAGGGCTTTGAGATGTATCAAACATTAAGATTCTGTTGAGAGACAATTAAGAAAATATTCTTTTTCTGTTGGAGTACATTTGATTCATGAAGCAAATTTTACTTTTAACAACAATATTGATTTCCGGTTTTGTAAATGCACAAATTCTTACAAGCATCAAACCTGATAGAATAAATCCTGCTGATTCAAGCACACATGTATTGGTTTTTAAAAACGCTCATTTTACACGGTATCAAAATCCTTACTTACTTATAAAAAGTATCTATACTGAAGCTAAAATAATGAATGATTCTGCGCTTCAATTTACCATCCCACCTTTTACTTCTCTATTAAGTGATACTTCATATAATGTTAAAATTTCTTGTAGTGATGCAAGTTGGAATCCTGTGATGTTAAACTATCCGAATTTACTTAAAAGAAAGAATCCCGATTTAACATTTCTGATTGTTGATAGCTCCTATCAGCTTCAATCAATACCTTCAAATATATTGTTCAAAATAAAAGGAAGAAACAGTCATTTTTTAAGCGGTGAAAACTTCATCAAAATAAAACCAAAAAACGCAGAAACATCAGCCTATATGGCTAATTCAATTTCAATTGTAAACGATAGTCTTTTGTACGCACAATTGATAACAAATAACCGATTTGAAAAAGGCGAATATGTTTTCAGTTTATACAATTCATTTGATGGCAAATTAAACGACAAAGCTCCAAAACAAATAGGAATCAATCCTTTTAAACTCAACATCACCAAAAACTTTATTAGTCAGAAAGGTGATTCCATCATTTTTCATATTAGTTATACTGATATAATTGGTAGTTCTAAATTAACATTTGGAGATTCAAATGAAATCAGTATTTATAATGATGGTTTAGCAAATCCTGTTTCTAAAATAAGTAGCTTTACTTATGTGAAAGACAGCAATAGCACTGCTATTACACATACATTAACATTTAGAATGGCGCTTCCAACAAAAATGAAAACTGGCCTAATGGATGTATCATTTAAAAATAATATATCAGGAATATTTTGGTTTAGAAATGCATTTAGTGTTTTTCATGATAAACCTTATATAGCTGGGAATATGAAGAGTATGCCAGGCAAAAACTTTCAGTTCTATTTTAGCTTTTTAGATAGCAAGAATCTACCTGATTCTGTAGGTGTAATCATGCTTAAAAATGGAATATCTACAATTGAAGCATTCATCGATTCATTTGAAAATTTAGGAGCAGGTTATTGGCAGGTATTTGGACATACTACAAACAATGCTAAAGGACAATATAATTGTCGGATAATAACTAAAGAAGACAACTACAACTATGATGGATTTTTAACGGTGAGTGAATATTTTCCTTTTTCTCTAAAACTTAGTCCATCGCATTTTTTTAATTATGAAGATACTGTAAGTCTGTATGTACAATCTGAATATTATGGAATATTTGATTACATAAACACACTTAATAATTACCAATTTGAAAAAAACGGACAAATTATTCAAGGCATGATTCTACAAGTAAGTACAACAGATCCTACCCATAATTTCAGAATAATATTACCAAAAGGATTGGCTAAAGGTTGGTACGATTTGAAATACTATAATAACAGCAAACAAGCTTATGAGTTGCAAAAAAATGCTTGTTATGTTTATGGTGATGCAAAAGGATATGCTATCAATAAAAGTAAAATAGCATCAAATGGAGTTGGTCCTATAAAAATTCAAATGAAGTTTGAAGGCACACATTTTACGCAAGCTTCAGAAGCTTATATGAATTTTAATAATGATGTAAAAATTCTAAATGATACATTGGTTGAATTTCCATTTAGTGCACCCGAAAATTCATTACCCGGATATATGAGTTTTACATCTTCAAATGATTATGATGGATATATACCATGTTTCCCAATGATTGAAGTATCTACCTATCCTAAAATAGTAGAATTAAATCCTAAATCAGGAAAAGCAGGCGATACTGTAACAATAATGGTTCATGCAGAGATGACAACCTTCACTCAATTTCCAGCAGATATTACACCAACATTCAGGGTATTCGACCAAATACAATCGAAGATGAATATTTTAGAAAAAGAAATTCTCAATGATACATTGATGAAGTTAAAAGTTGCAATTGCATCAGATATGCCTAATGTATTTTGTTACTTCGGAATTACTCAAGTAAACAAATTTGCCTATTACCAACTGGCCAATGCATTTCAGGTAATTAATCCTGGTTTGAGTTTAAATGAAGCTGCAACACAAAACAATGAAGTTAAAATTTATCCGAACCCAAGTAAAGGTTATGTTTTCGTAGACAATACTCAATCTAAATTTAGTGCTTATAAAATTTATGATTTAAAGGGAAGTTTAATTCACAAAGCTAGTTTAGAATCAAGTTTAAATGAATTAAACCTGAGTGAAATCCTTCAGAAAAAGCAATTGTATTTAATTGAATTGATTGGAGAAAAAAGTGTTTATCAAAGATTATTGATTGAGTAAGATTCAAAAAATGATTTGTAAAATGAAGTTTAAATCATTGAGCAATCTAATCACCCTAAAACCTATCTCACTTGTTTCATACTTATATTTTTTTGTTTAAATGGTTTGCTTTAATTGTATTCATGAAAATAAGCGTCAAACTAATTTGACGAAATAAAAACAATTGCAACCTTCTTAAAATAGCTTTTGACTACTAGTTAAATACCCACAACAATGAAAAAGCTATACCTATCACTTTTATTGTGTATGCCTTTTGTATTGAAGGCCCAGTTTTTACCAAATCCGTATGGCTTTTATAATTTTTATACAACAGCCCATACATTCGACACAAGCATGTTCCAAACAGGGGAATGTGAGGCTGACAATTATTTATATGATGCAAATGGGAATTTTTATGATGATGCCATTCACACCTACAAATCAAATGGTAAAAATCTAATTGAGTTAAAAACTACCTATCAGGAAGATTTTTTCTTTGAATATATAACGCTCAATTACGAATATGAAAATGGTCTTATAAGTACAAGATTTGGTCAACAAAAAAGAGTATTTCAAGTCACGGAAAACGCCTGATAAATAAAGCGAAAAAAAGCATTGAACAAATAGATTTGAGCGAATTGACAACGGGAATTTATCTCTTAAAAGTTAAATCTGACTTAGGATTAATTCAAGCAAAAATTATTAAAACTAACTAAGAAGATTAGCAACAGAAAATTCTGTAATCTGTCTTAAACAGTTCATTTATTTTAATAGAATTCACAAAACGAAAATTTGAAAAAATTTACGCTGGATTCCTCATGTTTTTATAGTTCAAGATTTATATCAAAAAATAAGGTTTCTCATGTTAAATCCATAAAAAACAACATTATGAAAAAGCTCTACATCATCCTATTATTATGGTATCCATTATTGTCAAAAGCACAATTAATAGAAAACCCGTTTGAGTACTACAAAAATCCAAAAACAGATTATTTAGTTGATACATCAATGTTTAACAATGGCGACTTTACTATTACTCATTATAAATATAAAAATGTCGCATCAGTATCTAAAGAATTAACTGAATTCGTTAGAACAGAAGGAAACAAAATAATTTCACAAAAAACCAATTTCCTTCAAAGAAGTGCTTTTGAATTTATTGAAAAAAAGTGTACCTATAATTCTGAACAGTTAAATACAATGCAGAATAACTATAAATACATTGATAATACTGAGATAATAAATAAAGATAAGGATTCATTTATCTATGAAAATAATAGGCTAAAATATCAGCATCACTTTAACGATATAAACGAATTGTACTCAATTAAAGAATTTATTTACGACTCAATTAATGGGCTTCAAAAGACTCAAATAACTCAGAGAATGCCCGGCACTAATAACTATGGTTTGTTTGAAGTGATCAGTTTTCACAAACCAAACTTGCCAAAAATATTAAATGTATACGCTGATATGAATGGGGAAAGAGAATTATTTATTGTTACTCATTACTTCTATGACGCTCAAGATAGATTAACCAGTACATTAGATAGTTCATTCTATAATGGAGTTTTTCTTCCAGCCGATCAAAATAGAATCGTATACATAGGCAATACAACTAAAATCGACTCGATAATTTACACTCAATTTTATTTCAAATCCTCTGATATATCAAAATTAGAATATGGAAAAAATGGAAAAGTAAAAACAATATTTAAATTATCCAGAGACAATAATGAACCTTTTAAACTTGTGAATCGGTATGAATTATCTAGTGGAATAACCGGCTTAAATACTTTCGGAATTGAAACTATCAAAATAGGTCTTTTCCCTAACCCTACTGATGATGTCATCTTTATTGAAAGCAAAGAAAACATCAAACAAGTTGAAGTTTTCGATTTAAATGGGAAACGTTTGTTATTTAAAGAGGAAAACAGAATTGAACAATTAGATTTGAGTGAATTGACAACGGGAGTTTATCTTTTAAAAGCTAAATCTGACCAAGGAATTGCTCAAGCAAAAATTATAAAAACCAATTAACAAAAATCATTGCAGACTTAGTTCTGCAATGATTTTAACAAATCGTTCAATCATTTACAGGAAATATACCTACGAAAATTGACAAAAATTTTCGATGGGATTCCCATGTCTGATTGGAACGAAAAAATCATATATAAAAACTATTAAAATCAATTAAAACCCTTAAAAACAACATTATGAAAAAGTTTTACATCACACTGCTGCTCTTTATGCCTTTTATTTCAATGGCTCAAATTTATTTTAGTCCTTTAGACAATTATGAAAATCCTACAACTCGCTTTTTAGTTGATACTTCTATGTACTTAAATGGAGAATTCTATACGAATGATACTTATTATAGACCAAACGGCAGCATAGTAACAACCTATCGGAATGAATATAACATTATTGGCAATAAACTTGATAGACATGTAGAAGTACTCCTAAATAACCCAGATTATGAATACTTTGAATATAGGACGCTTTTTGATTCAGAAAATCCTATTCTCTATCAATTTTCCTATAAAGTAAAAGGAGACCCTAATATATATGATGCAGAATTAGACTCATTTGTTTATGAAAAAGGCAAAGCCAAACACCAATATAAATTTGATTATAAGGGTGAATTTAGCTATCAATTAGAATTTATCCATGACTCCATTAATGGACTTAAAAAAAATCAGATTAAACAAAAAAAATCACCCGTGAATATATTTGACGTGTTTGATGTTGTGGAATTTCACAAACCAAATCTACCCAAAATTATGAATCATTATAATGAGATAAATGGTGATTTTGACTTAGATATGATTTCATATTTTACGTATGACTCAAATGACCGTTTAGTAAGTTGTGTTGATAGTGCTAATGAACAGGGTATAATGATTCCATTTAGAACTACCAGAATGATTTATCTAGGAAACACAAGTAAAATCGACTCCCTTTACCAGGATGATGATTTGTTTGAATATTATATTTATACCAAATTTTTTTACGATGAATATGGAAAAGTAAAAACCATAAAGCAGTATGCCAAAGGAGGTGACGATAAGTATACCTTGGATTATCTGTCTGAATTCAACAAAGGCACTACAGGTTTAAGTAAAACAGCAGCTGATGAATTTAAAATGAAAATGTATCCAAATCCTACAAGCGATAAAATCTTTATAGAAAGCAAAGAAAAAATCAGTGAAATAAAAGTATTTGATACCAAAGGAAAACTCTTATTGACTAAAACAGAAAATGTTATATCAGAAATAAACCTCGATGAATTACCGGCAGGTATTTATTTCATCAAAGCAAAATCTGAAAAAGGATATGCAAATTCAAGAATTTTAAAAACCAACTAAGAGAAAGCTTTGCAGAGTAAATTCGGCAAAGCTTTTTACTTTATATCAGAAATAAACAATCGAATTAAAACCTAATTGAAACTGCAATTTTCCTTAGCCACAAGATGAATACTTTGCCGATAACAAAACCATCAGAAACCCACACATACAACTAATCCACCAAAAAAAACGACTTCATGAAAAGCCAATATCATGAAAAAAATATTTTTACTCCTTTTTATCTGTCCTTTATTATCAAATGCTCAGTTCATAACCAATTTTATTGAGCCTTTTCAAAAACCGGAATCACAATTTTACATTGATACAAGCATATACCCTTCAAGCAATTTTTCTGCTTTTGATTATTTTACTAATACCTCAGGAGATTTGATTTTAAGAACCCAATTTAACTTCATTACCTCTGACTCAAAATTGTTTAGCAAACAATATACTTTTACAAATGCCGGTGAATTTGACTATTACGAAACCAATTATGATTTCAAAAATGGTCTTCCTTTCCAAATGCGCCATTTCAGACGACAAATTGACCAAACTACATTAGAACCTAATGGCACAGATTCTTTTATATATAATGGGCCGTTCATCAAATACAAAATCTATCTTTCAGGAAACCAAAATCCAAACACCAAAAAAGAATATTTATATGATTCAACTTTTGGACTCAAAGCAACATATATGAAAGAGTTGCCCGGCCTTATTGAATACACCGCTATGTTTGATGTCAAAGCCTTCCACAAAGCCAATTTACCAGCTATTGTTAGTACTTATAGTGATTCTGAATTCGAAAGAAAATTATATCGAACTTCCTATTATTCCTACGATTCACTCGACCGTGTTACAAATGCCGTTGATTCTGTTTTCCTTTTTGGAAGTATGCGCCTCGATGGTTACAGAAGGATTGTTTACAAAGGAAATTCTACTAAAATTGACTCCATTGTAGAAAATAATATCTTATACAACGAAGAGAGATTCTACTTGCTGGAATATGATTCGCAAGAAAAATTGAGTCAATTCAGCCGATATGAGCGTAAAATCAATGATGAATTCAAACTCAAACAAAGAATTGTTTACAGTAAAAATCCGGTTGGAATTCGTGATATAAACAAAAAAGAGCTCTTATTTAGTTTTTATCCTAATCCTTCATCTGATTTTGTTTTTTTTCAAACAAACCAAAAAATCAAACAAATTAGTTTGTACGATTTACAGGCAAATAAGCTCTTGGAACAAAATGATGATGATATAAAAATGTTGGATATAAGCACTTTAAGTCAGGGAGTTTACCTGATTTGCTTTGAATTTGAAGGCAGGAAACATTTTGAGCGTTTTATTAAATCAAATTAAACTAGCTGATTTTTCCTTTGGCGATGCCTGCAAAAAAGTGCAAATTTGCGCTTTCATTTTCAAGACATGAGCCAATCACAAGCCATCGGACCTTTAGCATCACTAGAACAAGCACAACAATTAGGTTTAAGACCTGAAGAATTTGACAAAATCACGGAAATTTTAGGAAGAACCCCAACTTTTACCGAAATGAGTATTTATTCGGTGATGTGGAGCGAACATTGTTCCTATAAAAATTCCATTGTCTGGTTAAAAACCCTTCCAAAAGAAGGCGAAAAAATGCTGGCAAAAGCCGGTGAAGAAAATGCCGGATTGATTGATATTGGTGATGGTTTGGCATGTTGTTTCAAAATTGAATCACACAACCACCCTTCTGCAATTGAGCCTTATCAAGGTGCTGCTACAGGTGTGGGTGGTATCAATCGCGATATTTTCTCGATGGGCGCTCGTCCGATTGCTCAATTGAACTCACTACGTTTTGGAAATATTGAAAACGAACGCACCAAATGGTTGGTTAGAGGTGTAGTAAAAGGAATTGGAAATTACGGTAATGCATTTGGTATCCCAACCGTTGGTGGTGAGGTATATTTTGATGATTGTTACCATATCAATCCCTTGGTAAACGCCATGAGTGTTGGTATTGCCAAAGTTGGTAAAACCGTTTCTGCAATTGCTGAAGGATTAGGAAATCCGGTTTATATATTTGGTTCCGCTACCGGAAAAGATGGTATTCACGGAGCTGCATTTGCTTCTAAAGACATCACCGAAGATTCTGCTAAAGATTTACCATCTGTACAGGTTGGAGATCCTTTCTGGGAAAAATTGATTTTGGAAGCCAGCATGGAACTTTTGGAAACAGATGCCATTGTTGGTATGCAAGATATGGGAGCAGCAGGTATTACTTGTTCTACCAGTGAAATGGCTGCTAAATCTGAAACAGGTATGAAGGTTTGGTTAGACAAAGTACCTATGCGTCAGAAAGACATGAAAGACTGGGAAATCCTATTGAGTGAAAGCCAGGAGCGCATGTTGGTGATTGTTAAAAAAGGACAGGAAGCTGTTGTTGAACGTATTTTTGAAAAATGGGATTTGACTTATGCCATCATTGGTGAAGTTACGGATAGCGGCAGGGTTCAATATTTCATGCACAATGAATTAAGAGCTGATATTCCTGCGCAAAGTTTGGTTTTAGGTGGAGGCGCACCAGTTTACCACCGCGAATATTCTGAACCAAGATACTTCCAAGATATTGCAAAATTCTCAATTGATAGCGTTGCTGATTGTTCAATGGATGAAGCGAAAAACATCGCTACATGGATCATGGGTCAGCCGAATATTGCCAGCAAAAAATGGGTTTACAACCAATATGATAGCATGGTAGGAACCGTGAACCAAAGCACCAATGCACATTCAGATGCAGCAGTGGTGAAGGTAAAAGGAACCGATAAATCTATTGCCATGACAGTTGATTGTAACAGTCGTTTTGTTTATGCCGATCCATTTATTGGAGGTATGGCAGCAGTTACTGAAGCAGCAAGAAACCTGGTTTGCACAGGAGCAGAGCCTGCAGCAATTACCAATTGTTTGAACTTTGGAAACCCATACAATCCGGAAGTTTATTACCAGTTTGTACATGCCATAAAAGGATTGGGTGAAGCCTGTAAGAAATTTGATACACCGGTTACAGGTGGTAATGTAAGTTTCTACAACCAAAGCAGTGATGACAATGCAGTATTCCCTACTCCAACAATTGGAATGGTAGGTATGTTACCTGCAGGTCAAAAACAAATGACCCTCGACTTTAAACAAGCTGGAGATTTGATTTATGTAATCGGACATCAGGCGAATGATATCAGCAGTTCACAATATCTGGTACATTACAAAAAAGTACAACAAAGTCCTATACCTTACTTTAACCTCGACGAAGAATACAATAACCAGCATGCTTTATTAAAAGCCATCTCAGCAGGTTTAATTGAATCTGCACATGATACCAGCGAAGGTGGATTGTTTGCAGCCTTGGTTGAATCGGCGATGCCAAAACAATTGGGTTTTGAAATCAGCAAAAACAATGATTTAAGAACTGATGCATACCTCTTCGGCGAAACACAAGGCAGAATAGTTATCAGTATCAAAGCTGAAAACAAAACTGCATTTGAAACATTGATGAAAGAAAAAGCTGTTAAAGTTGATGAGATTGGAAAAGTAAGTGCTTCATCTATTTCAATCGCCGGAACTTCATTTGGTGATGTTGGAACTTATATTCATATCTACGAAAATAGATTGGGAGAATTGTTAGCTTAAGAAGCGGCTTCTGGCTACTTGCTGCTGGCATCTGGCAGATTGGAGGAAGGAGCGGCTTTTAGTAATACAAAGGCATTTTTATTTAAATAAAAAAAACCATTGGTCTGGGAGGACTAATGGTTTTTTTGTGGGCGGGGAGATGTTTATCTATCTAATACTTTATACTTTCATAAAGTAAATTTTCTGCTTAATTTATAGAATCTCTTATCAATAGTTCAGATTGAATGTATGGTCAATTTAATCATAACTACCCCTCAGACATGCTTTCATTTTGGTATAGTTATTGTTACCGTTTTATTAGTTTGAGAAAACTATTGTTGAATAAAAAATAAACTGAAGCTGAGGAGAAATAATCTTTTCATTCAATAAAAGTATGCATTTCATCGAAATAAGGTGGCTATGGAAACTTAATAAGATTCAATATCAATTTAGAACATGAACAGAGTATCTTTTAACAAGGAACTTTCGTACAACCAATTTAGAATTTATACACGAATCCCAACTAAAAATACAGGGAAGTATCAATAAATTTTAAACGAACATTCAATGAATTATTTATTGAGTACTTAAAGTTATCTGGACCAAAAAAATTAAGAAAACAGTTTATGTAAATATTTGTTTTACAAGTGATTTCAATGGACTGAATTGTAATTGTAAAATTGTTTTGCCTTGAATTTAAGTAAAATTCGAGATGCTAAAATTGGTTTTGGATTAACAAATAAAGTGATTCGATTTGGTGATTGGGGAAAGTAATTTGAGCTCATTAAAATTTTAAGCTTCGGCAATTCATAATTAGAAATATAAAGCAGAATTATATCAAACAAAAAAAGATAAAGTCATGAGAATACGCATCATTATCATCCTTCTATTGAATTGCTTTTTAGTTTATGCTCAAAATGAAATCATTTTTAAAGAGCCATTAAAAATTGAAGCAATTGATAAAATCAATTCAGAAATAAAAAAAGGAGTTATTCTATCAGCGGTCGGCATTTCATATAGCTACAATGAAGGGTTTCCTGTTTTAGATGTGGTCGCTAAAAATAATGAGGGAAATTTAGTACGATTTGAGGCAAGGAAAATAAATCTATTTGATTTCAAAGAGATAAACAATATTGAAAAGGTTTGGGATAAAAATCTACTGTTGAATGAGACATATTCTAACCTATTAACAAAAGGTCTTCAATATGATTTAAGAAATGAATTAAACAATGAAGCCATAGAATACATCAATACTTTAAATAAATACAATCAATTCTTCGAAGATGAATACTTTGAAGATTATATGTATACACTTATCAATAAGATTCATAAGGGAATTTTAAAAGATGAAAGACCTGGCAATATCTACCTAAAAATACTTAAAGACCCTGAACCAAATGCATTTGCCTTAACAAACGGATGTATTGTAATAACAACAGGGCTCCTATCAACCATACAAAGTGAAGATGAATTAGTAGGAATTTTAGCACATGAAGTTGCTCACTTTGCGTTAGATCATCAAATAATGAACTTCAATAAAGAACAGGATCGGAAAAAGAGAGCAGAGTTTTGGGCAACATTTGCCACTGTTGTTGCTGCCAGTGCCGATGTCTATTTATCTATCAACAATGACAATCATATTCCTGGAGTACTAACGGCATCAACAGCTGTTGCCAGTACAATATTATCAAATGAGATTACCACAAGATTGGGGATTAAATACAATCATGAACAAGAAATTCAAGCTGATCAAATTGCAAATGAAATTCTGGAAGTTCTAAAATATGATAAATTAGGATTATCAGCCGCTCTTATAAGAATTAAAAATTATTGTATAAATACCGGAAACTTTTTGGCACTTTCTGGCAGTGGAACCCATCCAAATATTGATTCAAGAATAAATTCTTTAGCTGGCGTTGAAAATTTTGCACAATTCACACAAACTAGTTTTCTTAAAAAGGTCTCTCTTATAAATTCATATAATGCTTGGTTAGAACTATGGCTATATGCACATCATAATGCAGCAAATGAATTAGCAAGTAGGAACATCAATGCTTGTGTTGCAACTGAGTCAGATTATATTGTCAAAGCTGTTGTGAAAAGAAGAATATCAAACAGTAAGGAGTCTAATGAAGAAGTTATTAACCTTCTAAATAAAGCAAAAACATTGAATGTAACACCTTATTTAATAATTCACAAAGAAGAAGGCATAACAATGTTACGTTTAGAGAAAAAAGCCGAAGCAAAAAAAGCTCTACAAACTTATTTAGTTTTATTAAATGAGATAAAGGTCAAAAATGATTGTAAAGGCTCCAATAATGAAATTGAAAATGAGATTATCTGGACTAAAAAAATGATCTTTAAGGTGGATAGCTTGTAGGTTATTTAAAATACTTTTTCCAGAAAAGATTTACTGATGATAATATCTTAGTACTTCGTTTTTAACCAAACATCAACTATTTCCCTCCCATTCCCTATATTCCATTTTTGAAAATAGAATATTCTTATGAATTGTTTGGTTTGTGGTTTGGAAGCAAGTTTATTGATGCAGGGTGAAATCCTGCATAAACATACAATTAGTTATTATACTTGTTCATCATGTGAGTGCATTTTTACAGAGGAACCTTATTGGTTGGATGAAGCTTATCAGGAATCTATTTCATCGCTTGATACAGGCATCATGGAAAGGAATATTGGTATTTGTGAGCAATTGATGTTGATATTTAATACCAATTTTAATCCAAACATTCGAGTAGTAGATTATGGTGGTGGTTATGGAATTTTAACCCGCTTGTTACGTGATAAAGGTGTCAATGCATTTTGGTCGGATAAATTTTGTGAAAACCTGATTGCAAAAGGCTTTGAGTACAATGGAACAAACTCTGTTGATGTGATGCTTGCTTTTGAAGTATTGGAACATTTACCTAATCCATTGGAAACAATTCAAGAGATCATGTCGAAGACAAACTGTTTCATTTTTTCAACTGAGTTATTAGAAAAAACTGAGTATTCAAGCAATAAAGACTGGTGGTATTTTATGCCGAATGCAGGTCAGCATGTATTCTTTTCTTCCAAAACCAGTATGTTAAAAATAGCAGAAAAATTGAAGTGTAGTTATTTGTATTACAACGGACTTCACATCCTATACAAACCGGAATTCATCAGTATAAAAAGACCATCTGCAATGAAGAGATTGGCATTGCGAATAATTAGCAAAATCAATAATATAATACGTTCAGAAACCTCTTTCAAGTCTAAAACATGGACAGACCACCTGACAATGAAGGCTATGATTCATGTGATTTTTATGATTAGTTTAATTTTGTAAAATTGATAGTGTAAGTTTAAAGGCATGATTAATTTGCTTGGAGTAATAGCGCTGTTTGAGTTATGATTTATTGTTTTCCTGAAATTTTTAATGATTAACTTATTTTGGGGATTTATGATGACTATTTTATGGATAGTTTGATTTTTTATTTTAATCAGAGCTTAAATTAGTTGATTGATAAACAGGTATTTTTAATAAAATCCATTCAGGAATATTATTTATTCATATTGAATGAATTTGTCACCAATTTAAAAAGACATAGCTTCAAATTTTGAATGCTATGATTAAAGAAGAATACAAATATTCAGAACTTACTTCCAAGATAATTGGCTGCGCAATGACTGTTCATAAGTCATTAGGTAATGGCTTCCAGGAGGTAATATACCAAAGAGCATTGGCAATAGAATTGAATCTTGCAGGAATAGCCTTTAAAAGAGAATTCTCAATGCCATTTTTTTACAGACAAGAACATATTGGGACCAGAAGAGTAGATTTTTTAGTGGAAGGAATAATTTCTCTTGAGCTCAAAGCTAAAACCAAAGTTGAAGATATACACCTAGCTCAAGCAATTAATTATCTTGAAGCCTATAATCTGGAAATCGGTTTACTCATTAACTTTGGTGAAACAAGTTTAAATTTTAAAAGACTTAAAAATAAAAAATTTAAGGCGGCTGGACTATGATTTAAATGATTCTTGTGATTGCTGTGATTGCTGTGATTGCTATGATTTTTGTGATTGCGGTGATTGCTATGATTATGGTGAATGTTAAGATTCATCTGAAAGGGTAGGTTGAGTATTGTAGGTATGATTACACTAAAATTATCACTTCATTCCTATAAAAAAATATTAAATAAAACTAGTAGTCAAAATCAAAACAATCAGATAAATCATAAAAATCATAGTCCAGACGATTATATTAGCAGTTTAATTAATCTAACCATGGCAACAATCCATCCCCACATCAATTTCAATGGCAATGCAGAAGAGGCATTCACTTTTTACAAATCTGTTTTTGGAGGCTCTTTTAGTAAGATCATTCGTTTTAAAGAATTAGCCAGTGAGGAGTTTCCTGTTCCTCCGCATGAGGAAGAAAAAATTATGCATATTGCTTTACCAATAGGTCCGGCGATATTAATGGGTAATGATGTACCCGAAATTTTTGGCAAAACAAATGAAAACGAAAACAGAAGTAAAATCGTCATTCATGCCCAAAGCAGAGAAGAAGCAGATCATATTTTTAATGGTTTAACAGTAGGTGCAACAGTAGAAATGCCATTGACAGATAGTCCGTGGAATACTTATTTCGGAATGTTCAGAGACAAATATGGTATCGAATGGATGATTGAGTATGATGGGAATGCTGGTGCTTAATCTTATTGGCATCCATCATTTAAAATCATGAATATTTGAAAAAAACAGGATCAGACTAAAAATGAACGATAAAATTATATCCTATATTGAAAAGTTTGTTAAGCTTTCTGATGAAGAAAAGGAGATTTTTAGTTCAAGTTTCAAGGAAGTTAAAATTAAAAAGCGTCAGTATATAGTGCAACCTGATTTTGTAGCAAAAAACAGGCACTATATACTGAAAGGCGCTTTCAGAGCATATGTTGTTGCTGATGAAGGTGTAGATCATACTATCACATTCGCTATAGAAGATTGGTGGATTACTGATTATAACAGTTATATTTTTCAGGAACCTGCTACTATGTTTGTAGTTGCATTAGAGGATAGCGTTATACTTCAATTGAGTTATGAAAAGGAGCAAGAACTCAAACAACTCAATCACAAATTTGAAACCTTTTTCAGAATTGTTGCTGAACGCGGACTTGCATTTCAACAAAGAAGAATCATATCTAACCTTACTCAAACAGCTGAAGAACGATATGAAAATTTCGTTTCCAAATATCCTTTAATAGTTCAAAGGGTACCACAATACGCTCTTGCATCTTACCTTGGTATGACAACCGAATTCCTCTCGAGAATAAGAAACAAAAGGGTTTCGAAGAAAAGTTGAACTAGTTCAAGCAAATTTCCTAAACTACTTCATTTTTATAAACTGTAGCTCATTGCACCTTTGTATTGTCAATAACGACAAAAAATTAAATACAAAGTATTATGACAACTACAGCCAAAAGAACTTACACAGTTCCAGCAAGAGCAGAAGTATCTGCTAACAATCAAATGATGTTCGACAACCTGCAAAAAGGATTAGGTTTTGTACCTAATTTATATGCCTATTTTGCAAACAATGAAACAGCTTTAGTCGATTATTTAACATTCCAAAATCGCAAAAGCACATTAAGAGGAAAAGAAAGAGAAGTAATAAACCTTGTTACAAGTCAGATAAATGGCTGTCGTTATTGCCAATCGGCCCATACTGTATTGGGCAAAATGCATGGCTTTACAGATGAGCAGGTTATGGAAATACGCACAGGCAACGCATCATTTGACAGTAAACTTGATGCATTGGCAAAATTCACAGCTTCGGCAGTGGAGAATAGAGGACGTGCAAGTGAAGAAAGTAAAGAAGCATTTTTTGCAGCTGGTTATAATGAAGCCAGTATGATTGATGTAATGATTGTAGTAGGAGATAAAATTATCAGCAACTATTTACATAATCTTACAGGATTTGAAATTGATTTTCCTATAGCTGAAAAAATTTAATCGATTAAAAGAATAAGATTTCAAACATGGAAAAACTTGGTTTTAACCTATCACTTATAGGTGTAGCAACAATTCTCATCTGGATAGGACTTTTTAAATTCACACCAACAGAAGCAAAAGCAATTGAACCTCTGGTAAGTCATTCCCCGTTGGTAAGTTGGATGTATAAATTCATGAGTTTACAAACAGTTAGCAACAGTATTGGATTGATAGAAGTTATAACCAGTATTTTACTCTTGTTAAATTATTTTACACCATATGGAGGACTTATTGGAGGATTTCTTTCAGCAATAACCTTCATCATCACACTAACATTTATTTTTTCTACTCCAAATGGCATTGAAAAAATCGACAATTTTATATTACCCGATGCCTTTATACTCAAAGATTTGATGGCATTAGGCATATCGATATCCATTTTCGCAAAATCCTATGAAGCAATTTTTGAAAATAATTGAGGAGAATAATATTGTAGGATAAAAATGAAGGAGCTAAACAATTGGCTCCTTCTTTTTTGTTATCTTTCTCCTATGGAAAACAAAATGAGTCCGATTATTAATGCAAGTGAGTTACTTAGTATCTTTTCAAATGATAATTTATTGATTTTGGATGCAGGTAATTTAGCTTCATATGAATCAAAACATATTCATGGTGCTTTGTATGTTGATTTAAATAATGATATGGCTGAAGTGCCCACAAATGCAGCTAATGGTGGCCGACATCCTCTTCCGAATATTTCGAAGTTTGTAGAAAAAATGCAAGAAATTGGAGTTTCCAATCATACTCATATTGTTGTTTATGATGATAAAAATGCTTCCAATGCAGCTGCTCGTTTGTGGTGGATGCTCATGGCTTGTGGTCATAACAAAGTGCAGGTTCTAAATGGTGGTTTGCAAGCAGCTGAAGCAAATGGTATTCCCATGAGTTCAGGAATGGAATCTGCATCAAATAAAGGAAATTTTACTGCTACTCATTGGTCTTTGCCTTTGAGTGATATTGAAGAGGTAAGTAAGGTTTCTAATGATACAAACTACAAAGTAATTGATGTGCGTGATGCTTATCGTTATGAAGGTATTTCGGAACCCATAGATTTAGTTGCAGGACATATTCCGGGTGCTGTGAATTTACCTTTTAGTATGAATTTAACTGAAGCCGGTTTGTTTAAAAATCCTGATGAACTAAAATCGATGTATACTGAATTTTTAGGTAATGTAACAAGTCAAAATACTATAGTTCATTGTGGTTCAGGAGTTACTGCCTGTCATACTCTTTTAGCGATGGATTATGCTGGTTTAAGAATTCCGAAATTGTATGTAGGGTCTTGGAGTGAATGGTCGAGGCAGGAATGAGTGTGAGTTTTGAGTGTGAGTGTGGGAGTGAAAAATCGTATAAGTAATATAAAAAAGAGCTTTAACAAAAAGGTCGGTTTATTGCTAAACCGACCCATTGATATTGATTAGAATTTACCCTTAACAGCTATTTATAAAAGGATATCTATCCTTCGGTTAAAAGAAGAATTCTGACCCATTGCTTTAGAGTCGTATACATAATCCTGGGTTTTTATTTCACCTTCAAACCCAATTTCTTTTAGATAGGAAATAAGGCTTTGTAAACGAGCTTCGGCCAGCTTTTTATTATAATTGGCCTTACCATAAGCATCCGTAAAAGCTTGCAGAGTTAGAACTCGATTATTTAAACTTTTAATCAGATTATTCAGATACAGTTTGCTTTTATTATCAAGCAATGCGGAATTAGATTCGAAGAAAATACTCAATGTTATTGAATGAATATTTTCATCTCTATTTTTAGGAGCTTTCTTCATATATACTGTATCAAAATCTTTCATGTTTTGTATTAATTTTAAATTCGTCTTTCGCAACGAATCCATTTGATTAAACATCCACTTTTCCTTATCGGTAAGAGGAGTATTTCCAATTTGTTCTTTCATGTAAGAATCCAGAGAGTTCTTCAGTTTCAAAGCTTCATCTAATACCTGTTGGTTCTGGGCTTTGAGATTCAAAAAAACAAACATCATTAAAAGCAGGCTTACATAATTTTTCATATTATTTACTGCTTTTTGCAATCATCAATTCAAGACTTTCTTGTACAGCTTTTAATTCCTTTAATTGCTCAGGTGTATCAACTGTATACTTCTTAGTTAATTCGGCTAAATCAGTTGAGATTTTTGCAAGCTCCTTTGAAATATCAACCAAACCCGGATTTGTAGACTCTATCTGCATCAATCCATTGATTCTTTTGTTCAACTTTTTCAATTCCAATGAAAACTCATCTGTTCCATTCACCTGTGCGGGGGCTTTCGATTTTGGCTTATTGAATCTAAGTGTTATACCAATTTCATTCTGAGCAGGTGCAAGTCCATTTAAATTCCCTGTATGCATATAATACATGTATTTTGCGGAAAAGCCTGAAAAATTGAAACCAACACCCGCAATTAAAGAAGAATTACTTCTATAACCTGCGCTGATACTTACAGTATTGTTCCAAGAAGTATTTGCAATTAAATCAAACATTTTATCTGAATAAATAAAATTATAGTAGTTCACCTGTGGTTGAATGGTATACTTCTCTCCCACTCCGGTTTTAAAATTATACATAGCTGTTGAAACAAAGAATCCATTGATATCTTCATCACCAGTAATAAGCATAGGAAAGCTGGTTGCAAACTCAAATTTTTCTGCATACTTATAAGTAAATCCTGCACCTGAAGAAACCCTAAGTTTATTTAGGTTTTTATCGGTTAACATAGGGTCTTCCAATGAAACATTGCTATTTAAAAGCTCTTGTCGAATAGCAGTCTGACAAACACCCAGACTTAAACCAAAATGTACAAGATTGTTTTTGTTCAACTGAACCTTTTTGGAATATGCTCCTTCAACATTTGTTAATTGAAAAACACCTCTCCAATCACTTATTACCTTTAGACCTAAACCTGCATCGTTACTGGTTGACCCATAAATTCCAAAATTAATGGTACGTGGAGAACCTTCTATACCACCTAACATGGTGCGTGCATTTAATACTGCTTGAATTCCTTTTCCATTTCCTGCCACAGCAGGGTTAACTAAAAATGGATTCAATAAATTAGTATAAAAATGAGATCTATCTTGAGCATTTACTGATGTAGCAAGCAATGCTAGAATAATATATAATACCTTTTTCATCTTTTTAATTTTTAAATGTTACTTAACAATACTGATACTTCCTTTGAACTCGCTATCACCCTTTTTGAATACATAAAAATATACTCCCGTTGGCAATTGTTCTCCATTATAGGTGCCTGTCCAATCATTATTATAATTACTGAATTTTGTATACACCTCCATGCCGCTCTCATTAAAAATACTAAGTGAATAATCTTTATACAATTCAACATTTTTGATACTAAATGCATCATTTAAACCATCTCCATTTGGAGAGATGAAATTCAATGCAGGCAATGAAGTTTCAGTTTCTAATACATCTTCCAAATTCACTAATATTTGTGCGGTTGCAAACAAATTTTCATTTCTTAAATCTGTCACTTTAATTTGAAGTGTAAATTCACTTTTTGATTCATAATCCAAAACGCCATTCACTGTTATTTCACCTGAACTAGCATTTACTTTAAACGGTGCTTCATTTAACAATTCATATTTCAACAATGCACCATTATCAGGTGAACTTGCTTTCACTATTCCAACCGAATTTCCAGCTGTTTCATTCTCTTTTACCATAAAGGTATCAGCTAATAAAACAGGACTTTCAACCTGGTCCTTAACCTGGATAACAAAAGTATTCTCGAAACTTGCGGACTTTGAATCCGTAACTTTTAATCGTATTGAATAATTAGGTTTCACTTCAAAGTTTGTAGAAATTTTGATGAACAATTCATTACCCAATACAACAAATGAAGAATTATCAGCATCTCCTGTACCTGAAGCCAATTCATATTTAAAAGTTTCATCCTTGTCTTGGTCTGTAGCTGAAATATTTCCTATTGATGCGTCAGTAAGATTATTTTCATTGATACTATTATTACTTAAAACAATCGATTCAGGTGCATCATTAGCATTGTTGATTTGAATAGCAAATGCCTTTTCAAAACTTGCATTGGTATTGTCTTTTACTTTTAAACGGATTGAATATTGAGCAGCCGCTTCGAAGTTGAAACTATTTTTAGCAAACAAACTATCATCACTTACTTCAAATAAGTTATTATGACTTGCACCACTTCCACCAATAAATGAATAATTAAATCCTGATACTTGATCTTCATCTATAGTTGATAACAAACCAATGAAAGCACGATTTCCGGCATTCTCATCCAATTGGTTATTACTCAAATTGATTTCAACCGGTGCATCTGCACTATCACTGATATTAACAATAAACTGTCTGGTGATGCTTAAACCATTTACATCATTCACACTTACATAAATCAAATAAAAATCTCTCTCTTCATAATTGAATTTTGCTGAGGTTCTTAATTGGTTATTTACTAAGATAAATTGGTTGTTATTGTTTGATGAACCATTAAAGAATGAATAGTTGAATAAATCACCTGCATCTTCATCAGTTGTACTTAATATTCCCACCAAAGAACCTGAAGCTCTGTTTTCAGCAATTGAATTGTTAGATAAAGACAATTGTGAAGGGGCATCATTTGAATCGATAACAGAAATGTTCAATTGTTTCTCAAAACTTCCACCTTTGCCATCATTTACTTGCAGTCTGATTGAGTACGCTGATTTAGCTTCGAAATCGAATCTTGTATTTGTTCTTAATTCATTTCCGTTGATATTAAAGAAAGAATTATCTGTTGAACCTGGTCCTGAAACAAAACTATAACTGAAAATATTGGTAGCATCCTCATCAGTTGAAGTTAATTTACCAATAACAGTTCTAGAAGCCATGTTTTCATTGATGCTTGTATTATCTAATAAGATATTTGTTGGCGCATCATTCTTATCGATGATACTAATTGGCACAATTTGCTCATATAACAATCCACCGTTATCTGTAACTCTAATTCTGATACTCGCATTTGAAACAGTTTCATAGTTAAAGATTTGATTACTGAATAATGAATCAGTTCTAATTTGGAAAAGTGAATTTGAAGAAGAACCTGCTCCATTTACTAAACTATAAACTGAGCTTGAATTTTGGTCGGGATCAATTACAGACAACAAACCAATGAACGTATTTGAACCAGCATTCTCTTCAACAGATGTATTAGAAACAGACAAACCTGAAGGAGCATCATTACTATCTAAAATAGAGATAGCAAATTGTTTTTCGAAAACACCTGCATTTCCATCATTGGCTTGAATTTGTATCACAAAATTTGATTTGGCTTCGAAATCAAAAACACCATTTGTTCTTAATTGATTACCTGAAATGAAAAAGCTAGCATTGTTATTATTACTACTATTAACTAAAGAATATACCAGATTTGAATTGGCATCTTCATCTGTACCAGTAATGATTCCAATTAAACTATTCGCAGGTTTATTTTCTTTAATACTCGAAATACTTACACTAATTTGGCTTGGAGCATCATTTGCATCTAAAACAGAAACGGTAAATACTTTACTAAAAGTACCTCCATTGCCATCATTCGATTGAACCCTGATTGAATAACTTGCATTCAATTCATAATTAAATGAAGCAGCTGTTTTCAATTGATTTCCTGTAATAACAAACAAAGCATTATTAGTAGCACCTGCACCTGGAACCAATGCATAAGTAAAAACATTTCCAGTATCAGGGTCAACGCTACTAAAGCTACCAATTAATGTTCCTTGAGCTTGGTTTTCTTGAACCAAATTATTACTTAATGTAATATCAGTTGGTGCATCATTGCCATTCACTACTCTTATTACAAAAGCTTTTTCTACAAACAAACCACTATTGGTAGAACGAATACGAATATTGAATGTATTAATAATTTCAAAATCTAAAACCTGCGAACTAAATACTGAATCGTTTCTGATGAAAAAAGAGCTATTATGAGTACTACCAGTACCCGAAACCAATGAGTAAACAAATGTACCACTAGCATCCTGGTCGATTGTACTTAACTGACCAATAAACGCACCTGTTGTTTGATTTTCAGAAATTGTTGGACTATTTAAAACAATATCAGAAGGAGCATCATTTGAATCTAATATACTTACTTGAAATTGTTTACTAAATGTTCCACCATTGCCGTCTGAACTGCTAACTTGAATAAAGTAAACAGACTTATTTTCAAAATTTAAAGCAGATTGGGTTCTAAGTTGATTACCTACAATTAAGAATGAAGAATTATCAGAACCAGCAACAGCATCAAAAGAATAAGTATGATTTGAAGCTGCATCAACATCAGTAGAACTAAATAAACCAATTAAAGTATTTGAAGCTACATTTTCTTTTACCGAAGTATTACTTAAACTAATATTACTTGGTGCATCATTGGCATCGGTAACAGTAATTGCAAATACCTTTTCAAAGTTTCCGCCATTGCCATCTGAAGTTCTCACTCTAACAGAGTAAGAGGTTTTTGTTTCAAAATCAAAAATAGAATTTGTTCTAAGTGTATTGCCTACAATAGAAAATGAATTGTTATCAGTAGCTCCAGAACCCGAAATTAAACTATAAGTAAAACTTGATTGAGCATCTTGATCAGTTGTAGAAAAATTTCCTACCGTTGAACCAACATTTTGATTTTCGGCAATAGCACTTGAGTTTAATGTGATATCGGAGGGAGCATCATTGGCATCTAAAATGCTTAATGAAAAAGATTGTTGGATACTTGCAGCACTCGCATCTGTAGAAGACAATCTAACCGAATAAGTAGAAAGTAATTCTTGATTAAAAACTACATTAGAAAACAAACTATCATTGCGAACAAAAAAAGAAGCATTACCTGCACTACCTGATCCATTTACCAAAGCATAAGTAAAAGAAGTTTGATTTTGGTCTGGGTCGTTGGTACTTAATTTAGCAACGAAAGTGCCTGCATTCAAATTCTCGAAAACAGATAAACCACTTAATCCAATTGATAAGGGAGCATCATTGCTATCTGTCACATTTAGTAAAAATTGTTTAGAAACTGTTCCACCTAGACCATCATTCGATTGAATAAAAACCGAATAAGATTGTCTTGATTCATAATCAAAAGCAATATTGGAACGCAATTGGTTTCCTACAATCTGAAAATTTGAATTATCATTTCCACCAGTATTCACAAATGAATAAGCAAACTGTGAACCTGCATCTTCATCGCTGGTAGCAAGTGTCGCAACCAAACTACCAATACCTCTGTTTTCAGCAAATGAAGCTGAGCTTGCAGAGCCATTGATTAAAATAGTAGAAGGATTATCGTTTACATCACGTACTAAAATTGTAATAGCTCTATCATAAAAATTATTAGAAGCATCTCTCACTCTCACTCTAATTCCATAAGTAGATTTTGATTCATAATTAAAAGAATGGGCTGTTCTAAGTGTATTTCCAACTATAATAAAAGAAGCATTGTTACTATCACCTGTACCTGAAACCAAACTGAAATTTAATGCATCATCGGCATCAGGGTCAACACCACTTAAGCTGGCGAAAACAGTATTTGCAGGAAGATTTTCATTTAAAGTAGAATCGTTGATATAAATAGCATAAGGAGCTTCATTTACATCATTCACATTTAATGTTAAAGTTCTTTCATAAGAACATGTTCTAGAATCGGTAACACGTAATCTAATGCTACAAGTTTTTAAAGTTTCAAAATTAATCAAAGAAGAAACCCTTAAGTTACTACCTGAGATATTAAATAAACTATTGTGAGTTGAGCCATCGCCATTAACTAAAGTATAAGTAAAGGTTTCAGCAGCATCTGGGTCTGTAGCACTTAATGTTGCAACAGTTGAATTGATACTCAAATTCTCATTAAAAGAATTTGTTGAAACGCTTAACATACTTGGAGGATTGTTATTCAGCAAAACATAAGGAACATTAGAAGTTCCAAAACTAGCATTCTGTTGAAAGCCAATGGTTGTGGGTATATCATAAACAGAATCCTGTGAAGCATTGTACACTTTAAAAGCAAGTGTTTCGCCTTGCACACTATTGCTATAGATAAATAAAGAAACAGTGTACCTGCCATTTACTACCTGACTAGTTAATGCAGTACCTCTGCATTGGTTCCCTACAAATACACCAATTCTATTACTGGCATTTGTAAGTTCGGTACAATTGATGCTTGCAACAGCAACCATGGTCATGTTGTATTGAAACGAACCCGGATTTACTGTCCAACTTGGAGCTGCCGCCTGAACCTTTGATAATGTCAAACTGCCCAAGACTGTTAGAATGTAAAACAACTTTTTCATATTGAATTTATTATAATTTTTTGAAGTAGTTTGGGCATTGAGCCCAAACTACTATTGATGTTTACTTATTGAATACGGATTAACTTACAACGTTGACTTTCTGTTCCTGAAACAACCTCTACGATATAAACACCTTCAGCGATGGCGTCTAAATTGAGGTTCAATTCATGAATACCCTTTTTAAGAAGACCTATTGATTTAGCTTGAATTTGCTTACCTGATAAATCAAATATTTTAATTTGAACATCGCTATCAGTAGGTTGAGAAATTTTCACACTCACATTTTCTTTTGAAGGAACAGGGTATAAACTTATTTCCAATTGAGAAGCTATAACAGCATTTTCAGTACAAGGAACTTCTTTGCTGCTACTCATCGTTATCGGACTAGTTAAAGAACCTTTTAAAGCATTTGGTTCGAAAACCAATTCAGTTTGAATAGGGAAAACTTCACCAGTTGATTCATGCAACAATTTAAATGTTACTTGCTCTTGGTATTTACCTGCAACAGTTAAGAAATATGAATATGATTCATTATTGATTTGAGTGACTTTACTAAATCCTCTCAATTCATTGTTTACAAATGCACCTAATAATAATTGGCCTGATTTTAATACCTCATTACAAGCATCAACTTTTACTATTAAGTTCATATTGTTTTCAAATCCATAAGGATTTAGCTTCCAGTATTTACTTGTCAGGGTATTCTCATTAGAAGACTTACCAAACATAGCAGACCGAGGGTATCTTAACACACCAGTTCCATTTGCATAATATTGGTAACCTCTTCCAGGCATTAAGGTTGTTAAACTACCAATCCAGCCTAAAGTTGAATCATATACTGCAAACTGAACCTGACCTTTAATCAAATCATTTTGTTTAGAAGCATAAGCACCAAAAGCATCATTTACATTGAGGTTTCTTTGTCCAACATAGCCAATATAGTTCCATCCTTGATTAATAGAAATTGGACGTAATTGAGGATTGGCTTCAACACCTTTTACAATAAGTGTATCTTCTGTTTGAGTAAAGAACAAGTAAGAATGTTCAGGTTTCATACCCATATTAAAATTAGCCAAATTACCTGTCCAACCTTGAGTTTGGTCGTAAATAGCCAATTGGTCATTGTTCTTTAATACAGCTCCATTCGACAATGTAACCGATTTAAATAAGTTACCTAGGTTATTAGAATCAGACGTTAAAAGATTGAATGAAATCCAATTCCATCCTGGCTTCACATATATAGTTTGATTTACCTTATCCAAAGCATTAAATACTTGTGGAGCCAATACATTTCCGACCAAAGTATTTGTTTGGAATTGCAGTGCAGGTAATACATCTACATGGGTTTTTCCAGTTGCTGAATTCCAGATTCTAAACTCTAATTGTTCATTTTCGTTCACACCATATACATCCATAAACACTAGGTACTTATCTAATTGCTCGTAATAAGTAACTTTAGCAAAACCTCTGCATTGTTCACCTACAAAAGCGGCAAGAATATCATCGCTATTAGAAGAGATCACATTGTTAATTCTTACCTGACCAATTATGCTCATTGATTTGGTATAAAGCGTTGGATCTACATTCCAAACAGGAGCAGTTCCATTCACTTTTAATTTCACCAATAACTTATCAGCAAAACCGAAATCGGTATTTAAAGTAAGGTCGGCTTCATAAGAACCAATGTTTAAGTTTTGGTCGATAGTAAATTCAATATCCTGAGAAGAATTAGGAGAAATCATACCAAAAGCAGGAGTTGCTCTTAACCAACTAGGAAGATTACCAATAGTAAACTCTTTCAAAGCACCACCTGAATTAATAATTCTAGCAGTGAAAGTCATTGGAGTTAAAGATTGTTTAACAAACGACCTGCTATCATCTTGCCATTTCACTTGGTTACGGTCCATAAAAGCAATCCAAGTTTTTGGTGATTGCATTGTATTACCGTTTAAGTCTTTGATATTTTTAACAGTGATATCTAAAGTAACATTTTCAATAAATTCATTTGAAGTTGTAGGTGTAATAATGATTTGGTCGTTGTTCACCGAATAACTAAAGTTGATATCTTGAACCGGACGAGGTAGCTTAATAGTTGGCGATTCTTGATTGAAAGCAGATGTTCCAACAGAAGTAAAGCTGCTTGTTCCACCTGAAACTAAATCAACAGGAGTAACATTTAAAATTGGAAAGCCCATTACTTCTGCGTATGATTCAAAAGGAAGGTATAAAACCAAACCACTTTCATTTCCTGTTAAGCGATTGTTTTTATCTCTTCTGATTTGTTCCAACAATCTTGATGTTTGCCAGATTCTGATTTCATCGACACTACCTGTAAACGGCATATCTGTTGAATCGAAAATTGGCAGAGCAGCATTGTTCCAACCACGTGAACCTACCCATAATTTACCTCCACCAAACTGTTCAAAATTGATAGCCTGACTTGAGTTCTGTAAGTTACCATCGATATAAGCAGAAAGGTTACTACTGCGTTTCATTACCATAGCAAAATGATGCCAGTTGCCATCGAAGTAATTTGTATTGGTAGCTTGGAAAGTTCTGTTATTGTGTTTTAATACAATTCGTCCTTGGCTATCGGTTTCAATGCTCCATTTTAAATTTGGATTAGCATCAGAAGAATCACCCTTACCATTAGACATCAAGCATACATTATTTCCTTGGTTTGATTTGAACCAAAACTCGAGCGTGAAGTCCATTTCTTTTGACAAACCAAATGTGTTTGTAGGAACGGTAATGAAACCATTTCCTCCGAAACCGTATGCATGACCGCGTGGCGACATCATCCATTGTGCATTGACAATAGCAGCATTTCTTGAACGAGCATAGTCTTTTAGTTCAGTGCCTGATGCTTCATCCATTCTCCAGTTTGCAATTAAACCGGCTTCTGTGCCATTCAATAAAATTGATTTGGTATTATTTGCATCAACCAAAGTTCTATAACCCGACCAGATACGCATCTCATAAATATTACCTTTTGCGTAATCAGGACTGTTGTTTGAAGCCTTTCCAATATAGAACTTACCACTACTTTCATAAGGATTGAATATTCTGTTGTTACCAATATTGACAACAAAATTATTGACATATAAATCGGCAACCTGAAGATCTGCATTATAAGCAACTGCAATGAAATTGAAAGAAGTTGTATCTAGTAAAGAAAGATTAGAGGTAACCATTTCTTCACCAACTTTAAAGTATAATTTGTTATCGGCAGTATAACCTAATTCAAAATTTGCAGCTGTATCAGAACCTTGAGAAGCCAATACATAATGACCAAGTTTACCACGTTTGTGCCACAATTCAATTGTGAAAGGAACACGTTGTAAATTCAGACCAACAGGCACTTCAGCAAAATCATTATCGCCATCTAAATACAAGCTAGAATTGCTTCTTAGATTGGTTTTATTGAGAACACCTTTAACTTCAAAATTAGAAAGTGATAAAGTACTTTGGTCGATGATTTCATTAAACTTGATGCTGATTTCATCATTAGGAGAAAGGATACCATCTGCAGGAGAAGGACTTCCAAAAGGGGAAGGATTAACCCTATCGACAGTACCTTGTAAAACGGTAGAACTAATTCTGCTATTTGGATAACCCGGAGCGATACATTCAGTAACTGCGCGTAGTTCATATTTACCATCAGGTAGATTACGCATATTGAATGGATAATAGATATCAGGCGTTCCTATAGGAATCATGTTGTTTACATCTGGGGTATCGCGGAAGAAAGATTTCTCGCTATACCAAACATTACCTGCAGCTGGTTTGTATTGGAAATGAACAGCCTGGAAACCTCCATAATTATAATTGTAACCACCTATTAAAACTGGAAGGGTATCATTAAATGAATTGTTCACTACCCATCTATCATCTGGCGATTTGATAGTAACACCAGTGCATGTAGGAAGGAACCTTGCACTGATAGAAACAGTATCAAAAATATCATCATCACAAGATGATTTAAGGATTAACTGAATATTGTTATAATCATAATTTATAGGACCACGTTCAATGGTTAAAGTCTTTTGAAGAGTGGTACCATAAGGCACATCAAAATCTCGGTTTGGATCTAAGCCATCAACCTTGATGATTGCACCAAAAGGATTAGAAGCTTGGTCAACTCGAAGAGAATAAGTTCTGTCTTGACGACCTTCAGAAAGATTACCTAATTCAAGAACAAATACAGCCTCATCTTCAGCAGGTACATTGAAAATGGTTTTTTGTTGAACATTGATAACAGGCACATCATTTTGTGCTGTTGCTGCAGATAATTCTAACCCATTTTCAATTTGTGTTGTTGAAGTAATTGTATCATTAGAAAGATTATAAAACAAAGCAAAATCACCACCCTCATATGGGCAAGAAGTTTTCCCAGCAATTGTTTTGAATATATGACCATCCCCTGTTCCTGGATTTACAATATCAACTGACAAAAGGTCACCATCATCACCGTCTTGAAGGGTATATGAGAAAACATTATTAACTGACGTTGTATTTGATTTTGATTTTCCTTTTGTTTGTTCTAAAGCGATTGACCCATTAACACTTCCTCCAACTCCAAAAAACTTATAGGCAATCTGGAATGCAAAATCTTCATTAAAGGTTTGTTCAATAGTTTCTGTATAAGTATCGTCAGTTTGTGAGGAAATTTCTTCAGAAATTGAAGCCTTACCAAAACTAATATTATTTCTCGCATTTGAATTTGATGATGAACCTTGAGAGGCTAAATACTTTTCCTTTTCATTTCTTGCAATAGCATTTTTCCATAACCTAATTTGATTGTTATAATACCTTATAGAATCAGTATCAAAAATAGAATTCCCTCTGAAAATATAAGAACTACCAATTGTATCGGATGACTCCTTTTCAAAAGGATTAGAAGAAGATCTTAAATGACCCCAGATTGGATCATCGTTATTTGATCCAAATTTCAATAAATAATTAGGATCATTTTGGTCATTAAAAACTGAAGTATACTTTTTAACACCCCTATTGTTTAAAATATTCGAATTTAGAAATGTATTCCTTATTCGAATTAAATCCGGGATAATTAAATCAAGTATTTCGTTTTGAGTATATGCAAATGTGGTTTTAGTTTCACCAGGAACCATATATAAGCCAAGTTCTTTCCCTATTTTAAATCCATTAACTTCTGGTCCCACACAAATTAATGGTTCATTTTGTAATTCCAATAATCTACATACCGCAGTATCTACAAGCTTTATATTATCAGAAGTTCCAAAAATTAAATTTGTAGCTCTACCGATGTAAAGATCAGCTCCAGCCCCTACTGAACCCGGATCTGAACCTGTTGAATAAGTTTTTGTAGAAGATGTAGTTGTTACTAGTTCACCTTCTGAATTAACACTTTTATTATAATTAAAACCCAAGCTTACATTATTTTCAACCTCAGTTTCTCCCCCGACAATTATTCCAATTCCACCTGTACCCATAAATTGCCTGGTTCCAAGATGTACTGTTTTAGTAAGACCAGCTCCTTTGCTACTAGAGTTACTCCAAGATTCCACAGATGAATAAGATACTCCCTTACTCCAAGTTGCACTACTTGCAGAACCTGGAGGATCACGTAATACCAAATCAACCAAAGCCGGACCTGTAGTAGTAAAACTGCTATTACTACCCCTTGCTCCAAAAACGAAACCACGATATAATTTCGAATTTAAGTCCATTTTATTTGGAAGATAACTAACAGTAAATCCTTCATCAGGAATAAAATACATTTGTAATGTTTTTGTGAAACTATATTCCTGATTTATTGAATTTAATAAAACATTTGGAGAACCTGCCCTAAAAGAGTAGTTCTGAATACCATCAGTAATCCTAAATTCTCGTTGACTTTCCTCTGGGATAGCAAGTTCATTATAAACTTGAATTACACCTTCTACAGGCACAAAATCGAATTTTCTTGGATGGTTAGTGGGTAAATCAATGTTACTATACTTTTCAATTACTTTAACTACTCCCAAATACGAATTGTTCTGTTCAAAAACTGGGTAACCAAATGGATTACCTACTAAACTTATATTTAAAGAATCGTTAATTTCCAATGATCCTGAACCAATAAAATCATTAACGATACTATCAATAGGCGTGCTAAAATTACTCAAAAAAATCTCTGGATTTTCAAAATATTTAAAATCTAACCTTTTATGAAACTTAACTGAATCAACCCTTACAAATGCAATTGTACGTAAAGTATCATAAATAGTGGTTTCATCAGGAATCTGTGTAAGATCAACAATATTCGGATTATTAAATTCAGGCTTTATTAGTTTTGTTGGGTCAGGATCATTCACAAGTTTCAATTGTGAAATCTGATATCGTTGAGGTAATAAGGCAGTAACATATTCTCCGGTTGAATCATTTGTTGTAACTTGAACAACATAGCAATCATTTACTCCTGATTGGCCCGTTGAAGAAAACTTCATTGTAGCCACTCCAATGTTATTTTTCGATCTACCTAAGCCAGGTGCTTTATTCAATTCCCTCATTCCTCCAACAATCCTTCCAACTACCTTCAAATAGGTAGAATCATAAAATTGTGCACTTGTAGGACCTGTAAAGGTAAAAGTTCCAGTAGCAGGGAATCTACCTTGACTGAAAATATGTTTGTTCTGACTTAAACTAATTACATGCTCCCCTATAGGTACTTGAATAACAAATTTTCCACTATCATTTACAGTAACAATTTGATTCCCTTTAGAAGCTAAAAATCCATCAATAAAAACCGTAGCACCCACAGCCGGACAAGTTGTTCCAGCATAGTTTACCCTACCTACAAATTCAAAGCTTGAATTATCTAGAAAATCAACACTATTTAGAACCTGGTTTCCATCACCAATAAACACCACTCTATTGTTCGGACTAAAGTTGTGAATATTCAATGATGGCACTATGATAAAGTTCTGTCCGGTACCATTGTAGCGCACATTCTCCAACAAATAGCTACCTTTTGAATCAGTATAAGTTGCTAAAGCTAATTGGCTAGAAGTAGGAATGCTATCTGAGAAATTACAACCATTTTTTAAAATAGCATGATTTTCTCTGAAAACTAAATTCAAATTACTTTGATCATATGTTTCGGTTAAACCATCAAATCTATCATCAAAAGTATAGTACAAGAAAAGATTTCCATTGTTAGAACCTACTGTTCTATTAAAATCCCTGATGATTTCTGATTGTGTTTTTGCAATTTTCCATAATCTCACCTCATCCATATTACCAGAACCATAAATTCCCAAATTAGGATCGCCACCCAAATACAAAGGACCGGAACTTGCTCCCAATCCGGCATTGGTAGTCATTACAGTTGTGCCTTCAATTCCATTTACATAAATTCTTATACTATCTGATGCATAAGTAGCGGTGATTTGATTATAAGAATTAAATGAAACGAAAGGACTATCTACATAAACAACTTGTTTATCGTTTTCATTAGCTATTGTAAACTGAATTCTATCATTTAAACTATCATATTCTAATAAATAACCACCAGTTAATGAATCAATTTTAGAAGCAATTACAAAACTATTTCTAAACATCGGTTTAAACCACGCTTCAATAGTAAGGGCATTAGTTGTAGGATTCTGAGAAGCTTGATGAGGAACTTCGATATAGTCATCAACTCCATCAAATTCAATTCCAGCACCTTTATTTGCAGAAGTATTTTGTGCAAAAACTCTTGCTCCTTCTACAGCAAACCCTCCTTGATATGTGATTGTACCATTTACCACACCAGAAGGGCTTCTGAAACCAATATCGGAAGCTATATTAGAGAATCTGGTAACACCTGCGCATTGGGTTTCACCTACTAGGTAATAACGATACATTACACCCGCAACAGTTGTATTATCAACATATAATCCAGAACCGGCTAAGACGCTATTAATTAAGATAGAATCGTTAGTTGAACCAGCAACTTTTCTATAAATTCTGATTGTTGTTAACTGACCATTGTTTCTATTATTCCAGTTTAATTCAACACGATCAGGGAAATAACCTTTAGAGCATTTTAATTTATAAATGGTACTCGGTTCAAATGTATTTGCCAAATTTGGAGTTAATCTGGTTTGATTAATTCCAAGAGATGATAAACCACTTAAAGCACAACCTGAATATACTTTTATGCTGTAATTATAATTAACACAAGATGCTGCCATCTCATCCAAATAAACAGTATCGTTTGCATTCACTTCAAAGCTTGATGAACCTCCACCAACAGCGGTTCTTTCAACTGTATATTTTTCTTCGAAATCAGAATTATCATTCCACCTAACCGTGATGACATTGTTAATTGAATCTGAAAATAATCTAATATTAGAAGGTCTGTTTGGTACTGTTGGAGATAAACCACCAATTAATGTAGAAGTATCAGAAACTCCGGCAAACATTGAGTCAGGAGCATTTGGAACATAACAATCATTTCGGGCAAAAAGTCTATAAAAATAATATTGTCCTCTTTGCAATCCAGCATCGGTATAACTTCTTTGAGTACCCGATAAGGTTGTAACAACAGGATTACTCATGGCCGAATCTGTAGAACGGTTGAATACAAAACCATTTGTTGGATTTACATCAAACCACGACCAACCCAAATCAACGCTACCATCACATTTGTTGGTGGTAGCTGTGAAACCAGATGGTACATCAGGATTTGGCTTGAATCTTCCGACCGAAATATTACTTGGAGCACTGGTTTTAACGTATTTAAATAATGGAGGAGCATATGCCGTTTTAACACTAAATTTATAATCAACACCCCTAATTAATTTAACACCATTATAAGTTTGATTGACATTAAAAAAGCATGATGTTGTATTAAATGGATAAATAGCAATTAGTTCATCATCGGCATAAACATATTGTTTAAAATGATCGTTATCACAAAAAACAGAAACCTCACAGTTTGCTGTAGGATTTGTTGTTCCTAATTGCCAGTTTAAATCGATACGAGAACAAAGGTTTGTGCTCGATGTAAGATTAGATGGAGAAGCAACACTGATATTATATGTTTTAACCCAGTTACTATTTACTCCATTCAAAGCAAAATTTGTAAGGGTTCCACCATTGTCTGTACCTGCAATATCAGCAAGTGTTACTACTCCACTATTTGAACCATCTGCAATACCTTGATCGAAAGTATAGTATGCCAATAAACCAGGAGAATTTCTATCGACAGTATCTTTAAAATACTCTCCAATTTCAGCAGGAGTTCTTACAACATCCCAAATTCTTAATTCATCAATTGTTCCATTAAAAGAACGAGTACTACTGCCTCTAGCAGTATTCACAGAGCCAAGCGTAATTAATGATGAAGCAGTTATATTTCCTGTTCCTGATTGTCCATTTGCTTCCAAATTACCATTGATATACAAACGAATCTGACCGGAAGATTTATCTCTGGTTAAAGCTACATGGTACCATTTTCCATTGTTAACGCTAGTATTCGAGTATAAGGTTGGGTCTTGTCCATTTGAGCCTAAACCAAATGTAATTTTATCTCCAACAAGTGCATTTCTATAGTCACCTGGAGCACCACCAACTTCCATATCAACAACTCCGGTTCCTGTAATATGACCTGAATAACCAACCTGATTGGTTTTCATCCAATACTCAATGGTAAAATCACCTGTAATAGGACGAGGAATAGTAGCATAATCATTGTTTCCATCAAACTTCAACGCATTTCCAGGCGGTGTATATTCAAGTTTTACCGTTTTAACATTTGAAGGTGCACCTTCATTAGAATACGGCTTACCCGTTTGATTTGCTCTAATTCTGCAATAGAAAGTACTTGGTGCCAATCCATCAATGGTTAAAGAAGTTTGAGCACCTGAAATATTAAAAGGTGAACCAGAAATAGGAGCAGTAAAATTCGAACTCAATGATACATCAACTAAATAATTTGAAATGGTTCCAATTGAAGGAGCAATCCAATTTAATTTGAACCCATTTGGTGTAATTTCAGTAGGTTCTGTTTGAGTAGGAACCACCATAGCATAACTTTGAACAAAATTGGTATTCAAAGCTTCCAGTTCCATATCGATAATTCGGGCATCGGCCTTGCTCACAGATTTGTCTTTAACATGGGTTTGGTCATAATTTTGAAGTCCACCAACGCCATTGTCAAAATCTAAATACAATTTCAAGCCAATTGCATTGGGGTCAATAGGTGCTTTCATAGCAGCATTAATTTGCTCTAAGGTTCTTGCACTATGCCAAATTCTTATTTCATCTAAACTACCTTGATAATTTCTACCATAACAATATAATTCACCAATATCTATTGAATTTGTAACTCCTTGGTAAATTATACCATTAGAGTTATTATTTGCACGAACTACTCCATCTATATATACTTTTATATTGATACCTTCTCTTACCCAAGCAACATGGTGCCACCTTCCATCATTAACTTTGGTATTGACATCTGTTCCTAATTGCATTAACTGCGAACGAGAAGCATTATCGAGTTCATACCCAATGGTACCAGAAGGATTCATGCCTATATTCCAAAAGTGAGCATCACCACAAGTTTCACGTTTGCTAATGATATTCATTGCTTTTGCAGCACTTGTTTTCATCCAAAATTCAATTGTCCAGTTACTGTTACCAAAATTTCCTATTGTATTATTATCTAATTTTAAACGGTCATTAATACCATCAAAAGTCATGGCATTTCCCGGTGGAGTATAAGGAACATCAACTTTAATAACTGCAGAATAAGCTCCTTGTTGGTTGATATTAGTTTTGGAATTATTTGCTCTAACTCTATAATAATATGTTCCACCGGTTAAATTAGTTAAAACGCTACTTGTAGAAGTATTTGGAAATACATATGCTGAAGCAATTAAACCAACAAAATCTTTAGTAGATGAAACTTCTAATAAATAATTAGTTACCTCACCAATTTTTGTCAGTTCCCAGTTGGCAGTAAAACCAGTTGGAGAAATATCAGTTGCCGGAAGAGCTTTAGGGATTGCTATTGCGTAACTTTCAATTAAATTACTTGTAGTTCCTGATAATGCACTATTAGTTAAATTAGCATGATATGCACTTGGACTTTGGTCAATTATTTGGGTAATATGAGAATTGTTCGCAGCGGAAACCCCTTGGTCAAAATTATAATAAGCTACAATTTTGTTTGACAAAACTAAACCGGTATCCCTCATGTCAAGATTGATTTCTTCCTGGGTTAGTGCCGCATTATAAATTTTAACCTCATCAAAATTACCATTGATAAAATCATTGTAATCCCAACGTTTTCCAATAGACCAGTCTTCAGAGCCTTTTGGTAAGGCTAAGGTGCTGGTTTTTGTGGCAACTAAGACACCATTCACATATAATTTAATGATATTCTTATCATAAGTACATGCAGCATGATACCATTTATTCACTTCAAATGTATAATCCACATTAGCTGAGGTCCAGTTCTCACCAATATGGAAACCTCCCCAAATTTTCTTTTGGTGCAAGAAAATTGAAAACAAGATATTGTATCCACCTGCACCATTGTAATTTTCTGTAATCAAAGCTGGCATTTGTCCTGCATTTGGAAGTGCTTTAAGTAAGAACCATGTTTCAACAGTAATTTTATTATCAGCAAACCTATTATTGATACCTGTTGCATTATCAATGGCTAACAAATCATTGCTACCATCTAAACTAAGTGCATTTCCCGGTGGTGTATATTTTATAAAAACACTTTCTGTTTCAGAAACAGATTCTTGATTAGAAATTCCTGTCGTAAGTGATCTGACTCTGTAATAATATGTACCCTCAAGTAAACCAGTAATAGCTTTTGAATAAGTCAAACTATCCAAACTAATTGGTGATCCACCCACTAATCCTGTGAATTGTGTATTGGTAGAAACATCCAATACATAAGAAGCGACATCATTAAAAACAGGGCGAGTCCAATTTGCAGTAAAGCCAGAAGAAGTGATGTTTGATGCTGGCAAAACAATTGGTCTCACCATAGCATTACTGCGAATCCAGTTGCTATTGTTACCAGTTAATGCAAAATTTAATAAACTACCATTTCTATTGTTTCCAGAAACATCAGTTAAGATATTAATACCAGTATTTGTTGCTGATGGAGAACCTTGGTCGAAATTATAATAAGCCAAAAGGTTTTGAGGCAATACCGAAACTGTATCACTCATATCTGCTTTTATTTGTGCTGAAGTTAAAGCTTGATTATAGAACCTGAATTCATCCATTTTACCATTGAAGAACCTGAATCCATTGTTACTTCCAATCATAAATGCTGTAGGATTGTAAGGATTGTTGGTGATAGTTGTTGTAGTTTGTTCACCATTTACAAATACACGTGTAAGTCCATTTGAACGAGTAACAGCAATATGGTACCATCTATTAGCTGTAGGGAAAACAAAACCTGAATTTACATGAATTACAGCACTATGTAAAATTCTCAAATTCCCTGATGGGTCAATATTCAAGCTAATTCCATTTCCTGATGAACCATTATCAAAACCATATGAAAATATAGTTTGATTAGTTATAGATAATGTAGCAGGATTGATCCATGCCTCCATGGTAAAATTGGATATGTTTCCCATTGGCATATTAGGAACTGAAACGCCATCTTGGTTACCATCGAATGCCAAACAATTTCCTGGAGGATTGAACACATTGGATGTTCTCACTTGCTGAACCCTACTGAATGCGCCTGAACCTGAAAGATTCGACTTATCAGCTCTTACTCTATAGTAATAATTTAAATTGGTTTGTAGTCCAGTAAAATCTCGGTATAAAGTGTTATTTCCTGAAACAAAAAACGGAGAACCTGCAATTGGTGCAGTAAAATTATCATTGGTTGATACATCAACATAATAACCAGTTACAATTCCAACAGTAGGAGCTTCCCAATTTAATGTAAATGAAGTACCCGAAATATTTGTTGCAGGTAATAAATTTGGAATCATTAAAGCATAACTTTCAATCCAGTTACTTCCGGTTGATAATGTTAAACCAAAATTCACCAAACTACCAGTACCATTTGAAGATTTTGAATCGATTAATTGGTTTACTCCAGTATTAATTGAACCTGCAATTCCTTGATTAAATTGGTAATAATTTATTAAACCACTTGTATTGGGATCTATTTGATTATTTAGGCTTCCTCTGATTTGTTCCTGTGATCTTGTTATATTCCAGATTCTGAATTCATCTATCCTACCATTAAATAATGGATCAGCATATTGAGAGCGACCAATATAATTTTGAGTAGTATTCCCAAGGTCAGATGGTTTTAAAGTTACTGCATTGTTTTCATCTTCAAGTAAACCATTGATATATAATTTACCAGTATTTGAAGAATCATTTAATGTTATGGCAAGGTGGTACCATTTCCCAATCTGAAAAACTGTTTTTGAAGTCAATTCTTGAACTACAGAACCATTATAAATTTCAAATAAACCGGTATTGGCAGTTCCTCTTCCTGGTGAAGGAGAAAACAACATATATTTGGAAGTACCGCTTCCAAAATCAAAAACCCTTTGCCAGGTATTGTTATCGCTTAATAGAAACCAAGTTTCAATAGTTAAATTTTGTGCAGAGCTTAAAATACCATCAGGTAAAACAACATAATCATTTGAACCATCGAAGGCCAAAGCATTTCCGGGTGCTGCGAAAGGAATATCAACTGTAGCAATTTCAGTGAAATTACCTTGTCCTGTTAGACTAGTTTTATTAGCTCTAACTCTGAAATAATATTTACCTGGCAACAAACCTGTAATTGATTTCGACAATTCTGTTGAAGCCAATGTAAAAGGAGAACCCAAAATAGGATTAGTAAGTAATGGGTTGGTATAAACCTCTAAAATATAATTATCAACAGTTCCATTAAGAGGAGCTAAGAAGTTAGCAGTAAAACCAGTTGAAGTAATTGAATTTGCTTCAAGATTTCTTGGAACTACTGCTGCATAACTTTCAACCCAGTTACTGCTTGTTGAACTTAAACCAAAACCTATAAGTGTTCCATTATAAGCATTAGAAGTTAAATCGTTTAAGCTTGTAACACTTGAATTTGTTGAAGCAGCAGTTCCTTGATTAAATTTATAATAAGCTAGTAAACCAGTAGGAAGAGTTGAGCTTAAATCAAACATATCACTTTGAATTTCTGTCTGAGTTCTTGCAGTGGTATAAATTCTTACTTCATCAATACTTCCATTTGTAAATTCACTTGAACCATTGTTTGCTCCAATAAAAGCATTTGCAGTTACAACAGGTAAAGCAACATTTGCAGAGTTTCTTTGTGCAACCAATTTCCCATCCAAATAACTCTTAAAACCATTTGTTGTATTTCTTTGCCAAGTCATGGCCACATGGTGCCACCTGCCATCATTCACACCAGCTCCAACAGGGAGTCCATTTCCTGAACCACCATCTGAAGAAATAATATGTGTTTGAGAATTGGTATTACTTCCCCAACCCGCAAGAATATAATTATTTCCATTTTGCAGACGTACTGCAGATTGAACATTAATTCCTCTAAACCAATATTCAATGGTAATAGCAGAATTACTTGGTAATGTGGCAGCTGTTACCAATGAATTTGGTAAACTTACCCTGTCATTTGAACCATCAAAATTCAAAGTATTACCCGGCTGCTGGGCAAATAATGGGCTGAATGATAATAAAAGTACAATGCATATATGCATCATCCATTTTGCCCAGATTAATTTCTTTGATTGTAAAAATTGTTCCATGATAATGATAAAATATTTCAATACTATTTTATCATTAATAGCTCATTCTATATCAATAATTTCACGAAATGCTCAAATTTGGGTATCAAAGGACAAATATCCGGCACAAAAACTTTTGAGCCTTAAAAATTTTAACCTATATTTTAATGTAATTTTGAACAATAAACAGATTGATTTTCAACCAAAAAAGAAAAAAAAAGAGTATAATCATTTAATTAATTTGATATCATCTTTTAAACATGAATCCCTTTAAACTTAAAGGTATAAACTAATCCTTCATTTGAACTCACTTTATTAAGTGTCCCATCCAATTGTTTAATTAATCCATTTATTAACATGGTTCCTAATCCCTCAGATTTTACGGCATTTTTTTCAATCAAACCAATTCCATTATCAGAATAAATCATAACAAAACCTGTTCCTGTACTTTTTAAATTTAATGTAATTAAACCTGATTCTTTTCCTTCAAAAGCATATTTAAAAGAATTAGTTAAAAGTTCGTTTGTGATTAAAGCCAATGGAATAATGGTATCTATATTTATTGAAACATTTTCGCAGTTTATTTGAGAATTCACACTTTTATCCTGAAGTTTATAAGCGCTACTTACGGTTTTATACAAATTTTCGAAATACACCTGTAAATTAATGGTTGTTAGATCTTCTTGTTCATACAAATTAATATGAACCAAAGCCATGCTATTAATTCTGCTTTTGGCATCTTTAAATATCTCCAACATTTTTTCGTCCTTAATACTTCTCTTTTGTAAATCTAAAATTCCCGATATCACACTCAAATTGTTTTTTACCCTGTGGTGGATTTCTTTGATAAGAATTGTTTTTTCATCGTTTTGAGCTTTAATAATGGCTGTTGACTTTTTATTTAAAACATAAGCTCGGTATAAAATAAATGTGATAATTAACAAAACTACAATTCCTGAAATTGTAAATAAAATTATGAGTTTCTGACGTTTCATTGATTCAACTTGTATAACCTCCTTTTCATAGGTTTCTTTGTCAAACTCAAGTTTTGCCTGCATGCGAGCTGCATCTTTATAATGTTTCTGACTTCTGATACTATCATTAAATAATTCTGAAAGCTCTTTGAAATATAAGGCCGAATCATATCTTTTATCGGCTTTGTAATAAATACACAACTGATCAGCGGCCTGAATTCCAATGAACAGTTGCTTTGCTTTTAAACCCAATGCTAAGGCCTCATTAGATTTTTGAATTGCTTCTTTTATTTTCCCCATTTTAAATAGAGAAAACGACATAATATTGGGTAATTGTGGAGAATGAATTTCGTATTTATGATCAAGGCTATCAGCAATTTGAATATACTTCCATGCTGATTCAATATCTGTTTTATATAATAACCAACTTAATCTTTGGTAAGCAAAAACCAGATTTCTGTAAGCTTTTATCTGTTTTGATAAATCAATTGCTTTATTATGATAAAAAACCGATGAATCAAAATCAGTAGGTTCTGATTGTCGGCTTACTGATCTAGTAAAGTAAAGAGCAGCAATTTCTCTGTATTTAATTGCTAGGTTATATGTTTTTCCGGTTGTTTTATAGTATTGAATGCATTCATGGGTTTGAGAAAAAGCTTCCTTATAATTCTCCATACCGTTATTTACCATGATGATTTTTTCCAAAACCAAGTAATAAACATCATTTTCTTTAATAGCTCTAGCGCGACTCAATAAATCCAAATATTTATCCATTGTACTAGATGGATTTGTTCTTCTAGACAATTCCAGTAAGCCTGTTTCAGCTCTAATTAATTCAGGTTCAGAATTTAGATTTTCAAAAATTTCTTTGGCTTTTAAATAATAAAAATCAATTGAATCAATTTCGTTTATAAATAAATATTCATCGGCAATAGCCAGATTAAATCTGCCAATATAATAGGTGTTTTTTTGTTCCAATGAAATGAACAATCCTTCACGAAGTAATTTAAAACAGGTTTTCGAATCGCTAATTGCAGATGCATTTGCCGAATTCTTTAGTAACTGTTTTAATTGATTATCATTAGCCCAAACATTAGTGCTAAAAATTATAATGTATAGAATTAAAAATACTTTTTTCATTTGAAAAGACAGAAAATCAAGATTTCTGTCGTAGTTATTGAGGGTAAAATAAATTGTTTTAAACTAGATGTTAAAAAGGCTTAAATATTTAGCTTATTGTTTTAATTTTAATCAACAAATCATCTCTATAATTTCTGCCTATGGGAACTTGTTGTTTATTAACCACAACAAAATCACCATTTATAACTTCTAAGAAATTTGGATTGATACAAAAACTTCTATGAACCCTAATAAAGTTAAAAGATTTCAATTGTAGCAAAAGACTTTCTAAACTGGTACGAATACTAAATTTTTGTTCAGTCTTTGTATAAATATGCATGAGTTTACCATCAGCTTCGAAATAAACAATATCAGTTATATCAACCCTAAAATATTTAGCACCTAGTTTTACGAAGAAACTGTCTTTAAAAATATTTAGGTTTTCAATTTCCATTGAATCAACTTTATTTTCTGAAGCTAATGCAATTTCAATAGCAGAATAAATATCCTCTTCAGTAAAAGGCTTTATTAAATAAGATTTTGGAAAAGTTTGTTTGGCTTCGCTGATGGTAGCTTTATCAGCATTACTTGTTAAAAAAATAAAAGGAATCTGGATTTGCTCATTAATAAATTTTGCAACTTCAATTCCCTCTTGTTTCCCGCTTAAATTAATATCAAGTATTGCTAAATCTATAGATTCATTTGTAAGAACTTCTAATGCTTCTTTTTTTGTACCCACTGGATTTACAGGATTATAACCCAAGTCCTCTAACATCATTTTCAAATTGCTAGCAATAATAAACTCATCCTCAACAATTAAAATCTTTAAATTCTCCATTGTGTAATATTTAAATTAAGAATGTAAATTTTATTCAAGGCAAATTAGCAACAAAAAAACACAAAACCTTTAGTTAGGCCTATATCTAAATAAAAAATCGACTGAAAATCAGCCTTAAGTAACAATTTAATAGTTTTAAAATCAGACAAAATTTCTTTCTACCTTTCCAATGCTTTGCTTATTTTCGCCACCCAAATGGCATTAGATCAATTAGAGGAAGATTTAGGAGTTGAACAAAAGGAAATGAGTTTTTTCGACCATATAGATGAGTTGCGAAAACACATTATTCGTTCGGTGGCAGCAGTTTTAATTTGCGCAATTGTCATTTTCTTCAATAAACATTTTTTGTTTGATGTCGTTCTTTTTGGTCCGATTCACACTGATTTCTGGACCTACAGAATGATGTGTAAACTGAGTAACGAATTTCTTGGAAACGACTTATATTGTGTAAAAGATATCGGTTTCGTGCTCTCGAATATTGATATTACAGGACAGTTCACCCAGCATTTATTTATCTCATTTGTAGCAGGAATTGTCATCGCTTTTCCTTTTGTTTTGTGGCAATTATGGGCTTTTATTAAACCTGCTTTAAACGAAAGAGAAATTAAATATGCTAGAGGTTTGGTGTTTTTTAGTTCGATGTTATTCAATATTGGAATTGCATTTGGCTATTTTATTTTATCTCCTCTTTCCATACAATTTTTGGGTTCTTACCAGGTAAGTGAAATGGTAAGTAATGAAATCAACCTCGAATCTTATGTTTCTTTTGTTTCTACATTAACATTTGCTTGTGGTTTGATTTTTGAAATGCCAATACTTGTGTATTTCCTTGCTAAAATTGGCATTCTAAGCAGTGCTACCATGACGAAATTCAGGAGATATGCTTTGGTTGTTATTTTAATTCTTGCCGGTATCCTCACTCCTTCCCCTGATATGGCAAGTCAGATTATGATGGCGGTTCCTCTTTATGGTTTGTATGAACTAAGTATTTTAGTTGCAAAACGTGTTGAGGCTAACAAAGAAAAAGACCGATATAAATAGTCCATTCTAGGTTCGTGTATTAAACTTCAATTTTATAAATTATGAAAATATCTATTGGTAACGACCACGCCGGTTATGATTATAAAGAAGCCATTAAAGCTAGCCTAATTGCTGCAGGTCATGAAGTTACCGACCATGGAACTCATGGCTTAGATTCAGTTGATTATCCTGATTTCGCTCATCCATTGGCAACTTCTGTTGAAACCGGAAATACTGATTTAGGTATTCTTATTTGTGGTAGTGGAAATGGCGTTTGTATGACTGCCAATAAACACCAAGGTATTAGAGCTGCTCTTTGCTGGAATGTTGAATTAGGTGCTTTAGCCAGACAACATAACAATGCCAATGTACTTTGTTTACCTGCTCGTTTCATTTCATTGGATTTAGCTCAGGAAATTACCAATACCTTCATTAGCACAGATTTTGAAGGTGGAAGACACGAAAATCGTGTAAACAAAATTTCTTGCTAATTCGGCTTAGGTTTTAAATAAACTTGGAAAGATCTAAAATCATAGAAGGAATTAGTACGGGTAATATCCGTGCCCTTGCCAGAATGATAACAAGAATTGAAAATGAAATTCCTGAATTCGATTCTATGATGGAGGAATTACATTTTGCCAATACACCAGTTATCGGTTTTACCGGACCTCCTGGTGCAGGGAAAAGTACTCTCATTAGTGCTTTTGTAAAGTTCCTAAATAATCAGGGTAAAAAAATTGCTGTTTTAGCTGTTGACCCTAGTTCTCCTTTTCACCAAGGCTCACTTTTAGGCGACAGGTTGCGCATGAGTGAACACTACTTACTTCCCAATGTTTTTATTAGAAGCATGGCAAGTAGAGGTAGTTTAGGCGGATTGGCTCCAAGGGTTTTTGAAGTTTGTGATGTGTTAAGAGCAGCCCATTTCGATTATATCCTCATTGAAACTGTTGGTGTTGGTCAGAGTGAAGTTGAAATTGCGGCACTTGCAGATACTTCGGTACTTGTTTTGGTTCCTGAAGCAGGAGATGAAATTCAAACCATAAAAAGTGGTATCATGGAAATTGCTGATGTATTTGTTTTAAATAAAGCAGATAGAGATTCAGCTGATATCTTTATGAAAAACCTTCAATCATTGGCCCATAGCCATGCAACTGCCACCTGGGAAACTCCTGTTGTTAAAACTGTTGCATCAAAAAATGAAGGCATTGAAGATTTATTTAATGCAATTGAATTACATAGAAATAATCCAATAATTGGGCTGAAAAAAGAACAATTATTTGCTCAAAAAGCACTTAATCTAATCAGACATTTAAGAACCCGTGATATTAATTTTGAAGAGCTAAAACACGATATCTCTATAAATTTAAATGTTGAGCAAAACTTTAATATGTATCGTTATGTTAAAAAATACATTAAATAAAAAACATGCAAATTTGTATCATATCAGGTTCGGCAAGAGCAAATAACAATACACACAGAGTTTCTTTGGCAATTGAACTTTTATTAAAAGCGAATCACGAAATTTCAGTAATCGATTTTAAAGAATTCGATATTCCTTCATTGGCACAAGGCGGATTAAAAACAAATGCCCTAACTCAATTTCAACAAAACCTTATCGATTCATTATTCAAGGCAGAAGTTGTTGTAATGGTTTCCCCAGAGTACAATTGGAGTGCAACACCTGAAATCTTAAACATGCTGAACCTGGTTCCTAATAAACCATTTGATCAAATTTTTAACAATAAAGTATTTGCTTTTGTTGGCGTTTCAACCGGTAAAGGAGGTAAAGTTCCAGCACTTCAAATGATGCAAATTGTAAATAAACTAATCAGTTTTAGCAATAACGACTCCATTGTTTCTTCAAGAATATTTGAAGCACATTTTGTAAAAGAAGTTTTAAATGAAAGCGGAGAAAGCTTAGGCAATCCAATGTTTGATAAAGGCTTAAACGATTTTTGCGATTATACTATCCGAATCGCGAATCGTTGGTTTGCTAAATAATATTTACTGAGTTTTTTCTAATCTAATTCCGGCAGCTAATACATGTTGAAGGGTATCAACACGCATATTGTGCTGTATTTCGAAATGGTAAATGCCCAATTCATGAAACTTAAATCCGTCTTTCACCGGAACCTGATAATCATATAAATCACCAAGTCCTTTTCCAAGCCACTGTCCGGTTTCATCAGCCAATTGAATTTGCTTTTCTTCATCAGCAACCAATTTTGTTGGACTTTCGCTATGCATATTCACAAAAATATTTGCATACGGATAATCAGAAGCCACACGAAGATTAACAAATAGATTATACAATGAATTGGTATCAGTTACATTCACATCAAAAACCAATTTATTCTTATAATACCAGCCATCAGTTGGCAAATCCTTGTTTTCGTCAAACAATCTTTTAGAATCGCATGAAGTTAAGAAAATACTAACTAAAGCTAAAATGAATACCCAATTTTTCATACTATTCCTTTGGAGTTTGAGGATTTGAATTTTGGTTTGAATTTGGATTTGGCCTATTGTTATTGTTTCTATTCTTCTTAAAAGGCGGTCTTCTATTTGGGTTTTGATTTGGATTCTGATTTTGGTTGGGATTCGGATTCTGGTTCGAATTAGGTGCCTGAACATTAGGATTCACCGGGTTAGAATCAGGGTTATTTACCAGCTGATTTTGCTGAGGTCTTGGATTCCTGTTAGGATTATTATTAGGTCTTGGTCCTTGATTAGGATTAGGTTTTTGCCCTTCTCTATTCTGCGTATTTTGAGGCGCATTTGGTTTAGGACTGTTATTATTCTGGTTCGGATTATTCGGACGATTATTTGCTTGTTTATTCTGATTAGGATTTGGTTTAGGGCGATTTTTATTTCCACCTTTTCTATTTCCTTTATCATCTAAACGAGTTAATGAATCTCTTCCCATATCATTTTGGAAATCGAGCTCAATCTTTTCTGGTTTATTTGAAACCGGCTTATGTAAAACCAAAGGAGGACGAACACCTGTTTTATTCAGTTCAGCGTATTCATTTACTTTCGCAACCGGAAGGCTAATCCATTCTCCACCCATTTCAGCACGAGGAGCAAACCACATCAAACGTTTTAAGATATCGGTTTTTATAACTTTATAAGATTTCTCTTCTGCAAACTCCAAAACCAGATTGCTATTTTCAGGAAACTCTTTTAATGCTTCCAAATAAGAATCCAATTCAAAATTTAAGCAGCATTTGAGTTTACCACATTGGCCGCTTAGTTTTAGCTGATTTAAAGATAAATTCTGGTAACGAGCAGAATTGGTATGTACCATTTTAAAATCGGTTAACCAGGTACTGCAACACAATTCTCTTCCACAAGAACCAATGCCTCCTAAACGACCGGCTTCCTGACGGTAACCAATTTGTCTCATTTCGATTCTCACTTTGAAAGAATCTGCAAGACGTTTGATTAATTCACGAAAATCTACACGGTCTTCAGCTGTATAATAAAAAATTGCTTTTCTTCTATCGCCTTGGTATTCAACATCACTTAGTTTCATACTCAAACCCAATTCCATTGCAATACTTCTTGCTTTGTACATGGTAGGAACTTCTAATTCCTGATTTTCTTTGAGTTTAGCAACATCAGCCTCATTGGCTTTTCTGATAATCTTTTTAAAATCGCCCTGGTCTTCACTGCGGTTGTATTTCTTCATTTGAAGTTTTACCAACTCGCCTTTTAAACTCACTTTACCAATATCGTAACCGCCACTTTCTGATTCAACAACAACATGTTCGTTGATGTAAAATTCAACATTATTTGAGTTCCTGAAAAACTCTTTTCTGGTACCTTTAAAACGAACCTCAACTATATCATAAGGTTTGATATGAGGTGGAAGTTCCATCTCACTCAACCAATCGAAGGTATTTAACTTATTACAAGCACCTGAGCTACAGCCACCGCTGCAACCACCACCAGTACCACATGAACCTGATCCACACGCCATCTTATATATTTCAAATTAGAAAAGCCAATAATTAAAAATGTGAAAACTACATCAAACGGCCTTCACCGGAGTTTTCAACTGCCTGCCAATATACAAAGAAAGATTTAAAAACATGATTTTTAGGTTGGCGTTCCTCTCGGTATGAAAAACTGCATCATCAAGACTATGAGTTATTTGCTCCAAATTACCATCATGTAGGAAGGGTGAAAATTTTACCAGAAAGCCCATTTCTGTTTGATTAACCCTTAACATTTCCTTTTTTGCAAAACGATAAATAAAGGCTGAGCGAATCATTTGAGAAGTATAATGAAGAAAATTCTTTACATATTCTCTTCCGCTTGTACTAAGTTCATCTACAACAGGTTGGATATCATTGATTTTTTGTCCATAACAAGCTCTCATCCAACGGCTAAATAAATCAAAATAACCATCTTGCTCAATATGAAGCAAAGCCATTGCCATATTGTAATTTCCATCTGCCAAACGAGCTATATCACTGGCTTTCTGTTGGTCACATTCATGACGTTCCATAAGAGCACGAGTCATATCTACATCATTTATTCTTGGCACTTTTACCAATTGTGCTCTTGACAAAATAGTTGCCAATATTTTTTCGGTATTGTTTCCAACTAGAATAATTAAGGTTCCTACAGGTGGCTCTTCCAATAACTTTAGAAGGATATTACCCGAATTCAACAAATATTCAGGTTGCCAGATAATTTGAGTTTTGTATTTGGCTTCATAACTTTTTAAACCCAAACCTGAGATAATATCACGACATTCCTCAGAAGTAATATTTCCTTGTTTATTCGACTCTGAATTAAGCTTTTGCAACCAATCAAAATCACTTAAATACGGATTTTCCAATAAAGCTGATCGCCAATTTTCCATTACTTCTTTTGAAAGTTTGCTTGGCGATGTTATCGGGAAAGTAAAATGTAAGTCAGGATGTGTGTATTTGTCAAATTTCAGACAGGAAGTACAAGTGCCACAACTATCATTTTCTCCGGGATTTAAACAATTAACGTATTGAGAAAAAGCAATAGCCATTGCCAGATTTCCCGAACCCTCCGATCCAAGAAAAAGCTGTGTATGACTTATCCTACCAGTCTTTGATAAGCTAATTAATTTATCTTTTAGCTCCTGATGTCCAATTATATCTTTAAAAAGCACTTGTGTTTTTTTGGGGCTAAAATAGCATTGAAAATTTAATTATTCTGATTTTAGTTTTTACCACTTAATAATTTTAATAAATCGATGTTTGAATTATTAAATTATTAAATTTACGTTTGCAGGCCTTACCACATGAAAAGAAACGTCTATAGAATAAAACTTGGGAAAACATGCCCAAACTGCGGCTCATGGGACCTTGAAAGAGTTCAAAGACCATTCACCCCAAGATATGTTTTGTTTTTCTTAAATTTAAAAAGTTACTGGTGCAGAAAATGTTTCATTGTTATTAACTGTATCAAAAAAACCGATTAAACTCCCCCACCCCAATTATCTCTATCCAAACTTCTGTATTGAATAGCTTCTGCTAAGTGTTCCGGTTTAATTTCTTCACTTCCTGCTAAATCAGCAATTGTTCTCGCTACTTTAAGAATTCTGTCGTATGCCCTTGCCGATAATTGTAATCTGTTCATCGCAGTTTTTAATAATGTTTGTCCAATTGAGTTCAAGGCACAATACTCTCTTGCCTGCGTACTGCTAATTTGTGCATTGCAATAAATTCCTTCTGATTCCGAATAGCGTTCCTCCTGAATTTTCCTTGCATTGATTACCCTTTCTCTTACCAAAGCGCTTCTTTCAGCTTTTCTCGATTCACTTAATTGTTCGAAATTTACTGGAGTTACTTCTATATGAATGTCAATTCTATCTAATAAGGGTCCGGAAACCTTACTTAAATAACGTTGCACAACACCGGGACCACATGTACATTTTTTTTCTGGGTGATTAAAATAACCACAAGGACAAGGATTCATACTGGCAACCAACATAAAACTTGATGGGTATTCAATAGAAAATCTTGCTCTAGATATGGTTACCTTTCTTTCTTCTAAAGGTTGGCGCATCACTTCTAAAACCGTTCTTTTGAACTCCGGCAATTCATCCAAAAACAACACACCATTGTGTGATAAAGAAATTTCGCCGGGTTGCGGATTGTTTCCTCCACCAACTAAAGCAACATCACTTATTGTATGATGTGGAGAACGAAATGGCCTTGAATAAACCAATGAGGCTTGCTTAGGTAATTTGCCTGCTACCGAATGTATTTTGGTAGTTTCTAATGCTTCTTGTAAAGTTAAAGGAGGCAAAATTCCAGGTAACCTTTTAGCCAACATCGTTTTTCCGGCACCGGGAGGACCAATTAAAATTACATTATGTCCACCGGCAGCAGCAATTTCTAAAGCTCGTTTAATGTTTTCCTGTCCGCGTACATCAGCAAAATCATCTGTTAAATAAACCTGATTCTGTTCGAATTCTTTTCTGGTATCAATTACAACTTGCTCCAAAGCTTCTTCCATTCCATTAAAAAACTGAACTACTTCCTTAAGTGAAGGAGCTGCATACACCTTTAAATTGTTTACAATAGCAGCTTCTCTGGCATTTTCAGCAGGAAGAATTAATCCCTCATAACCTTCTTTTCTAGCTTGAATTGCCATGGGTAAAGCACCTTTAATTGGCTTTAAAGTTCCATCCAAAGCCAATTCACCCATCATGATATATTTTTCAATTTTATCTGTATTCAGCTGTCCGGTTGCTGCAAGAAAACCCGCTGCAAGTGGCAAATCATAAGCACTCCCCTCCTTTCTAATATCAGCCGGAGCCATATTGATTACCACTTTTTGTCGGGGCATTAAATAACCATTGATACGAATTGCACTTTCTATTCTTTGCTGACTTTCCTTAACTGCACTATCGGGCAAACCAACCAAAAAATAACCAACTCCAGCACCCGGAGAAGCATTTACTTCAATTGTTATTGTTACAGCACTAACTCCATAAACTGCACTTCCAAAAGTTCTAATCAACATAATTTCGTTCTTTTTTTCGCTATAAAAGTAAAGCACCAAACTATTATGGCAATATTTTAGATATTTGCTACTTAGTATTTTTTTTAAATGAAAGGTTATATCAAGCTTCTTATATATGTAAAACCATACAAAGTTTTAGCAGCTTTAAATGTGTTTTTCAATATACTTTCCATCGTTTTTAGTCTGTTTTCTATAGCGGTAATTATGCCATTTTTGAAGTTATTATTCGCTCAGGAACAATTAGTTAAAGAAAAGCCTACCCTCAGCATGGACTTCAAAAACATCAATGATGTTTTTAATTATTACTTATCGGAATTAATACGAATGGAAGGCCCCGAATCTGCCCTAATTTTTATTTGTATAATTCTTGTGCTTACAATTGTCCTAAAGAACCTTTTTAGGTACTTAGCACTCTATTTTATGGTTTCCCTTAGAAATAATGTGGTGAGTGATTTGAGGGAATCTTTATACAGACATATCCTTATTTTACCCCTTTCTTATTTCAGTGAAGAGAAAAAAGGAGATTTAATCAGCAGAATGACCAGCGATATTCTTCAAATTGAAGTTGCAATCATGAGTTCATTGGAAGCCTTATTTAAAGAACCGCTTACTATTGTTATCTATTTAGGATTTTTAATATGGTTAAGTCCGATTCTAACTTTAATCGTATTCATCACGCTGCCAATTATGGGCTTTTTAATTGGTAAAGTTGGTCGTTTACTTAAAACCTATTCACAAAGAGGACAATCAAAATTTGGGGATTTGGTTTCCTTGTACGAAGAAACTTTAATGGGTATCAGAATCATCAAAGCATTTAATTCTCAAGAGTTTTTCATGAGAAGATTTAAAAACGAAAATGCTTTATATACCAGAATCAATGTAGTTTCAAACAGAACTGGAGATTCAGCTTCACCTATCTCAGAAACCTTAAGTGTAATGGTTTTAGCCTTTATATTATGGTTTGGAGGTAAATTGGTTTTATCAGGAACATCTGGGGTTAACGCTGAAATTTTTATCGCTTTTATTGCTGTATTCTCGCAGTTACTTCCACCATTTAAAGCTTTCTCTACTGCTTATTCAAACATGCAAAAAGGAATGGCTTCATTAAGTCGTGTAAATGAGGTTTTACAAAGTGAAGAAGTGATTACTCAGAAACACGATGCCAAATCGGTAAGTCATTTGAAATCTTATATTGAATTCAAAAATGTAAGTTTCAAGTATGCTGATGAGTATGTACTTCAAAACATCAACCTAAAAATTGAAAAAGGAAAAACTGTTGCTTTAGTAGGACCATCGGGTAGCGGAAAATCGACATTAACAGATTTAATTCCGAGATTTTACGACCCAATTGAAGGAGAAGTTATTATTGATGGTGAAAATATAAAAGATTTAAAAATTCTTGAATTAAGATCATTGATGGGAATTGTCGCCCAGGAATCGATTTTGTTTAATGATAGCATTTATAACAATATCGCTTTTGGTAAAACCAATATTTCTATCGATCAGGTGGAACAAGCAGCTAAAGTTGCCAATGCACACGAGTTTATTGTTCAAACAGAAAAATCATACCAAACCAATATTGGCGATAGAGGAAATAAACTTAGTGGCGGACAACGTCAACGTTTAAGCATTGCACGTGCAGTAAATACAAACCCTGATATTTTGATACTTGATGAAGCTACATCAGCATTAGATACTGCCAGTGAAAGATTGGTGCAAGAAGCACTAAATAATGTAATGCAAAACAGAACTACAATTGTAATTGCGCATAGATTAAGTACCATTCACAAAGCAGATTTAATTGTTGTTTTAGAAAAAGGTAAAATAGTACAAACCGGAAGTCATAACGAATTGATTTCACAGGAAGGTTTGTACAAACAATTACACAATATGCAACAAATTTTGGAAGGATAATGAAATACAAAATCATTCATTTTTTCTCCAGGTTTTCCAATCGTTTACGACAAGGTAAAGACCAAAAAAAAGAATGGAACAGGTATGTTGAATTGAGCAAAAATCTTCCTGAATCAAAGCAAACAAACCCAAATAATTCGCTTATTATTAGGCTTGATGATATTGGCGATTTCTTGTTGTTTACACCTGTTTTATCTACATGGATTCAACATCAAAACCAACAGCTATTTATGTTGGCCAACAAAGCATGGAAACCTTATTTCGATGTATTGTTTCCAAGTTCAAAAATTGAATGTATCTGGCTTGATAAAAAAGAATGGTTTTCATCTTTTGAATACAGAAAATCTATCATTGAACAACTTGCTTCTATAGCACCTGAAGAGGTATTTTACGCTTCATATACAAGGGTTTTGATATTAGAAGGAATCATCAAAAAATGTCTTACTGCTTCAAAACATTTAGCATGGGAAACTAAGCCAGGACCCTTTTCAAATGAGCTCAATTCGGGTTTCAATTTCTTGAAGAAAAGAATAATTGGTTTACATGAAACCCAAAATAATTTGGCCTTTTTTGAAGACATCAACAAAGGAAAAATAGAACCCGATTTTTACCTGAATTTCCCATCAAACAAAAGAAAAATAGAAGAAGCTTATTTTATAATTTGTCCTGGAGGAAACCAAAAAAGCAAACAATGGCCGGCTAAACAATATGCTGAAATAGCAAATTTGGTTTTAGCTAAAAATCCAGATTTAAAATGTGTTTTGGTTGGTGGTCCAGCTGATGAAAAAATATCAAGTGAAATCATCGAAGGAATTCATTCTACAAACACCATCAATTTAAGTGGTAAAACCAATTTGATTGAGCTGGCAGAAATCTGTAAAAATGCAGAATTTGCTTTTAGTAATGATACCTCAGCAGCTCATTTGTGCGCCTTGCAGAAAACACCTGTTTATGTAGTTGTAAATGGAAACAGATATGGACGATTTTTCCCTTATCCAAAAAGCTTCGAAAAAGTAGCAGCCATTTACCCCAATTTGGATGAACCTATTTACGATTGGGAAGAGAAAATGCCAATTGCCTCAATTACAGCCAAAAAGCTTTGGAATGTTTTTTCTGGCAGCGGGTTATAAATTGACGATAATCATTTTTTCCTTATTTAGAAAAGTTCTAAATTGCCAACCTTATGAACCTAGCACAATTGGCATTAGGAGAAACCGCGACCATTGTTTCGGTAAACTGTGAAACGCTTTCATTAAAACTATTTGAAATGGGCGTACTTCCGGGCGAAACGGTGAGTTTAGAAAATATAGCACCATTTGGTGATCCCATTGCTGTGAATGTTGGAGAATATAAATTATGTCTTCGTCTTGAAGATGCCTCAGAAATTGAAATAGAAAAAGCCTAGTGGAGAAAAGCATCACCATAGCCTTAGTTGGCAATCCCAATAGTGGAAAAACATCTTCTTTTAATGCCTTAACCGGATTAAAACAAAAGGTTTCCAATTTTCCGGGTACAACTGTAGAAAAGAAAACAGGAGAAACCTGGTTAGCACCCGGAATTAAATTACATGTAATTGATTTACCCGGAACTTATAGTTTGTATCCAAAATCGGCAGATGAATTGGTTACTTATGAAATTCTGAGAAACAAAGCCGAAACCAACTATCCTGATTTGGTTGTTTTTATTGCAGATGCTTCAAACCTAAAAAGAAACTTACTTCTATTTACACAAGTTTGTGATTTAGGAGTTCCTGTAATTCTTGCTATGAATATGCAGGATATCGCTGCAAAAAGAGGCATTTCTTATGATAATGAAATTTTATCAAAAGAACTGGGAGTGCCTGTTACCAGCATGAATGCAAGGAACAAAGAAGGTATTCATGAGTTGAAAAAATTGCTTTTAAATGAAGCTGAAAGAAAAACAACACAGTTTTATTCTTTGAATGAAGTACCTACGGATTTCCTTGAAGAAATTAGCAGGGTTACTGATAAAAAAAATCATTATGCTGCTTTACAATATGCCATCAATGCTGCTGATTTATTAAGTGAAAAATCAAAAACCATTCGTGATATTATTTCAAAATACAAGTTTGATGTAAGAGCATTTCAGGAAAAAGAGGTTTTGAGTCGTTACCAGATTATCGACAAAGCAGTTAAAAATGCAAGAATAAAAAAGGAACAAACCTTAAAAAGCTCACTCAGTAAAAAGGTTGATAAAGTTTTAACACATCGTTTTTATGGAATCGGCATTTTTCTAACACTCCTCTTTTTAATATTTCAGGCGATTTTCAGCTGGAGTTCATATCCGATGGATTGGGTAGAATGGGCTTTTGCTGAACTATCAAATTATGTAAAAACTACTTTACCTGCAGGAATGTTAAACGATTTGATTGTTGATGGTATTCTAGCAGGATTAAGCGGTGTTATTGTTTTTCTTCCCCAAATTGTAATCTTATTTTTGTTCATTGCCATACTTGAAGACATTGGCTATATGGCCCGTGTTGGATTTATTATGGACAGGGTGATGAGACCATTTGGAATGAATGGGAAATCAATCGTTCCTTTAATTGGAGGAATGGCGTGTGCAGTGCCAAGTATTATGGCCAGCAGAAGCATTGAAAACAAAAAAGAAAGGCTTATCACAATTTTAGTCATTCCATTGATGAGCTGCTCAGCTCGTTTACCTGTTTATACTTTACTCATTTCGATGTTAATTCCTGATACAGCAAAATGGGGTCCGTTTAATGTGCATGGTTTAGTATTAATGCTGATGTATTTAATTGGATTTGGAGCAGCAATTTTTAGTGCCTGGTTATTCAAACATTTCATTAAAAACGAAGAGAAAAACTACTTTTTAATGGAGCTGCCTGGTTACAAAATGCCTGTAGCATCAAATATTTTTATTGAATTGGTTGAAAAATCAAGTGCATTTATAGTTGGAGCAGGAAAAATAATTGTAGCTGTATCAGTCATTCTATGGGTATTGGCATCAACCGGCCCAACTGTTCAAACTAACAAAGCGAAATCTGATTATGCAGAACAATTAAAATTTGCAACTGAAATAAAAGCAGAACAGGTAGTTTTAGATTCATTGGAATTGAATTATAAATCACAAAGATTAGAAGCTAGTTATGCTGGACAATTTGGCAAATTAATTGAGCCTGTTATTCGTCCTTTGGGTTTCGATTGGAAAATTGGAATTGCATTGTTAACCTCAATGGCAGCAAGGGAAGTATTTGTGGGAACCATGAGCACCATTTACAGTGTAAGCGGCTCTGATGATGATTTAGATTCCATCAGAAATAAAATGATGCACGACAAAAATCAACAAACCATGAAACCAAGTTATTCATTGGCCAGTGTTTTTTCTTTGCTGATATTTTATGCCTTCGCTTTACAATGTATGAGTACTGTAGCAATTGTAAAAAAAGAGACAGGTGGAAACAAATGGGCCATCATTCAATTTATATATCTAACCTTACTTGCTTATGGCAGTAGTTGGCTGGTTTTTAGTTTGATGTCATGAGTTTACCGGAATTGGCAGAGTAAGACAAATATTGATTTGGAATTATACTATTGATTGTTAATTGATTAAGATTTTTCACTTGATTTTTTTATTGATTCGCATATCTTTTCACGAAATTTGCAGATTCTAACAAAAAGAAGAGGAGAGAACAAGCATATATGAGGCAGCTGAAAATTAGTAAACAGTTCACGAACCGTGAAAGTAAGTCGCTAGATAAGTACCTGAATGAAATCAGTAAGGTACCTATGATTGACGCCCAAGAAGAGGTTGAATTAGCACGTCGTATCAGAGAAGGCGACCAAGTGGCATTAGAGCGTTTGGTGAATGCCAATTTACGTTTCGTAGTTTCTGTATCAAAACAATACCAAAACCAGGGTTTAACTTTAGGTGATTTAATTAACGAAGGAAATCTTGGTTTGATTAAAGCTGCTAAACGTTTTGATGAAACTCGTGGATTTAAATTCATTTCATACGCAGTTTGGTGGATTCGTCAATCAATTCTTCAGGCTTTAGCTGATCAATCTCGTATTGTACGTTTACCTTTAAATAAAGTTGGTTCAATTGGTAGAATTGGAAATACTTCAGCTAAATTGGAACAAGAATTAGAGCGTGAACCAACTGTAGAAGAAATTGCAGAAGCAATGGATATTCCATTACAGGAAGTAGAAAATGCTTTGCGTTCAACTGGTCGTCATTTAAGTATCGACGCACCTTTAACAGACGGAGAAGACAATACTTTATTAGGTATTTTGGATTCGAATGATGAACCAAGACCGGATGTTCAGTTAATCAATGAGTCATTACAAAAAGAAATCAACCGTGTTATTTCTACTTTAAGTGAAAAAGAAAGAGACGTTTTGAAATTCTATTACGGCTTAGATGGTGGTCCGGCACATACATTAGAAGATATCAGTGAAAAAATCGGATTAACCCGCGAGCGTGTTCGTCAGATTAAAGAAAAAGCACTAAGAAGATTAAGAAAATCTAGCAAGAGCAAAATTTTAAAAGCCTATTTAGGATAAACAAAAAAGCCATCAGAAATGATGGCTTTTTTTATGATAGTGATTTAATCGATTTAGCTTTAGATATATTTAGGCTATAAGGTATTTTCAAAAGAATTTTCTAGCAAGCAATTGAAAAGTAAAATCGATTAAACAATACAATGAATTTCAATTCATAATGGAAATCAGCGTACATATAAAAATGAAAACCGATAGATATTGTAAACTATCGGTTTTCTTTAAATAAATATAAATACTATTTAACATCAAGATTTAAATACCCTGCAATTTTATAGGAAGGAATTGCAAAACCAACACCTTCAGTTGCAAAACCAACCAATTTTGAAGTTACAACTCCTTGCAGTTTTCCGCTTTTTTCAAACAATGGACCACCACTATTACCTGGATTAATACTAATACTTAGTTGAAGCAAATGGTTATTGTTAGATTTACGCTCATTTGAAACCAGCCCTAAACTTACAGATTGGCCTAATTCAAGCGATTTAGGAGTACCAATGGTATAAACTTCCATGAGTCTTTTATATGAATTTTCTTGTTCTAATTTGAAAGCCTTTTCAAATTTTCTATCTACTTTTAAAAGAGCCAAATCCCTCATTCTATTAAATCTAACAATTTTAACAGGAATCTCTTCACCATCAGATAAAATAACACTGATTTCTGCTGGTTTATTAATCGAGTTACCTGCAATTACATGGTAATTCGTAAGAATATACCCATCATTACTTATAGCAAAGCCAGATCCATGTCCACCTTCTTTTCTTTTTACTGTAACGGTGGCATTAGCACCATCACTCACTTCTGAAACTTGCGATGTGATTGCAGGAATAGTTAACATTGCATCACTAATTGAAAAATTAGTATCTACACTTAAATACTTTTGAAATACTTTATTTTTAAAGAGTTGGTGAAATGATTCATCTACTGCATTTGAAAACATAATATCATCTACTTTATCGCCCTTTGGGAAATTAGCAGAGTATTGAGAAGTGATAATGGAATCAATCTTTTCATCAAAAGTATTTTTAATATACCAAGTAAGATATAATTTCGATTTTAAAAAAGTAGAAAAACTAGTAGCAGGAGAGCCAATTTCAAAAACCTTAACTTTCGTAATATTAGCTTCAAGATTAAGTGTATTAGTTTGATCTAAAAATACTTTATTGATGGTATCAATAAAACCTGATGTTCTTAAAGTTTTATAGATTTGAGTAGAAAATTTTGTATCCTGTTCTTCTATTTTTTTGTCATCATCCAATAACTTTTTCTTTTTCCCCGAGATTTTATCACTTTTTATAGTATTTCTTGTATCAACTTCCTTTTCTCTTTTATCCAGAGCCTCGATGAGGTTATCCTTGTAAGGTATATTCTCATAAGCAACGATATCTTTGTCCTTATTTGATATTTTTAATCCGATAGCATCTATACTAATATATTTATTATTGCTTGAACGTAAAATTTCCGGATCACCTGCCAAAAATTGATTTGATTTATTGTAGACAAAAATATTTTTAGAATTTTCCACTCCCTCGGCATTCATAACAATCATAATCGGAAGATCCAAAATAAATAAAGGCCAGAATGAATATGCCCTTCTTATCGGAAGCATCATATGATAAGCATCTCTTCTTCCTTCAGCTTTAACAATAACCTGTTTTGCTCCACTTTTCACAACTTTTGTAGTAACAGATTTTCCTTCGCCAACTTCTTCTTTATCTATATATACTTTAGCTTTTTTATCTCCGGTATTAATCGTTAGATTTTGTTTTCTAGGTATAAAAATCGAGGTACAAGAACTAAAGTCCAACAGGACAATAAAAAGCAGAATTCGCATAACTCCGCGATTCAATAAGGTAGAATATATTTTCATTGTTTTAAATTAGCCCGTAAAATATAAAAACATTAATAAAA